>JANQSA010000033.1 GCA_028284285.1 Croceivirga sp.
ACACCAAACACCAAACACCAAACACCAAACACCAAACACCAAACACCAAACACCAAACACCAAACACCAAACACCAAACACCAAACACCAAACATCCAACATCCAACCCTAAATCCCATCAATTTTTTCCCGCAAGGATTTTAAGGCCAAATGCATGCGTTTTTCTATCGCTTTGACACTTACCCCTTCCATAGCGGCAATCTCAGCATATTTTTTTCCATCTATCCGATTTAAGAGAAAGGTAGCGCGTTGATTTTCCGGTAGCGCATTTAACGCAGCATCCAATTTATTTTGGAACTGCTTTTCTTCCATAAGGTACTCCGGTGATTCCTGATTGATGCTATTGGAATGCTTATCGGCATATTTTAGGCGGACCTTATCTGCTTTGATCACATTTAAATACAAGTTATTCGCTACCGTGTATAAATAGGCTTTGGCCTTCTCCGGAGCTACTTTGGCACAATTCTCCCAAAGCTTCACAAACGCTTCCTGGACAGCATCATTGGCCCGTTCCTCGTTACCAAACTTATAATAGATGTAATTAAAAACCGTTCTGGAATTAGTAGTAAAAATAGCGTTGAAGACAGACTCTTCACAAACATTGCCCATGCTATGATTTTAACAAGCTTTGTCAAAGATATTTTAAAAAATGTGAAAATTTGAGTAGGGTATTTTAACAATTGATTGTTTTAAGGCTGTACTAACAAAAAAGTAATCCAAATCGTTATGAAAAAGTTAATCACTAATGTGTTGTATGCGGGTTTCATTGCTACAGCACTATTATTCAACTCCTGCCAGGATGAATTTGAAGAGGTAGGGAACAATGACCAGGAAACCCTGGAAGCAGGATCCAACACTGCAGATTTAATTGTTAAAACAGCATCTAATGACGGGTCCTTTGACAATATTGTGGATGAAGCCAGTTGTATTGCTGTCCAGTTTCCGTATACTGTCAAAGCAGGTGGCATCGAAATCACTATTGACAGTATTGAAGATTTAAAATTGATTGAAGAGATCTTTGATGAGTTTGATGATGATGAAGATGTTTTGGAAATCATCTTTCCTATTACTATTGTCCTTTCCGATTTTAGGGAGGTAGTTATTGAGAACAAAGAAGCGCTTAGAGAGTTAGCGGCACAATGCCAGGAAGGCGGTGATGATGATGATATTGAATGTGTAGACTTTGTATATCCTATTACTTTATTCACCTTTGATATTGACGAGCAAGAAACAGGTAGTTTTACCATCAATAGTGATCGGGAATTACACTTGTTCTTTGATGAGCGTGACGATGACGATCTGATCAGTATTGACTTCCCTGTAACGCTTAAGAAGTTTGATGGTACTGAGGTTCAAGTAAACAGCAATGCAGAATTGGCCCGGGTTTTGGAAGCGGCTGAAGAAGAATGTGACGAAGATGATGATGACGATTATAACGATGACGACTTTGATGATGATCGTTTTGTTGAATTCCTTACCGATTGCCCCTGGGAAATTCGTGAATTCATTCGTGGAGAGGCAGATGCCACTGAGCAATACCTGGAGTATGTTCTGGATTTTGATGATGATGGTGATGTAGAAATTAAGAACAGAATGGGAACTGAGGTAGAAGGTGAATGGAGTGTTGAGTTTACTGATCGCGGTCCGGTTTTGACCATGGAATTTGATACCCTTGTTGATTTTAATCTGCAATGGTTGGTATACGAAATTGAGGAAGGTAAGATAAAGTTCTACACGGAAAACGGGAACCGAATTATTCTAAAAAGGCGTTGTGATGACGATGACGATGATGATGGTGATGACGACGGTGATAACGGAATCATCAGCATTGAAACCCTTACCAATACCTTAAAAGAGTGCGAATGGATCATTGAAGACCTGGAAGTTCAAGGTGAAGATATCGACAGGTTATTGGGATATGAATTCATATTCGGTGAGAACGGAATGGTTACCCTGGGAGATGGTATTACCACCCTTGAAGGTACCTGGGAAGTAGGCTCTAATATGAGCGGTAAGAGAACCCTTTTTATTGAGATCACAGGAGAAATTGCAGTAACGCTGGAGTGGCCTGTTGTAGAGATTGATGGTGACAGCGTTGTGGAAACCAGTGAGTTGGTATTAAAGGATGAGGCTTCTGACTCTGAAATGGAACTCCAGAAAGTTTGTGATGACAATGCAGGAGACGACGATGTTGCTGAAATCAGAAATATCATGCTGGGAGGACTTTGGAACGTAACCCTGCTTGATGATGAAGGCGAGGTTAAGACCGATGATTTTGCCGGGATGGACTTTGGTTTCTCCATGTTCAATCAAGTAGAGGTTTCTGTAGATGACGATCCGTTATTGGCAGGCGTTTGGAGAGTACTTCGCGATACGGATGACCATCTTAAAGTGTACCTGAACCTGGGAGAGGATGATCCCTTTGAGGAATTGACGGAAGCATGGTATGTGTCTAGCGTCGGCCCGGAAAGGATTGAATTGGTGTATGAGGATGACGACGTAACAAATAAAACCCTGGTCTTCGAGAAAAAAATGTAACCTTTTTTGTGCTCCAAATCTTTAAGTAGAGAAGGACGGTTTGCCCCAAAACCGTCCTTTTTTAAAAGTGTCCCAATGATTACCAAAACAGTGCTTCTGTGCCGGCTAAAAAATGTATAACATAGTAACACTAAGAAAATGAAAATTAAGTATTGGAAAACTGCCTTTATTTTTAGCACGCTTATCCTTATGACCTCTTGTGACAATGACGACGACGACGGAGCCAACGGTCAATTTGATAGCATGGATGTAACCTCACTCCAAAACTCAGCCCAAAACGGCTCCTGGCGAATTTCACGTTTTGTGGATGACGGAGAAGATGAAACAAGTGATTTTAACGGCTTTGCGTTCTCCTTTGGAGCAGATGGTAGTATTTCAGCGGACAATGGTTCCACTGTTATCAATGGTACCTGGCGGGTTGAGTTGGATGACGACGATGACGATATGGATGATGCCGATGATTTGGAATTTATCATAAATTTCTCAACTTCAAATGAAAACTTTGATGATCTGGAAGAAGATTGGTACGTTTTGGAATATAGTGATACCCGAATTCGTTTGGCGGATGACGACGATGACGACGATGACGATGATGACGATGAGGATTTATTGACTTTTGAACGCAATTGATCCTTTTAAATCAAGATTTCTCCTGTAAAGACAAGCGACCTGTTTCAGGTCGCTTTTTTTGATTTTGCTTGAGGCCTTTATAATAGCGGTATTTCTTAAATTTGTTTTTCTTTAAAAATGATGCAAGCAGATGTTTGATAATTTAAGCGAAAAGCTGGACAAGGCCCTACATACGCTAAAAGGGCATGGGAAGATAACGGAAATTAATGTTGCGGAAACGCTGAAAGAGGTACGCCGTGCACTTCTAGATGCGGATGTAAATTTTAAAATTGCCAAGGAGTTTACCAACACGGTGAAGGAAAAGGCCTTAGGGCAAAACGTATTGACTACCCTTCAACCTGGTCAATTGATGGTGAAGCTCGTAAAAGACGAGCTTACCCAACTTATGGGAGGGGAAGCAGAAGGAATTAATGTAACCGGTGCTCCTTCCGTAGTTTTGATGTCCGGTCTTCAGGGTTCTGGTAAGACCACCTTCTCCGGAAAACTGGCGAACTATCTTAAAAACAAGAAGAGTAAAAAACCCCTTTTGGTGGCTTGTGATGTTTACCGTCCCGCTGCTATTGACCAATTGCATATTGTGGGGGAACAGGTAGGGGTAGAGGTCTATTCCGATCGTGAGAACAAAAATCCGGTGGAAATTGCCAGGGCCGGGATTCAACATGCCAAATCCCTGGGAGCCAATGTAGTGATCATTGATACCGCAGGTCGTCTTGCGATTGATGCCGAAATGATGGATGAGATTTCCAACATTCATAAGGCTGTTGCACCCCAGGAAACACTTTTTGTCGTAGATGCCATGACCGGTCAGGATGCCGTGAATACCGCCAAAGCATTCAACGATGTCTTGAATTTTGATGGGGTAATCTTAACCAAGTTGGACGGGGATACACGCGGTGGTGCTGCCATTTCCATTAAATCCGTAGTCAACAAACCCATTAAATTTATCGGGACCGGGGAGAAGATGGATGCTATTGATGTTTTCTATCCTTCCAGAATGGCGGACCGAATTTTAGGGATGGGGGATGTGGTTTCCCTTGTAGAACGCGCACAGGAACAATTTGATGAGGAACAGGCACGTAAAATACAGAAGAAGATTGCTAAAAACCGCTTTGGTTTTGACGATTTTCTTACTCAAATCCAGCAAGTGAAAAAAATGGGCAGTATGAAGGACTTGATGGGGATGATCCCGGGGGTGGGGAAAGCCCTAAAGGGAATGGATATAGATGATGATGCGTTTAAATATATTGAAGCCATGATCTATTCTATGACACCGGATGAGCGAGCGAATCCTTCAAAGTTGAATTCCAGCAGGAAAAAGCGCATCGCTGCGGGCAGTGGGCGAAGTATTCAAGACGTCAATCAGCTTTTAAAGCAATTTGACCAAATGAGTAAAATGATGAAAATGATGCAGGGCGGCAAAGGCAAACAAATGATGCAGATGATGCAAAACATGCGTTAGGATGATTTGGTTTCAGGTTCAAGGTTCAAGGTTTGTTATTGGTTGAAATTAACAATATGCCAAAAATTGATACTTTCGAAGACCTTGAAATTTGGCAGTTAGCACGGGAAATCTGCAACGATATCCATGATTTAATCAAGAATACTCCGTTAGGTAGAAATTATGCCTTAAGGGATCAAATGGACAAGTCTTCGGGCTCTATAATGGATAACATAGCTGAAGGTTTTGAACGGAATGGCAATAGAGAGTTTGTTCAATTTTTGAGTATTGCAAAATCATCTTGTGGTGAACTTAGGTCCCAACTTTATAGGACATTGGATAAAGAGTATATTGATAAGTCTAATTTTGAAAACTTAAAAGAAAAAGTACTTTTGGAGAGCAAAAAAATAGGTTCGTTCATGAACTATCTGTCAAAATCGGAGTATAAAGGCTTCAAGTATAAAAATAGATGAGATCAACTTTGAACTTTAAACTCTGAACCTTAAACTTTAAAACCTGATGAACCTCCTAGACGGAAAAAAAATAGCCAACCAAATCAAAGATGAGATTGCAGTCCAGGTGGCAGAAATGAAAGCACACGGTGAGAAAGTGCCCCACCTGGCAGCGGTTTTGGTAGGAAATGATGGTGCTAGCCTTACCTATGTGGGGAGCAAAGTACGTTCCTGTAAACGCATTGGTTTTGAATCTACTTTAGTACATCTTCCGGAAGAAACTTCTGAAGAAGCCTTGTTACAAAAGGTTGCCGAATTAAACGCCAATGATGCTATTGACGGTTACATTGTACAATTACCTCTGCCCAAACACATTAATGAAGAAAAAATATTAATGGCGGTACATCCGGATAAAGATGTAGATGGGTTTCATCCGACTAACTTTGGTAAAATGGCCTTGGACATGGAAACCTTTATCCCGGCCACACCTTTCGGTATCATGGAGCTTCTAAGAAGATACGATATTGAGACGGAAGGAAAGCATACTGTGGTTATTGGCAGAAGCCATATTGTAGGAAGGCCTATTAGCATATTAATGAGTCAAAAGGGAAAGGCAGCCAATGCCACGGTAACCCTTACGCATAGTAGAACAAAAAATCTGGAAGAACTTACCCAAAAGGCGGATATCATCGTTTCCGCACTGGGTGTCCCAGATTTCCTCAAGGCGGATATGGTAAAAGAAGGTGTGGTAATTATTGATGTGGGTATTACCCGTGTTCCGGATGCTACTAAAGAAAAAGGCTATTATATTACCGGTGATGTGGACTTTGATAAAGTAGCGCCCAAAGCTTCTCATATCACTCCGGTACCGGGGGGTGTGGGCCCCATGACCATAGCCATGTTGTTAAAAAATACCCTCTTAGCGCGGGAACGTAGGCAAAATTAGCATAGAAGGTTTAGTTCTTCTGGTCAGCTTCCAAAGCATCTTTCACCAAGGTTTCCTCTTCATCATTTGGGGTAAGTATCTCCAGGTCTTCTCCTTCATCATTAGTGCAACTGGTCACCGCCAAACTGGTGAAAAATACCGTAAGCAATAGTAGGATGGTTTTCATGACATTGTAAAATTTGGGTATGTGTTATCACAACGTTTTTTAGGGGGTAATCTTGTCTGAAAGGCAAGCTATTCGATGAACTGTAGCAGTGCATACTTTTTTGGGGTTTAAACTATTCTTCCTTACCAACATTAAATTTCCTATCTTATTGAAATCAAAAATAAAGATCATGAAACGCTATCATTTCATACTCTTTGGGTTGATGTTGGTATTAGGTTGCCAGAGGAGCAATTCCCGAAAAATAGAGATTGCGGTTTCTTTTTCCGATGCGGCCAGCGCCGAGAACCTGGATGGACGGTTGTTACTGATGCTTTCTACCAATGATGAAAAAGAACCGCGTTTTCAAATCAACGCAGGATTGGACCCTCAACTGGTGTTTGGAATGGATGTGGAAGGGATGATGCCCGGACAGGCAGTAACCTTTGACGCTTCTGTATTTGGTTTTCCGTATAACAGCCTGGCCGATGTTCCCCCCGGGGAATACCATGTACAAGCGCTGTTGCATACCTACGAAACCTTTACCCTGGCTACGGGCCATACCGTAAAGTTACCCATGGATAATGGAGAGGGTCAGCAATGGAACCGTTCCCCGGGGAATCTTTACAGTAAACCTTTCAAAATAAAGGTGGGGGAAAAGGGTCTCGACCATATAACAGTAGTGATGGAAGAGGTAATTCCTCCTATTGAAGCGCCTGAGGATACCGAATGGATCAAACACATAAAAATAAGATCTGAAAAGCTTTCGGAATTTTGGGGAAGGGATATGTATTTAGGGGCACATGTGCTGTTGCCCCAAGGTTTCAAAGAACATCCTGAGGCTCAATATCCGTTGATGATCTTTCACGGTCATTTTCCGGATGATTTTGGAGGGTTCAGGACTACGCCACCGGATCCCAATCTGGAACCGGACTATTCAGCCCGATTTGATGTAAAGGGATACAACATCATACAACAACAGGAGGCCTATGATTTTTACAAGCGATGGAGCGCACCCGATTTCCCCAGGTTTTTAATTATTGAAATTCAACACCCTACCCCGTATTATGACGATTCTTATGCCGTAAACTCTGCCAGTCAGGGACCTTACGGGGATGCCATCACGTATGAATTGATCCCCTACATTGAGAAAGAATTCCGTGGGATCGGCGAAGGTTGGTCGCGGTTCTTATATGGTGGTTCAACAGGAGGCTGGGAAGCCCTTGCGGTCCAGGTAAAATATCCTGAAGAATATAACGGTTGCTTTGCAGCCTGCCCTGATCCTATTGACTTTAGAGCGTATTGCCTGACCAATATTTACGAAGATAAAAATGCCTATTTCTATCCCAGTGAACACAAACCACTGGAAGTACCGGCCCATCGTGATTATTTGGGGCATATCCAAACTACGGTTCGGGAATACAATCACCTGGAACTGGTTTTGGGAACAAAGTCTAGGTCTGGTCAGCAATGGGATATTTGGGAAGCGACCTATTCCCCGCAGGGAGAGGACGGTTATCCGAAACGGATATGGGATAAACTTACAGGAACCATCAATCCGGAAGTAGCGGACTACTGGAAGGAAAATTATGATTTACGACATATTTTGGAACGGGATTGGGAACAATTGGGAGAACAGTTGCAGGGAAAGATTCATATTTATTGCGGGGATATGGACAATTATTATTTGAATAATGCAGTGTATTTGATGGAAGAATTCCTGGAAAACACAACGGATCCCTATTACGGCGGAGAAGTGGATTATGGTGACCGGGCAGAGCATTGCTGGAACGGGGATCAGGAAAACCCAAATCATATAAGCCGGTTGCGGTATAATAGCATGTACGTTCCCAAAATAATGAAAAGAATTGCCGAATCTGCTCCGAAAGATGCGGATTTAACCAGTTGGAGATACTAGTATCATGAGAACAAACAAAGTGGCCTGGTTTGTATTTGCTTTTTTGGCTATTGGCGTGGGATTATACCCTTTGCTCTATCTGTTTGCCAACGAAAAAATTGGCTTGTTGTTTTCAAAATCAGATGAGCTATTAGCCAATACCATATGGACTATTGGGTTCTACGGGCATATCACCTTTGGGGGCATTGCGTTAATGACGGGATGGTCCCAGTTCAGTAGAAAAATACGAACGAAAAGGCTGAACTTACACAGAACTCTGGGAAAGATCTATGTATTTGCGGTGGTAATTAGTGGCGTATGTGCCATATACATAGGATTCTACGCCACAGGAGGATGGGTGGCCTCCCTGGGTTTTATCCTCCTGGGGATGTTTTGGCTGTATACCACGTTAAAGGCGTATACGGCTATTCGCAACAAAGACCTCTCTTTACATCAAGGGATGATGATCTATAGTTATGCGGCTTGTTTTGCGGCCGTTACACTTAGACTCTGGTTGCCCCTACTTCAACTGGCTTTTGGTGAATTCCTGATTGCCTACAAAATTGTAGCCTGGTTGTGCTGGGTGCCCAATCTTATTTTTGCACACCTTTGGGTCAAAAGAAAAGGGTTGATAATAGGCTGACGGTTCAAAATATGGGTACCATGCGAATTCATCATCTTAGAAATGCAACCATGGCTATTGAAACCTGGGATACGGTGATTTTGATAGACCCCATGTTAGGGCCTAAGGGGACCATGCCAACGTTCACGTATTTCCGATTCAAGGCTCAAAAAAATCCAATAGTAGCGCTACCTGATGCAAGTAACGCTATTTTAGACAAGGTAACGCACTGTCTTATTACCCATAAGCATCCGGATCATATTGATGCGGCGGGAGAAGCGTTTTTGACAGCAAACAACATTCCGGTTACTTGTAGTATCCGGGACGAAGCATTCTTCAAAAAGAAAGGACTTAATGTAGTTCAGGCAATTGATTATTGGAAAAGGATCCCTTTTTTAGGAGGATATATTGAAGGTATACCCGCACGCCATGGCTATGGTTTTGTGGCGAAGCCCATGGGTAACGTTATGGGATACTACCTTGAACTACCTGAGCAAAAAAGTATCTATCTGAGTTCGGATACCATCTATACGGACGATGTAGATAAGGTATTAAGGGAATACAAACCGGCAATTTCGGTAGCGGCTTGTGGTAGTGCCCAATTGGACATTTTCAAGCCGCTGTTGATGCATATGGAAGACATTATTCGATTTGTAAAGCATGCACCAGGTGAAATCATTGCAAATCACCTCGAGGCGGTAAATCATTGCCCGACCACTCGTGATGCGCTCCGGGAACGGTTAAAAAAAGAGGCACTTTTAAATAAAGTATTTATCCCGGAAGATGGGGAGGTAATAGCATTTACTTCATAAGCGTATTCCGGTTGTTTTAGGAAAAGAAGGTTACCGCATTTTGCCAATATGATTAAGTAGCAAATAGTTGCCCCATATCTCTAAAAGCTTTAAACTCCAAAGCATTTCCTGCAGGATCTAAAAAGAACATGGTAGCCTGCTCACCTACCTGCCCTTTAAAGCGAATATAAGGGTCTATTATGAACTGCACCCCTTTCGTTTTTAGATCTTCCGAAAAAGATTCAAAAGTATCCCAGGGTAAGACTACACCGTAATGAGGGACCGGTACTTCTTTCCCATCCACCGGATTGGTGTGAACATTTTCATTGCTCTTGGATTTGTAATGAATGACTACCTGATGCCCAAAGAGATTAAAATCTACCCAATGATCACTGCTTCGCCCTTCGGAACAGCCCAGGACATCACGATAAAAGGTTCTGCATTCCTCAAGATTGTGAACCGGAATAGCAACATGGAAAGGAGTTATTACCATAATACCCAATTTACCATAAAAGTAAAGTATAGGTATCTTTTGCCCAATTATTCTGCTAAAAACGCGGTAATGTTTTCATTTACTTCATCCTGATGCATGGAATGTCCCAATCCCCTTGTTTTTATTAAGGTGCTGTTCTTCCAGTGGGCATGTACTTTTTCGGAAGCCTGGAAAGGGGCAATGTCATCCAGTTCATCATGAATGAGCAACCCTTTTTTGGTATTTGTCCTAACAAAAGCCGAAGTGGAGAATTCCTTAATGGCAAACCCAAATCGCTTTTGAACAAATTGATCCAGTGCCTGCAAGACCCGATCACTAAATCGCAGCAAATTTTGGAAGTGGTGCATTATGTCATAGAATTCTGAAGGAGACCCGATAGTAACAATTTTCTCTACGGAAGAATGGGGGTTTAGATATTCGTTGTAAAGTGCAGTCATTCCGCCAACGGAATGCCCTACAACAGCTTTAGGGTTGTATTTGTCTATGATGTGTTGCGCGCAGTAGGCATATAAAGGAACATGCATTTTTTTACCCGAAGAGTAGCCATGTCCAGGACCATCGAAAGCAATAATGTCGAAACCGGCTGCGCTCAGTTGGGCAATAAGGTTACGCCAGCGAAAGGTGTTGCTCTCCCATCCGTGTAACAAAAGCACCCTGTCTTTTGTACCCTTCCAACGATAGGTCTGTATCTGGTGATCTTTAACGGTTTCCACGGTATACTTAGCCTGTTGCAGATAAGACATTTGTTCGGGTTGTATTCGCCCTTTGCGTACAATGCAAAAGACATCAAAAGCTGTGGCAGCAGCTTTTTTTTTGGAAAACAGTGCTAAAAGGTCAAAGTACTTTCCGTAGGCCACGGGAACTAATTTGGCGAAGAATTGCTTCATTATGGTTACTTTTTGTAACTTACTCTTAATTTGAAACTAAAGTAGACAATTCTCAACGAAGGAGAAAGGGGTGATTGGAATAAAACCAGGTATATTAATGGAAACCATAACTGAAAATCAGAAACTTACCACAAGTAAAAAATTGGAAAAAATGTTTGGGCACCTGGATTACAAAAACCCTCCTGAACTCTGTCCGGTTCGGGATGTAATGTCCGTTGCCTCGGATCAATGGAGTATTTTGATCTTGCTTTGGCTGGGGTATTTTCCGGTATTGCGGTTTAATAAACTCAAAAAGTACGTATACGGTATATCGAATAAGGTGCTAAGTCAACGCTTAAAAGTATTGGAAGCGGATGGTTATATTGAACGAAAGGCCTATCCGGAGGTTCCCATTCGCGTAGAATATAACCTGACCGACTTTGGTAAAAGTTATGTAGAACGTCTACTGGAGCTTACGGAGTGGATGCAACAAAACAGTCCAAAAGTGTTGGCCAACAGGGAAAAATACGGGCTTATTCCCACCCAATCATCAAATACTTGATTTTTGCCTCTCCTGGAATTTGTACCGCCTCAATATTGGAGGTAGAATAGCGTAGGTTTTCGGGAAGCTGATCCTTATCTATGGTAAAGTACAGGTTGGTTTCATTTACAAAAACGACAACATTATTCAAAGCCGTCACAATTTTCTTGATGGTGTATTGCTCTTGGATATCCTGAAATGTACTGTTAAGCCCAATACCTTCTTCCGAAACAAAACGTGCATCCATTACCTGGATGTTTTCCACCGTAGGAATGCTATCTGTACTGGGCGTCAGGGTTAATAAATGCTTCCCTCCTTTTTCAAATACTTTGATCTTTTGGGTTCTGGAACCAATTGCCGGGTAAAAGGTGTCTTTTACAATAGAATCATCGGCATAGATCAATTCCAAATCACGAACCAGGCTAATCTTGTCCAGTTTGCCTACACCTTCGGAGGTGATTAAGAAGGTGGTGTCTTTTTCGCCACAAGCAACCATGAAAAGTAAAATACAAGCGCTAAAAATCAACAACTTTCGCATAAGGTTAAAAGTTTTCTTCAATTCTGTCTTCAAATGTACTGGGTTCGGAGATAACCAAAAAGTTTAATTCCTGTGGTGTGTTGTTTTTGATTTGGTGCTTGATCCCCGGGGGAACTAAAAGCCCTTCATTAGGTTGCAATTCAAAAGTTTCATCAGCTAACCTTATTGTGGCCCTACCATTGAGCACAAAGAAGAACTGCTGTGATGAGCTGTGAAAATGTACTTTTTCCGAGGTCATAGGAGGCATTTGCTCCTGTTTTATGCTTAAGGTTTTGGAATCTACCAAGGGCCAGCCTTTGCAGTGATTTCCCCAGGTATACCCTTTGCTGTTCCCAATGCTCTTTTTCATTTCCTAACACCTAACACCTAACACCTAACACCTAACACCTAACACCTAACACCTAACACCTAACACCTATCGTATCACTTTCTTTAGAACGCCAAGAACGCCCCGGATAAAAGTGGCGCTGGTCAATACTTTCACAACAGGATTCATCCGTGTACTACGCCTTCCAGAGGATGTCCTTCGGGTGGCTTTCTGTTGTTCTTCCCGGGCCTTCTCTTTTTCCGCTTCTTTCTCGGCTTTCTCGATTTTTTCGTTTAAAATCTCATAGGCGCTTTCCCGGTCAATGGAGTCATTATATTTTTTGGTCAACTGCGATTTGCCGATCGCCGTTTTGAGTTCGCTATCCGTTAAAACGTCCATACGGCTCATAGGGGCTCGGAGCAGGGTGGCTGCCAAGGGGGTAGGACGACCTTTTTCATCCAGAGCGGAGATAAGGGCTTCCCCAATTCCCAGGGCAGTCAGAATTTCCTCGGTTTTGTAGAACTCCGAATCCGGATAGTTTTGTGCAGTTAGTTTGATCGCTTTTCTATCCTTGGCTGTGAACGCGCGTAACGCATGTTGCACCTTTAATCCCAGTTGCGCCAGCACCTCGTCCGGGACATCGGTTGGGTTTTGCGTAACAAAATACAGGCCAATCCCTTTGGAACGGATCAGTTTAACAATACTCTCGATCTGGTCTAATAAGGCCTTGGAGGCATTGTCAAAGATCAGATGCGCTTCGTCTATAAAGAAAATAAGTTCGGGCCTATCGCTATCTCCTTGCTCCGGGAAAGTAGCATAGATCTCGGCCAACAGACTTAACATAAAAGTGGAGAACAGTTTGGGCTTGTCCTGTATATCGGTCAGGCGAACAATGTTGATATAGCCCCTGCCATTTTCATCTATCCGACATAGGTCCTCCACTTCAAAGGATTTTTCTCCAAAAAAGAGATCTGCCCCCTGTTGTTCCAGTTCTATGATCTTTCTGAGAATGGTACCCGTAGAACTGGTGGATATCCGTCCATAGTTCGCCTGAAATTCTTTTTTGCCTTCCCCGGTAGCGTATTGTAAGACCTTTTTAAAATCTTTTAGGTCCAATAAGGGAAGTTTATTGTCATCACAATACTTGAATACCACAGCTACAATACCTTCCTGGGTTACCGTTAAATTCAGTATTCGTGAAAGAAGTACAGGGCCAAATTCCGAGACCGTGGCCCTTAGGCGTACCCCATCTTGCTCCGAGAGGGAGAGCATTTCTACCGGAAATCCTTTGGCTTCAAAAGGAAGTCCAATTTTCTCATGCCGCTCATCAATTTTGGGATGTCCCGGACTGGGTTGTGCAATACCGCTTAAATCGCCTTTCAGGTCCATCAACAATACGGGAATGCCTTTATCCGATAAGTTTTCTGCGATAACCTGTAGTGTTTTGGTTTTTCCGGTTCCGGTGGCCCCTGCAATAAGGCCATGTCGGTTTAAGGTTTTTAACGGCACCTTCACAAAAGCTTTAGTAACCGTTTCTCCATCCACCATTCCAGCTCCCATAGTGATATAATCCCCTTTCATGGTATATCCTTTTTCCATATGGGCCATGAACTTTTCTTTTCTATCCATGTACTGTTGTTTCCGATAAAAATAGCCTAATTTGCCAGAAGAAGAAAGGACTCGGGAAAATAGGCCTAAGACCAGGGAAAACAGAGATAAGACCTAAGATCATGAATGCCTGCATAAAACATTTCAGCTACATAGCAAGTATTTTGCTTTTTACTAATCTGGCCGCACAGGATAACAGTGAAATCATTTTTCATCAACCCGCTAACCCGGAGCGCGCCAAGGCGCCTTTTAGCGAGGTCGTGCAGGCTGGAAACCTTTTTTTTCTTGCCGGGCAAATTGGAATGGATCGTACGGTTGGAAAACTGGCGCAGGGCGGAATTCAGGGGGAGACCGAACAGACGATTAAGAATATACAGGGGGTACTTAACCATCACGGATTAACATTGGACAATGTGGTAAAGTGTACCGTAATTCTAAGTGATATCAATGATTTTAAGGCCTTCAATGAGGTGTATATTAAATACTTCACCAAAAAACCGGCGAGAACCACCTATGCTGCTGCAGGCCTGGCGGCAGGAGCAAAAATTGAAATTGATGTTATTGCCGTGAAGTAACCATTGGATACTCCCTGGCGCCCATAAGCAAAAGCCACAAACAGGTTCCTATTTCCCCAATGCTTGCCGGTAAAGTCATATAGTCCGAGATACCGAAGTGTCCGTAATCCGGAAAAACGATTCTTCCAAGAAAATCCAGGTAATATCCAATGCTGCCCAGCATCAACAACCCGCCTAAAATCTTGGGGAGTATTCCCGATGTATAGATCAACCATCCCAAAGGAAAAAGCCACAAGGCCCAAAAGTTCTGCCCAATCAGGTTGCCGTTGTTGAACTGATGTAGATAAAACATGATTTCGTTTGGTAATTGACCGGTGGCAGGAGTTCCGTTTTCAAGTAATTCCAAGATGGCGAATTTGTTGGAGAGGTTGGAAAACAAAATAGGAACACTGGGTATGGCTAGTGCTACCATGGCTACGGCATAGTATTGGTTTACCTTCGCCAGTAGTTTGTAAAGTACCAGGGGCAACAACAAAAATGCCGTAAAACATAGGCTTTCGGCTACAATGCCCCATCTAAAGAGGGAATTTAAATCCCGAATATTCTGTAAGGTACTCAAAGGATTATCCCATACAACAAGATGGGAGGGTACATACATTAGACTAAAAATCCCTGTAAGTACTACAATCAAATAGAGAAAACCCGCTAAGCGGGCGGTCTTTTTATTAGTGGTCATCGCAGTTGTTTTTGGTTTGACGAATAGCAAGAGCAGTTGTTACAAGCCCGCATCAAAATAATGGAAACCCCCTTATGTAATGTATCTTTGCATTATGGTTAAGGAAGTAATGCATTTGGTGAATCAAGGCCTGATGTTGCCATTGATGGAGGAATTCTACACCATTCAGGGAGAAGGGTATCACAAGGGAACTGCGGCCTATTTCATACGAATAGGGGGCTGTGATGTGGGCTGCCATTGGTGTGATGTGAAAGAAAGCTGGAATGCTGAGATCCATCCGCCAACAGCTATTGAGCATATTATTGAAAATGCGGCGAAGTATTCGGACACCATTGTGATTACCGGGGGAGAGCCTCTTACCTGGGATATGGGCCCTTTAACGGGGGGACTAAAGGCTAAAAATCTAAAAATACATATTGAGACTTCCGGGGCCTATCCGTTGACCGGTGTATGGGATTGGATCTGCCTTTCCCCAAAAAAGGTAAAGCTGCCTGTAGGGGATATCCATCAAAAAGCGGATGAGTTAAAAGTAATTGTATACAATAAGCACGATTTGCAGTTTGCCGAGGAACACGCGGCCAGGGTGGGTAACGATTGTCTGTTATTTCTGCAACCGGAGTGGAGCGTCCGTGAAAAAGTTATGCCGCTAATTGTGGAATATGTAATGCAACATCCTCAATGGCGGGTATCTTTGCAAACCCATAAATACTTGAATATCCCCTAATTATCGGCCGCCGTTGTTTTGCAGGTCCAATATACATTCTGCGTCCAATTCAGGGATAACGCCCATGTTACGAGCGGCTCGGGATTCCAATAGGTTAATTACGCTTAGTCCCGATAGCGAACAGGCAGATCGTATTTCCGACTTTGCAGCAATAGCCATTCTGCCAATAACACCGAATTGCAGTTCGGCACGCATCAGGCAACCCTCAATTGCGCAGTGATTGGGTGCTTCAGGATCCTCATGCTCATTTACCGCAACAGTACCCAGATTAACCAGCCCAAAGAGATGCCCGAATTCATGATTAAGCGTAGCAGTTTCCACATCGGTGGTGGTGATCGAAGGATTTCTACTTCTGTCCACCAGAGTTCGAATGGTACTTTCATAGATTACCATAGAGGTGTTTCTATACACGGCCCCCAAGGTGACCAGGCCTTCCCCTTCATCATCTCCATCCGACGGGGCATCTGCAAAATAGATATAAACGGCCAGGGTGGTCCCATTGTTATAGGCGGTACGATTTTCTCGCTCTAAATCTACAATTTCCTGTAAAGTCAAACTTTCTTCTCCCGGAGAAGGTAGTTCCAGATAACTAACATCAATGTTTTGTTTAAAGGTACGCTGCTGTAAAAACTCTGTAAAATGGGTCATGGTTTGCGGAGTAGGCCGGAATCCCGTAACATAAGCGGCTTCAACCAGAATGCGGTCAAAGTTAGCGTTGGAAAGGAGGTCATTGGCTGAGGCGCCTGTGGCTAATAGATTTTGTGAACGGTCCACTACCGGGTCATCATCGGTAGGGTCAGTTCCGTTATCATCTCCGGAAGAACAGGAAAAAAGAGATAACACGGTAAATAAATAGAGCACAAAATACTTTTTCATAGCATGCATTTAATGTAAAACGATAGCATAAGGTTCATAGTATTCAGGTTAAGGATAGCTTGGCCAAATAGTCGTAATGCGCTCCCTCACATATCAGCTCGCATCTCAATTTCTTTTCCCGGGCATATATTTCCAGGGTGGGGTAATCCAGATACAGCCAATCAAAAACCGGGCCTTTTTTGTCGAGGTATTCCATTTGAAAACTCACCTCCCCGTAATAGTCCACATTTCCCGGAATCCAATACCCACCGTCTTCATCCTGTTCAAACATGTAGAGAATGTCGCTGGAATCCAAAAGGATTTGACCATTGGGTCGCAATAAAGTTTTACAATGGGTTAAAAACTGCGGTAGTTCCTTCAGTTTTCCTGCCAGGCCAATACCGTTCATGAGGAGTAATAAAGTGTCAAATGTTTTTTGGGAATAGGATAAAAAATCAGCTTGAACCATATTTTTAAGACCCCGTTGTTGGCAAACTTTAATGGCTCCCACCGAACGGTCTAATCCTGTTACCTCCATCCCTTTTTCTTGTAAATACAGGGAATGGCTGCCCGCACCACAGCCAATATCCAAAACGCTACCGTAACTTAATGCAAGGGCCTCTTGTTCCAATTTTGGCATTTCAGGATAGGAGCGAAACAGGTAGGGGAGCGGAAGCACTGCGTTTTCCTCTAAGGAAGAATTGGTAGCAATGTCTTCCGTATATCTTCCGTTTTGGTAATCCAGCAAAGCCCTTCCTAAAACATCCATAATTCAAAGGTAAGATGCGTATTCGGTAAAAAGGTTTAATTGAAGGTATATTGATCCTGCTAAAGCGCTTTTAAAGCTTAT
The DNA here is from genome assembly GCA_028284285.1 of Croceivirga sp. GTDB lineage: Bacteria > Bacteroidota > Bacteroidia > Flavobacteriales > Flavobacteriaceae > Croceivirga. Next base: position 17,490 of record JANQSA010000033.1, read on the forward strand.
ATGCGACAAACCTAGAGTAGTATTGCTATGGTGGTGAAAATTAGGAAAGTCTGGAATAAGGTAGATAATAAAACCAACAGAGAGAGCTGGGAATAGGATATTAAAAGAAAGAAAAACACGCTGTTTTCAACCGAGGTATAAAACGGATATTTTATGCAACTTACACCCTTTCGCTTCCTTTTACCGACCTTCATCATGGAACAATGGACATCTTTGAACTAAGTTTAAATGCCAGAAAAGCAAGATTGAGAAAGTGGTTCCCGAGAATAAGCTCGAGTTTTGTTCAACAAAAAAATTCTAAGTGGGTAAAAAAGTCCGCATGAGAGATGATTATTGGGTTCGTATCAACAAGGTGCTGAATCACATACAAGCCCATCTGGAAAACTCCTTCCAGCTCTCAGAACTTTCTGCTATCGGTAATTTTTCCCAGCATCATTTCCACAGGATCATTTCCGCCTATTTAGGAGAACCTCTGGGGGCCTACATCAAACGGCTAAGAATCGAGAAGGCGGCACAGCTACTTAGGTTCTCGGATATTTCCGTTACTGAAATAGGGGAAAAAGTAGGATATGATACGCTTTCTTCCCTGAGCGCTGCATTCCATAAAAGATTCGGAGTTTCCCCCACTGACTACAGAAAAAAGTACGGTAATAAAGCATCTTTTGATATCATGCCACTGCCTGAGAAAGTAAATTTTGATTTCAATCCGATCATCAAAACGATACCTGCAATGAAAATTGCATTCGTTCGGATTTTTGGAGAATACGCGACCGAACCGATTGGAAAGGCTTGGGAAAAACTATTCAAATTCTCAACCAAACATGACCTCTTCAGCGACAAAACCAAAATGATCGGTATCTCATATGACGATCCCGAAATCGCTGAAAATGAAAAATACGAGTACAATGCCTGTATCAATATAGAAAAGGAAATCAGTCCGGAAGGGGAAATAGGAATAAAGGAATTAAAAGGGGGGAAGTATGCCGTGTTTGTCTACAAGGGGAGCTATGAGAACTTTCCGCTGGTGTACCAACTCATCTTTAAGGAATGGCTCCTTAAAAGTGATTATGAACTCAGGGACGCCGAGATTTTTGATAGATACGTAAACACAGCCTGGGATACCGAACCCGATAAGTTGATAACTGAAATACATCTGCCCTTGCGGTAAGTGCTACCAATTGAATAGGATAATTTCAAAATAGTGTGATCATGGAAAAGATAGATTATAAAAAACAACTAAAGCACCTATACAAGCCTTCTTCCAAAAAAGTGGAGCTCGTGGAAGTTCCGGCGATGAATTTTTTGATGGTGGACGGGCAGGGAAATCCCAATACGGCCAAATCTTATAAGGAAGCGGTTGAAGCACTCTATGCCGTATCGTATGCCCTAAAGTTCATGGTGAAGAAGGGAGAGATAGGAATCGATTATGGCGTGATGCCGCTTGAAGGCCTTTGGTGGATAGATGATATGTCCAAATTTGATCCGGACAACAAGGATGAATGGCAATGGACCTCCATGATCATGCAGCCCGAATGGATAACCCGGGAATTGGTTAAAGAAGCCCTGGAACAGGTCCGGAAAAAGAAGAATCCCAATGCGTTGGACAGCATACGATTTACTTCCTTCCGGGAAGGCCAAGCAGCCCAACTGTTGCACATTGGACCCTTTTCGGAGGAGGGACCCAATATTGCAAAAGTACACCAGGCCATTGAAGATCAAGGATTTGAAAAAACAGGCAAACATCATGAAATTTACCTTTCTGATATCCGAAGAGCTGCCCCTGAAAAGTGGATGACCATCATCCGACAGCCCTATCAATAGTACGTTCGGCCATAAGCTGAAAAAAAAATCTTTTCCAAGTTAAAAAGAAAGCTGCCAAAAACAACTGGATTGCCTAATGCAGGAACTCCATGAGGAAGAATTTGAATGAACTGAATATCTGTAATGAGGAATTGCGGCAAAACTACCGGACTGCTTTTCTTGCGAACAACGATCTCCTGACTGAATAGGCCAATGGGGCTTCCGGTAAAGAGAACCATCGGCTATTTGTTAGAACCGATCACTTGATATTGATTGGGGAGGATGATAGGAAGATACCCAAGAGGATTTAGGTTTCACAAAAATGATTCAATCAAATGATTGAATCATTTGATTTTATATCTTTACACGAATTCAATTTAGAATATGACAGTTACCAAAACAGAGGAAAAAATCAAGAATGCTGCTCTTGAAGTTTTTTCTAAAAAAGGATATTCGGACACAAAAACCAGGGAGATTGCGGCATCAGCGGGGGTAAACATTTCCACGCTACATTATTATTATCGTAGCAAGGATCGGCTTTTTAGGGTGGTATCGGACGAGGTATTTGGGCAGTTCAGCGATATAGGCAACTCGATTTTTGATTCGGAGATTCCATTCAGGGAAAAAATCGTGAATTTTGTTTCCGAATACACGGATTTCTGCAAAGCCAACCCCCATATCCCTTCTTTTATTGTTTTCGAATCCGAACGAAACCCAAAAAAGGTGTATGGCAACATTGATTTTAAAAGTTTTGACAGAAAGGTCGAAACTGAACTGAACGAACTGATTGCCCAGAAGGTGGTCCGACCTATTTCTTATACCAATTTTATTTTGAACCTGGTCTCCCTGACGGTGTTCCCTTTTTTGAACAAACATATGCTTCATGAAATAAATGGTCTCTCGGAAAAAGACTTTGATGAATTATTGGAATCCCGAAAAGCTATGGTCCCCCAAATGATCATTGATCAATTGTTTATAAACCCACAGGAACTATGAAAATTAACATCAAAGCAAAGGCTCAAAACACCTACGATGCCATTGTTGTCGGTTCCGGGATCAGTGGAGGTTGGGCTGCAAAAGAGCTCACAGAAAAAGGTCTGAAAACCTTGGTCCTCGAAAAAGGACGTGATGTAAGGCATATTCAGGATTACCCGACCGCCAACATACAACCCTGGGAGTATCACCTGGGCGACCGTCTTACCGTAAAAGAACAGAGCGATTACCAAAAACAGTTAAGAACAGGATATACCGTAAAAAAGACCACCAAACATTGGTGGGTAAAAGATACCGAACATCCTTACACCGAGGAGAAACGTTTTGATTGGATACGGGGTTATCATGTTGGGGGAAGATCCATAATGTGGGGTAGACACAGCTATCGATGGAGCAATATGGATTTCGAAGCCAATGCCAGGGAAGGAGTTGGTGTTGATTGGCCCATACGATATGCCGATTTGAAACCATGGTACGATTATGTGGAGGACTATATCGGGGTGAGTGGCCAACCGGAAGGATTGCCCCAACTGCCTGATGGGAACTTTATGCCACCCATGGAGCTGAACTGCCTGGAAACCCATGTAAGGGAACGAGTGGCGAAACATCTTGACGGCAGGGTACTTACTATTGGCCGCGTGGCACATATTACCGGAAACGAGAGAAAGGGAAATCGGGGCAAGTGCCAACACCGTAATTTGTGTATGAGAGGGTGTCCGCTAGGTGCTTATTTTAGCAGTAATTCCTCCACCTTACCTGCGGCAATGGAAACCGGGAACCTTACACTTCGACCCTATTCAGCAGTTAGTGAGCTCCTTTACGACAAGGACAAGAAAAGCGCGGTAGGTGTACGTATAAAAGACACGGAATCGGGCGAATACCTGGAGTATTATTCAAAGATCATATTCTTAAACGCTTCCACTATAGCTTCTGCCCAGATACTGATGCAAAGTGCGACTGATATTTGGCCGGAAGGCCTTGGAAGCTCTTCAGGTGAGCTGGGTCATAACTTGATGGACCATCATTTTTTTGCAGGTGCCATGGGTATTTTTGAGGGTTTTGAAGATAAATACTATAAAGGACAAAGACCCAACAGTATCTACATCCCCAGATTCAGAAATATTGAGGGGAAACTGGAGTCAAAAAGAGAATACCTCAGGGGGTTTGGGTATCAGGGAGCGGCAAGCAGAGGGGATTGGACAGACCATGTCAAAGAAATGACCCTTGGGAAGCCCTTAAAAGAGCTTGCCCAACAGCCCGGTCCCTGGAAAATGGGGATCGTCGCTTTTGGGGAAACACTTCCCTATCACGATAACAAAATGAGCCTGAACAAGGATGTACTCGATGTAAACGGTATGCCCACCGTAACATTGGATGTGAAGTGGAAGGAGAACGAATTCAAAATGCGAAAGGACATGGTTGAAGCGGCTATTGAAATGTTGGAGGTATCTGACTTTAAGATGGTACAACCTTTGGATATGATGAGCTACCCTGGGCAAGCCATCCATGAAATGGGCACTGCCCGGATGGGAAGAAGTCCTAAATCTTCGGTCTTGAACAAATGGAACCAATTATGGGATGCAAAAAATGTATTTGTAACCGATGGTGCCGCCATGACATCCTCGGCCTGTCAAAATCCATCGCTAACCTATATGGCCCTGACAGCAAGAGCAGCGGCTTATGCTGTTGATAATTTAAAGAAAATGAATATTTAGGGGTATGGACAGAAGAACAGCCTTAAAGAAGACCGGTGTGCTATTTGGAACCAGCGTCATGATTTCCCCATCGGGTTGGCTTATGCAATCCTGTATGGAAAAAGTCAAAGAGCATGAACTGGAAACATCTGTCCTGGAAATAGCGGACATAACACTACTTAATGGCATTGTTGCGCACTTGATTCCTGACAAAGGAGTGCCTGAGGAAGTAAGGGGAGCCATCCCGCTATATATTGATGGTATCCTGGCAGCATATTCCAGTGTTGAGCAGCACCAGGAGTTTAAGGAAGGCATTAAAGATTTCAATGCGGACTGTGAATCAGAAAACGGAAATAGGTTTGTTGATTGCAGTACCGACCAACAATTAGTCTATCTCAAAAAGCTGGAATCTGTCTTTGTACAATCTAACGAAACCAATTTCTACGGGAAGATAAAGCAATGGGTTTTTGAAGCTTTTTTTCAGACCGAGTTCGGGATAACCAACTATCTAGACTATAATCCTATGCCGGGAACATATTTCGGATGTGTCCCATTGGAAGCAATAGGTAAAATCCAACACAATAACGACGCATTTAAACTATAAAAGCACGATATGGAACGAAGAAAAGCAATTAAAAACGCCGTCCTTGGCCTTGGAGGGCTCTCACTGTTGAGCAGTTTTACCCCTTTGCAGAAACTTCTTGAAAAAACCAGGAGTGGGAGGAAAGTAGGCATTCAGTTGTTCACAATACCCTTTATGGTGGACAATGATTTCAAAGGAACAATGAAGTTATTGAGTGAAACCGGCTATAAAGAAATCGAACTTTTTGGACCTTATCCTTTTAGTCCCGGTAGTACCAAAGCCCAATGGGCACGAATGCAGGAGATGTTGAAACTGAAACAACATGCCTTTTACGGGTTAACTGCAGAAGAAACGGCAAGTGTGTTAAAGGAGAATGGACTTTCGGCCCCTTCGGTGCACAGCAACATTACGACCATGCGGGAGGGACTCAAGGTATTTTTGGACGGGATGGCTCCGATTGCTCCAAAATATGCCGTAGTTCCGGCACTCTTAAACCCCGAGGACAGAAACAGCAAGGATTCCTATAAAAAGTTGGCTGATGAATTCAATAGTTTTGGGGAAACCATGAAACCCTACGGGATGAAGTTTGTGTACCATAATCATGGTTATGAACACATACCCTATGAAGGGGATATGGGTCTTGATATTCTTATTCGACACACCGATTCGGAACTGGTCCAATTTGAACTTGATATTTTTTGGATGAAAGCAGCAGGGCAGGAACCTATTGACTATCTAAAAAAATATCCTGGCCGTTTCAAGTTGATGCATGTAAAGGATTCCTCTATTGAGTTTAGGTTCAAAGGGGATGGCAGTACGCCGGAACAATGGATGGAAGGCTTCCCGCTTATGTCCGATCCTGGGGATGGTGTTTTTGATATCAAAGGTATTTTGGAACAGGGGGTCGCATCAGGGGTTGAGCACTTTTTTCTGGAAAGGGACCTGGCACCGGAACCGGACAAAACTATCAGAAACGCTTATGCCTCCCTAAGCGGATTGCTGTGATTTGGTGGGCTTGACCACGGTTATGAGGAACCAAAAACAGTGATATACAAACTTTGAAAATGATCTATATGGCATCCCGGCTCTGCTCAACATGTATTCTTCTTATTTATTGGAACGTAAATATTGGCAATGGTTTGACCCATTAAATTTTGAAATAAATAAATAACGAAAGTAGTAGTCCCCTTTGTTTTTTTAATCCATCGTTTTAAAAGGCTATTCCGTCTTCAAACTTTTTACCGGGTTGGCCATTGCGGCACTTATCGATTTAAAACTGACCGTTAACAAGGCTATTGCGATCACCACAATTCCCGCTGCCCCGAAGGCCCACCAGGGCATATCAATGCGATATTCGTAGTTGGTCAACCATTTAGACATAAAGTACCAGGCCACGGGGAAGCCTATTACAATCCCCAAAACCACTAACTTCAGAAAGTCTTTTACCAGAAGATTTGTGATTTTACCCACGGAAGCACCAAGTACTTTTCGTATGCCGATTTCTTTTACGCGTTGTTGTGCCGAAAAAATGACCAGACCAAAAAGCCCCAGACATGAAATGAATATCGCCATTAGTGAAAAGTATTGAGAGAGCTTAAAAAAGATGGTCTCGCTTCTATACATATCATTGTACCACGCATCCGAAAAGAAGTATTCAAAAGGCGTCTCGGGAAGGATTTCGGTATACCACCTTTCCAATGCGTCTACCGTTTGCATCACATTTGCGGAACGTATACGGGCCAAAACGGCTCCCCTGTTCAGGTATTCCCCATTCCGGATAATCAGAGGGGGAATGGTAGATTTTAAGGTATTTACGGGAAAATCTTTCATAACGCCAATGATCTCGCCTTCCCTGCCCCACATGGCCAGGGGTTGGCCTATCGGGTTTTCCAGCCCCATTATTTTTAAAGCTGTCTCATTGATGATGTAACCTGAATTATCGGCAACACGATCATCGGAAAAATCAGTACCCATAAGCAATTCTGTGCCCCAAACCTTTGCAAAATCCGATCCTACGGCCATACTCCTGAATATCGTTGGGTCATCGTTAGGTTTCCCCGCCCAGACTACATCGTCAAAACCATTTGAGATCTGCATGGGGCCGACATCGGTAATGGATATGGATTCAACTCCGGGAAGTTGTAATGCTCTTTCTTTTAGGGCGGAGAACGAACGTGTAGAATCACCTTGAAAAGCAAAAAGAACGACGTTGTGACGGTCAAAACCAAGGTCTTCATTTTGTATAAAATGAATTTGACGGGAGGTAATCAGCATTCCGGAAATGAGAATTACGGTTAAGGCAAACTGAAAAACCACTAAACCCTTCCGTATCCATTGGGAACTGGCATTGGCGTTCCGGTTGTTTTTAAAGATGTCTATTGCTTTAAAAGAGGATAGCACAAATGCAGGGTAACTTCCGGATATAAAGCCCGTCAACAACGCAATCCCCAAAATACCCGCCCAGGATAGCAGCGAAAGGCGTGAGAGGCTCAGGTCCTTTCCTGAAAGCTCATTAAATAGTGGCAATAGCAATGCAACCAATACCAATGATAACAGGGTGCTAATGAAGGAAAGTAGCAGTGCCTCTCCCAAAAATTGGGATATCAAACTTCCTTTTTTTGCCCCCAGGGACTTCCGCACCCCAACTTCTTTGGACCTTTTTAGGGAACCGGCGGAAGCCAGATTCATAAAATTGATACAGGCAATCAACAAAACGAAAAACGCAATAAATCCAAAAATGCGTACATTTTCGATACGACCTCCGGAAATAACGCCGTTCTCAAAATTGCTATGTAAATAGCTCTGCCCAAAAGGCTGCAGCCCAAGTTCTACCGTAAAATTAGCATCCTCTCCAGTTCGGTAGGGTGTTAGAAAATCTTTGATCTTAGCATCTACGGCAGCAACATCGGAATTCTCCTTAAGCATGATATAGGTCAGCGGCCCGCTATTGGTAATATCGGAGGCCCATCCGTATTCTTCCAGGAAAATATCCCAATGCAGGAAAAAATCACCTTCTTTGGAGCTGGCAGGGCTGGCATCCCTAACCACCGCAGACACCTTGAGTGGGCGGCTGTTCTCGTAAGTAATGGATTGGCCAATAGCATTTTTGGCACTTCCAAAAAACAGCTGTGCCATTTCTTCCGATAGGGCAATATTATCGGGGGAATCCATTACAGAGGCTACGGTGCCTTCCAGGAAATCGTACGAAAACATATCAAAGTAATCTTCCCCTACAAAAAATCCTTCTTGCCTAAAAATGGTATTGGTATGGGAAAAGTTTCTGGACTCTCTCCAGGACATAGGCGAGGCTTTGTCAATTTCAGGGAGCTTATTGCTTAGCTCCCTGTAAAGCAGTGCTGGTGTGTAATAAAAAGCATCTATTCTCCCCTCAAAGACCTGTCGCTGATATACGGAGTACAACTGGTCACTATTTGTATGGTACTTATCAACGGCAAGTTCGTCGGAGACCCATAGATAAATCAATAGACTACATAACAGACCGCTTGCCAACCCAACCACATTCAATGTTGAGAATACCTTATTCTTTATAATGTTTCGCCAGGCGGTTTTAAAATGGTTCTTTATCATGATTTAAATGTTGATCGATATACAGGAAAAAACCACTTTTGGAGAATTTCCTAAGTGGAACAAAAAACCTTAACTTCTGGCCAAAAACTATTCCAAAAAAAATAAAATTCTCGTAATCAAATAGTTGTGTGTTCATTTATGGGAATGTTTTGATTTTTTTGTAAAAAATGTTTACACAAAATGTCAATTAATTGTACAGTGACCCAGAGATTTGGAAAGATTCCTGCTTAGATAGGGGGTAACAAACAGGAAGGTTTATGAAACGAACTTTTTCCGGAGCGTTGATTTTCTTAGTTGCTATCCCATGTTTCTCTCTGCCCTTGTATAGAAGGAGCATTAGGCATTCCTACAAATTCAATCTTAGCACTTTATTTTGGTGGGTCCACATATTTTGAGCTATCATTGTATCCCATGCAGCAGCAACTTAAAAATCTCCCCCAAAGAGCGTTAGATAAACAAGCAGAGAACCAAAAGTTCTTTTCCAAATTGAAAAGGAAACCCCCCAAACACCTGGACTATCTGATGCAGGAACTACATGAAGCGGAATTTGAACGAACCGATTGCCTGCAATGTGGGAATTGCTGCAAAACCACCGGGCCGCTTTTTACCGATGCCGATATTGACCGTATTGCAAAACATTTACGGCTCAAACCTTCGGATTTTGTTGAACAATATCTTCGCATTGATGAGGACAATGACTATGTATTGCAGCAAGTACCCTGCGCTTTCCTGGGCCTGGATAACTATTGCAGTATATATCCGGTACGCCCTAAAGCCTGTCGCGAATTTCCCCATACCAATCGCAAAAAATTTCATCAGATCACACATCTTACCCTGAAAAACGTAGCCATCTGCCCTGCGGCTTTCAACATTGTAGAAGCGATGAAAGCCCGGTTGCCCTAGATTTTTGAAATTTGAGATTTGGAAATGCGATTTACGATTTACGAATGACGAATTTGTGATTTGTGATTTGTGATTTGAAAGTACGAAGTGGGAAAGACGAAGTAAGAATTTTCGATTTCTCATTTCCGATTTCCCATTTGATTTCTGGAATTTGAGATTTGGAAATACGATTTACGATTTACGATTTACGAATGACGAATTTGTGATTTGAGATTTGGAATTTGTACTTTTAACCAGCTATGGAAGGACTTATACAGTATTTTGAGACCATTCCCTCACTACACCGCAGTTTAATTTTGGTTGGGGGGATCACCTTCTTCTGGATCCTGGAGGGGATAGTGCCGCTTTTTTCCGTGAAGTATAAAAAGTGGCGCCATGCGGTGCCCAATTTCTTCTTTACCCTAACCACCATTATCGTAAATCTTCCTTTGGCTTTTTTGCTGTTAAAAACCTCGGATTGGGCCATTGCTAATGATTTTGGGATCATTAACTGGTTGCCGGAAATGCCGCTGTGGTTATATGTCCTTCTGGGCGTGCTTTTTCTTGATTTAATTGGGGCGTATACTGCGCATTGGGTCGAGCACAAAGTAAAACCGTTGTGGATGGTGCATCTGGTGCATCATACCGATCATAATGTAGACACGACCACAGCCAATCGGCATCATCCTTTGGAAAGCGTTATTCGTTACATTTTTACCCTTATCGGTGTTTTTGTAGTGGGTGCTCCTGTTGGGGTCATAATGTTATATCAAAGCCTTTCCGTGGTGCTATCGCAATTTAACCATGCCAATATTAAGTTGCCTAAAGGTGTGGACAAAGCCCTGAGTTGGGTGATTGTTTCCCCGGATATGCACAAAGTACATCACCACTTTGTACTGCCCTATACTGATTCCAATTATGGCAACATCTTTGCTATTTGGGACCGGGTATTCGGTACCTATATGTATTTAGATCCGGAGAAGATCACCTATGGAGTAGATACCTTCCCGGATAAAAAAGAAAATGCCAGTATTTGGGGCCTGTTAAAACAACCTTTTCATAAATACAGACGGCCGACCACTACTGAAGTCCCTACTTTTAAAGAAAATTAAGAGCTGAAATTACACGTCGTTGTTTCCATGATTCGTCATAGCAAATAAAACTACCTCGTAAAACGATGTTTGAAGTTTGTGGGTGGGCGATCCAAACTTCTCAAGCCCCGGAGACAACTATTTCAGGATATTGTACGTCTTTTAGAATACATCTAACGCTATTGGTCTTATGAGGTACACCGTCCCGATATTTTTTATTCAGTTATTTCTTTTTTCTCCTGTATTTGGCCAGGAAGAAGCGCCTTTTCATGCAGGTTTTATGACCTTACATACGGTTGATTCTTCCCGGGTGTATAAGCCAGGAACTTCAAAAACGGAGCAACTTCATCTCAGACCCTTGGATCTGGATATCTGGTATCCGGCTATTGCATCAAAAGGGAACCCTTTGCGATTTGGTGATTTGTTCCAATTATTTGAACAAAGAGCAACCGCCTACCAGGATGAAGTCGATTATACCGGGATGGTCAATGAATTGGCACAATTGTACGTTGCTGAGCTGGGGGTGGGAGGTAATAGTAAAGCACTGTTGGATGTGGTAACCCGGAGTTACGAAAACCTGGAAATCGCAACGGGGAAGTTTCCGCTTATCCTTTATATGGCTGGATTCAATGGAATGGGATTTGAAAACTTTAGGATGTTGGAACGTCTGGCCGAAACCGGTTGTATTGTTGTTTCCATTTCTTCTATCGGAAGGTATCCCGGGGATATGACCAATGAAAGGGGGGATATCATGGAACAGGTGTACGATGCGGAATTTGCGCTAAAAGTGCTGGAGAAAGAAGGGCGGTTTGATGTGGACACCTCAAAAATTGGCGTACTCGGCGTTAGTTGGGGGAGCATGGGTGCGGCTATATTGGTCAATCGAAATCCAAATATTATGGCAATGGTATCTTGGGATGGTAGCGAAACCCATTACTACGGGGAATCCGATACCAATCTTTACGCTAATGATGCGACCGGGGCAGATAATGATAGGTTTATCAGGGAGATCTATGAAGCTAATTTGCTCAATACCGAAAATCAAAAGATCACCTACCTGTATTTTGAGAGTGGGGACAAGCTGAACGAATTTACGCCTACCGATGACTACCAGTATTACCAGAAATTGAACACAGAAAAGTACTATCTGCGCTTTAAAAACAGCGAACATGCCCATTTTAGTTGTATCCCGGCAGAACTAAAGGCTTCAGATCTTGCCGTAACGCTTTACGAACACCTGGAAAAAGGGACGACTACTTTTTTTGATCAGACGCTGAAAGGAAGTGATACGTTCAAGACCTCCTGGTCTGAGCTGAAAGCCCTGGAATATACCACTACCGAACCCTATGATATTAGTGATCTCGAAACAACGAACAAAGAGTTTACCGAACTATTGGGAACCATTGTAGATAGTAAGTCCAATCAACCACTGTCCTATGTAAACATAGGGATATTGAACCGGGAGGTAGGAACAGTTTCCGATACCCTTGGGAATTTTGAACTGGCAGTAGCGGAAACCCTTAAAAACGATACCCTAAGAATTTCCAGGATAGGCTACCAACCTATTGAAATTTTGGTAAAAGAGGTTTGGAAGACCGAAGATGCACTGATCCTAAAATTGGACGAACAAATCAGTGCGTTGGATGAAATCGTACTAACAGCCAAAGCCATCAAGAAAAGAACCTTGGGCAATAAGACCGAATCTAAATTCCTTGGTACGGGATTCGGTTACGATCAGTTGGGTGCAGAAATGGGGATTAAAATCAACATACGTAAAAACCCAACATTAGTTGATGCTTTTAATTGTACAGTTTCCCAAAACCGGTTAAGCGCAAAAGCCATATTCCGACTTAATTTTTACAGCGTTCAAAATGGGAAACCCCATGAAAATGTTTTAACACAGAATATTCTGATACCTATTGAACCCAAACAAACAGGTCCCATAACCGTGGATCTAAAACCATTTAATATTGTCTTAGAGGATGATGTGATCGTTACGCTGGAGTGGGTGGCTAATGAAGGAGATAATAAGGAAGGTGAAGCTATCTTTTTTCCTTTAGGGCTTTTTACCAATGGTACACTTTATAAAGCGTCCAGTCAATCAAAATTTAGAAAATACGGTGGTTTGGGGGTAGGTTTCAATATAGACGTACGGATATAATTTTGACTATTTGTAACGCAAATACTTCTTTCTAACTTTTTTAAAAGCACTGAGATCTTGCTGCCATGTGGCTTTTATTTCAGTTTCTGAAAGCCCGGCCTCAATTTGCTGTTGCAGTTTTTCCGTACCGGCGTGTTTGGTAAAACCATTGGTATTAAAAAAGAGGGATTTGTCCTTGCAGTTTTGATAGGCGTCCATTAACCATTCTAAAGACACCGTGCGCATTTTGGGATGGGAAGACAGGTCTTTGCCAAAACAGGTTTTCCCTTCTTCCTTGGGGTATTTTGCGCCAAAATTAGGTTGCGGCACATAACTAAAATGGTAAGCAGTGCTATCTAAAAAAGAAGCGCCATAACGCTGAAACTGGAATTCCGTTCCACGGCCGGCATTTACATTTGTGCCTTCAAAAAGCCCTAAACTGGGATATAAGTTCACTGCTTTGGCATTGGGGAGGTTGGGAGAAGGGCGGATGGGCAACACATAGGGTGTGGAATGGGTGTAGTTTTCCAACGGGATTACCGTCAGTTCCGCTTTCAGGCCCTTAGCCAGCCAGCCCTCTTCATTTACCATTTTGGCATACTCTCCCATGGTCATTCCATAGACTAACGGGATAGTGTTCAGGCCAAGAAAACCGGTATGTTCCTTTTCCATGACCGGGCCATCTACATAATGCGCATTGGGGTTGGGACGATCCAGTACCAGCAGGGGGATTTTCGCTTCCGCACAAGCTTCCATGACCAATTGTAATGTGGCGATATAGGTGTAAAAACGTACGCCTACATCCTGAATATCGAAAAGCACGATATCCAGCCCCTCCAATTGTGCCCTGGAGGGTTTTTTGTTTTTTCCATAGAGGGAGATGATGGGCAATCCGGTTTTAGGGTCTTTCCCGTCTTTAACCGCCTCACCGGCATCGGCCTGCCCGCGGAAACCGTGCTCCGGTGCAAACACCTTTTTTACCGATATCCCCGAAGCAAGTAGCGAATCGACCAGGTGGGTATATCCTTTTTCTTTAAAAACGACAGAGGTCTGATTGGCCACTATACTCACTTTTTTTCCCTTTAACAATGGGATATAGGCAGTAGTACGATTGGCTGCAACAACAATTTCCTTTTTCTCCTCCTTGGAATTTGGAATTTGAGATTTGGGCTTTACGTTTGTTTGTTGTCCGCAAGCCATAAGGCAGACGCTAAACCATAAAACCGTACTTTTGAGATTCAAGAAAAAGGGCATCCGTTGAATTTAGAATTTTTTATTGCCAAACGCCTGATTTCAGGGAAGGAACGTAAAAGTAGTATTTCCGCCCCTATAATTAAAATAGCCATAGCGGCTATTGCCATAGGCCTGGTCATGATGCTTATCGCCATAGCCACGGGAGAAGGCCTAAAGCGGAATATCCGCGGAAAGATCGCAGCGTTCAACGGGCATATTCAAATTTATAATTACGACAACAACCGGTCTGATGTTTCGGTACTCCCGGTTTCCCTGGATCAGGAGTTTTATCCTCATTTTGAAGAGGTTACCGGTATCCGGCACATACAAGGGGTAGCGGTGAAGGCCGGAATTATCAGAACAGCAAAGACCTTTGAAGGGATTTTGGCCAAAGGCGTGGGAACGGAGTTTTTATGGGAGTCCTTTGACGATTTTTTGGTAGAAGGGCAATTACCGGTGTTTTCAGGGAAGTTAGGAGAAGAGGCTTTGATCTCCCAAATTCTGGCCAACAAACTGCAATTAAAAGTGGGCGATTCCTTTTTAGCACTATTTTTAAAAGAGGGGGATCTTTCCAAACCCCCTAATAACCGAAGATTTACCGTTTCCGGGATCTATGAAAGTGGTTTTGAAGAGTTGGATGCTTCTTACATTTTTGTGGATCTCCGCCATATCCAACGGATGAACAAGTGGGAGGAAGACGACGTGGGACATTTTGAGGTTTTTTTGGATGACTTTACCCGGTTAGAAGAAAAAACCAATGAGATCTATGGAAAAACCCTATCCAGTTTGGACACACAAAACCTAAAAAACAAGTATTTCAAGATTTTTGAATGGGTAGGATTGTTTGATTTCAATATTGCCCTGATCATTGGTATAATGATTATTGTAGGAGGGATTAACATGATTACCGCGCTCCTGGTACTTATTTTAGAACGAACCCCAATGATAGGCGTCTTAAAAGCCCTGGGTGCTCAGGATTGGAGCATTCGAAAAGTATTTTTGATCAATGCCGCTTATCTGATCGGTTTGGGACTTTTTTGGGGCAACCTCCTGGGCCTTGGAATCGTTTTTTTGCAGGAAAGGTTTAGGTTCCTGAAGTTCCCTAATCCCGAGGAATACTATGTTAAATACATTCCCGTCCATCTTTCACTGCCTCATATTCTTCTTTTGAATATAGGGGTAATGGTACTTTGTCTTTTAATGCTGTTGCTCCCTTCTTATGCCATCTCCAGGATTTCCCCGGTAAAAGCTATTGGGTTTGAATAATATCACCCCGGGGTGGTAATCAGCACTACTTTACAAACAAAACCAGGTTACGGCTGTCGTTAAAAAAAGGCTATAATCCTACCGTTCAAGGGCCTGTTGAACTACCTTTGCAGCACTATGGAGTATGCAGAGAATATTTTAGAAACTATCGGGAATACCCCCCTGGTGAAAATCAATACTTTGACGGCTGAACTCCCCTGTTTGGTACTGGCAAAATATGAGACCTTTAATCCGGGGAACTCGGTAAAAGACCGTATGGCGGTGCAGATGGTGGAGGACGCTGAGGCGGATGGTCGGTTACAACCCGGTGGAACCATCATTGAAGGCACTTCGGGAAATACCGGTATGGGATTAGCTTTGGCGGCGATCGTAAAGGGGTATCGTATGATCTGTGTGATCAGCGACAAACAATCCAAGGAGAAGATAGACATCTTAAAAGCGGTAGGAAGCGAGGTGTACGTGTGCCCTACTGATGTGGCTCCGGATGATCCGAGGAGTTATTATTCTACTGCACGCCGACTTTCGAAAGAAATCCCCAATTCCTGGTATGTCAATCAATACGACAACCCTTCCAATTGCAAGGCCCACTTTCTGACTACCGGACCTGAGATCTGGGAACAAACAGATGGAAAAGTGACGCATTTTGTAGTGGGGGTAGGCACCGGGGGAACAATTTCGGGAGTAGGCAGCTATCTGAAAATGAAAAACCCTAAAGTTAAGGTTTGGGGGGTGGATACCTACGGTTCGGTATTCAAAAAATACCACGAAACCGGGATTTTCGATGAGAATGAGATCTATCCTTATGTTACTGAAGGTATAGGGGAAGACATATTACCAAAAAATGTCCGTTTCGATATTATTGACGGATTTACCAAAGTTACTGACAAGGATGCTGCCGTATATACGCAAAGATTGTCCAAAGAAGAAGGCATGTTTCTGGGGAATTCTGCAGGGGCAGCTATTAAGGGCGTTCTACAATTGAAAGAGCACTTCGGTAAAGACGATGTGGTGGTGGTCCTGTTCCACGATCATGGCAGTCGCTACGTAGGCAAGATCTACAATGACGATTGGATGCGTGCTCAGGGTTTCCTGGAGGATGAAAAAGTTGCGCTGGTGGAGAAGGATCAAAAATAATCCCTTACCAAATCAATACTGTCTTTCTCAATTTTTGGAGGGTTTTTAAGCCGCTTGAACTTAAATTTTTGTCCGCCAATGGCAGCTTCCCCCATCAAGCCTTTCTTGGATTTTACAAAAACCTGTATGCCATTGGCCATGTGAATATCCGTAGAGGCGCTTTTGGAGTCGGCCAAAGCAGCAGCTTGAGCACGGAATTCCACCTTGTTGGCTTTAATGCGGCTAAACGTTTCATCACTATCGTAAAAGATCACCTGGCTAAGGGCCTGCCCACCTAGCTGCAGTCCAAAACTCACTTCCCGTAGTTTTGCCAAACCGATAACCTCGCCATTTTGCCAAACCACCCCGTTTCCTGCGGTTACACCAAGTAAAAAGCCACCCTTACCCAGATTAGGAAAAATGGCATATCCATGGGCGTTTTCAAAAAGTTGGGCCATATTGGGGTCTATGGTAATAAAAGCTTCCCTGGTATTTTGGGCATCCTGAATGATCCTTTGTAGTTTTTCCTCCGACTGTGGATAGGATGTGGTAACAAATAGTAATACGCAATACAGCAATATCCGTACCCGGAAGTTCATGGGATACACCAGGGATGATTTTGGTTTTAAAAAGTTCATTGTATTGAAACTATGGCGTTGCAATGCACCGCGTTTTTTTGGTATATTGGCAAAAATCGTTCCAATTATATATTGCCGATTCGTTCCTTTCCCGCTTTGTGGTTTTTTGAGGATTTCCTTCAATATACAAAAGATATTGAAAGGGACGGTGAAACGGTGATATCAACGTAGTATTCAAAAATGACACAATTACACTTAGGGGATCATTCCGTGAGAATTGATCAGGGAGAGCTGGTGGGGTATGAAGTAGCAGGACATGAGTTTATCCACCAGAAAGGCAGCCCCGGATGGGGTAGTGCGGATACAGAGATGTTCCCAATTATCGGACCTGTTAATGAAGCAGGCTTTCAGGTAGAGGTGCCACGGGGCGGCAGCGCTATCCAGGATCAACACGGGCATCTCAGGCAATTTGGATATGAATTCATGGAGGCCACTGCCACACAAGCGCTGTTTAAAAAAACCTACCGGGCGGGAACACCTATAAAAAATTCAAAATTTCCGGATAGATCCACCAAAGAATGGTTGGTTTGGCCGTACAGTTTTGAATTTGAAAAGCGTTTTGAGGTAAAGGAAAATGCTCTGGAGATTTCCTTTTTGATCAAGGGGGAACGGGACATGCCATATATGCTGGGGTATCATCCGGCCTTTACACTTCATTCCGAAAATCCGGTGATCCGGACAAATACCGGGGAGATTACCTTAGATGAGGTATTGGCGGTGGGGGGCCGGGCGTTGGAAGTGCCCAATTGTACCGAGATCACTTTGGCAGATAAGCAAGCGCTTACCATCAAGACAGAAGGCTTTGGACATTTTATGTGTTGGACAGAGGTGCGGAATATGGTGTGTATTGAACCCATTACGTTTTACCCTAGTGCAGTGGAACAAAAAGCCTTGCACAAGGGGTTTAATTACCTTCTGGAACCTGAAAGCTTTAGAGTGATATTATACCCGGGGCGCTAATTGTATTTTTTTTGCAGGGCTTCCACCACATTAGCGATATTCTTGTTCTTTTCTTCACGCATCAGAATTTTTGGAGAAGCTTGTCGCACTTCGCAGTCCGAAATGGCACAGCGTTCGCAGGTGACGCCTACTTCCCAATTTTTGATAGCAGGATCATCTAAGAATTTTGCTTTTTTGCGGAGCGGATCGTTGATCAGTAGTCCGATCCCCACACTTCGATATTCATCTTCTTTAAAAGGGTCCTTGGTGGCCGAGGCAAAAACAAGATAGGATAAGCCGTCTTCAGGGTAATGGGAGATTTGAATATCCATATGATGTTCAACGCCCGTTCTCGCAATTTCCTGAAGCACGCGTATAGAAACCCATCTTCGGCAGTACTTCTCCCTGGTTTCATTACCATGAGGGGAATGCTGGTGGGTGAGGTGCAGTTCCTTGGTGATATCAAACTGGTTACTCCCTTTTTTATGGCCAAAACGCAGAAAGAAGAGATTTTCCAGGTGGTAGTCATTGGGCAGAATGTTGGTGAGCCTTTGATAGAGGGATTCCGGAGAGGCATTGTAATTGTTCTTGATCCCGGTTAAAAAGGTCTTGTCAAATCGGGGTTTGGCCAGGAAAGTATCAATGTGTTTTCGGATGATGGCTCTGGGGATGATGATTGCGCCGGCAAAATAGGAAGCATAAAAATTATTCAGGACCTGATCAAAATTTTGAAAAGCAATCCAGGTAAAAGTGTACAGGCGTTCCTGTATTTTGAGAAAGTTATACCCAATCTCCTTGGCATAGATAAAGGCGCGTTGGGCTTCATCTATACGGTCGGCAATCAAAAGCGTTTTGGTTTTAGGTACAAACACGGAGCGCAAATTATCCAGGGCCTGGTAGGTTTTTAGATCATCATTATTAATGGTGTAGCCATATTCCTCGACTAGTATTTCTTCCAGTTCATGGGAAGAAACAGATCCCGTCAAATCAATCTGGTAGGCTTTGGCAAAGTCCAAAACGGCTTTTTCCAGTTCAGGGAAAAAGTTGTTGTTGGCTTCCTGAAAAGAACGTACAGCTGCCAAATAAAAGTTTTCCTTGCCAAAATTGTAATGCTTTGCAATCTCAATGATAGTGCTGACAAAGGCGGTTACCTTGGTAGGGGCATTAGCTACAATGTCAATAAGGTCGCTTTCTTTTATGCCAAAGAGTTCCAGGGGAAGTTCTTTTAGGATTTTGGACCGGAGTAATTCGCCCACCGGGGCAAGATTCTTATCCAGCTTTAGGGAAACCAGGCTATCATAAGGTACTTCCAGCTTTTCCGCCAACAGTACGATCTTGTCCGTTTTGGGATATTTTTTACCCTTCTCAATTTCATTAAGGTAGGATTTAGACAATCCGGAAAGCTTGGAAAGCCCAAAAAGCGACAGGTCCTTTTTTAACCGCACCTGCTTGAGTTTTAACCCAAAAATTAATTTGATATAGTCTTCTTCCATTTTTCGCAATCAAATATAACATATTTTGCGAATTTGATAAAAATAGCGAATAAAATAAATTTAGCGAACGTTCGCTTGTTTTTTTAAATCCTTTGATGTATTCTTGTCGTGCAAAAAATTTGAACGTTATGGAACAACTACTTTCTACCAATACCCAATTACAGTTTGCTAAAGAGGTACAGCACTACTACCCGGAACTCCTTACCGATCAGGCCCTGGACTTTTTGATCGCCTTGCATACACGTTTCAACAAAGGGCGTTTGCAATTGCTGGAAGAACGCCTTAAACGTCAGGCTGAGTTGGATTCCGGAACATTTCCCACTTTTCCCAAAGAGACGGTAGAAACCCGTACTGCGGATTGGAAAATTTCATATATCCCGGAAGATTTACAAGATAGGCGGGTAGAGATTACCGGTCCTGTAGACCGAAAAATGGTAATTAATGCTTTGAACTCCGGAGCCAAAACGTTTATGGCGGATTTTGAGGACAGTAATGCCCCTTCCTGGGACAATTGTATGCAAGGGCAACAGAATTTGATGGACGCCAACAAGCGTACCATAGATTACTATGATCCGAAAAAGAAGAAGTCGTATAATCTCAATACTGAGATTGCGGTCTTGCTGGTTCGGCCACGAGGGCTACATTTAAACGAAAGGCATCTTCTCATTAAGGAGGAAGAGACTTCGGGCAGTTTGGTAGATTTTGGGTTGTATGTATTTCACAATGCAAGAACCTTAATGGAGAAGGGAACTGCTCCCTATTTTTATCTTCCCAAACTGGAGCATTATCTGGAAGCCCGCTGGTGGGATGAGGTCTTTACTTTTGCTGAGGAATACCTTGGTATCCCGGTAGGTACCTTTAAGGCCACGGTTTTGATCGAGACCATTACTGCCAGTTTTCAGTTGGATGAGATCATTTACGAGCTAAAGAATCATATCGTCGGGTTAAACTGCGGACGTTGGGACTATATCTTTTCCTACATCAAAAAGTTTAAGAATCACCCTGAATTTTTACTCCCCAACAGGGATCAGGTAACGATGGCCGTTCCTTTTATGGATGCCTATTCCCGTTTGGTGATTCAACGCTGTCATACCCGTGGTATCCATGCTATGGGAGGTATGGCGGCACAAATACCCATCAAAGATAACCCTATAGCCAACCAGGCGGCGTTGGAGAAGGTCCGGTTGGACAAGGAACGTGAAGTTAAAAATGGCCATGATGGTACCTGGGTAGCCCATCCGGCCCTGGTGAAAATTGCCATGGACGAATTTGACAAGTATATGCCGGAACCCAATCAGTTAGAAGTACTTCGGGAGGACGATGTTATCACGGAAGCCGATCTGATCGCTGTTCCCGAAGGAACCATCACGGAAGAAGGGATCCGGAAAAATATCAATGTCGGAATACTGTACCTGGAATCCTGGCTAAGGGGCAACGGTTGTGTGGCGCTGTACAACCTTATGGAAGATGCAGCTACCGCAGAGATATCCAGGACGCAGGTGTGGCAATGGCGAAAATACAATGCCCGCCTGGAGGATGGCAGAGCCTTTACCAATGCACTATACGAACAACTCTTCGATGAAGAGATAGAAAAAATCAAACATTTGGTGGGAGAGGGCAATCTGAGCAATACGCAGTTCGAGAAAGCTTTTGCACTCTTTGACGCGTTGATCAAAGGCAAGGAATTCCAGGAATTCCTCACCCTTAAGGCTTATGATGAAATCTAATGGAACAAAGCAAAATCTAAATTCAATTCAATAAAAAAATCCCAGGAATGGGGAAACATTACAAGGGATTTTCAATTCAGTATTCAACCTTAAAATTATGGAAACAAAAGAAAAGATTCAAGCATTGGTAACAGATTGGACGGTAAATCCAAGATGGAAAGGGGTAGAACGACCCTACACAGCGGCAGAAGTGGTGAAACTACGAGGGTCCTATGAAATTGACTATTCCATTGCAAGAATGGGGGCGGAGAAGCTCTGGAACAAACTGAAGGATCAGGAGTTCGTAGCCGGTTTGGGCGCATTGACGGGAAATCAGGCGATTCAGGAAGTAGAAGCAGGTCTGGAAGCCATTTATCTCAGTGGCTGGCAGGTAGCGGCAGATGCCAACCTTGCAGGGGAAATGTATCCGGATCAGTCGCTCTACCCGGCCAACAGTGTTCCCATGGTGGTAAAACGTATTAACAATGCGCTCTTACGTGCCGATCAAATTCAAACGGTAAATGAAACTGCAGCCAAAAAAGACTATCTGGTTCCTATTGTGGCCGATGCTGAAGCGGGTTTTGGGGGCAATCTTAATGCCTTTGAATTAATGAAGGCCATGATAGAAAGTGGCGCTGCCGGGGTACACTTTGAAGATCAGTTGAGCTCGGCTAAAAAATGCGGGCATTTGGGCGGTAAGGTCCTCGTACCTACCCAGGAAGCCATCAACAAATTGATTGCGGCCCGTTTGGCTGCCGATGTTATGGGTGTTCCTACGGTGATCATTGCCCGTACTGATGCTGATGCAGCCAACTTGTTAACCAGTGATATTGATGAAAGAGATCATAAGTTTATTACAGGGGAACGATCTCCTGAGGGATTCTTTTATGTGAAAAATGGCCTGGAACAAGGCATTGATCGCGGGTTGAGCTATGCCCCCTTTGCAGATTTGATCTGGTTGGAAACTTCTACTCCGGATTTGGAGCAAGCCCGCTTGTTCGCAGAGGGAATCCATGCCAAATACCCCAACAAAATGTTGGCCTATAACTGTTCCCCTTCTTTTAACTGGGCCGCTAAACTAAGTGTGGCGGAAATGGAGACCTTCCGGGAAGAGTTAGCTAAAATGGGGTACAAGTTCCAGTTCATTACCCTGGCCGGTTTTCACGCTTTGAATACCAGTATGTTTGAGCTATCCAGGGCCTATAAAGAACGTGGAATGGCCGGGTATTCGGAATTGCAGGAACGTGAGTTTGCCCTTCAGGAGGTGGGCTTTAAAGCGGTAAAGCACCAGGGATTTGTGGGTACCGGTTATTTTGATACCGTACAAAACATTGTAACATCCGGTACGGCAAGTACCGTAGCGATGAAAGGAAGTACTGAGACGGCTCAGTTTTGAGATACTTTTTATTTAGTTGGTTAGAAATACCCCCTTTTTCGGGGGTATTTTGTTTATAAAAAATCTAAAAAAAATGTTAAGAAAAATACAATATTTTTAACATTTTCTTCGTTTTTATCAGTAACTTGCGTAGGCAAAATATTACGAGTTCTTAATACATGTTCAAGAATTTTGTTAAGCGAGTAGGTGTAATGAATTGTATTATGCTGCTGGTGGTGGTTTCCATCATCATTGTCGCTGAAGTACTTTTCCTAAGCGGAAAAAAACTGGATGCCATTTTTATTGCATTCTGGGCACCAACCATTTTAGGGTTTATGAATTACCTGAAGCACAAAAAATGATGGATTTTATTCTTATTTATTCCATAATTGTAGCGCTGATCTTTTTGGTTTGGTTGGTTTTTATTGCCCGTATGTACAATAAGATGGATGAATGAACTAGACTACACCGCGTAACCAGTTTTTAAACGCTTTTACCCGTTTTCTGCTTACCACCGGATCTATGGGTACTTTGCTGTGAAGTTGCACCTTAAGTCGGTTGTTAACATAATCTTCTATCGTTTCAATCGCGCCAATACTTACCGTTACTTTCCGGTTAATGCGGAAAAAAAGTTCCGGATCCAGTAACTCCTCCAGGCGTTCCAGGGTAAAATCAATAACAAATTGTTTTCCGGATGCTTCTACCAGAAAACTACGTCCGTTCTCGGAATAAAAACAAACGATATTTCCAATCCCTATCAACTGGAAATCCCCGTTAGTACGTACCAGAAATCGCTTTTTGTAGTGCTTTACGGAAAATGGAGTTATCCCTGTGGTCCCGGACGGTAGGTCTAATGCGTTCCGCCAGGTTTGCTCTACCATCTTGTATTTTTTCAGGGCAGACAGGAGACGCTTTTGCTTTAAAGGCTTTACCAGGTAATCCATACAATTGTAGTGAAAAGCGGTAAGGGCATATTCGTCGGTTTGGGCACAGAAAATGATCGGTTTGTTCAGGGAGGCTGTGGTCAGAAGTGACAATCCTTTACCACTATCGCAATCGGGATCGAGAAATACCAAATCGTAATCAGGAGATGTGGCAAAAAAAGAAAGGGCAGTGGCTACACTGTCCAAATGACACACGATCTTACAGCGAACTCCGCTGGCTTTTAGTCCCTTAATAAGGGTAGCTGTTGCTAATGCATCGTCTTCTACGATTATGATTTTTAATGTACGTCCCATATGAAAGGTGGATGGTAATATCCCGCCGAAGGTGTGCTAAACGGCTTCGTTAAATAAGACACCATTTTTAACAGGAAGTCACAAATGGGAAGCGCATGCTAACCAAAGGCCTTTTGCAGAGGGGGAAAATTATTGTTCTTGTGGTAATGACTGGCGATGATCTGCCGGGCCTCCAACGTATTCTTTTGCGGTACAAGGTAGGCTTCCAGATCTTCCATACCGGGAACAGCTACTTCGGTAGCTACAAAACCATACCCTTTATAGCACCCATCCTGTATGAGGACAAATCCTCTTTCCTGTGCAGTCCGCCCGGGCTGTTCAATAATGGCATCCTCCCGGGAGGTATTCAACAAGGAGATCACTTTGCTTACTTTGGCATTGTAATCGGCAAGGCGCTCTTCCCCATGGCAAATACCTTCGCATCCGGGAATTACCGAAGGGGTACAAGGCCCGTTGGAGGAGCGCAGTTGGCAATATTTAGGGCACAACGCGAAAGTGGTACAAAGTTGCGTAAGGAAATTTCTGCATTCGGTGCTCGATGAGAAGGTGATGAGGGGCTCCCGGAGCTGTCGTAAAGGGCCATACCCCAGATGTAGGATCCCGGCCCGGTCTTCATAAGGAAAGATCCCAAACGATGGCGTCCTTCTTTTTTGTGCCCGGTTAAATTTGGGCCAGTATTGCTTTATGGCACTGGATTCCATGAGCAAGGCGATCAACTCACTCCCGGATAACTCAAAATCGATATGCGCTATCTCCCTACAAAGTCGTATCTCGTGTTCCGATTTATCATAAAAGTGCCCCAACACCCTCTTTTTAAGATTTTTGGCTTTCCCGACGTAGATCACTTGTCCGTTGCGATCATAGAAAAAATAAATGCCCGTACTTCCGGGAAGGGTATCCAATACCTTTTTGTCCAAATGTGGCGGTAAGGTAGCTTCCTGGCTTCTTGCATTCAGGAATCGCCGTACGGTCATTTCTGCTTCAGGGGATCTCAGGAGCTTTTTAAAAAGTAAGACCGTGGCATGCGCATCTCCCCGGGCGCGATGCCGGTTGGTGAGCGGGATCTCAGTGGCAGCACATAGCTTTCCCAGGCTGTAGGACCGTAATCCGGGTACTAATTTTCGGGAAAGGCGTACCGTACACAACTTTTTTCGCACAAAATCCATTCCCAATTGCCGGAACTCTTCCTTGATGACTCCATAGTCAAAATTCACAGCATGGGCTACAAAAACCGCATCTTTGGTAATCTCCAGTACATTGTCCGTAATCTCTGCAAAAGTGGGCGCCTGGGCCACCATTTGATCGTCAATCCCGGTAAGGCCTGTGATGAAATGGGGGATGGGGCATTGCGGATTGACCAGGCTGGTGAATTCATCCACTATCGCATGCCCATCAAACCTGAAAATAGCGATCTCCGTGATCTTGTTGCCTTTAATACCGGTACCGGTGGTCTCTATGTCTATGATGGTATACAAATGCCGTTTCCGTTTGCCATGGAAATTAAAATTAGGAAATATCCATCAAGTGGCAGCGATTCAACGTTTTTGTAAGAGACTGCCGTCGTATTGAAGGAAATGTATAGCAAATTCCCATGCTATTGGGTAAAAACCTCAAAAATTCTAAGGGATTTCCACAGCCTTTTTTTTCGGAGAATCCCTAAATTATCCCTGCTAAGTTTTCCTGTTTCCTCCAGAGAGAAAACGTATTTCTGAAGTTCTCCCTATGCATAGGATGATACCTATGTTCTTAACGCAACCTCAGGCATTTGAGGTGGGCGGTGGTGTTACCAAAAATGAATTTAACAACCTTTAAACCCATACGCATGGATGGAAATTTCCTGTTCAGATTTATTATTCCGGGCCTTATTGTCCTGATAGGGCTCTTGTTAAGCTTTACTACGGATATTCTTAAAGACAAAACCTTACCGAACAAGCCGTATAGTTTTGCCCGTGTACAACTAATGTGGTGGACCTTGATCATCATATCCTGCTATACCTCGTATTACGGGATACACGGCGCGTTGCAGGACCTGGATTCATCAGCCTTGATATTGCTGGGAATTAGCATTGGAACCACTACTGCGGCGCGGATCATAGATATCGATGAGATCAACCGGGGCCGTAGGCGACATAAAAAAAACCAAACCTACAACACCATGGTGTCCAATATCATTTCGGATAGTGAGGGGATCAGTGTACACCGGTTTCAGGCCCTGGTGTTCAATATCGTTTTTGGCCTGATGTTCATCGCTGAATTTCTGGATACGGAAAGTGGCAACACCTTTGTGCAATTTAGTGCTACGGAATTGAGTCTAATGGGGATCAGTTCTGCGGCTTATGTTGGTCTTAAGTTGAGTGAAAATAGAGGAAACATAGCGCCATCAATATCTGGAAAAGGAGGGGATCAAATAGGATATGGATTTGAAGAATCTGATTTTGATGAAGATCTTAAAGATATCGATGAGTCTTTTTATCAGCAAGATGCTAATTCAAATGTGGTAGGATGACCAGGTATAGTGTTATAGCTCCGGCGCTAAATATCAGAAGTACTGCTTCCTCTTCAAGTCCTGCTAATATTATCGGTAGAATTCCTTTTCAAGGTATTGTAGAAGTATTGGATAGGACCACCCCAGGATGGTGGAAAGTGAAAGTGGTTTTAACCCAATTGGAAGGCTATGTGGCATCCAGATATCTAATAGCGGAAGATGATCAACCCATATTCATTGACAAAAAGATTGATAAGGCAGAGTTTAAACCTCACCCCAGGGCGAGGTTAACGTCAAAGGCCAAACCTGCATGGCCTATTGGGGGGTCTGACGTCCCTTACAGAAATATGAAAGATATCGCTTCTAAACTGGCCAGTATCGGCCAAATCATTAAGGTTTTAGATGTTGAGCAAAGCCAGCGGTACCAACGCACCAAGGAAAATACATTTTGCAATGTCTACGCCTATGATTTTTGCCACTTTGCGAAAACCTATATCCCGAGAGTATGGTGGACGGAGAAAGCTATTGATCGCTTACGTAATGGAGAAAAAATAGAATTGCTTTACGGCATTACGGCACGGGAGTACACCGCCAACCTTATTCATGACTGGTTTCTTGACTGGGGGCGTGAATTTGCCTGGGAAAAGATACCGGATGTTCATACCCTTCAACAAATGGTAAATAGTAAAGGAGGGGTGGGAATACTGTGTGCAAAACGGAGGGAAACAAGAAAGTCAGGGCATATCACTGTAGTGGTGCCGGAAACGGAATCTGAAAAGGCGATATATCAAAATGGCCAGGTGATAATACCACTCCAATCCCAGGCGGGTGCGGTAAATTTCAACTATTTCTCCGAAGAAGCAGGTATGTGGTGGCAACACGAACGTTTTTCCTCTTTCATCTTCTATTACCATGCATAACCTTCCTTCAGAAAAAACTACACCAAAACGCTAAAACATGAAATTGTCCTCAAAAACCCTGCTATTGGTACTCTTTGTGATGGTCTGTCAAAACACTGTGGCGCAGTCCTACATTGAACGGGCAAAGGCCCTTGTTATCCTTAAACAACTTTGGGCAAACAAAACCATAGACCAAGCCTTCCTGGACAAGCGGGAATTTGCCGAATCCGTAATGAATACAATGCAACAAGGCAGCTTCATAGATACAGGGACAACGGATCCGGGTGTGGATCCTGAAGGGTTTGAAGTGTTTGATAGCACAGAAGAAGGCCGGCCACCGGAAATGAATAACCTATCCAAAGAGCTACTGCGGAAAAGGATAAGTAATGCAAAAACCAAATTGATAGCTTATCTGAATGAACAGCAAAGCCTGGCTCAAGATCAGAAAAGCAAAGCCTGTGATTGCGATAAATTGCAAGAATTGGAATTGCTTACTCCTATGGCTAAGGCATTGACATCGCAGGATCTACAAGGGGAGGGGACTGTCTCGGGAGTCGCAGGCGCATTACTGGGAGTGACGGAAGCGGAAATTTTACTTGGGATTACAGAATGGGCCATAAGCCGGGCGGAAGAAGAGCTGATGCAAGCGTTTTTAAGGGATTGGTTGGAAACCATTAACAATGACCCTATTCTAAAGCAAGCCTTTCCCAACCTGCTAAATATGTTATCCACCTCCGATCTAACCGCCATATATACGGATGGCGTTACCTGGAAGGCAACGTTCAAAGAAGATTTTGACGCCCTGCCGGATAATCTTTCCGGAATTGCCCGATCCATCCTGGAGCGGCATACCAACATGAATATCAATGAAGAAAAAGCTGCGGAGATCATAGCCAGCATAGAGGTGCTTACCCCCGTTTTTCAAGGGGTGATCAAAAATACCCCTCCGGATCAGATCATCAGGCTACAAGGGGAAACCTCATTTTTGAAGTATAAAGCCAAGGATAAAGCCCCGGTGGTCCATCGCAGTATGGTGGGACTTGATCTGTTGCTGAAAATGGTTCAAAAAAAGGAGGCCGACGGTGCTTTGAGCTATATCCATCCCAATGAAATAATCGCACTAACCGAGGAAGAGCTGCGCGAACTTTGGGAATTGTTTTTTTGTGAAAATAAGGAGCAACTGGAGTTTGCATTTCATGTAGACCATGGAAAACTCCCTGAATTTGGCATGCATGCCTTTAGCCAACTGTCAAATCTGAAAATTGAGCTGGGTAAACTATCCGAGAACCTTCTGGCGTTGTCCAATTTCAAAGAAAGTGTTCAGCAAAGACAAGACCCCAAACTTTCTGCGGAAGAACTCCATACCTATAGTGTATTGGTGCTGGACCTGGTGGAAACAGGATTGGATTTTCTCGAAAATTTTGTGGTTTCGGTAAATGATGAAAAAATTGGCAACATCAGTGAGCAACTGAAACGCTACAAGAAGATGTATTCCGATGGCTTCTCTCATATTGCAGCGCTGCATAGCGGTATAAAAACCCAGGAGTACGGAAAAGTAGCGCTTCAATCCGTAAATCTGTTGTTGTGGATAAAAAACAATTTTGACAAGGAAATCAATTCTACCAAGGACATTAATGAGCTGCTCAAAATAAAGGAATTGGAAAACCTGGTAAAAACGGATTATGAGAAGAAAGACATCAACGCTCTGATACAAGAGATCAAACAATTTATTGCAAAAAATTTCGATGCCTACCCCGAAACCAAAAAAGTACTGCGTTTAAAAGTAAAAGAGATTAGAAAACAATTGAACGCGCTTCCGGCTACGGTTATTTCTTCAGAGGATATCAAAAAGAAGATCACCCAAAACTTTACCCTTAGCGAGACGGAGGTACGGTCAATTGTTAAAGAAATAGCAGAACAAGACCTTGCCGATCTGCAATTCACCAGTGAAGCGTTAAACCGGTACGGCGCATTAATGGCCAGTATTATTCTTGCGGAAAGCAGTGAGGATGTTAAGAATATTTTGAGTGGGGTAGCAAATAAGACCGGAGGGTATATGGTGCGTCAGAAAAGTGTGTTTAGTGCCACCGTAAGTTTTTATCCGGGGGTAACCTTTGGAAAAGAAGAGGTGGAGATTGACGGATCGGGCCAAAATGATAATGGAACTTTTTTTGGGGCATCACTTCCGATAGGTATTGAATTTGCAATTGGGTTGGACGCCAAACCTATAGGGGCAGTAGGAGTAATGGCGCAACTATTGGATTTGGGTGCTGTATTGAACTATAGTTTGGGGAATGATAATGAAGATGTTGGGGCTAATCCGGAATTTGGCTTTCAGCAGGTGTTCTCCCCGGGATTGTACCTCACCTTACACCCCACAAATAATCCCATTACCCTTGGTCTGGGTGCCAGTTATTCCCCGGATCTAAGAGAAATAACAGCTAATGGCATAACTGTGGAGGCTAACGCTTTACAATATGGACTCTTCTTAGGGGTGGATCTAAATGTTTTCACCTTATTCGCCAGTGATAAAAAGCGAAAACTAGCCCCTAAATCATTAAAAACCACCTATGAATAGGAATACGATACGGGCCTTAAAAAAAAGAAAGAGTGCTTTTGAGCATGAATTTCTTTTTTGCACGGACGCAAAGGCGTTGGATATTCAGTCGGTTTTTATAGAAAAAAACGGGAAAAAGAATGAAGTGGTGGTGCGTTGTAAGCATTCGGACAATTTTGATCAAACCGAAAAGTTAGTGAAAGACTTTTTTTATCCCTACGAGGCTAAATTGTTGGTGGCCAACTCAGAACCTATAGCCACCGGTCTCCTGCATTCGGGCCGTGGGGTGCGTCATTCAACCACCCCGGGTTGGGGAACTTTAGGCGGTTTCTTCAGGGTTAGAAACAACTCCAACCTCTATGGTTTGTCCAATAATCATGTGATTTCCAATATGAAGATGGGGAATTTTGGTGACGCCGTACATTACAGTGAGGGTAGGGCCATAGCAGGGAAACTCGTACGAAAAATTCCATTAAAACCTTTGCCGCAAAAGAATTTCATGGACGCGGCCTTATTTCAGGTGTCTGATGTACATACCGGGAAATGGGTGCCCCGGAAACCTTCCAACCCATGGATTGGTCCCAGGCTAAACATGAAAGTGTACAAAAATGGATATGGAACCGGGCTTACACGCGGAAAAATTACAGGATACAACGGTGCTGCCAAAGTGAAGCTGAACGGAAAGGTGTTTGCATTTTCAGGAATTATCGCGATAAAGGCATTTTCAGGCCATTTTAATAAACCGGGTGATTCCGGCAGTATTGTCCTTTCTTCATCAGGAAACCATATGGTGGGTTTGGTGTTTGCCAAACACGGGGCGTATTGTTGGGCATTGCCCATTAGCAAGATAAAACCACTTTTAGGGTAGTTTCAGAACCAGTATTACGGCTTACCTGGAAGTGAAAATTGATAAAACCGGAACCGATGAAAAAAACAAAACAAATCCTGGTACAGTTTAAAAACGAGGTAAAGAACGAGGTCATTTACAGTGACCTTTTTGTGGCCTTCTTTCTTTTTTCTATCGCCATGCTTTTGGTAAGCAGTATTTTTCAGGTGCCGGGCCTGGCAGGCCATCCTCAATTTAACGAATACACAGATACCGGACTTTTATGGGAACTAATGCATGAAAATGACGGCGCCTGGTTGTGGTATTCCTTTTACAGTTATTTCATTCTGGATTGTATCTGGCCCGTCTTATTGTTCCTGGTAGTATATAAGATCATGCGGAGTCGACATTTAAAGGACCCTGCACATTTTACCCGAAAGTTACTCAGAACTACGGTGTTCCTGATGATTTTGGCGTACATCGCCGATGTAGCGGAAAATGGAAACTATTGGAAAAACTTTTCATATAATGCTTATTTGGCCTATACCAAAATTGGGTTATACGCCTCGGTATTCCTGTTATTGTTGTATAGTTTTCTGAATGTACTGATAAACGATTTTCTGCCTACGTTATGGGTTTTTATCAGGTCGGCTTTTATCAGTTTGTTGATCCTGATCATTATAGGGTTCCTTCTGCCCACGGCCTCTCAGGTCAATTCCATTGTGGTAGATCTCTACTTAGAGCCCCATAATTTAATGATCCTTCTCCTATTCTTACCCTTTTTTGGCATCGCTGTGGCCCATTATCCCAGCTATTTCGATTATATAAAAGGGAGAAAGACCTGGTATATGGCGGACTACAGCTTCTTCCGTTTGATCGGGATCATTTATTACCGGAACAAGAAATACGACAAAAACGGAAAAGTGAATACAGCTACGCTGAATTTCCTGTATCGGGTGTTGGGGATCAGTTTTTATACCGCTGTTTTTTATATGATATCGTATACCTCGGAAGTTAATTTTGGTTGGAAACTTCAAATGGGCAAATTGTCCTTCGCTTTTTTTATCAGTGGGGTATTTCTGCTGTATTTTTTGATGAACATTAAAAGCGAATGGTACAAGCATCATTACGCTTTTCTCAGGAAACACATGACCCAGTTTTATGATGGCGATTACACCCCTCCGGAAGAAAAACAGGGCCTGATCAACTTTCCCTTACCGAAATGGCTATGGCGGTATTTGCAACCTAAGGCAAAAAAGGAGGGAGATGAAACGGCGAAGCGTACCGATTTGAAAACCATCAATATACCGGTGGCCATCTATTTGATCTTGTTCACCCTGACGGTTTTTTTTCACATAGGATTCTTTGTGGCGCTTTGTTCCTCCAAGCTGCACTATTCCGAAGGAATGGCCCTGCTCAGTTTGATAGCTATCGTGCTTCAGATGGTCACTTTTATTTTCTACCGGGCGTTCAGATCATTGCTGCGTATCGTACTGTATAATCCCTGTTCGCGGGCAATAACGAACGCTTTTTTAGAAAATCCTGACATCAATAACTATGACTGCAAAGCCCCGGAGGGTACCCCGGTAAACACCGCACCCAAGAAAGTGGTTGACTTTTTTAATATCTACAATTTTTCCAAAGGTACCCTACTCCTCAGACTCTTTACCTTTTTAAGGTGGGGGGCGTTTAGCAATAACATCCTTTTTTTACAGGTGAATGCCTTTATTGGCATAGTCAACCTCGTTTTTTTGATGGTTATCAATTGCGAGAGCTCGCGGGCCACCTACTTCAGTACGATCGTGATTATTCTTTCCGTACTGTTTTTGGTCTATGGGGTGTTTGTAGTTGTGGTGAAGAACTGGATTTATCATGACTCCAAAACCAATAGATCCGCAACCAAAGGCCAGCCTTCCACCACCACCTTTGACAAATTACTTTTTGCGGGATTGGCGATATTGTTGGTATTCGCGATAGTTACAAAAACTAAGGGTAACGAGTTGTTTACCCTGGAACCGGTGAAAAGGGCACCGAATAGCGAACTGGTACTGTCTCAGTACATCGATAGCCTGGACAAAGAGGCGACGCGATATTACATAGGCTGCTATGGCGGCGGGATGAAGTCCAATGCCTGGACCATGACGGTTTTAGATACCTTGTTCGGCCAGAATACCGACTTACTGGAGAAAACGGTAGGTATTTCCGGGGTTTCCGGCGGGACGATGGGGATGGTAAATTTCTTTTCCATTTGGAACAAACATGGCCATACCGGGTATATCGAGAGAGCCGAAAGCATTAAAGATGTAGCCACACAAAACATTCTTGCCATGGATATTACCCATGCTACAGGCAGGGACCTTTTGCGCTACCTGTTTTGGCCGGGAAATTCAATAGGCAAAGACAGATCTACCAAAGTCATGGAGCACTATGCTTCAACTACGGGAGATAATTATGAGGAGAAAAAGAGCAGGAACACCTTTCGCGGCTATTGGCGGCATTTCTATGACACTACCGCCGCCAAAACCTCTTTTCCCATTTTTATTGCCAATACTACCAATGTAGCGGGCAACCAGGGAATGGCAGTAAGTATCCGAACAGTGGACCACAATTTGAACTCCGTATTGTATCGGGGGGCTGATGACATCCTGGAGCTTCAGCGAACCGAAGAAGGAAAACCTAACGCGGAGTATACGCTGGGGTATTATGAAGCGGCATCCACTTCCAACCGATTTCCTTTATTGAGTCCGGCGGCTAAAATAGAGACCAAAGGGCATTACAACGACGGGGGTATTTTTGAAAACTCCGGACTGTTTTCGGCCTACAAGCTGTTTCAGGCAGTCAACGAAAAGGAACAGGTAAAAAACCTGGAACATTTACCCCAAAACAATGTGTTTGTATGTGTCATCAACGATAAAAACCTCTATATCAAAGCGGTACTGCAACAGGAATTGAATCTACTGAACGATGCGGTATTGGTGGATGAGATCAATTACAATTCGGAGCTGGGAGCGATCCTCAATTCCGTAGCCTCTACCGAAATGACCCCCATCGCGATAAAATCGCAACTACAACGCCTGGCTAAGAACTATTCCTGTATGGATTATGAGGCTATCTATTTGCCGCACACCTTTACGCTCGCCGATGTCAAAGCCATTTATGGAAAAAAATTACGGTTAAGAAGCCAACGGTCGGCGGACTCTTTGGTATATGCCATAGCAAAAAGGAATAATGCTACCATTGCAGGCCTTTACGGTAAGTATCCTGTCATAGAACCCCCTATGAGCCGGGTAATGGCGGCGCCTGCCTACGATTTTATGAAGGCCATGCTACAGCACCCCATGACGCAGACCAGTATTCGCAAAATTAAAGCGCTGAACCGGTAAAGCTAGGTGGCCGGATTACCATGGATGTTTAAGGATTGGATAAAATGGGGCGGCACCGAAATAAAGTCATCCAGGCCTACAGTGGCCAGAAATTCATTGGAGAACAATTGCGCCATTTCCTGGGATAACAACCAGCTACGGCATTCCTTCCAGGTCTGTGCCTTGCTGCCGTACATATCCTGGACCAGGTTCGGAAATGCCCAATCCATATTCTTCCCCCAATGCACGGTAAAGGGAATGTTTGCCGTTTGTAGCGTTTGGATCATAAGCCTGCCGTATTCCTCCAGGCTGAGCATCTTCCTCGACTTTTCCCACTGAATCCCATCAATCTCGATCACACAGGTGGTGTCAAATTGGGTAAAGGCCAGGGTAGCGTCGGATTTTTTTACATAGCGCATGGCAAAGATCCCGGGAATGGGGTTGCTTTTGGTTAGGGTCACGAGGGCATTCAACGCTTTTTCGGAATCGGCAATATCCACCCCCACAGAGCAGGCAAAGGCCGGGCCCTTATAGGGAGCATCCCAAAAAGTTTCATAGAGCGTAGCAGTAATTTCTTCCTCGTCCTTGGTGATTTCCGGCAAAATACTGCTTTGCAATCTTTTGATGAACCAGGGGATACTCTTGGGAAACTTTTCGCTAAACTTTATCAGCAGATAGATGAGGTCCTTGTAGATGGACTTCTCAATTTTGGTAAAAGGATCCGGATAGGCCCCGGTATAGGGCTTTTTGTACATTACCTCAATCACATAGTCCGGGTCATTTACATAAGGGTTCACAAATACTTTGTAGTGCCAGGGTATAGCCGGTGTACCATCCGGGTCTACCTCTTTGGCGATGGAAAAGGTAGAGTTTTTAAAATCCAGGGTTTTGGACAGGGACAAGGCCACGTTTTTATCTACCCGCTTGACATAGCGATTCAGCAAAAACAAGTCCTCGGCTTCCAGGACCACCCCGTGGATAAACCCAAAGCTCCCCAGGCTTACCAAAGCCGCATTAAAAAGGGTATCGTTTCGGATTACCCGGGCATTGATCTGGTGGGCAAAAGCATCGTTGAGTGCTGGCCGGGTATGGCGTTCCAGATACACGATATCCCCGGGTTGAGGGCCGGTAATGATATTCAAACCGACGACATAATCCTGTACGGCACCGATATTGAGCCCGGCGCCATGCACCCCGGTAGAAATACAACCGGCTATGGTTTGTCCGTTGCTTGCACCGCTGGTTTTTAAGGATTTTCCATACTCCGCAAGGCGTTGCGAGATGAGTTTTATGGTGTTGCCGCACTCAAAGAAGAATACGTTCTCCGCAAGGTAGGGACTGTCCTGATGCATATCCCCGGGATCGACCTCCAGGTCCAGGTACATCAAATTATTTTGATGCATATTGTCTTTTTGATGGAGTACTTTGGACATGGACCAGCGGGAACCGTAGGCCCGAAAACCTTCATTATTGTCATGGCATTCTTTAATCAACCGCCGGATCTCATCGGCCGCATTGTTATAGCGAGCTACTCTTCCGGGCATCGTGGCCTTGCTTTCGTGCCGGGTAATGAATTGTCTTTGTAAGGGAAATGGACCGTTTTCATGGAGGGTATCCCATTGGCCTACCGGTAGTTCACTTGTTGTTGCCATAGTTTTAGAGGTCAGGAAGCATGCATACGTATTTTATTTTCACCTTTCTTCGGGTCCCAAAGGAGAAGAGGTACAGCAGATTGCCGCCAAAAGTGTTCTTGTATTCCACCGAGAAGAGTTTTCCCGATTCACAAAACTTCCGGGGCACTTTGATCGTCATCCCATCGTTGATCGCCGAAGTTTTTACAATGGTGTCGTATTCGCCGTACATCTTATCGCGATACCAATCATCGCCCTGGACGGTTTCGGCGGGCATGGGCGCCCCGTGGGTGCTTACAAAACGGGTAGGGTAGCAGGAGGCCACGATGCAGGCTGTAATGGCCAGTGTTACCACTTTTAAGGAAGTAGTTTTGTGCATCATTTCAGAAAGGTTAGGCGGAAACCCTGTAAAGACAGGATTTCCGGTGTTTAGTAGTATAGCTTACGAGGGTATTTGTAAGATAAAACAAAAGAGCACTGTAATCCATTTCCGTTGTACGGATGGGCTTCGAATGTGTATAGTTGGTCAGTATCCGCTGTCCTTTCCCGGAAGTTTATGGGCGATTGGAGGGTAAAAGGGGCATTTTTAAGAGATAACCCGCCGCTAGGACCAAAACGGAGCGGTCTAACAGGACTACCGATGACTAAGGTATTCTACGATCTACCGGAGAATACTATGGCTCTGGTTTAATCCAGCGTTGGTATTTAGTTCTCAATTGAAGATCAAAGAGCTCCAAGTAGGGGTGAACATAGAAAATTCAATTGCTCCCTTTAGGGCCAGGGAAAAATAATTGGATTTTCGGCCTTTTGTTCTTTCCCCATCCCTAAAGGGGAACAAAATACCGAGAATTGGATGTTCCAGACATAATAGCCATTTTAGACTAGAGCCAATACCATCCGTAGCGGTCAGGAGATCAAGGCATTTAGCGATAGCTAACCACAAAAAGCCCTTTACGTTCACGTAACAGATACTTCCCCCAAGACATCTATTGCGCTACTGATAAAGGGCGGGGATAAAATTGGAGGGAAAGTAATTGTACGAAAGCGGTTACACCATCCCCACCAATGGGGATTTTTATAAGAAAACCCTAGTTTTTTGGTGGTTTTCCTGCAACGAGTTTTCCCGGCAAAATGCTAGTTTTCAGTGCCTCTTTTCACCAAGCCCGGTGCTTTCCACTACTTTTTTGGTAAAAATCCCCAGGAATGGGGATTACATTTCTAAAAGTATTTCTCGACTTTGCAATACAAGCATAACTCATGGATCATACGCAATTTAAAAAGGTAGAAAATAAGAAGTTTTTAGAGCTCAGGGCCGGTATTTCAAGTGAGTTGTATTCAGGAATGAAATTACACTCAATAACCAAGCATCTTAAGAAGATAACCGATAGGCATGTGATACTTTCCACTAAAAAGAAATCAACTTTGGATGCATTGAGGCTGCTAAGGCAAAAAGGACTGATTGAAGTGGAACATTCGGTTTATAAACATGCTGATTTGGAATATTATGGTACATCTTCACTTGTGGTTTTGCCCACAACAGAACTTACCAAAGAGGAGGTGGAGGAGATTACACAAGGTACAATAACAGATCAAATAGGAAATTATTTTGAAGTCAAATATGAAAATGATCATGTAGCGGGTCTTCAGGTGAAGATTTTGGAACAACATCCCTTGGTAAAAGCGGTTGACTACAACTTAAGATCATATAGAGAAACACCGGAGAACGAATATAGAAATTATGAAAATGCCGACTGGCCCGCAACCGTAAACTTTCCGCCGCAAGATGCCTATAACGTTATTAAGGTGCCAAGAATATCTAGGAAATTAGGCAGTGCCCATATAAAAATAGCGGTGTTTGACGATGGTGCTAACTTAGAACATTTTGACTTAAGAAAACCTGCTATGAATCAAGATCATTGGGATGCTATAGGAAATGATTTTGATCCCAGCCCGTTAAACCAGGATGCCCATGGAACCATGTGCTCTGGTATTGCAGCCGGCTTTAGAACCAGAGGTAACTATGGAATCAACGGTGTGGGTAGTGGTTGTTCTTTGGTGATATACCGAATAGGATTTAGAGGGACTGCATTAAGGGGTTATGGCATGGAGTTCAAGACAAGCATATTTGCTATAATCAAGGCCTTTTTTCGTGCTGCTTACTGTTCACCTGTAGATGTTATTAGTTGTTCATGGGTACTGAAAGCCAGATTCGGAACACTTGATTACTTATTAGAGGATATCTCGGAAAACGGCCGGGGCGGGCTAGGTTTACCAATTGTTTTTGCAAGTGGGAATGAATGCGCACCAGCGCGTTTTCCTGCTAATACTAAAAATGTGATTACCGTAAGCGCAGTGGATTTATTAAAAAAACCAATTGTATGTCTTGGGAAAGATATGAAAAGCAGTTGGGGTTCAAATTACGGAGAGCATGTGGATATCGCAGCTGTAGGCACCAAATTAGTGACGACTGATATTATGGCGGAATACGGTATTAATACCAGAATAGATAAATGGCAAGATTTCAACTATTACCATGCTTTTGACGGAACTTCCGCTGCTGCACCTCAAGTAGCTGGCTGTATAGGTTTGATGTTGTCAATAAATCCTAAGCTAAAATTGGCCGAATTGAAAGACATCCTCTTACAATCAACCTCAGAATTTTCAATTGCACCGAAACAAAACTTTGGTAAAGGTGTATTGGACGTAGAGAATACTATTTTTAAAACTATATGTAACATGAAAAATCAAACAAACAACTATTCGACTAATCTTACCTGTAATCCTTCACATAACTTTAGAAAGCAATTTATGTTCGCTAGTCAGGCCTATGGTACATTCTACGGGATATATGGCGCATTTACTACAAAGTCAATAATCGATGAAAGCGGAAACATTGATCCGGACAAGGCGAAAATTGAAAAAATTGATCTGGAACTGGTTAATTACTCTGGCTTGGTAAATATAAGTTTGGAAAATGCATACGTGGAAAGCTGTGATAACAAGACGGTGGATGGAAAGGTCAAGCAGGATTTAAAAGTGATTGTTGTAGTAAAAGGGGTGGTGCTAAAAGAGCCGGAAACAGAATTTCCGTTAAAAGATTTTTCAAAAATCCCGGATCAGGAAATATACAATAATGCCGATTTTGAAATGAAACGCACTTTACTGTCATTAAATGGACAAAAATGGCAGGACATTGATAAAAGCTCAAAAAAGGTCAGTGCTGTTGGTGGTATTTTTGATAGTGAATTTTTTGAAAGAAACGGAAAACTCACGCCAATTTTGAAAAAGGACTATGAATCTGAATTTGAGGCTGAATTGACACGATTATCAAATCAAGGCGGGGGTCTCGGCGACCAAAAACTGGGAAAATGGTGCATAGGTACCACTTCTTTGATATCTACCAACTAGTGTATTTTGTTGACAGTCAATTTTTTAGAAATGTTTTTTTTCCTTCTGTTTTTTCCCAATCTGGAAAAGCTTGATGCCGTTGCTGAAAGATTGACTGTCATGCAATACAACCAGGTATCAGTGATGATAGCTGATGTTGATGAAAATGAGGGTGGAAACAGTCTTGATCGCTTAACATCAATATTGGTTCATAGAGGTCAGGAAAGAGAAAAAGACTCATTGCGTATTACTGAAGTACGTAGAAAAACAGCAACAGACAACATCAGCTATATTGATGATCTTGCTTTAGCTTACTATGAGCTGTACTATGCGCGCAATAAGGAACTTTCGATGAAATTATTTGAGGAAACCTATCAAAAATTGAGTGGGACCAATTATTCGGGCTTGAAAAAGCTCACCTTGTTTGGTTGTTTGCAACTCTACTCACGTGAAAACACCCTTAGCAAAAGGCAATTCGATTATTATCTGGAACAGTTGTACAAATTGGATTTGACTATAAATCAAAAGGCACTTGCGCTCTTTTACACCAATTTTTTTGACGGTATGTCCGCTTCTCAACCTGAGCGATATGATAAATCCATTAGAGAACTTTATACATTTCTCCTGAATCACCAGGCCGAGATTTACAAAGAAATAAAAAGAAAGATGTATCTGAACATTGCTTTGGATTTCAGGACGGTTGGACAGTTGGATAGTACAGAAACGTATTTGAAAAAATTAATTGCCTCAAATCCTTCAAAATACGAGAGAAAGCTGCTTTTTAGTTCATATCTTGAGTTAGGTAGAATTTATACTGTTAGAAATGATCTTGAAGCGGCCAGAGAATATTTTGATCTGGCCAAGGATAATTTTGATCTATGGGAAACGCTTGATTCCGAAGTGCTTTTTAACAGATATAAGGCATTCAATTATTACGAAATAATCAAGCAGTACGATAGTGCTTATTTTGCCTTAAAAAAATCCAGGTTAGACGAGGCCAAACTGGATTATCAAAAAAATAATCTGCTGATTTCTGAACTGATTGCCAAACTTCAAACAAAAGACAAAGAAAGGAAGCTCCTTGAGCAACAGCAGAAAACACGTACTAATCGCAACTGGCTGATTGCTGCCAGTCTCGCCTTACTTTTAGGTACCGGTATTGCCATCCTCCTGCAAAAAAACACCGCTAAAAAGCGACAATTAGCAGAACAAGAAGTGCTCCTAAAGCAACAACGCGTAGATAATCTGTTGAAGGAACAGGAATTGGTGAGTATTGACGCCATGATCGCCGGGCAGGAAAAGGAACGCCAGCGGGTAGCCAACGAGTTGCATGACGACCTGGGTAGTTTGATGGCCACGATACAACTCCATTTTGAAAACGCTAAGGTCTCCAAAAAGGACCCAGCGCTGAAAAGTGCGCAAAAACTGTTGGAACAGGCCTATCAAAAGGTACGGGGAATGGCGCATCATAAAAACTCCGGGGTGATGAGCGACCAGGGCCTGCTACCCGCCATCCAGAAGATGGCACGCACCATTTCGGAAACCAATGTCCTGGAGGTAACGGTAGAAGACTTTGGCCTGGGGGAACGGATGGAAAACTCACTGGAATTGACGATTTTTCGAATGATCCAGGAATTGGTGGCCAATGCCATCAAACATGCCGAGGCGACTGAGGTGAACATTCAGTTAACGCAGCATGAGGAAAACTTAAACATTATTGTGGCGGATAACGGAAAGGGTTTTGATCGCACACAATTGGATGCCACCCACAGCGGTATGGGCCTGACCAATGTAGAAAAACGGGTAGAACACCTGGAAGGCAGCTTTACCATAGACAGCGTGCTGGAAAAGGGCACGTCCATTTTAATTGATATCCCGGTATGATCACCGTAGCCATAGCCGAAGACCACCAGGCCCTTATCGATGGGATCCAATCGTACATTAAGTATGAAGAGGATATCACCATCATTGGTACGGCTAATAACGGGGAAGAGTTGCTCAAACTGGTGCGACTCAAACAGCCCAAAGTGGTACTCTGCGATATCCGTATGCCTAAACTGGACGGTATTGAAGCCACGAAAATCATCTTAAAAGAGTTTCCTTATACCAAAGTGATCGCCTTTACCATGTTTGAGCAGGAAGAAGCGGTACGGCAAATGCTTACCGCCGGGGCCCAAGGCTATATCCTTAAAAACAGCAGTCTGGAAGTAGTCCTGGAAGCCATTCGCACCGTAGCCGCGGGGCAATCCTATTATGACAAAAAGATCCACCTCCCCAATGCGGAAAAGAACAGCTCCAAAAGCGTATTGTCTTCCCGGGAGCGGGAGATCCTGCAATTGATTGCCAAAGGCCGGACCTCCCATCAAATCGCCGATGAACTCTTTATTGGCAAAAGTACCGTAGACACCCACCGCAAAAATATGATCCGGAAACTGGGCCTTAGCGGAGCCGGGGAGTTGTTACGTTATGCGGTGGAAAAGAAGTATGAGTTTTAAAATCCCCAGGAATGGGGATGTTGATACTCAGATAAAGTGGAAATATTTACAAACCAAATCAGCTGATGAATTACATAGAGAAAGGAAAAAAAACAGGACCATAAAATAAAGAATACAATAATCTATTGCTAAATACAAAATCCAACAAAACTATAAACAATGAGCAAGAATCATTTTACGCTAACCCCCATTGATGGTAACAATACTAAAATAAATATAGTTGGCAGAAATAAACTTTTTGCCAACGGTGTTCTTCATCCAACCAATAATCAAGACCGCTTGAATGTGATGATAACCAGTTATGACTACTCTGCAAATTATTTGAAAAGTAAGATTAGGAACTATCTAAAAAATGAGGAGGGTATTACCTCAGAAATTGATTTCAATTTGATACAGTTGAATGATCCAGATTATACCCTGATTTTTAGAACAGATGGAAGAGAATACGAGCCTGATAAGGAGTACTTTTTTAGGGCAGGAGAAAAAGAAAACCATTTTGTGGAGAATATACTGAAGTGTCAACCCGAAGCTCTGGATTATGATGTAGGGGTCTATTTTTTACAGACCACATATAAATATTGTAGAAGTAGACGTGTTGATTTTAATGTTTTTGAAATTAGGTAATATGAAGAAGTATATATTTATAATTATAGTTTTGAGTTTACTAGGATGCGCCAGTCCGAAATTGTCAAATTTACATCAAGGTAGTTTTAAAGTATCGAAAGAAAAACTTTCTGATCTTTTTGAGATGGACGTAAACATTGTCCCAATACCGGAGCCACCTCCTAAACCGAAACCCAAACCAAAAACGTTTTTTGACTTAAAGGATTCTACACAAGTACATTATTTAAAGGCATTGAGCGCGAAAGTCGACGATCCAGATAAATTGATCGAATATTTGAAAAAGCCTATTTCAAAAGTGGAGCCTAGAAAGGCCTCTAAGAAAACAGACTATACTACGGTAAAAGTGAGATTCTATATTAATCATATCAAACAATACCATATGGCAAAGTTGGGTACATCTCAAGTTCCCTTAGAGCAATTAATTCATCCTAACTCCCGGATTGCATGGCTAAATACTGAAATAAAACTAGTGGGATCAGATTGCTGGCAAATAGAGACCATTGACAAAGTACAAACGCTTTACGAAACTATTGATTTGGGTACAGTAGGCCGCGATCAAACTGTCAATTTAAATGTTTCAGGTTCGGCGGGCTATGATTTAGGCAGTAATTCAGGTAATGAAATCAAAGGAATTGTAGGCAGTGTTTTAAGTCCTCAAAGCACAAACGTGGCCAATGTTTATGATGAAAATGGGAATTTGATTGATAGTATTACAGTCGTAGATAGCTCAAATCAAAGTACAAGTAACGAAAATTCTAGTTCAAACTCCAGAAGCAGGTTACTGGGTACAAAAGCGGAAGCAAGTTATGGAAATCAAACAGCAATTAAGGAAGCCTATAATCTAAAATTTAATGAAATCAAAACAGGCTATTCGTTTGATAAAGATGAAATTCTAATTTCTCAGAAAGGCAGCTTTTCAAGAGATGTTTCTAATGTAGAGTTAGTGACCGCTACTTTAAGATATCTAGAAGATAGTCAAAGGGATATTTATACGTTTACAAATCTATTTGGTGATAATGGATCAAATTCAGCCAAAAAAGTTGAGATGAATTATCGAAATATAAAGTATATACCCAAACCTAACGAGGACGATTTTGTAACAATTCAATTTAAGTACAACGGATTGTTTAGAGCGGTCAACAATTTACATAGAGGAGATAATATGCTTGAGTATGATGATAAAGTAATTTACTACCCGTTTGAGGGTAATCTTGATGTTGTTAATGATGAGAAGAAGACAATTTCATCAGAACGTTATGCCGCATCTATTTATAAAATACGTGTAAAACTAAAAGGCATAAAGGATACTTTGACTTTGGAAAATGCAAAGAACAATGAAATTGTTTTTATGAATGAGGAAGATAACCTTTACGAATTAAAAAACTGGTTAGAGACATTGCCGGAAAAGAATATTGACTCTCTAAGAAATAACAAAATGTGGCTCCAATTAAGTAAGAATTGCCCTAAATGCACAAAAATTCAGCTTACTGGACCAAGTTTATCTGCAGATGACTTGAAAGGGATCAGGAATATTGAATCCATTGCTTTCAAAGAAATTGAGGACTAGTTTTTTAAAATTTCAATAATTCCCTTAAAAGCATTGAGTCCTGATTCAATATTTTCCACTATTTCGTTGGCAAGAATATCAGGGTCTGGCAGATTATCTAAATCTGTCAGGCTTTTATCTTTGATCCAAAAGATATCTAAACTGGTTTTATCTATCGTTTATTTGAACTTTGTTACTTAAGTTTCAAAATACTCCCAGGTTGCACAAAAGTCAACGTATCATTTTTAAGAATCCCATTATAGAATAAAGTATCCCCTCTTATTTCAATTGTTTCCAAGTGCATTCCTCCAGATGCATTTATAAATTTTTCGATCTCATCGAGTTCATTCAATTTGGTATCATATGTCAAAATCCAATTACAATCATCAATGTATTCTACGTTAATATAAATACTGTCTCCAGGCTCAGACCATTCGATTTGCCTTGTGCCTTTTCTTAAGTATCTTGAAGATTTCGGATAAATTGAATCTGCTAAGATTAAAAATTGCCCGTCCTGAAAATCTGCACACTTCAAATCTTGAGCATAAGATATCATGGATAGGAGAATTAAAGATATGACTACAAGTTTTTTCATAATGTCCTCATTTGATTCAATCGCTTTTTTGAACCTTATCATACTTTCGTTCGACACTTATCGAACCTAATATTCGTCTTATTAGCAAAGAGTCTTGGCCATCAAAATCTCTATTGTGAGCACTAATATTTAGATTCAGAGAACCATCTAATGCATCTTTTTTTAAGAAAAAGTTTCTTGTACTAAGGTTTAAGTTGTTCAATGTATCCATACCCCTTGCAGAATATTCATAGATATCAAAATCGTTTAAAGAGTAAAATTTTTGATTTGAAGTTTTGAATCCCCCTATCTTATTTATGGAGTCCATAGATCTTTCAAAATGATCATTCAAGAATATCTCCCAATCGTTCCATGTCAAATGGATCAATAAAGTTTCCTTAATTGCCTTTGTTGTATCACTAGCCATAATAGTCGAAAAGCTTTCCGAAC
Organism: Croceivirga sp.; assembly: GCA_028284285.1. Classification (GTDB taxonomy): domain Bacteria; phylum Bacteroidota; class Bacteroidia; order Flavobacteriales; family Flavobacteriaceae; genus Croceivirga. The sequence continues at coordinate 62,098 of JANQSA010000033.1, forward strand.
TCTCTTTTTCCAAATGCCAATTTTTTGGGATTCCTACCGTGAACTTTTTATTTAAGTCAGTCCGTTCTTCTAAAACAATAGTTCCTTCCTTGTTACAGCTTAAAAAGCAGATTGAAATTCCTATCAGCAAGATTTTTATCTTTTCCAAATATGTTGAGATCGTTTATTTAGACTTTGATTTTCCTATTATATTAAGTTCTTCGGTGAACATAAGTATCATTTCCTCTATATCTTCCGTTTCAAGCGTTATATAGCTTGGATGATCTGGAGTATCTGAATTTGCTATTTCCAAATACAACTCATTTTGAGTATTCACATGGAATAGCATTTCATTTCCATTGTCATCATAAAAATTTTATTTGTTCTTCATCCACCATTCAATTATCTCCTTAGAGAGAGTATCAGACTCTTCTTTGTCCATGGAAAATCCGTAATTCGTTGTTAATTCACGATGAATTGACTCTCCAAGTTTGAATTCATCTGCCCCCCTATAAAGCAAACTTAAGCACATATGATTTATAGAATCAAACTCATCAGAAGGTGAATCTGGAATAAGATTCCAAGAGTTAATTAAATCTCTAAGACTTGAAAAGTGAATCTTGTATCTCTTTTTAAGTTTTGTGCTCATCCTTTTTTTGAACTTTCTTCTTTAATAATTGACCTTTTAAGAAGTATAAGGCTTAGTTTTCATCTTTGGCATCATCAAGAAGCATTTCCGCTGCTTGCTTTATTTCATCCAGAGCATCTGCACTAGGTAAAGCACCAATAAGGCTCTGAAGAAAAGTGTTGATGAGCTTCAAGAGTTTTTCCAAAATTCTCAAAAATTCTTTGGACCATTTCCTCAGGGGCTTAAGTAAGTCTGCGGTCTTTCTTATAGCTTCCCTTTTAATTTCCCCTATCTTACCTGTTAATCCTGATTGCCATAGCGCAAACCAAAAATCATTGAGCAGTTCATATCGAAAGGGATTGTGGTTTTTCTGCTTAAGCACCTTCCGTTTCTTGGCCACTGCCAATTGAAAAATGCATTTTGATTCTTTATAGGCAGCGTTGTAGTCAGTTGAACTAATATGTGGTTCAGTATACTTAATCGTTTTATTCCTAAAAACGTAGTTCTCAAAGGAAGAACCTTAGACATATTTATCTAGTGTTTTAATAATAAAATCACAAAAATTAAGGGTTTCACCAACATCAAAAATAACCTCATGAGGTGGGTTTAAATCTCCGTACCTTTCTGCCATACTATTGTTTATTAATGGTTTAATTGAACTTTAAGCTTTGGTGCCGATAGCTAGAATGATGTATCAATATAATACATCAGTAAAACTAAAAGTACTAATAGAATTATACCAATGTAAATTGGAATACTGTCTTTGTGGTGCTTCCAAATCAGCTTTCTTAATTTTTCATTGTCAAACCACATGGAATCGTTTTTTTAAACTTTGGTTATTTCGGAAACTCCCCAGTTGGGAAGTCAACTTATTTTACCATTGCCTGGGCATATAGTATATCATCCTTTTGACCCGCTTTTACAGGGGTTGCTATTCCACCTTGAGGCCTCCATCCATTTTCGATGGCCTTGTTGACGTTTTCCACAAACTTTTCTGGATTGGTATTCATGATCATTGTGTACTCCATTTTTATTTGATTTTAGAATTGATTATTAATAGTAAATGTTAATTTCTGTTTGACTTAAAGTTAGTTATGTAAGTCCCCCGTATTTCCTAAATCTCCCCTGTACCCTCCCTTGTTTGCTCGTTATTGCGCCAATCGATTTATTGAACTTTCAGACTATCTATAAATTCACTAATGTTGTTGTTCTTCAACACAAAATCAGTCTTAGTTTTTTCTATGGAATTAGAATCTAACAGATTGCTGATGTCGTCTGTAGAACAGGAAAGTATCCAACTATTTTTTTTATCTACACCAGGAAGAGGAAAATAAGAGTTCATCGTTGTTTCATATTCGGATAAGGTAACTCTAGGTGAATCCCAACAGTTCATTATAATTCCGGATGAAGCCATCAACATAATATTGTCTTGCTCATTCTTCATTGAGACTGTATATGTAGTCAATTCGGCTTTGGATAAATTCGCCAGTTTAAACTCTGATACCCATTGTCCATTTGCATCCTTCTTCGGATTGTAAGCAATAAGAGCATTTTCCAAAAATTTTTCTATTTGCATGCTAGCAATAACCGATTTAATTTGCGGAATATTATCACCTATGCGATTCATTCTTTCCTTATTCTCTTCGGCTATCATTTGAAATTTTGTAACATCCTTACCTAGTATATCCACTTTCATTACCAACCAACCAAGACCACTCAAGATTACCAGGCCAATTAGTAAGCTTATTCCTGTTTGTAGATCAACTATTGACTTTTTCTTTTTGCCCATTATTTTCCTATACTTTTACTGTTCCTTCTTTTTTTCTTCAATACCATCTAGCAGACCTTTGGTAGTTTTTGCACCCACCCCTGTGTCAGGAAATGATATGTCTAAATGCCAGTTTGAATCACCGGTTGTCCTATGCAAGAAATCACTATGAGTCATTTCTTCATCGCTATTGCGGACCGAATTATTAACATAATTATGATCCTCTCGCTGTGTGGGTCTAGTAGTTATATGTTTTTCCCTAGATTCTATTATTTGATAAATTCTGTATTGAAATTTTTTTTCTTCCATCCTTTATTTGAGCTTTAAGCTATAGCGTATAACCCCATTATAGATTACACTAAAATGCAGTGTCCGCCCACATTGATATTATTCTCAATAAATATTCATTCTTAGGCATTTCAGCCCGCACCACATTTTTCAATGTTTGCAGTATTTATACATTTTCATTGGCAGATTTTCTTTTCAATGTTTTTGTTATGCAATGAACAGAACCCCAACCTATTGCAAGGTCTTCTAAACCATCCATTGGATGTACAATAAATCCTAAATCCTCCCAAACTTTCGTTGCAGTATCATCCAATTTCTGTCTCTTAGCAACAGTCCCCTCGTAGTAAGAAACACTACTATCATTAAGATAGTCCGTAACGTCTTGAGTAAATGTGGGTAAGAAAATGTTTGATTTGCCGTCATAGTTTTCTAAGACTGCATTGTTGAATGACAAATAGTAGTATCTGCTATTTGTCTGGCCCTGTTGACTAAAAGTAATTTTTGAAGGAAGTATCGGTATACGCACTACTTCAAAATATTGGCTTAACTGTTGCGCAGCTTCATCGAAATATACATCATAATCAGTCGATTTTGATTGTTCTTCAACGGCCTTTCGACCCAGTTTTGGACTAGCTACAACCACAATGTCCTTACCGTTTGTAGCCTTTTTTCCTGTTGGAGTTACATACATGTCAATATGAAAAATAGGTTGATAGTACCCCCCACCCAAATATTGTCTATGATTTGCAGGGATTGGAGTAGTCCTTCCAAGCGAAATAATCGGTTTTCCGAAAAGCTTTTTAAAAGTTTCTAAAACTTTATCTTCAGTTTCTAAGTGTGCTCTTCCAAGATTTTCATCAATGTAGTCCGTGCCAATCAAAATGTAATCACCAACTTCTAGAATATTTCCCCCTTGAAAGTATAAATATGATTGATGTGCTGAGTTGTCGGTTTGAGCACTAATATCGTCAGCAATTGAATGGTCGTCATATCTTGGAAAAAGAACTCCCTCGCATATAATTGTATTCTTATTCTGGTCTTCAAGAGCTACATATGCATCTTGTGCCCAAATGGAATAGTCGAAAACTGAAATGTTTAAAGAATACTTTGTATTGCTAATACCTAAATCTGAAAACCAAGTTTCGATTTCACTTATCTGATTAGCCCTACAAAGAATTGTAAAGTGTCTATCTCCATCGGCTTGATACATTAAACGAATTAGAGTGCTTAAGTGCCTTTTGTCTGAAGGATCAACTAATAATGATGGGTTATTTCGGTTGAAATAAGGTGGAACTGTAAGTAAAATATCAGCTATACGGCCATTCTCATCACTTATTAGGTTGGTTTTTAATAAATTGCAAACATAGTCTCCGTAATTTTTGAAACTAAAAGATTTATTGTTTGAGAATACTTCTACAATAGGCTGTGATTCATTCAATCCACTGAAACGGTTTTGCAAATTTTTATTCATCAAAAACTTGGAAGATTGTTTTTTAAGGTTTTTTTTTCTTTTATAAGCTTCATCTGAAAGAATTAAGCTTTCTGGCTTTCTAAGTGGTTTGATTTCGATTTCCTTCATATTTATGAATTTTGTGGTGTTTTTTAATCGGTTCTTGGCAATTGTTTTTTGAACTTAACTAATTGGTAATAATTTGAGAAACTGTGCATTTTCCATCATTGTCAATTACAGTAACTTAATAAATACCTCTTGAAAGTTGGTCTATGGTCCTTGAGTTAAGACTAGGTTGATGTTCCCATTCATGGGTATAAGGTTCTTTTCCTCCATCAACTTCGACTACAATCTGTCGGTCCCTCTCGCCACAAGTTGTATCCTGTTGCGATGGTTAACATTAAATCTTTTGAGCAAGGAGCTGTTAATATTTGCAATTACAGCTAAAGGACATTAATGTCCCTAAAAATAGTATAAGTCTTTTCATAGGTCTAATGGTTTATTTGAAATTCAAAATCCCCCAAAACGCATATGTTAGGCTAGGGTTAATCCATACAAGTGGTTCTATTCCTCAATCCTAACGATTGGAAACATGAACTATTAATTGATGTGTGATAATAATTGGGGGGGGGAATACTAAGGTAAGAACACTTCTGCACTTTCGTTTAAAGAAAAGCCTTAATAATTCTAGGGTTTTTTAATAATCGTCTAGATAAATTCTAGTTGTGCCGAAAAGAGCGGATTTTACTTCATTTACGGCATCCTATAATTTGGATTCCTTATCGTAGTATTTCTACATATTTTCGTTTATCCCAACTCATATTCTAACTCCAACAACCCTCTCCAGCTCTAAAGTCCCTTTCTACACGAACTTCTAATCTATTGAACAGAGTACTACCCTCCCTACAACAACCCTTAGTAGAAGTTAGAAAATCAATTCCTTATGGCAAACCAGTTAACCAAAAAAAGACCGCCCTCCCCCAAGTGCGGCCTTTTCCTAATTAACAAAATCTATTGTTTACACAATAGCTCTTACTCCACCCGGAACAAAAAGGTTTCGGAGGTGGAAGTATTGTCCCGGGTATCCGTTACCTCCACACGCCAGGCATAGGTGACACCGGATACTACGGTAACCCTTTGGGTGGTGGCGGTAACGGTCCCCAATGAGGGTAACGTTCTGTTTTGTTCGCCAAAAAAGACCTCAAAATCCCGGATATCGTTATCCACATCACTGGAGGCCCATTCCAACACTACCGACGTGGTGGTGGAAGGAAGGGTAGCACCCCGTGTGGGATTCACCGCCTCTGCCGGAAATGGGGCATAGTTTTCAATGCCCGGGCCTTCGTTATAGAACCGCCAGGTGGGACTCTGGGCAGTGGCTGTGGTGCCATTGGCCCGGGAGGTCACTAACCAGGCATAGGGCGTCCCACGAGCAATAGTGAGGGTGGCGGTAGTGCTGTTCGCTACCGCGTTCACCACACTATTGTCGTTGAGATTGGTCAGTGTTACGGTATAGCTGTCCGTATTTTGTGAAGCGTTCCATTCAAAAGTGACCTCGCTTTGTTGATCGTTAACCGCCACGCCTTCATTGCATTCCGTATTGTTTTCCGGAAACACCAGCGTGGCTGCTCCCGGGTCAGGCACGGCAATGGGATCGTCATCCCCGCCATCGGTTGGCGGTGGGTCCATATCATCACTGTCGGAACTGCTACAGGCCCCTAAAAACACCAGGGCGAGTAGTATAAAGGGATATTTCAACCGGCTCATCGTTTTAGTATTTTTTGGTTAAACAATTGGGTATGGTGATACACGGACACGATATAAGTGCCCTGTGGCAGTGGGTTCAGGTCCAGTTGAAGATACCCCTGTTGCACCGCAAACTCCTGCTGTAGCACCAAAGTGCCGTTAAGGCTGTAGATCGATGCCTCCACCGACCGGAATTCCTCGGGAGATCCCAGGTAAACGGTCAGGGCGTCTTGTACCACCGGGTTGGGGTAGGCCAACAGTTGATCCGTCAGCACGATCATTTGTTCAAATTGCCCCTGGCAGCCTCTTTCCCCAAGAACCGTGATGCGGTTCTCTATTTTATCCAACGGCAGGGTAACCTCGTCCTCAGTGGTTTGATAGATCTGTGCATTGACCTGAATGGTGTAGTTGCGGCTTCCGGCTAAGGCCAGGGTAACCGATTTACCGCCCAGATCGGTTTTGGAACTGACCGTTATGGATTCCGGCGCCGTGATGACTACCTCAAAACACTGTTCGTAGTCGGGGGCATTGTCCACGGTAATGCAAAGGGTGTAGCTACCGGCTTGCAAATCCTGGAAGATCAGCTCCCGGGAGAAATCAAAACTTTCGGAACTCGCTCCGGAACTTAGGGTTGCGGTATAGTTCAATTCGGTTTCAGCGGTGATACCAATCTCCCCGTCAAAATTCCCAATACAGCTTTCGCCAATCGTTTGTACGCTAAAATTGGAAGCGGGTAAGGAAAATACGGGACAGCCGTCAAAATCCACCGTTACCCCCTCCGGAGTATTGGGGCAAAGGTCCTCCATATCCGGTACGCCATCGTTGTCCGCATCGGTATCGCAAACATCGCCAATACCGTCATTATCCGAATCGGTTTGATCGGGATTAGGGGTGTTGGGGCAGTTGTCTGTATCGTTTTCGATACCGTCACTATCATCGTCATTGGTGTTATCCACGGTCGCCGCAATACAGTTGGAGAGCACCGTTTGGCCGTTAAAGGTGATCTGAACGGCATAGCGGCCACTTTGAGTGGCTGTAAAACTTCGGTTAGTTTCGCCGGGAAGGATGGTATTCGCGTTGCCGCAATCTAACCATTGGTATTGGGCGCCTGTAGCCTCAAAGTTGGCGGTGAGTACATTGTCCGTCACGGTCACGGAATTATCAATGGCCGTAGGGTCTACGGTAAAACTGGCACTGTCGTATAAACTCCAGACACCGGTTTCGGTGCGTACCCGGATATACACGGTGTGCGATCCGGCGGCTAAACCGTCAGTGGGTAGGGCAAAGGATTGGGTAAGCGCGCCGGTATTTTCGTCAAGCGTGAGGGCCGTCCCATTGCCTACTCCGGGGTCCGGGCCGTCAAAAAAGTACTCTGCGGCGTCAATCGGGCTGTTTTCATCCGCGAATTCCGCAATATAGAAGAGCGCCCGGTCGTAGAGGCTCCAGTTCCCCTCCGTGTTTTGTGTTCGGATATACAAGCTGTGCAACCCTTCCGTCAGCCCCGTGGTAGGGATCGCAAACGCCTGGGTGAGTGTTCCCGTATTGCCGGTCAAGGCCAGTGCTGTGCCGTTACCCAAACCGGGGTCCTGGTCAAAAAAATACTCGGCATTGGCAATGTTTTGCGTGATTTCGGATACCGCGGCAATATAAAACACCGAGCGATCGTACAGGCTCCACGAGCCGCCGGAAATTTGCGTACGGACATAGAGGCTGTGAAACCCTTCCCCCAATCCTGTGGTGGGGATCGTAAATTCCTGGACTACACTGCCCGAGTTCGCATTGATGGTAAGTGCGGTACCGTTACCGACACCGGGATCCGGCCCGTCAATAAAATACTCTGCAGCGCCAATCGTCTGTGCTGTGGCCCAGCCGCCAAACAGCAGCAGGCATAGTAACAAAACCTTCTTCATAACCTACTGATTGGAGGTATTGATGATCACGTTGAGGTTCTCCCCTGGGGCTACTGAGGTACTGATGGCCTGTATGTTTACCGTGGGGATACCATTGCTAAAACCAAAATTGTTAAAGACAAAGCCACTGTTATCAAAAAGACCCAGATCTTCGCCATTAACCCCTGCTGCTTTAGCCAACGAGTTGTCCAGGAGTTGAAAATCATCTGAAAGCGGTTGAAAAGTGCTGTTGTCATTATCCTCAACAAAGAGGGGGTCAATATTATCCAGGTTTCCTGTGCCTTGAAGGGCCACTACCGGGCCACTGGACAGGTTAAAGGAAAGGCAATTGCTAAAGACCACACCGGGGTCATTGGGATCGGGAGATGAAGATCTATTGTAGAAGAAAATACAGTTCTGGACTTCCAGGTTACCACTTTCATCATTTACATTAAAGACCGGGGTAAAGGCATCAGCGCCCAAAAAAATATTGTTTTTAACCGTAGTGCTCTGAAAGAATTTTACATTAACATCATCGGTAATAATGTTGTTGGTGATCAGGGCATCCGAGTAATTATTGGTTAACGCAAAATTTGTCGTTGACCCAATTCTGCGTACCACATTCCCTCTAAATACTAATCCCTCTATCCCGGCGTCTTCAAAATAAATACCATTATCGATCAAACAGTTTTCCACCACAATATTCTGTAGAGTAGTAGTATTCCCATCTGTGGAGATCAAATCGGTGACGTGGATGCCGCGGATCGTGGTATTGGACGCGTTGTTCCGAAGAAAAATATCATCGATCATGGTTTCCTTTTCGGCGCTGCTATGGGCAAATCCAATCAGCGATAAGGGTTTGTTCACATCAATCGCGCCGTAATTCACCTCGGAGGGATGGATATAAATGATATCCCCGTCCTGCGCCTGAGAAATAGCGCTTTGCAGATCACTGAACTGTGCCGCACTTCCGGGGGAATTGTCTACGGTAATCACATTTTGGGCGTTGGCCAATGCCATGCCTATCAAAAGACTGGTTAAAAAGAGTAATTTTTTTTTCATTTTCTAAGGTTTTGGTTTATCTATAACTTTTCGATACTGTTTTTAACGAGGCCCACAATTTGCCGGGCGGCTTCAATTCCGGGGGTTTCAATAGCCACCTTGTATTGATAGGGCTTGATGTCACCATCTACATAGGTCTTGACTATTTTTTCCAGGTGTTTGGTATTCAATTCGGCAAGGACATGTTTCCCTTTCACCACAATATTGCAGTTGCCGGGATTGATATTTTTTAGACTAAATTCCTGAACGGTCTCCACGCTTTTCTTCAAATTGGAGAATACCGTGGTGACTTTTACCGTCTGTGTTTCAGGATCGCTTAGCTCGATGAAGAGATCATAGGTATCCTCCCCAATAGTAACTTTGGGCAGTAAGGTCCCCAGGGTTTCCACGGTTTTGGGTAAGGAGGTGGCCGGATAGGTCAGCGCCTCCATTTTTGCCTCGTAGTGTGCTACCAGGGTTTTCAGTGCCCGGGTAGCGATGATGGCCTCTTCTATGGTATTGCAATAAATCTTAAAATCATCCGTATAGTTTTGCAAATCCCCGTTTCGGGTCGTTTGGATGAAGTTGACCTTTTTTTTGGTGGGTAAGGTGACGAACAGGCGTTGCTTCTGCCCATCATAATCTATAGTGTTGGCGTTGAGATCGGCAAAATTGAAATGATACTGGTAGTCCGTACTTTTATCAGGTGCCGTCTCGGTTAAGGTGAAGCGTGCCCCATTCTCCTGGAAGGATAGGTTTTGCGAAAGGGTGACTTCTCCGGCACCCACAGTGGCAATAGTCGAATTAATATAACCAAGGGCGCCGTCCGAAGTGGAAATATCCGGCGCACTTTCCTCAAAAGCCGTCTCAGCCAGTGGAATGATCGCTTTTAATACCTTGTAGATGTCTTTTCCATTACTAATGGAGTTGGCGTAGATCTTTAGCTCTTTTTTGTAGTTTTTTTGTTCGTCATTTTCAAAATAGCGGATGCCGTTAATGGCCCGTCTTGTCTCGGCGCGGATAATGAATTCATCCCCTGAGATGCGATAGCCGACGGAATTGGGATTCAATGTCGCCAGGTTGAATTCACTTAGGCTGCCGTTGGATTTGTTTTTTGCGTTGACCGTCTGAGTAACCGTTAGCTTTCCTGCGATCTCCCCCGGGCTTACTTTTTGAATGATTTGCTTCCCGGGGAGTTCTACATCTCCAATGTTTTCGGTCAACCAGTGCTTATGCGCCTCATATCCCGAAAGCGATAACCTCTTCTCCTCCGCTTCTACAGCTTTGGGAATGAGGCTCTTGATCTCGCTTTCCAATACATCTCCGTTCTCTGAATCAGTGGCAAAGAGTTGCAGTTCGTTAGCATACGACACTTTGTCCCCGCCGTTTTTAAGGACCTGGATGAGCTTTTGTTTTCCGGAGACCAGCAACTGAATGACGATGACATCCTTTTTAGTCAAGGATCGCACCGTATTGTGGTCAATATCGGCAAGGCTGAAATGGTACAGGGTTTCCGTTTCCTTTCCGTTACTATCCACGGCGACCACGAGGTATTGCACCATACCTTCATCTATTGTTTTAATTTCTTGTCTATAGGTATATTTCCCGGTGGCTACAGGTTTCAGCTGATCCTGAACTGTAGCCAGATCTTGCCCGGTGAGTGGTAGGGTATTGCAAAGGAGGCATAAGAAGTATACCAGCAGGGAAAATAGTTTCATTATCAATGGTTTTTCGGATAAAGGGGCCGGCAGGGTGGTAGTACAGTGCCGCGCCGGCCCAGCTAACTACTCAAACTAATTGAACTCTAAAACAGTTATAGCGGGGGGTGAAGCGGGCTAAAGGTCAAAGTAATAATGGATGCCGCCTCCACCGTTGAAGCCCCCAATGGAATTCAGGCCGTCAAAAGCAATATTGGTATACCCTAACTCAAAACTAAAGGCCAGGCCATCCACAAAATTGTTGAAACTCCATTCTATACCTCCTCCGGCACCGATGGCAATGGCATTTTCACTAAACTCTCCTCCCAGCGGACCGAGGTCATAGCGATAGGTCCAATACCCGAGCTGGCCGTACAAATAGGGTTTCCAGGTGGCAAAATCGAGGTCGCCTTCATCAAAATTATAGGCATAGCGTCCGGTGAGGGAAAAGCTGCTATCATCGGCAAAGCTAAAGCCGTAATTAGCCGACCCTATGATCAATTGCCCGGTGTGATTTTCGGTAAAATTGTATTTTCCGGAAACGCCAAAGTTTAAGGAGGTCCAGGCCACTCCAACCCCTAAAGTACCGGATTCGGACATCTGTGCGGTAAGGGAGGAATGGGCGATAAAAAGAAAGGCAATAACAAGGAATAGTGTTCTCATGATGATTGGTTTTAATTATGGTCAAACCTAATCACCACGCCTAGTTTTGTGTTACGGCATTCCGTAGGAAACCTTGTCTTTAGGGAGACTTTGGACAAATGGCAGCTTTCTTCGTTGAATGGAATAATTGCTAACAGATTTATCTTACAAAGGTAGCCCCCCAACAAAAATTATAAAGCTACCGGCCTTGTTTAAAATGCTTCTGCAAATAGTTGTTGCAAACTGGCCCAGGAGTTTTGATCGGCCTCCGCATCATACGCCAGCGGTAACCCAAATTTCTGCCCATTGGCATCTGCTTCTTTGCTGGTAAAGCTATGTTTTACTCCGGGATAGGCAACATAGGTGTAGTCCGCACTAATGGAATCCATAGCTGTTTTAAAGGCAACAACGGATTCGGAAGGTATAAAAGGGTCGTCTGCTCCATTGCAGACTAAAACCTTGGCTTTAAGTTTATTATTGGGCATTACGGGAAGTTGAACGCCGCTATGGAATGCTGCGACAGCATCTAGATCTGCCCCGGAGTTGGCCATGGTTAACACCACGCTGCCGCCAAAACAATACCCTATAGCCGCAATTTTTTCGCTATCTACGGAAGGGTGCGATTGTAATAACTCCATGGCTGCCTCAAAACGCGCTGTAGCTTCCGGCAGGTTCGTCATCACACTGGTGGCGAACTTTCCGGCGTCATCAGGGTGATCGGCTAGTTTTCCATCGCCGTACATATCCACTGCGAATGCGGTGTATCCCAGTTCAGCAAGCATATCCGCCCGTTGGCGTACATAGTTATTGTGCCCCCACCATTCATGGACAATTAAAACACCGGGTTGTTTTCCCGCGGCATTTACATCATAGGCAATATATCCCTTAAGGCTTGTGGAGTCCGTAGCATAGGTTATCTCCTCTCCTTTGACGTTTATGGGAAGTTCATCGGATGTTTCAGCGGACTTGGTGTTGTTCTCTGTTTTGGTTTTACAGGAGGCGAAGCCCACCAAACCTGCTATTAACAATAGGATGGTAATATTTTTCATTTCAGTAAACTTTAGGTAGGCCTAAAGATAAGCATCACCTCCCATACATCTACAATGAAAAGCGTTATCCGGGCATTGTGGCGTATTCTAAGGGGGTACGGGCTATAGAAAGAAAAAGAATGCCAGGGAATAGTGACGTGTAACACCGCACAACTACCAATCGTCAAACTTTACTTTGATCTTTTGGTCAGGTAGGTTTTCGATATACTTAAGGGCCAATTCCCTGTCATATTTGACCTCATCGATCTTAGCGTCTACTTTTTTTAGTTTTAAATCCCATTCCTTACCATCAATTTCACGTACTCTTGTCGCGATTTCCCGGTACAGTTTGTTCAACTCGTCTTTGCAATACGCCCTGGGTTCTATTTCCGCCAGCTCTTCCCCCGCTAAATTAGCTCCTTTCACGGACTGGTTGGCGTACCAGATCGCTCTGGCTTTGTTCAATTTTTGAGTACATTGCTGATCCAGTACCTTTTGGTAAAATTTACGGATGTCCCTTTCATTTTGGGTGTAGCACTCACTTGTAATGGGGATGTTGGCAATCACCTTTACGGCTTCTTCTGTTTTATCCTGAGCCTCTAAAGCGTAGGCTTTCTTTTTTACCACATCACAGTATTGCTCGTAATAATTGATGATTTCCTTTTTGGTATGCTCCAAAAAAGCCACCAATTTCGGATGCCTGGGTTTAATGTTCCTGATCGCCGAGATATAGGCTTTTTGCTCATTTTGGCCTACCCCTTTTAGAGATAGGGTCTCCGTTTCAAAAACATTTCCTTTCTCCTGTTCAATGTCGCCCACAAATAGCGTCAACTCCAGATTTAAGACCACCCGGGGGGGTGCAGTTGCTAAAACTTCTTTATCGAATACTGCAATTCTGGGCAGCAAAAAGAAACGGGGGGTGTACTGATTTCCACTTATTCCATTTGCCGTCACCATCTGGTACAAACGGGTTTGTAACAAAGTTCGAACATTCCCCGGGATAGGCTCCGCTTGTTTGGGAACAAATACCCCCAACAGCACATCGTTATTGTCTTGTTCATCGTAGTAGGAATCCTGGGCTGCCAGTGGGTAAAATGACAGTACAACCATTAAGATCAGCGTTTTTCTCATAACTATTCGATTATTTACCTCCAAGGATAATACTTACTTTCCCTAATCCTTCCGTAGCCATTTTATTGGGTTGGTTATAGGGGGGCGCACTTAAGGTTTTACTCAGATCCCTAAAAAAGTTACGGGCGGCCATAGCGCGACCCCGCTCATTGAACAATGGCATGCGTACTTGTTCAAAAAGAGCATAAGTGTCCGTGACATCTGTTGTGGAAAAACGCCCTTCAATGGTATTGGCATCCAACCAGTCTTCAATCTCAAAGGAGAGTTCCTCTAAATCCCCGTACCAGTCATCCCAGGTCAGGATTTGCAGGATCACCTCACGACCATTGGCAAACATATCGTCAAAATGTTCTTGCAGGGTATACGTGAAATCTTCAATGTTTTCCTGCACAGCCTCTTCCAGTAAGACCGGAAGCTCTACGCTAAAGGAAGGGGCGCCCGTACCGGTAGCCGTTGCTACTTGTTTATAGGTATAGGAGTCCAATCCTTGCAGATTGTAGGTGACAGAAGTTTTTGGACCTAATTTGTTGACGGTCCAGGTCAATTGTAATATGATGTCCGCTTTGGCGGTTTTGATGATCTGATCTACCGGCGATTCGGCTACCGAGGCGCCGGTGTCCCGGGAAGTACGCATCGCATTGAGTCCCCTGTCATTGGTGAGGCCTTTTAAAACCGTCTCCAGATTTTTAAGCGGGAAATCCCGTTCGGCCATTAATCCGTTGAGGGTACTGATGACCAGCAGCAGATCCGTATTTTCCTGCATGGCCTTTGTATAGTCGGGAACCTTAGTGAGGATACCTTGATTATCAAATTCCAGCATATAGCCATTTTGGTTACACCAGGCATCACTGGGAACAACCATTAAGGTGGGCTTTTTGGCCTGTCCATAAAATAGGGTAGTACTCAGTAAACACCACAACACGAATACAATGGGGTAGTTTCTCATGTTAAAAGCCTTTTGCTAAAGAATTAATGATATCCTCTTTTTCCAGGAACTTGCGGAGGTCATCCGAAGCCACACTTACAACAACACCGATCTTATATTGATAGAACTTTTCCTTTCTGTCCTTTTTGTTTCTGACTAACTTTTGTACATCGGCAATCCCCTTATGATCGGTGGCATAGGTGACAAACCGATTATAGGGGCCATCATCCCCAAAAAAGTCCTTAAAAAAGGCTTGGTATTCTTCTTCTGTCATTTCCCGGTTCATCAAAGGTCGGGAGGCACGGCAGCCCCTGCCTTCCCCGGCATAGCCCTTAAAAATGATACCGTGTACCGCATTCTTTTTTGCCTGAGTAGTAGCGACGCTTTTCTCTTTGGAATAGGTCCATACCTTTACCAGCTTATACCCATTTTTTGCAGTACCGCCGTAGCATTCAATGTCATAGACCCAGTCGTAGGTGTCCTTATCGGCTAATCGCTGTTTCTTCTGACCGCTTGCTGTTAGAAAACAACATAGGGCTAAACAGCACAAAATGTTTTGAGGGAGAGGTAATGCATTCATTTGAATAGATTTTGATTTTTCTTAAAACGGATGAGCATGCCCGGATAGAGCTTTTTGGGGTTACCCTTAAAGACCGTATAGTCCAGATCGGAATCCGGTACGTCCTCGGGTAGGTATGAATTGTCCCAGATCTGACCTTTATCAACGGTTATTTCCAGGACGCTTTTGTACTCCACAGTGCCATCTTCTTGTAAAAGTTGTTCCAGTACTTCAAACCGATCTCCCTTCTTTAGCCCCTCTTTGGTGCCAATTTTGGCGGCGATAGGATCAACACTGATCAGTGGGGTTTTGGTTCGGAACACTTCAAACTTCCGCTCCAGTCGGGCCAAAGCGCTGTTGGCGGCTTTGACCGTTGCCCTGGCGATCAATTCCTCCGGGGTCTTTGAGCTGTATTTGGTGGACTGTACGTCGGCCCAGGCATCCTGTCTTCCAATATACTCGAGTCGGAAAGCGTCAGATTGGTCAAAGGCATCAACAATCGCTTTATCGTAATTTTCCGCGCTTACCCAGAGCTGTCCAAAAAACAGGGCCGAGGCTTCTTCATCCCAAACCAAACGGTACAAATATGAGGTGGTTTTAATGATATAACCTTTCGCCAGCACGTCAGCCGCTTGTACTGCTGTCGAGGCTTGAAGGGCTCTGGTTTTTTGCCCGCCGAGAAGGCTGCCTACCCCATTTAAAATGGATTTGCCTTTTGAAACTACCTCTTCCTTATTGGTGTATTTAAAGTCATTGACGATAACAAAAGTGTTGCGGATCAGATGTTCTCCGGCATCTTCCAACATTGCACTGCCACGTAAAGTTTGCTTTGCAACTTGAACATCAAAAGCACTTGCGTTATACAAACCTCTTTGTTTTACCAATTCCAGGTCAAAGGTTCCTTGCTTGTTCCGATTGAACCATTTGGCTACCAATAGCTTCGCAAGGTTAAGTGTTTCAAGCTTTTCAGAAATCAGTGCCGATTGGTCTTTCGCCTCTGCTTCTAAAGGGATAAAGGGGGCCACATTAACCGTATGATCGTTGAATTTTTCAGGGATCTTTTGGTTGGAAAAAGTGGTTTTAATGGTAGGAAGATGCTCCTTTTCGGGAGTTTCTACCATAAACAAAAGCAGGGAACTCCGTTTAAAATCGTTGATCTCCTTTGAAAAATCCCCTTTTCGCAACACCTTTTTGTCTTGTGCCTTGAGCGGTAGGAGCGAGGGCAATAACAAGAGGATCACAACTAAAAAACGTATTGAAGAACGATTGTAATTGGACAACATGGTTCGGTTGGTTTTGCTAAAGCCAAACCTATTAAGTGGAAGTAGCACTTTTTTACGGAAAACCGTAAAAACACTATTTCTTAACTCATAATTTTCAGTTGTATTGGAATCTGTAAGAGGAAGTAGTAAAAAAGGATCAGATTAATCCTAAATCCTTAGCATTGGCCACCAATTGTACGTTATTGTTAGCCTTAAGCACATCTTTTAGCCGGTTCAATCGTTTTTCAATGGAGCTCAAACTGCTGGGGGAGATACCTTTGTTGGTAAAAAGCCGGGCAATTTGGCTTTGTGATAGCCCATGAGAAAGATGTAATAAGAGCGAAACATCATAATCTTCAATCTCAAAAGCGAATTGGCCATTGCTTTGTTGTGCTATTTTTTTGGATACAAATCGATGCCCGGAAAATACGGCTTGGATAGCCTCCTTCAAATCCTTGAGTCCATCCCTTCCTTTAAGGACATAAGCGGAGATCTTATTGGCTTTAATAAATTGATTGGCCATTGTAGGGTTTTCTTCCACGGTGCATATGATAATAGGTAGATCCTTATCCTTATCTCTGATCTTTTCAATCAGGGCTTGTCCGGAATCCAGCTGTAACGGCCTATGATCCTGGGCAAAGGACAGATCCGTGATCAAAAGTTGAAAGGGTTGATTGTCGTGTTGTGCCTTTTGGAGTTTCAAATATGCTTCGTCACAATATTGGGTGAGTTCAACCCTGGCGATACCCAACTCTTTTTTCATCATCATGGAAATGCCATATCCTACAGTATCCAAATCTTCAACTACCAGTACTTTGGTAAACATAAAGTCCTATGTTAAACAGGAATGGCTATGGTTGCGCTCATCCCTTTGTTTTCCTTTGGTTCAAAAATAAACGTACCTCCCACGGCTTTAATACGGTTTTCCGTATTCGCCAGGCCCATACCCCCTTCTGTATTAGGATGAAACCCAATGCCGTTATCAGAATAGGTGAGCACAAACTGATTTTTTTGGGTTTCAAATTTCAGGGATACCAGGGTAGCCTGGGAATGTTTTTTCATATTGACCAATAGTTCTTTTACCGAGCGATGAAGGGCAATACATTTGTGACGATTCAGCCGGGTCCAGTCCGTTTCCCTTAGACCCTTGGTAACAATAGTAGTCCCGTTATGTTGATAGTTATAGATCAAAGACCACAGTTCTTCCGGAAAGCCTTCGCCAACCGCAATAGCCGCATTGTCATGGGAGATCTGTCGGGTAGTTTTATAAAGATGATCCAGTTGGGTTAATACGGCATCATCATCTTTGTGAGTACCCTGAATACCCGTCATTAAAGAAAATATATCATTGGCAAGACCGTCATGAAGCTCCTGGGATATTCGTTTTTCGGTATTGTAGATTTCTTCCAGTTTTTCCTTTTTATGGCGCTGTTTTAGTAGAAAATACAAAGAAACCCCTCCCATCAATAAGATGGCGCTGATGGAAAGCAACAGTATCTTTTGGGTTTCTTGCCGTGCCAGTTGTGCTTCATTTTGTGCGGTTTCAGATTCCAATGCCAGTAAACGTTCTTTTTCCTGTTGGTTCTGGTACTTGAGATAGGCAAACTGATTTTTACTCTTCAACTCATCCAGATACAAACTGTCTTTTAATTTGATGTATCGATTTTTATGACTGATTGTAAAGGGTTGCAATCGAAACAGAATTTCAAGTGCCTCAATTTCAGCTTTGGGGATGTTGAGTTCTTTTGAAAGGGAAACCAGTGAATCCAAGTAGTTAACTGCCAGGGTAGGACGGGTTTTTTCGTAGTATTCTCCCAGGCTTCTATAACTGGAAAGCAATCCTCTCTTATCTTGATACTTTTTTCGTATTGAAAGTGCTTCTTGGTATAATTCCAAAACATTGGTTTTGTTTTGTTTCCATTGACACTCTGCTTTGTTGTGTATTAATCTTGCGTATTCAGTGCGCTTGAAATCCTTTGGAACTTTTTCGATTGCGTCGTTGAGTAAGGTAATCGCTTTGGAATACTCCCTATTGTTGGAGAATAGAATAGCTAAGTTATTGATATAAAGTATCTTGTTGGAGATGTCTTGTTCAATTGCAATGGCTTTTTCATAGTTGTATTTAGCATTTTTGAAATCCTCCAGGCTGGCGTAATTATTTCCTAACTCGTTCCAGCACCAAATCACGTACTTCTTATCCCTTGCTTTGTCCAGGAACTGTAGCGCCTCCGTGATGGATTCTTTTGATCCATAGTAATCATTTTTACGATATTGAATTTTACCTATTTCAAGGAGCATCCTTCCTACCTGAGTACTGTCGTTTATTTGGGTGTAACTGTTTTTAGCGGATTGATAATAATAAAAAGCGCTATCAAACTTTTGTTTAATTCTATGATCATAGGCGAGATAGGACTGCGCTTTTGCAGTATAAAAATGATTTTTTCTTTGCGTTGCGGTTTGTAGTAGCATCCGATCGTATTTGAGAACGGAATCGTAATTTTCCCCGGTGTCAAACAAATTGGATTTCCTCCAAATGGCCTTTAATAGTACAGTGTCTTTGGGTCCCTTTTGACGAAGAGCGATGAGTTGGGACAATTCCTTATGATCTGTTATGGTATCTAATGAACTTAGGGTAACATTGGAATTGACAGGATATACTTTATCCAAGTGTTGATCCTGATGGCAGGATAGCAAACTTACCACAATAGCGATAACCCATAAAATTCTTTGGTCAGGCATAATTCACCGGAAATATAAAGAAAGGGGCGCATTTTGTCAATGCACCCCCCCCTTTCAGTCCTTACTGCCCTCAGGGCTAGTTGTAGTTCCTTCGCCATTTGCCCAAGTGTTGAGTCGTTCTTCGGACTCAGCACTTTCTACTTCACATGAAGCTAGCGCCAAAATGGCAAACAATCCTAATAAACCTAAAAACCTATTCATGGGAGTAGCGTTTAAGGTTAAAGAATCGGCAGTTTTCGGGTCATCCCTGCCGCTTTGGATAACCCTTCTATGTTCATGAACTTTTGCTCTTTCAGAATGGACTACTCTTTTGTAATTACTTGATTCTAATTGCAATAAGAGAATGATGTCCGTTCAAATAATTATTCTAAATTGGTTTTGATCAAAAAGTTAGCTATGTTAGCAAGACACAGCAGAATTAATTCTGAGACAAATAACGGGGCTTTCGATTGGGGCTTCAAGTTTTGGCAGAATGTGGCAAGAAATGGTCGAAAATGGTTAATGATTAGCTTCGAAATCAAGTCAATTGGCTAAAGATCCGCATCAGAAGTACAGAGACGAGATATTAAAAAAGTATCATCTACAAAATGGAGGGTTAATTGCTGGATACCCTTCTCCCTCTATTGGGGATATTAAGGAAGCATGTGAGCGCCTTTATTTAAAAAACTGTGATGGGGAAGACGAAATATTTCTCAAAAAATTTTTAGGAGCTAAGGGAGAGCAAATTTTGGATAATGATTTTAATGTCAGCAGCCGTTTTAGGAATATTCAACGATTTTTAATCGGTGAAATTAGCAAGCCGCACGGTTTTGAAACCATAGAAGTAATTGCCTGGTTGGTAAATTTCACTCCAAGGCCTCTATCAGATTATCTTGGGCTTAAAAGGGAGGATCAAAGAGAAGGTTCAAAGCATACTTTTCCTAATAATCTTGAACCCATACTAAAGGGCTTACATGAGTTAAAAAAAATAGCTGAGTCCTTGAAGACGGATTCGTGGCTGAATTTTGGAGAGGAGGAGTTGACTAAGATATTGGCTAAAGCGGTAAATAGATGGGGTGAACAAGAATTGAAGGGTTTAATGGCTCAGGTCATTGACGAAAAGTTTATTGAGCTTGAGCGCCGTTTGAAAAAGACTATTTCCTTAAATAAAAAGTTGGGAATCCTTGGTTTGATCTTTTTACCAACGACTAAAATCGAAAATTTGAAGGAAATAATTTTCGACGATTTTTTGGACAGGGTGGAAGATATTTATCAGTATAAACTGATCATTGAGGATAACGGGGATATCTATTTTGAAGATAAGCACACTATTGAAGACGATGACCCTTTAGACGGTTTGGTATGACCCAGGTGTTATGAGACGACGTAGACGAAAGCAAAAACTGCAATATTGGTTAGGAATACTCCTTAAGGTACTGCTAATTGTAGCAGTCCTTACCAAGTTATTGGATTTGAAACCTATTGAATGGATACGTTCTCTTAAAGCTGCTCAACCCGAAGCTTCAGCCAAAGATTCTGTTCGTGAGCCTGGTCCGGAAATTAAACTGGATAAAGCGGATACTACCTCGACCAAAATAGCATCCGGGAAGCAACCGGCTATTGAAAAAAACACCGCCAGCATCTATATTTTTGATGAAAACAGTTTGGATACGCCCCTGGCCAATCAACTGGGCCGTACTTTCTTTAAAGGCTATACTATCAAAGCGCAAGGTGGTTTTAAGAAGGAGGAACTGCTCCGGGGCGAATTGCGTTCCGCCCCCAATTCGGAATTGGTATGTGTAGGCACTGTGGATTACAGTTATTTTACCAATCAGTTCAATATGATCACCTGTCGGATCAACCTCAGCTTTGAAACCTACAACAGGATAACAGGAAACAAAGTGTTGGATTTGTCAAGATCCTTTAGTGAAGGCGGACCGGGAGACTCCAATGCTATGGCCAAATCTGTCGCATTGCAAAAAATAAAGCCTTAAGGAAATGAGGTGATCAGCCATTATAGTTTCCCCAATAGTTTGGCGATATTGTCATCCATGGGAATGGTTCCGATTACCCCACCGATTTGCAAGGCGGTTTCCGTATCCAACACCTTAAGCCGGATCTTAATTTCGGAGCTGAGAATGGTGTAGGTGCCCACCACCACGGCATCGGCGGCGATAAGTTTCCCCAAACGTTTGGCCGTATTTTGATCAATATACCCTTCATAGTGTAAACGGTGTTCTTTAAAAACGACCTTGAGGTGGGCGCGGTCTACCACTCCGAATTTTTTGGCGTAGTTGGCGAGATGCATGGAAAAATCTTCCGCCAGAAGCGTTTCCAGTGCTTCATTTTTCCCGGTTTCTGCAAAAAAGCCCCAAACTGCAACTTTAGCCTTTTCTTTTGCATCGATCTTTTGGGCGAGTTCCCGGGCCATATCTTCCACTTCAGCATCAAATCCCTGTGCCAATGCGGTAGCGGAATAGAAAAGAAGAACTGAAGCCAATAGTATTCTTTGCAACTGAAGCATGGTCAGAATAGTTTTATTTAGTTGTATAGGTTTTAGAGGTTCAGGTTGCGACTATAAATTCGCCTTTTTCTTTGAGGTACTTGGTAAAACCAGAGCTTGACCAATAGTGTTCCGAACCCACATACCACCACTTTTGTTTTTCCTCCTTTGCCAGCACATTGCGCTAAGCCCTCTGCCAAGGTTTCAAGTTGAGTGTCAAAGTCCCGGTACCAGTTATTCCATATGGTAAAAATGACCAAAAGAAAAGTGAGCGGGTAGTTTTTATGCATTGATTAGTGTTTTAAAAGGGTAATATATTTTACAATGATAGGTTTTTTTCGAAATGAAAAGTGCAAATGGTTAGATGGTTTTCCCAAAGGATACTTCCGGATCTCAAGATTTCTTTGAGGGTTACTTAAGCAAAAACCTCAGATAGGAGGTAAGCCCTACTTGAGGTTAATGCCCTGGCAGTTTCTTTTAGTATCCTACTATTATTGCCGAACCATACTATTTAGCGGTTAGCCTAATTCCCACATAGTTCAAAATTCGCATTATAACAAACCGTATCATTGGCATTTCCTCCAATGGTTGCCGTGGCGTCGCGGCAGTCGTGTCCATTATCTATTGCATAGACGTTGCTTAGATTACATAGGGTAGTAGACATATCCAGCGAGCTATTTCCGATGATGTAGAGATATCCATAGATCTCGGTAAGCGCATTCACCTGGAAGGTGGTCAATGCTGTATTTCCAGTCATGTACAAATATGCATTTTCCGTTCCCGGAATACCCACACTGCTTAAACTGGAAAGATTCGCATTGGTAAGGCTGGTATTTCTTGTAATGTAGACGTATTCTCCTGTGGAAACAAGGCTACTCACATCAATCTGTTCCAGATTGGCGTTATTGTCAAAAAACAAATGACCCGTTATTGAAGGTAATTTGGGAATGGATACTACTTGCAAGACAGCGTTGTTGGAAACATGTAAATTTTCAATCTCACTGGCAAGTTCAGGGATTTGTACTTCTAAAAGCGAAGCATTCTCCCGAATACGTATGTAATCCTGTTCTGTGCTGGATCCGCCCACATTAACCAGGTTAGGGAGATTTAAAGCTGTCAGGCGGGTATTCCCATTAATAAAAAGATAACCGTATACTGCAGTTAATTGTGTTAAATCCAGAGTAACCAAGTTAGGGTTTCCGGACAAATAGAGCTGATAGGTCCGGTCAGGATCGTCATTCCCAATAGTATTCAATCCTGGCAAGTTAACTGTAGTTAGGTTGTCATTGCCGTTAATATTCAAAAATCCCGTAATTCCGCCCGTTAATAAAGGAAAAGAAAGGGTTTCTACCAGGGAGTTACCACTAAAACTAAAACTTCCGCCCAACTCCGTTAAAGCGGAAATATTAAATTCAGTAAGCGACGTATTACCCGAAATGGAGCTGGTACTTTCTCCATTGGCATTTATAGAGGTTAGCAAGGGAAAGGAAAGTCCGGTAAGGCTTTCATTGCCATTGGAATAGATCGTTTCACCAATTGACTCCAGTTTCGGGATTAGAATGCGCTCAAAGTTTTCATTTTGATGCATATATAAATTTTCACCTATAGTTTGCAAATTGGGAATACGAACCTCTTTAATATTCACGTTTTGATGGAAATATACGAAGCCTGGTAAATGAGTGACGTTAAGATATACAATAGTGGTAGGCTGATCGTACACCTCCTGATGATGATAGATGTTTTCCAGGTTAGCCTCCTCGATGTATATGATGTTTTCACAATTCTCAAGACAACCTTCGCAATCATTCCAGGATAAATCCATGTTGGAGGACGTACAGTAATCGATTGTGCTGGTTTCCGCAATGAACCGACCCTCTAGGAAAACCAGGTCGTCCATTGCATTTAGTGTTCCTACAGGGATGGATGGTCCACCATCACCATAAAATCCCGAAGCCCCGGAAAGGCCTATTTGTTTGGAGTATATTAGGCCATCATTCTCATAATAGGTAACGACACCAACAAAATCACCGGTTCCCAGGTCGTTAAACGCTATGCGCTCAATACCTGAAAGGGTCCCATCAAAAAGCCCGGTATCCAAAAGCTTTGGGCTGTTTTGATTCATATTCTTCAAAATGTAAACTTCACCCAAATGGTTTTGGCCAACTTCAGGAATGCCCAAGATAAAACCGTTTTCGAATTTGAACATATCACTGGGAAACTGATACGGTTTGGCTGCCGGATTGGAAAAGAAAACCCGCTTAAAGGGCACTTCCCGGTTGTTGTTGGATGGAGTTTTGAGAATCTCCCCATTGTCTACCACAAATTTCACAATGCGGATATAGCCGGTAGTACGATTTTTTAAGGTAAGAAAATTGTTCGTTTTGTTTTGTGGCAAAAAGCTTTCGAAATCATAATTTCCATTCTCAATGTAGGTATGCAAAATACCTCCAAGGCCGGAAGCTTTGTCCGAACTTAGTAGTATCCAATCGTTGTTTACTTTATCATCAAAAAAATAAGCCTTGTTGTCTTGTATGGCGATTCTAAACTTTTCTTTGTCCGCGGATTTGTGGGTTTTTCCATATACGGTATATATGTTCTCTTCTGCAATTTCAATGCCTGGAGGGTCGGGAATGGTAGTTAAAGCGTTTACTGAAGTTAATGTTTCTGTGGTGTCTTCTTTAGCACACGATAGGATTAGCAATAGACATAGCCCAATCCCAAATACAAAAGGATTCTTGTTCATTTTACTGGTTTTAAATTAATAAAGAAATCTAGTTGGGAGAGGTAAGAACCTGATCGGTGGTACCCATAAACGTACCATGGATTAGGCTAATAACTTACAGCTAAAGTAAGGTTAATTAATTTAAAGTATCAGAATACATGTTATGAAATTATTAACTAATATACTTACCTATTTCAATCCAGCTATTACTGATAGAAAGCTCATATTGTGTGTTTTTGAAATAGAACAAGTGTACCAGGTTGGGCAGAAGTGTATCTTTTGTAGAATAGAATTCACCGGCACTATGCGCTTTTAGTCTGTTCTCAATTCAGCGAATAGTGCAATAATCAATTCATTGAACCGATCCGCTTCTTCGAAAATGGGGCTATGTGCCGATTGTTCAAATTCATAATATCTAATCTCCGGGCCTGTTAGTTTTTCGCTGTATTCCTTCACCAGTTCCTTGGGGGTGTTATAGTCATATTTTCCACTGATAAAAAAACAGGGTACGGATACTTCTTTGATTTGCGTGAAGAAATCAATTTCCTTTTCTTCATTTCTTAGTCGATAGGCAAACCCACCGCTTTTAGTATAATCAATTACATCAAAAAAGTTATACTCTGTGGAAAACCATATTTGAAGTATTAAATCAAATATTCCTTTCTTACCATATCGCTCACCTCCAAACTTCCGCAACCATTTTCTTTGCTTCCAAATCCCTTCAGGGTCTTTGTATTCACCATTTACTGGTCGGCCTAGTTCATTTAACTCTGCTATAGCCTTTTTATCCTCCAATTCCAGTGCTTTATCCAATGTATAGTTATACGATATTTCTTCCCCCTTTTTAGAATTAACCACCTGGCCGATCCCTATATAAGCATCAACTAATTCAGGATTGTTCTTTACCGTTAACAATCCCAGCACCGTTCCCCAGGAATGTCCCATGAGAATGACTTTTTCTTTGCCGAATTTTTCCCTGACATGTTCGATCAATTCTTCCAGATCGCTTAAAAATTGCGTAATGGTCATGGTCTCCTGCGGAATATTCTTGTCATACGATTTGGCTGCTCCTCTTTGATCCCAATATACCATGGTAAAGTGTTCTTCAAGGACACGGTTATGCTTTCTTAAAAAAGCAGTTTCGGAAGCCCCTGGTCCTCCATGAAGAAAGAGGATAATGGGATTGGTAACATCATATCCTCTGTACATTACCCACTGATCTATGCCTCCAATAGGAATTGACTTCATTTCTGAAATCCCGTTAGGGGCTTTTATTTGTTTTGTATACGTAATACAATCGGTTAGTAAAAAAAGAACGGGAAGGAAAATTAAAATTTTAAGGTATCCTTTAAGTCGTTTTTTAGATACGGAATAGTTCCGGACTTTGTTGGTTCGCATACTATTTAAGATGATTGATGAATTGATTAAAAATAACTACTCCAAAACCGGTAAACCGCAGCCTGGTATTCCGGTATATATTCGAACAACGAGGTGCCACTACTGTTTATCAAGCCTTTGTCAATGGCAATTCCGGTTAAAACCGTAGTTATGAATTTGGAAATTGATCTTAGTTCATGTACATCATGATGGGTGTAATCTCCCGCATATTTTTCATAGACAATTTTACCTTTCTTAACCAAAATCGTTGAATGGACCTTGCTGAACGCGGAGTCAATAGCATTACTGAGCTTTTCCAGAATCCTGGTATCCATACCGGCATTTTTGGAAGATTGAACCTCCCAGCCATCATTGAGTTTTAAGGGAGTTAGGGGATCGTAAGAAGATTGGCCTGCCATAAGTACAGGCCAACAAAGAATTCCTAATAATGTCAATACCCTCATTTTGTTTTTTATGACAAAACTTGGCGTTTAGGAGTCGCGAGTCGCTTCAAATTTTAATTTGAAGCGCTATTTGTCATACAATTTGGTCAGGAGTTCTGGAGGAGACATACTTTTTGGGCGCTACCCCAATTTTTTTCTTGAAGGCCCTGTTAAAAGTCGACTTGGAATTAAACCCACTTTCAAAAGCCAGGCCCAACAACGTATATTTTTCAACATCAGAGGAGTCTATTTTTTTTAAAAAGTCATTAATTCTGTATTCATTGATGATATCGTTAAAATTCTTGTTAAAGCCTTTATTGATAACAATTGATAATTGATTGGAATTGATTTGGAGTCTATCCGAAAAATAGCTGATTCTGAGTTCAGGATTTTTATAGAGCTCCTCTTCATCGAGCATTTGTGTTATCCGATTTTTAAAATACAGGAGCTCTTCTTCCTTAATGGTATTTGGATTATGGGCTATGGCCTTTGGAGCAAGAATAAAAGCCTTAGGGTTCATCAATCCGTAGTACCCCGTTCCAATAATGGATATTGACATTGAAAACCAAAAGAAATACGCAATATATATGGAAGGTTCCCCGAATTGGACAATGAGCCAACCAACATCTCCATACCCCAAAACAATCCAGAATACTCCTGTAAAACAAAAAGCGCCGATTAAAACCGAAAGCGTATCTCTTCGCTTTACATAGATCTTGTTGAAATCATTTTTTTTAACGTTTCTGTAGTTAACTACCAACCTGGCAGACCAAAACAAGTACAAACCAACTTGTACAACTACGATCAGCTGGAAAACGGACACAAAAGCCAATAGTCTCTGATCTTCAAAAATCTGATCAAATGAAGAAAGCTCAAAATAGTGATGGAAGAGCCCGATAGTTATGAGATACATCAAGGGTACTGCCAAATGCACTAAAAGTTTGGAATGGAAACGGAAGTCTTTGTTTATGATAGAATGCAAATACAGATATAATGCGGGTCCTATAAGCAATATTGAGACCAAATAGTACCCAGGGGGGAATCCTAGGGGTGTGTTTGTATTTAAAAGTAACTTGAATGCATAAGCCATTAAAAGTATCCCAAGAAAGAAACTGGAACGGTTGCCCCGGACAATGGATTTTGATAAAAACGCTGTAATTATTACACAATGAAAAATTGCAAACCACAAAAAGAACTGAACAACATCCATAACCTGCTAGACAAGAATAATTAACCCTCTATTTGTCAAATACCTTTTTCAATAAAAGTAATGATGATTTTTGGACCAATATAAAAATATGTGTCCTCAACATATCATGCTTTCACCCAGTTGTTTATGTCTTTGACAACATTTATTAGTTCATTCGTGGTAGTAGCTTAATTTCGAAATGTGAAACTACATTGCTGTGAAGATGGTACTCATTTGAATAGCTAAGATTGTTCCGAATTACATGCCTTCTGCTGTATGGGTTGAACAATAAAAACAATAATGGGAAAACATTTCTTATTTCTGGTATTTGTATTACTGAATGTGGTTATTTCTTTTGCCCAAACTGCAACTGAAGATTTTGACCCAACTGGAAATGTCTTTGGAGGTGGGGTAAGTGGGACAAATTGGGTAAATGATAGCTGGGTCAGGTCAGGGACCAATGGTAATACAGGCGACGTTCAGGCAACTAATCCATCAGATGGGGATGATGATATAGGAGGGAATTTACTCCAACTTGACGATAATTCCGCCGGAGCGTACAGGACCATCGATTTAAGCGCGGCTACTTCCGCAACCTTAACTTTTGATTATGATTATGATAATGCCATGGATGGCGGGGAAACATTGTTAATCCAAATTGACCCTGAAAATGACGGTACGTATACTACTTTACAAACTATAACGGCAACAACAGATTCTCCTGATCCCCAAGTCAATCTAAGTATTCCTATACCATCAGCTTCTTTAGGCGGAGCAGTTACGCGCATTCTATTTATTACGGGGTCAAGTAATGGGGTCAATGGGAATGGTGAAGATTGGTGGATCGATAATATTTCTTTAAGTAGTACTACAGGACCAATGGACACGGATGGTGATGGTATACCAGATACTTCTGATAACTGCCCACTAGTGTCCAATGCCAGCCAGCTGGATACAGATGGTGATGGCATCGGGAACCTTTGTGACGACGACGACGATAACGATGGTATTTTAGATGAAGAAGAATGTAATGAAACGATTTGTCTTGAACCCATTACAAATGCAGGTTTTGAGCTGCCTGTTGTTACGGCCGGATCGTATGACATTGTTGATGAAAGTACGGTGCCAGGGTGGTTAACTACTGCTACGGATAACGGTATAGAACTTTGGTCTTCAGGGTTTTTAGGAGTTCCTTCATTTGAAGGAAATCAATTTGCCGAATTGAACGCAACACAAAACTCTGCTTTATACCAGGCCTTATGTCTTACACCTGGTTCCCAAATTTCCTGGTCCGTTCGTCATAGGGGTAGATCGGGTGTAGACGTGGCCCGGGTGCGTATTGGTGCCACTTTAGCTTCTGCTACTGTACAAGCCACAATGACCACCGGTAATACTTCATGGAGTCTGTACTCAGGGACTTATACTGTTCCGCTGGGACAGATCAGTACCTTTTTTATATTTGAAGCAGTATCTACAGCATCGGGCAGTATTAGTGTCGGGAATTTTATTGACGATATACAGATCAATGTGCTATCCACCCCTCCTTGTTTAGATTCTGATAATGACGGTATCCCAAATGATTTGGATATTGACGCAGACAACGATGGTATTTATGATATAGTTGAATCGGGAAATGGAGCTTTAGACCCTAATAACGATGGTATAATTGATGCGGCCAACAGTGCTACGGTTGGCGTTAACGGAGTTTACGACTTAATAGAGTCAACACCTGATAGTGGAACTTTGGATCCGCTATATGAAACAAATGATACGGATGGAGATGGATCACCAGATCATTATGATTACGATAGTGATGGTGATGGGTGTTTGGATGTCATTGAGGCTGGTTTTACAGAAAGTGGTACCAATCCTGGTGAGTTGCAAGGCACAGGCTATAATCCCACAAATGGAACAGTAGCCGGGGGAACGGATGGTTATTCAACACCGGATGATGGGGATGCTAACGGTATATTTGATTTTCAACAAACTTATGATGTCGTCATAAGTACACAGCCTTCCGATCAATCTTTTTGTACGGGCAGTTTTACTGTTGATGCGACCGGTTCCGGCCTGTCTTATCAATGGCAAATGAGCACAGGCGGTGCATTTACAGATTTAACTGACGGAGGTGTCTACTCAGGAGTAACGACGAATACATTAAACCTTACAGGAGCTACCCAAACTATGGATGGTTATCAATATCGCGTGGTCATTACCAGTAGTGCGTATAATTGTTCAAGTTTGAACTCAAATACTGCCACATTGACCATATCGGATGTGATTTATGATTCAGTGAGCAGTACCGGTCCAACTACATGTGGTGGATCTGATGGAATCATTCAATTGGATCAGCTGTCTGCAAGCACAATGTATTCAGTTTCGTATGTAGATGATGGGGTGTCGGTGGGACCGGTTAACATCACAACAAATGCTAGTGGAGAGTTAATGATCATAGGCCTGGACCAAGGCAATTATACTAACATAGTTATTGGCCTTTCAGGCTGTTCCGGTGTTGCAGCAAGTGCTACGCTTTCTGATCCTGTATTGCCCATTGATACACAGCCTAATGACCAGACTATTTTTGCGGGTTCTGCTGCCAATTATACAGTGGTGGCAACGGGATCCGGACTTAGTTATCAATGGCAAGTGAGTACTGACGGGGGTACTGTTTTTAATAACGTGCCTGTTAGCCCCGAATACTCGGGAATATTGACCTCTAATCTTACCGTAAATTCTACGGATATTTCTATGAGCGGGTATCGCTTCAGGGCAGTGGTTACGAGTTCTGCAACTTCTTGTGGCACGTCATCTACTTCAGCCTTGCTTTCCGTCAGGGTCAGAACGATCATTACCAACCGAAGGATTAGCTACAGGGTCGAGAAAAATTAAAACTTGTTACATAGGGCTAAGTTCACTTTTGACAAATAAGGCAATCAGCAGGCAGCTACTCAGGCCAATAGAAAGGCCGAATATGTTGATGAATGAAAAAACCTTATCTTTTTTTACGTTCCTCCAGGCAAAAATTAAATTCTTCATGTCTTCGTAATTTGGTGTACCTACATGATCCCAACAAAATGTCGCATTTATAAATACTTAATTATCATTTTTTGCAATTAAAAATCTATTTAACACGCAAAGGTTTTGGGTAAAATCTGGACACGTTATGCAAGCATATTTTGCATCTTGTTTTGCTTTCACTTTTATTGTGCTATCGAATGGGTTTTGCACAGGTCATTCATCACCTCAATTATCGCTATGCTAATTTCCAATCACATGCCTAATAATCATGGATTCCTCCTTTTCGCGAATTCTTACCACAAATGATGAGCACTCCAGCTCCCAAGATATCTTGCTATTGGTTACGAGCTAACCTACAAAACCACTGCTATCCGGATATTCATCAAAATGAAATCAAAAAATGGACGTCCAGTCCTTCCTTTTTCGTAGGATTCTTTAAAAGCTGTTAAAATAACCGGGTTGCTCTTAAAAACATCTCCTGATTCGGAAAATCAATAGTTGATTATCCACGTTTCGTTTGAAATTACCCTCTTTAATTTATGACTTTCAAGGTGCATTTAAATTAATAGAAAAGGAACATCACTTAACGACAAGATCATTCTTTTTAAACTGATAAATTCGACTTTGGATGAAACATTTTTTGATCCTATCATCCTGTTTTTTGGCATTGCTATCCTGTCAACCTAAATCTGAAAAGGAAAGTATTACCCATGGAGAAGAAGTGTATATCACGCATTGCATCAGTTGTCATCAGGTGGATGGCAAGGGGGTTGAAGGGATATATCCTTCCCTGGTAAAACCAGATGATATTACCATGGATCAAACCCGAAGGGCCATAACGCTCATCAAGCAGGGCTCCGGATTTGAGACCGGAATGAAACCCGTGGCCCTTACAAATAAGGAAATACGGGATGTGATCAATTATATCCAGAATACTTGGGAAAATGAGGCGGCCTTTTTAACAAAAGCCGAATTAGAACAAATTCAAAATCAATAAATGATGGCAAACTATTCATTAAAAGTAAATGACAGG
>JANQSA010000079.1 GCA_028284285.1 Croceivirga sp.
CATAAAACGCCCCCAATATTCCGGCGATCCAAACTACCGGGGAAACACTTTTTGTCTGTGCTATTGTGGAAAAATCAAATTTTAGCATATACAGGTAAATCAGTAATCCGAGTGTACCAATCAAAAATGAAGCAAAGGCCGCAAAAATGGGCTGATGTACGGATTTCCCCAACTGTACATTTAGACCGGCTTGTACAGGAAGTACCGCTCCTGCAATAATGGCCAGGATGATAAAAAATAGTTGTGTTTTCATAGCGTAAACCTTCTCTCTAATTGGGCATCCAGGGAATATTTCCCTGAACCCAGGAGGATTAATGTGATAAAGACTATGGAGTAAATCAAAGGGGTATCCTGTACTTTAGCAGGGTCCGCTGCATGTACTATAAAAAGCCCGCTTAAGGTTATGGAAATAATAGCCAATGCAGCCCAACGGGTAAAGAGGCCAAGCATAACCAAAATGGCACAGCACACATTGGCGAAAATGGCGTAGTAGGCAGAAAATGTCTGCCCCAAGCCCATGGGATCCGGAATGTGAGCCATGGTTCCCTCCAAATCCATCAACTTTGGCCATCCATGGGTCCTCAACAGTGCAAAAGCTCCAAAAAACCTCAAGAACAACAAACCCAATCCCAGACGTGTATCAGTATAGGAGGTGGTAATAGAATTTGTCAGAAACAGTTTTAAAATCTTCATTTTTATTGGCCTTTCTTCTAAAAAACGGGCAATCCCGGACTGCCCGTTTTAGTATTACATTATTCTTGAATGAACTGTAGGTCAACGACCAATTTTACCTGCTCGCCAACAACTACGTTACCCGCTTCGGTAACCGCACTCCAGGCCAGACCAAAATCCTTCCGGTTGATCGCTCCTGTAATTTCAAAACCAGCTTTGGTTTGTCCATACGGGTCTACCGCTATTCCATTGAAATCCACATCCAAAACAATGCTTTTCGTTATATCCCGGATGGTCAAATCCCCTGTCATTTTACCCCCGTCAAAAGCGGTTGAGGTAAACGTCATTTCAGGATACTCCTCTGCATTAAAGAAATCATTTGATTTCAGGTGATTGTCACGATCCGCATTCTTGGTAGTAATGCTTGCAATAGCGGCCTTAAAATCAAATTTGGCATTTTTGAAATCATCCGTTTCCGCGATAACTGTGGCATTGAAACTTTCAAAGTGTCCGGTTACCGTAGAGATCATCATATGCTTTACTTTAAACCCAATCTCAGAGTGGGCCGCATCTAAATTCCATTTTGTTTTTACTGCTGTTTCCATC
>JANQSA010000006.1 GCA_028284285.1 Croceivirga sp.
AAAGAGTATCTTCCCCGTGCACGTGGATTTGAAAGATCATTCTCAATGCTTTCTGGAGCAGGTAGCTATTTTGACTTTAAGGCAATGGATGATCATATAGACAAAAATCATTTTTCTGAAGATGGTGAATATCTTGAAGAATTACCGAAAAACTATTATGCAACAACCACTTTCACCGATAAGATAATTAGTTATATCGACTCCAACAAAGGTGATGGGAAACCCTTCTTTGCGTATTTGGCGCACCAGGCCCCTCATGACCCATTGGCGGTACCCAATAAATGGTTAAGAAAATATCAAGGAGTTTTTGATAAAGGTTGGGATGTATTACGAGATGAACGTCTTGAGCGTATGGTAGAGATGGGCATCCTATCAGAAAAAACCGAATTGGGAGAAAGACTATGGTACGTACCTGGGTTTGATAAGTTAAAACCTTTGGCGCAAGTCGTTACCGCAAGGAAAATGGAAGTATTTGCTGCGGTCCTTGATTATATGGATATGGAAATTGGCAGGCTAATCAAATACCTAGAGAACAACAATTTAAGAGAAAACACCTATATCGTTTTCTTTTCGGACAACGGTCCAGATGTTGCTCAAAAATCTGAGACATATAAGAAATATCCAGCTACTAATAAGGCAAATTGGATGGCCAAGACCTACAATCACGGTCATGAAAATTGGGGTAGAAAAGGTTCTTGGACCGCTTACGGACCCTCATGGGCACAAGTCTCAGCAGCTCCTTTCAATGGAACTAAATATACTACCTATGAAGGAGGGATTCGTTCCCCATTGATTGTGGTAACACCTGAAAAAACCAATGCGGGACAAATAAATAAGGAGGCCCTAATGCAAGTTAAAGATATTGCTCCTACTTTCTTGGAACTTGCTGGAATTACTCCCCCTACAACCTTCAAGGGAAAACCAACCCTTCCAATGCAAGGTAAATCCTGGGCTGCAACAATCCATGGTCAGGAAAAGTCGCCAAGAACCAATTCTGATTATATAGGAGTGGAGCTTTGGAACTGTAAGGCCATTAGAAAAGGTCCTTGGAAGCTTGTCAGCATGGTTGTCCCATACGGCAACGGAGATTGGGAACTTTACAATCTTGATGATGACGCTGGTGAGCGCCATAATTTGGCAGAATCTAATCCCGTAAAGCTCCAAGAGCTTATTGCACATTGGGAAGAATATAAGACCGTCAATAATGTAATTGCACCCAGTAACTCAATTTATGATGGTTTGGAGGACAAACTACCACCAAGGCCAGAATTCTACGATCCGCACTTTGCGAGAGGTTCAGAGACAGTACCTGAAATCGATGATAAACAATAACACATCCACATTTTAAAAAATAATCATGAAATATTTATATATCACTTTAGTAGCATTGTTCATGTTTGGGCCAGCCCAAGCACAACTTGACGGGCCAAGAACATACCTGGCGGCCCCGAAGAAGCTGAATATTTTGAGTGCGCACTTTATCAATGCCAAAATCAATGCTTCCATCAACAACCTAAGTTTTGTTACCCCAGGAACGATAGTTGATAACAATCTTTATATGCTCACTTATAATAGAAGTCAACCTGTTTTGGGCAGAACGTTTTTCTCAAATCTTATCGTTCCTGCTGGTAACATCACAGCGACTCTTAACGTTGATCCGTTGGGCCCTGGGGCAACTTCATCCTCAGTCTTCCAACATGGTTTTGGCGATTTAACCTGGTTGAATACAATCAACTTAATTGGAGCGGAGGAGCTTATGATCAAGGACTTTGTAAGACATGAAAGCCCTTCTTTATTATATCTGCAAGCTGGTATCACTTTCCCCACAGGTCAATACGATTCCGAGAACCCTGTTAACATTGGAAGTAACCAGTTTAAGCTAAAACTTGGATTGCCATTTATTCAACGAATTGGACCTTGGATAACGGGAAAGAGTATGACTTTTGAAGTTTTTCCGGCCTATACGATTATTGGTAAGAACAATGATTTCCAAGGTCAGGAAGTAGAACAAAGTGGGCTGTTTACTTTGGAAAGTCATCTGACCAAGGACATTACCAAGAACGGTTATTTGTCATTGGATTACAGTTATATGAATGGTGGTAGT
>JANQSA010000014.1 GCA_028284285.1 Croceivirga sp.
AAACACACTGATGTCTACAACAGACTTTGTATGAGTCGCAGTAACTCGAGTATCTATCGCACCAACCGAAGATCACAGGAAAACGGAAAGAAATAATGATAAGAACCACCAAGGCATTTGACAATACTGAGGACATCTTGTTTCCCTTATGTTGATTATGCTCACGCAATGAAGAGAACTTCACTTCCCACATTGCATATCGCCCTTCCAATCGGTGACGTCATTCTTGGTACAAACCCGAGAAAAGTAGATCAATACAACCACTGATATATCAGAAATGGAGTTCAAATTTCAGAAACTCAAGTCGTGACCACATAGTAGTTACATTTAACAATTATTCACTGAGGTGGAGGTGAATAGTGGTGGATATATCCACCACTTTCACCGACATTGAGGTGAAATAATTGCCCAGGGGGGTGTTCGTCGTACCTTTTTAGGGGTTAAAAAAGTGGTTTTGGTACCTCTTAGGGTGTTCAGCCTCAAAAGGTCCACAGCGGGAGCCTTAGCGGTACCTTTTAGAGTGTTGGGCCGAAAAATTATGACAGGAGACATTGGACAAATAACTAATGTTTACTTTAACTGGTACCTCTAAGGAGTGATAAAAAAATATCGAGCCACGCCCAGAAGACAGGATCTTGGTACCTCTTAGGGGCTCTTTTCAAAATTTCCGACGAGCACCCCCG
Organism: Croceivirga sp.; assembly: GCA_028284285.1. GTDB lineage: Bacteria > Bacteroidota > Bacteroidia > Flavobacteriales > Flavobacteriaceae > Croceivirga. Next base: position 684 of record JANQSA010000014.1, read on the forward strand.
TCCTTTTTATATGGTACCCCCCCCGGGAATAATTGTTTTTGTATGTACCACACAAGTTGAAAAAAATAGCGCCAAAAACTATTTTATCTGTAATCCAGTTATAAGAAACAACCGCTTCTTGACATGGCATGCGCCGATCAACTCGAAACTTCAACATCCCTTCCCCCCCGGGCAAACCCGGTGTATTTGAACTTTTGAAAATTGGATCGTTCAAATTCCCACCTGCTCGAGCCAAAATGGTGTACAAATGCCCTACCCTATCGTCGGATTTGTCTGTCAAATGCCCCTCCTAAAGAACAATCGTCGTTGACTCCTGTTGTTACAATCTAAAATCATTAATATTTAAGGCTCTATCCCAGGGGAAGCGCACTCCCTATAATGGCCTATACGGGGAGGCTCCACCCAAAAGGGGTACCTTTTTCACGCTTCAGGTATATGAAAGGGTAGGCAACCTCGTTCCCAGGGCTTTTCTCCGCCCATCCTCTCCTCGACGGAGAAAAGCCCTAGGAACGAGGTTGAAAGGGTAGGGGCGGAGCCTCCCCGAGTTTATTATTTTTTTTAGTGCCCTCATCGGGGACTCTCTACTTTTCATGCATGCCTTAAAAATACTTCACAACTTTTGAAGACCTTTTTTTGT
>JANQSA010000037.1 GCA_028284285.1 Croceivirga sp.
CCCAATATCCCGTCTAAGGGATTCATAATGAAAATCTTTAATGACACCCACTACGGTTAGAAATTGAGGATTCTCTACGCCAATATCCCTTGATAACCGCAACCCAAGAGCCTCTTTAGGAGTTATGCCCAATATGGAAACAGCCGCTTCATTGAGTATCATGGCCGTAGAGTCTGCAGCAAATTGCCTGTTAAAATCCCGTCCCGCCAATACTTCAATATCCAGGGTGGAGAGATAATCGTGATCCACATTCCAGATTTGCATGTTAATGGCGTTTTCCTGGCTTGAAAGACCTTCTTTGACAAAGCTGGTATTGCTTCTGAATGAGGGTGTGGGCAAAAATCCGGAAACCGATACGTTTTTTACCTGTGCCAGTTGGTTTACCTCTTGTTTAAACGACTGCAATTGATCCCCGGCGGCAAAGGCGTCTTCCACTATTAAAATCTGATCCTTGGTGAAACCCAGATCTTTACTTTGGATATAGCTCAGTTGTTGGTACACCACTACTGTGCTAATGATCAACAAAATGGAAACCGAAAACTGAAAGACCACCAATGAGTTTCTGATCTTGCCGCCCCCTACACCCTTTTCTCCGGAGCCTTTCAGTACGGCCACCGGCATAAAACGCGACATGAAAAATGCAGGATACCAGCCGGAAAATAACCCTAAAACCACTGCAGAGATAATCAGGAGTAACCAAAAAAACGGATTGGAAAAGGGAATCTCAATGGTCTTGCCCGCAAGACTGTTGAACAGGGGCAGGGTTAAAAATGCCAGTAGTATAGCCACAAGAAGCGACAGAAAGGTGATAAGCCCCGACTCCATTAAAAACTGTCTCAGAAGCGCAATTTTTGAAGAACCCAGTGTTTTTCTAATACCTACTTCCTTGCTTCTTTTTAGTGAGTATGCGGTGGAGAGGTTCATGAAATTGACACTGGCGAGAACAATTAAGAATAGCCCAATAAAACTAAGGATATAGATGTTTTGGATGCTGCTATTGGCACTCATCTCAGCCTCTAAATCGGAATATAAATGTATATCGGTCAAAGGGATGGTGTTGAATTTTAAATGGTTGCCTGAAGCCAAAAATGCTTCCTCAGTAATTCCGGGGAAAAACCTTTGAGCATAGGGGATGACGTATTTCCCCATCATGCCCTGCAATGGTGTTTGAAAATCCTGGATATCGGCGTTGGGGGCAAGTTTAATAAAGGTAGCATAGTTATGACTGGTCCACTCATCGGTTTGGGCATCTTCCAAACCGGTCATGGCTATAAATACACTATAATCGCGCAAAAAGGAATTTTTGGGCATATCCGGTATAATACCGGTAACCGTATAGGTATCCGTATTGTTGAGTAAAAGGGTTTGTCCAATGGCTTTTGAGCTTCCAAAGTGCTTGCGGGCCGCGGTTTCAGTAAGAATCAGGGTGTTGGATTCCTCCAGTGCGGTGTTGATATCACCGGATGAAATAGCCAACCCGAACATTTCAAAGAAAGAGGCATCTACGAAAGTGGCATTATCCTCCTTGGCATTTTGTGTGGCCTCGCTTTTTCGTATTAAGGTGGTGCCGATAGGATTGAATCTTGTCGCTAGTTCTACCTGTGGAAAATCAGCTTCCAGAGCAGCTGCCATTGGAGCAGAAACCTCGGTCATGACACTTTCCGTACCGCCAAACTTTACATCAACGTTTATTCGATGTATCCGGCTGGCATCGGCAAACATGGTATCAAAACTAAGTTCGTCATGGATATACAATGAAATAAGTATACATCCGGCCATGCCAATAGCAAGTCCGAAGGTATTGAGCAAGGTGAAAAAGGATTGCTTTTTTAAACTTCTCCAAGCAGTTTTAAGATGATTTTTTAACATGACATTGATTCTTGACTGATTTGATGATTTACTCTGTTCGTAAACTTTTTACCGGATTGGCATTGGCGGATTTAATAGCATGGAAGCTTACCGTTAATAGGGCAATAGTCAGTGCCATGATTCCTGACAGGGCAAATACCCACCATTGCACGTCGATTTTGTAGGCATATTCACTAAGCCATTCACTCATAGCGTACCACGAAAAAGGAGTAGCAATGAGAATAGCAATACAAACCAACTTAACAAAGTCCTTGGACAACAAGGTCACAATGTTAGTGATGCCTGCCCCTAATACCTTTCGGATACCGATTTCTTTGGTGCGCTGCATGGCACTGTATGTGGCCAACCCTAAGAGCCCTAAACAGGCAATAAAAATGGCCAGGAAAGAGAAAACAGTGAAAAGGTTCTTAAATCGAATATCTGCCACATACTGTTCATTAAAAGAGGTATCTAAAAAGGTATACAAGAAGGGTCGATGAGAAGCAAGTTCAGCCCATTTTTGTTGCACGGCTTCAATGGTTGTGTAGTAATTATCAGATTTGACCTTCAGAGAAAGATATCGGCCATAGGGTACTTGCCGTAAGGTTAAGGGAGCCACTTTTTGATGTAGCGACAAATAATTGAAGTCTTTTACCACTCCAATGATGGCACCCTCTCTACCCCATTGTTGAAACCTTTTACCAATGATTTGATGAGGATCGGAATACCCAAATTCTTTAACGGCAGCTTCATTTACTACCAGCGCAGCTATGCTATCGGTAGGAAAGTCCTTTGAAAAGGCCCTTCCCGCTACCATTTCCATGTTGTAATGAGGGATAAAATCACGATCTACTTCATAGATATACGGAGAAAAGTTTTTCATTTCGCCTTCAAAGGTTTCTATGTCTGTTCCTGCAGCGGGGAAATGACTGCCTGGCACCGTCCGGGATAGTGATATGGAAGTAATATCAGGGAGGTTGAGGAACTCACTTTTAATAGTTTCAACGTTGTTTAGAACTTCACCATCCCAATTGAAATCCAAGATGAGTTGCCGCTCTCTATCGAATCCCAAATCCTTGTTGAGCATGAATCCCAGTTGATGGTAGACCACAACGGTGCTGGCAATTAATGCGATGGACAGACTAAATTGAAAGATGACCAATCCTTTTCTTAAGTTAACCCCTTGCTGGGAGGTTTTAAAGATTCCTTTAAGGACACTCGCTGGTTTAAATCCGGATAGTACAATAGCGGGATAGCTCCCGGATAGGAATGCCGTTAGTATAGCAGCTCCAAAATAGAGTAGTAGCATGGAAGGCGTAAAAATAGTTCTCAGGTTAAATTCCTTTCCAGTGAGGTTTCCTATCCAGGGTAGTGCGACGAATACGAATAGAAGGCCGAATAATGCTGCCAATAGAACCAGGACAATGGATTCGCCAAAGAATTGGGAAATAAGGCCCTTTCGGTTGGCGCCAATCACTTTTCGTACGCCCACTTCTTTAGCTCTTTCCAAAGACCTTGCAGTGGCCAGATTCATAAAATTGATACTCGCGATCACTAAAATGAAAACCCCAATTATGGCAAAGATGTATAAGTTGTTGAGGCTACCGGTAACTCCTGGCTGACGGTCGGCTTTAGAATAGAGATATGCCCTTTTTAAAGGTTCTAGTGAAAAACTGTAAAAGTAATTCTCCCTTGTTTCCGGATCAACGTGACGATCTAGAAAAGCAGGAATTTTAGATTCCAGGATTTTCTGGTCAAAGTTGTTACTAACTAATAGGTAGGTATAAAAATCCACATAGCCCCAGACCTCAAAAATCCCCGGTCTACTTTGATAAAAACTGCTCATAGACATCAGGACATCAAACTTGAAATGAGAGTTTTGTGGGACGTCTCGCATAACTCCGGTAACTGTATATGTCCCGTCAGCTGCACGGCCACCAATGCCTTCTAGTGTTTTTCCTACAGGATTTTGGTTGCCGAAGTATTTTTTAGCCGTGGTTTCGGTAAGTACTATGGAATAGGGTGCTTCCAAAGCAGTTTTCGCATCGCCGTAAATCAGCGGCCAACTGAATACCCCAAATACAGAGGCGTCTGCATAGAAGCATTCGCTTTCTTGAAAGGAGACGGTTTCATAGTTCAACAAGATATCCGAACGCCCGGAGAACTGGACCTTTTCTATTACTTCCGGGAAGTCTGACTTTAAAGCAGCTCCTACCGGAGCATTTCCCCAAACCCAGGTATCGTTGGGATCATCAGCATCTCTGTGGTGGATGACACGATAAATGTTATCTCCTTTCTCATGGTAATTATCATAGGAGAGCTCATTGGCGATAAAAATGGCGATCAATAAAAAGCAGGCTAACCCAATGGCAAGCCCACCAATATTAATCGCAGAATATCCTTTGTTCTTCCATAAGTTACGCCAGGCTATTTTGATATAGTTCTTCAACATGATGTCCCCGTTTTTTGATGGTAGCTATAGTCTTTTGATCCTTGCCTTGCCAATAACAATACCTCGATTGATATTGGGGCTCCCTTCATACCGGACCAATGCTTCGCCAAATGCCGAGAGTTTGATTTTATCTCGCACATTTACTTTAAAGTCACTCTCCCCATAGGCCGTTATTCTGGTGATATCGTTAGAGGCCCCCAGGGTATTTACCCGGCTTTCCCCGTACGCCAGATATTTTTGCTTTGCTATTGTTCCTGATTTAACCTCTAATTTGCTTTCGCCGTAGATCGTGGTCCGCAATTTGTTTACGGCTACTTTGCTAAATATTACCTCAGATTCACCGTAAAGGACTAACCGGAACTTTTGCTGGACAATAGGACTGTTTAAAGTAATTTGCTGCTCCCCTCTAACAGACAACCGTTTCAGGGTCTTGTAGTGTACCAAAACAGTAGCTTCGGTACCCTGGTAAATAGGGCGCTTGGTTTTTCCATATTCCGATTTATACTTCCTGTTTTTAGTCAGGAATTTGGCATCCTCCAGGTATATACGCAGTGTTTTTCCGTTGACCTCAATTTTGATCTTTTCTAAAGGGATATCAGCGTCCTCAATAGTTACCTGTTCCAATCCGCCTTCCTCAAAGGCCACCTCAATATGAGGGCTGACTATTACCTTTTCAAAGGATTTTACGGTCCTGGTTTCGAGTTGTGCATATAATTCGCTTAACAGCGTAGTTAAGAGCATCAATGCCATTGGAAATACTGCGTTTTTTTTCATGATTGTTTTTTGATTGATGAATAAACCCTTCTATACCATTGCCCCAATAGCTCTGTTTTGACTTTCTGTTACGATTTGTCCGTCAAACAAGTTGACGATACGGTGCGCATAATGCGAGTCCCTGTCTGAGTGTGTTACCATAATAATAGTGGTGCCCTCCTGGTTTAATTCCGTCAACAAGTTCATTACTTCAATTCCGTTTTTGGAATCCAGGTTTCCGGTAGGCTCATCCGCAAGGATCAATTTGGGAGTGGTGACCACAGCCCGGGATATCGCCACACGTTGCTGCTGCCCTCCGGAAAGTTGTTGGGGAAAATGTTTTTGACGGTGGGCAATTTTCATGCGTTCCAAAACGGCCATTACCTTTTCTTTTCGCTCCTTTTTACCCATTTTCAAATAGATCAGGGGAAGCTCTACATTTTCATAAACCGTTAACTCATCAATTAGATTGAAACTCTGAAATACAAAACCCAAATTCCCTTTGCGCAATTGCGTACGTTGGCTCTCCCGTAGTCCTGCTACCTCATGGCCCGCGAAATTGTAGCTGCCGTCCGTAGGGTTATCCAGCATGCCAATGATGTTTAACAGGGTAGATTTTCCACAACCTGAAGGGCCCATCACCGCCACAAATTCTCCTTGTTCTACGGTAAGGTTTACCTTGTTTAAGGCTAAAGTTTCTACTTCTTCGGTTCTAAAACTCTTTTTTAGGTTTTTGATCTGTATCATTTTTGATGATTTATTTTAAGACTATTCGTTCTGCTTCTCCAAAGCTGTCATAGTTGGAGGTTATTACTTGTTCACCGGGCTGTAGCCCATCCAGGATTTCGTAATATCTGGAGTTTTGTTTTCCTATTCGGATGTTGCGTTTAAGGGCTTCGCTCCCGTTGGAATTTACCACAAACACCCACTGGCCCCCCGTGCTTTGAAAGAAGCCGCCTTTTGGCAGTAACAGGGCATCATTAGAAGCGCCCAGTTGCAGCCTGATGTTATAGGTTTGTCCGGTGCGGATGGTGGCCGGTTTGTTTTCAGTGAATACCAGATCTACGCGAAACCTGCCATTACGTACTTCCGGATACACTTTACGAACACGAAGCGGGTAAATGGAATCGTTTCTTTCCAAAACGGCGGTTAAATCGCGTTTTACCCGGTCAATATAATGTTCGTCAATGGCCGCTTCAATCTTGAAATCCGTGAGTACGTTAATTTGTCCGATCCGTTGGCCTTGTCCAATATTTTGCCCGATTTCTGCATCTAAAAACCCGAGCTGTCCATTGGCAGGTGCTCTGACATTTAAATGGTCCAGGCGTTCATACACCATGGCCAGCGTCTTTTTCATACGCTCCAGATCCGTGTCCAGCCCCGCTAAAGAGGTCTCCCTTAAGGCATCGTCCTGTTCGGTCTGTAATTTTACAATTTCGTACTGTTTTTGTGATAATTCATAGTTTTCCTTAGCCAGAAGGTAGGTTTCTTGAGAGATGAGCTCTTCCTCAAAAAGTGCTTTGTTCTGTTCGTAATTTCGCTTGGTGCGCTTCAGGTCGTTTTCTGCAGTAGCTAAATTCCGACGACCATCGACCTGGCGCGAATCGAAGTTTAGACGCGTGGAGCGCAAATCATTCTGTTTCAGGGCGAGGTTACTTTCGCTTTGCAGGATTTGTTCGTAGAGCACACTGTTCTCTAACCTTAGGATAATATCCCCTTCTTTAACCATGGCCCCCTCCTCTATCAACTTTTCCGTCACTCTTCCGCCCTCATAGGCATCCATGTAAATGGTAGTAATAGGGGCTACGTTACCGTTTATGGTAATGTAGTCGTCAAATTTTCCATCGACTACCGCCGCAATGGAAAGCTTTTCCTTTTCTGTTCTAAAAGTAGACACAGATGAGGCAAAAACCAGTTTCCACCCCACAAAGAGCAATAGTACCCCCAATGCAATATAACCATAGTGTTTTGGGCGTAATCCTTTTTTCTTTTCTAACTGTATATCCATGTTTAGTTAATATTAAATATGGGCAGGCCTCTGTAAAAATCCAGCGTACTGATATTTACCCGCAATCGTAATTGCGCCTGCAAATTCTGGTTTTGAGCTGTTGCAAAAAGATTTTTTGCCTGCCCCAGTTCAATAGCATTAATCAACCCTTTTTCATAGCGTCTCCGGGCAATGGAAAATGCAATTTCTTGTGCTACCACACCCTTTTGGGTTTGTTGGGTTTCTGCGCGTAAGGCATCGTTTTCCTGTACCAGTTGTTGTATAATTTGAAACAATTCCTGCTCCTGTATGCGTTCGTTGTTTTTGGCTCGCTCAACCGCTATTTTTTGTTGTTTCACTCTTGAACGCGAAGCCCAACCATTAAAAATGGGCATGTCAAGCCTGGCTCCAATAAATCGAAAGGTGTTGTCCCGAATTTGATCCCGGAATGGGATAGTAACCCCTAAAGTATCTGTAATCGTTTCAAAATAACCTGTCCCAATACCACCTTGTAGCGTTAAAGAAGGATATAAACTACCTCGGGTAGCCGCCAACTGTTTCTTTGCCGCTTTTACCCGATACTCCTGTGCCTTAACGGAAGGCATAAAGCCTTTTGCTTTAACAAAGATGGAATCCGAAACCATGGTTTCCCAGGAGATACCCGTTTCGGTGGAGACCAATTCCGGTTGAACGGAAATATCGCTTTGTCCTACAACGTTCATGGCCTGTAGTAAGGTGAGTTTAGCGGCTTTTAACCGATTTTCATTCTGGGTAAGCAATAGCTTATCGGCCAGCAACAGCGATTCTGCTTCATAAAGGTCTGCTCCGGCCATTAACCCCAATTCCACCTGTTTTTTTACCAGGTCGTAGTTGGTCTGGGAGATGGCTACCTGTTCTTCCGATATTACGATAAGCCCTTCTATGAATTGAATATCATAGTAGGCAGACATTACACTAAAGGCCAACAGGTACTTTTGTTGCAGGCTTTCTTCTTTTGCGGCTTTGTAGAGAAATTTCGAGGCTTTGATATTGTTGATCTTTTGAAAGCCCTGGAAAAGATCGAAAGACGAATTCAAATTATAATTGTTAGAGAAAAATTCCGTATTCACAAAGCTGTTGTCTTCCGGGTTGATAGATCGACCAAAATTGATGGAGTAATCTGCGGAACCACTTACAACAGGCAACAAATTCCTTACGGATTGCCGATAGGTTTCCTTGTTGGACTGGGTGTTAAAGTCAAAATCGTTGAGTTGCAGATTGTGCTCTATAGCATAAGCAATACACTCATCCAGGGTCCAGATTTTCTGAGAGGAAACGGTTACTGTAATTAATAGCAGTAGCGGAAAAAAATGTTTTTTTAATTGCATAGCCATATACTGTGCCAAAAAATTAGCCATGACCGTGCCACAAAACTAAATAGTTGTAAAACAAATGCTTAGGGTTTTTGCTAATTCACACGGAAAGCCAAGGTGTAAAAATTTTGTACAAAAAGTGTAAAATTATTTAACACATTGAAGGAGTCATATGCATGAAAGTGTAGTTTTATCAAAAAAGAAAGCATGGTTAACGCCAGGATTCTAATCATAGATGACAATAAAAGTGTGTTGAGTGCTTTGGAGATTTTGCTACAGTTCGAATATCAAAATGTCCAAACGCTTTCAAATCCCAACCAGATCTCCTCTTATGCCAAGATGAATGAGGTGGACATTGTGCTTTTGGATATGAATTTTTCTGCGGGGGTAAATTCCGGAAATGAAGGCTTATTCTGGTTGAACGAGATCAAGAAAAAATCACCGAACACCTCGGTGATTATGATGACGGCATATGGCGCTGTTGACTTAGCAGTAAAGGCATTAAAACAAGGTGCAGCTGATTTCATACTAAAGCCCTGGAACAACGAACGGTTGCTGGCAACCGTACGATCGGCCTATGAACTCCGAAGATCAAAGCAAGAGATCAATCAGCTCCGTAAGCAGGAAAGCAATTTGAAGCAGGTCATTAATGAGGATAAAAACTATATTATCGGCAACTCAAAGGCCATTAGCTCGGTATTGAATTTGGTGCGAAAGGTAGCAAAGACCGATGTGAACGTTTTAATTACCGGGGAGAACGGGACCGGGAAAGAATTAATTGCGCGGGAACTACATCGCTTATCGGGCAGGAAGAACGAAGTGTTCATTGGGGTAGATATGGGGGCTATAGCGGAGAACCTGTTTGAAAGCGAGCTCTTTGGGCATTTGAAAGGGGCTTTTACCGATGCCAAGGAAGACAGGGCAGGGAAATTTGAGGCCGCGAACCGGGGGTCGCTTTTTTTGGATGAGATCGGAAATCTTTCCCTACCCATGCAGGCCAAACTCTTATCGGCCATTCAAAACAAGGCTGTGGTCAGGGTAGGTTCAAATACCCTTGTTCAGGTGGATATCCGTTTGATATGTGCTACTAACTGTAATTTGGAACAAATGGTAGCGGATGGGCTGTTTCGGGAAGATCTGTTGTATCGGATAAATACAATCCATATAGAGGTACCACCGCTTCGGGAACGTGAAGGGGATATTTTGTTGCTTGCCGAATACTTCTTAAAGCGGTATGGCCAAAAGTATGACAAACCCGGACTGCGGATTAATAATCCTGCCTTGGAAAAAATGATAGAGTATTCATGGCCCGGAAATATAAGAGAGTTACAACACACCATGGAACGCGCCGTAATCCTTTCGGAAGGAAATGTCTTAAAGCCCACCGATTTTCCCTTTCATGCCAAACCTATTCAATCTCTGGCAACTGAGATGGTTACCCTGGATGAAATGGAATATCATATGATTACCAAAGCCCTGGCACTACATGAGGGAAATTATACTGCCGCCGCAGAACAATTAGGAGTATCGCGACAAACACTGTACAATAAACTAAAAAGATTCAAAAAATAGTGGCAAGCAGGAATTTTTATATCCGTTTGATTGTTCAGGTAGTATTGCTTACCGCTACCTCTGTGCTACTGGGATTTGCTGCAGTAAAGACATGGTACATTTTGTTTTCCTTTGCCCTGTTATTGTTGGTGATGCAGGTGTATTCCCTCATTACTTTTATCAATAGCACCAACCGAAAAATAGCCTATTTCTTTGATGCGATTAAAAATGAGGACTTCACCTTAAGGTTCCCCGAAAGAGTTTCCATAAAGTCTTTCAAGGAGCTAAACAGAAGTTTAAACAGGGTGAATGGCCTTATCCAGGAAGTTCATCTTCAACTGCAGATTCGGGAAAGGTACTATCAGGAGATCATGAAGCAGGCGAAGATTGGTATTATGACCTATAACGAAAAGGGACATATTCTCTTCTCCAATCCAACACTGGAGCGAATCTTGAATTACCGGCCTTTGAACCATATTAAACAATTGCGGCAAATTGATGAAAACCTGTATGAAATATTTCGGGTATTCCGCCCTTTTGAAAGAAAACTATTCCAGTTGGCCAATGAGCGGGAACAGATCCAGTTAGCGCTTAAATCTACGGCAATTGTTCTGGATGAAAAGTCTTTGTTATTGGTAGTGGTTCAGGACATTAAAGAAGAATTGGATGTTAAAGAGACGGATTCCTGGGTACGTTTAATTCGGGTATTAACCCATGAGATTATGAATACCATTACCCCTATAACCTCAATTTCGGAGGCTATTCTTAAGTATTATCACACTAAAAACGGGGAAGTTGTAGAACAACTGGATAAGGAAAAGATTTTGAGCGCGGCAAAGGGATTGGAAGTGATAAAAAAACAGGGCAATGATCTAATGGATTTTGTGCAGTCCTACAGAAGTTTTTTGAATGTGCCTAAACCGGATAGGAAAATCGTTGGGGTCAAAAACCTGTTGGATAAAGTTAAGGTGCTTATGGTGATAGACTCAGAGAATTCCCCTCAAATTATGTGGAGATGTGAACCTGAGGATCTGGAGATTTTTGTTGATGAGAAGCAATTGACACAAGTGCTCATCAACCTAGTAAAAAATGCTATTCAATCTTTGAAGGATACGGAAAACGGCCGTGTTGAAATTACCGCATCAACGGATCAGAATGATCGAAAATTTATTAGGGTTAAGGATAATGGCCCTGGCATACCGGATAACTTAGCGGATGAAATATTTGTTCCATTTTTCACCACAAAGGAAACAGGTACCGGGATAGGACTCAGCCTATCCAGGCAGATCATGCAGCGCCATGGGGGAAATCTTAAAATGTTTTCCATTCCGGAAGTCGAAACCACGTTCACCTTATTGTTTTAGCGGGGTCTATGAAAGACAAAGCATATGCATTCTGCCAGAGGTTTGTGGAGGATAAGATCCAAATGATCCAACAGCAAATTGTTATGATTCGGGAATCCCTGAATTCGGAATCAAAGCGTACTGCAGGGGACAAACATGAAACCGGCAGGGCGATGTTGCAATTGGAACGGGAGAAATTGGGAAGGCAGTTGTATGAAGCAGAAAAGATGAAAATGGCACTTCAAAAAGTGACGTTCAAAAACAACGGGGAGACCATAACAATGGGAAGCCTGGTAGCAACGGACAGTGCTATCTATTTTATTGCGATTTCTGCCGGAAAATGTAAAGTGGATAGCTCCGAGATTTTCTGTATCTCTTTAGCTACACCTCTGGCACAACTTCTTTTAGGGAAAAAAGTAGGGGATTGTATTACCTTAAATAATCAAGAACATCAGATAACTAGGATTTGGTAATTCCGTCTTCTCATTTAACCTTTCTTTAAAAACTTCAGGAGCAATCTTTGCTACCTTTAAGCTATTAACCCTTTAAATAAACACGTATGAGTACACAAGAAGTTGCGGACAGGTTGGTCACCCTGTGTCGCGAAAAAAAGTATGAGGAAGCCTACAATCTTTATTCCGACGATGCCGAAAGTATCGAAATGGACGGTATGCCCGGGGAAAAGGTGACCAAGGGCAAAGAAAACATCTGGAATGCCTACTTACAATGGGCAGATGGTATTGTAGAAATTCATGGAGGCTCTGTAGGGGACCCCATGGTAGCTGCTAACCATTTTGTGGTGCCCATGTCTATGGATGCCACTTTTAAGGAAGGCGGCAGATGGGCTTTTGAAGAGCTCTGCATGTACCAGGTGGAGGACGGAAAAATTAAAAAGGCCCAATACTTTTATGAGGTGCCTGAAATGGGTTAATCAAGATCAGGAGGTTTTCGGCTTGACTTTTTCCGGGAAACTATTTTCTTAGCATTTAATCTTTTTTCAACAGAGGATTTTGAAGGCTTTGTAGGTTTTCGCTTTTTGGCAACCTGTAAAGCCTTTGTTATCAACTCCAGGAAACGTTTAACCACAATTTCCTTGTTCTTATGTTGGCTTCGGGTTTCATCGCACTGGAGCAGCAGGAGGTGTTGTTTATTCAACCTGCCACCCATTTTCTTCAGGATACGTTCTTTCTCCATATCGGTCAATCCGGCAGAAGCGCCTACATCAAATAGCAACTCCACCTTGCTGGAAACTTTATTTACATGCTGCCCTCCGGGGCCACTACTTCTAAGGGCCTTAAACTTTAGTTCGCTAAGTACCCTTTCCTTATCCATTATGCTTTTTAATTCTATCCCACAGCGTTTTTGCGGCTACCTTTAGGGCAACTTGGGTTCCCGGTAGTATGGGGTTAAAGTGCTGGAACCAAATAGGTAAATCGGTCTCATGAATTGCTTTTATAAGATAAAATCCTCCTTTAAAAAAGCTTTCCCTGACCGATACCACAAGTGGTGCCTGCGGGGCCACGGCAAGTTCATGAGGATAAACAATTAGGGGCTTGTCTATAAAAAAGTTGGGATCCAGAAAATGAAGTGGAATGCTATTGGCATCTCCAAAAAGGGAAGCTACATATAAATTTTTGGGATGTCGATAAAGGTCGTGTATATATCCAAAATCTTCCTTTTTCCCACTTTTAATGATCAAGCCCATTCCGGCAAAGGGTAACACATCTTCAGGGTCATGTGTGGCATTGATAACGGTGATTCCTTTTTCCTTTAAATAAGGGAATAGGGATTGCCTTAGCGTGTTTTTCTTGAATTGGTCAATATTGCTAAAAGGTTCGTCCAAAAGCAATAGCTCGGGTTCTTGTGCCAGGGCTTTTGCTATGGCCACTCTTTGTTTCTGACCACCACTTAAGTTGCTGACCTTTACATGAGCGTAATCTTGCATTTCAATGATTTCCAACAGTTCGGTAATCCTGGCGTGATGTTCCTCCTGATGAAATACGGACAAATGTTGCCCAACATTTTCAGAAACAGTGGTGTACGGCATCAATTCCAGATCCTGGGCAACATATTTCATATAACTCTCCCCGGGGATGAGGTTATAATTAGGCCCCAGGACCTTTTTATCCGCCCAATGGATGGTCCCTTTTTGAATATTGAGCTTGCCGTAAATGGCTTTTAGCAGCGTACTTTTCCCTGAACCACTCTCACCAAGTAGTGCAAGATGTTCTCCCTGGGGCAGTTCAAAGGAAATGTGTTCCAATACAGGAGAGTTATGATACGCGCAGGAAATTGAATCGACCTCTAACATCTATAATGAAAAGAAAAATCCGCTTCAAAAAGAAACGGATTTTCCAAAGGGTTTATACCGTTTTTAATCTTTGAATGATTTTACTACGGCCAGGTTGGGCAATTCGTCATACCCCATGTTGTACAGGGTAAATCCAAAGATATCTGCATATTGTTCAATGGTCTTGCTGACAGGAGTCCCGGCCCCATGGCCCGCTTTGGTTTCAATCCGGATTAGCGTGGGATTATCACCGCTTTGTTTTTCCTGTAGCTCGGCGGCAAATTTGAAGCTGTGTGCGGGGACCACCCTATCGTCATGATCTCCCGTAGTAACCAAAGTAGCAGGGTATGCTGTTCCGTTTTTTACATTGTGGACGGGAGAATAGCCTTTTAGGTATTCAAACATTTCCTCGCTTTCTTCCGCCGTACCGTAATCATACGCCCATCCTGCACCAGCGGTGAAGGTATGATACCGCAGCATATCCAAGACGCCAACAGCGGGGAGTGCTACTTGCATTAAATCCGGGCGTTGTGTCATGGTCGCGCCGACCAGAAGACCCCCATTAGATCCTCCCCGGATAGCAAGGTATTCTTTTGAGGTATACTTGTTTTCAATGAGGTACTCTGCTGCAGCGATAAAATCATCAAAAACATTTTGCTTTTGCATTTTGGTTCCGGCAATATGCCACTTTTTACCGTATTCACCACCACCACGTAAATTGGGTACGGCATATATACCTCCCTGTTCCATCCAAACGGCATTAACGATACTGAAAGAAGGGGTAAGGCTTATATTAAAGCCACCATATCCGTATAAAATAGTGGGATTTTTGCCGTTTAATTCAACCCCCTTTTTATGGGTAATGATCATAGGCACTTTGGTGCCGTCCTTTGAGGTATAAAACACCTGGGTGGAGCTGTAATCCTCAGGATTAAAATCAATTTCAGGTTTCCAGTATTGTTCATATTCCCCGGTGTCTACATTGTACTTGTAGGAAGAGCCGGGGGTGTTATAATTGGTAAAGGAGAAATAGAATTCTTTATCTTCTTTTTTTCCGCCAAAGCCACCGGCACTGCCCACACCTGGCAATTGCACTTCACGGATCTGCTTGCCTTCATAGTCGTATTGGAATACCTTAGAAATAGCATCTACCATGTATTCTGTAAAAAAGTACCCCCCGCCCGTTCCGGCAGTCAGTACGTGCTCCGTTTCCGGAATAAAGTCTTCCCAGTTTTCCGGGCTTGGGTTGGAAGCATCGGTAACGACTATTTTTTTGTTTGGCGCGTTGAGATTCGTGACCAGGTATAATGTGGATCCATCATTTTCAATAACATAGCTATCTGAGTCCGTATTGTCCAATACGGTTACCAATGGACTGTTTGCTTGTGTCAAATCCTTCAGATACAACTTATTTCCTGAGGTAGAGGTAGAAGCGGTTATAAAAAGGTATCGCTCGTCTTCCGAAAGGTAGCCTCCAACGTAACGGTGCTTCTGCTCCGGGGTACCGCCAAAAATCACCTCATCTTCGGATTGAGGCGTCCCCAGCTTGTGGTAATAGAGTTTATGCTGGTCTGTTTTAGCGGAGAGTTCACTGCCTTTGGGCTTGTCGTAACTGGAATAGAAAAAACCATCGTTGCCTTTCCAGGAAATACCGCTGAACTTGATATCGACCAAGGTATCCTCTACAATTTCCCTGTTTTCCGTGGTAATAACGATTCCTTTTCGCCAATCACTCCCTCCCTCTGAAATCAGATACGCAGCTTTTGAACCGTCTTTGGTAAAACTTAAACCCATTAAGGAGGTAGTGCCATCCTCAGAGAACGTATTGGGATCTAAAAACACTTCTTCTTCAGCATCTCCTTTTTTACGATATACAACGTATTGATTCTGGAGTCCGTCGTTTTTGTAGAAGTAGGTATACTCCCCTTCTTTAAACGGAGAGCCCAATTTTTCATAATTCCAAAGTTGCTCTAAACGTTTTTTCAGGTCTTCGCGGAAAGGAATCTTTTCCAAATATCCGAACGTGACCTTGTTTTGCTCTTTTACCCATGCTTCTGTCTCTTCGCTCCTGTCATCTTCAAGCCAACGGAAGGGATCCAGGACGTCGGTTCCAAAATAGGTATCTGTGGTATCAACTTTCGCGGTGGTGGGATAGTTCAAGGTAATGGGTGTTCTTTTGGTTTCAGTTTTGCAGGCAGCAAAGATAAGTACTGCTAAAAGGAAGGAAAATCTTTTCATGTTACAAGTGATTCGTTAATCCTTAAAAATACCATGAAAAGAGGGGATTCCGAGATTTTAACAACAGCCTTAACGTTTTTTAACGAATTGGTTTGTTCTTCCCGTGCCCACCTACCCGGTAGGAAAACAGGAACCCCACCCGTTGTGCATTTTGAGATAAACTCGTCAGTTTGAGTGAATTTTACGATTGAAATGAGTAAAATTTGTATCGAAAATCTACCTGTCGGCAGACAGGC
>JANQSA010000038.1 GCA_028284285.1 Croceivirga sp.
GCCTGTCTGCCGACAGGTAGATTTTCGATACAAATTTTACTCATTTCAATCGTAAAATTCACTCAAACTGACGAGTTTATCTCAAAATGCACAACGGGTCACTTTATCTAATCTTATCCTAAATGATATTTGGTTACCTTATGGTCTTAGTGATTATCTTCAGTCGGAAAATATGCAAAACATTTTATTTCTCATTTTAGTAATAACCATTAGTCCATGGTCTTACGGACAAATTGATAAAAGTGAACTATATGGTCATTGGAAAGTAAAAAAGATCATCAAAAAATCTCCAAATCCGGAGCTTAGAGGTGTAATGGATGGTTTTAAAAACGCAACTTTTAGTTTTTTGGAGAATGGGGATTTTCATTTAACCACCGAATCTAAGGCGCCTACTTTTCAAATGATCCTCAGAATGACTAAAGGCTCAAAATGGAAATTTGATTCCGAAGCACAACAGATCCAAATTGGCACCGAAGAAAATGGGTATTCCATTATGGGGATATCCCCTGTGCGAAAAAATGCCACTCTGGAGTTTTCCCTGGACGAGAGCAAAATGACCTTTGAAATGAAAAAGGCGGAATAAAACCCCAAAAACTATCTTAAGAAAGTAAAGGTAAAGTATGCTGTGCCGAGAACTATCGCTACAGTCTGTCTTCTGTAGGGAGGCCAGCATCCCCCGCCGCTAGTGGAGTGTATTGGATTCGAACCAACGACCCCCGCCCTGTCAAGGCGGTGCTCTAAACCAGCTGAGCTAACACTCCAATGTAAACGTTTCGCAATATCGGAAAATGTTACCAATCCCCATACTCCGCCGAATTCTTTTGTGTTTCATGAAGCGTGATATGTAGCAGTTGTCCCACTTCCAATTTCGGCTTTAAAATATCGTAGATCACTTTTACAAAATACTCTGTGGTAGGGAACAATCCTTCAAATTCCGGGCAGTCTTCATTGAGGTTTTTATGGTCAAAGCGCTCCTCTATTTCTTCTTTTATCCATTTGCCCAAGACCGCCAGATCCATAATAAAACCGGTTTCCGGATCCACTTCACCCCGAATCCGGACCTCCAGATCAAAATTATGCCCATGGTAATAGGGACTGTTGCATTTCCCAAACACCGCTTTATTCTTTTCGTCGCTCCAGTTGGGGTTATGCAACCGATGTGCCGCGTTAAAATGTGCCTTTCTGCATATGGTGGCGATCATCTTGCAAATTTTTGGACTGCAAAGATACTATCCCTGTTCCATTTCATGTCAGGAGATTCCCGTTTTCGTCCCATTCCGCAATAATATTGCGCTTACTTTGATCCACACATTTGGCCAACCACTCTTCCTCATAGGCCACCCCGTGCTGTTGCAACACCTCTTCAGGGACACCGTTCCACACATTGGGCATATTCCCTTTATACCCCAATTCTTCTATGCCCACTTTGGAGGTATAGAATCCGGTTAAGGTCAGGTTCCTGACCAGAGAGAAAAAATTCACTTCAAACGGTCGTTCATGTTCCGGGGTTTCCGGGTCATAATAGGCGATCTGATCCAGCAATGCTTTTTGTTGCTCTTCCGTAGCCGCCTTAAACTCCAAATTGTATTCAAAATTAGATCGGTGATCCAACCACATGAGCCCACCCCTCAGATCCGTCTGGAATTCAGGAAGATCTTTAGCCATAAACTCAATAAATGGTACCACATCCGCATCCGAAGCTCCTTTGTATTGTTCTCCCGGAGGAAGTATCAGATCACATAGCACCGTTAGGGTAGCCAATTCGTGGGCATTAAAGAATGCTTCTTCTTGCAATTCCGCATCAAACTGCTGTTCTTCCGGAGTCCTGCCGTAGAAAACTTCGGCCGCTTTTGCGATTTCCGCACTTTCCTCCGTCCCAGGGGTACAGCCTTTAAGCGCCAGTCCCCCCGCCAGGGAACCCAGCACTATGGATTTAATACTATTTCTTCTGTCCATCTCCTAGATGTTTTGCTGTTTTAACTGGTCTACAATGTATTCCGATGCCCGCCAGGACAAGGCCAAAATGGTCCAGGTGCAGTTCTTGTCGGCCTGAGAGGTAAACGGACCTGCGTCCACAATAAAAACATTATCTGCATCATGCAACTGTTGGAATCTGTTGGTAACTGAAGTTTTGGGATCGTCCCCCATTCGTGTGGTGCCTACCTCATGAATGATCCTTCCCGGGGTTTCCAGTCCATAATCCTGTTCTTTGGACGGGGTATTCCCAAGCGGTTCACCGCCCATATTATGGATGATTTCCTCAAAAGTTTGCTGCATATGGCGGGCCTGTTTCCGTTCAAAATCGGACCATTTATAATGGAAGCGTAATACGGGTATGCCCCATTCATCCACTGTGGCAGGATCTATCTCGCAATAATTGTCCCTTCTGGCAATGGCTTCACCTCTGCCGCCAAAGCCCACAACCGCGCCGTAATACTTTTTTACATCATCTCTAAGCGCATCACCATACCCCCCTACTCGTAGTCCAAAGTACTTGTTGAATTCATTCACATTGAACCCAAAACCATATCCCGGCATTCCCATTCCGCCCCAAACTTCAATATGATACCCCCTGGGAAAATCCAATTGGCTATGGTCCCCCCACCAGGGCGAATACACATGCATACCTCCAACGCCATCCTCATTATAGGAAACCTTCCTATTCATCAAATCAGGAATAAACGCTGCCCGGCTGGACCCAGTGGAGTCGTGAAGGTATCTCCCGACTACATCACCGGAATTTCCCAAACCGTTAGGATGTTGTTTACTTTTGGAGTTTAATAAAATCCGGGCGGTACTGCAGGCCGATGCCCCCAGCACCACCACTTTTCCCCTTAGTTTATATTCTTTTCTATCTTCTTTATTGATGTAGGACACCCCCGTAGCTTTCCCTTCACTATCCGTAGTTACTTCACGCACCATACAATTCACAAAAAGGTCTACTTGCCCCCCATTTTTCTGTGCCGGGAAGATCAAACAGGTACCTGCGGAAAAATCTGCATACACGGAACACGCTCTGCCGCACTGTCCGCAGTAGAAGCAAATACCGCGATCATTATTGATCCTTTTGGTTAACATGGACATGCGGGAAGGATATACAGGGATACCGGATTTTCTGGCTCCCTTTATATAAAAGAGTTCATGCAATCTGGGTTTGGGAGGGGGTAAGAAAAAGCCATCCGGATCATTTTCCAGACCCTCATTGGTTCCGAAGACGCCAATAAGTTGATCCAGTTTGTCATAGTAGGGCTTCACGTCCTCGTAGCCAATGGGCCAGTTGTCACCCAGTCCGTCAACATCCTTATGCTTAAAGTCTTTAGGGCCAAATCGCAAGGAGATGCGTCCCCAGTGATTCGTACGCCCCCCGAGCATGTGGGATCGAAACCAATCAAATTTGGTCCCGTTTTTATGAGTGTAGGGTTCGCCTTCTATTTCCCAACCTCCGTAGGCGGCATCAAAGTCGCCAAAGGGGCGGACAGTATTTGCCCCTCTTCTGGGACTTTCCCAGGGCCATTTTAATTGAGTCATCTGTTTGGGATCTGCAGGATCAAAAAAAGGCCCTGCTTCTACCACAGCGACCTTTAACCCGGCATCTGCCAATATTTTTGTTGCCATGCCTCCCCCGGCTCCTGAACCCACAATTATAGCATCGTAAATCGTGGGGTTTTCGATTATCTGCACAAATTACCTTTTGAATTTCTACTGCCTGAAAGTAGTAAAAACTTCAGTATTTTGAAAAGGTTCTCAACCTTGTCAAATTTTAAGTGGTTTTTTCCCTGCATAACTGGAAATTGCCAAAAACCTGGCACCAAAGAATTGCTTTATGTCTTTCTTTTGATGAAGGGCCCACCTCCGCTATTAAAACAAGCAGAGGCTGCTCAAAAGGCAGCCTCTTCCCATAAAACAACACTTTTAAATTGAATAATTTCTAATTATATCCGGGGTTCTGCTCCAATAGCGGATTTCTGTCCCTTGCTGATTGAGGTATGGGAAATACCAATCTATTATCATTAAAAGGTAGTCCTCCAATATCTCTTTGGGTTCTTTTATAATCATGCAATGTGAACCCTTCAAATGCCAGTTCTAATTCTCTTTCATTGAGAATCAAATCCAAAGTAAGCGCTCCCAATGCAGGGGCGGAAGATCGTGCCCGGAGTGCATTGATTTCATCTAATGGGGCCAACCCAACAGAGGTGCCCAATCTAAAATTGCTCTCTGCCCTGATCAGGTGCATTTCCCCAATTCTGATATGGCTTACGTTAGCAAACTGCCGCCTAAATTTAGAGGTCAGGATAAATCCATCGCTGACACCTTCTCCCAAATAGGTGAAATTTCTTCTTTCATCTGTTGGCGAATCAAACTTATCAAGATAGGCCTGTGTTAAGGCAATATCGCCACCTCTACCCCCTAGAGCCTGGGTAGCGTAATATAGGTTATAATTATTACTGCCCTCTTGCACAGTTACCACCCACGAAAAAACAGTTTCATTAGAATTGCCATCTGTATCAAAAGCCTCCGCAAAAGTAGCGGTCAGTGCATGTCCACTGCTTTGCAGCACTTCATCGGCAGCATCCCTGGCATCGGCAAAATTGCCCTGTTGCAAGTACACCCTTGCCAAAACGGCAAGTGCCGCATATCTGTCTGCCCTATCCCCATTGCTATCCGGCAACAAAGAAGCCGCATCCGTCAGATCACTAATTACCTGATCGTAAACATCCTCTACGGTATCTCTGGGTATTACCCTGCTGACATCAGGTGGCAAAAGTACAATGGGAACACCAGGTTGGCTGTTATTTCCTCCTGCATTGTATTGCTGACCGTAAAGACGAACCATATCAAAGTAGACCACACCTCTTAGAAACTTAGCTTCTCCCTCAACCCGGTTTCCCTCTGCGGCATCCTCGAATTTATCCAGATTTGCCAAAACGGTATTTAAGTGTCCAATTATGGAATAACTATCAGCATAAATATTTAAAGCACTGGCATTGTCGTTAATCATAGCCTTGTTGAATAAATCCCTAAGATTAGAGAAGGTTCCATTCCAACTTACCTGGTCGGTATTACCTAATAAGTCAACGGCTACGCTAATTTCACCACTATAATTACCGTTGTACAATGGCACCACATTATCCGGACTGGTATTCCTCCCAATGTCATAAGCAGCAAGCAATATGGCGTTGATGTTTTCAGGAGTATCTGTAGCCAAACCAATACTAATGCTTTGCTGAGGCTCTAAATCCAATTCACCTTCACAGGATACAAAACCTGCAAATACTATTAACACTATTAAATTTTTTATGTATTTCATAACTCCTTTTATTTAGAATGCTAAGTTTAAACCTACTGTATATACCCGCGGTTGAGGGGCAGAATAAAAAGTGGTACCCGAGTTGGTATTTGAAATTGCCGAATCATCGGACGACTCAGGGTCATACCCTCTATAATCTGTAAACGTCAATAGGTTCAGACCACTCACATATACGCGAACCCTGCTCATTCCTATACGTTCCAACAGGTTTTGAGGCAGGGAATATCCTAAGGCCACATTTCTGAGACGAATGAAATCAGCATCTTGCATGTAACGGGTGCTTTCCGAGTGTCCATTGTTTACGGACAATCTTGCTTGGGGTACATCAGTGATGTCGCCCGGATTTTGCCACCTTCTATCAAAAATGATTTGGTCTTGATTATCCAGTCCATTTCCTAAACCTGCTTCCTGAAATCTTCCCGCATTATTATAACGTTGTCCGCCCCACTGCCCCTGAAAGGTGAATGAAAAATCAATGCCTTTAAAGTTGAAATTACTAGAAAGACCTGCTATGACATCAGGGTTCGGATTGCCTGCTACAATGCGTTCTGCTTCCGTAGGGTCATTTGTGGTATTCTTGTTCAACGTACCATCAGGATTCTCGGTGTTCAATACATAGAGCGCATCACCATTATCCGGATTCACACCGGCGTATTCTATTAAGAAGAAGGAATTTATGGGTTCGCCTTCTCTAAGAATATTTCTAACGGTAATCAAATCCTCACCATTGGGCAAATTGGTAATCTGGTTTTTATTGAAGGCAATATTAAAATTGGTTTTCCAGGTCAGGTACTGTGTTTGGATGTTGGTAGTATTCAAGGAAAATTCAACGCCTTCATTTTCAAGATTTCCTATATTTTGCAATACCACGTGTGAGGGCAATGATGCCTCAAACGGAACCCGGGTATTGAACAATAAGTCTGACGTGCTCTTTTTATAGTAGTCTATTTCCCCGGAAATGCGATTATTCAGGAATCCAAAATCGATCCCGAAATTGATCTGTTCCGTCTCTTCCCATTTCAAATCCGGATTTTCCCCCTGGGTGAACTCCAATGCCGACTCGCCGTTGTAACTGGCCCCTCCAAAAAGGCCTAAACTTCCAAAGTTGGCAATAGGTGTATTACCATTAATCCCCCAACTCCCTCTTAGTTTAAGGTAGGAGAGCGTTTGGCTTCCTGATAAGAAATCCTCCTGTGATATAATCCATCCCGCAGAGGCTGCAGGGAAGTATCCATATCGATTTTCCGATCCAAATCGCGATGAACCGTCTCGCCTAACACTTGCCTTGAACAAATATTTCCCCTTATAATCATAGGTCGCCCTTGCAAAATAAGAGAGTTGCGCCCAATTGGTAAATGTTCCGTCACCTGCTGAAATTATTGCTGCACTGGCCACTGAACGAAAATCATCCGTAGGAAAACCGTCCCCGGTAACGGCGGTGGTCCTATTCTTGAATCGTGTATAGTTATTCCCTAAAACAAACGAAAAGTTAGAGGCCTCACCAAAGGTGGTGTCAAACGTTAGATAATTGTTTGTTGAGATGATCTCCGCACCATTGTCCGAAGCAAAAGTCTGTCCGTTGGTAGATTGAAAAGGGGCCAACCTGCCTGTATTCCGGTCAACGGTTTGGTTCAGGTAGTCATAGCCAAGTTCTGTTTGCCAGCGTAACTTTTCATGGAATTTGATTTCCGCAAATACCTTCCCAAGCAACCTTCTTCGTTTTGTTGTTCTGAACGAATTACGATCTTGTAACAAAAAGTTGGCATATAAAGTATTCCCATTGATTTCGCCATCTGATAAAAAGGCCGGGGAAGTCGGGATTTGCGCAATAGCCTGCATTGGGGTAAGGAAAGAGACATCGCTGGCTATTCTATCAATAATAGTACTCGCATAGCTGGAGTTCAACCCAAGACTTAACCAATCGTTGACCTTATGATCAATGTTGGCTCTAACCGTGTAACGTTGCAATGCGTTACCTCTTACGATACCCTCGTTATCGGTATACGCCCCGGATATAAAACTTTGCGTCTTTTCATTACCACCGGAAACAGATACGTTGACGTCTTGAATATAACTATCCTGAAAGGCAAAATCCTGCCAATCCGTATCCACATCCCTAAAGTCCTGGTCTCCTGCAAAACCTTGCAAAAGCCCATCAACGGTAAGTCCGATTGAAGCTAAAAACCCGCTATTGGCTTCGGCTTCTTCCAGAAGTGTGATATAATCCTGACTATTTAACCAATCTCTTTTGTTGGAAGGTTGGCCATAACTGGTTGACATATCCACAGAGACGGTGGACTTGCCCTGGGAACCTCTTTTGGTAGTAATCAGAACCACTCCGTTGGTACCTTTGGCACCAAAAATAGCGGCTGCAGAGGCATCTTTAAGAATATCAATGGAGGCAATATCATTGGGGTTCAGCGCCAGTAAGGGATTGGTAGGCGCCGTAGTTGAAGAGATATCGTTATTGTTCATTTCAATACCATCAATGATAAAAAGGGGTTGTTGTGAAGCGGTAACCGAAGAAAGCCCCCTAATAACAATGTTCAACCCACCGTCCAGCTTACCATTTGTCTGTGTAATCTGAACCCCCGGAGCTTTTCCAATAAGTGCCCCTTGAAAGCTGGGAGTAGCAATTCCACCTATTTGTTCCGATTCAATTTTGGCGATATTGTCAGTAACCTTTCTTTTGACCTGGGTACCGAAACCCACCACAATCACTTCATCCAGCGTTTCAGCATCTTCCAGCATTTGAACATTTAAGATGTTTGAAGCACCAACCACCCGCCTTTCTGTTTTCTGGCCAATGTAGGTAAAGAGTAAAGCCTGCCCCTCTGCTACAACAATTGAATAGTTTCCGTCAAAGTCAGTCTGGGTTCCTGTAGTGGTACCTTCAACAACAATGTTAACCCCCGGAAGGGGAACCCCTGCTTGGTCCACCACATTTCCGGTGACCGTTTTTTCCTGGGCCTGTGAAAACACCATGGTACAGCAGACGGCTACCAAGGCCCCAAACAGTTTCTTTACATTCATACGAGTTAAAATTTTGTAAATGATTAAATGAGTTAGGTGCAACTGAGAAAGGCGGGCGGAAAAGAGAAGATGATAGCTAATTCAAATAATACTTCTTGGAAGTAAACAAAACGTAAATGGAATCTTTTGTTCTTTAGAAGTAAGGCCTCTCACCGCCCTACCTTTACAATTGCATAACAAAACAATCCATAAGGCTTTTAGTGAAGGTACTTTTACAACGGCAAGAACCTTAAAAGATGTAGCGCCCATGGGCAAGTACTGTTTTTAACAAAAATTCTTCTTAAAAAATGCCTGGAGGAATACCAACTCTATTGCTATTGAACAAAAAAGTTGTAGAAAGCAAATGACAATTCAAAAAGTATAATTGGTTTAATGTCAGAAGGTGGCTTACTTAAAACCCTATTTTCAAATTATTCACTTCTTATTGTGATTTGTTCAGGGGAGGGTTCCCGTCCTTTTTTTACTCCAGAACCAACCCGCCATTTTTTGTAGCCACTTCTATAGAAGAAAATTGGCGTTTTTATCTATGAATCAACGCTTTGGATTAGGTAGACAAAAAAATAGCTTTCGTATGGTCTTTTCAGGCAATAGTATAATATTGTTGCTCTAAGGCAACACCATAAGCTAAGTTTGGCGAGAAAGAAATGTAATGGGTGTTCGAATATCGCCACTTCTAGTATTGGTCTCTATGGCTTGTTCTGCACAAATGCCCATAATAACCCCTCCCGGCGAAATACAACCTATATCTTTTGAATATGGAAGCCTGCCGGATTTGGGGGGTACCGAGATTACCAATTATCGGGTCAATTTGAATATGGTGCAACCCCTGGGCAAAAGTAGTATTGGGTTTACCATAGGATACCAATACTTTGATTTTGTCTTCAATGAATCCACAAACGTGATTGACTTAGCTACCTACGAGCATATGCATGTGGCCAGGGTAGGCCTTTTTTATATAAGGCCTCTAGAAAACTCATGGGGATTGCTGTTTTCAGGTGGTACCTCGTTGATGTCAAATCTTGGAGATGGTATAACTTCAGAGGATTTCGTGTTCAACGCCATAGGTGCTGTGACGAAAAGATGGGGAAATTTTGACCGCAATACCGTATTGATGTTAGGTGTGCTGTATGGCACTCAGTTCGGAGAGCCTGCTATTTTGCCGGTGGCTTCATTGCGGCAGAAACTAAACGAACATTGGAGCTATTCTTTGGGATTGCCTATCACCGGGATCAATTACAAAATTAACGACAGGCACCTTTTTATGGCTTCCCTGATACCTGAGGGTCTTTTTGGCAACAACTCAAATGAAGTACCTGCGGAGGGTAACCGGACACTCACCAACACCAAGCTCCAATTTAACGGTATTAATGCCAGTTTGGCCTATCGTTTCAGATTTGCAAAAAACCTGGCATTCACAGCCAGGGGAGGCTTTGTTCCGGCAGCCACACTTAAGATACTGGACAATGAGAACCAAGAAATATATGATTTGGACCCAGGCAGCGGAGCTTATTTTAGGGTAGGCCTGAGTTTTGTTTTGAACAGAAAACCATCATCGAACAATACTAAAAACTCTTCTGAAGATGAAAAGTAAACTTCTAGGGCTGGCACTGTTGCTCTTTGTACTGCAATGGGGCAATGCCCAAAAAATGGACGCCCAGGAAATGGCCGACTATCAAACGGGGACCATGATTGAGCAATTGAATCTGAGCAAAGAACAGCAGGATAAAGTAGCTGAACTTAATCTCAAGTATTCCCAAAAACAAGCCGCATTGATGAACCAAGAAGGCTCAATGCTCAGCAAAATGAGCGATATGAAGAAAATCGCCGAGGATAAAAAAGCGGAACTTGATACAATACTCTCTAAAGCCCAAATGGAAAAGTTTGAAAATGATGTAGCACCCAAGATGAGGAAAGAAATGCGCAAAAAAATGCGGGCATAAGGATGAAGCGAATGTACGCCATTTTAATTGGCCTTGGTATTCTCCTCCTTGGTGTTCTGGTAGTTATGGCTTTTATGGGCAGGGGTGCCAAAAAGGATATGACCACTGAAATAAAGGAAGAAAAGCCCTTGGTTTCAACAGCACTGATAGAGCTACAATCCATACCCTACGTTGTTTCTGCCACAGGAACGCTTTCCGCTTTGCGGAACATAGAATTGTACAGTGAAGTACAGGGAGTGCTCTTACAGGGCCAACAACTTTTTAAAGAAGGAAACAGGTTCAACAAAGGACAGACTATTTTACAAATTAACCATGCTGAATACCTGGCGCAACTACAATCCAACAAGAGCAGTCTTGTGAGCCAGATAGCGGCTATGTTGGCCGATATGGAAATCGAGTTCCCCAAGGCAGCGAAAAAATGGGAGCGCTACTTAAAAAATTTTGATCTCAACGGGAAATTGGAGCCATTACCCCAGTTTTCTTCCGATGCCGAGAAATTCTTCGTAACGGGCCGCAATATTACTCAGACCTATTTCAACGTAAAGAATCAACAGGAGCGACTTTCAAAATACTATATCACCGCTCCATTCAATGGTGTAGTTACAGAAGCCAACGTAGACCCCGGAGCTTTGGTAAGGAGCGGTCAAAAGTTGGGGGAATTTATGGATAATTCAGTCTATGAGTTGCAACTTTCCATTCCTGCTACAGAAAATGGGTACCTCGCCGTGGGCAAATCAGCTTTTCTCAGTCCGCTGAAAGGCGATATTGTTTATGAAGGCCTAATAAGCCGTATCAATCCAAAAATCAACCAGCAGACCCAAACGATAGAGGTCTTCGTTGAGATAAGCAATCCAAACTTAAAAGACGGGCAATACCTCAAGGCAGAAATCTATGGGGAAAAAATCAATGGAGTGGTCCAAATTGAAAGCAGTTTATTGGTCGAAAACGACCATGTCTATATCGTGGCCGACAGCCTCTTGCAACTCCAAAAAGTCACTCCCTTGAATTATGTAGGCGACCATGTAGTGGTCAGCGGATTGAAAACAGGCAGCATTTTGGTCACAGAAACCATAAGCAATGCCTATCCGGGATTAAAGGTAACCTATTAACCCTGGCACATGAGAAAGTTTATCGGCTACTTCATCAAATATCCCGTTGCGGTAAACATATTTATCATTGGCTTCCTGATTTTTGGCTTTTTGGGCTATCGTCAACTCAACTCTTCTTTCTTTCCGCTTTCCGACCCAAGCAGGATCACTATTTCGGTGTCTTACCCGGGGGCTTCCCCCGAGGAAGTGGAAGAAGGGGTGGTAGAAAAAATAGAACGCAACCTGAAGGGGGTTGAAGGGGTAGATAGGGTTACTTCAATTTCCCAGGAAAATATGGGTACGGTCACGGTGGAAGTGCTCACGGATTTTGACATCAATTTAGTGTTGGATGAGGTAAAAAATGCGGTGGACAAGATCTCTTCCTTCCCATTGAGTGCTGAACCGCCCGTTATCGAAACCCTAAAACCCACAAGAGAAGCCATATCTTTTGTAGTAACGGGAAAAAACGTTCCCTTGAGTATTCTGAAAGAGACCGCCCAGGAAATCGAAGAAGACCTATTGCGGATCGATGGCGTATCGCAAGTAGCCCTTTCAGGCTTTACGGAGGAGGAAATAGAGATTGCCGTAACCGAAGAAACACTCAGGAACTACAACCTCACCTTTGAAGATGTTTCACGAGCGGTAGCCAGTGCCAATATCTGGATAACAGGTGGTTCCATCAAAACCCAAAAAGAAGAATATCTGATCCGTGCCAACAACAAGGCGTATTATGCCGAAAACCTGGGCGACATTGTTGTAAAGTCCGGTGTGGATGGCGGAAAGGTGTATTTACGCGACATCGCCAAGGTACGGAACACCTTCAGCGAGACCCCTGACAAGATAAGCCTCAACGGACAACAAGGGGTTAATATTTCCATCACCAACACCAACACAGAAGACCTTATTGGCAGCGTCGAAAAAATCAGGAAGTACATTAATGAATTCAATGCCGGTCACGATAATCTTGAACTGATCATCACTACGGATTCATCGGAGGCCATCAGTGACCGTATTTCACTCTTACTGGAGAATGCCCTTATCGGAATGGTATTGGTGCTTCTATTGCTTTCCTTCTTTCTGCGCCCGGGGGTCGCTTTTTGGGTTGCCTTTGGACTGCCCATTTCATTCTTTGGTATGTTCATCCTACTGCCACATTATGGTGTTACGCTCAACATGCTATCGCTCTTTGGAATGATTTTGGTCATTGGCATTTTGGTCGATGACGGTATTGTGATCGCTGAAAACATCTATGCCCGTTATGAAAAGGGTGATTCCGCCATCAAGGCAGCTGTTAATGGCACCATGGATGTAATCGTGCCCATTCTTTCGGCTATTGCTACCACCATTCTGGCTTTTTCAGTCTTCTTTTTTCTGGATGGTCAAATCGGCGCCTTTTTCGGCGATATTGCTGTAGTTGTGGCCTTGACCCTTGCGGTGTCCCTGATAGAGGCATTATTGATTTTGCCTGCACACCTGGCACATTCAAAAGATTTGAGCGGTAAGGGAAAAACCTACAAGTTCAACGAATGGGGCGACCGGTTCATGAACTATATGAAGGATAAGATGTATTCCCCTGCCCTTCGCTTCACCCTTGCCAATAAATTTATTTCGTTTTGTATCATTTTTTTCCTGTTTATCGTCACCCTGGGCGCCTTTGCAGGAGGAATCATCAAGCTAACCTTTTTCCCGAGCAATGCCAGCGACCAGATACGTATCACCCTAAATACTCCACAGGGTACTAATGAAAGGATAACGGATTCGTTGGCTACCTATGTTGAAAACAAAGTTTGGGAAATAAACGAGCAATTGGGAGAAAACGAATTGGGAGGCGACCATATCTTATCCACGGTTAAGCAGATTGGGCCCGGAAGTTCTGCTTCTTCAATTACCGTAAATCTTTCCCCCAGTGAGACCCGCACCTTGGGCTCCCCCGAGATTGCCAATCAAATTCGCGAGGCGGCAGGCACACTTCGTGGGGTGGAAAAACTGAGCTATAATTCAGGGGGGAATGTTGGTGGGATGCCCATTTCCGTTTCTCTCCAGGGCAAGAATTTTTATCATCTGGATCAGGCGAAGGAACTTGTTTACCGTGAGCTTCAAAAGAATCCGGATGTCAAGGATATTGTAGATTCCAGCCCAAAGGGCATCAAAGAAATACGACTGCAGCTCAAAGAAAATGCCACTTTGTTGGGTCTAACCCTGAACGATGTTATGGGTCAGGTGCGTAACGCTTTCTTTGGCAATGAAGTACAGCGCTTACAGCGAGGCCAGGATGAGATAAAAATTTGGGTGCGGTACGATGAAAAGGACCGTTCGAGCGTCAGCAACATTAACACCATTCAGATTTCTACCCAAGATGGCAGGATTCCCCTTTCAGAAATTGCCACCTATCAAATTGAACGGGGCGAAGTAGCCATCAACCATCTGGACGGAATTCGGGAAATCACGGTGGAGGCCGACCTATCCAATCCGAAAGCAAGTGCAACGGCAATTATGTCAGACCTCACCACCCGTGTAGCCGGAATAGTGAACGAAAAATATCCGGGAGTCACCATCGGCGCTGAGGGTCAAAACAGGGAAGTGAATAAAATATCTGTATCGGCTGCCGGTATCCTGCCCGCAGCCATTTTTTTGATCTATGTGACGATTGTGTTTGCCTTCAGGTCGTACAGCCAGCCTTTTATCCTGTTAGCCATTGTACCCTTTTGCCTTATAGGAGTCGCGTGGGGGCATTGGCTGCATGGTTTTCCCATGAGCATCCTATCCTATTTGGGTATTATTGGATTAGTTGGTATTGTGGTCAATGACGGACTGGTCTTTACAGGACGTTTTAACCGTTTTCTAAAGGAGGGGTTAAAATTTGACGAGGCACTCTATGAAACCGGAAGGGCACGTTTTCGAGCCATATTCCTTACTTCGATAACCACCATTGCGGGTTTGGCTCCCTTGATGTTGGAAAGGAGCCTGCAAGCACAGTTCTTAATACCCATGGCTATTGCCATCTCTTACGGCATTGCTATTGCCACCCTGCTTACCCTCTTTTTATTGCCCATCTTTCTATCAGCCTCCAACAGCATCAAAGTAAAGGTAAAACAACTGGTTACGGGTAAAAAACCCATGCGCGAGGAAGTAGAACGGGCCATCAAAGAATTAAAAGTTGACAATGTTGAGATATAGCACCTTTATATTGTTCCATTTATTGTTGATGACCACGGCCAGGGCACAGGAGCTGCTGACCATGGAAGAGGCCATTGCCATAGCCGTGGAAAACAACCACGACCTGCGTATTGCCAAGAACAATACGGAGATCGCACACATAGAGGCAAGCACTCTCAATAGCGGTTACCTCCCCAGCTTAAGTGCCAGTGGGGGGGTGAACTATTCGGATGAAAATCAAAGAGTAACCTTCCTGGATGGAACTTCCACAGCGGTTGATGGTGCAGTGACCGAATCGTATAATGCTTCTATTACGGCTGAGTATCTGATTTTTGATGGATTGGTACGGAAGTTTACCCAAAACAGGAACGAGGAAGCCCTTACCCTGGCACAGTTACAAGAACGGCAACAGGTAGAGAACACTATAATTTCCATCTATGAAAATTACTTCAATGTAGCCTTTCAACAACAAGTGGTGGAGAACCTAAAGCTGAACATTGAAAACTCAAAAGACCGTTTGTTACGGGCGCAAAAACAGTTAAAGTATGGCCAGGGCACCACTTTGGATGAACTCAATGCAAAAGTAGACCTCAACAATGATAGTATTACCTACACAGAAGCGGTACGCGACCTGAAAAACTTGAAACGTTCATTAAACCTGGTCCTCGGCAGGAGTATCACCACAAACTTTGAAATCGATACCACGGTGGTCTTTGTACCCACTCTGGAAGAACAAAAGATTCTGAAATCCGCTGAGGACAAGAACATCCAGGCTATTCTGGCAAAGCAGGATATGCTACTCAGTGAGTTGGATATCAAAATCAATAAGGCAAGTTTTCTGCCAAAAATAAATGGTAGTGGGTCGTACCGATGGAATGAAAGTCAAAATCCACCCACATCCTTTGCCCTGGCCAACGAATCCTATGGCATCAACCTCGGCTTAAACCTTTCATGGAACATCTTTGACGGCAGTGCGGCAACGCGGGTTAAGACTTCAAAAATCACCAAACAAAATCGCGAGATAGAATTGATCAGGGTAAAAGACCAACTCTTAACGGATGTATTGAACGCATTTGAAACCTATGACATCGCACAATATACGTTACAAGCGGAGGAAAATAACCTGATGACCAATGAACTGAACTTCTCAAGAACACGGAAACAGTATAGTTTGAAACAGATTACGGCAGTGGAGTTCCGGCAGGCTCAGATCAATCTTTTCAATGCCCGAAACAATCATGTAAGGGCCAAATACGATTTGAAGATTGCAGAGGTACAACTGTTGCAGCTTGGGGGGGTGTTGCTGGATTGAATTTTTAAATAGCCATGTTGAATCAAATTGGTTCAACATAATGAACAATACAACTTTTAAGACCATGAAAAAAATAAGGCACATATGGCTGGTGTTAACGCTTTTGTCAACCTATTCAGGGGTGGCACAGGAGTTTCAGGGTAAGGCCACTTACCAGACGAAGACCAATATCGACTTTTCCAATTTTGGGAATAGAGGTTCCGGAGGGGGAAATATTTCCGAAGAGCAACGTCAAATGATGATGGAGCGTATGAAACAGGCTTTTGAAAAGACTTTTTCCTTGACCTTCAACCGAATGGAATCCATTTACAAAGAGGAGGAAAAACAGGAGCAACCCGGTATGGGAGGGGGCATGATGTTGAGCATCATGGGCAGTTTTGTTTCGGGCACGTATTACAAGAACATCGGTGAGACCCGATACCTGGATCAACGGGAGCTTTACGGAAAAATGTTCCTGGTCTCCGATACCTTGCAAAAATTGGACTGGAAAATGACCGGGGAAACCAAGACCATTGGGCAATACACCTGCTATAAAGCCACTGCTATGAAAAAAGTGAATACCTCTGATTTTGCCAGTTTTAGGCAAAGGAGGGATGTACCGGAAAATGACAGTATCCCTTCCAATGCGCCTTCAAAAGAAGAGCCAATACGGCCGGAAGAAATTGAGGTGACCGCCTGGTACACCTTAGATATTCCCATAAACCAGGGGCCTGCCGAATATTGGGGTTTGCCCGGATTGATCCTGGAAGTAAGCTCAGGGCGAACTACCATTTTGTGTTCCAAGATCACTCTGAATCCGGAAGAAAAGGAAAAAATAAAGCCCCCTTCGGGCGGTAAAAAGGTATCGCAAGAGGAATACAACGAAATCTTTGTGGAAAAGATGCAGGAAATGCGTGAGAATTTCCGGGGCCGTCGCGGGGGCCGCTCAGGTTTTATGCGTTTTGGGGGATAATCCATCAGCTAAAAATTCGCTGTCATGAACAAGGTATACGGGTTGCTGCTATTTTTTATGGGATTGATGTATTCAACCCATGGACAAAAAGTGGTATTGCAGGGTGTTGTCAGCGATAGCATCGGAAAGCCTGTTGAAATGGCCAATGTTGTAGCGCTCAATCAAAATACCAATGTTATGGATGCCTATAGCATTACCAGTGCAGAAGGGCGGTACAGACTTTCACTGGAACCTGATACCCCCTATCAGGTACGGGTAAGCTATCTCGGTTTGGAAACCAAGGAGTTCACCGTGACCCTATCAGAAGATAGGATTGAAGATTTGACTCTCAATGAAGCTCCAAACCAACTGGATGAAGTGGAAGTAACCTATGAAATTCCCGTTACCGTGAAAGGTGATACTATTGTTTATAATACGGATTCCTTTGTGTCGGGTACCGAACGGAAACTGGCCGACGTATTGAGCAAGCTCCCCGGGATTGAGGTCAATGAAGAGGGGCAGATAGAAGTAGAGGGTAAGGCGGTGACCAAGGTGATGGTGGAGGGTAAGGATTTTTTTGACGGGGATTCCAAGTTGGCTTCTGAAAATATTCCAGCCAATGCGCTGGATAAGATTGAGGTGTTACGAAACTACAATGAAGTCTCGCAATTAGGAGCCGTGACCAACAATGAGGATAATGTTGCCCTAAACATTAAACTAAAAGAAGGGAAAAAGCGATTTTGGTTCGGGGAGATCCTTGGTGGACTTGGCCTGGACGACCGGTATATAGCTAAACCAAAGCTCTTTTACTACAGTCCCGAATACAGCATCAATATTTTGGGGGATATCAACAACATTGGCGAACTGCCCTTTACGATCCGTGATTATTTCAATTTTACAGGAGGATTTCGCAATATACTACAGCGTGGGGGTACCAATTTCAATCCCTCGTCCAACGATTTGGGTATTTCCCTGCTACAAAACGATAGGGCCAGGGAAATAAACACGCGTTTTGGAGCCATCAACTTTAGTTATTCGCCTACCGAAAAGTGGGATTTGAGCGGTTTCGCCATCTATTCGTATACGGATACTGACCTGGAGAACAATACAAACACCACCTATATTACCAGTGGCATAGTAGAAGAGAAGGCCGTTAACACTAATCAACTAACCTCTTTGGGACTGGCCAAATTGAGTAGCAGTTACAAGCCCGGCGAAAATTTGCAGTTGGATTACGATATCTTGCTGAAACTCTCAGACCAGCAAGAGACCATCAATACCCTGACCGTTGCCCAAATCACGGAAAATGTTGATGAGGACAAACAACAAAAGCCGATAAGTGTTAACCAAAATCTGAATCTGTACTATACCATCAATGCAAAAAACATTTTAGCGGTAGAGGCCCAACACCTGTTTGAAGAAGAAGATCCTTTCTATAATGCTATTCGCGAACAACAGCCCTTTATCGATATTTTGCCGTTGGACACCACACAAACCTTGTACAACATCAACCAGCAACGCTATCTAAAGACCCAAAAATTGGATGCCAAAGTGGATTACTATTACATTACCGGACCCAAGAGCAATATCAATTTTACTTTGGGCACTACCCGGAGCAGCCAGGATTTTGACTCTGGTATTTTTCAGTTTTTGGACGATGGCGAAGCGTTGACCCTAAATGATGCCCAACTTAACAATGATGTGGGCTTTACATTTTCGGATCTCTTTTTAGCCTTTCACTATAAATTTATTGCAGGAAAGTTTACGTTTACCCCTGGTATCACAGCTCATACCTACCAAGCCAAAAACACTCAACTGGGTACTACGGTCACGGATAATTTGAACAATGTTGTACCGGATCTCTTTGTAAAATTCCAAATCAAAAAATCGGAGAGCCTGCGCTTTAACTATACGGTTACGCGAGAA
Organism: Croceivirga sp.; assembly: GCA_028284285.1. GTDB lineage: Bacteria > Bacteroidota > Bacteroidia > Flavobacteriales > Flavobacteriaceae > Croceivirga. Next base: position 18,695 of record JANQSA010000038.1, read on the forward strand.
TTTACCGATATTTCCAATCTGGCGCGGGGCTATATCATTAACAATTACAACTCCATCTTTAGGGGTAATAGGGACCTGGAAAGTGCGCTCTACCACAATTTGAGCCTTAATTTTTTCAGCTTTAGCATGTTCAACCAGCAGAACATTTTTGCCAACATTACGTATAACAGGCGCATTGATCCGTTTAAAAATGATACTGAGATCGAGGGTATCAATAGGGTGAACACCATTATCAATTCCAACCTTGAGGATGATGTACTTACCGGCAACGCCAATTATCAACGGACGTTTGGTCGGGTTAAGGTGAGTGCGCGTACCCGTTTATCGTATTCTTATTTAAACAATATTGTCAACCAGGTACCTACGGTCTCCGAATCGTTTACCCAGAACTATCGTGTATCCATGGCCACCAGTTTTAGAGATGCCCCCAACCTTGAAGTGGGCTACGATTATACGGTGAACGATTATGACAATGCCGGTACCGCCTCCACCTTTTATACCGATAGCCCGTTTGCCCGGTTTGATGCGGCATTTTTAAAACATTTTACCTTCAGGGCAGAATTCGACTATTTCAACTATCGGGATGCGGCAGAGACAGTCAGCAACGAGTACAACTTTTTAGATGCTTCCTTGTCCTATCAGAAAAAGGACAGTCCGTGGGAATTTACCCTCAATGCCACTAACCTCCTGGACAATACCGATTTAAACCAGGATACGTTCAATGAACAGTTCTTCAGTACGTCTATTTTCAATGTACAACCCAGATTTGTGACCCTTCAGTTGAGATATACTTTATGAGGTCTCTTTGGCCCTGTTTTTTTATGGAACGAATTAGTAGATAAAAAATCAGAGTTGGTAGATTTTTGATAAACAAGCTGAAAAATCCTTTTTAACTTTCTATAAATAAGCTAATTAAATAAAAAGTCTTTACAGATGAAATATATTCTTTTGACGATTATTGTTATTGCCGCTTCCAGTTGTGGAGCAGTCCAAAACAGCCAACAGACCACTGAAAATGAAGCTTCACCTACGGTGGGAACCACTGCTTCAACCTTGCTTACAAGTCCTGCAGGCGAGTGGGAAATGACTGTAAATTCGCCGCGGGGGACCAGAACCAGCATCTTGACGATTACGGATTCGAACGGGGAACTAACCGGGAGAAATGATAGCGGTACATTTAAAATCACAGCAAAAGGCAATATACTCTCGTGGACTTCTTCCATGGATACTCCTATGGGAAGTATGGAGGCCAACTATTCCGCAACGGTTGAAGGCGACGCTATGACAGGCATTATGGAAATGACCTCTGGGGGTATGGCAGGCCGTAAAATGGAGTTTGAGGGCAAAAAGAAGTAAACACTACTCATAAGAGCAATAGGGAATTAAGGTTTTCAAGAACCTAAAGGCAACATGGTTTTGGGCAAATCACCCTGATGGATTTCAGATAGGCACAGATACCTCTTTTCAATGCCCCGTGAAGTAGCCGTGCATTTGATAGGCAAACAAACCTATCCCTGCCAATACCAGGTACCAATTTACTGCTTTGTAAAAAGCAGTAAACTGTTGGTGTTTTCGTGAGAGTGTAATTATAAATACAATAGGAATTAGTGCCAGCACTTGTCCTACTTCCACACCTAGGTTAAAGCACAGGATCTTTGCAAGAAATTGCTCCTCACCCATGTCAAAGGACTGTAATCGTGTGGAAAGACCAAAGCCATGAATCAATCCAAAAAGACCGACCATGAGCAGTAAATCAGGGGATCTTACCTTTAATTTTTCAAAACCTCCCAAATTTTCAAACCCCTTGTAAAAAACGCTTAAGGCGATAACCGCATCCACCAGGTGTTCATTTGCCGTAATCCCGGCATAAGTGGCACCTATCAGGGTGATACAATGTCCTATGGTAAACACTGTGATGAACTTCAAAATGTCTATAAAGCCCTTCAGAAAGAATATAACCCCGGTCAGAAAAAGCAGGTGGTCGTAGCCCGTAAGCATATGTGTTGCGCCTACTTGTATATAAGCCCACAAACCACCATTACGTAAAATCTCCTGATCGGTACTTGTAACATCATGGGCAAATCCTAAAAGCGGAACGAACAACAACATCAGCGGAAGTGCCCGCCTTACACTTGCTTGCATGGTTAGTTCTTTTTTCTGAAGATCAGGAATAACAATCCTACGATGAGTAAGCTGCCTAAAACAAAGACCCAGGTGGGAAGACCATGCTCATGTTCATGATCGTGCGTGTGTGTACCAGAGCCATGTTTGTGGCTCACTTCAAAAGTAAGTGTTGCCCATTTGGATCGATGCGTTAATTCATCGCTATCAGTTACTCCGGTCATGTGAATGGTCCGCAGATAATAAATACCATCTTCGGGTAGATCTACCACAAACATACCCTGATCATTGGTACGTAATTGTTGACCACTGGTATGCGTATGCGATTCCTCTTTTTTAGATTTATGAGAATGGTTGTGCTTACCATCAGAATGTGCATGATCATGTGAGTGCTTTTTTCCGTCATGTTCATGCTCATGCTCGTGGCTGTGATCGCTGTGTGTATGGCTGTGGGTCCCTTTCAGAAAGTCAGCATAGACCAATTGATTGGGTAAAGGGTTACCCTCCAGCAACAACTGTACTTCCAGCTTTTCGCCGCTATATTTTTCATAAGGATTTGCTTGAGGAACAAACTCGATCGGATAGCCTAACACCGCACTCCAATCGTTTGTTTTGACTTTACCTACCTGATAGATGGCTTTTACATGTTTTTCATAACTTTCTATCGCATCTTGATCCAATACGCTATCCCTCTTCCGTTGTTCCAGCATATCCAAGACACCGTCATGTTCCAGATAGCTGTTAAACTTTTCAGCCGTGAGTTCTATGTTTCTTGCTTTAGTGGAGACACCTGCCACATAAGTTCCTGCTTCACCCGTAGTAAAGGTTAATTGTGTAACCGTACTGTCCTGGTCTTTCCATTGTTCAGGATCAATGACCCGTCTTTTGCCCTGAGCGATAACAGAAGCGTCCAGCATGCGATCTCGGGTGATAATGTTGTCACTCTTTTCAAAAGTCCCGTTATAAAGACTCAAGGTTGCCTCCTGATTAGGCTGCAAGAAATATTTTTCCATTTTTATATACAGATTGTGACTGCATAGTAATACACTGGCCAACAGGAGGTAAAAGGTTTTACGCATGAATTGAATTTTTCACCTTAAAAATACGAGCAAAACCTGATAGAGACAGATGCTTAGAACATAAAATTTGATTTCTCACAACCCTAAAAAACCAACATTTTTTAGGAATTAGCACCTTTTTCTAAATCTATCCCAATAACTAACCCTTTACCTGTTATGTTTTACCATCTACTTTTTAGATCCTTGGACAACCCTTTGTACAACCCGATAAGGGTGTACATTATCAGTATAAAAACAAGGGCCATTACTGTGTGAAACACCCTCATTTCCTGAACTTTAGGCGAAAGATTAAATCCAATATCCAGAACAAAGCAACCCAGGAATGCCAACGCCAGGAATACACTGGTCCGGAGACAAAATCGTGCAATTTTTTTGTAGCTGTTTTTTTTCTTTTTGTTTTGATTCATTATCCTTTGCATGATATCCTCCTTTACTCTTTCATCGTAAAAAGCTGGTTCTGTTGATTTCAAGAGTTTTTTAAAGTGTTCTTCCGACAAGGCCATTTTATCTTTTGTTAATTAGTCTGAAAGCGGATGCAAAACTTTTTCTTCCCCTGTATAGAAGAATTTTCACATTGTTTTTACTGAACCCTGTACTTTCCGAAATTTCGGCATGTGAAAACTCTTTTAAGTAGAATAATGTTAGTACCAATCGCTCTTTGGGTTTTAAAGTCAATAACACCCTTTTTATTTCTTCTTTTTTTTCTTCAATCTCAATAACAGAAAGTGCATCATTTTCAGCTGTGAAGGTAATTGCCGTAGCATCGTCAAATTCTATTTCAATCCGTTCCTTTTTGTTTCTTCTTACGAATTTTAGAGCCTCATTGACCACAATTCTATGAAGCCAGGTGGAAAACAATGATTCTCCTTTAAAAGACTTTAAACTCTTGAATACCTGAACAAAGGCATCCTGTACCACTTCCTTCGCAGCGTTTTCGCGTTTGGTAATTGAGATGGCTATGGAAAAAGCCATTTGTTGATACTTGTCAATGAAAAAGGCAAACGCCTCTCTATCTCCGGACAATACCCTTTTGATATAATAATCGTCTTCATTCTTACTCACTGCTTACGACGTCCATTAACAAAAAAACATGAGATTAGACCGATACCCCCGGATATTAATATGGAAGATGGGAATGTTACATACTCCGGAATACTTTGATAATGACTAATGAGATAGGCAACAATTAGACCTATACCCACAAAAAAGAAGATGATTCCTAAGTTCAGCACCAACAACTTCAGGTCAAATCCTTTTTCATCCGTTATTCCATGTTCAATCTTCGCCATTGCCTCCTCATGTTTGCTTTTTAAATAAAAAAACAGCGTTGCGGAAACTGATAGTATCAGTATTATCAAAAAAAGATCTGGACCCATTTGTGTTTCGGATGTATTTAGACTTTCACTGGGTTAGATATTTGGAAGTAAGAAAAGGTTACAAAATTTTTATTGGATACTTTTTTGTAACCCTTGAGGTCCGCCTTTTATCTAACCAACAATTACTTAAAACTTTTAACATGAAATATTTAATCTCGGTTTTTGTCATTTTCTTTTCAATTTCCGTTACCGGACAATCTTTAAGCTTAACGAAGGTCATTGATTCCATTATCGCTGAAGTTGATTCCAATGGCCCGGGTGTAGCCATAGGAATAGTAAAGGAGGGTACTTTAATTTCTTCAAAATTTAAGGGGATGTCCAATTTGGACTACAATATTCCCATTGATGCCTCAACAAATTTCAGGCTATCCTCTTCCTCAAAACAATTTACGGCTGCCTGTGTTATCCTTTTGATTGAGAAAGGACAATTACGGATGGAAGACCCTTTATCTAAATTCTTTCCCGAATTTTCCAAAGATCTTGGAAATGTAACGGTTGCCCAGTTGCTCAACCATACTTCAGGGATCAGGGATTATATGTCATTGTTAACCTTAAAAGGTTCACATACTATGGATTTCTTTAACAACTTTATCGGCACTGATAACGACCTTATGGAGCTCATTAAAAAACAGCATAGCCTATCGTTTCAACCTGATTCGCGGCATGATTACTCCAATACCAATTATTGGCTATTGGGGAGGTTGGTACAGCGAATCACGGAAAAATCCCTTGGCACATATGCCAAAGAAAACCTATTTGAACCATTGGGTATGAAAAATACATTTTTCATTGAGCATACCGGACGGGTAATTCCACAAAGGGCATCGGGCTATATAAGTGAATGTCCGGATTGTGAACGAATGGAGTATATCTATCAATCTACAACGGTTGGTGATGGTGGTGTGGTATCCAACATAAATGATCTGATCAAGTGGGAGAATGAATTTCATGATCCAAAAGTATTCTCCCTGTCTTTTTGGAACTTAATGGTAAGAAGGGGGGAACTCAGCAACGGAAAAAAAATTGAATATGCCTCGGGATTAATAATAGGTGAACTAGAAGGGCAAGAAATGGTCTCACATAGCGGACAAAATCCAGGCTTCAGTTCTGATCTTATTCGGTTCCCGGATTCCAATCTTTCCATTATTGCTTTGGCCAACCAAAATTGGTATGACATTAGGTCCTATGCCATTAGCGTTGCAAAATCCATTCTAAACCCGGAAAATCCAAGATCAAAATCGACAGTAAAGAAGGAACCTATCACCTTAAGTACAGAAGAACTTTCAAGATTCTGTGGGGAGTTCCATTTCCTGGAAACTAACGAGTACAGATCAATTCAATTACAGGATCAACAGTTGGTCTATGTACGAACAAATGGTCCTTCAAGTGGATTGATCCCTATCTCCAATTCAACATTGACTTTTGAAGATCGCCCAAATGTCACCTTGCATTTCAACTTCAAATCAGGAGATAAAAAGTCAATTCTTCTTAAAGACGGTACCATTAGAATGAATGCCGATAGCTATCAAAAAAAGTCAATCGCAGCAGAAGAATTGATGGAATACAGTTCAACGTATGCTAATGATGAATTAGAAAACAGGGTATCACTTGAAATCGAAAATGAAAGGCTAATGTTTCCAATATTCGGCCAAAAATTTCCTGTAGAGTCTTTAACAAAGGATAAATTTTTGGCCATGGGAATGTTCACTCTAAAATTCAAAAGAAATCAAAAAGGAAGTATAGTTGGGTTTCATTTGGATGCTCCCAGGGCAAAAAATATTGAATTCAAAAAAATAAATTGATTGGTACTTAAAAACCAAGGCCTTCTGAGATGACGGGCATGGTGTGCGTTTTAAATTATATTGATTATGTTTTATGAATTCCCCTTTAAAAAAATCCCCTGAGACGGAATTCAGGGGATTTTTGCCAAATTGAACTGACCAAAAAAGTGAGTTAGCTTTCATGGTACTATTTTATGGAATTGTTGCTACCCCAGGCCGGTGGTATTCGTAGGAAGCAATATTCCTAAAATCATTAGGACAATATCCCGTATCCTTTTTAAAAGCCATATAAAAACTGTTCTTACTATTAAATCCTACTTCGTACATTATGGCTTTAACACTTAGCAAGGGATGGTTTACCAACAATGCTTTTGCCTCTTCAATTCGATAACTGTTTAGCAACGCATAAAAATTCTTGGCATAATAGGTATTGATCACTTCGGAGACTTTGTACCGGTCTTGTTGGATGTAATCGGCCAATTCGCCCAGTCCCAGTTCATTGTTCCGATAGAGTTTATCCTCTTCCAATGCCTGCTGAATCTCGTGCCTTATGGCTAATGCCTGTTCTTCGGTTAGTCCCGATTTTCTGTACTTTTCCGGTGTGGATTCATTCCCGGTGCTTTTATCCTGTTCCGAGAGGTACTTTAACGCAATTTGTTTTAGAAGCCATTTCATGATGATTGATGATTTTTTGATTGATACCCCCTAGTTAGCAACAATCTCCGGCTTCTGCGTTTTTCCCGATAAGAGTTTACCCATGAAGGGGTATCACAAAAGGAAGTATTCTCCATAAGTAAGACCATAGCATTTTTTAATACGTGGGAAAATTGGAATGGCCGGATAACACAAAAGCTGTCCCACTGTGCCCCTAGAATTTTGAGTTTTCCGAATCAGAATCGTAAAAACATTTCATCGTTTTACGTAGTTAAAGAGAGGATTCGATCTGAAATAGCGACTATTTTTTCAATCGTTTCCGGTCAAAATCTAAAAATTTAACAATAACACAATATAAAATGCAGTAGGAATCCCATCTAGTGGTTCAAATTTTGATATTGAATCCTTAATTTTCCATGCTGTGAAAAAGACCTCAATATTCCTGGTAGGATTCCTTTTTGTATGCCTCAAATCCTACGGTCAAAAAGACACTGTTTTTGTAGAGAGCAGACCCTTATTTCTTGGGGTAAGTTTTGACTATGGTTTCCTGCTCAGACATTCCGAATCCCTTCGCGAAATAGAGGATGCTTATCCTTTTGGTATTCGGGTAGACGGCAGCAAATTATTGTTAACGAGAAAATCATGGGAATTTTGCAATTGCTTTCCCCGGGTTGGGGTTAGCCTGGCCTATTGGAATTGGGACAATGCAGAGGTACTTGGGAGCGGAATAGTAAGTGTAGGGTATCTGGAGCCTTACTTCCTTACCCAAAAGCGGACCAGCATATTTGTAAGAATGGGCCTGGGTGGAGCCTATTTGACCAATCCTTTTGATGAGGAGACCAATCCCAGAAACCAATCCTACAGTACCCGGCTGGCTTTTTCTATTGTATTGGGCGCAGGACTCAATTATCGGCTTACAGATAAATTAAACCTGCGACTGGCCGCAAAATACAGCCATATTTCCAATGGCGGGGTGAGCTCCCCCAACAAGGGACTTAATTTTCCAACTGTAAGTGTAGGCCTGAACACCAGTTTGGTTCCCATTGTTTACCCCAACTTACCAAAAATCTCAAATCGAAAGCCCCCGGACGATAAAACAAGACTGTCCCTGGTACATTTTTCAGGTTTGAGTAATGCCACGGTGGGCGAAAGGGACCGCTTTTTTGTTTTTGGGTTTGCCGGCAACTACAGCCGATGGGTAGGTGGCCGAAGCGCCCTTACCGTAGGCACCGAATGGGCGGTAGACTTTGCAAGAAGAGAACAAATCCAGTTAGAAGATGCGGATGCCGCATTTCCGCAGGGCGCCTTGTTGGTAGGACATGAATTTTGGCTGGGCCGGATAACGTTTAGCCAGCAGCTGGGTATCTATTATTTTAACCAGTTTAGAACCACAGATGATGTGTACCAGCGGTACGGATTAACCTATAGCTTTAACAAACGAATATTTGCCGGTTTTGCCCTCAAGGCCCATCGGCATGTGGCCGACTTCTTTGACCTAAGGATTGGATATACATTTTAGAAACCCAGCGACTTTAAGGTGAAGATGGTTTCCCTATTTTGGGACTAAAAGCCGTATAAGGAATAAAAAAAACCTGCGCTTAACAGCGCAGGTTTTCTGCTTGATGTGGGTCCTACTGGATTCGAACCAGTGACCCCCTGCTTGTAAGGCAGGTGCTCTGAACCAACTGAGCTAAGAACCCAAAATTGGAGTGCAAATATAGGATGTTTTTTCCGTATACCTAAAAAAACAGATAAATAATTAAACTACCTCAGCCACTACGAAGGTACTGCCGCCTACAAATACCAAATCTTCTTTTTTGGCCTTCGTCAATGCCTTTTTCAGTCCCTCTTTCACCCCGGAATACGCCTTCCCGGTATACCCAAGCCCTACTGCTATCTTCTGCACCTCATCCGCAGGCATTCCCCGAACTACCTTTGGGGTAACAAAGTAATACTGTCCCTCCGGTGGAAATACACTTAACAGCTCAGCTACTTTTTTATCATTAACAAACCCCAGCACTAAATGAAGTTTCCGGTATTTTTGTTTTTTTAATTGCCGGATCACCCATTCCAATCCTTCCTTGTTATGCGCCGTGTCGCAAATGACCCGGGGTTGTGTTTGCAAAAGTTGCCATCTTCCCAAAAGGCCGGTATTTTGAATTACTTTTTGTAAGCCATTAGTTATAGCGGCTTCAGGAATATTAAAATCCGATAATTGGCCTAAACAGCTAACCACACCCCTACTGTTCTTCTGCTGATACTCCCCTAAAAGATCGGTGGTATAGTGGGGCAGGTCCTGATCGTCGGCAAAAAGGATCGGGGCCTTTTTCTGACTGGCCATCATTCTGAAAATCGTTTCCGTCTCTTGCTGACGTTCACTGATAACTACCGGGACATTTCTTTTGATTATCCCTGCCTTTTCCATGGCAATACTTTCCAGGGTGTTTCCCAAAATTTCCTGATGGTCATACCCAATATTCGTAATAAGGCAAGCTTCCGGTGTGATGATATTGGTGGAATCCAATCGCCCTCCCAGGCCTACTTCTATAACGGCAACATCTACCTGTTGTTCCGCAAAATAAGAAAAGGCCATACCTACGGTCATTTCAAAGAAAGAAAGCTTCTGAAGTTCCAAAAAGGGTTTGTGTTTGGTAATAAATGCTTTCACAAAAGCCTTGTCCACCATTTTGCCATTGATCCTGATGCGTTCCCTGAAATCCTTTAAATGAGGAGACGTATATAAACCCGTGGTATATCCTGCCTCCTGAAGAACAGAGGCCAGCATATGGCAGCTGGAGCCTTTTCCATTGGTCCCGGCTACGTGAATACTCTTAAACTTTTTTTCAGGATTCCCCAGGTGCCAGGCAAAAGCAACAGTATTGTCTAACTTTCCCTTAAAAGCGATACGTCCCTTGTTTTGATACATGGGAAGTTGGGCAAACATCCAGTCCAGGGTGTCCTGATAGGTCACTATTGTCCCAATTTAAAATTCACTACAACATATCCTATTTGCTGGGAGGGCGCCTTGGCATCCAAATTCCACTGATGTAGGAAAGCGGTTTTTCGAGCCGGTTCCAGGAGACAGGGAGCATTATTGGTGGTTCCTTTTACACCCGGTGTGGCTTTGATCACTTTCCCATTCCTATCCACTACGATCCGTACCACAACCCGGCCTTCTTCATTACAATCCTGCTGTACTTTACCTCTACTCACCAAAGCTCTTCCGCTAAGGCCATAACCACCCCCTCCCGTCCCGGGAGCACCGTAATAGGAGGTAGCATAAGGATTTCCCTGGGGATTTCCTTTATCTCCGGGTTTATCGTCATCCCCTTCACTACCGGAGTCTTGCCCATCCGATTTTCCAATCCCCCCCATCAAGGCATCTAATTTCTCTTTCTTAGCGGCTTGTTCTTGCTTAAGGCGCTCTTCAGCTGCCCGTTTTTCACGCGCTTTTCGCTCCGCTTCTTCCTGTGCCTTTTTTGCAGCATCAGCCGCCCTTTTTTCGGCCTCCTTTTGCTGTCGGAGTCGTATGGATTCCGGACTTTCTTTGGTAAGTACCTTCTCGGTTGGCTGTTCCTGCTTGGTCATTTCCCGGGGAGTAGTCTTTTCTTCAACAGGAACAGGTTCCTGTACTTCGTCTTTTTGAGAAGCCGCCGGTGGATTGGGCCGTTCTACCGGTTGGGAGCGTATCCTTTGTTTTGGCTGTTGGGTACCACTTCCAAAATCCATGGCACCAAAATTCACCGCTATTCCTTTTTCTTCCGGAGGGTCTAAATAGGTGAGTCCTATATAAAACAGCACCAATACCAAAATGCTTAAAAGCAAAGTGGTAACGGTAAAAGATTTCTTTTTGTGTCTCGTGTCTAAAAATGACATTACCTGGGTCGCACAGCCAAAATCACCTTATAATTGTTCCTATTGGCAATGTCCATCACGTTTACAGCTTCCCGGATGGCAACACTTTCTTCCGCCCTTAGAATAATGGTAGGCTTTTCCTGGCCTTCTAGTGCCTTTTTCAATTCAATTTCAATGTATTCTCCGTTGATTTGCTGGTTATTTACAAAGTACTTCAGGTTTTTATCTATGGTCACCGAAACGTTCTGTGTATTCGTTGACTTCCCTTTGGCTTTGGGCAATAACAGGTCCAGAGCGTTGGGTGCATTAGAAGTTAACATAAAAAAAACCAACAGCAAAAAAACAATGTCCGTCATAGACGACATACTAAATTCCGGACTTATCTTATTTCTTCCTTTAAGTTTCACTTGTCTTATACCGGTTCATTTAACAAATCCAAAAATTCTACCGCATTGGCTTCCATTTTGTGGACCACCTTATCTGTTCTGTTGACCAGGTGGTTGTAGCCCATGTAAGCAATAATTCCAACTATTAATCCCGCTACGGTTGTGGTCATAGCGGTATAGATCCCTGAGGCTAAAGAGCCCATCTCTGCCTGACCGCCGCTACTGGCCATTTCATGGAATGCTAAAATCATACCAATAACCGTTCCTAAAAATCCGATCATAGGCGCTGCTCCTGCCACAGTGGCCAGGATATTTACATTCTTTTCCAGTTTGTAAACCTCTAAAGTTCCCGCATTTTCAATAGCAGTATTGATATCGTCCAAAGGTTTCCCGATACGGGCTACGCCCTTTTCCGTTAATCGCGCCACCGGGGAATCCGTTTGTGCACATAACAATCTGGCTGCCTCCAGTTTTCCACTCATGATGTGATCCCGGATTTGATTCATAAAATTTTTGTCAATCTTGGAAGCCGCACTTATCGCAAAAGTTCGCTCAAAATAGATATAAAGCGCTACAAAGAGTAAAACAAAAAGTACAATGACAATAATGGTACTGGCCGCCCCACCATTAATGATAAGGTCAATTACGGAAAGTGTTTTTTCTTCTGACACGTCCGTAAGCAGTTCGTCAGAAGAAGCTTGGTCTTGAAATAAACTCATATGTGATCCCCAATTTTATTGCAATAATAACGGGGATTTCCTAAATAAAGTATATTACGCCATAAAATCACGCATTGCAATAAAGCAAAGTGCCCCGGCTACAAAACCAATAAAGGCCAACCAGGCAATCTTTCTAAGATACCAGAAGAAGTCTATTTTTTCCATTCCCATAGCAACCACTCCGGCTGCGGAACCAATAATTAACATACTGCCTCCTGTTCCTGCAGAATAGGCAATAAAATGCCACAAAGGATGGTCCGGGCCTTCAGAGAACATTCCCATACTGGCAGCCACCAGAGGAACATTGTCAATGATCGCAGAACCTACTCCCAGGAGCATTACCACGATATCCGTTTGCGGAATGGCCTCATTGAGTTGTTCGGCGTAGTTAAACAGTATCCCCAAAGACTCCAGGGCCGCTACTGCTAACAAAATACCCAGAAAGAACAGAATACTGGGCAGTTCAATTTTTGTTAAGGCCGAATGTACCGGACTATGGTGTGCTGACTCATGATGGTCCTCATCTATGGCTGAACTAATCGCAAATTTGGCATTGCTGTATATCTCCGCAAATGTGGCCACTACTGCAAGGGATAACATCATCCCAACATAAGGTGGCAAATGCGTAATGGTTTTAAAAAAGGGTACAAAAACAATAGAGCCCAACCCAAGATACAACATGGTTGGTCCATATTTGGATTTGAGCGCTTCCTTTTTCTCGTCAACGTCTACCTGTCCGCTAAACACCTTAAAACGGGTGGCTACCAGGGTAGGCACCACCATACATATAATAGAAGGAAGTAACACCCGTACCACCAAGGCCCCGGCCTCTACCTTCCCCGCTATCCAGAGCATTGTGGTGGTCACATCCCCAATAGGCGACCAGGCTCCACCGGCATTGGCATTGATCACAATAAGACCGGCAAACCAAAGACGTGTCTCCCGATCCTTGATCACCTTTTGCAAAATGGTAATTAAAACAATAGTTGCCGTAAGATTATCGATAATTGCAGAAAGGATAAACGCCAGAATGGAAAAAATCCAGAGTAATTTGCGTTTACTCCGCGTTTTAATATATCCTTTGATCGTGGCAAAACCGTCAAAATAATCAATGATCTCCACAATGGTCATTGCCCCTAACAAAAAGACCAGAATTTCCGCTGTTTTCCCCAGATGATGCAATAAAATCTCATCGATATGTGTGGGTTCCAGTTCTTTGAGTTGCGCATTCACCTCAAAAACATCCATATGGGTAAGCGCGATAATGGCCCAAAGTATAGCCATCATGGCCAAAGCGGGGATAAGTTTATCAATTTTAAGGTTATGTTCCAGGGTAATAGCCAAATATCCGGCGAGAAAAACAATGATGATAATGGTTTCCATTATGTAGTTGGTTTAGTAGATTGTTGGCTATAACGCCCTTTGCCTCCCGATCCGGGAAGCGCATTCGTAACAAGCTAAATATAAGGATTGCTTAAAGAAACTACCAAATAGCCCCACCACTTTTTTATTTTGACCATTTCACGGTTTTGTTCCCCGATTTTTAAAAAATCAGCATTGAAGACTTATCTTTGCTGCTATAAATTATTAATTCTTCAACAGTTATGGATTTTTCTCTTTCCGAGGAACAAATGATGATTCGACAAGCAGCCCGTGATTTTGCTCAAAACGAACTATTGCCCGGGGTAATAGAACGGGATGAGGCTCAAAAATTTCCCGGCGAACAGGTAAAAAAAATGGGGGAATTGGGTTTTATGGGAATGATGGTGGACCAGAAATACAATGGAAGTGGTTTGGATACCCTGTCTTATGTTATAGTGATGGAAGAGCTTTCCAAGGTGGATGCATCAGCATCTGTTATCGTCTCCGTAAACAATTCCCTGGTGTGCTGGGGATTGGAGACTTTCGGAACTGATGAACAAAAAGAAAAGTATTTATCCCGGCTGGCTGCTGGAGAAATCATAGGCGCTTTTTGCCTTTCCGAACCTGAGGCGGGTAGTGATGCCACTTCCCAAAAGACCACCGCAAAGGATATGGGTGATCATTACGTTTTGAATGGCACAAAGAACTGGATCACCAACGGGAACTCCGCTGAGATCTATCTGGTCATTGCACAAACCCATCCTGAAAAAGGCCATAAAGGGATTAATGCCTTAATTCTAGAAAAAGGAATGGAAGGCTTTGAAATAGGTCCAAAAGAAAATAAATTGGGGATTAGAGGGAGCGATACCCACTCGTTGATATTCAATGATGTAAAAGTCCCTAAAGCCAATAGAATTGGCGAAGATGGCTTCGGATTCAAATTTGCTATGAAGACACTGGCCGGTGGGCGCATCGGTATAGCCGCTCAGGCGTTGGGGATAGCTGCCGGCGCTTACGAACTGGCCTTAAGCTATTCCAAAGAACGTAAAGCATTTGGCACCGAAATTATCAACCACCAGGCCATTGCATTTAAATTGGCCGATATGCACACTAAAATTCAAGCTGCAAGGCACCTGGTGTATCAGGCGGCCTGGGACAAGGACTCCGGAAACAATTATGACCTTTCAGGGGCCATGGCAAAACTATATGCAGCTGAAACTGCCATGGAGGTTACCGTGGAGGCTGTTCAGATATTTGGCGGCAACGGTTTTGTAAAGGACTATCACGTAGAACGTCTTATGCGGGATGCAAAAATCACCCAGATCTACGAAGGCACTTCGGAAATACAAAAAATTGTGATCTCAAGAAGCATATCAAAGGATTAACCCTCCCGGTTTTTAATAAAAACACCCGTCTTAACTGTTATTTTTCGTGTTCCCCCATAAAATGAAGGGGTGACTCACTGAAAATTGCTCAAAAAACCATATCACCCCTGCTTTCTTGTAATGGAAGATGTTCCAGGTACTGGTTTTTTGAAATCCATAAAAATTGATCCGTCATGTTTTAACATTTTATTTTTTTCAACAAATTTTTATTTATATTACAAATAATATTGTGTTTAACAAATAGTTTTGCATAATACTCAATGATTATGATATTTTTGAATAAATGTCGTAATAATGAAGTTGAAGCAGCAGGGACTTTACTTACCGGAATTTGAACATGATAATTGTGGCGCGGGTTTTATCTGTAGTCTTCAAGGGCTACGATCCAATGACATCATTCACAAGGCACTTGAAATTCTAGACAAACTGGAGCATCGCGGTGCAGTAAGTGCTGATGGTAAAACCGGGGATGGTGCAGGAATACTTATTGATATCCCGCATGATTTTTTTCGTAGTGTTTGCCCGTTTGAACTGCCGGAGCCCGGAGCGTATGCCACAGGAAATGTATT
The DNA here is from genome assembly GCA_028284285.1 of Croceivirga sp. Classification (GTDB taxonomy): domain Bacteria; phylum Bacteroidota; class Bacteroidia; order Flavobacteriales; family Flavobacteriaceae; genus Croceivirga. The sequence goes on from JANQSA010000038.1 coordinate 33,982, forward strand.
CTTGCCCCAAAAGGAAAATCAAAGGCATTTTTGCATTACCCTCTTTGAAAAAAACATTCAAAAACAAGGATTAAGTTTACTCGGATGGCGCGATGTCCCCGTAAACAAATCCGTTCCCGGCCAAATTGCCAGAGAAACGGAACCCTTTGTAAAACAGTTGTTTATAGGAAAAGGGACGGCCAGGGATGCCTTTCAATTCGATTTGAAGTTGTTTATAGCGAGAAAGCTCACAGAACACGAAATAAATGCCTCCCGTTTATCACAAAGCCACTTTTTCTATGTCCCCAGCCTGTCTCAAAAGATCATCATTTTCAAGGGCTTATTAATGCCTAAAGATATTAGTCGTTACTATGAAGATCTACAAGATCCTCGTGTTGTGACGCGTCTGGCATTGGTACACCAACGATTTTCCACTAACACCTTCCCCACCTGGGATCTGGCACAACCCTTCCGCTATATGTGCCACAATGGGGAGATCAACACCCTGCGAGGTAATGTTGCGCGAATGCGCTCGCGGGAGGAATTACTAAAAAGTGATTGGTTTGGCCCGGAAATCCAAGAGATAGCGCCTATTGTCCTGCCGGGAAAATCGGATTCTGCAAGCCTGGATATGGCAGTTGAGTTGTTATTAATGACCGGCAGATCGTTGCCCGAAGTAATGATGATGCTGGTTCCCGAAGCCTGGGAAAAAAATACTGAGATGTCCGAAAGTAAAAGGGCGTTTTATGAATACAATTCCTGTGTCATGGAGCCCTGGGACGGACCGGCCTCAATCCCTTTTACCGATGGCAACTATATTGGGGCGGTGCTGGACAGAAATGGATTGCGGCCATCACGGTATTCCGTGACTAAAGACGGCTATGTAATCATGTCTTCCGAGACGGGGGTAGTTGACCTGCAACCGGAGAATATTGAATACCACGGTCGTTTGGAGCCGGGCAAAATGTTTTTGGTAAACATGGAAGAAGGCCGGATTGTGAATGATGCGGAGATCAAAGATAAAATTTCGAAAAAACATCCATATCAAAAATGGCTAAAGGAGAACTTGGTGCATCTCAAAAATATTCCCTACAACGAATGTCCTGTTTTTCTTGGCGAATTTCCCCTGGCCACCCGAACAAAAGCTTTTGGCTATACCCAGGAAGATATTGATACTATCATCCTACCCATGGCTCAAATGGGTAAAGAGCCCATTGGCTCCATGGGTGCAGATACCCCAATTGCCGTGCTTTCGGAAAGACCTCAGTTGTTGTATAACTACTTTAAGCAGCTCTTCGCCCAGGTCACCAATCCCCCATTGGATGGTATTCGGGAAGAATTGATTTGCGACATCAGTCTTACCCTGGGGAGTGATCAAAATATTTTCGACATCAACGAGCTGCATTGCCGAAAACTCAAGATCCAGAATCCTGTAATTTCGAAAGAGGATCTGGATAAAATAAAAAATTACGATAGCAGCCCACATTATAAGGTGGTCTCCATCTCCACGCTGTATGAGGTGGCCAGGGGTCACAATGGCCTGGAGGACGCTTTGGAAAGGATATTAGAGCAAGCTTCCAGGGCCGTAGATGAAAAGGCCAATATTATTATCCTTTCGGACCGCATGGTAAGCAAAGAAATGGCGGCCATTCCCGCCTTGTTAGCCTGCTCCCATGTAAACAGCGGCCTTAGAAACAGAGGGAAACGCTCCAGGTTGAGTATCATTGTGGAGTCTGCCGAACCTCGTGAAGTACATCACTTTGCATTGTTATTTGGATTTGGGGCAAGCGCCATCAACCCGTATTTGGTGAATGAAATTATCGGGCAGCAAATAACAAAAAATCCTGATAACAGCATCTCTTTTGAGCAAGCCATTAACAACTATAACAAAGCCGTTGGAAAAGGAATTTTAAAAGTGATGAACAAGATTGGTATCAGCACTTTGAATTCTTACAGGGGCTCACAGTTGTTTGAATGCATTGGTATAAACACAACGGTAGCAGATAGGTACTTCCCCAATACACCTACTCGTATCCAGGGAATTGGACTGTATGAAATAGAAAAAGAAATCGCTAAACGTCACCATAAGGCCTTTCAACGGGAAAAGATTGCTGCCAGCCTGGATCTGGAAATGGGCGGGGAATACCGATGGAGGAGAGATGGTGAACAACATATGTTCAATCCGCTTACTGTGGCCAAATTGCAGAAAGCGGTCCGAAACAATGAGCCACAAACCTACAGGGAGTATTCCGAACTGGTCAATAAACAATCAAAACATTTGATGACCATCCGGGGACTGTTGGAATTCTCTAACTACGATCCTATTCCCCTGGAAGATGTAGAACCCTGGACAGAAATTGTAAAGCGTTTCAAGACCGGGGCCATGTCCTACGGTAGTATCAGCAAGGAGGCCCATGAAAATCTGGCCATCGCAATGAACCGTATTGGCGGGAGGAGCAATTCCGGTGAAGGTGGAGAAGATGCGGAACGTTTTTACAGGAATCAGACAGGGGATTGGCGCAACAGTGCCATAAAACAAGTGGCTTCCGGTAGATTTGGTGTCACTTCTAACTATTTGACCAACGCCAGCGAAATACAAATCAAAATGGCTCAGGGGGCAAAGCCTGGAGAAGGGGGGCAATTACCAGGTCCGAAAGTGAATCCGTCAATAGCAAAGACCAGGAATTCTACCCCATATGTAGGCTTGATCTCTCCCCCTCCCCATCATGATATTTATTCGATAGAGGATCTTTCCCAACTGATTTATGATCTGAAATCCGCAAATAGAACCGCAAGGATCAACGTGAAACTGGTATCCGAAGTGGGCGTAGGCACCATTGCCGCGGGAGTATCCAAAGCAAAAGCCGATGTAATCCTAATTTCCGGGCACGATGGTGGTACCGGGGCTTCCCCATTAACCTCTTTGAAGCATGCCGGATTACCCTGGGAGCTGGGGATAGCAGAAGTTCAGCAAACCCTGGTACTTAACAATTTGAGAAATCGGGTGAGCTTAGAATGTGACGGCCAATTGAAAACCGGACGTGATGTAGCTGTGGCCTGTCTTTTGGGCGCCGAAGAATTTGGCTTCGCCACCGCTCCCCTTGTGGCTTCGGGTTGTATCATGATGCGCGCATGTCATTTAAATACCTGCCCCGTGGGAATTGCCACCCAAAATCCTGAGCTGCGGAAAAAGTTCAAAGGTAAACCGGAACATGTAGTGAACTACATGTATTTTGTGGCACGGGAACTTAGGGAGATCATGGCACAACTGGGATTCAGGACGGTAAACGAAATGGTAGGCCAGGTTCAAAAGTTAAATCACAAAAAGGCAATTGAACATTACAAGGCAAGAGGGATTGATCTCACACCCATTTTATATCAAGTAAACGTACCCGAAGGGACCAAACGTTACAATACCGAAAAGCAGGTGCACCATGTGGAGCGATCCATTGAATTTGAAATTATAGCTAAAGCGCATCCTGCCTTATTCCGAAAAGAAAAGATTAGCCTGGATTTTCCCATTCACAATACAGACAGGGCTGTGGGTGCCATTATCAGTAACGAAATCTCCAAAATCTATGGCGCTGAAGGATTACCACCTAATACGTTAAAGCTAAATTTTACGGGTTCTGCCGGACAAAGTTTCGGTGCATTTGCTACAAAAGGATTGACCATGGTGGTCAACGGGAATACGAATGACTATCTGGGCAAAGGACTTTCCGGTGCCAAATTGATCATAAAGGTTCCTGACGCTGCAACACTTGTCCCCGAAGAAAACATAATAACCGGAAATGTTACCCTATATGGGGCGACTTCAGGGAAAGCCTACATTAACGGGAAAGCGGGAGAACGCTTCTGTGTACGAAATTCCGGGGCGGAAGCTGTTGTAGAAGGAATTGGTGATCACGGTTGTGAATATATGACCGGTGGAACTGTAGTGATCTTAGGAGCGGTTGGCAGAAATTTTGGTGCCGGAATGAGTGGAGGCATTGCCTATGTATTTGACCCGGAGAACACCTTCGTAAAAAAATGCAATAACGGTGCCTTAAATCTATTGGAAGTAAGTGATGCTACCGATATCAAAATCCTCAGGGAGCTAATTGAAAATCATTACAATGCCACCTTAAGTCCCCTGGCACAGCGAATATTGGAGAATTGGGAAAGTTGCCTTCCGAAATTCATCAAGGTATTTCCGGAAGAATACAGGCAGGCATTACTTCGATTGGAGAGAGAAAAAATGGAAACCATATAAACAGTTAATATGGGGAAGATCACCGGTTTTTTGGAATACAAGCGAAAGGATGAAACCTATGCTCCGGTTAAGGAGAGAATACAGCATTACAATGAATTTACCCAGCCATTAAAAGAAACCGAACTCCGCGACCAAGGCGCCAGATGCATGGATTGCGGTATCCCGTTTTGTCATAGTGGCTGCCCCCTGGGGAATCTGATCCCGGATTTCAATGACGCTGTATACAAGGGAAAATGGGAAAAAGCATCGGAAATCCTGCATGCCACCAATAATTTTCCGGAATTCACCGGTCGCCTGTGTCCTGCCCCATGCGAAGAAGCCTGTGTACTTGGTATTAATGAAGATCCGGTGGCCATAGAGAATATTGAAAAGAACATAGCGGAAACCGCATTCAATAAGGGGTGGATTAACGCTAATCCCCCTTCGCAACGCACAGGTAAGAAAGTAGCGGTTGTAGGATCGGGACCGGCGGGTCTTGCTGCGGCGCAGCAATTGAACCGTGCCGGGCATTGGGTGACCGTGTTCGAACGTGACGAAGAATTAGGGGGATTACTGCGGTTTGGTATTCCGGACTTTAAATTGGAAAAACACATTATTGACCGCAGACTTGCGCTGTTGGAAAAGGAAGGTGTTATTTTTAAGACCGGAGTTCATGTGGGGGTAGACCTTGCTGCTGAAGAATTGAAATCTTCCTTTGATGCCATCGTCCTTTCCGGAGGGGCAACCGTGGCCCGAAAATTACCTATTCCCGGAGCAGACTTAGAAGGTGTGGTGCAAGCCATGGAGTATCTGACACAAAATAACAGACGTGTAGCGGGTACCCCTTCCAAAGGACAGGAAATCCTTGCCGCCGATAAAGATGTGATTGTTATTGGAGGTGGAGATACCGGTTCTGATTGTATTGGCACCGCAATTCGGCAAGGTGCGAATTCAGTGATCAACTTCGAGATCATGCCCATACCTGCTACAGACAGGCCAAAAAAACAGCCCTGGCCGTTTTGGCCCATGCGGTTGCGGACCAGTACTTCCCATAAAGAAGGTGCGGAGCGGGTATTTAGTATTTCAACAAAGGAATTCTTTGAGGATGAAAATGGCCACCTTACGGGATTGAGAACCGTAGAAATAGAATGGGCATTTGACTCCAATAACAAACCTATTTTAAAAGAAATCCCTGGTACGGAAAAAGAGTGGAAATGTGAATTAGCTTTACTTGCTTTAGGCTTTACAGGTTCGGAAACCTCAATAGCAGAACAGTTGGGATTGGAGATGGACAACCGAAGCAATATCAAAGCCTTGGAAAGCAATTATGCCACTAACGTTCCAGGGATTTTTGTTGCCGGAGATCAAAGAAGAGGGCAATCCCTTATTGTTTGGGCCATATCCGAAGGCAGGGAAGCCGCGCATCATGTGGACGCCTATCTTATGGGAACATCAAATTTACCACTTAAAGGAGAAGGGGATTTACCAAGAATCTAAAGCATTTAAAAAAGGCCTTGATATTCTTTATAATCAAAGCCTTTTTTATTATTCCTTCTACAAGATCCGGGCGTGGTAAAAGGTGTCTCAGATATCCAGAGCATTAATTTTTATGCTTTTGGATCGGTTTCCGTTAACGAGTTTTACCGTGTACCTACTGGTTTGCATGTTTCCATTGTTAAAACTACCTCTGTATTTGTTTCTAACAATTTTCCAGCTCCCATGTTTTTTGGCAATCAACTCCCTCACGTGTTTTGGAAGGGAAACATTTTCAAATCGTTCCCAGGCGGCTATGATTTCCCCATTTTTATCATAACTCGCCGTTATCTCACCATTTGTTGCTTTATGCACCACAACAAATGCTCTGGATTCGCTTTTCTTATATCCAGCCGCTTCGGATAACACAAAGTGGGCAGCTTTCAATTGAAGTTCTCTAACAACATTCGGACTTTCCGTAAGATAAACTTTGGATAGATACGAAAGGTTTGAAACGACAGGAAGTTTTGCTTCTGAAGTTTTGTGGTAATCTCCCTGAGAGAAAACCATTTGGATCATTCCTAATACTACTAAAGTGCATACTAATTTTTTCATGACATAAAATTTTAAATGATTACTATTTTAAATTGATGCCACAAAGATGTTACGGTAAGGGTAGCAACACCTAACAACCATGTTTCGAAATATTTAGAACAAAGTTGTATTCGATTAGAAAAAAAGTGGAAGTATTTCAACCATGTTTCATTTGGCTTAAAAACAAGCCTAATTCACCGCAATGGGAACCGGAAATTGCATTTTGCTGTAGAGTTCAGTATATCTGGAATCATTTCGATAAGGCGCTAATAATGGCTCAGCTCGCAGCCAAATCATCTCCACTTCATGCCGGTCAAAAGATCTTTTAAGCCATTGAAATCCTTTATCAGGCGCATTGGAATGAAAATGATAGAGAGCAATAAACCATGCAGGACTTCCAGATTCCTCATTATCGAACTTATTTCTTAAGAGCATATATTTTTCGTTAGCCAATTGTGAATCTCCATCTATGTTTGCATGAATAGCATGTAACCAAACGGCAATGGGTGGGAGATTCCCGGATATTTCAGCTAGTTTCCGCAGTTGCTCTTTTGATTTTTCATAGTTCCCTAAATAGTAATGCCATTTGGCAGATTCTCTAACATAAAAACCATCATTAAAGAGTGCATCATGTTTCTCAAGTAAGGCTTCACATTGATTTTTTTGCCCCATTAGAAAGAGTATTTCTGCTTTTTTGCCATAATACGCTCCCATGGGATTATCCAAAATCAATTGATCAATACGCTTCAGTGCTTTTTTATACTCCCCTATTTTTATCCTGAAATCATACATCAAATCCTTATCATGTTCTGACAACTGGGATAATTCGTTGAAGTTCCATTCGAAAAAAAAGTAGACATTCAACAGTTTTTCCCGAACCAGTTCATTTGACGGATCCAGTAATTCGGCCTTTTTAAGGAGTTCCTTAGCTTTTTTCCAGGATTGTTTCTCCCCTTTTATGCCCATTATCAAGCCCTCAAAAATATAAATTTCAGCAAGGGCGCCATATGGATCTACAAATGAGGAGTCCAAAGCAATTGCTTTTTGATAGAGGGGAATTGCTTTTTCAAAAGTTTCATTCTGATACTGATACCGTTGGTATTCTGCCAACAAGAAATAATTATAAGCTTCATAGTTGTCGGTGGGAACCTGGGTGAGTATATCAGATTCTTTTTCAGTTATCACCACGTTCAAAGCATTCAATACATTCTTTGAAACCTTTTCTTGAAGGGTAAAAATCTCATTACTTTTCCATTTACTTGAATACTCATTTGACCATACTTGTTGATTGCTTTGACCTTCAATCAGTTGTAAAGATATTTTTGTCTGATTTCCGGATAGTTGAAAACTTCCCTGCAAGATATGGCTCACATTTTGTTCTTTCGCTATCTCTTCTATTTTCTTTCCTGTTTCCTTGTAGGTCAACATGGTGGTGAAAGGGACTACTTTAGCTAGTGAACTTATATTGGCAATTTTTGATATTAAAGCGTCGGTGAGGCCATCACTGACATATGCCAAATTGGGATCTCCACTCCAGTTTTTCAATGGAAGCACTGCAATGGACTTTTTGATATCGGCGTTAGCCTTATTAGCTATTCTTTGTTCAGAGTGGTTGGTGATCACATCGTTTTTCTCGATTAACCAGTATGCCCCGTAAAGAATAACGATCAGCGCCAGTGCACCAGCCAAATAAGCGATGGTCTTCCTTTTTCTCTTATGGTTAGGATAAGTAGATTTAGGGTCATCCAAACTGCTGTTGTCCTGGAACCTGGCCCGCATTCTTGCTTCGCCGGGCGGATAACCGAAATACTCTTTAAAACAGGTATTGAAATATGTTGGGCTCGAAAATCCAACCTCGTATGCAACTTCCGAAGCAGTAATAGTGTCATCGCTATTTAATAACTCCAATGACTTTTCTAAACGCACCTCTTTGATAAACTGACTTATTGACTTGCTTTCAATCTTTTTCAGCTTTTTATGTAATTGTGAACGGCTCAACCCATAAGCACTTGCTAAATCCTCAACGGTAAATTGTTCATTTTTTAAGTTATCAAGAACTATTCCGCGTAATTTGAGAAGAAATGGCTGGGTATTTCCCTCACTTCTTTGCATATACATCTGTTTTCCAATTCGATTTTATGGCGGTATTTCTTAAAAATAGTTAAAATTGCTTTAAGTGGGCAGGTTCAACCTAATCATCCATTCGTCCTATTTGACGGACCAGTTAAGCGGTAGAAAAGTTATGGAAAAGGTTAAACAAAAAAGGCACCCATCCTGTATGATGAGTGCCTCAAAGAAGGCGGCGACCTACTCTCCCACCTGGTGTGGCAGTACCATCGGCGCTGACGGGCTTAACTACCCTGTTCGGTAAGGGAAGGGGTGGGCCCCGTCG
>JANQSA010000039.1 GCA_028284285.1 Croceivirga sp.
AAATAGGTCAAAAAAAAGGTGCTAACCGATGAAGTAGCACCCTTTAATTTAAAAGTTATTGACAGCCATTTACTTTTTATGTCTTGGCTCTGATGACACCGTCAGTTTTTTTCTTCCTTTTGCCCTTCTTCGCGCCAAAATCTTTCTTCCATTGGCAGTAGCCATGCGCTCTCTAAAACCATGCTTGTTTCTTCGCTTCCGTTTGGATGGCTGATATGTTCTTTTCATGTAAAAGGTATTTTGGAAAAGCCTAAAAGGGCTTTGAAAATTCTGGGCGCAAATATACAAAGAGTTTTTGCTCCGACAAATGCATTCTAAAAAATGTTTGTGTTAGTTTTGTCCCTCAATTAAGAAACAAGATGATATTCAAAACTATTGTTTCACATTGTTTTGTTCTTCTGCTGCTGTCCTCAAGCGTCATTGTTTACGGGCAAAGCCCATTGGGCTATCAATTAGGGCTGGGGGAAGTCTATGTTGTACGGCAAAACGCCCACCAGGTAATGACACAAAAAATGGATGATGTGGCCCATGAAATCACCAATGATCTGGATGGGCTTTTTCAATTTACGGTAGAAGCAAAAACGGATGAGGAATATACCTTAGCGCTGGTCTTCAAGGACTTTGCGATAGTTTCTACCTCCAGTATCCAGGGTGTGCTTATGGATGTCCGTGCTTCCGATCCAAAGGAAGGAGACATCTTTTCCGAAATTTTTAGCGCCCTTCTGAATCAAAAGCTAGCCCTTAAAATGACAAGAGCAGGCAAGATCACTTCAGTGGTTGGCGGGGATGAACTGATCAATAAGATGATCAATGCGGTAGAGGGTGTGGATGAATTTTCAAAAAACCTGATGCGAAAATCACTTGAAAAAGACTTTGGTTCCGAGGGATTAGCCAGGAGTTTTGAACAAATGACCTACTTCTATCCTGAGCGGGCAGTAGGTATTGGTGATACCTGGAAGACGGATTTCCAGGGTAAGGTGAGTGGTACCACCACCTGGACTTTGGAAAAAATTGAAGCGGAAACCACGGCTATCTCCGGTACCGCAGCCATTGTAATGAACAATAAAGATGGCGCTATGACACTTTCCCTTAAAGGAACTCAGGAAACCTTGATCCAGGTAGCCTCCACAACCGGATTTCTTCAAAAAATGATGGTGTCAGGATCCGGCAAAGGGAATAGTATCATGACCCAAATGGGAGATGTGGAAATACCCACTACCCTGGAACAGAAAATTACCTATGAATTAATTACAGAATAAATGTTCAATAAAAATATAAAGCTGGTTCTCGCGGCTTTGATCATTGGCTATGCCATTTATCAGTTTGTAGAAGGTTATATCGGCAATGGAATTTTCCTGATCCTCTTATCCTTAATATTCGTGTTTCTCTATTTCCGGAATGAGATCATTTTATTAGCGTTTTTACGCATGCGAAAACAGGATATGGACGGTACGGAACGTTGGCTTTCCAAAATTAAAAACCCGGAGACCGCGCTTGTAAAGAAGCAGCAGGGGTACTACAACTATTTGCATGGTATTATCTATTCTCAGAAGAACCTGACCCAGGCCGAAAAGTACTTCAGAAAAGCATTGCGCTTGGGATTAAACATGAGCTATGATGTGGCCATGGCGAAACTAAGCCTGGCCGGGATAGCCATGCAAAAACGAAGAAAACGCGAAGCCACTACCCTACTCCAGGAAGCAAAAAAGCTGGACAAAAACAATATGCTTACGGAGCAAATTAAGATGATGCAACAGCAGATGAAGAAAATCTAGTATGTGCTACCTTGCTATCTTAACCTATTTGGTCTCACGATAATACCCCTTCTTAGGGATCTCTATCACGTATTTTTTTCGGGAAGCATTGTTTAAATGAGGCTCCCGCAGCCAGGGATTATGCCGCTTTAAAATCTTATAATTGATTTCATAGAGTTGGGCAAAATCCGCCCAACTTTTTACTACGGTATCTACTTCAACAGCAAAAGTAGGAACCATTTCGTATAGATCATCTTCTTTTAGCTGAAATCCATAGTTGTCTGGATGGGACAATATTTCTTTAATGGCCAAAATGCGAAATACATAACGGCTCGTTTCCTGCCCTAACAATAAATCGTAATAATCATTGACCTTTTGAATGCCCATATATTTTTGAACAGCGCCGGGGCCTGCATTGTAGGCTGCAGCGGTCAAAGTCCAGGTGCCAAACCTAGCTTTCCATTTCTTCAAATACTGACAGGCAGCCTGGGTGGATTTTCTAATATGATATCTTTCATCAACATTATCATTGACCTCTAATCCGTATTCCCTTCCAGTGGCTTTCATAAAATGCCAAAGTCCCGAAGCACCTGCATAAGATGGAACATCCTCTAAGGCACTTTCCGCTACAGCCAAATATTTAAAATCGTCAGGTATTCCATTTTTTGCCAAAATGGGTTCAATAATGGGAAAATATTTGTTGGCACGCTTCATCAATAATATAGCATTGGACTGCCAATAGGTGTTGACCAGAAACTCACGGTCTACGCGTTCCATAACTTCAGGGTCCTCTAAAGGGACCGGTTCTCCAGCAAAATTTAAGTCTTCCGGAATATCTATAGCACTGATCTGATAGGCTTCTGCTACATTTTTATCGTTCTCCTTAGCACTTTCCGTACTGTCCAACTCCCCTTTTTCCGTTTGTAGCTGTATACCATAAATTAAACTTCCTATCACAAAAAGAAACCCGATCAAAGCCAGGATATTTCGCAAATACCGCATAGTAACACAATTTTACCGCAAGATACCATTAAAATTTATGGATCAATCAAGAATTAATCCGGGGAGATGCTCATTAAACCACTTCGCCCTGTGGATAATCATGGTATGGGTGCCATTCTTTACTTGAATGCATTCTTTAATGTTGGTCAAGGGGAAAACAGCGTCCTTTTCCCCATGAATATGGATGATGTTGGGCTGAGGGTCCTTTTGTTCCCAATTTACAATATTATCTATGGCCCAATCTATATATGCCTTATCGCGTATAGCCAGATATTTTTCATATAGTTCCAATCGTTTGGTCACGGTTTCTCCAAAAGCGTACTTTGCCAATAGTTCTACGTTGTTTATCAAACCTGTAGGTAGTAATTTATGGGCTTTGGTGTACCTGGCAAACAACATTCTTTTGGGAAGCTCGGTATTGCACTTTACACTGGAAACAATGATCGTCTTTTTGACCGGGATGATCTTGGCCATTTCCTGAACCAGAATACCTCCGAAGGAAACCCCGATCAATACAGGGTTTGGGTGCTGAATCTGTTTACTTAGAGCATGGGCATAAGCAACGATATCTGTTCCCTTTTGGGGAAGCGTCCAGGTTAAATAATGGCATTTAAATTGGGAAGGATCTAATTGTATGTTTTCAAAAATCGCCGGACTAGCCGCCATTCCAGGCATAAAATAGATGTGTTCTTTTTGGTTCATCACCTTTCCAACGGCTTGATTTTAATAGGAAATTAGTAAAATTTTAAGTATCTTTGCCATCCATTTATGTTTAACCCCATCATACTTTGTTATACCAGTACAATCTCCTAATACGACCATGTGATTGGCTGGATAATTATGCTGTCTTTTGACCTTAAAAACAACAATTATATGAAAGAAATGGAAATCAAGGACAATAGTTTCTTACGCCAGTTCGAGGCAAAGCAAAACGGTCATTTGGCCAAAATTGAGTATTCCTCTCAAGAGCGAAAGATCTTCTTAACCAAGTTGGTTATTCCGGAGGAAATTACGCAGGAAGGTTTTAAGGAAGATTTTATAAAAGCTGTTTTGCATCATTTACAAGAACAAAATGTACGTGTAGTACCCACAAGCCCCCACATTGCAGGATTTCTAAGAAAGAACAGACAATACAAAGAAATGTTGCCTGTTGGCATCCGGATCTAAAATACATTTAAAAGTGAAAAATACGACCCTGGTCCTTGTACCAGGGTTTTTTATGCCTGTATATTTTCGGTCGCAAAATTAAACCGTACCAGGCCATCTTCATCAATTTCGGTAAGTGTCACCTGGTGTAGCGTATTGACCAATTCCGGGTTCCATGGCGTTTTCACCTTCACATAGTTTTCTGTGAATCCATGGATATACCCCGCCTTGTTTTCCCCTTCAAAAAGTACAATTCGCGCTGTACCCAACTGGCTTTCATAAAAAGCACGCCTTTTTTTGGAGGAAAGGCCTCTAAGCATTTTACTGCGCTTATTACGAATAGCTTTGGGGACTACACCATCCATGGTCGCTGCAAGCGTATTATCCCGTTCCGAATAGGTGAACACATGCAGATAGGCAATATCCAGGCGATTTAAAAAATGATACGTTTCCAGAAAATCAGCTTCCGTCTCCCCGGGAAAACCCACAATAACATCTACTCCTACACAGGCATTGGGCATTACAGTTGTAATACGTTCTACCCTATCTTCATATAAGCCGGTAAGATAACGACGACGCATTACATTGAGGATCTTATCGCTACCGCTCTGCAGGGGTATATGGAAGTGGGGTACAAAACAGTTACTCTGCGCAACAAAATCTATCGTCTCGTTTTTGAGTAAATTGGGTTCTATGGAAGAAATCCGGAAACGATGTATGCCTTTTACGGTATCCAGGGCCTTTACCAGTTCTAAAAAGGTATGATCATGTCTTTTGTTCCCAAATTCTCCTTTACCATAATCCCCGATGTTTACACCGGTAAGCACAATCTCTTTAATACCTTGAGCAGAGATCTCAGTGGCATTTTTAAGCACATTTTCCAGGGTGTCACTTCTCGAAATACCCCTGGCTAAAGGAATGGTGCAATAGGTACATTTGTAATCACAACCATCCTGAACCTTAAGGAATGCACGCGTCCTGTCGCCTATTGCATAACTTCCCACATAAAAATCGGCTTCCGCAATTTCACAGGAGTGCACTTCGCCTTTGTCATTTTTAGAAAGGTCATTGAGATAGTCGGTAATCTTGAATTTCTCGGTGGCTCCCAAAACAAGATCCACCCCATCCAGCGCTGCCAGCTCTTCGGGTTTCAGTTGGGCGTAACATCCGATAGCTGCAATAAAAGCTTCCGGATTTACTTTCTGTGCCTGCTTCACAAAGGTCTTAAATCGTTTGTCCGCATTTTCCGTGACCGAACAGGTGTTGATCACATAGATATCTGCCCATTCCGAAAAATCGACCCGTGAAAACCCCTCATTTTGAAAATTCCGGGCAATGGTGGACGTCTCGGAGAAGTTGAGTTTACAGCCTAGCGTATGGAATGCGACTTTCTTTTGCATAACCTAAAAAAGGTGTGCAAAGATAGGAACTTTTAGCATGTGGATGGCCGACATTGGGTTTGGAAAGGAACACCCTCAGAACTCACTCTTTGCGCCATTTTTTGGTAATTTCAAAAACGTGCTCCAAAATGGCCTGTTCCTTTTCATCGAATTCCATATTTCGCCTGTCCATCATTGCCTTTGAGGCTTCAAAGGCCTTGCGGGTACGATAGGTAGTAAATCCTGCTGCCCCTCCCCAACTGAAGCTTGGTATAAAATTCCGCGGAAAACCGCTGCCAAAAATATTGGCACTTACACCAATCACTGTTCCCGTATTGAACATGGTGTTTATACCGGATTTGCTATGATCTCCCATCATAAGACCACAGAACTGCAATCCGGTCCGCTCAAAACCTTCCGTTTTGTAATCCCATAGTCGCACGGGAGCATAGTCGTTTTTCAGGTTAGAGGTATTGGTATCTGCTCCCAGATTACACCATTCCCCCAAAACGGAATTTCCTAAAAAACCGTCATGGCCCTTATTGGAATACCCAAATAACACTGCATTGTTTACCTCCCCCCCTACTTTGGAAAAAGGGCCAAATGTACAACCTCCGTAAATCCTCGCGCCTATCTTCAATATTGCGTGGTCACAAATAGCGACCGGTCCCCGAATTACACATCCTTCCATTATTTCTGCAGACTTCCCAATATAAATAGGACCTTTGGTGGTATTCAAAATGCTACACTCTACTTTGGCGCCTTCCTCAACAAAAATGTTTTCTTCATCTCCTATTATCGTATTGGTCCGGGAAATGGACTGAGATACCCGATCCCTGGTTACCATTTCAAAATCTGCTCGTATGGCATACTCATTTTTCGCAAAAATATCCCAGGTATGTTGCAACTGCGTACATTCTCCTGAAAAGGCAACGGGATTATAGGCTGAAAGGCTAAAAGAAAGCAAAGGATCTTCGGTAACATAGGCAATGAGTTCCCCATCTTTTAAAAGTGCTTCCCCCATTCGCAATTGCTGAATATGTTCCACCAATTCCGAAGCAGGTAGGTAAGTACCATTGATCACCACATTTTGTGGGGACACTTTCAAAGGAAACTTTTCCTGCAGATAAGGTGCAGTAAGGCTACTTGTAGAAGCGTCCAACTGACATTCCCATTTTTCCCGAATGGTGAGAATTCCAAGACGTATGTCCGCAACCGGCCGGGTATACGTAAAGGGAAGTAAAGCATCCCGAAGGTTCCCGTCAGTGAGAATGTAGTTCATGAGCTAATAGTTTTATACCATACAAAAATAAAAACGCCCTCGTTAATGCAACGAAGGCGTTCTGAATATATTTTGCGCTACAGTCCTACTGTTTGGCCTCTTTCTGGAACTTCTTGTACTTGCTTTTAAACTTATCGATTCTACCCGCGGTATCCACCAATTTGGTCTTCCCGGTATAATACGGGTGAGAAGTTCTGGAAATCTCCAACTTTACCAAAGGGTATTCCACACCATCCACCGTGATGGTTTCTTTGGCTTCTGCGGTTGATTTGGTAATAAAAACATCGTCGTTGGACATGTCCTTAAAAGCGACCAATCTGTAATTTTCCGGGTGTATTCCTGCTTTCATACCGTAGCTGTCTAAAATCTTCAAATTTTCGGACTGCAAATTTAGGGAAATTCCCTTTACAAACAAGTGGTTATCTGAAAAAAACAAAAGATGTAACTTTAACTGTAACAAAACTTGTGTTTTCACAACCAACACACGGTAATCAACAAAATTTAAACTTATGGAAGAAAATCAACCTAAAACTGGAAAATTCTCGTTGAACTATGGATTAATCCTGGGGGCGGTAAGTGTGGTTTTTGGGGTCATGCTTTATTTACAAGATCTGCATACCTCCCAAAGTACAGGCCTAATGATCATTGGCATTGTTTTGGCCGCTGTTATCACCTTTCTGGGGATTCAAAATTTCAAGAAAGCCAACGGGGGATATTTGAAGTTAGGACAAGCTTTGAAAATAGGGGCAGGAGTTTTGCTTATTGGAGGTATTATTAGTATTCTTTACAATGTCATACTGGTTAACTATATTGATCCGGATGCCCCATCCAAGATCATGGACGCCCGATTGGGCCCGGCCCTGGAAGAGGGAAAGATTACTCAGGAACAATTTGATCAGCAAAAGCAGCAGGGCCTCGATTTTTGGTGGATGGGCTATCCCTTTATTTTGATCTTTAATGTGCTTATAGGGTTGGCTATAGGATTGGTAGCAGGGCTTATTCTAAAGAAAAACAAGCCTACCTACTAAACCAAAAAGTAGTACTTTTATCGGGATTTGGAGCATATCACTATGCAATTGTCTCTGGTAATTCCATTACTCAACGAAGAAGAATCGCTTAAGGAGCTATACGATTGGATTGCAAACGTTATGCAATCCAATCGCTTTTTATATGAGATTATTTTCATTGATGACGGCAGTACGGACGGCTCCTGGGAAATAATACAAAGAATAGCGGAAAACGATAACAGGGTAAAGGGCATCCGTTTTCTAAAGAATTTCGGAAAATCCCAGGCGCTACACGCCGGTTTTTTGGAGGCACAAGGCGAAGTGGTCATAACTATGGACGCCGATCTTCAGGACAATCCCGAAGAAATCCCGGAACTCTACGAATCCATAACCAAACAGGACTTTGATATGGTCTCCGGATGGAAAAAGAAACGGTATGATTCCCTGCTTGCAAAAAACCTTCCCTCCAAATTATTTAACTGGGCCGCCAGACGAACTTCCGGGCTTCACCTTCACGATTTCAATTGTGGTTTAAAAGCATTTCGAAATAAAGTGGTGAAAAACATTGAGGTGTCCGGGGAGATGCATCGGTATATACCAGTACTGGCCAAGAATGCCGGTTTCAACAGGATAGGAGAAAAAGTGGTACGCCATCAGGCTCGTAAATACGGTACAACAAAGTTTGGGGCGGAACGATTTATTAACGGTTTCCTGGATCTGGTCACCATATGGTTTGTTTCCAAATTTGGAAAACGGCCCATGCATTTGTTTGGAGCTTTGGGCGTATTAATGTTTCTGGTAGGATTTGCCTTTTCCCTTTATTTAGGGATAGATAAGCTGTTTCTTGAACCCACCGGAAGACTGATTACCAGTCGTCCGCAGTTTTACATTGCGTTGACCTGTATGATCATGGGAACACAGTTTTTTTTGGCGGGATTCCTGGGAGAACTTTTTGTGAGATCCACAACACCATCAGCGCGGTATAAAATCACGGAAACACTGAACATATAGGCTGGTTGACTATTGCATAATTTGTACCTTTAACCCGCTTACGACAAGCTAAATATTTATGGAAAGTATTCTTACCACTGCAAAATCCTGGCTAACCGATTTTTTTGACCCCCAGGTAAAAAAAGAGGTGCAACACCTCATGGACAACAACCCGAAAGAGCTGGAAGAACGCTTTTATAAGAATTTGGAATTTGGTACCGGGGGTATGCGCGGAATAATGGGAGTAGGTACAAACAGGATCAATAAATATACTTTAGGGAAAAGTACCCAGGGGCTTAGCAATTATTTAAAAAAGGTTTTCCCCGAAGAAACGGTCAAAGTGGTCATTGCGTATGACTGCAGGCATAACAGTGATTCGCTTTCACAGGTGGTAGCGGAAGTACTCTCGGCCAACGGTATTAAAGTTTTTCGGTTCTCCGCACTTCGTACTACCCCAGAACTGTCCTTCGCCGTAAGACACCTGAATTGCCAAGCCGGTATTGTACTCACCGCCTCGCATAATCCGCCGGAATATAATGGCTACAAGGTGTATTGGGCCGATGGGGGGCAAATTGTTCCTCCTGAGGACGGAGCGATTATCGCTGAGATCGATGCCTTGTCTTTTGAGGATATCAACTTTAGCGCAAACCCGGATTTGATTGAAGCAATAGATACCGAAGTGGATAACGCCTTTTTTGAAGCTTCTGTGAAAGCAGGCAATTTTAATGCCGAAGGAAAAGACGATTTCCATATTGTATTCACCTCTATCCACGGAACATCCATTACTGCTATCCCACAGGTGCTCCAACAAGCGGGGTATAAAAACGTTACTGTTATTGAAGAACAGGCTACTCCTGATGGTAATTTCCCCACCGTGAAATCCCCAAATCCCGAAGAGCCGGAAGCCCTGGCTATGGCTATGGAAAAGGCGGAAGCAATAGGAGCGGATATGGTGGTAGGCACGGATCCGGATAGTGATCGATTGGGAATTGCCGTACGTAATTTGGAGGGGGAACTGGAATTGCTCAACGGCAATCAGACTATGGTCTTAATGACCAAATTCTTGCTGGATAAATACCAGAAAAAAGGATTCAATGGCAATGAATTCGTTGCTACTACTATTGTCTCTACCCCAATGGTGGAACAAATGGCCAAAGCCTATGGTATCGAATTTAAAACAGCGCTGACAGGGTTCAAGTGGATTGGCAAAATGATCAAAGATTTTCCGGGATCCCGGTTCATCGGAGGAGGCGAAGAAAGTTTTGGTTATATGGTTGGCGATTTTGTACGGGACAAAGACGCAGTGACTTCAACCTTATTGGCTTGTGAGGTGGCCGCCGAAGCCAAGACCAAAGGAAGCTCATTTTATAAAGAATTGATTGACTGTTATGTGCAATTCGGTTTTTACAAAGAAAAATTGATCTCCCTTACCAAAAAAGGGATTAGTGGTGCTGAAGAGATACAACAAATGCTGAAAGAATTCAAGGAGAATCCGGTGGAATCCGTTCAGGGTTCCCAGGTAGTCTGGATAGAAGACTATAACACTTCCCTGGCCAAAAACGTAGTTACGGGGGAAGAAAAGCCTATTGATTTGCCAAAATCCAATGTGTTGATCTATGAAACGGAAGATGGCACGCGAATTGCAGCACGGCCCAGCGGTACTGAACCCAAAGTAAAGTTTTACATCAGTACCAATGCAACGTTAGCCAGTGCTTCGGAATTTAAATCCGTAAATTCCCAATTGGAGGCTAAATTGGAGGGCATTGTGGCGGAACTGAACTTAGGTTGATGGACAACATGCTGAAAAAACTATTGCGGTTTGCCCGACCGTATAAAGGGTACGGACTACTTAACATTATCTGCAATGTTCTGTATGCTATTTTCAATGTGCTTTCCATTGTCATTTTCATTCCTACTCTGGGGATTTTGTTTGACAATCAGGAAGAAGTCTATCAAAAACCGGTATATCAAGGTTTTTCCAACCTTAAATCCTACGCTGAGGACTCCTTGAACTATTTTCTGACGCAGAAAGTAGCAGAAGAGGGACCCATAGCCGCATTGATCTTTATCTGCCTGGCGAGTATTGTTATCTTTTTCTTCAAGAACCTCTTTCGTTATGCAGCCATGTATTTCCTGGCATTTTTGCGAACCGGGATGGTAAAGGACTTACAGGATACGCTGTACCACAGTGTGCTTTCGTTGCCCATTGCCTTCTTCTCCGAAAAACGAAAAGGAGATTTGTTGTCCCGGATGACTTCGGATATTAAAGAAGTGGAAGGCTCTATTATCAACTCCCTGGAGGCCCTGGTCAGAGAACCCATTACAATTCTTATCGTGCTCATCTCCATGTTATTGATCAGTGCGAAACTCACTCTTTTTGTATTTATCTTCTTACCGATTGCCGGATTTGTGATTTCCGCCGTAGGAAAACGATTGAAAGCGCAATCCCTGGAAGCACAAAAAGAGAACGGCGTTTTCCTCTCCTTCCTTGAAGAGACCTTAACCGGACTGAAGGTGATTAAGGGATTCAACGCTGAACATAAACTCGCAAAGAAGTTTACCGATTCTACGAACCGCTTTAAGAATATTATGACCTCCGTCCTGCAACGCAAGGGACTGGCCTCGCCCTTGAGCGAATTTCTGGGCGTGGCAGTGGTCATTACCGTGTTATGGTATGGTGGAAGTCTTGTTTTTGATGACTCCAGTGGTTTACAACCCCAGGATTTTATGGGTTATATTGGCTTGTTCTACACCATAATCAATCCTGTTAAAGCGATTACCACGGTAAACTACAGTATTAAAAAAGGAAATGCCGCAGCAGAGCGGATCTTTGAGATTTTGTATACTCAGAACCCCATTACCGAACCTTCTGTTCCCCAAGAGATCAATACGCTTACCCAAGGCATCACCTTTGACAAGGTGTCTTTTAAATACGAGGAGGATTATGTGCTTCGCGAGTTTTCTTTACAGGTAAATAAGGGCCATACCGTGGCTCTGGTAGGCCAATCCGGAAGCGGTAAAAGTACAGTAGCCAATTTGGTCACCCGCTTTTATGATGTCACGGAAGGAAGCATTGAAATAGATGGGATAAACATAAAAGATATCTCCAAAAAAACACTCCGGAATCTGATGGGCCTGGTTACCCAAGATTCTATTTTGTTCAATGATACCGTACAAAACAATATTGCCCTGGGTAAGGAAAATGCTTCCGAGGAAGAAATTGTGGAAGCCGCAAAAATTGCCAATGCCCATGACTTTATCATGGAGCTTCCTCAGGGGTATAACACTAATATTGGGGACAGTGGCAATAAATTAAGTGGTGGGCAGAAACAACGGCTCTCAATAGCACGTGCCGTACTCAAGAATCCACCCATCATGATTTTGGACGAGGCCACTTCCGCCCTGGATACGGAAAGTGAACGGCTGGTACAGGACGCTTTGGAAAAAATGATGCGTAATCGAACGTCCATAGTTATTGCCCACCGACTCTCCACCATCCAAAATGCGGATTCCATAGTGGTAATGAAAAAAGGTAAAATAGTGGAGCAAGGGACCCATGAAGAACTGATGTCCTCCCAAAAAGGGTATAAAAAGTTGGTAGAACTGCAAACCCTGGCTTAAGGGAAATCGCAATCCACAAATTCCAAATCACAAATTTTACAGCTTAGGGGAATGCCAATAGTATTGAAAGTAGTTCCTATGATTTAATTCCTACTGCCCAATACCGGAAGAATTAAACCATTCCCTAATTTTATAGTCCAAGAACCAAAACACTACTTTTTGATAGTCGAAGAAACCCTTGTTGCGGAACTTAAGGACAAGCACACCCAGGCAAAGGCCTTCGAGGTATTGGTAAACGCCTACAAAGAACGCTTGTATTGGCATATTCGAAGAATTGTGTTGGATCATGATGATGCGGATGACGTTTTGCAGAATACCTTCATAAAGGTGTATCGTAACATTGATGGTTTTAAAGGCGAAAGCAAGTTATATTCCTGGATGTACCGTATTGCGACCAACGAATCCCTGACATTCCTAAATCAGAAATCTAAAAAACTGGGGATCACGAATCAAGAACTCCAGGAAACCCTGGTGGAAAATCTGGAATCTGATGTGTACTTCGAAGGTGATGCAATACAATTAAAATTGCAGAAGGCGTTAGCTACCCTACCGGAAAAGCAGAAGCTGGTCTTTACTATGAAGTATTTTCAGGAAATGAAATATGAAGAAATCTCAGAAATCCTAGAAACCTCGGTAGGTGGATTAAAAGCCTCCTATCATTTGGCAGTGAAAAAAATTGAATCGTATCTTACGGGAGCAGATTAAACCTTTTTAAAGATTGAGAGTCAAAATGAGACAATGAAAAAGAACCACGACAATAAATTCAAAACCCCTGAAGGCTACTTTGAGAGCTTTAATGAGCGGCTCATGGCTCGTTTAGCAGATGAGGAAGCAAGCCAAAGCAGTAGTATCCCAAAGAACGATGGGTTTGCTGTTCCGGACGGGTATTTTGAAAACGTCTACTCTTCTGTCCAGAAACGAATGGATGGGAAGGGCACTAAAGTTATCGCTCTAAAATCGTATCGTGCGTTCTATTATGCCGCAGCGGCGATAGCCGCCCTGTTTGTACTTTCCCTTGCATGGAACTGGAGCAACCCAACTCAACTGGGTTTTGAGGATTTGGCGAGTACGGACATTACCGCTTACCTGGAAAACAACGATCTTGGACTATCTTCGTATGAAATTGCAGAAATAGTAGATTTAGAGGAAGTCACAATTTTGGACATTGTTGAAAATCAACTGGAGGAAGATGTGATACTCGATTATCTAGACGAAAATGTAGAGGAAATTGAGGACTTAAACCTGGAGTATGATGAAATTCAATAGAACAGCCGGGATATTCGGGCTGGCGCTTCTTTTTTCTTTAGGACTTATAGCACAGGGCCCGGTAAGGGATAGAATCAAAACACTAAAAGTTGCCTTTATTACAGAACGTTTAGCATTGACCACCGCTGAGGCACAGAGCTTCTGGCCGATATACAATGCGCATGAAGATCAGGTAGAAAAGTTGCGGCGAAAGGAACGGCAACGATTTGGCAGCCAACTACTGTTTCTGGATGATCTATCGGAAAGTGAAGCGGTTCAACTCTTGGCGGAGTTCAAAAAACTACAAGTTAAAAGACACCAGATAGAACAAACTTTTATTACCGATCTGGGGAATGTATTACCGGCAAAAAAAATAATATTGCTGTTTAAAGCAGAAGAAGACTTTAAAAAACGTCTTTTACAGCAGGTGCGTAAACGGGGAGGCGGCTAAAATACTTCTAATCGACAAAAAACACAGAAAAGAGGTCAAACGACCTCTTTTTTCATCTGTTTAAAATTTTTAACTATTTGAAAATAAAATACTTAAAAATTTAAGAACTGATGCGACCACTCGTTGTACTCGTTCTCTCATGAATTTATTTTAATCATTATCACTGTGTGAATTTTTGATTAAAAAAATTCATGTTCGTTTCATTAAACCATATCCAATAACTAAAGTCATAGATACAGAAACCCAAATAAATCAATTGTTATGAAAAATGTAAAACACATACTCTTGACGGTAGCTTTAATCTGCGGAATGGTATTTGCCAGCGCTCAACGTACGGTGGTCCGTGTATACCCAAAACAAGGCACCGTAGTTACTACTTTGAACAATCCTCGAGTAATCGTACACAAAAGGACTAACTTCTATTTTGCAGATGGCGTATGGTACCGTGCCAGAGGAAAAAGATATGTAGTATGCGCAGCTCCGGTTGGCGTCAAAGTCAGGACCTTGCCACGAGGGAATACCATAGCGGTGGTAAACGGTAGAAAACTATACCGATACAAAGGGATTTGGTATAGGAAATCCGGAAGACATTTTGTTGTAGTCAATGTATAAAACATTTTGGATCAGATAGTTGTTAGTGAAGAGAAGAGCGCCCGTAAGCGCTCTTTTTTATTGGTATTCCTTTGTTCTGAACCATAACGACTTCAACAGAAACCTTCCGGGAGTTCTTTTTGAGTAAATTAGGAGTATGATAAAGCGTAGGGATTTTATAAAAAACACAACAGCTTCAACCTTGGCTGTAGGTATGCCGATAGGATTTAGCAAAAATCTTACGTATTCGGAAAAGACAAAAGAAATTATTCGGCCAAAACGTCTAAAAAAAGGGGATATAATCGGTCTTATTGCTCCCGGCTATTCCATAACCCAAGAAATGCTGGAGAATTCCATCAATGCAATTGAGGCCATGGGCATGGAACCTTACCATACACAAAGGATCTTTGGGAACCATGGGTATTTAAGCAATACTGATGATGAACGTGTCAAAGATCTTATGCACATGTTTACCAATACAAAAGTTAAGGGTATTT
>JANQSA010000055.1 GCA_028284285.1 Croceivirga sp.
CTTAAATTTTGCTGACGGCACACAAAATGTGTATAGGATCAATCAGCAGTATCTGGCGAAAGGAAGATGGCGCATTGGGAATACGCAATATGCTTTTGTACGGAATAAAGCTGTTTGTAGGTAATCTTTGTTTTTTCCGGTTCAAAAATCGGATTGATCCTTCTGGTTCGAATCTTGGCAATGTATCAAGTTGTTTTGTTCATTTTGTCTTGAAACAAAATCCTTCGACTACGCCTGCCCGATGTTCAGGCGGGCTCAGGATAAACCAAGCCAATACCTGCCTGCATGCCAAAGGCATGTAAACCGGCAGGCAGGATTCAAGAAGATTTCAAGGAAATTTTTGTGATTACATCACAAAACCGCTGATAAATCTGATCGCTATATGCTCTTTTTTGCAAAGCAAAACGCACTTTCGCTTGATTTACAGCTATTTCTGTGAAATCTTCGAATAGCTAAATGAATCAATACCTTCAATTCCCAGTTTGGTAGTTCGTCTTTCTAATCAAACAAGGTGTGTCCTTTTTTCTCTGCAAGATAGATAGGGTAGTGGAAGTCGTCCATTTTTTTTAATAACCGTAACAATTGCCGTTTTTCGGGTTCACTCAGATTTCTGGAAACCAGATGGGCTGCTTTGGGTACTTCTTGATAGGCCTGCTTTACGCTTTCCGTTCCTTTTTCCGTTAATCGCAATAGTTTGCCCCGTTTGTCCTCAGGATTCGGAAACTCCTCAATGATCCCCTTGTCCAAAAGTCGGCGGATCACCCCCATACCGGACGACCGGTCATAGGCCATCATCCGGATCAGATCGGTTTTCCCAACCTGTCCGGCACCGTCCAGGATGGCCGTAAATGCAAACTCCATATCGGTAGAAAAGGGTAAACCCTCCAGGGCCGCTTTAATATAGGTATTAGAGTATCGGCCCAAGCGTCCTACATAAGCCGCCAATTCGGCTTCTATACTAAATCCGGTGATCTCCAAAGCCTCTTCGGGGATCTCTTCTTCGGTTTTTGATGCCGCCCATGTTAAGAAAGTAGCGAGATCCGGGCTGGCTTCCGGATGCTCTTTCCTGAATTCCCCTACCCATAGGACAAGGGATTTAGTCAATCCATATACATCCATAAACTACTTTTTAACACAAAATTAATTAAAAAAAGAATGTATAGATAGTTATTTGTTTAATATTTGTCTCGATAAAATAAACAAAATGAAAATTACCTTCCGATCCTTTTACATTTATATCCTGTTTTTTGGGATCTTCGGTCAGTGGTCTTACGCGCAGGTTACCGCAGATATCTTCGGTTCGGTTACGGATGAGGCAGGTCAACCCATTTTTGGCGCCTCAGTGTATTTGGAAGGGACGGAAAAAGGGACCCAAACCGATTTTGACGGGAACTATTCCATTGAAGGGATCACGCCCGGTTCCTATAATCTGGTAGTAAGCTATATCGGATACGAAACACAAACCCGGTACAACGTTATTGTACGTACTAAAGGAACCCCTAACTATAACTTTGTGCTTAAAGAAGCGGCGGAACAGTTGGATGAGGTAGTGGTTTCCAATGCCAACACCATCAGCAGGCCCAGGGAAACACCTTTATCCACACAAACCCTCTCGGCGGTAGAGATTGCCACCTATCCCGGCAGTAATAACGATGTGGTGCAGGTAGCCCAGACCTTACCCGGTGTTTCACCATCTATCGGAGGATTTCGGAACGATCTGATCATTCGAGGAGGGGCACCTAACGAAACGGTGTATTACCTGGATGGTATGGAGATTCCCAATGTCAACCATTTTGCGACACAGGGGAGTGCCGGTGGGCCGGTGGGCCTGATCAATGTTTCCTTTATTGAAAATGTGACACTGTCCACTTCCGCCTTTGGGGCGCAATACGACAATCCGCTTTCCGGGGTGCTGCAGTTCAGTCAACGGAATGGGAACAATCGCAATTTTACCGGGAATTTCCGGGTCAGCGCCAGCGAAGCTGCATTAACCCTGGAAGGCCCCTTGTTCAAAAGGGGAGGGGAGGCCTCCAAAACCACTTTTCTCGCTTCGGTACGGCGCAGTTATCTGCAATTTTTGTTTGAGGTGATCGGTTTGCCGTTCCGCCCCAATTATTGGGATTACCAATACAAACTGAATCACGAGATTGATACTTACAACAGTATCAGCCTGATCGGCGTAGGGTCCATTGACGACTTTAGCCTGGAAGCACCGGAGGAATTTGATGCCGAACAACAGGCGCAACTGGAGCAGGCCCCGTTTATTGAACAGCGTACCAATGCTATAGGGATCACCTGGAAAAACCGCTTCCGGGACGGGAATGGTTTTATGGAAACTACGCTGAGCAACAACACACTGGTCAACGATTTTACCCGCTTTGAAGACCCGGAAAATGAAACGGGAGTGATCTTTAGCAATGAGGCTACGGAATCCGAAACTAAACTACGCTTTGCCATGACCAACTTTCTGGGCGATTGGAAGTTGACCTCCGGATTTAACGCCCAGTACTCCGACTATGAAAATGGTACCACCAATCTTACGGATGCTATTGCCTTTGATACCGAAATTGATTTTTTTAAATACGGCTTCTTTTCAAACCTTACCCGATCCTTTTTTGACGATAAGCTGGATGTTTCGGTTGGTTTCCGTCTGGATGATGACACCTTTACGGAAGAGGATAACTTGCTGTCTACCTTTTCCCCAAGAGTGTCGCTTTCTTATGAATTCAAAGAAAACTGGCGCCTTAATGGTTCCGTAGGCCGCTATTATAAATTACCGCCTTATACTATTCTGGGCTTCCGGGATAATGACGATACCCTCGTGAACCGGGATGTGGACTATACGCAGAGTGACCATCTGGTGTTGGGGATACAGCACTATTTTGGCCCCTCGTCCAGCATTTCCCTGGAAGGGTTTTACAAACGCTATGAGGACTATCCTGTGTCCGTTTTAGATGAGGTATCCCTGGCCAATAAAGGGGCGGATTTTGAGATCCTGGGCAGCGAAGATGTGGAGACCGTAGGCAGGGGGAGGAGCTATGGGGCGGAATTGCAATTCCAGCAAAAATTGTCCAACAACTTCTACGGTATTTTTGCCTACACCTGGTTTTACAGTGAGTTCACCGGTTTTGACCGGGAGGTGTTTTTACCTTCCGTATGGGACAGCCGACATTTGATCTCTTTTACCGGAGGCTATAAATTAAAACGCAATTGGGAGATTAGCGCGCGTTATCGTTTTGCCGGAGAAACGCCTTTTGTGCCTACCGACCTGGAGGCCACTTTGGCCAACTACCCAGAGGTGATTCTGGACTATACCAGGTTGGGAGAGGAGAACCTAGAGGTGTTTAGTCAACTCGACTTGCGGATCGACAAGAAATGGAATTTTAAAAGCCTGTCGCTGGATGTTTTTGTGGAAGCACAAAATGTGTTGGGGCAGAACATTCCGCAACCCCCTGAATTTGGACTTCGCCGGGATGCCAGTGGGAACGTGCAGGATCCCAGAAGCCTGGTGCAGATTGAGAATGCTGCCGGACAAATCATTCCCAGTATTGGGATTGTGGTTGATTTTTAAACCACGATTGATACTACCCGGTAAATTCCATTACTTGCGAACAGGAAGAAAACGGATTAGCAATTCCCATAGGGTTTTGTTTGAAATAAGTGGTGCCCAATAACGATGACTTAAATAGGCAAGTGGTACTACAAACATATTCAAGCCGTTTAAAACATTGATGCTGTTCATTTTGTCTTGACCGTGCTCCGCCATAGTGGCTACGCGACGGCACAGAACAAAATACTTCGACTGCGCCTGCCCGATGTTCAGGCGGGCTCAGGATAAACCAAGCCAAAACCTGCCTGCATGCCAAAGGCATGTAAACCGGCAGGCAGGATTCAAGAAGATTTCAAGGGAATTTTTGTGATGGCATCACAAAACCGCTGATACATCGTATCGCTTCATCCTCTTTTTTGCTTCGCAAAACGCACTTCCGCTGGATGTACAGCTATTCCTGGGAAATCTTCGATAGTAGATCAAAGCAACCGCGAACCACTTGGTGAAAGAGAATTTCCAGTACTTTTAGGGTTCTAAAAAGCCACTAAAAGTGCTAAAGCTCTCGCCTAAAGCCCGATGGAACCTGTCCCGTATTATACCCTTTGGTGTTATCTGGGGTGTGGTAGGCATTGTCTTTATTATTTCAGATGTTTTAGCCATTGGCAGCGGCCCGGTACCGGAAGGCGCTATCAAACCGGATCTTGATGTCTTTTTGTTTGCCAGCTTTTCAGTGATGGTATCCGGATTACTCGTTGGGGTTTTGGAAGTGTTGTTCGTAAATCAATGGTTCAGTAAAGCCAGTCTGGTAAAAACCATTGCCTATAAGTTTTTACTGTATCTGTTCCTGTTTACTATCTTAATTTCCATATTGTACCCCATAGCCGCCAGTATTGAATTGGAGGTACCGGTTACGGATCCTGCCGTATGGGAAAAGTTTCGATTGTTCTGGAGCGGTCAAGCCCTATGGAGCACGGCTTTGCAACTGACGTTTAGTTTGTTGCTTTCCTTGCTCTATGCTTCGATCCGTGAAAATCTGGGCTACTCCGTGTTGGCTCATTTTTTTACCGGGAAATACCATACCCCAAAAGAGGAAGAACGGATCTTTATGTTTTTGGATATGAAATCGTCCACCCGCATTGCCGAAAGCCTGGGACATCTTCGCTATTTTGATTTTTTACAACGGTACTATGACGACCTGGCCAATGCCATCATTCAATCCGAAGGGGAGGTGTACCAATATGTAGGGGACGAAATTGTACTGACCTGGCCGTTAGCCAAGGGTATCGCCGACCATAATTGTATTCATTGTTTCTTTGCCATGAAGCGCGCTTTGGTACGGAAAGCCGCTAAGTACGATAAAAAATTTGGCCATATACCGGAGTTTAAAGCCGGAATTCACCTGGGGGCGGTGACCGCCGGGGAAGTGGGGGCTTTAAAAAAGGAAATCGTATTTACCGGGGATGTGTTGAATACTGCTGCGCGGATACAGGGCTTATGCCGTCCGACACAGGAAGAACTCTTGATCTCTCAGGAGGTAAAAGACGCGGTATCGGATCTTTCCGGTTTTTATTTTACCCTGCTGGATAGTATTCACCTGGAAGGAAAGCAATTACCGGTAACGGTGTATGGGGTACGAGAGGTATCGATTTCCGAAGTGCAGTTAACCGGCTAAAAGGGGATAGGGTCAGCTGTTCCCGTCAGTTATAGGCAGTATAGAGTACTACTAGCCCGTCCGCAAAACTATCCACGTTCAAGGTGAAGCCGTCTGCCGTAAAAGCGGTCAGGGCTGCCGAAGTGACCCCCAGGTTATCCCCGTTCTGATTCCCGTAACGGACTCCCACGCAGTGGGAAGAAGAAGCAAAACGGGAGATATCGTTAATGGAGTTCCCGCTACCACCGACATAAATGTTTTGTTGTACTACAGTACCGCTATTATCTCTCGCGAAACCATTGCTGGTGCCATACGAATTGGGTAAACCGGTTTCATTGTTTCGGGTCCCGTTATCCGAATCGAGGTTGAGGCTTTCCACATTGGCATGGGCTACAAAGGTGATGTTTTGGGGCTGAAAAGGAAGGTCAGAAACCGTGATAGTTCCCGTACCGGAGACCACAATTACTCCGGAATAGACATGGGTTGCGGATTGCCGTACCATAACGTTCCAGTTGGTACCGTCAAAGAGATAGAGACGGTCCTCATCCGTGGCATAGGCCATGGCGCCTTCAGCTGCGGCGGTCACCGCTTGTATTTCTGCAGCAGTAGCTGTGGGCAGCCCCATAACGGAAAATTCGTCGAACTGCGCCTGACACAGGAAGGTAGATAACACAAAAAGGGGTAATAACCGTCTTACCATTACCGGAATGAATGTTCTAGTATTGAAAACCCATGAAAGCGGAAATTAGTATATGGGGGGGAGAAAACTTCAGCACTAATTTATTCTATTTTACATAATATAAATTATAGTACAAATGCTTCATGGTAGCAAAATGCGTACAGCTTGCTGTTTTGCATAATATCAGATATGATTGCCTTTAGGCTCATATCGGTACCGATATTATGAAAAAGCATTTTGCTGATAATGGTTATCGCTAACCGCATTCGTAAGCTATAATTATACTATGTAAAATATCCCCTCAGCATTTCGTCATTGAAATCAAATTCACACCAGGGTCATGAAACTTTATTTTAATCGGTAAGCTGCGCTTGAGTTTGTTCGCATTTGTATCCATAATTTGTCGCTATGTAAAATAGCCGCTCGGCCAACAGCATATTGCTTTAATAAAAAGTAAATGCTCCTGCATTTATTTTTATACGCAATTCTCAGCCACTTGGCCAGCGCCATTAAAAGCTTAGCTTTTCGTATTTGATTGAAACCTTTGAGTTAGTTGTGAATTCTCGAAAGAAAAATTTCAGCAGCTTCTCGTTAGCTTGCCACAAAAGCTTAAAATTTAGCAAAGCATAAATTTCTAAGCACTTGCTTACATCCTCCTCCGAATCAGCTTTTTTGTGAGTGCTTCTAACATTATGTCAAATAGGATTGAAACCTTCTGTTGTTCTTTCTTTTCTTTTTTCTTGATAAAAAAGAAACAAAAAATCAAGAAGAAAATATGCTTCCGCGCTCCCTTCGTGTTTGCAGCTGCGCTGCTAAAATGCTACGCATTTTTACACAAAGCCGAGGGCAATCGCTCTTTGTGTTAACCACAAATTCACTCCCCTACCGGCCCGCATTTTCTTCTGGCCAACAACTTTTCTGTTTAACATAACCTAAATTTGTAGTATGGTAGATGTACATGAGCCTAAGGTTCGGTCATACAATATGAGTCAAATAAAGAGCAAGAATACAAGGCCTGAAATATTGGTTAGAAGGTTCCTGCATAAAAAGGGGTTCCGGTTCAGGCTCCATGACAATAACCTGCCTGGGAAACCAGATTTAGTTTTAAGAAAATTTAAAACCGTAATTTTTGTCAATGGTTGTTTTTGGCATATGCACGAAAACTGTAAGTATTTCAAGCTACCAAAAACTAGAACTTCATGGTGGAAAGAAAAACTTAACAAAAACAAGAAACGAGATCTTCTTTGGCATAAACAACTGAGAAATCTAGGATGGAATGTTCTTATTGTTTGGGAATGCAAGATCAGGAAAGATCCGGAGGCAACGCTTGAATCACTAACAAAAGCTATAACGAACGGTCGTTATTCTTCATCTTCATTTTCAGGATCCTCTTCTGCATCTTCGGGTACAGCAAATAACTCTGATAAGAATTGACTATTTACTTTGTATGGAACTTTTTCATCATGAATGATATAAGGAAAGCTAATAGCATAACCTATAGCCGGCATACCCGCCTTTCCGTTAAATCCATCGGGATCCAGCACATAAACTAACAATAAGGCATTCTCTTCCCCCCTATATTTTCTTATGTATTTGCCTCCGGGAGTACTTAGACTGTTAACCGAAGAACTCATTCTTTGAGTCTCATCCAAGGCCGCGATAAATCTTGGATCTGTTGTTTCCATATCAAGGTGTTCGTGGGGAGGACTAATGATATGTGATTTTCTTATAAAATAATGGATACTATCCTCCACAACGTTTCCAAAAATGTCTTTTTCCTCTGCCTCTTTCCTGTAAGTACAACCAATTCTTAAATTACCTATGGAAGTTTGTATTGAATAAAATTCTTTGGCTTTTGAATTGTTAATTACTACGACAGTCCAATTTATTAATTTTCCTCGCCTTAGCTGGCGACCGATATATCCTCTAACGTTATTAGGATGAATATTAGGTTGACTAGTTTTGTAGTCTGCTATAAAGTCATCTATTAGCTTATAATTGACGTTGTTCCATATATAAGTCTGATTTTGTCTAGTGATACCTGAGTGTTCTCCTAATCTCTCTACCAATTCTTTTAAAGCAAATTGATTTGAACTTATTGATTCTTCTGATTTCTGTAACAAGTAGGTTTCAATAAGATCACCCGAAAAACTCAGAGATAAATCCGTAGCTCCTCGTATTTTTGAGGCGGATGATATCATTAACATCCCTGGAGCCGAGCGAACTTTTAATCCAAAATTTGCCGGAGTTCTTTCTGCTAATTCCATTATATCAAACTGCTCCTTTAATTCATCCGTTGAATTAGCTATATGTTGGTACCAAGTAATAAGTTCATCCGTGGTAAAGAGACGACATAAGTCAACATATCCCGGTCTATAACCAAACCATCTACCCATTTGTAGTAAAGTGTCATAAAATCTGCTGGCTCTTAAGAAGTAACTGGTAGATAGTCCTTCAAGAGTAAGTCCCCTAGAAAGTTTATTACCCCCTACAGCAATTACCGACAATCCATTTTTGTACTCTGCATAGTTTAATGGGGTATTATTTTTGTACTCTAAATCACTCTTTTTACCATGAACTGCTCTAACTTCAATTTTACTCACAGCTTCAATTAAGTGGGAATTGATTTCTTGCCAGTCATGCTCAATAATTCGCGGATCTTCGTACCCTACCTGAGTCATTATCTTTGAAGTATTCTTTTTAAATTCTAATTCCCAGATAGCTCTCAAATCAGTTATTATTTTCTCATCCTCAGCAATTATGCTCGACTTTACATCATTCAAGTAACCATTAACAAGGAATGCCACTCTATCAATCCATCTTACATACCAAGAAACATGAATTAACATTGAATTATGCTCCCTGTGTTGACCTCTTGCATTCCTGATAGCACAGGCAATAATAAAACAGAGGATAGCTCGGTACAAACTTTCCGGCAAAGCAGTTGGTAGCTCATGATTTTTTCGATGCCTTTTTGGCAAGTGTGCTTCATAATCATCGATTATGACGGTCATAGGAAGCTCACCTTTCATAAAGTCTTCTTCATTCTTTATGGCGGTATCAAAAACTTTAGAATATCCTACATAATTAGAGGGTGGTGGTAGATTAATTATAAAGTCTCTAGGGAATAGAATGTCTCCTAACCGATACTTTTTACCTTTAACAATAATACTCTCCCCCTCCGTTTCATTGTGATCGGAAATAAATACATTTGCGAAAGGAGTAGCTGTATATCCAATGAATGCACTTTGCTCAAATAATGCTAAAATAGCTCTGATGTAACTATTAATAGTTGAAACAAAGTGTTTATCTACATTAATGGAAGCATAGTCCGCTTCATCGTCAATTACCAATAAAGGAATTCTTTTAACAATTTTGTAATCCCCATTCCTTTCTCCTCTCGCATGCAACCAGTTTAATAAGGCTCTAAGAACAGAAGGATTCTTCTTAACAACTAAAGCATAATAATCATTAGTATTAATAGGGAAATTTGGCAGGTTTGTTTTTCTTAAATCACCTGATTCTCCGGCACGAGTAATAGGGTGAACAGGCAAATTGCGTGGTGTTCTATATAACTCAACCCCAGCAGGTCTGCCCGAATTCATATCGCTTAGGTCTGAAACTATACCACTAAACCCTTCATCAACTCTTCTCTGAGTTTGTTGTCTTAAGTTTTCGTATAACCCTGTTAAAACTATTACTATTCTAAAACCTAAATCTGCTGCTTTATTAATAAGCCCTATATAGTTGCTCGTTTTTCCTGACTGTACGTCACCAACCACCATACCTCGTTTATCCCAAATACCGGCTAATTGAGGGTTACCAATTCGAGCAAGAATATCATCAGTTAATAAATCAAGTTTTTGAATAGTTGTACTAGCATAACCTTTTTTATTTAAGTATACTTTATATGCTTTCCAAAAACTCCACGAAAGTTCTTCCCTTTTATCCTCGATCCAATTTCGATCCAATTGTTCAGATTCGAAAATTTGGTAATCGGGGTTGGTAACCAAATTTTTGTTTTCCAAAGATATTCTCAAAGCATCATAGTTAAGCTTGTTTCGAATCAGCTCGTTATCGACATTTTCCATTATGGCCTCTGATGCAATTGCAGCGTCAATAGCCCTTTCTATGACTTCTTTGGTGATTTTTTCCTCTCTGTATAAAAGGTTATCTATGTTGGCGAGTATCCTTGAGTTGGTTCTTTTTCTGTCAATTAATATAGCATCTAATGTAAGTAGTTCCTCTCTAATATCAGATGGCACATAACCTTCAATAGCTTCTCTTAGAAGTTTTTTTGCTTCGTTAAAGTAGTCTAGATTCAACGCAAAATGAGCAGCGCTTTGATAATAAACCGACCTTGTTGGATCGCCTAATTCGTCGTACTCCTTTAAAGCTCTGGCTGCCGCTTTTTCATAGTTCAAGGCCTTATGAATTAACTTCCAATAGTTATAAATGTCATTGTTGCGTTTAGCAAAAAATGCCATTTCAGCCAAATCCATCGCTTCTTCATGCCAATTATTTATTTTTTCAAAATCCATTATCTACTACCAGTAAAAGACTTTGGTGAACTAAACTCTACAATAATAGCATATGCCGGCAAACCCAGTTCATCTGACCGTTTAGTTTGTTCCAGCTTGTTTTTCAGCCTTTGGGCAACTTCTGCATTAGAACCTTCTAAATCTCCGCTAACCTCTAATCTTACTTTTTCTTTGAAAGAATGGTCTGTCCCTATTGCTCCACCCCAATAGTCAAACCCAGTTCCTTTCCATGATCTTTTAACCTTCCATCCCAATTGATCATGCATAATACATACTGCAATGCCCATTGCCCCAAACTGTGTTGCTTCTTCCAGGTCTGCAAAACTGCTTGATGCTAATTCATCTACTACAAGTCTTTCTAAATTGTAGTTTTCTTCCAGGGCTCCCGAAACAGGTAGCTCTACAAAAATTGGATGATTAAAACTATTTAGACAAACAGATGCCGCTTCCAGTAAGAAAGCTCCGTTTCTAACAGATAACCCAGTGCTAATCCCGTCTTCTAATATGTGCAAATCAAGACTCCTCAAATCATGCTACTAATTACAGATTGCATTACCGGAGGACACACTCCGTTACCCATTAATTTGATTTTGTTTCTCCTAGTTGTACCTACGTCTAGATTAAACTCTTTTCCATATCCCATAGCCGCCTTCAGTTCTTCGGGTTGAAGCATTCTCATCATATGTCCTTTTGAAGTAGGTTTAACAATAGCAAACCTATCAAGGGTTGTAATCGTCCGCAAAGGACGATCTAGAGTTTGCCATCCTCCTCCTTTGTCTGTGCCATAATATACTATT
Organism: Croceivirga sp.; assembly: GCA_028284285.1. GTDB lineage: Bacteria > Bacteroidota > Bacteroidia > Flavobacteriales > Flavobacteriaceae > Croceivirga. The sequence goes on from JANQSA010000055.1 coordinate 11,219, forward strand.
AGAAAAGGTTCATTCTTTCCAATTTCCTTAAATGCACGTTCAGCTCGCTCCAAGGTAGGAATAGCTCGTCCCTCTTTAAATAAAGGCGTATAGCCGTACCTATCCGACCAATCAATAATTGATCGAGCATGCATCTGTTTTGTTTCTCGATGCAGCGCAATTTCTTTTATTTCTTTATCTCTGGTACATAGGAGGAAAAGCCTGTTTCGAGATTGCGGAACACCAAAGTTTTTGGCGTTTAACTTTACTTCCTTAACAGCATAGTTCAAATCCCATAATTCCTCCAACAACTTTGGATGGCCACTCCACGATCCCATTTGGACAACATTCTCGATAACTATGTATTTAGGCCTGAATACTCGAGCAAACCGAGTTACCTGATATGCAGTATTTTTACTCCCTTCGTCCCTTTCTTTAGCTCCCTTCGCGATTGAATGATTCGTACATTCTGGTGAACCTAGTATCAAATCAACATCACCTGTTTCTTTTTTGATGTTTCTTGGTTTTGCTTTTCTAATATCCCCGCCAAATACTTTCGATCTCTTGAAATTGGCAGCATAAGTCAGTTGCGCTGGCTTCCAAATGTCAAAACCAGCAACAATTTCTGCTCCCGCCATTCTAGCTCCATAGCTACTTCCTCCAGCTCCACAGAAAAGGTCAATTGTTCTTAACTTATTCATTCACATTTTGTCTTTATGGTATTTGATCATGAAGGATGCTACTGGCAGGAACATATTTTATGTTCGTATCACACCATTCGTCCTGTTCTTTTAAAACTGTATTAATATCCTTTCCTGTTCTTATCATATAAGCAGCAATCAAGTCCGCTAATTGACGGCCATTGATCAAAATCATCGGATAATCATCCATTGCTACCTCCTGTTGAACCGACTCCTTATAGGTCCCCGTGGTAATGTAAATTCCAATATGACCTCGTTGAAGACGAGAAGCTACTCTGGCTATATCTCTCGCCATTTCTTCCTTATCAATCAATCTGCATTTAGCCTGTCCAATTACGAGTAAAGAAGTTGAGCCTAAAATAGTTCCTGGAGGAGGAGCTACCTCAGGGTGCATTAAATCATATCGACCGATAAAGTCCACTCCCATGTCTGCTGATTGGGGAGTAATCCATCCACGGGTATATTTTGTAGCCCCAAAAAACTCTTCAGCTACAAGTGAGGCCAAGGCTTCGAACTTCAACTCTCGCCTATTAGTTTTGTAATGATTAACTATCTCATTTAGTACTTCCTTGTGTCCAGGTGTAAGTTCCTTTCTCTGATCATTTGGGTGGCTAATGGAATATCGTAGAATCTTCTGTCTTACTTTGTCGATACATGCTTCACCTTCCATTACCCATCTCTTCCATTGTTCTGGCGAGTTCCTTAGTTTTTTGTCCATGGATAGTTTTGGGTTTCTCCTATCATCAATCCATTGCCAATTCAAGCCATCATAAGGTAAACCAACAAGAACAATTTCGAACAAATAATTAGAAAATACTTTGTTCGTCTTGTCCTCGTATTGTTGCCTTACGTGAGTTTTGGTTATAATACCTACTCCCTTAAAAGCTCGATACCCTTTAACCCTGTTTTTAACTTTGACCTGTTCGAAAACGAGAACCGGCGGAGCAGCCATTCGATCTTCGATTAGATGACTTTTGTAAAGGTTAATCAAACCCTCTGTTTTGTTATTTCCAGATTGACTTCCGTTTGGTGGATTAGCCCCAGGACTACGATCTGGAAACTTATTATCTCCATTGTAATAAACGATTCCTTCCGTTGATAAAATAACATCACGCCATGGGTTTATTTCCTTGTCCTTTTGCAAAGGGTTAGAATGAAATATCAAAGCAGGACATATACCTCCTACGTCTTTGTACCAAAACATAGGCCGGCTAACATTTGCTGCGCTCCCCTTTTTACCATCCAATGAGGTAACATATCGATAGTTAATTATACCATCGGCATCCTTGACAGTTTTCTCATCAAGATCAGTGGTTGATCGAAATATTTGATTTAAGGTAATATGCATTTCGCTTAACTACTCATGAGGGAGTTTAAGGTGTCCACATACTTCATTCAGAACTTCAGCAGGCTCCACGTCAATTGCCAAAGCAATTAGATATAATTCGTCCGCTCGAAGTTTTGTCTTCTTATTGTTTGACAATTCACTTAGCCTAGTTTTACTAATTCCTGTCTTCCTCGCAACATCCGAACGATTTACAGATTTCTTAGCCAAAAACAATCCCAATTCGGTCATTTTTATCCGATTTTTGATACATAAAAATACTTATTAAGAAAATTCTTTCCGAAAATGTGAATTTATGTTTTGAAAATTATCCGACTATCGTTATTTTTGTTCTGATAATCGGAATTTTTTTATCTTAAAAAAAGAAAAATGAGTCGTTACCCATATACAAAAGCTCAATTAGAACAAATAGTTTATACACAACTTGAAAACCTTGATGCAATGAATGATTTACTGCGAATTATGAAGCTGCAAAACGAATTGTTAGATAAAGCTAATATGCAATTGAAAGATGAAATTAAGGAGTTTAAACAGACTTTCGTTAAGTATCCCACAACTCTCAGTCAAAAGAAGTAGAAGCTAACTTTAGGGTTTATATTCATTATTATCGCTGTATATCTTATCTAACGGATTTATACAAGATTTCAGTTTCGTTTTAGATGCTTTAATATATCGAAAGGTTGAATTAATACTTTTATGTCCTAATATCTTTTGTATCGTGAACAAGCTTTCTCCTTCTTCGGTTAGAATAGTAGCAAATGAATGTCTAAATGTATGAGGTGTAATCTTTTCTTTGGTTTTTAGAATAAAGTTTGCCTTCCAAATAATTCGATTAACCGTTATCCTACTCATTGGTTCCTCTTTACTCCTACCGTAAAAAATATAATCCAGTGGTTCATATTGTTTATAATAATATTCCAATTGCCCCAACAGCATTGGACTAAGTGGAACGTAACGGTCTTTTTGCCCTTTTCCTTTTACTATTCGTATCAGCATACGACTGGGGTGTATATCTTGCCTTCTTAAGCCAACGCACTCCCCTGCTCTAATTCCGGTAGAATACAACATTTGAACAATTACTCTATCCCTAAGCGTAGATAATGATTCAATAAATTGGTAAACCTGTTGTGGTGAAAGAACATATGGTACCCTATTTGGAATTCTTGGGCTTCGGAGTAGCTTTATCTTTTCTGGAGTTTTAGCTATGTTATGATAGAAATAAGTAAAACTAGCTATTGCAACTGCTATTTTATTTGGACCAAATTTCTTATTGGAAACAAGGAGGTAAAGATAATCCAGTATTTGCTGTTGATTTAAAACCTTTGGGCTACATTGGTAATGGCAGCAGATATGGTTCATTTCTTTGATGTAATTGCTTACCGTGTGTTTGCTGTAATTGCGAAAAGAAAGATGTTTATACATACTTTCAATCATTTCAGCATCTGTGCCTAGATATACTTTTTTTTCATATTGAACTCTAATGATTATTTATTTCCTTGAAGATGGTGATTTTTACAAGAAAAACACTTCGTTTAAAGTATAAACGAGTATTAAAGTATCATTGTCGGAATGGCATAACCAAGCTGTTTATATGTTTCATTATTTACCTTCAGACGCTTTTTCAGAATTTGAGAGGCAAAATGTTTCTTATGTTTTAATGGGGCTAAAGGATGCTGTTATAGAGGTATAATTAGTTAATGAAAAAGAAGATTAGTCCAATGCTTATATATACTTTTCAGCTCCCAACTAAAAGTAATTGATAAAAGTTATCATTTTGAAAAAACGGGTAATTCATTTGCTTAAAATACTTAATCTTACTTTTTAATAATCAACTCTTTGATTTGATCAATTTCCTTAATTCTTAATGAATTATAGTCAAAATCACCTAATTCAGAACTATACTTAATGTTATTAGTTAGCAATTGTGTTTGATTACCAATTTGCCCAGCGGCCAAATATGACTCTGTCGCTTCCTTGTAATCTTTGCTTGCAAAAAAAACATCTCCTAAAAGAGTTAGTGCACCAGCTTGAAATGATTTGGATTTAGTACTGCCTGCAGCTAAAAGAGAAGAAACCAGCGCGTTGTTTCTGTAATTAAAATTATTTTGATCAATTTCAAATAGAAAATAATTACTTAATGCTAAATCTTTAAATAATGCCGATAAATATACATCTTCACTACCTTTAATATCTTTTTCTTTTGTATGATTTAACCAATCTATATTGAAATCTATGGAATCTATATTTGTTGCTGATAAAGTATATCTAATTGAGGCTGGATTATTCTTGATATGATTATTTATACTACTGATTAACAAATTACTGGCATTGTCGAGATGTCCAATAGCAGAATCTATATTTCCTAAAAGATATTCTCTTTCACCTATTTTCAGCTCGGAGCGAGCGATATCTTCCTTAGCCACAACTGATCTTAAAAAAGAAAATGCGTCATAAATTTCTCTGTGCAGATATGCTGGACCAATTGGACAATAAAATAGATTGCTTATTCTCGGTAATTTTTTCCAATTTACACCAATGTTGAGAGCCAAATGATATAAGTCAAGATTACTCATTTTATTCTCCCTAGGAAAAGTGGGTTTTAAGGCTAACTCAAGTTCTTGGGCTGTAATCTCTCCATTAACCAAATCATTTATAATGGAATTTGTTAAATTTCTTAATTCCATTTTTTTCAATAGTTTTTTGAGACCTGCTGAAGACGTATAGAATGAGGTAGTCGCATCAATCCTCGATTTTGCGACGCCGTAAACCAACCCTTGGTCAGATATCAATGGAGCACCACTATCACCAGGGTACCCACTCCCTTGCGCCTCAATAACCTTCAATTCATTACGCTCAGCAAGCCTTACCACATCAAGTTCTTTTACTGTTGCAATACGATCATCTCCACGTGAGTATCCAATTACGAAATGATTCTTGGATCTCGGTAAATTAAGCGACAAATCCAATCTGCCAACTCTATTTGTTATTTTATCTAAATGATTTGTCGCGACTTTCAATAATGCTAAATCATTATTTCGTTCATATATGAAATCCACCAAATTAGCTTTATATGTTGATAGAAGAAATTCTGATTCAAATGTTATGGGCACCGTAGAATCAGAAATTGTTTTTTCAATAACATGAGCAGCCGTAATTAGATATCCATTCTCATTGTCAATAAAAAAACCTGTTCCCGTACTATCCTCACATCTAATTTTAACCACACTTGATTTGAATTCGGACTCAATTATTTGTTTGGAAGCACCATCAGCACGCCAAAAAGGGCCGCAAGGGGACTGACAGAATGATGAGTTAAAAATAAAAAATGCGACCAAGGTTTGGATTATGGAAACACTTTTCATTAAAATCATTTTTCAAATGATAATTTAACTGTGTGAATGGCTTTCTTACTTAAATCGCCACCAAGTTCTATATTTAAAGGGGCTATTTCGAATTCAATACCAGGACTTGTAGATTTTTTAATTGCAAACTTTAATTCAAGACTTATTGAACTCAACCTTAAATCGGGATCTGTATTATCTATATTTTTGGCTGATTTAGCCATCTGAAGTATTGTTTCTTTTAATTGTTCTGATAGACTGATTTTCTTTTTCTTCCCAATTTGTTCTTCAACATTTTTTGGAACGGTGAAATTAAAGTTAGCTGTTTGGGTAAATTCTTTATTTACTGTTTTGCCAAAGGAAAAAATTAGAATTTTAACCTTCTTTTTTAATTCTTTACTGACTACAGTTTGAAAGTTAATGTCGACCGACTTTAGTTTGGGTAAATCTAAACTATCTAATTTTTTTTGGGTTTCCTCTAATGCTATTTTCACCTGTTTATATACCTCTTCTAAAGGAAAAACATCTTTTGTGTTTTCCTGTGAATAAGTTAACGGAGCACAAACAACACTAAATACAATGGCAATTAATAGTTTTTTCATTTTGATGGTTTTATGTTAAACAACTAAAATTCAACAATTGAGAGTTTTAATGAAATACCTATAAATGGGTATTTCAAAATGGGGGAAGTAAGTTGTAGGAAGTCGATACCTTGGAGTACTTCAATATAGAAATTGAATGGAAAAACTCATTAAAGGAAAACCTTAGAAATTCTGGGGGTTTTCAACTATTTCAAGGTGTTTATGTCAGTTTTTATTAACAATTGAGGTTATAGGCCATTCCATACACTTTCACCTGCCCCACTCCGTGGGTTCGGCAAAACAGTATTCCATTACCTTTTTAAAGAAGATTTTAGAAGAAATTTTCTAGGAAATGCCGTACAAACTTTCGCTTTTACCAAAGCTCAAGTTACATAACGCAGAACATTATATATCCCTATTTTAATTATTGACTATATTCACTTGTTGGCATTTATTATCAGCCCCATAAATGAAATATACATTAAAAGAACAAAGGAAAATTAAAAACTTGACCCAAGAAGACTTAGCAAAATCTTCTGGGATTTCCATTCGAACTATTCAGCGAATTGAAAAGGGCCTTTCTTCTGGAAGTGCGTATACCATAAAAACACTCGCCAATGCATTAGATGTTGAGAGTTCCGAAATACTAACTGACGGTAACTTGGAATTAACCAATTCAGTTGAGGACAGAAGTAAACTGAAAATAATGAACTTGAGTATTTTAACGGTTCTAATAATTCCGTTTGGGAATATTATTTTTCCATTTATCATATTTATCCGCAATAGAAACAATCTTTTCTTTAAAATCCAAGGTAAAAAAATCCTAAGCTTCCAAATATTGACAACCCTATCACTGCCCTTTTTAATAATACTAATGACATTTATAACTGGTAAGGGACCTGGACAGTTTCCCTTAAATATTTTTATCCCATATTTACTTTACATAGCTATTACAGTTCTGATTACTGTTAAAACTGCCATTGATATAAATGTAAACAAGGAAATACTGGCTTTCTCACCTAACTTATTGTAATTCAATATTTTGAAAATTAGCATGACGCAAAGATGTCATAAAAATTACACCTGACTTTTCTCCAATTAAAATATCTGAACTGATAGTTTAGCAAAAATTAAGACTATCGGTCATGAAGCAAGTAATCATCGGTTTACTACTAGTACTTAGCAGTATTTCATACGCACAAGAAGTAAACACTAAGAAATTGGATAAATTTTTTAATTCACTTGAAAAAAGAAATGAAGCTATGGGCAGTATTGTACTTTCCAAAAATGGAAAAGTACTCTATAGCAAAACTATTGGGATTAGATATAATGCGAATGATACCATGATTTCAGCTAATCCCAAAACTAAATATAGAATCTGGTCAACTACAAAGCTAATTACTGCCACCATGATTTTACAATTAGTAGAAGAAGGAAAACTATCATTGAATACTCCGTTAGATAAATTCTTCCCTCAAATACCAAATTCCGAAATTATTACAATTGAAAGTATGCTCAGGCACAAAAGTGGCATTCATGATTTCACGCAGAATCCCTCTAGTGAAAATTGGGATGCCAACTTTGAAGAACCTTTGACACCTGATTTTATGATTCGTCTTATTTCTGGTTATCCATCTGACTTTCAACCATTCGAGAGACAAGAATACAGCAATTCAAATTATTTACTTCTGGGCTACATCATAGAAAACTTGGATAAAAGCCTATATGACGTTTCACTAGAAAATAGGATTTCTTCTAAAGCAAACCTTAAGAATACTCATTTCAGTTCTAAAGGACTTAAGAACTTACGGAACAAAGCCTTATCATTTCGATTTGCAAAAGAATGGGAAATTGTAGATGAAGGCGAATTTAGTGGGTTAGTTCCGGGCGGAGCTGGTGGAATCCTTTCAACACCATCAGACCTTGCTAAGTTCATTGAAGCATTGTTTAAAGGAAAATTGCTCTCAAGAAATAGTTTAAAAAAGATGCTTAAAGGTAAAGAATCTTATAAAATGGGGGTTATGACTAACCATTTTAATAATAATATTGGATATGGACATACCGGTGGAAATATTGCTTCAGAGTCCAGTCTGTTTTTTTACCCTGAAGACAGCTTAACAGTAGCCTATTGTACGAATGGAATAGTTATTAGAAAAGAACAAATATTGAATCACGTATTGCAAATATATCAAGGACAACCTTTTAATATTTCAATGGATAGAAACACTCAGGCATTGATAATTTTGAGTGTTCTCTGTTTGCTTTTTGTAATTCTATTATTAAAATTTAGAGACTTACTTGAACCCAGAAAACTGTTGTATCTAGGCTATGCAATATCTCTAATATTTTGGCTAGGAATGGTGATTTCGGGATTGTTATTTGGTGGATATAGTCATAGGAAAGATGGAGTGTTTTTATTGGATTCTTTTTATAGTAATTCTGGCACCACCATGTCGAGTGTAAATTTTATTTTTTCACTTTTATGTATTCCTTTTTGTTATGCACTTTACAAGAGTTGCAAAAAACTAAGAACTAGTATTATTCCAATAACTCCATTTGCTATAATTATTCTATCATTTTTGGGTTCTGCATTGTATCCTTCACCAAATAGTTTAAACACTATATTCGTAAATGCAATTCTTTTATCATTCCTTTCTCCACTTTTCGGAATGATTTTATGGAGGAAGAAAGCATTCAAAAGACTTCAATTAATCTCCTTCACTTCCTTGTTCATTATGCTTGTTTCCATTGGGTTATTTATTGGCCGACCCTTTACCCCAGAATTCGTAAGTAATAATTTTGGAATAATTCAAAGATTATTTTACATAGGTTTGACTTTATGGATAGTATCGACAAGTTATTATTTTATCAAAGACACGAAATTAAACACTGAAAATCTGACAAATAAAAAATAACGAAATGCAACAATGTGCATAAACAATAGCAAGTAAAGTGCTATATATTTAGTTGATGTATTTTCTAACTTTACACTAAACTGAATGGTTAGTGCTTAAAATCCGCTACTGCTTATGCGCTAGACCTTCTTAGCATTTGACACTGCTCCGTACTGAAAAGGGAACCTTTCTTGGGAACCGACTCTTTTCCGAAGTGGTCACATAAAATTGCCTTTACTTGGTAGCCCAATTGAATACCACGGCATAATTTTGGGTAATTTTTGGAAGGTCTTTTTTTTCCTCAGCGGCTACGGTTCTGTCCTCCATCTCCGTTTGCTGTTTCTTGCCCTGATCCTTACGATTGGTAACGAAAAGGGCCATCAGTGATAGTGTTATGATTTTTTTCGTGGTTTGTGTTTAGTATGACTAATCTAATTTCTTGATGCGATTGGCAAAAATGATAAAGCCCAGACCGCCAAGGACTATAAGAAAGCCGGCGACGGTAAGGCCTGACGCTGGGCTTTTCAGAAGCGACATAAAGAGTACGAACGATCCAATAAAATTGATGGCCCCGACCATAAGGCGAGTCATTAAAATGGACTTGTCTACTTTAAAGCTGCTACGCAACACGGAAAAGGCGAACATGATCTCAAAAAGGCCATAGACCATAATGAAATAGGTGGTCATCTTCAGGAACATATCCAAAGTATCTGGCCAAATTACTATCAAAATTGCGAAGGTCATCAGTCCGGCTCCCTGTAAAAAATGGAATGTTTTCGCAACCTTATGTTGTCCGTTAACCTGGGAAAAGATGAATACCATTATTCCCGAAATCAGAAAGAAAAGCGGCACCAAGATCTTAGAGGTTCCCACCCCGATAGAGGTTGATAGTAATAAGGTTATGCCTGCTGCCAGCATGGAAACGCCGCTCAGGGTAAGGTAAATTGGTTTGTTCATAATTTTCTTTTCTGGTTATTGTTCAAATTAATGGGCGTCCCCCTTTTCCCCATCCACCCATCGTTGCATCATCACTCGTTGGGCGGGGGTCTGTTGGGTTCCGCCGGCCAAAACATCCAGGAACCTGTCCCAAAGGTTTTTCCTTTGGGATGCTTCTTTCTTTAACTGCTCATAGGCATCCATGTATTCTTCTGTGTATTTGTGCGCTTCCTCCGTTAAATAGCCCGAGGGGATGTGCTTGAGTATGTTGTCGCTCAGTTCGTCGATTTCACTCGGTGTGCACTTTTCCATAAGACCCAATTGGATGCCTATGGCCTTGGCCTCACGACCAATCAATTTATGTGAGTCCATAATCCCGCTCCAGAGCTCGGCCCAATCATCCTTTTTGTTTTCTGGAAGGCTTGATTTACCAAGGCTCTTCATTTTTTCGTAGGACGCTTCCATTCTGGAAACATGCCCTGGATAATCGTTCCATCTTGCAGAAAGACCTTCCGTTGATTTTTCCTTTATCCTGGAAATGACGAACTGCATGATTCCCTCCAAGTGGGATTTTGAGGCATTGAAATCTATGAGTTCGCTGGCCCATTGTTGTTTTGTGGTATCAGAACCGTACATATTGACCATTCCGGTGGCCTTGTCCATATCTTCTTTTAGAACAGCACCCAGCGATTTCATTGATGTCCAGTTTTCTGAAATTGATAAAGCGTATTGTCGTATGGACACTACGGCTTCGATAATCGGGTTGAATTCTTTTTGTTCCATATATTAAGTTGCTATCTAAATGCAAATTCTTCATCGTGGATATTTTTTTGAGCTATACCCTCCAATTTGAGCTGTTTGAACAGGCTTTTTTTCAAAGGTTCAGGTCCACAAATGAAATAGGATTTCTTTTGAGGGTCTCTTATGCTCATATCGTCCAAATCTATGTGCCCCCTTTTGTCGGATGGCCATAGGATGAAATCGAACATGGGATTTGATGCCGCCAGTTGCTCCAAACGCTTTTTATATGGAGCTTCATCTTCATTGGCCACACACCAAAAAAGGGTAACGTTGTTGGTGTAATAGTCTTTGATGAGTGATAGGAATGGTGTTATCCCTATTCCCCCGGCTACCCAGATTTGTTCTTTCTCTTTGGAATGGGAGGTGGTGAACTTTCCATAAGGCCCCTCCACTTTGGCCAGATCCCCTATCTTTAGTTTGCTGGCCATTGCATTTGTGTAGTCGCCCAGCCCCTTTATGGTAATCTGAAGGTGTTCCTTATCGTGGGGATGGCTACTGATGGTAAAGGGGTGCTGTTCCCGTTTACTGATGGTTGGAAAGCTGAAAAAGGCGAATTGTCCTGCCTTGAAACTAAGTGGGCCTCCATTGGGTATCAGGGTTATCTCGGTTATACCTTTGCCCAAATCCTTGATTGTATTTACGGTGTAATCCAATTTCTTGTTAAAGAGCCCAAATAGAAAGGCACGGTAGAACCATGCGCCAATTCCGATAAAGGCCATGCCGAAAACATAGACCCTTGTAATGGGAAGTTCCTTGATAAGACTGGACACCATAATTCCGTGCACCACGCCCATCACATAGAACACCCCCATTAATTTGTGGAAGTTTATCCATTTATGGTAGGGTATCTTTCTTTTGAATATCGGTGCTGCAGAAAGTACGACCCCTATAATAATAAGGGCGAATGCGTAAAAGCCCAATGGCTTACCCGGATTGAAAGCTACCAAGTCCCTCGGTACGACGAAAAAATGTGCCAGCAACAAGAACACGGCTATTACTCCAGACCTACGGTGGATAAGGTACATCTTATCAAGGCCTCCGAAAAGGTTCTCCACCCATCGGGCACGAGTAGCCATCAAGAAATTGAAAGCAAAAACGGTCACTACCCAAGATGAGAACACTTCCCCTAGGATACGATGCGGATTTTTCCAAGTAACATCGGTTAGCTGTCCAAAGAACATGGTATCTGATGACACCTCTTTGAAAGATCCTTGGTAAAAGTAAAGGTCGATGGCCCAAAAAATAAAATGGATGCCAACAATGATGGGGAAATAGATTTCCTGTTTAAGTCGTCGCATTGGCTAAGGTTTCGGCAAACCTATAGCTTCTTGATATTCCTCAATTGTATAAATTGGTCATTTTGGCCCTTGAACAAAGCAGTAGGGGTCTTACCGGTATGTTTCTTGACCTCACGTATAAAATGGGCCTGGTCAAAGAAGCCTTTTTCTGGGAAAAACTCACCCTCGGTAATCTTGAAATAGGCACGGTAGCATTTTTGGATGTTCAGGTATTTTTTGAGGGAAATTCCAATATACTTGTTCAAGTATCTGTTGATTTCCCTCTGCGACCAATGGATTTGTTGTGCTACCTCTCTAGCCTGCACGTCTTCGTAATTGCTGTAAAGGAATTGGCCCAAGCGTAGTCTATTGGTCCTTATCTGTTCTTTTGGAAGAAGTTTGTTCATCAAGATGTCTTCCAATTGATTTACAACGTCCTTAAAGGCCCTAAAATCAACTTTATCTATTCCAAAATAATCGGTTTTTTTTTGCTCGACACTGTTCAAAATTGAACTGATTTCCCTTTTGAAAATCATCTCCGCTGCAATTATTTTGAACTTAATACCATAGGTAGTGACCCGGGGAGGAATTACAATATCGATTTCATTTGCCCAGATTCCTGTAAGGAAATATGCAACCATCTTTCCATCCAACAGCTGTATGATGAGCTTGAAATAACCATCGGGGCAAATGGTCATGGGCTGTGGCTTATCTGAAAGGTTCTGGGCTTTGAAGTAAAGTGATACGTAATCGTCTAGTTCATCTGACGGGTAGACCTCACTATAAACGTGCTGGTTGTTTTTGGACATAAAAATTTTTGATTCCCCAAACATATCGTTACGCTTATTTACCCGATTGTATAAAATAGTCATTTTTGACCTAAATAGAATTTTGTACACTTTAAATTATCATCGTTGATTCTGGATGTTTTGTGTACATTTTAAATTATCACTGAATTTGAATCAGTAAATTGAATTTCAGTTAATTATGATGAAATTTGGTTCCGAATTGGTATGAGAAACTATTAATTCGGCTTACAGCATTTCCTTCCAGATTTTTAAGTAAAATCGTAACTAGACTTAGAATCAATACTAAGAAAGCTACAGCCAAAGTTATTTCATAAAAAACTAGCTTTTCTTTATTATTCAAGGTAAGAAGCGTGATTATGATTGCAGCGGAATTGGTAATTGAATCGGTGGGCTTTGTGAAGTAAGGTTCTGCCACATATTTACCAAGTATTATGAGTAAAGCCCCAGAAAAAAACCAAATTCTCTGGTCTTCGGAGTTTTTGGTTATCAACTCTATAAAATTTCCATCAATTATGGAAAACAGGATAATCAATATGATCAAATATAAAATTGCAACAAGTACCCTTTGTATTTGTGTAAGTTTAACCGTCATACCTATTGAATTTTAAATAATTAGTTTAGATATAGCATTTATTTAACCAAGGCGTCAGGGATTTTCTAAGCGGTTTACTTTTGCAGTCATCAACATAATTAGATCTTTCTTTGTGTATGCCCAATCTTTTATTTTTACGATTGGTTTTTCAATTTCAATACTTTGATAATTCCCCTTAGCCTCGTTTGGGAGGTTTATTACTAATTCGTCTAAGGCTTTGAGCAAGAGCTCTTCAACTTCTACAACTTCTTTTGAAATGTCAACATCATCAATTTTTTCTATCGAATTTTTAATCGAATTATAAGCAAGAGTAAGTATTAATTTGTCCTTTCCGTTCCCAAACTCATTGAATGCAAGCTTATCCAATGTGTAGGAAATAAAGTGTTGATTTCTATTTAACATTTGATTGTCCGATTTTTTTAAGTCCACTATCCTATGGTTAAGTACCCCGGTAAAATAAGCAGTGGCTCTAACATCAAATATCTTTTTATTCATATCTGTTTCAAATTTGACTTTTAAGCCAATATTTTCACCGGAGGGAAAAGTCTTTATGTTTTTGACTTTAAGTTTTCCTGAAAACTCAGAGTTATCATCACCAATATCAATGTTGCTGAATGACTCTGTTAACTCATCATTTATTAACTCATATGGAATTTCAATGGGTAAAGAAAGTTTAATCGATGGCTCAGAAGGTGAAATAATTGTCAAATTAGGAAGTTTACCTGCATCGGGGATATTCGATATATCACTTGTGATTTTAATATCTGTTTTAATTCCGCCAAAAATTCGTATGCTATCATTGTCCGCCTGAATTTGCGAAAGGGCAATCTCTTTTGGTTGAGCAACAGCATAAGAAGTCTCATTTAATTGGAAAACTTTTGTCTCCCATTGTTTTTTTGCTTCATCTTTAAACTTACTACAATCAAAACTACTTGAAATCTGTTCTTCTATATCGGATAGCATTTTTTCAATTTGAGGGTCAGCCAAAGACGTTAAATCAACTTGTAATAATTTTAGACCATAAGTCAAATCCAATTTTAGTTTATCCTGCCAAGTAAAATTGGTATTAGGGTTAAGCTTCACGCACCAATTCTTTTCAATATCAACACTGATATCAAGATCTAAAATGATTTCTCCATCAAAAGGCTTCCTCACAATTGGAGGAGTAAATTGAGTCAATAAGGTTATCCAACCGTTAGTCTTAATTGGTACTTTTATGTTGAATTTGTTTCCATCAAATGGAGTCAAATTAATTTTCCCATTTACCCAAGCGGCTATCTTGTAACCTTGAACCGTGGTTAATGAAGTTACAATTGTGGTAAACTTATTTGGGCTATATGCAGGATTTTTAGTCTTTATCCATTTCTTAGGATTATATGCTGGGTTTTTGGTTTTGGCGCACCTTCCAAATGCACAAACCTTTATCCATTTCTTCGGATTATATGCTGGATTTTTAGTCTTTATCCATTTTTTCGGATTGTAAAAAGGGTTTTTTGTTTTTACGACAATAGGAATCGGTTCTATGTTTTCATCGACTTGATCTTCATACCTTTCGTTTTCAAGTTTTGCCAGTTCGTTCTGGAAATTTTCCATCGACTGCATTGCTTTGAATTTTATTTCACTTTCCTCATTATTCCATTCAGGATTTAAAACATATTCTTCTGGAATATCAGTCATATCCTTATAAGGCTTGCAATTGATAAACAATAATCCAATAAGAAGTATTGTCAGTAGTTTAAATATATTTTTCCGGAGAATTAACTTATTTCCCATTTCATTTTATTTTTCTTTTGTAATAATTGATAGAATCTAAATTTCTATTAAAAGTGTAAAATTTAGAATACCCATTAAAGGGTATTTTGGGGGAGAAACAAAAGGAAGTAAGTTAATGGATTGGAATACTGTAATATAGAAATTAGTTGTAAAAAAACACTACAGAAAAACCTTAGACTTTCTGGGTTTTTATGCATTTCATACACTTTTACCTCCCCTACTCCCCTCCTACCCTTCGGCAAGCTCAGGGACCACCGTCGGGTCGTGTAAAAAGTGTTTACTCGCCAATCCTTTATTATTTTTAATAGGATCTCGCTATCACTCGATTTCACTACCTTTTTAAAGATGTTTTTAGATAAATTTTTTTTTTGGAGGTGCAGTTCAAACTTTGCCAACGTACCCCCTCGCTCCTACTTCAAAAGGTCTGCAAGACCTTTTTCAATCGGCCGTACCAAAGCCCAAGTTATCCAGAAACAAGTTCCGGAAAGGCGCCACGCAGTACATTATAGACCAGATTAACTATTCTGGAATTGGACGTTTTGCCTGTGCTGGGCTTGTCGAAGCGTAAAATTGCTTTGGAAACGTTTGTCATCAAAATGTTATTGCCTTTTATATACTTCTTTAAATGTGATCCTCTACAGAATATAAATGCACTTGTTCTAATTTGTATATCATTTTGCTATCAACAAAAATGTATACGTCTTCTACCAAAATGTGTAAGAGTTGAGGTTCTCTTGCGAAATAATTTTGTAATCAAATAATTAGAATACACTTTTTAAACATAAACACTATGAAATTACAAGCAGGAAAAAACAAAGTGACGTTTACATCCTTTGGTGTGGAATTAGCAGGAGATTTATACCTTCCGGAAGGTTTTGATCCAAACAAAAAGTACAAAGCCATCGTAGGAGCAAGTCCTTTTCCCCAGGTAAAGGAGCAAATTCCAGCTACCTATGGTCCGGAAATGGCTAAAAGAGGTTTTATCTATTTGGGTTTTGACTATTTAGGCATGGGAGAATCACCAGCATTACGTGGAGAGCACAAACAATCCAGATATATGTTCAGGTTAATCGAAAATACCTGGGATGCCGTATCTTATTTAGGAGCACTTTCTTTTGTGGAAGAAATTCACGGACTTGGCGTATGCCAAGGTGGTTCTATTATCGCATCGGCAGCAGTTACAGATCATAGAATCAAGAAAATTGCAACGGTTTCAGGGATGATGGCAGCAGATGGTTTCCAATGGACAAATAAAGAAATGGCACACCAAATGATTGCTGCTGCAAATGCTTCAATGCAAAAGCAATATGAAGCTGGAGAACCAGATTATGTAGCACCCTTTGGACTTAACGATGAGCAATCAAGAGAAGAATTTGTTGGAACCGCAGCATATCCGGAAATGGCTGGAGAAACGTATGATTACTATGGTAGAGATGGGTTTAGAGGACCCAAAGCTGTTGAGAACTACACTAATATGCACATTGGTGATCAAGCCATGCAATCTCTCATTTCTATAGGTGAGGCTTATGCAGACAAGATTGTACAGCCTACTCTTGTAGTCTATGGAACAACTGCTTCTACGGCCCCCTGTTCAACTGGATTTATTGAGAAGCTTACCAACGAACATGAGGTTTTGGCGGTAGATGAGTTTAGCCATGTCGATTTTTACTATCAACCCGAAGCGGTAAAAGTATCAACGGATGCCGTGGCAGAATTCTTCAATAAATAAAATTTTAAGGTAGAGCGTGGAAATGTTCTCTACCTTTTAAAAAACAAAAATTATGAAAGTAATTATAACGGGAACTACGGGTATGGTTGGCAAAGGCGTTCTGTTAGAATGCCTGGATAGCAATGAAATTACAGAAGTATTGTCTATTTCAAGAAGAAGCGTAGGTATTGACCATCCGAAACTAAAAGAGCTCCTTCACCAGGATTTTTCTGAATTTCTCTCAATAAAAGGCCAACTGGTAAATTATGATGCTTGTTATGCCTGTATGGGTGTGAGTTCGGCCGGAATGAAAGAGGAGGAATACACCAAACTCACTTATGATTATACTATGGCATTAGCAAAAGTGTTGGTTGGACTAAACCCTAGTATGACTTTTATTTACGTTTCCGGGCAAGGTACCAAGTCTAACGAAAAAGGAAGCATGTGGGCTCGTGTAAAAGGTAAAACTGAGAATGACATAGTAAAACTTGGATTTAAGCAAGCATTTATGTTCCGCCCAGGCATGATTATTCCGGTAAAAGGAGTATCTCCAAGTAGTAAACTCTACAGAATTGTAATCAACAATATGACTTGGCTATTGAAATTAATGAAGCGTCTGGCTCCGAATTCAGTAGTCGATACCGCTCAAATTGGACTTGCAATGATTAAAGCTACTAAAACTGGATATGATAAAAGGATAATAGCCCCTATTGATATCCTTCAACTTGCGAAAAAGTAGCGAAGTAAAATTACGTCCTTAAAAAACTGTAAATTAAAAATCCATTTTAAAGACAAAAATGCCCAATTATCAATTTAATACGATATCTGAATTTCATAAGCATTTTGATCTGCCAGAACCCGAAAACCCTTTGTTCAGCGTCTTACATACCCAACTGGAAGAAGGTGAAGAAAAAAGCTGTGAAGCCTATACTTTTGATGAACCTGTGGAAATCAATTGTCAATTTTATAGCATTAGTTTCAAAAACATTATTTCAGGCGAATTTACTTATGGTCGTACCAAATATGATTGTTCAAAAGGCACTCTTTTGTTTACAGCTCCTAATCAAGAATTGAGCTTTAAGGGCATCGCTTTCAGTTCTGAAAGTTATCATGTAGCTATTCACAAGGATTACGTTCGCAACCTGGAAATCTACCAGAAAATAAAAAAGTACAATTTCTTTAATTACAACGTAAATGAAGCGTTGCATTTATCCCCAAAGGAGGAACAGATTGTAAAGGATATTTTCAAAAACATGAAGATTGAATATGAGAACAATCAGGATGAATTCAGCAAAGAAATTATCATTTCACATTTGGAGACCTTACTGAAATATGCCCACCGGTTTTATAAAAGACAGTTTCTTGACAGAACGGATAACAACAAAGTATTGTTCACAAAATTCAATGATATACTGAATACCTATTTTGAGCAAAATTTATTCGCTGAAGAGGGTATCCCAACAGTAGAATGGATGGCATCGCAACTCCATGTAAGTCACCGTTATATGAGTGACACGATAAAAGCAGAAACAGGTAAGACGGCGGTTGACCAAATCAACCTGTTTATCATTGACGAAGCTAAAAATATGCTTTTAAATCCCACCAATTCGGTTTCTGAGACTGCTTATAAATTAGGATTTGAGTATCCCCAATACTTCTCAAGACTGTTTAAAAAGAAAACGGGAATGAGTCCCAAGGCATACATTGAGGCACATTTGAATTAGTTGTACATTTTAATTTACTATTTACAACACCGCACTGAATTCCCTGCTGTAGCTTTATGCCCCTTGAAACGTATCAATCGATCCCAATCACTCAGCACCCAATCTGAAGCATATTCATTGCCAATATCTTCTGCCGACCAAAAGGTGGCATTTAGTGTGAAAGCAAAGTAACCGCTACCTAGTGTAGCATGCCCATAGGGCATAGCGTTGAACAAGCTTTTATTAGTTCCTTTCGCCCCTCCTTCCCATAGTTCGCTGGTGCTCTTTAAATGTTTTGCCGCTAAGGTTACTCCCCCGAATACATCGGCTAATTGATGCCACTCCTCATCATTGGGTAAATGCCAACCTTCTGGGCAAGCTTTCATTGCCGCAGACCATATATATAATCGGCCCATTATTGTACAGTTTGAAGCGAAATCATCATAACAATACGAGTTTTCCGTTTCAAAGTTGAGGTTTTCTGCCATCCATGTCATGGTCGTCTTGGTCTTATCTTTCAGTTGAATCTTATAAGTTACCGTACTATATTCTTGTCCATCCCTGTGGTCTATGAATGTTCCAGGCGTTTGGGCGTTTATACCATTATGGAGCAAAATCAATGCAAGTAAAAGGAGTGTTTTCATAGTAATAAGAATTACATCTAGCAATGCATATCATGATAAAGGAGATTCTATTTGGCTATCTGTACGCAACGTACACAATTCAACATTCGCTCTTTTGCTCCCTCATAGCGAAACAGTTCTCTCCCCAATAGCTTCCAGTCCCAGGCTTTGTTTTCGTTCTTTTCAGTTGCTGACCAAAAAATAACCAGTGATCCAAAACCATAGTATGCTCCTTTTATTTGTTGGTCGCCATTGCCAAACGGCATTCCGTTAAATAAACTTTTATTGGTTCCTTTTCTATCTCCCCATAAATCGTCAGAGCTTTTTAAATGTGTTCCGGCTTTCTCAACACCTCCATATAGATTTGCCAATACGTACCAATCTTCATCTTTAGGTAGCCGCCAACCTTCAGGGCAAGCATTCATTGCAGCAGACCAGGAATATAAACGTCCCATACTATCGCAATTTGAATCATAATCATCATAACAATACGAGTTTTCTATTTCGTAGTTTAAGTTTTGTGCCATCCAGGTGATTGTGGATATCGAATCTTTACTGTGTTTAATTTCATAAGTAACCGTTCTATAGATTGCGCCATCTCGTTCATCTGTAAATGACCCTACTGTTTGTCCAGCCGCCGAAAACTGAAATAAAACAATCGTAACTAAAATTATTCTCATACTCATGAGTTCGTTTTTATTGATTTTTAAGTGCGCCTGTAGGATTTTTTACAAATACTGTCCTAATCTGCCAGCCGATAGTTAAAAGGCCTATCGATAGCATTATTACTAAACCCGTTAGCGCGTCAGATACTTTTATTTCAATTCGATGTATAAAATCATTTAGCACCATACTGTCAACAATATATAGTGTTATAGGAATGATTACAATGCTTGCAATTATTATGGTCATTAAAAACTCACGTGAAAGTAACAGGAATAGATTTTGCAGTCTTGCTCCTAAAATTTTTCGAACACTGATTTCTTTTTTTCTGCTTTCAAGAGTATAAACTGCCATCCCCAGTAAACCCAACGTTGAAATACAAATTGCTAAAAAAGCTAGAAATGAAACAATCGTAAAAGTTGCTTTTTCGCGTTCGTACACCTTAGCTATTTGGTCATCATAAAAATGGGCCTCAAAGCTGTGCACGGTATCAAATTTGTTATAGGCAACTTCTAATTTCTCTAAGGTGTTGAACAGATTTGTACCTGTGATTTTTATATTTAACGACTTGTATTGGCTTGCTTCATTGGCTTGTACGAAAGCGAAAGATTTAAATATTTCTTTGGTTAGTGCGATGCTGATAAAATCTTCTACTACACCCTGTATTTGAAGTGGATTGCCATTATACAAAATAGTTTTACCGATGGCTTCTGCCGGTGATTTTATCCCCAGGGCTTGCAAACCTTCGGCATTAATAATCGCATGATTTTGAATTTGACCTTCATCCAATGGTTTGACAAATCCGGATCCGGCCAGAAATGATAATTTGTGCATATTTAAATAGGAATCGTCTACCTGATTCACCAAAAAAGGGGTGGGTTGTGGATGCTCTTTGAGCATGACCATTCCTCCGGACATTCCATCTCCTCCGACACCCAATACCCAGGAAGATTTTGAGGTCTCAAGGACTTCAGGAAGTTTACCGATCTCATTTTCAAGCAACTTAATGTAATCGCCATGTACAGGAACATTTATGATATTTTCAGTAGTATATCCTAAATCGTAATCCAAACTAAATTTGTATTGCTTGAATACCAGAACCGCACAGACAATAAGTCCCATTGAAATAGCAAATTGAAACCCTGTCAAAACATGTCGTAGCGTAATACCTTTTGAAAACAGTTTTAATTTGCTTGCATCTTGAAATGCATTCAATGCCTTATATTTTGAAAGCAATACAGCGGGATGAAAACCTGCCAGTAGCCCAACAATAAAAGTAAAAGCAAAAAAATACACTATATGGATGGAGTTCATTTTTAATGAAAACATATCATAACCCCTTGCGGCTGGGTTGGGTAAGTCAATAAATTCCGGTCGGAGTACAAAAAACAATACTAAACCTACTAGCAGGGCCAAAAAAGCGAGTAGCAAAGCCTCCACCATAAATTGTGTAAAAACTTGAAATCGACCGGCACCGATTACTTTTCGGATCCCTACCTCTTTTGAACGCTTCAAAGCACGGGCCATTGACAGATTGGTGTAATTAAAACATGCCGATATAAGTATAATGAGCATAAGGCCAAGCATGATCCTAATTTTGTGTTTACTGAACATTGGCCCCATTCTATTCGCATACGTATTGCTGGTTACGAAAGTCCCCATAGGTTGTAAGGAATGTGTTATGGGATGCTCGATGGTCTTATTATAATCTTCCATAAGGTTGACCATGGAACTAACGATATCCTCAGTTTTAGCCTGTTCGTTTTGCAGAAGGTAAACCAATACCTCATTTGTATTACCCGGACTATTGATATCATTTGCCGTTTCAACGGAAGGTCTCACCACTGTAGATAAAGAGACCAGTACATCAAAACGCATATGCGAATTAACAGGTGGATCCTCAATCACTCCTGTTACAATGACATTCTTGAAGTCTTCATTTTCTTCTACTTTTAAGACTTGACCCATTGGGTTAGTATCTCCGAATAGTTTTCTTGCTGAGGATTGGGTGATCACCACACTATTAGGTTCAACTAGAACAGTTTGTGGATTGCCTTGTAATACCTTAAAAGAAAAGAGATCAAAAAAAGAGGCTGAGGCATAAAAGCCATTAATACCAATCGCTTTTTCTTCGGTCACTAAATCGGCGGAAAGTCGATCTGTTTTCACAAAAACCACTTTTTCAATACCCGGAATCTGATCTTTAAGCTGATTTCCGATATAATAGGATGCGGTACTTAATGCTATTTCCATTCCCTTCATACCCTGGACCCTTTTTGTAGTAACCTTATAGATCCGGTCCTTTTGCGTATGAAAATCATCAAAAGAATAGAGTTCGGAAACTAATAAAATCATCAAAATACCCACCGAAATACTTAATGACAGCCCGAAAATATTGATGACCGAAAAACCCAGGTTCTTTTTAAGCCCCCTTATCGATGTTTTAAGGTGGCTCTTGTACATGGTACCAGGGCTTGTTGAATAATTCCAAACTACGTTTTTAATCAAAATTGGTCTTAGTAATTGGAATACTTCGCGAACGTATATCCAATTCGCTTTATTTTTAGAGAAATTCTGTCTGTTGGTATGGTAACCTTCCTCAAGATCCCCTTCAATTTCCTCGAGATACTGGTGCTTTACAAAGCATCTGAGTAACTTTGAAGCCCAATTGGGGGGCATTTTTTTCTTACTCTTACTCATATGCCCTTTAAGCTAAATTTAGGCTGGGGCATTGAATTCCATAACCCTTTTCTTATTTCCTTTATTTCGTTAAGTACGTTATGGGCAGACGAAGTAGCACTGTAAATGCGTTTTCGCTTCCCTCCTCTTTTGTTGGTTGCTTCTCCGAATGCTGAAGTCAAAAACCCTTTTTGTTCCATTCGTTTGAGCGCTGATTGTATGGACCCTACACTGAGGGTTTGACCCAACCTTGATTCAAGCTCTTTTTTTATTTCTACGCCATACGCTTCTTCTTGCAATACAATTACGGTGAGTAGTACCAACTCTTCAAATTCACCTAGTTTTGTTTTCTTCATCTACTAATATTATTCGCAATTGCAGTAAATATATAAAATAATATTATTCGTAATTGCAATTTAAATAGGTAATAGCATACAATGCTAAGACTTTTCACAATAGTTGACACTTCTTTTATATTCTTTTGACATTTTTTACTGAGGCTGTCAATAGTTTTATGAAAAATGAATTCTAAAAAATGTATACATGAAAAATGGTATCCTATTTATGATAATTACTTCGTGCACCATTGGATATTCATACGCTCAGGAACAACTTCATATTGATCCCTTAAAAAGTGAACTCAAATGGCATGGGACGGATGTGTTGAATGTAGGGGATCATCATGGTATAGTCCATTTTAAAAAAGGTCATTTTGTCAAAACCGATACTAAAATTACCGGTGGGTCTTTCGTCATAACTATGAATACTATTGCATTAATAGAAAAAAATGAAGTTGATTATGATAACGAGCTTGTCAATCACCTGAAGGACGAAGATTTTTTTGACGTAAAAAAATTTCCTATTGCAAAGTTGGTTATAACGGATACCCGTTATCATGACCCTACCCATCTATGGGTACTAGCTAACTTGACCATAAAAGAGATTACATTACCTATACAATTTCAAGCAGAAGTTGATTTTCAAAAGCAACAAATGCGGACAAAGTTTAAAATTGACAGAACACGATGGGGTATTATTTACGAAAGTCAGAAATATAGCGTTAGAATAAAGGACAAAGCTATCTCTGATATGATAGACTTTGACGTGAAATTAAGTTTATAGCTCTATCCTATTCCACACACCCACCATTGAGGGCAAGCAGGCATTACCCTCCCCCACTCTTCGGGTACAGTACAACAGTATGACATCTTTAAAGAGAAATTGGATATAACTTTTCAGGAAGTCCTGACCAAACGCTCATCCTTTTGACACATAAAAATGACCTTCACAGCAATCATATTACTTAGCTTTTAATTAAAGGGTGAATCTTTACTGAACCTGGTGCAAGGTGTAAACTTATTGGACATCTTTTGTATAATTCTTTTACACGATTCAAGATAAAACTGCCATTAGATCATCATAAAACATTAATATATAGACTCTTAGATGTTTGGTATGAAATTAGTTGGCATTTTTTGGGTTGAATTGCTTCGCAATTAGAACTACTATTTTAGGTGGTTTTTCTAATAAAGAAATAAACTGGAAAACAAATAATCTATGTTTAAAAACTATATAAAGGTAGCTTTCCGAAATATCATTGGAAATAAGACATTTTCCGCTATAAACTTGCTAGGTATAGTTCTGGGTATGGTTTGTTTTCTATTTATATTTCTTTGGATACAAGATGAAAGAAGCATTGATGGCTTTCATGAGAACGGCAGTAACCTTTTTAACGTATACTACTCCATAGAGTCTGAAGGTAAATTGAAAGGTACTTACCAAAGTCCGGCAGGTTTTAACGACACACGATTTTACCCCCTTGTGGAAGGAGCAAAAAAAAGTGTTCCGGGAATAAAGCATATTGCTTTTTATGCCTCGGGATATGATTTGCCATGGGGATTTCCTGAAACTTTCGTTGTTGGTGATAAGAAGTACAAGCTTGAAGGTGCCAGGGCCAGTTCCGAGTTTTTCAAGATGTTCGACTATCCAATTATTTCTGGTGATTCTGAGAACCCACTTTCCAATATTAACACCATCGCTATTTCAAGAAAAATGGCGGAAATGTTTTTTGGTAACCCACAAAATGCAATTGACAAAATAGTCAAATACAATGGCGAATTGGACTTGACGGTTACATCTGTTTTCGAAAACGTTACTACGAAAAGCTCTTTAGTTTTTGATTATCTCATCGATTGGGAAACCTTTGCAAGAGAACAGGTTAAGTATGCCTCAGACAATTTATTTGCTACGGTACAAATCGATGACAACGCCAACGCAGCCGAGGTTGAACGAAATATCAACGAATACTTGCAAACACGTGTCGACCAGAACCAGCCAGCCAGCATTGAAGCTAAATTGGCCCCGTATCAAGATCGCTACCTAAAGGCGAATTTTAAAGATGGGCGGCCTCATGGAGGAAGAACGGAGTATTTGAATCTTTTTGGTGCAGTAGCACTTTTTGTCCTTGTGGTTGCCTGTATCAATTACATGAACCTTTCGACAGCCCGGTCTATAAAAAGAGCAAAAGAAGTTGGAGTTCGAAAAGTAGTTGGTTCTTCTCGAAAGCATTTGATAAGACAGTTTTTGATTGAATCCATTTTGCTATCCCTTTTTGCCGTGCTTATCTCGGTATTGCTTACCTGGCTACTTCTCCCATATATCAATGCCATTACTGAAAAGCAAATTAGCCTCCCATTCATGGTGCCTTCCTATTGGTTGGCAGTATTAGGATTGATATTGGTGACCGGTCTTGTCGCGGGAAGCTATCCCGCACTCTTTATGTCTTACTTAAAACCTGTAGAGGTGCTGAAGGGTTCCTTACAAATTTCCGGTTCCTCAAAATGGTTCAGAAAAGGTCTTATCGTATTTCAATTTGGACTTTCGATATTTCTCTTAATAGCAACTTTGGTCGTTTCAAGACAAGCAGATTACGTTCAAAACTCTCATTTGGGGTATAATCGCGAAAATCTTATCTACATTCGTATTGAAGGAGGCTTATCCAAGCCAGAAAAGTACTCGTTATTTAAGCAGGAAGCTTCTAAATTGCCAGGGATAGCGCTTGTTGACAGAAGCAGTGAAGCACCGCATTCAATGACTTTTGAAGTATTTGATGCTATCAACTGGGAGGGAAAAAGTGCTGGAGAATCAATTGGGTTTATGCCAAAATCCGTTGGGTACGATTATTTACAGATTATGGGGCTAAAGGTGGGTAAAGGACGTGGTTTTTCAAGAGCTATAGCAACTGATTCTTCGGATGCCTTTATGGTAAACCAGGAGGCGGTCAAGCAAATGGGCATGACGGACCCATTGGGTAAATGGATATCGGCATGGAAAAAGAAGGGTCGTATCGTAGGCGTTTTAGAGGACTATCATACGGCCTCCTTACATCAAAAAATTAAACCTGTAATAGTGGATGTAAAAGAACATCTTCCGTTTGGTTTTATCCTTGTGAGAACACTACCAGGTAGGACAAAGGAAGCACTGGCAGGATTGGAACAGGTATATGGCCGTGTCAATCCCAACCGGCCTTTCAATTTCAAGTTTGCAGACAGTGAGTACCTTGCCATGTATAAAAGTGAAGAGGTAATCGCTAAACTCTCCAATATCTTTTCCTTTTTGTCCATTTTTATTTCCTGTTTGGGATTATTTGGACTGGCCATGTTTTCGGCCCAGCAAAGAATAAAGGAAGTCGCCGTTCGGAAAGTCCTTGGTGCGTCAGTTGGTAGCATTATGGGGCTTTTTTCAAAAGATATCATGAAACTGATAGGATTCTCATTTCTGATAAGTATTCCAATAGGTTGGTATGCTATGAGTGAATGGTTAAAGGGTTTCGCCTATAAAGTTGATTTATCCTGGTGGATATTTCTTTTGGCTGGAATAATATCGACTATGATCGCTTTGGTAACTATTAGTTCCCAGTCATTGAAGGTGGCTTTTTCCAATCCTGCAAAATCCTTAAGAGCAGAATGACTTATAATCGGTGTGCTGCGCACGGCTTGTTTTGAGTTGTACTCATAATTTGTCATTACGCAAAACCTGCCTGAAGTGAATGCATTTATTTCATTCCTTCGGGTGCAGAACATTGACGAAAAATGTATGGAGAAAGTAGAATTTATGTTTGCTTTTCCAAACTAAAGCGCCACTTCTACCCCACTCAGAGCAGGTATACCCTGCCCGAAATGAGTGCATTCATTCCATTCATGCCTGTGCGTTACATTGTGGTACAAATGCTTTATGGTAGCCAATTGCGTAGGACTACAAAGATCACTACCTTCCTTATATGTTTTCCAATAATCCCTACCTGTTTTTTATTTGCACGCTTGGGGCTTTTAATTGTTTTTTGGTAGGTGCGTACTTTTTGTTTTTCAGTAGACAAAAACGTATTCAAAACATCATATTTGGTTTTTTGGTATTGTTACTAAGTATAAGGGTGGGAAAGACCGTTTATATGTCTTTTGATACCTCAAGAAATTTACTTTTCGCACAAATAGGACTATCCGCCTGTTTTTTCATCGGAGTATCCCTTTTTTATTATTTAAAAGCTGCTTTAGGGCAATGGAAAAGAATACCTAAATCCTGGAAAATACATTTTCTGGTTTTGTTATTTATCGTACTTATACCTGGGTTGATCAAACCCTTTGCCGATAATGTCTGGTTTTGGAACACTTATTTTGCCTGGTTCATTTATTCGGTATGGGGCGCTTATCTTCTTTTGTCCGGTTTAGAGATCAGAAAAGTGATTGGTGTTGTTTTCACAAGTGATAGAAAGAGTACGACTTTAAATGAATGGTTGGTAGCAGTATTTCTTGGAAATGTACTTATTTTTCTCGCTTATCTAATTGGATATTTCTGGTTGTACTATGTGGAGATGATTACCTTTTCCTCTGTTTTCTATGCACTGATAGTCTTTTACCTTATAAAAAAGGATAGAAACACAATTTTTCAAAATACGCCTGGAAAATACAGCACCAAAAAAATTGATCCATCCGAGGCCAAAGTATTGGTAGGTCGATTGACCTCAATTATGATACAAGAGGAATTATTCAGAAAACCGACCTTGAAATTAGAGGAAGTATCTTCCAAAATGGATATCTCAAATCATAAGCTTTCTCAACTGTTGAACGATAATATGGGCGAAAGCTTCCCAAGTTATATCAATCAATACAGGGTGGAGAAGGCAATTCAGTTATTAAAAAAGAACAACCTGTTTACATTAGAAGCAATAGGGTATGAAGCAGGGTTTGTATCCAAATCAGGCTTTTATGCCGCTTTCAAAAAAATAACCGGTAAAACACCCTCTACTTTTAAAAAACAACGGGATTGATTTTTTGTCCTGAATTATAGCGCAACACTTTTTCACATCGCATTAGACCCAAAATTTCAAAATACTTTACGAGGTTAGGGCTATACATCTAAGCATCTTGTTACAATGAAAAAGAGAACTTTTCTGATATGCGCTTTGTTTCTGATCCTGTCCTTTGCGTATTCACAAACAAGGATCGAGAAAATTGACAGCGTGGTAAATTATTGCCAAAAGAATAATATGTTCAACGGAAATATTCTGGTAGCAGAGCATGGAGAAATTATATACCACAAATCCCTTGGGATTTCGGACTTTGAGGATAATTCGACTTTAACGTACAATACCGCTTTTTGTGTTGGTTCAATAACCAAGCAATTCACAGCAATGGGGATAATGGTTTTACATGCCGAAGGAAAATTAAAGTATACGGACCAACTGGTGGAATATTTTCCGGAGTTTCCAGCGTATTTGCACCAAATAAGCATTAAAAATCTTATGCAACATACCTCCGGTTTAAAGCGAACTCACTTTGAAGACCATGATAAACTGGACAATACTGAAGTTTATGAGAATTTAATGCAATCTGGTTCCGACAAACTTTTATTTGAGCCAGGTAGTGATTTGAGGTACAGTAACACCAGTTTTATCATACTTGCAATGCTAATCGAAAAAATATCGGGTACGACATATGAACAATTCTTAACGGATAAGGTCTTTAAACCATTGGGTATGACCAACACCTTCGTTTTTACCGAGGATGACCGGGGGCGTAACGATATTGCGATAGGTTATGATGGTTTTGGGAACAAAGCAGACTATATAGTGCTCACATACGGTAGCGCGGGAATCTATTCCACTACTGAAGATCTGTTCAGATGGAGTCAATCGTTACTCACAGATCTGATCATCCCATTTCAAAATAAAAACAAGGCTTTTCAGTCTGCAGTTTCCAATTCAGGAGAACTACTGGATTTAAGAATTAGAGACCATACCTGGGGCTATGGATTTGGACACTTCATTTATCGGGGTAGATTGAACGGTGTAATAGGCCACGCAGGAGCATATGGTGGATTCTACAACATATTCACAAAAGATTTGGTCAACAATCGCGATGTAATTCTTTTAACAAACAACGGAAGGCTGTTGGACATATACGGCTTTGGCGAGGCAATACAAAATATTTTACGCGAACAACCCTATGAACTTCCAAAAATCCCAATCGATTTGGCTATTCGGGAAAAGACATATGAAAATGTGGAGGCCGGGATTGCCTACTACAATCAGCTAAAGCTAGCACACCCCGATGAATACATGTTCAACAACCAATGGCAACTGAACCGGCTTGGCTATTCCCTTATGTATGACAACAGGTTTGAAGATGCGATTAAAATTTTCAAGCTTCTGATTTCAGAATTTCCAGACGAAGTAAACCCTCAGGACAGTCTTGGCGAGGCCTATTTCAACAACAGGGAATACGAGCTGTCTCTCAAACAATACCAAAAAGCGCTTAAAATGGACCCCTACTACGATGATGCTGCCCACGCAAAAAGAATGATTGAAAAAATAAAAGATATCATTGAGAAATAACGCGCTGCAAGGATTAAGAACGCATCATGAATGCCATCAAATTCCCTTAGCAAAAAAAATTTATAGTCCTGCAAAACCAACGAAGTATTGGACGAAACGTGTACATTTTAAATTACCAGTCCTATCATAAAAATTCTTTTTTTGAGCTTTATATGACTAAAGTTGAATGGGTGTATAGGATAGACACTTGTCCACCATTTCTTCAATCGTTGGAGTATATTTAGAGAGATCATCTCTGCGCGCATTATAGTTTTCCGGATAGAAAAATAGATTTAAACCCTCCGGATGCGGAACATTACGGTTGAATAACTGTTCCAGCTCATCAAGTTTGCTTTCGCGTCCTTTAACTTCAACAATTTTTTGCCCCAATTCAATCAATTCGTTTCGGGTCATATCAATCGTTTAATCCAACTTTTAAGTTAATCAATATAGTATCTAACCATTGGACGATGTTTAGAGGTTCTGTCCACTATTTTAAAACCTGCTCTTTCAAATGACTTGTACAATCCAATCCATGCGAAACCATCCGGTAGTTTTTCTTGTGTTGGAATTGTCGGATATGCCTCCAAAATTTTGATTCCCTGTTTTTTGGCGTAGATTACCGCTCCTTTTAAGAGCTCCACCGATACTCCATATTTTCTGAATTCCTTTGCAACAAACGTACAGGGTATGGACCAAACCTTTTCGTCATCAATTGGCCTATGCACCCTTGATTTCTGAAGTCTTACAAAATCTTCCCGTGGAGAAAGGGCACACCATGCAATTGGAAGGTCCTCATAAAAGCCTATAAGCCCCGTTGGTTTGTTTTCCCACACAAGTTGTTTGAACGCATTTTTATTCCCATCATTTGATTTCCCTTCCTCATGGTCCGATTTGTTCAATCTGAAATGCATGCACCAACAGTTTGCTCCTGCACCTTTTGGTCCAAATAGCTGGAGTAATTTACTCCAATTCTTTTTTGTTAAGGGTTCAACCCTAAAATTCGATAACTGGTTCATAAATGGTTCCTCCTTTGTATAGTGGTCCGTCATCCTTTATTTGAACTTTTGTGTTAACGCCGTCGCCCTGCCCATACGAATACCGTTATTCTCTGGTATCAACAGGGATTTTTAGATAACTGGCCTTTTCAGGCGAATGATGCACCGTAATTTTGGCTGTTTTGGCATCCTCTTTGGTTTCCAGGGAAACCTCTTTTCCGGAATTATAATTTTTTTGGAGGTAAGCGACGTTGATGCCTGAAACAGACAACACAAATCTACTGCCTTTTTCTACCACCAATCCGGTAAGGTAGGGCGTATCAAATTCGCAGAGAAATATGTCGCCCGGAGTAACCAACTCAGGAGTAGTGAGACCATTTCGATACCGTAATCGCAGTTGATCATATCCGATGTATCGGGTTTCCCCGTTGGGACCGATGGCATGCAATTGCACACTCATATCGGTATCGGGTACATTTAATGACAAATACAATCCCACTTCAAATTGTCCTATTACCATGGTGTCGGCGTCGAGCGGATCTGAAATATATAGTATTCTTCTTTTTTCTTCTATGGGAATGGGCGCTCTGTAAAAATCTGATCCTTCGTAGGAAGGTACTTCCTCCGTATCCAAAGGATCGTTTAGGATGACATCCGTGTCTTTAACTAATGATTTACCAGAGGTAAGATAACCCGGGTCAATCAACAATCGGGCCTCCGATTGAGGACTTGATAGATAATACGTCAGCGTATCATTTGAAATATCTTTGAACTGCTTTTTGTATTTCCATTCATTCCGGTCCATCATGTAATAGCACACACGATCTTTTAAAAATTCAGGTTTTTCTGCATTTTTGAGGGTCCAATTGAACCAGTCCAGATGCAGTTCTTTCATATCCAGTTTTGAATTTGTGCCAAAAGTAAGCCCTCCCAACTCCGTCACAGGCTTACGTGTACCCGAATGCGACCAGGGCCCAAAAATCAAATAATGCCTGGATGTGCCTTCCGGATTCCCAAATCGCATATGATCCGTGTAATACTTCAATGCGCCCGGCTGATCCCCGTCAAAATATCCTGTTATGGTGAGGATAGGGATATTTAAAGATTCGTAGTCTTCGGGTGTGGGATAAAATTTTTGCCAATAGGCATCAAAATCGGGGTGCGCTATCCATGTTTGAAATATTGAATTCTTCCGGCCCAGTGCGGTAACATCCCAATCCGCAAAAGGAATAAATTCTTTGTACTTTTTGGTGGCTTTACTTTCCCAAAAGGCGCTATTCCCGAACAAGTTGGTATTTCTGCTCTTTCCGCCGGTGAAATTCAACCATTGCAAGGTATAATTACCAAAAATACCCCCGGATTTAGGAAAGTCAATCCCCGGTCCTACAGCTGCTGTAGGTACTATGGTCTTTAGCGCTTTGGGTGTATTCTTCAGGGTCATCCATTGTACCATTCCCCGGTAGGAGCCTCCCATCATCCCTATATTTCCATTGCACCAGGTTTGTTCACTTATCCATGTTATGGCATCATAGCCATCTTCACCATCTTTTTCAAAAGGTTGGTAGGTCCCTTCCGAATTTCCTCTACCCCTTAAATCCAATGTGATAAAAACATATCCATTTTCGGCAAAGTACATCCCTCTTTCAACGGCTTCATCATTGACATAAGGCGTATATATGAGTATAACCGGATAAGAGGCCTTGTCCCCTGCCGGTAAATACATATTGGCGGATAGATGAATCCCGTCTCTCATGGGTATTTGTTGATACAACCTGATATCCACTTCTTGTGAATACACCAAAGACCCCTGAAGTAAAAGTACTCCCAGGACAACAATCATTTGTTTCATATGACTTTCTTTTAAAGCATTGAGCCAATCCATTGCAAAGTAGGTTTCAATTTAAACTAAAAATAATTGTAAAGGGATTTTCTGAAGGTGCTTACTGACAAAATGGAATTGATTTTTAACTCTTGTTCTGAGAAAAGACTGCTTTAAGGATGCTTTTACGTTTGTGAAACAATTGATTAAAAAGTATATTTTCATTGAATTTAACTATTACCCTTTCTTACTTATTGAAAATAGACTATCATGATAACCGATTACAACACCATACAAGATTACTATCAGGCCGCAAACGTTCAGCTACCATTAAAAATTCCCAACCTGGGTTGTTATAGATTTGATGATCTTTCATGTACTACAACTCCCAGTATAAATGCGTACAGAAACCATTTTTACGAAATAACTTTTGATATCGCTTCAGGATGCAATTTCCAGGTGGATGAATTTAAGTTCAGCCAGCCCAAAGGGCATTTGTCGATTATAAGCCCACGACGATTGCAGTCGGTAGCGGTGACCCCTGAAATAATGGAAAACGCTAAAGGTTTTTCACTTTTTTTCGACGAGGACTTTTTGGCAAATGCCAATGCCTTACAAAGCGATTTTCCATTTTTGAAATCATCCCGTTCGCCAGGTATTCAACTCAGACCTAAAACGGTCAAAGAGATAGAGAAAATATTTGATCTTGTGCTTTACGAATACAAAGAATACGGAAAAGCTTCAAGTCCGGTTTTGAAAAACATGATATTGATAGTGCTTAACAAGGCACTCAACGATTCCCATTTGGAGAAATCCGAAAATCATAAAAAATCAAGCGAGTATTTGATTACTGAAAGGTTTGAGAGTTTAGTTCAGAAAGATTTTAAAAAAATGACGACGGTAGGCGAATATGCAGAAGCGTTGAGCACTAGTGCGAAACACCTTTCCCATTGTGTTAAAAAGACCAGAGGCATAAATGCTTTACGGCTTATCAATACAATTAGAATTAATTACGCAAAGTCTTTGATGCTCCAAACAGATATGACTTCTTCACAGATTGCTTATTCGCTTAATTTTGATGAGCCGGCCTACTTTTTTACGCTTTTTAAACAAATTGCAGGTAAAACACCGAAAGCGTATCGCAAGGAAAATTTAAATTAAGATAGGACTTTTTCATAGTTTTTCCGGCTATTCTTCGTGATAGTTTTGCCGTTTGAACATAGGCAAACTAAATGAATTTCAGGTATATAGTGTCTTTATGTATTATTGTATGCACCAGTGCTTCTTTTGCTCAAATCCCTTTCGAGGTAATGGTAGGTCATAACCAGGTCCAGCACGAATTCTTTTTTTTCAAGGATTTGGACAAGAATCAGAAATGGAACCTGTTCAGCATTGGCAGCTTTGTTCTTGACTATGACAATGAGGACAAAAATTTCTCCCAGATCAGTTCGCAGATCACCTATAATTTTACAAAAAACTGGGGAGTATCGAGCGGTGCATTTAGCTTTAATGAGAGCATTGCGCCCATTGTGGCACTATCTTACACTTACATCAGTAAAAATGAAGATCTCTATTTAAATCTATTTCCAACAGTTATTATAGAGGATGAACTGAACTATGAACTTTTCGGACTATTGTTTTACACACCAAAAATTAATGATAGTCTTCATTTTTTTGGTCAGTTTGTGACCAGAACGATTCTTGATAACAGACTTTCAAATCATGTTTCCAGTAGTCATCAATTAAGGGTTGGATTGGGTTTGAAGGACCTATTCCAATTCGGTATCGGATTTAATCTTGATCTTCAAGGAGCTGATTTTGACACGACCAATAACCTAGGATTGTTCATTAGAAAGGAGCTTTGATTGTGAATAACCGGTTTTTCCTGATCTGTGGGATCGTGCTGATTGATATTGCCGTGGGTTCGGTAATATGGTCTATACTTCCGGAATTGGTCATACCCTGCTGCTTTCTTAACACAAATCAATTCAAAACAACACCCAGTACACTTGTCAACTAAGGGGTTGAGATATCAGAAAGATTGAAAAATACAATTATATTTGATTTAAGATCATCCGGGATGATTAAGGAATATAGTACTTCGGAGTTTAAGGAAACCTACACGGACAAATCCGTGGACAAAGCAAACTTGTTCCTTCCCGGTTATGAGGATTTTTTTTGCTTACGCCTTGAAGATATTATCTCATATGCCCACGTTCCGGTTCCTCCCTCAAAAGAAAAAAGCCATTCCATTATTTATGTAACCCATGGTGTTTACGACTTTAAAAAAGGGAATCTCCGGTATCGGGTAATGCCCAATGAACTTATCGTAATCCCGGCCGGGGAAGTGTTTTCAATTGATACCATAGCCGATGATCTACAGGGATATTCCCTGCACTTTTCCCCGAATTGTTTTGTTGATTCGACCAGTGCCGTTGCGGTACTCAATAATTTCGAATTTTTACTCCCTTTTACGAACTCCCAGTTTACGTTAACATCCATTAAAACCGACGTTTGCCCAATTTTTGAGCGTTTGAATCAATTATATCTTGAAAACATAAATGACAACAAGACTTTGATTACTACCTATATGTTGGTGCTGCTGTACGAACTGAAACGAGGTTACACAAACCGGGACCCTTTCATTTCTACCAGGTATCAGGTTTTGACCCATCGTTTCAAACAAACGTTGTTCCAAAATTTTAAAAATCTGCACCGGACGTCGGAATATGCATCTTTGCTGGGGATTACACCCAATCATCTAAATAAGGTTTTAAGGAACACCACCAACAAGTCCCCAAAACAATGGATCAACGAGACCATAATTCTGGAAGCAAAATATCTACTGCACCAAACCGATTTAAATGTAAGTGAGGTTTCAAGGCAACTGGGAATTTTTGATCCTTCCTATTTTTCCCGACTTTT
Source organism: Croceivirga sp. (assembly GCA_028284285.1). GTDB lineage: Bacteria > Bacteroidota > Bacteroidia > Flavobacteriales > Flavobacteriaceae > Croceivirga. The sequence continues at coordinate 46,234 of JANQSA010000055.1, forward strand.
CAAACAACTTGAAGGGGTCACACCATCCATTTATCAAAAAATGATTGGTAAGTCTTAGTATACTATTTTTCTGTCCTATCAATTAATTCCAAACCCAATTATTTTTACCAAAAAATGGTTTGATCCATGTACGACAGTTTACTGAACATACATTCCCTATTTCGCTGGTTGGTTGTTTTAAGTCTTTTGCTTTCAATTGGCCTGGCACTCAGGGGCTATACAACACAAAGTACATTTTCGTCCACAGCGAATAGAATAAGACACTGGACGGCCACAATAGGCCACATCCAATTCATAATTGGAATTTTATTGTACCTCAAGAGCCCCGTTGCACAGTACCTCTATACAAACTTCAGTGATGCCATTGATAACTGGCAAATAGTTTTTTTTAGCATTATCCACTCCCTGGTAATGCTAATCGCCGTAGTGGTACTTACCTTGGGTTCTGCCCTGGCCAAACGAAAACCTACCGACAGGGCAAAGTACAAAACGATACTAATCTGGTATACCGTTGCCTTCCTGTTGATTTTCATTGCAATTCCCTGGCCTTTTTCTCCATTGGCCGAGCGTCCCCTTTTAAGAAGCTTTTGACCATGAGGTTGTTTAAAAGTAACATTGGCCGTTTGCGTATAATTGCCATATTGGAAGGTATTTCATTATTGATACTGGTGTTTGTATCCGTACCCCTTAAGCATTTCTATGGTATTACGGAGTTATCCGGTATCTTAGGTCCCATTCACGGTATGCTGTTTTTGCTTTTTGTTTTCAACACCTTAAGCGCTGGCATTGAATATAAGTGGCGTTTTAGCCACACCACCTGGAAAGTGCTCATTGCCTGTATCATTCCTTTTGGCACTTTTTATATAGACCACAAAATATTAAAACCCATTTATGAACGGGAGTCCACATAGTTTCTTCCTTTTTAGGACGAGCGTACAAACGGAATATGATATACTGGAGTTGACACCCTACCTGAACGCTGCCATTATCTCCGGCAAATGGTCTTTTGATCTGGAAGATATTGATAATGTACTATGCCTTTCCTGCGACAAGGGCATTAAGCCAAAGGTTGAGCGTTTGTTGCGGATCAAAGGTTTTGCAATTGAAGAATTACATTATCTGCCAGATGAAAAGGGAATCCCTCTGATTAAGGAAATCTTTGATTGATCCTACCTAAGTTGATAGTTTTCAATAAATGTTTGTCGTAGGCAGGCAATTAAGAATTTGAACAAACCTTTGGGTTAATAATCAAAGAAGAGTGTTCCTAAAACGCCCATTTCAAAGGACACATGGAAATATACACTTTATTGTACCGTAAATTCCGGTTTTAAGAGATCTCAAGCCGATACCCTACTCCATGTACATTCACGAGATTAACCGAATCGTCATGCCTGAATTTCTTCCTGATCCTGGATATAAAGGTATCCAGGCTTCTGCCCACAACAACCCCATTGTCCTCCCACACTTCCTTCTCAAGAAAATCACGCTTTAAGATTTGATTGGGATGTTCACCAAATAAGCGGATCAATTCACATTCCTTGGCCGTAAGTTTCACTGTCAGGTCCCCCTTGACCAACTTATTTTGGTTCTGATAAAATTTATAGCCCCCTATTTCAACGTAGCCCGAATTCGTATCTATCCCGTTTTTATTCCCTGCTTTGGGCTTTAACAGTAGGGCCAGGCCAATACACCCTATTAGCACCAAGGATACTATGGAGACACCTTTTTGGGACATCAGGAAGGGTTCATGTGCGGCGAAAAGGATCTTGATACGGTAGGCATCCAGGGGTAGATTTCGTCCAACACACGGGATGATGTTGTTTTCTACATTTTCTTTGATTTGATAACTGTAAGCGACCTCATTATTTCCACGCGAAATGACTTCCACAATATAATCTTGTGGCAGTTGTGCCATCTCAAAACTATGGCTTACAACGCTGACAAGACTATCCGGAAGTATGGAGAGCTTATTTTGAAAGGACAGTTCAAAACTATTGGCATCCAATTTCCTTATGGGGTGTATTAAAGAGGTGGAATCCCCATTCAACAGCAGTAGCTTGTTCCCAACATCTCTGAGCGAAATTTTCACGATCTCGTCAAAATGGCCCGTTTCGCCATTCCGGGTGAAACTCAGTAAAGTGAGCGATAGTATGGTCGATACAACCCCAAAAGCATAAAGCTGACCTCTTCTCATCAGTGCAATGATTCTACCTTTCAATTACGCGAAAAATTACCATTTTTCACACTTGTTTTGCATTTTTTTGACATGGTCCGATTCGTTCAACGATAGTTTTACAGAAAATTATCCTTTATGAAGAAAAGTGTAGTATTCCTTGCAGTCCTTTGTTCCCTATCCCTGGTGAACGCTCAAAATGAGGTCCCAATAGATACCGGTAAAAGTCTGGTCAAGTGGACAGGTTCCAATTTGTTTAAGTTCAACAAACACTACGGTACGGTCAAATTTAAAAACGGCGTATTCCTCACCAAAGGGGATTCCCTGGTCGGCGGGAAATTTGAAATAGACATGACCTCTATTATAAATACCGATGGCAAGTACAATGAAATGTTGGTAGAGCATCTAAAAAATGAAGATTTCTTTGACGTTAAAAAATTCCCTGCTTCCCAATTGGAAATCCTTGAAGTACGTTATATTGACAACACTAACTTGGAAGTTAAAGCCAACCTCACTATTAAGAATAGTACCGAACCCATTGCGTTTAGCGCTACCCTGGAAAATGTAAACGATACCATGGTTCTAGAATCAAAATTTATTATTGACAGGACCCGATGGAAAATTAACTATGAGTCCAAAAGTTTGCTAAACAGCCTTAAGGATGACATCATTTCCGACGCCATTGCCTTCGAGGTCATGGTTTCTTCGAAATGAATGCTATGAAAATCAGCGATCCGTTTTTAAACAAAAAGCTAATCGTAATTGCGCTTCTGCTTGTAATGGCTTTCGATTTGTTTGGTCAACATGAGCCCGACAAAAAAACGATTTGGACGGTAGCCTGGAGTCCGGACGGAAGATATATTGCGGCAGGTGGTGATCTGGATGAACTACAACTATTTGATGCAAATACTTTTAAATTGATCAAAACCTATCCCGTCCAGAATGTACAATTAAGCAGGTTAAAATGGCATCCCTTTAAAAACGTCCTGGCCATAATAACACAAAGCACGACCGTAAAGGCTAGGATTCTTGATCTTGACCAGGAAATATGGACCGATTTACAGGGCTTGAAATCAGGTTTTCGTGCCCTGGACTGGAATTTTTCGGGAGACCTCCTGGCCGTTTCCGAGCTCGAAGACGCGGTATCCGTGTATACTGCTGATGGTGTTCTTGTAAGTAGGTTTTTAGCGGATCCGAAAGGCGTTGCCGATCTGGATTGGCATCCCTCTAAAAACATCATGGTAACCGTAGGGACACAGATAGGCATCCATACCCAACACGGTGACGCTATTACAAGTTTTGAACCCAGAACCGAAGAAGTTTTTTTGCTATGCGTAGAATGGCATACTTCCGGAGATTTTTTTGTTGTAGGAGACTATGGCGACTTAAAAAATGCCGCCAAGAAGTTACTTCAGTTTTGGAACATTGAAGGGGTGCAGCTCCATGAAATTAAAGGAAGCCTTGCTGAGTATAGAAATATAAGGTGGCGTCCTGATGGAGAAAAATTAGCCACTGCCAGTGATGCGCTTAGGATCTGGTCCAAAGAAGGTAAGCTATTGGCCGAATCAAAATCCACGAAAGATTATTTATGGGGCGTGGATTGGAGTCCGGACGGCAAATTTGTGGTAACCTCAAGTAGCGAAGGAAAGATCATCATCTGGGATGAAAACGCGAATATACGCCAAAGGCTGGACCAGAAATAATGCCAAAATTCAACATCCGGGCGACACCAATTAGTTACCTCGGTTGTATAAAACGAAGGTTTCTCAATAATCGGTTTTCTCGATCAGAGTCATATGGTTAGACGTATAAAAAGCGATTGGGACAAACTCCAGGGGCTACGCATGCATTGGAATCAGGCTAATCTCATTCTATACCCCTACCTGGATATTTAGGTTCTTTGTGCAGAACTCATTGTAGAAAAGAACCCGAATGAAAAACAAACGAATTCTTTGGCTAGTCCTTTTTGTGGCTTTGCCCTTGTCATCCTATTCCCAGGAACTGACAAAAAGGGAAATCCTGGAGATCATCGAAAAGATTCCCGATCTGATTTCTGAAAACTATGTACTACCTGAAAAAGGGGATTCCATAGCAATCCGGTTTACCCAAAAGGTCAAATCTAAAAAATACCGGTCTCTGGTGAATCCCGATAGTTTGGCCAAAACGCTTACGAAAGACCTGAGAGAAATAAGCAATGACAAACATCTTTATGTGAAACACTATCGATCTGACATAAAGAAAGAAGCATTCGATTGGAAAGCCTGGGAAAAAGAAGAGCGAATTCTGGAAAAAAAACAAAATTTTGGCTTTACCGAAATCAAAATCCTTCAGGGCAATATAGGATATCTTAGAATTGTTGAGTTCATGCACCCGAAAAGAGGGATGCCTACAGCAGTGGCAGCGATGAAGCTGGTGGAGCATACTGATGGACTGATCATTGACATCAGGGATAACGGCGGGGGTTATGGGGGATTGATGAATTACGTGCTTAACCATTTTTTTGAAGGCGGACCAACACACATTTCCACGACACTTTATTCCGATAAAGACCAATTACCCAATAAAGAATATAGTTCGGACCTGGTCTACGGCGAACTAAGGGCAAATACGCCGCTTTTTATCATAACCAATGGCAAAACCGGTTCGGCAGCGGAATTCTTTGCCTACACTTTGCAATCGTTCAGGAAAGCAAAAATCATTGGTCAACCCTCGGCCGGTGCCGCTCATATGAATAGTTTTTACCCCTTGAACGATAACTTTAGATTATCAGTATCAACAGCAGCACCAATCAATCCAAAAACAAATACCAATTGGGAAAATACCGGGGTAATTCCCGACTACTTTTTTGAGGAAAATGAAATTGAAAAAGCGTTAGAACTAATACTGAAGGAAGTTGAAGAAATGGAGAGCAAAGAATAAATGCTGTTTTTGCCGGCGTTAACCCAAACCCTTATCGCTATCTATAGTTTCATAAATTCCCATGAAACGCGGAGGTTTGTTGTTATTGCACAAAAGCGGGCAAGATGCGCTCTGCGGTGAGTTGCAGGGTACGGTTATCGTTATCATGTGCAGTAACCACAAGCATGAGATCCAACTCCTCAATCAGAATGATATATTGGCCGCCGCCGCCCTGGGCGGATGTACTGAAATAGGTGGTATCGCCAACTTGTAAATCCGCACTCCACCAATAATACCCATACCCTTGATTGGAGACCGCTTCACCCCCGCCAAAAACATCATCGTCACCGGTCAGAATTATTCTGCTGATAGCCCGGTCAATATACACTTCGGGAATGAGCTGTTCCCCTTTCCATTTACCCTTGTTCATGGCCAACATACCCCATTTCACCATATCGCGCGACCTTATGCTGGTACGCCAACCGGCTTCGGGTAAACCGCTGGGAGCCGTTAGCCAGGTATAATTGGTGATCCCCATTTTGTCCAGCAATTCTTTTTTGATAAAGTCCGCTGCGGAACCTGGTACTACAGCATCAAGAACCTGCATCACCAACTCCGGATCACCTTGATATTTAAAAACCTGAGAAGTTTCGGTAATAGGCGCACTGTACTCAAGGAACGTCTGGATCTGCCCCTGCCCTTTTAACTGGTCCGGGTTTTTCTCGAATTCTTTTCCTTGTTCTTCACTAATGCGGATCCCCGATCGCATCGTCAAGGCTTTAGCTAGCGTGATTTTCTCGGCCCCCTCTACGAATTTAGTGGGATCCAACTCCTTGAGAAAGCTGACCAGGGGCTTGTCCAAATCATCCATAGACAAATGCCCCAATTGTATGGCCCGGCCAAGCGCCAAACCGGTGTAGGCTTTGGTGGCCGATGCTTGTGGGTGGGGCAGATTGATACGACCATGTTTATAATACGATTCGAAGAGCAGTTTTCCCTTGTAAGCAATAAGAAAACTGTCGTAATTAGCCAATGTATCGTTGGCGATTTCCTGAGCCAGCTGAAGAATCATAGCTTTATTCCCCCCATCGATACCCAGTTTCCCCACGGGAACACCCTCTTTTCTGTCTGCCGGTGCAGGATCGATAAAGGCCTCTTCAAGATGGGGAATATCCCAAAATGAAAGCTCAGCTTCCGCTGGGGTAGCCTCAGGTGCCAGGCTATGGGTCTGTTGGGCAATGCTCGTATTTGTTATCTGGATGAGTACAAATAATAGTCCGATTTTGTTGGTCATAGTTGATAGTATTTATGGATTGCTATGTTTTGACAACAGTTGGTCTTTTACTCCAATTGGTAACCGAATTCGTCAATACAGTAAGGTTCGGCAACAATGATCAATTGTAGAGTAAAAGTATTGTAGAATTCGTGTTTGTTCTTTTAAACAGGACAAACACAATCATTAAGTGATGAAGCCATTTCGTCATTGCTATCCTACTTTTGTAAGAAATTATGAGAACTCGTACGTGTAGGTAGTACCTTTAGGGCCTTTTAACGGAGGTGTTTATGTTCAAAAGGTCTTTGAAAAGTACCCTAATCCTAAATATAGGAGCCTTTTTACTAGTGCTCATCCTTGAAATATTGAGCATTTGGGCTGTTAAAGACAAGTTTGAGTCCGATTATTCTTTTTACCTGCACGGCATCAATTATGCCGTACTTATCATGTTGATCATTTGGATAAACCATTTTATTCTCATTCCCTTTTTCTTAGATAAGAGGCGCTATGTATTATTTGGAATCCTGCTAATTGGCAGTATATTTCTGGCGTCGTATTACAAAGGCTACGAAAGCGGATGGCCTGTAGTGTCTAAGTTCTTTTTCTTTTTGATTTATACTACAGGAACCGGTATGGCCGCGTTCCTTTTGAGAAGAAATATCATTATCCAAAGAGAAACTGATGAAAAAGAAAAATTACAAAAGGAGATAGAACTTAACTATTTAAAAGAACAGGTAAATCCCCATTTTTTATTTAACGCATTAAACAGTATCTATTCACTTTCAAGACAGCAATCTCCGGAAACCCCTGTTGTTGTCATGCAACTCTCAGAATTGATGCGTTATCAATTAGAAAGTGCAAAGAAAGCTACCGTTTTGGTAAAAGAAGAACTGGAGTTTGTAGAGAATTATTTGCTGCTTGAAGAAAAAAGACTCAGTAAACGTTGTACTATTGAGTTGGTAATTGGAGGAGAACTATCGGACTTTGCCATAGCCCCCATGTTACTCATTCCATTTGTAGAGAATGCTGTGAAACATGGCGCCCAGAGTACCAATGAACAGAGTACCATTGATATTTCCGCCACAATGAAAAATACCACGCTTCATTTTTGTGTAGTGAATTCAAAACCCAATAGGGTTACTGCATCAAAAAGAGAGGGAATGGGGCTTGAAAATGTGAGAAGACGTTTACATCTGCTTTATCCCAACGCTCATGTGTTGAAAATTGAGGATACGGAAAAAGAACATCGCGTGAATTTAAGGATTGATTTAAAAGTTTCAGATTAATGATTACAGTTGGGATCATAGATGATGAAATACTAGCTCGAAAAGTATTAGAAGACTATTGTGCTAAAATTGACAACTTTAAACTCGTATTAAGTACCGGAAACCCTCTTGAATTTATCAATTTCGTCCGGGAAAATGAAGTTGACCTTATTTTTCTTGATATTGAAATGCCAGAGCTTAACGGCCTGGAGATTTTGAGCTCGCTAGTACAACCCCCTAAAGTTATTTTAACCACAGCCTATTCTGAGTATGCGCTTGAAAGTTACAATTACGGTGTTGTAGATTACTTATTGAAACCGATAAAAATTGAACGCTTTTTAAAAGCCATAAACAAGATTTCTGCTCCCAAAATAGTACCCTCCAAAAAGCATACCGCAAGTCAAGAACTTCAGATAAAACACGATGGCCTGCCCATTACCATTCCGTTTAATTCGATTCTGTATATTCAGAGCTTTGGAAACTATTTGAAAATCTTTACTGATTCAAGAATGTACCTGATTACCGAAACACTGATCAATATTACTACGGTATTATCTGAAAATTTTCAACGTACCCATAAATCATACATTGCCAATTTAGAGAGGGTTACCAAAGCCACCCGAACACATTTGTTCATTGAAAACAATGAAGTCCCTTTAAGTGCCATGTATAAGGTCATCGTACTAAAAAAAATAGACGCTTTGGCAAAATCATAAAGTAAAGTGTTTACTCGTGATCAAGCCAAGTGCAGTCCTTATACAACTATCAATACTGTTGAAGTGATTTTACGTGGGCAAATATTTTTATACCGTGAATGACGGCCTCTACGTCCTCACTAAACATTTTTAGCCCTTTCACATGATTGACGCCTTTTCTTGGAGAAATGGAAATCACATCATATTGCTTTTGTTCCTTGTCAATGGCCCTTACTTCTATCAAATTACCCATTCTGCTTACGCCTTTAACGTCCAATAGTTCCCCATCTTCACCAATGGCTTTAATGTCCAGTATTCTACCCTCATAATCAATAGCTTTGACCGGATAGTATTTGTCGTTTTTATTGATAATCATTTTTATGGGTAGGGTCTGCCCGTCCACCAGGGCTTTGACATTCAAGAGGCTGATGTCATGGGAGTCCTGTATGGCCTTTACCTCATGATGGGTGCCGGCCGCATCAATAGCCTTAATGTCCAACAATTTGGCTTCAGGGAGAACGGCTTTAATATGCCAATAAATTACATTTTCGCTGAGGTCACCTTGCGATTGTGAATGGGTAAGGGAGAAAAATAAAAGCATTAAAAACCCAACATATTTTAAGGCTTTTGAGGTGTGGTTCACCGTTTTCATGTATACCGTTTTGCGTCAAATGTAACGTATTATCCTGAATTTGAATATGATAATAATCAGGGCTATGGGCTATCGAATTGCCGTGTCAAACTGCACAACTGTCCGCCGGAACACAAGTGTAAGTGGACTCACACCCTCCTCACTGCGCTACAACTGCTTTGCGGAGGCTAACCGAAGGCGGGTATTTTCTTCTTATCAACGCTTTCAAAACCGATCCTTTTCCAAATCCCTGCTCTTCTCCCTCAACCTCCCTTTGAAGTAAAATGTAAAAGGACGTTTTAATCAAAGTTATCTTAGTCAAATAATCAAAAATCGTTGAATTTAGAGGTGTCCTAAAAAGGAGAAGGCTACATGTGAATGAATATCACGACGGAAACCTACTTCATTTAGCAAATTGGTTCGACAAAGTAATCTAAATGTTTCATTAATTACTTGAAGATTCTTTTACTGCATTTGAACGACAAAATACTTGATATATATTAATGCAAGTAAAAAAGGTTTTAGTAGAAATCTATTACAAATAAACTGGTTGGCATTATTTCAAGTCAAATCAATAAATATTTCATCATTTGGATATGAAAGAGTTTGCTTTTGAGAATCGAATTTCCTTTATATCTCCGATCGGTACAGCCCTCATCATGTTCAATGAAGCATCAAATATGAAAACGTAATTTGTAATATTGCCTACAAAATAATTGCAATTATTATTTTTCTCATTTCTTAAAAGATAAGTATCATCTTTCAAAATGATGTCAAAATTTGGTTTTCTAATTTCTATCTCAACTGCCTGATATTTCGCAAACATTAAAGAGCCCAGAAGATAAATAAACACATAGGAGTATACCAAAGTGTCTACATATTTGAAATAAATGAAATGTATATTACTGATAATCATTAGAACAAAAAGTATCATAAAACCACTTTTTAAATGACTATATGTATTATAAATAACAAAACCCCCAACCAAAATTTCTATTAACGAAACAGACAAAAAGATTAATCTAAGTGGCACCTTTTTATTGCTTTTTCTATGTACTGCTAACAAGTGGATGAAGATAAAGCTCTGCGCCAATAGCATATACAACCAAAAGGTATTGTTGTAATAAAATATTCTTAAAAAATCTAATGGATTGAAGTACAAAAAATAATTGACATTAAAATGCCTGTAAAACATGGGTAAATACAAAATACCATAAATAGGTATCACCACAGCTAATATCTTAACTAGGTTAGAGAAAGGTATCTTTCGTTTTAGCTTATAATCTTTATTAAGCCAATTTATAGCTTGCAAAATTTTTTTTCCAATACGAGAAAGCAATTTGGTCATATTTTTTTATTTAAAGATTAACTGTTAATATAACCATTCCGCACACCTGCCCGCATGCCAAAGGCATGTAAACTGTCAGGCAGACATTGCCCTCCCTCCTACCGTCGGTAAATCAATAAGTGTCTCATTACCTTTTAGAATAGTATTTTTAGAAGAAAAATTTAAAAGGAGTATTTGGTAGTTCAATCGCCCACGCGCCATCTCACTTAGAAAAGAAGAAGGTTACCCGACCCTTCCTTTAGGATCTGTACCGCTTCACAAAACGCCTGAGAATTTCGTTAGGAACCGGAGCTTTTGCATCCTTAATGGCGGCTATGAGTTCTCCGGCTTGTCCAGGGGGGAAATAACCGGAATTCTTATAGACTTCAATTCGCAAAGCAAATTCCCGGGCATCAGCCTCCGGATGAAATTGTGCGGCGTAAATGTTTTTTTTCACCCGAAACATTTGAACGGGACACAGTTGGGAAGTAAGCAATAGCTCGGCTCCCGGAGGGGTTTGGTCGCAGGCTTCTTTGTGACCGACAAAGCCGAAAAACGTTTGGGGCAGATCTTTCAATAAAGGATCTAACCTCCCCGCATCCGTTTGAGTAAGGGTTGCCATTCCAATAGGTTCGGTATAAGTGTTCGAAATGGTGGCCCCGCAATATCTTCCCAAATGCCCGTTTCCCGAGCAAGCCCCCAGGAAAGGGAAGTCCAATGGAACTACTTTGTCAAATAATTCAATAAAAAAACGTTCAATACGCTTTTGAACAAGACTCTTTTTTTCTTCCGCAAGGCTCACATCAAATGGGCTCCCTCCGGCCAGGATAGCGGAATACTCCTGTAGGTCAATTTCCGGAACAGGCGATTTATCCAAACGAATACGATGTACCTCATCAGGTCCTAGTCCACCAAAACGCAAAAAAGCTTCGAATTCACTTCTGGACGTTTCATCTTCGGGCCGCATCTGGAGTAGTAAAAACTTTTTCACGGGATCTGATCGCTATTGGGGTTCAACCGGCTACCGCTATGGTGTGCGTGGATAGCTATTCTCCCCAATATACGCATATACTGGTAAAGCCCCAATCCCATTTATAGTTGGTATTATGTCCGATCTTTAAGGTTCCCTAAAACGTCCGGCCGTTTAGTAACACGGGAAGCCTTACCATAAAACGCTATCCAAAAAAAAGCACGAACTTCATGTCGTGCCTTTTCCACTGGATCTCTTTTTCTTTTTGCCCTATTCTTTGGTATCAATTAACATAGGGGTTTTGCCATCGGTCACAATGATCTTGGTGTTGGGTGAAGTAGACAGGTTATTGAAGGCTTCAATACTCCTGATTTTGATGATCTCTTCAGTCAGGCCCTCAGACAATATCTTTTGAGCATCACGTTCCCCTTCCGCGTCAATGATTTTACGGTCAGCCTCCAGTTTTGCCTGTTGCAGCACAAACTCCATACGCATGGCGTCTTGCTCTGCTTGTAGCTTTCGCTCAATGGAATTGGCCAGTCCGGGAGGTAATTGAATGCTTTTCATCAAAACGGCAATCAATTCGATACCATCCGCTTGCTTTCTAAGGTTTTCATTCATTTTAACCTTGATTTCCTCCTCGATATTGGAGCGCATCCCGGAATGCATGTCTTTAGCGTAGAATTGTGCACAGACGTCAGAGGAAGCGGATCGGAAAACACTGGTGATGATCGATTCGTAATCGCGACCTAAATTCTGTAAGACACTGGGGATCTTCTCGCGTTCCAATCGGTATAAAATGGATATTTCCGATTCCACACTTAGCCCTTCTTTACTGGGGAGGGTTAAAAAAAGTTTGATGTTGTTGGTTTGTGTGGATTCCTTAATCACTTTACTGGTAAAGGGATTAAAAAAGACAGTGCCCTCGGTAGACACCTGATCGTCAAATTTTCCTAAAGTTTGCTTTACCCCGGCTTCTCCCGGTCGAATTACGGCGCAGCTTGAAAACAAGAGCATAGCTGCCATGCTTACTAGGTATACCTTTCGCATAATACTGTTTTTGGATGAATAAAAAGTTACACTCGGTTTGAACTGATGGTGGTTATTTATGAAATTCAGACGTTCTGAAGTTCAATAAGACTGTTTTGCTCCTACCTTCACCTATAAAATACCAATAATTATGCCATTTTAACAGTTTTGTAGCTCCTTATATACTACGGTGGATGTATCCGGTATTCAGGCGTACGGTATACGTAAAGCCGAAGCGAGCAGCGGCAGTATACTAATTAATTTGATTTCCAAATGAATTACGGCAGTAACCACTTCTTTGGAGGGTTACTGCCATTACTAATAGTTTATGATTTAACCAGTTCGCGCTGAATATTCTCCGGAACAGACTCAAAAGAAGCAAATTCCGAGGTAAAGGTGGCTTTACCCTGTGTTAACGAACGTAAATTGGTGGAATAGCCACTAAGCTCAGATTCCGGCGTGGTACATTTTAGAATTTGATACTGTGCTACCGTATCGAACCCCAGAATAACCGATCTGCGCGATTGCAGGTCGGTCATTACGTTGCCCAGCATTTCTTCCGGCACCCTGACTGTAAGTTCACGCAACGGCTCCATCAATTGAGGTTTGGCATTTAAAAAGGCTTCTTTAAAGGCATGGGCCCCGGCAATTTTAAAAGCAATATCATTGGAGTCCACCGAATGCATCTTGCCATCATAGACCAACACCCGAACATCGCGAACGTAGGATCCGGTCAACGGACCGGATTCCATGACTTCCAAAATGCCCTTTTTAATGGACGGTAAATACCGTAAGTCAATTACCCCTCCAACAATACAGTTGTAAAAGACCAGTTTACCCCCCCAGGGTAAATTCACTTCTTCCTTCCCTCGTATATTGAATCCTTCAGGTTCAGGCATTCCTTCATACCAGGGTTCCACCTTCAAATGCACCTCGGCAAACTGCCCTGCCCCACCGGATTGTTTCTTATGTCGATAACTCGCCCGGGCCGCACGCTTGATAGTTTCGCGATAGGCTATTTTGGGCTGCTCAAACAGTGGTTCTACCCCATAGGTATTTTCCAGGGTCCATTTCACTGTGGCCAAATGCAACTCCCCCTGAAAACCAACCAGCTGTTGTTTTAATTCATTGGAATAGCTCACCACAACGGTAGGGTCCTGACTTTGTATCTTCTTTAAGGCCTCCGTTAGTTTTTCCTCCTCATGTTGGGAAACGGCTGAAACAGCCTTGGTCAATCGGGATTGTGGATACCTGATCGGTTTGATGGTCATTTTATGCCCTTCCTGATGTAAGGTATCGTTGGTTTCCGTATCCTTTAGCTTTAAAGTGGCCCCGATATCCCCTACTACCAGCTTGGAGACCGGCTGGCGTTTTTTACCGTCCATAATGAACAATTGGTTCAGCACTTCCGTTTCTTCCGTTCTGGAGTTGATCAATTTATCATTGACCCGAATGGTACCGGATTTCACCTTGAAAAAGGTCAATTGGCCCACATTGGGCAAGTTCACGGTTTTAAACACAAATAAGCTGGTAGGAGCATCTGCTTTGGGAGGGATACTCAATCCCTCCACAGTTTGTTCGGGTTTTAAATCGGCCGCGGCGGGCGCTACATTATCAATAAAGCCCATTAACCGGCCACTGCCCATATCCTGAAGGGCCGATACACAGAACACCGGGAATACTTCATGGTTCAGCATACCTGCCTTAATCCCCTGTCGCATTTCATCTTCACTTAAGGTGCCTTTCTCAAAGAAAAGTTCCATCAGGTCTTCATCATTTTCGGCCGCTTTTTCTACCAATTCGTTATGTAACTGATCTGCCAGCACTTTTTGGTCCTCCGGAATAGGATGTTTCTCCGGTTTACCTCCCTGGGGCGGGAACTTGTACATTTTCATTTTAAGTACATCAATGATACACTGTGCTCCATCCACTTGTAAAGGGTACTGCACCTTAATCGCGTTGTTTCCCACCAGCGCTTTAATATCATTAAAACTCTCCTCAAAATCCGCTTTGGGATGGTCAATTTGATTAACGACAAATAGTGTGGGCTTGTGATACGTGTCTACATAGTTCCAAATGATCTCGGTACCGACCTCAACACCATTTCTTGCGTTGATTACGGCAACCACAGTATCCGCAACCCGAATTGAAGACATGATCTCCCCGACAAAGTCATCGAGACCGGGAGTGTCAATGATATTGATCTTATAGTTACGCCATTCTGTATGGAGTGGCGTTGCAAATATTGAGGTCCCCCTTTCATGTTCTATATCGTGATAATCAGAGACCGTATTATTATTTTCTACCGTACCCCTCCGGTTAAGCAGACCGGCTTCAAAAAGCATGGTCTCGGATAATGTGGTCATACCACAACCGTGGGCCCCCACAAATACTACATTTTTAATGTGTTTTTCGTCATATATTTTCATTGGTTCGCGCGTTAAAATGTTGTTATTCCGTAAATAATTTACTAAAAGTATCGGTATCCCTTTTCTTAAAACATGATATTTTACCATATAAATGCCCAATGCGTTGCTTTATTTTTTTTGACGCTTACGCATTTTACAGACACTTAACAGGTTTTTGCACTATTCCAACAAAAAAAATGGTCTCCGATTGGAGACCATCTCTGCTACTTATGGTATCTATGATTGCTATTGCCCTTGTCCCAGGGAAAATCCCAGTTCTCCGTCAAAGCGATATAAGTTTTCCGTTTTAATGATATCGAATCCGGCATCATTCAGGGAGGCCAACAACGCGACTACATCCTTATAGGCCGTAACTTGATCCATTTTTTTAGAAGAATACCGGCATCTCCAGTGGTCCGTACAGAAGGTTTCTTCCATCCCCTCGGGATATACCTTAACGCCTCGGTTAGTGATCAACTGCAGTGAAAGGTCTCCTTCCATATGTTTTGAAAGTTGATCGCCCAGTGTTTCAGCGTTCCTTCCTTCCTCGTTCCAATCCAGGAAGACATCAACACCCACCAGATCCTTCTTTGCCGGTTTTTCCGGGCTGTATTCGAAAAGTGCAGGTTGACTTGTAGTGTCATAAGTTACCACAGGTAAAGTGGTAGGCTTCTGACCGAGTCTTTCAATCACGGCATCCGCAAAGCCTTGTGTCCCTACTTTTTGCGTACTGCTTTTCTCGTCGTATAGGTCGTAGGTATGAATCCCGTCTTCCAGGGTTTTCAACCAGGCGTTATGTACTTTTTCAGCTACATCCGGTTGACCAATATACACCATCATTTGAATGGCACCTAACAATAATCCGGATGGATTTGCCAGATCCTGGCCTGCTCTTCTGGGCGCTGAGCCATGGATCGCTTCAAACATCGCATATCCGCTACCCACGTTAGCAGATCCTCCAAGTCCTACGGATCCGGTAATTTGAGCGGCTACGTCAGACAGGATATCGCCATATAGGTTGGGCATCACCACTACATCGAAATTCTCCGGAGTATCCGCAAGCTTAGCAGCACCTATGTCCACTATCCAATGTTCCGACTCAATTTCAGGATACTCTTTGGCAATCTCCTCAAAGGTGTTATGAAACAGCCCGTCGGTTAATTTCATAATGTTATCCTTGGTAAAACAGGTCACTTTTTTTCTACCGTAGGTTTTCGCGTACTCAAAAGCAAATCGTATGATCTTTTCGGTTCCGGGTTTGGTAATCAACTTTAGGCATTGGGTTACCTCCTGGGTTTGTCTATGCTCAATACCGGCGTATAGATCTTCTTCATTCTCCCGGATAATGACCACATCCATCACGGGATGTTTAGTGGTTACAAAAGGATGATACGAAATGCAGGGGCGCACATTGGCGTAGAGGCCCAGCGACTTTCTAATGGTAACATTTAAGCTTTTGTAGCCCCCCCCTTGTGGCGTTGTAATGGGGGCTTTTAGAAAAACCCGGGTACGTTTGAGTGAGTCCCAGGCACCTGGCTCTATACCAGCAGTGTGGCCACGTTTGTACACATTTTCACCAATTTCAATCTCTTCGGTCCTTATTTTGGCGCCTGCCGCAAATAGAATTTTTAGGGTGGCATCCATGATTTCAGGGCCGATACCATCTCCCTTTGCAACGGTTATATCTTTCATGTTATTATTTTGGCTGCAAAATAAATGAGATTAAACACTTAACAAAATTAACCGCTATGTAAACCCAAGAAATCTTATACAGACCTAAAAAGTCGTAGTTTTTTAGTGTAAAACTTACCGACCTTTTATTCGTTGCCACAATTCATGGAATAAATATTGGGCGTCTCCGCCGGTCTTGGGAACTTCCTCGGCGGTAATGTGTCCGTTTTCGTTGTGTAAGCGGTAAGAAAATGCAAAAAACGGTTCGGCATCTTTTCTGGGGATCAATCCAAACCGTAGATCGTAAAAGTACCATTGGCCGTTTTTCTGTTCCAGAATAAACCATCCTTCGGTTATGGCCATCAGGCGCTGTACATTAGGGAAGGCCATCATTTGAGCGGAAGCTTTGCGATTTTTAGGATATTCGGTAAAGAGAATCGGTGCGGTATCCAAAAAGGAATAATCCGCAATAAGATAGCTGTCCGGAGTTTCAATATTGGCATTCCACAATACGGTGTTCATTGGTGCCGGACGGGTGCTGATGTTAGCATACCGGATGTTTTGGGCGTTAAGGGCTTGCTCAAATCTTTGGTTCACCACCCCTTTAAGGACCAGGGTGAGCAGAAGGTAGGTAGTTGAAATTGTTAGTCCGGCTATGTTCAATCGCCTTCTGATTTTTGAATCCCGTTTATAAAACAGTACCAGTATGGTCAATATTAAAAAAGGGAGCGTATATAACGGGTCAATAACAAAAATGGAATTATAGGCGAGACGTGTTTTTAAGGGCCAGAAAAGCTGTGTGCCCCAGGTGGTAAAGGCGTCCAATAGCGGATGGGTAAAAAGGCACCAAAAGAAGAGGATAGCCCAGGGCCTCCAACCCAGGTTTAGCTTTCGCTCAATCCTATTCACCAATACCCCTAACAACGGAGCCAGCAAAACACTGAAAACAATGGAATGGCTAAAACCCCTGTGCCACTCAATAGCGGTTATGGTATCTGTAAAATAATTGCACAAGACGTCCAGATCGGGGATAGTACCGGCAATGGCGCCATACAACAACGCTTTGTTCCCTACTTTTTTTCCTAAGGTAGCCTCGCCTACCGCAGCGCCTAAAACAATTTGGGTGAGTGAATCCAGAACACAAATGTTTACCTGCTAAAATAAGGATTCCCAAAGTTTTCCGTAAACCGGGCTGCCCAATCGATGGGTTAAAAATAAAAGGATTTAAGGTTCTGCCTTGTTTTTCCTAAACGCAGATGGTGTTATACCTTCAAATTTTTTAAAAGCGCTGTTAAATGAGGATAAACTACTAAAGCCAACATCAAAGGCAATAGAGGAAATGGTGTATTTTTCGCTTTCAGAAGCTGAAAGTAATCTTTTGGCGTGTTCAATACGGTGGAAGTTTACAAAATCGTTAAAGTTGCGCCTGGCATACTGATTAACGGCTGAAGATATTTCCTGTGTGCTCTTCCCCAGCATCCTACTAAGCCTGGGAAGGGACAAATCGGATTCAAGGTACAACATGCGTTCCGTAATCAAGGCTGAAATCTTGCTAAATAAGAGATCATTGCTATTGTTTTTGAATACGTTGCCATCTAAATCTATAGTCTTTCGCTGAAAAGCTTTGTAGCTTAAATAATAGATAACTATGGAATACATTAACGGCCCAATAATATAAGGGACTGTATCATCCAGGATGTTTAAAACATAGGATCCCCAAATAATACCAAAACCTACAAGTAAAAAATATAGCCAATCCAATACGGCTTTTTGTGATTTTGTTTGGGGCTCTTGTTGCTGTTTTCTTTTTGCCAACCTAAAGGCGCGCCACGCTAAAACGATATAAAAAAGCAGGTGGAGATAGATAAAGATGAGCCCACTGGAAAAAACAATAATGACCCCTTTACTGTTTTCAAACCAGGCTTTGGTGACAAAAAGACTCGCTATGAAAACGATGGCAAAAGGAACAAACTCTAACCTATACTGCCCGGGAAGCTCAAAATCCGGTTGTGTCATGCTTAACACATACCACCGTAGAAGCGGCCCGATTAGTAACAGGAGCGCCAACCCAAGAAATATAAAGACGGGTTCTAAATTGTCCCCAAAATTTAGCATAACCGATTTACCGATCCGAAACGCCATAAAGATCAAAATCAGGCCTAACAGTAGATTGGATAAACGTTTTTTCTTTTTAAAAACAACCAGGTAAAAAGCAAAAAGAATACCATGCAAAAGACCTGCACTACTAAGAAGAATCAATACAATATCTGAAACTTTCAATAGACTATTTTTGGTGAAAGTAGGAATATTTGATGTAGTGAAAAGCATACCCTTACGTGGCTTATGCTGTGTACATCAAAAAAGTATTCCTACACCCCTATGCAGCCTTGGACACTTTTTTCGCATATGCCGTTAAGCGAACCAAAGCAAAAAAACGACCCATATCACCTTGCATAACCGCAATAACACTATGCTTTGCAATGAGTAACCTGGCAATTTCGTTTCTTTCTTCAAAATACGAGTGTTTAATAAGCTCCTTAGCCTTTTGAAAACCTTCGGTCTCGTACATTTTTAATACCGCTACAGCATTTTCTTCGGCAGTTGTTTCCCTGAACTTAGGTGTAAACCCTAATTGTTTTACCATGGTTTCCGCTAACTTCCAGGTGGACCAGGGATTTTGACCCGTTACTAAATTTTTATCATGGCTTACATGCTCCAAATACATGGCACCTTCACTAAAACGAGCACCCTGTGCCACCAGTTTATCCTGCAAAAGAAAAGGAAACAGGGTCGCAGCGTCGGGTATAAGAAGTAATTCTTCGGCATTGGTAAATCCACTCACACTTTTATTCTCTAATAAATGACGACCGTCATCAAGCGTAACATTGACCAGGGCAGCCGGACCATGACATACGGCGCCCACAACTTTATTGGATTGATACAGTTGGCGTACGATGGACTGTATGGCCTTATTTTCCGGAAAATCGAACATAGCCCCCTTGCCACCAACAAAGAATACTGCCTGATAGTCTTCTGCGACAATATTGTTTACCGGAAGGGTATGTTTGGCCTTGTACTGTGCAGTACTATCGTTTAAAAAGGCATAATCAAATTTTCCCATATCTTCATTATCGATCACCACCTGTGGTTCACCTCCCAGCGGACTGGCAATATCAACCTCAAAACCATTGGCCTGAAATACGTAATATGCACGAGACAGTTCGGTCAGTTCATAACCGGTTACTTTATCCGTATCCCCCATGGTTTCAGCACTGGTTACCACGGCCAGGATCTTTCCTCTAAACGGAGGGATATTTTGGGTTACATACGGTAAATCACTTACTTGAATAGTGGTCAGATCACCGGCCTCATCTTCTGATGGCAGTAGGCCCATAAACCACCAACCGAAGGCAAAAAGAATCACAATCAAAGTGGTAAGGACAATTAAACTCCACTTGAGGACAGGGTATTTTTTAAGCATCATCGTAATCGTTAAAAATCTGCTGCGAAATACGATGATCCTTTTCATAAAAACTGTCGGAATGATAATTCCGTCAGAGCGAAAGATGATCCCGGAACTAAAAAGAGTTTGAAGAATGCGTTGAAATACTAATGAAATGTAGACCAAAACCCAATGGGAGGTCATCCGTAATGGAATATCTTCGGATAGGTTTTAGACCAATTCCAGTTTCTCCCAAACGTAATCCGAACCCAGCCGGAAGCTCCCGATATGATCAAAATTGCACTCCTCGGGGACCAGAATGGATAAAAAAGGAGCTCCATCTTTGTTTTTATACAAATGATAGGTATGTCCTACCATCGGTTGAAAACTGAACCTGGCTGAATACACCAGGGTGTTGTACTCAAAACGTTCCTGTAAACTTTGATATTGCTTCCGTATTTCTTCGTATTCTGCAGCCATGGCAGCGTTCACCATGCCCACCCCTTTGTGCTTCCAGGGTACCAGATTTTCAGCAATAATTACCGGTGCACCCACATGGGTAGGATAGGGCTTTAGGGAAGCATCGTACTTATCCTCTGCGGTATTATACACTACATTATCGGGCTTTTTGTCCTTCATGGTACTACAATAATAGGCGTGTGCGTTAGGTGATAATATTCCTGGTGATTTTAGAACTTAAGGGATGGGTAGTGGAGTAATAGAAATCGAGGAGTTGTCCTTCGGGTCCTACCAGATACTTTTGAAAATTCCATCGCACCCTACTGTTTAACTTTCCATTCCGCCGTTTTTGAGTCAACCATTGGTACAGGGGATGTTGGTTTGTTCCTTTTACATCAACCTTTTCCGTAATACTAAAACTGACTCCATAATTGATCGCACAAAAGTTTTTGATCTCTTCTGCAGACCCGGGCTCCTGGGCACCAAACTGATTGCAGGGTACCCCTACTACCATAAGCTGTTCTTTATAGCGTTGGTATAATTTCTCCAGGTCCTTATACTGCCCGGTAAATCCACATTTGGAGGCCACATTAACGAAAAGGATATACTTTCCTTTATACCTGGAAAAGGCAAGGGGTTCACCGTTTATATCATCCATCCTAATATCGTAGATAGTAGTGGTGGATAAACCAGGGTTCGGATTGGTTTTTGGAGCAACCGCTTTCTTGCTCAGGGATTCTAGAAATCTCAAAATGAACAGGCTTAGTTATTGATGTAGTTGTATAACTCCTGGATCTTTTCAGGGGTATTAAACTTTCCTCCATAGAAGGAAGTCACCGTAGCCGAGGTATCATCTTGTATCCCTCGGGAAGATACACATAAATGCTTCGCATCGATAATGACGGCAACATCCGGGGTTTCCAAAATAGTTTGCAATTCCACAGCAATTTGATTCGTTAGCCTTTCCTGTACCTGAGGCCGTTTGGCAAAGTATTGCACGATCCGGTTTAATTTGGAAAGTCCGATCACCTTACCGGAAGAGATATAGGCCACATGCGCCTTACCAATTATCGGCACAAAATGATGCTCACAATTGGAATAAAACGTGATGTCCTTTTCAACCAACATTTGGTTGTACTGATACTTGTTTTCAAACAGGGCCACCTTGGGTTTGTTGGCCGGGTTAAGTCCGGAATAGATCTCATCAATGAACATTTTGGCCACCCGCTGCGGAGTACCACGTAATGAATCATCGTTAAGATCCAATCCCATCACATCCATAATCTGCGCAAATAATTGCGCTATATTTTCCTTTTTTTCCTTATCACTTAAGGCAAAAGCATTGGGTTTCATTGGGGTATCAATCCCGGTAGATAAATGATCATCACCTATCTCTTCATGTGAATAGCCATTTAGTAATTCCTTGGCGTCTAGTAAACTTTCTAATACGGTATTTTGATTTTCCATTAATATGTACTGGATTTATTAGCATTTTAATTTTACTGCGCTACCTGGTCCGCCAGATAACGTTTAAGAATCGTAAAACTATTTATTTTGTTTAATATTAATTGTTAAAGTTTAAACAAAATTTAATGCTTGAAACGTCTACGGGTGATAAGCGCTGTTCATCGTCTGAATGGAGTGAATAGAAATTCCCCTGACGATGAACAGCTTGATGTAAATGACGGGTGGAAAAGCCTATTCCACTATAATACGGTTTGGTGTATACGGAGCTCTGGCATCTTCCAATTGTTGCTGTAACCCTTTTAAATCATTTGTAATCAAACTTCTTAGTTGTGCTCGTAATGGTTCAAATGCTTCCTTTACGATTTGCAGGCTTTCCAGGTTGGTTTTTGTGGTTTCGGATGTTGAATTAAACATTGCGTATTGAATATTTCCCAAACGCCAGGCTATGGGCATTGGTTTATCAATATCCAATTGGGCGGCCACACGATCTCCGTTGAGTTTTTCCTCAATCGCTGCCATTTTTTTTCGTATTTCCAAATAGGTTAAGGTGAGGTCTTCCTGGGCTGATGGAGTTCGATCTATCGCTTTTTTGATGTAACCCATCTCATCGTTGACTTCCCTGATACTTCTTTGAAGCCCTCTGACTAATCTTGCCATCTGCAGTACTTCTTCCTGAAAAGCGGCCAGTGCATCACGATCTCTGGCAGGCAAAACGGTATTGTTAAGTGATTTCACTGTAAAGGATACGGGACCCGCCAGCTCTGTAAATACACCATCTACAAATTTGGACATACTTACAGAATACTTTCCCGGAGGGACTAAAGTGCCTGCATCCGGACCCGAAAAAGGATTATAAAAAGCAGGAGGCTTAAGTGAAATAGGGTCGGTGGAAGGCAATCTCAAATCCCACTGGATCCGATTCACTCCCTTTTTCGGTTTTGTGGTTAGTTTTCGTACCACTTCGCCACCGGAATTTTTTATGGTGAACAGCAGATACGGAGGCTCTTCATTTTTTTCGGCTTTTAATGCTTCATAGGAGGGATAGTTGTCATCTGTAGTTTTCTTCTCTCGTTCCAATCGTTGTTCCTTTTTAGAGGAGATCCCTTCCTTTAGGTAATAGGTGAAAATGGCGTCAGCGCCTAAATTATCTCCCAGATAGTAACTATCGCCCTGAAAAGATTTCCCCGGAAGTCCAAGCGGATACCTGTATTCAAAAGCGAACGCGTCACGGATTGGGAACAGCTCCGCTGTTTTGTTTTCCAGTTTGTGTGCCTGGCGTAGACTGGAGTAATCGTCCAAAACATAAAACCCCCTGCCAAAGGTACCCAGTACCAGGTCTTCCTCCCTTTCCTGGATAGCAATATCCCGAACTGCAATCGTAGGTACACCAGCCTTTAGGGGTATCCATTTTTCACCCCCATCGTTCGAAAAAAACACGCCGAACTCTGTGCCGGCAAAGAGCAGGTTGGGATCTACATGATCTTCTTCCAAAGCGTATACAGATCCCCTGAGCGGTAAATCACTACTAATGGAAGACCAGCTCCTGCCGCGGTCCGCACTCTTGTAAATGTAGGGTTTGAAATCACCATACTTGTGATGATTGAACGCTGCGTATACTACATTTTCGTCATGTTTAGATGCCATAAGTTCATTGACATACGTAGCGTTGGGAACCCCTTTTATCCCTGCTACTTTTCTCCAATTCTCACCTCCATCCTCAGTAACCTGAATCAAGCCGTCATCGGTTCCTGCGTAAAGTAAGTTCTCGTTTTTAGGAGACTCCGAGAAAGCCACAATAGTACCGTAGGGAGAAGTGGAACGGTTCTTGGCCACCGCATCCGTACTCCACACCTGCCCCATGACTTTTAGTTCATTCCGGTTGATTTGGGCCGTTAAATCGTCGCTGATCACCTGCCAGCTATTGCCGCGATCGTCACTTCTAAAAACTTTGTTAGCTGCAAAAAAGATCCTGCCCGGGCGGTGTGCACTGACTTGCAGTGGAGCGTCCCAATTCCATCTGTAGGCATTTTCATCTTTTCCGGGCTGGGGTTGAATTCCCAATTCTTCTCCACTCAGTTTATCATAACGTACTAGATATCCGTATTGGGATTGTGCATAGACAATATTGGGATTATCAGGATCTATGGCAGATTCAAAACCATCTCCGCCATGGGTCATGAACCATTCAGAATTGGCAATCCCGTTCCCGCTGGTTGTCCTGGAGGGCCCTCCCATGCTAAAATTATCCTGGGTCCCCCCATAGATAAAATAGAAAGGCTCCGCATTGTCCACAGCTACTTTATAAAATTGTGTAATGGGCAGGTTGGCTTTAAATTGCCAGGTGGCAGCGGCATCAAAGGTTTCGTAAATACCGCCGTCACATCCTGCCAGTAAGTGATCGGTATCTTTAGGGTTTATCCACAGACAATGATTATCCACATGTTTGAAATCTTCCCCTAAATTCTTGAACGTTTGCCCACCATCACGGGATACCTGCATCCAGGTATCCATTCCATAGATCACATTCTCATCCAGAGGGTCAACCACAATTTCCTGATAATAGTTGCCCGAGGAATTATACTTACCCCTTTTGGTCCAGGATGCCCCGCCGTTACGGGATCGGTAGAAGCCTCCTTTACCCTGTGCAGCTTCCACTATGGCATATACGGTCTCGGGATTTGATGGAGCAATGGCCAAACCTATCCTGCCAAGATCAACTTTGGGCAGTCCTTTGTTTACCTTAACCCAGTTCGCTCCGCCATCTATCGACTTATAAATTCCTGATTGCGGTCCTCCTCCCAAATAGGTAAAGACATGCCGCCTCCTTTGGAAGGCAGAGGCATACAATACATCCGGGTTTCTTGGGTCCATGACTATTTCATTAACTCCGGTGTGTTCATCTATGGTGAGTACGGCCGTCCATGTCTCACCCCCGTCAGTGGTTTTATACACGCCGCGTTCGCCACCACTACTCCATAGCGGTCCTATGGCTGCCACAAAGACCACATCCGAATTCTCAGGATGGACAATAATATTACCGATATGCCCGCTGGTAGTTAACCCCTTATTTTCCCAGCTTTGACCGCCATCAACCGATTTATAAATACCGTCGCCGTAGGCAACGCTTCGTTGATTGTTGTTTTCCCCGGAACCTACCCAAATAACACTGCTGTTGTTGGGATCCATGGTTACACAGCCAATAGAATAGCTCTTCTGACTATCGAAAACAGGGGTATAAGTGGTTCCTGAATTTGTAGTCTTCCATACCCCACCAGAGGCTACGGCCACATAATACTCCTTAGGATTGTTGGGGTTTACCGCAAAATCGGCGATTCTTCCTGAAGTAATTGCCGGTCCGATCGACCGGAACGTAAGCCCGCTTAGATCAAGACTTTCTTCTTTGTTATCGGATGTCTTGCTGTTATTGCGTTGTGCAATGAGTGTAAAACAAAGCAATAGTACTAATGGTAATAGTATTGATTTTTTCATAAAGTGTGTTATTTGCCGGTTTGGTCAAACAATCTACTAAATATTTGGTAGTCGCTGAAATGAATTTTCACATACACCCCGGGACTTCTGTTGATCTTAAAACATATTCTGTTGTCTTTACTGCCCAACGAGCGCATGAAAGGAAATTCTTTTTTAAATCACTATTTTAACGGTTCTAATTGACCAAGCCTTACCGATGGAGAAACCGGTAAAACACCTTAAAAAGTTCGGCACCTTTGGAGGGGTCTTTACTCCTACCCTGTTAACTATCCTTGGGGTGATCATGTACCTGCGTCTGGGTTGGGTAGTAGGTAACGCCGGACTTTTAGGAACATGGTTGATCATCGCCATTTCCTTTTTAATCACATTGTGTACCGCCCTTTCCATGTCAGCCATTACCACTAATATTCGAATCGGAGCAGGCGGTGCTTATGCTATAGTCTCCCAGGCCCTGGGCCTGGAAGTAGGGGGAAGTTTAGGCATCCCGCGATACATTTCACAAGGTTTGGCAGTAACCATGTATATTTTTGGTTTTAGAGAAGGTTGGTTAGGTATTTTTCCCGGTCATAACGCTTTTTTGGTAGATATCATCGTTTTTGCCGTGCTTATTACGATTGCCTATATCAGTGCAAATCTTGCCATTAAGACCCAGTATATTATCATGGGCATTATTGCGCTCTCCCTGATTTCAATCATTGTTGCCGCTTATGAAGGTTCAATGTTCATTCCCACGAGTGATGCTTTAGGGTGGGGATCCTTTAAAGGTTCCATCGAGAATGAATTTAGCGGTAGTGATTTTTGGTTGGTTTTTGCGGTCTTCTTTCCGGCAGCTACGGGGATCATGGCGGGTGCCAATATGTCCGGGGAATTGAAAAATCCGAAACGGAGCATTCCTGCCGGAACACTTTGGGCTATAGGGGTAAGCTTTGTTATCTACATGCTTATTGCCTTTTGGATTGCCCGAAGCGCTACAGAAGAAGAATTATTAAACAACTATTACATTATGGTAGATAAGGCCTATATAGGGCCATTGATCCTTGCGGGAATACTGGGGGCCACTTTTTCTTCGGCTTTGGCCTCCATAGTGGGTTCTTCCCGGATCTTGTTTGCCATGGGGGAACATAAGGTGCTTCCTTTTTCCAAGTTTTTAGCGGGGCAAAGTGCCAACGGGCAGCCCAGAAATGCCATGATTGTTACCGGCATTCTGATTTTCGTCACACTTTTGCTGCGCAACATTAACGCTGTTGCCCCTTTGGTAACCCTCTTCTTCCTGATTACCTATGCTATGATCAATATCGTGGTCATTATCGAACAAAACCTGGGGTTGATCAGCTATCGGCCTCTGTTCAAAATTCATAGGTGGGTACCGTGGTTTGGCCTGGTTTCCTCGGTTTTTGCCATGTTCATTATTAACCCTGCAGTGAGTTTGGTGTCTATTATGATTGTTTTGATCGTTTACTGGTATTTATCCCAACAAAATTTAGAAACTCCCTTTGAAGATGTACGTTCCGGTTTGTTTTTCTCCTTTGCGGAATGGGCGGCCAAACACACCTGGGGTATGAAAAAAATGCAACAGCGTGCCTGGAAGGCTAATCTTATGGTACCCGTACGGGATATTAACGGCTTAAGGGGCACTTTTGAGTTTTTACGAAATATTGCCCGGCCCAGGGGTTCTATAAAATTATTGGGTATCGAATCCTTTTCCGAAAGCAGCACGCTGACGGAAGAATTGGAGGCTATTTCCAAAGCGTTTCGCGAAAAAGATGTTTTTTCCTCTTCTTCGGTGATTCATACGGACGAGTTTGCCAAAGGCATCAATTACGGTAATCAGGCGCTTCAGGGTGCTTTTTTCAGACCTAATATTGTTTTTCTGAATTTACAGCATCACGATGATTATGAGAATGAATTGCGCCCTGTAATGAAGGAAGCCATTCGCCTGGAGGTCGGTGTACTGTTGTATTTGTCCCATCCTACTGCTTTATTGGGCCAGCGCAATACCATTAATGTCTGGGTGAGCGATAGGAAAACCCATTGGGATTTGGGTTGGGATATCGGCAACCTGGACCTTTCCATGTTGGTGGCCTATAAGCTGAAGATGAACTGGGGGGCGCGTATTCGCATCATCACGGTGATCCGCGACCCCAAGGAAGAGAACAATGCCCGGAAATTTTTGAATTTATTGATCAATCTGGCACGACTTCCGGAAACACTCACTCAAGTGCATGTAGGTGATTTCCATTCCGTGGTTCAAAAAGCACCTTCGGCCGATCTCAATATTTTTGGAATGGATGCAGATCTTAAATTTGAGTTTGTAGAAGAAATGTCGGCCAAAACCCAAAGTTCCTGTTTGTTTGTCAAGGATTCAGGGCACGAAAGCATTTTAGCCTGATCCTCATCAACTGACTAACGTAACCTTCACAGCATTCATACCTCTTTGCCCTTTTTCCAACTCAAAAGTGACCTGGTCATTTTCATGAATCTCATCCACTAATCCGCTTACATGGCAAAAGTATTTTTCGTTGTTTTCATTGTCTATTATGAATCCGAAGCCTTTGGAGTGATCAAAAAAAGAAACTTTTCCTACACGTATCGGATCTTCTTCAACTTCTTCTTTTTTTGGAATGCCTAATACAATATCCTCAGCTTCTATAGCCGCTTTTTCCGAAGGATCCGGTGGTGTATCGGTCAAATTCCCATCCTTATCTACATAAGCAAAAGGGATACCCCCATCCCCGTCCTTTGCCTCTGCTTTTCGGGCAGCTTTCTTCTTTTGCTTTTCCTCTCTTTTCTTTGCGCGTTGTTTTTCCTTTTCTCGTTTGTTAAAGGATTGTTGTGATTTTGCCATACCTATTATTGCACCCAAAAGATAGGACTATTCTTAGGAAAAATTGTCCTTCTGTTAAACAAAAAAACCTACCTGAAAACAGATAGGCCTTGTTACTTAGGATGTATATTTTCAGATAACCCTTACGTTTACTGCGTTTAATCCCTTTTTTCCCTGCTCTAAATCAAACTCAACGTGGTCACCTTCGCGAACTTCGTCAATTAATCCAGAAACATGTACAAAGTGCTCTTTGTCTACACCTTCTTCATTAATGAAACCAAAACCTTTAGTGTCATTGAAGAATTTTACTGTTCCTTTACTCATTTTGCTTCTATTAAATAATTCATAATAGCCACAAAGGTGATGCTAATATTCGGTTTTCACTCTTTTATTTCATTTATTTTAAGATTCCATAGGGTAAAACAATTATTCTGGATGCTGATCAAGTCCACTAGGAGACCACCCATGAAAATAGGATAACCTATTTTTATGAGGCCATTTTTTTAGTACTCTGCAGAAACTGTGTTCTACTTAAAAGGTTTAAAGATTACTCTATCTTTACGCAAAGTCAGCCTCCATGCGAGTGTGTTCCGTTGTTATTCTATTATGTGGTTTTTGGTGGGGCACATTCCGGATTTGTGCGCAAAACACCCGGTTTGATCCGGACAAGGATTTGTTGCTGGCGCAATTCGATTGCAAAACGGATGTGGACGACCTGCATACTGTGGCGGCACTTGCCACAGTGTTAAATCATCCTGATTACCGCAATGTGAACTACTACGCGGTAGCCGGTACCTATGGGATTCAAAAAGGACGGTATGTTCCTGCCAATGAATTGTTCCAACTGGCCTTTAACAACCGTTGGTCCAGTGCGCATGAAGATGAGAACTTAACGGCGCAAAAGATACTTTCAATAGTAGAAAGAACTTTGAAAAAGGGCGGAGACATCTGGGTAGCCGAGGCCGGCCAATCCGATTTTTCTGCGCAATGGATACGGACACTTTTGGCATTACAACCCCAACTCTCTCCCAAAAAACGTATTCACATTATACAGCATAGCGATTGGAATGAAGAAGTCACCTCCCCGGAAAACCTACAATTTGTGAAGGAAACGACGGATTATAGAAAGATCCCAGATGGTAATGCCAGGGGAAATGGTTCGCCCGGCTTTCGTTCTGAAGAAAAAATTGATTGGGAACACCGGATCACAGATCCTAAGCTTAGGAAGATCTGGGAAACCGCATTGCGCATTGGGAACCAATACAACGGAAAGGAAGGTCGTTACTTAAACACGGCTATCGCTGGTGGGGGGCTGGACTTTTCCGACCTGGTGGAAACCTGTTATATTCTGGGATTAGATGATCTAAAGGATGCGAATGCATTTTTTGTTTTTTTTGCCCAATAGTACTTGTTGTTATTTTTCCCGGATTGCCTCGAGCTTTTCTTTGGCATACCCTCCATAAAGCCCTTTCGGATCAAGGTCCAGGGTTTTGGCAAAACAGGACCGTGCTTTTTGGTAGTTTCCCGCTTTGGCATAGGCCTCTCCGAGAGCATACCATCCGTAAGCAGATTCTGGAAAGAGATTGGCAATCAATTCAAAAACATATATGGCTTCTTCCGTTTGATCGGAATCCAACAGTCTATATCCCACCCTGGCAAATTCCGCTTCAAAAGGAAAGGCGGCATAAAGGGGGTCGCTTACCAAACGCTTTGCCTCACTTTCCAAAAAATCCAGTTTTTTTTCCATAAACAGCCCACTTAGATAGCCTAAAGGATCTCTCACATAGCGCTCCCCTTCCATAGTCAATGCCTTTTCCAACACGGGATCCTTGTTAGCAGCATACTCGGCAAAACTGGGTTCCACTGCGATATCCGGTCGGGTATACGGGCCGTTCTCCCATTGGGGTTTGTCCTGCCACCAGGCAAAAGAAAGATAAACCGGCATTTTACTGTTGGGCAACACTACCTTCTTATTGTCCCCGTAAAAATTGATGTTTTCCGCTGTAGGCTCCCCAATAAAAATGACATTGGTGTAGTTGCTCAATTCGTTTACAAGATTTTGACAGGCCGAAAATGTCCTTCTCCCTATGATTACGTAGAGTTTTCCCGTTTTATTGATCTTTTGGGTTTCGATGATTCCCGTAATTACGGGTTTGTTTTTGTAATTGTTGCCGCCACCATTCAGACGTAGGTCCAGGATAAAACGCTCTACCTCGTTCTCCCGAATAAACCGAAAGACACGATCGTAAAAATCAGGGATAGGCTCTGAAGGGTCGTCCTGAATCTGACTCTGGCGCACATACAGCGCTTTTTGTTTAGGAAGGTATTCATAATAGTAGATCTTATCCAGGTTTTTAAGGTAATATGGAGGATTTGACAGGTCCCTGGCACTTACCCAATCACTTTCCGGTTGTACCTCACCGTACTGCAAAGGGAAATCCATATCTGCAGTAGCGGTTATACTTCGTAAGAAGCGCTTACCTTCCTTTTCCAGGGTAACTTCCAATTCCTTTTTCAAGCTATCCGTGATTCCCTGTGCATGTAATACTTCCGGTAGTAGCGCAGAATTTATACCGTATGCTTTAAAAAACTGCTCATTTTCCACGGGGACAACGGGATAGACGGCCTCCATCACCTTTTCGATGGGCTTACCTTCGATTTCCAATAGTTTTGCTCCCACTACATCTGCATGCACCTTATGGCCACTTACAATGAAAATTCCATCCGAGAACTGCTGCAACCGCAGCGGAAGTTTGTGAAACGGGGTAGGTCCATCATTCAACCCCATACGGGTATGCCCGTATTGGAACAGGGCGATGATCCTGGCAAAGCCCACTATTATTTCATGTTCTTGTAGTTCCGGAATTGCCGCATGGAAATCGGTAACAGCAGCATCAAACTTTTGAGCAGTGACTTTTTTAAAAAGGAAGGGATAGTCGGTATGCACTGTCTTCTGCAGGAACTTTAGATCGTCCTGCCACTGGAGGGCTGTTATGGTCTGAGAAGACAATGTCAACCCGAAGAGGCACAAGACTATAAAAAAAGCTGATTTCATCATTCTGGTTTTGGAAGGTGATTGCAAACATTAGTAGTCAGTACTTCCTCTATGTTACAGAAATATCCAGGGAATCATTAATGAGCATAACAAAATCTCACTACAAGTAAAGTAGTATAGCACATTGATTTATAGCGATATAGTAAATTGTTTGCTAACGTACTAACAATACGTTAGTTTTAAATTTATGAAGCTTTTTCTTGGGGAACTGCGCCTGCATTCCTTTAGGGATACAAAACAACTGCGTATTGGTTTTTGCAGTGTAGGAAACAAGATTGTCCATCGCATTGGTCCCGCTTGAGAAAACATAGTGATTGTGTCCCTCCTGGCTTACTACAGGTACTGCTTGGGCTTGCTGTTCAATGCTGAAATAGTTGATACGTTCGGAATTATCCTCCAATAAGGCGCCCAGTACCCCGTAATCGGCGGCCTCTTCTCCTTTCAGTACTCCTATAGAAAGTACCCCGGAACCCGGAATGGGTTGCCGCTCGTCTACGATCAAAACCGAAGCCGTACTGTTTGAAGTGAGAATTGCATCCGTTACCCGATCTCCCACAAAACCCCCTAGTTTCTTTGAACGTTTTCCCAAAACAATAATGTCCGGTTGCATCCGCGCCACGGTTTCAAGAATGCTATGCTTAACATTCCCATAGACTACTTCATAGGCCGCGGTTTTGGAAAACCGTTTTACAAGGCTGGCCAATTGGCCTTGTGTGGTTCGAAGATCCTCATAAAGCTCTTTTTTAGCAGAGAGCTGATTCTCTCGCCGAATGACATTTAATGGTCCTTTGGCATGTAAGACCTTAAGCGTACCCCGCAATTTTTTGGTGATATTACTGGCAACGGTAACAAGGTTTTCGGCCTGTTGATCCAAATCCACTAAGGCCAATATGCTGGGAGCAGTAGGGTTGGATGGTGTCATTCTACATGAATTGGTTAATTACTTTTGGGCTCAACTTGAAAAGATTCCCCGTGCGATACCTTTTCCCTTAATAGGAAAACTTTCAAATAAACGAGAAAAATTTAAGACCGGAGGGATCTTTAACCTTTTATTATAAGGATTTTAGGGCAGAGTTATTTATCAGACGATTTATTTACTATCACCAACTCGTCATCTTCCCAAAGACCGCTGGCCACCACATCCCCTTTTTTGCCGTAAAACACGCCTTCGCCGGTACGTTCATCATTTTCCCAAAGTCCAACAAACTTTTCCCCATTAGGCCAGTAATAGGTTCCCTCACCGCTACGCTTGTCATTTTGAAAATGTCCAACATAATATTCACCATCAGACCAATAGAAACGTCCTTGTCCATGTCTACGATTATCTTTCCATTGCCCTTCATACCGGCTTCCCGTACTAAGTATGGCAATTCCATAACCATTGGCTTTTCCATTTTTTACCTCGCCTACATAATCTATTTTACTTCCTTTGCTACTGGTGAAGGTCAGGTAATCTCCGGAAGCTCTTTTTTGTGTTTGCCCTTGCAATTGAGTTAACCTCACCTTTGCTTTTTCCAGGGCAAACGCTAAAGAATCTATTTGTTGAAGCGCTTTCTCCCTTGAAAAGGCCTCTTGGGCTTGCTGCAGTGAATCTATCTGAGGTAATTGATCCGATCCGATGGTTTTATTATCATGTTCATCCTGTAGCTGTTGTAATTTTTTAGCCAGTGCCACCCGCAATTCAATACCCATAAAATCATCTTCTATCGGTTGATTGAACTGAGTGGTCGTATAGGCCTCCACTGCTTCACTATAATTTTCTCCTTCTACCAACATGGAATCAATATGCCGTAGTTGCTCCTGCAATTCCCGTTGCTGTGCAAAGGCTATTTTTTCTTTTTCCATGTCGCCCAATCGCAGCCTTAGCTGCTGGTTGCTAATGAAGTAAAAGCAAGTACTCCCTATAGAGAGTACCAATAAAACATAAAGCAATCGAAGGTGTTTTTTTGTTGTCATGGATGGTGCACTTATTGCAAAACAGAAGATATACGTTATTAATCACCAAAATGGATTGTGGGCAGCTTGGCTTTTACCCTTCTAATATCCGGAGAAAAGTAAACATGGAACCGCAGGGTCCAATTCTGATTGAAAATTCCTGCATTTTCCAGGGTTTGCCCTTGCGAATACATGAGCCCGGCAGCCACTTGTAACCTGGGATTGATAATATACCCCAGCGTGGTGGTCAATCGAAGATCCTCCATTACGCTTCCTACCACTTCCTTACCACTTTGCATGATCAACTCTGCCTCAGGGGAAACATAGACTGTTCCGGGTTCCAATTTTGTGCTGGTCAAAGGGACTTTGGCCCTTAACATATACCGCCACCGGTTTCTAAAGATAAAATCACTATTCTCAGCAAAACCTCTGCTCCAGCGATGTTCGATCCGAATGCGGTGATAAATCATAGCAGTATACACCGGCATGGCAAATTGGTACTGATGCCAAATACGCCATTCAGGTACCACATTACGGTCATCGGAAGACTCGTTGGTATTGAAGTTCACCCGGAGGACCCCACCTAAACTAAAGTTGATATTTTTGGAGTAGATGTAACCAATAGCATGTCGATTGTATATCTGCCCTACTTGACCAATAAAAGGAGTAGAGGTCGATTCTTCGAATCGAAAATGGGTTTGGGCATCCCAAAATAGTCGTTTTGATATCCTTATATTACCATAGGTATTGAACCATACCCGGGTATTCGGGTCCCTAAATTCAGAAGCTTCCGGTAAAACTTCTCCTTCTTGCGCCAGGGCCATCGTAACTATCCCCATGAATAAAAGCATCCCAAGCCAAAGGCTGTTGTGATAACGGTATTTCATTGCTTAGTCCTGGTTAGCGGTATCCATTAGGTTGAACAATGTGAGTATTTCGATGGGGTCCTGGGTTTTCTTTAATTTTCGCTCCAACTTTCGGGTTTCTTCCTCCTTAAGCGCCAACATCTTCTGATAGGTGTTTTCTAAAAGCTCCGAGAGTGGCTGGGCATTTTCGCAATCCAGAGTAGTGGTAATCTGATTGAGCATATAAGGGACAATGACCTTGCGATAGGCATTGGTAATTCGCTTTTTAATGCGCTCATTCATGATGGTGGCCGTAAAAGGATTCCAAACGGCATCCTGATAGGCTTCTTCAATACCTTGTACTCGCTGCGGCAAGGCCACCACCTGCTTTGCCAGGGTATCCATAGTGCCCAGGCATTGGAGTAACTGATTGCCAAAATCTGCTTTTTGAGACAGCTCTCTCCGTGAAGAATACTCGGATAGCTGTGCTTCTACCACAGTTTTAATGTTTTGAACAGCGTTTCTATATACTTCCGGAAGCTCCTGCTCAGCAGACCTCAAAAACCGGTTTATGCTGTCTGATCGGGAAAGCAGTTGTTCTTCCAACCGCACGATCTCTTGTTGGCGTTGTTCTCTAACTAGTTTATCGCCTAATGCTCTGTTTATGGCATCCAGGCTCAAGGCGGCGTATTCCGCTAGTTGCCGTAAAGCCTCAAAGCTATTTTGCTCCCAAACCAATTCCCCATTTTTTGGCCCGTTGTAATTCCGAATAGTGTCCTTCTCCAACCCTGTATTCACCCGTATTGTAGCACTTGGTTTCCCACTAGGCCATAAGGCGTTAATCAGCTTATCCCGGGAAACATGGGCAATCACTTCTTGAGAATCGTACCGGACAAGTTGCTCCAATGGCGTAAGAAACTGTTCTGAAAAAGCTTCAACTACCTGATACAAAAAGTGAGCTTCTTCATCGGACCGTTTTAGAATATTCAGTTGGGTGTTGTCTAAAAGGGATGCTCCCAGTTGCTGCGCGTTGTTAAAGTGAACTTTCAGGGTATCTAATTGTCGCCGTTCCAGCGTATCCAGAGGATAATACGGTACTTTGACTTTGAATTCCGGTTGAAATTCCGAGGTACCCAGCTGTGATAGGATGTCGTCTATTTTCTGGTAGTATTTGGCGTTTTGCGTCAATAAATCCGCGACGGCACTTTTCGATAGGGCAATAGTGTCTTTGGGTACCAGCCATAGTCTTAAGATCTGAAGGTAACGCTCATCCAGAAGGATGATTTTAGCATTTTTCATGGAAGGGTCCAATATCCTGAAGCTGCGATCTTTTTCCGGGAATCGTCCTTGTATCTTTGTCAGAACCCCTTCGGAAAACTGCCAGCTTTCGGTAGTTTCAGCGGCCCCCTCGGAATACAATTCCCAAACGTCGTGAGCTACGCCATCCCTCAAAAACCTTCCTACCAGTGTATTGGAAGTATCCGCAATTTTAAAGCTCTGCTGTGGTATGCCCTGTTCAAAATTGATTTCACTATCAAACAAGGTTTTTACCACCAAAGAACCTTTTACCTCACTTGTAGTGAACTTCCAATCTCCTTGTGGTTTTCCCATTTGTAGCGTTCCTCTGGCATCTGTCTGGATCCCACTAACGTTTAAAGTGTATTGATAGTCCACAACCTGGGTTTGACTATCGGATTGAAATTCCCCAAACTGAAAGATCCACGCTCCCTGCGGATACCCCGATCGAAACCCACCGCGAAATACAAATGAGGCATCCCCTTTTTCCAATAAGGCGGCCAGGTTGGAACGCTGTAGCGAGAACGGACCATCTAGAATAGTATCGCCTTGCGCTAACAAATAATAGTACTCCGCCTCTCCCAGATAGTCTCCTACCTGAAGGGGGCCGGTGTACCGTTCTCTTTGTTGGCCTATAAGGACGGCGGAAGACATACAGGCCATTAGTACAAGGAAAAAGGAAAGTCTTCTTATGCTGTTGGTATGCATTACTGTTTTAAAATCCATGAAACAGGTTAACCCGATTTAATTCGAATGAATCGTATTGACAATTCTTTTACGTTAAAGTGGCCGGAATGGATTACGGAATAGTAAAATATTTACTTCTACTTTTTTGGAGGGTTGCTGATGCGATACCCCATCATACGACGCGAGGGGTGTTTAGCAAGGTTCCATCGCAGATAGTTGATCCAATTTTCGCAAACATAAGCACCCAGGTGTTTATTCATACCCCGCAACTACAGGTTCACCTGTATAGGTTACTCTGTAGATGGCATCGCCATAGTCATCTGAAATAAGCATAGAACCGTCCGGCAAGAACAAGATATCCACCGGTCTTCCAAACTGTTCTTGTGTGGCCTCATCCAGCCAACCATCAATAAAGGTTTCGTAACCCACCGCTGTATTCCCTTCCAATTGCACCAGGGAAATCCGGTAGCCCACTTTGGAAGAACGGTTCCACGAACCATGCTCTGCAATAAAAGCGTATTCTCTAAATTTTTCCGGAAACATTGCGCCATTGTAAAACTTAACCGCGAGGGGCGCAACATGAGCGCCCAAAGATCGTACGGGTGGCACAAAATCCGAACAGGGTCTTTTATCCCCGAACTCAGGGTCTCTTATTGTATCACCATGGCAATAAGGATATCCAAAATGTTGACCTGCCGCTGTTACTCTATTGAGTTCACAGGGAGGGATATCGTCCCCCATCAAATCCCGACCATTGTCCGTAAACCATAACTCCCCAGTACTTGGGTGCCAGGTAAATCCTACCGTATTTCGCACGCCATGCGCGTAAATCTCACGTTCACTGCCGTCCGGATTCATACGGGTAATACTGGCAAAGATGGCCTCATCACTTTCACATACATTACAGGGCGCACCAACGGGAACGTAAAGCTTGCCATCCGGGCCAAAGGCAATATATTTATGCCCATGGTGGAATTTATCCGGATAATCGTCATAAATTATTTGCGGACTGGAAAGGTTCTCCAAATTTTGCTCAATATCCGGGTATTTTAAGAGGCTATTTATTGTTGCAACGTAAAGTGCACCATTTTTAAATGCTACGCCATTAGGTACTTCCAGTGTAGAATCCAACACGATTACCCTATCCGCCTTGTAATCCCCATCAGTATCGCTTATTGCATACAATTTGTTTTCCGTCCGGGTTCCTACAAATAAGGTACCCTCATCCCCCAGGGTCATGGATCTCGCACCATCAAGATCCTCAACATAGGTGTCTATTTGAAATCCGGGAGGAAGCTGTAAACGATGAAGGGGTAAGGTCGATACGGCAGTTTCCTTTTTTTCCTCTTTTCCCTTAGCTTCTTTCTCTTTTGGTTTACACGAAAAGGTCAAAACAAGTAGTAAAGTGAGTAGCACTGAAGTGTTGTGGCCCTTCCTTCCCCTAAGATTCATGATAACAGCTTTTGCTCCTAAAGTACAATTTTAGGAACAAACATTTGACGGTAAAGGACAAAGGCTAGCAATTTTTGGCTTCCAAAATATAGGAAGCCATATCATTCTCCAATTGATGGAAACGCAGTAGAAGCGTATCTATTTTCTTTTCAGCGCTTTCGAAAATCAGGCTGCGATGTTGAATTTCATCAAACAAAACCATTTGATCTTGTGCTAATTCGTCCAATCCACTTCGCAAATCCCTTAACCGGATGAAACATTCATAGTTTCTAGGTTCATATTTATAGGAATTCAATTTTCTCGCCAAACGCAACACCCATTTATGATTGCGTTCCAGCCGAATGACCAGTTGGTCAAAATCTTTTACTACAGAATTAGACACAACAAACTGCATTTAACAAAAATTTTTGTTTAATGTAAAAATCCAAGCTAAAAATACGAATAATCTGATATAATATTTCCTGACAACTGTCATGTTTTTAAATTTTAACATCCCGTACTTTTGTTTTTAGTATTTTATAACAATCTGATCTTAGGTATTTTACCGTATTTTTTTTAAGATTGGTCACAGTAAAACTTTTGATACATGGATGTAACTTTTGAATACGACGGAATTCAATCCAGCAACCGCCTGGAAATGATGATTTTAGAAAAGTTAAACAAACTTGAGGCCAAATATGACTTTATAGTACGGGCCAGAGTATTTCTCAAAACCTCAAATACAAGTTCGCCCGAAACCGGAAAAATTTGTAAAATTCAGCTAAGTGTTCCGGGGCCTCTTCTTTTTGCAGAGTCCAATCTTTCCGGCTTTGAGGCCGCAATCTCTGAAACCATTAATGATTTGGATCGCCAATTAGTGAAGAAAAAAGAAAAGATGAAAGCCCATTAAGGGGTTAACTTTTTGACCATAGCGAAAAGCGCTAATCAAACGACCTTCTAGTCGAACAACCAAAGCAATGCCTTGCTGGCATTGCTTTTGTGTTTCCGGGGGTTACCCCTGGAGGCATTGCCTTTTGTCTGACAAAAACTCTTTTCCAAAACTTCTGCCTTAATCAACAGCACCCTACCGGCTACTACATCGCATAGCGAAAAAGCACCTAAAAGATCCATAAGTACCAGGATTTTAAAACCTGTTTCCAATAGCCCTATAAGTGCCAAAACCCAATACCAAGGCTCCGGATCCCTACAGTAAGCACTATTGTTTACATTTGGATATTTACGCTTCCTTTTCTTTGATCTTACGTTCTACAATGGCCATAGCATCCTGAACGGTCTGCATGCCATCCATGTCTTCATTCTCCAACATGATATCAAAAGCATCCTCTACATCCAGTACAATATCTACCAGGTTAGCTGAGTTAATATTCAATTCTTGTGTAAAGTTACTATCCAATTGAATGTTAGTAACTGATACATCTTCAGGCAAATAATTCACTATTATTTCCTTTAGTTTTGGATAAATCTCTCCGTTTTCTTTTTTCATAGCTTAAGCGGAATACGCCTTAAAAATAACACAGGCGTTGACATCACCAAAACCAAAACTGGCTTTTGCGATAACCTTTGGTGTAAAAGGGATGGTTTGTTGAAGAATTTTAGAGGGGTGCGCCCAATTTAGGATATCCGGATGGATCACCTTGCAATTCAATGTGCCAAACAAACGTCTTTTTTTGAATTGCAGCACGGTTCCAACACATTCAATACTACCTGATGCAGCCAGGCAATGCCCTATATGACCTTTAAAGCTATTGACATACGGAAAATCTTCCGAAGAGCGATTGAGTGCCTTGGCCCAGTTTTCAATTTCGATTGGGTCGCCCTGAGTCGCCGTAAGATGGCCATTAACCGCATCCACCACATCTGAGGTAATCCCTGAAATGGCAATAGCCTGTTGAATACATCGTTGCACACCCTCTTTGTTGGCGGCAGTCATACTGCCTCCCTGACGTTGTCCTCCGCTGTTGACAAATCCTCCCAGTACTTCGCAATAAATTGGGGCTCCTCTGGCTATTGCACTATTCAAAGATTCCAACACCAAGGCTCCTGCACCACTGCCGGGAACAAAACCGGAGGCGGTAGCACTCATAGGTTGACTTGCTTTTTCCGGTTCCATGTTAAATTTTCGGGGCAGGATGCGCATAGCATCAAAACCTCCCCAAACATAAGGGCCACTATCGCTACAACTCCCTACCAGTATTCGGGTAGCTTTGCCGGAAGCGATACGATCAAAGCCCATGATCAATGCCTCTGTACCCGTGCTGCACGCAGAAGAATTGGTGGTAACCTGATTTCCAACCCCCAACTTTCCCCCTAAAAAAGCGCTAATACCGCTGGCCATAGTTTGCGCTACCGCAGTACTTCCCAAACGCCTTACCTCGCCTCTGTCTACCTGGTAGATAGCTTCCCGAAACTTATCCACCCCCAAAACACCGGTTCCGAAAACAATACCACTGTTCCAATCCGGTTCCTCTTCACGCGCTTCCAAACCAGCATCCGTCCAGGCATCTACACCGGCGATTACGCCATATATTAACCCATTGGCATTTAGTCCTTTACGCTCAACTTTGGTGAAGTATTCATTTAAGTCTAAACTTTGAATGTTCGGACTTCCTGCAATTTGGCATGAAAAATTTAAATCTTCTAATTGTTTGTGGAAAGTAATACCCGATTTACCTTTTGAAAGCGCATCGGAAAAAGTGGATACCCCTGTACCGTTGGGTGCACACACGCCTAAACCGGTTACTACCACCCTATTGTTCATACTATGATGCTTTTAGCATTCCTGAGATCCGGCCTTTACACACTAACTCGTCTTTGCTATTCATCATCCGGACCGCACATTTTAATTTTTGAAACCGAAAATAGATTTTCCTGGAGATAACCGTTACCGTCTCCTCCGGATATACCGCTTGTAGAAACTCCATTTCTGTGCTCGTGAGGGCAATGGTTGGATTTGCCAGGGTAGTTTCTTTCATCAGGTATATTCCCAGACACACCAGGCCAATCTGTGCACAGCATTCCGTAAGTAAAACCCCTGGCGTAACCGGAAACGCTTTAAAATGCCCCTGGTAGAACTCGGAAGTAGACCGAAAGGTATATTTTCCCACTACGCCATCATCCGTAATCTCTTCCAGCTTATCTACAAAGAGAAAGGGCTGTGTATAAGGCAACTGGAGTACGATTTGTTCTTTTGTCATTAGCGTAAACTTTCCCCTCCATCGACTTTTATGACCGTCCCGTTAATCCATTTGGCCTCGGGCCGGGTAAGCAAATAGACTGTATTCGCTACATCCTCCGGGAGGGTAAGTCGTCCGTAGGGATTTCGTTTCAACGTTTCCGCTATTAAGTGTTTATAGCCGGGAATTTTGCGGAACGATGGGGTATCTGTAACACCCGCTTGAATACAATTCGCTTTAAGCCCTATTGGTGCAAATTCCAAGGCAATACTTCTGACCATCGCTTCCAAGCCGGCTTTTGCGGTGGAAACAGCAGCGTAATTGGGCCATGCCTTGCTACTTCCTTCACTGGTGAAGGCAATTATCCGGGCATCCCTGGCAAACAACTCTTGTACTACCAACTGTTGCGTCCATTCGTACAAACTGGTCGCCATGGCACCTATG
The DNA here is from genome assembly GCA_028284285.1 of Croceivirga sp. Taxonomy (GTDB): domain Bacteria; phylum Bacteroidota; class Bacteroidia; order Flavobacteriales; family Flavobacteriaceae; genus Croceivirga. The sequence goes on from JANQSA010000055.1 coordinate 87,142, forward strand.
GTTATCTCAAAATCAGTACGATCCAGAACACTATCTCCTGTGGAATACATAGGTTTTAAATTTCCTTTGGCAATACTGTGTAGCAACACCTTAATCCTTCCCAAGCCAAAATGGCCTTTAAGCTCAGCAGTAATTTCTTTTTGTCTTTCTTTATGGGTAGCATCACTGTTGAAGGATATCAAATCGCTTCCCATTTGTCGGATGGCTTTAAACGCATCCTCAATACTTTCCAGACCTGCTCTCCTATCCCGGTGCACAATACAAAGATCAAAACCCTCATTCGCAAGTTTTCGGGCCGAGGCTAATCCTAAACCACTGCTACCTCCCAAAATTAACGCCACCGGTCTTTTTGCTTGCATTACTGCCATTCAATTAAAACGCGCTGTGCGGAGAATCCCGGTCCAAAACTCAGCATAAGCCCTTGTTCTCCCGAAGCAATTGTGCGGTTTAAAAAACGCTCCAAAACATAGAGCACGGTAGCACTACTCATGTTGCCAAATTTTTGCAATACCTGCCGGGTATCGTCAATATTTTTCCCCATCTGACCAAACAAATGTTCGACGGTTTGGATGATTTTTTTACCGCCCGGATGAAAAATAAAATGATTTACTTTCTCCATGGTAGAATCCAGACCGGTTAAAAAGGGTTGGGTTAGTTTTGGAAAGTGATCCGCGATCATTTTAGGCACATCGGGGTCCAGTATCATTTTTAAACCGGTATTGGTTAAATCAAACCCCATCAGGTGGGTTGCGTTAAAGAAATGATACATCCCCTCTCCTACTATTGTAGGCCCGTTGTCCGTAGTTTTTGAAGAAAGCAGCACACAAGCCGCACCATCTCCGAAAAGTGCTGCACTAACCATATTAGCCATTGAAAAATCATTGAGTTGAAAAGTGGCCGTTGGACTTTCCACCGCAATAACTGCTGCCCGTTTTTCCGGGTTGGCTCGTAAAAAGTTGGCGGCATAAATAATTCCGGAAACACCGGCAGCACACCCCATTTCCGTAACGGGAAGACGCACCACATCCTGCTTGAGTCCCAATTCGTTTACCAAATAGGCATCCAACGAAGGAATCATAATACCGGTGCAGCTTACGGTGATGATATAATCCAGACTATCACTTTGCCAATTCTCTTGCTCCAAAGCCGATTGCAGGGCATTACGGCCTAATTGTTTTACCCCACGGACATAGCTTTCATTTTTGGCTTCAAAGGAAGTCGCCGTAAACACTTCCTCAATGGACATGATCCCAAATCGTTTCTCCACCCCAGAGGCTTCAAAGATCTTTATGACCTTTCTACGATAGCGTTCTTCCTGTCCGAAGAGCCAGGCATCCACATAAGGGATGATCTCTTCCGTAGTCCTGCTATAAGGAGGAAGTGCTTTCGCAACACTAACAATTTTTGCTGTTGTCATATACCTAATTTATCAAACTGGTTGGATAATCCACAAATAACGAAAAGCCCATTTCCATCGTATGTTGTGCCTGTAATGATGCAAAGGTTGGGCCCAGGCGTTCAATTCCTGTTTCTGAAAGCCCCGTCGTATAGATACTAATCCATCATTCCTGGCCACAGGGGAGCGTAAAAAAACGAAACTGAACATCTTAAACAGTAGGTGTGCTATTGGACTGCGCTGCAAATCATTGATCACTACACCTAGCTTAGCCAGGGTGGCACATTGTTTTAAAAACTGCGGGATTTCAGATTCATCAATATGGTGTAAAGTCAAAGTGCAAAGCAAAATATCACAATTGAAGGTATCGCCTGCTGCAAATACATCTGTATTGTGGTAGGTAATGTTTGCCATCCCCTCGGATTTTTCCCGGGCAATCGCTAAAATGTTTTCATTCACGTCTACCCCAACCAACTTTACCGCAATTCCTCTTTCTTGCAGTCTTTGCGCTAGTTTCCGAAGCATAAAACCATCGCCACAACCGACATCTAAAATCGTATACGATTTTTTAGGATGGTTCTTAATCAGTTGATCTACTGCGGAGAAAGAAATGGCCAGACCTCCCAGCCAACGATTGCAACGATTAATATCTGCCAAAGCCAATTGTAGCGCGATGATATCCAAATCCGGGGCATCCATCAGCTCCATTTCCGTACTTCTAATGGAAACATCCATTACACTAAGATAGGTTTTCCGTGAGTACGTTGCACAATAGCCTGTACTATTTTTTCCTGGGTAGCCATTGTCCGGATGGCCCATTGTGAAATGGCAGGTTGTAATAGCAACGCCTGAATTTGCCTTCCAAAGAACAACCTGGACTGGAAATGGCTTTTCCAAAGACGTGCGTATCCCTTTTCCATAGCTTCCCGTCCGTATGCCTTTTCCGCAAAAAACTTAATCACACTTTCAGCCGCTAATTTCCCGGCATGAATTGCCATTGCCATACCATTCCCGCAAAGCGGATGAATTAGCCCGGCGCTGTCTCCACACATAAGAATGTGGTTTTCTACCGCCTTCTTTTTGGAAAAAGAAATCTGTGCAATACTCAAGGGTTTTTCAAATATCGGACGGGCATTTTCCAGAAAATGGTTCAAAAAAGGGTTTTGCGCCACCACCTTTGTGTTAAATTCCCGGACTCCGGATTGGGCTTTGAAGCTATTATAGTGTGCCAAATAACAAAAATTGACCGCGCCATCCTCCGTCATGGATAACCCCCCATATCCACCGGGAAAGCTGTGAAGTGCTACGGTATCCTGAGGAAAATCAGGGTAGTCATAATGGCATTTTATACCCAGCCATGGTGATTTTTTTTGCATAAAACCGCGATGCAACGCTTTGTCTATATTAGAACGCTTTCCAAAAGCCCCGATGACCACTTTGGTGGAATAGACCTCATTTGATGTCCGAACCCTAAAAAGATCCCGTTCGAAGGTTGTTTCCAAAGCCGTTTCAAATCTAAAAACAACTCCGGCATCCTTCGCCAATTGAAATAACGCCTCGTCCAGAACATAGCGACTTATGCCAAATCCTCCCAGGGGTAAAACCGTTTCCAAATGCTTTCCATCTGCAGCGCTGACCACCAAGGTGTCAATACTCTTGGCTCCCAGTGCTGACAGAGATAACCCCATAAACTCCAGGAGCGGAGCAACCTCTTTGGAGACATACTCTCCACAAACTTTGTGATTGGGATAGGGGTTTTTCTCGAGTACCACAACAGGAATGCCGGACTTAGCCATAACTATAGCGGCTGTTAAACCCGCCAATCCCCCACCTACAATAATCACCTCTGTCTTTTGCACTGCTCTAAGATACAGGATATCACAAAAACAAAGTCCCGGATTGCGGCCCGGGACTTCAATAGATATTTGTGTATGTCTGTTTGTATATTACTTAATTGGTATTTTGGTAAGCCTCTTGTTTTAGGGATTCACTGGCCACAATGGCTAACTCTACCCTTCTGTTTTTGGCCTTTCCTTCGGAAGTTTCATTACTGGCCCTGGGTTGGGTCTCGCCGTACCATTTTGTAGTAAAGCGGTTGGCACTGATTCCTTTGGCGATCAGGTACTGCGTTACTGATTCTGCCCGTTGCTGGGATAGATTCCAATTGTATTCCTCGCTGCCAGCACTGTCTGTGTGCCCTTCTATCAAAATACTGGATTTAGGGTATTCCTGGAAGATCCCGGCTAATTTATCCAAGGTCGCTGCAGAGGCACCTTTTACATCGGATCTGTTGGTGTCAAAAAACACTCCTGCATCCTGGGTAAAGGTAACATTGATCCCCTCACCTACCCGTTGCACTTCCGCTCCGGGGATCTCTTCTTCTATACGTTCTGCCTGACGGTCCATCCTGCTCCCGATATATCCCCCGGCTGCTCCTCCCACTACGGCGCCTATAATGGCACCAAGAGCGGTATTTCCTTTGCCAACGTTGTTCCCTATTACACCTCCTATTACGGCGCCCCCTGCAGCACCTATAGCACCGCCCTTTTGAGCATTGTTTGCATTTTTAACGGCGTTGCAACTCAACAACAGGGACAAGGCCATTACTACGGATATCGTTTTTTTAAAAGTTCTGATCATAACACTAGTTTTTTCTTGAAAATTCATATACAATGGTAACCATCTCACCATCCACGTTTGCATTGGAACGCAACACCATATTTTGTTCGGTTAAATTTGAGATATTCAGACGATACCCCCTACCTCCGGAAATATCTTTGTACTTCTCGTCAATAAATTTAAATTGTAATTGGCTGCTGTAGTTTTGCTGAGGTTCCACTACGGACCATCGAAAGCGGCGATCCCCACCGTTACAAAGTGTGCTGGACGCTATGGTGTACCTGCCCGTACTGTTATTGTCCCGGAAAAACCATTCACTGCCCTCAAAACAAATATCGCGGGCATCTTCAAAAAGTACCGATTGAAAATTTCCCGTATTGTTTTCATACGAAATATTATCCAATGACCAGGTGCCGCTAAACAGGTTACGTTGGGTTCTGGCGGACTTACTTACGGTGCATGAAAGCAGTAAACATGCCGTAGTGAGTAGTAAAATGCTAGTTTTTTTCTTCATAGGAAATGGATTAGTTTTTGAATATACGTAGCAAACTTAATTTTTGACTTCGACATTTTCAATTCTCCTATAAAAATCGATAAAATAAATACGCTTTGATATTGGTTGGTACCCTACGCTGCCTTAGTACGCCAATAGTTCCAAAAGCTCCTTTTTAAAGCGTTGTTTCGGTAGAAAATGCATTTCCAGGTTTTTTGCAAAAGGTACCGGTGTTTCTAAACTCCCCACTCGTTTTACCGGGGCATCCAAATGTTCAAAACAGTTTTCCATAACCAGAGCAGCAATATCGCTGGCCACCCCTCCAAACAGCGTATCCTCCTGAAGAATGAGTAGTTTCCCGGTTTTTCGAACCGATGTGTATACTGTGGTTACGTCCAGAGGCATCAAAGTCCTCAAGTCTATCAGATCTGCCTGGATTTCCGGGTGGTTCTTCAGTACTTCCAAAGCCCAGTGTACTCCGGCACCATAGGTAACAATGGAAACGGTATTTCCTTCTTTTAGCAAATTAGCCTTTCCAAGGGGAAGGGTATAGTAATCTGTAGGCACCTCCCCATAAATACTGCGATACAATCCTTTATGTTCAAAAAACAATACCGGATTGGGATCATTAATACTCGTAGCCAACAAGCCCTTGGCGTCCTCGGGAAATGCCGGATACACCACCTTTAGTCCCGGGGTTTTGGTAAACCAGGCTTCATTCGTCTGTGAATGAAAAGGGCCTGCCCCAACGCCGCCGCCACAAGGCATCCGAATGACCACATCAGCATTTTGTCCCCAGCGATAATGTATTTTGGCCAAATAATTGACGATAGGGTTAAATCCACTACTCACAAAATCCCCAAATTGCATTTCTACCACAGACTTCACTCCCTTTATGGAGAGTCCCATGGCCGTGGAGATAATGATGGACTCGCAAATAGGGGTATTGCGCACCCGGCTTCTGCCAAATTCTTTGGTAAACCCTTCGGTAATTTTAAAAACCCCGCCGTACTCTGCGATATCCTGCCCCATAATGATCAGATCATCGTGACGTTGCATGGACTGTTGTAAACCTTCCGAAATGGCATCTACAAAGCGAATGTTTTTAGTATTCTCATTTGGATTAATGTGCTCATTATTATGATTTTGAAAAACATCATCTAATTCAGCACTCAAATTAAACTCGGGATCTGCCGCAGAAAAAGCAATTTCCAGATTGGCATTGATTTCCGTAGTAATTTCGGTTTTAAGCTTATCGATCCATTCCTGATCTATCACGCCTTTCTTTAACAAAAAAGCCTCGTAATTTGCTATAGGATCTTTGGCAGACCACTGTTTCAGGAGTTTTTCGGGTACGTATTTTGTTCCGCTGGCTTCTTCATGTCCACGCATTCTGAACGTCTTAAATTCCACCAGCACCGGCCGGGGCCGTTTCCGCAAGGCAGCACAGAGCTCTTTTATCTTGGTGTGCACTTCCAGAATATTATTGCCATTAATAACCCGGCCCTCCATACCGTACCCCTTGGCCCTGTCTGCCAAATCCTCACAATTATACTGCTCTTTGGAAGGTGTAGACAGTCCGTATCCATTGTTCTCGATACAGAATAGCACCGGTAGGTTCCAAACAGATGCTACATTTAGCGCTTCATGGAAATCCCCTTCGCTGGTAGCACCTTCCCCGGTGAAAACCGCAGTCACCCGTTTCTTTCGTCCCAGGGCATCGGCCAGAGCTATTCCATTGGCCACTCCCAATTGAGGGCCTAAATGTGAGATCATCCCCACTATCTTATGCTCCTGGCTACCGAAATGAAAACTTCTATCCCTCCCGTTGGTAAAGCCATTTGCTTTCCCCTGCCATTGGGCAAACAAACGATCCAAAGGGACATTACGGGTGGTAAAAACACCCAGGTTACGATGCATGGGCAGTATATACTCCGACGATTTCAACGCTTTTGTCACCCCAACGGCAATCGCCTCCTGCCCAATTCCACTAAACCATTTGGATATCCTACCCTGTCGCAATAAGATCAACATTTTCTCTTCTATCATACGGGGTTTAAGCATTCCCTCATATAGCTCGATCAATGTTTTATGGTCAAGATTCCCAATATGGTAGCGCATGATGTTGGCTTTGAAGAGGGGTAAAAGTAGTAAAAAGCCAAAGATTACGTACTTTTGGAAGCGCCTTTTAAATACGGAGATATGAGTGCCATTCCCAGTGTAGACTTGAGCGATTTTTTATCGGATGATCCTTTAAAAAAGGAAAAATTCGTCCGGGAAATCGGAACTGCTTTTGAAGATATCGGATTTGTTGCGCTTAGCGGTCATTTTCTTTCAGACGCTCTTGTAGCAGACCTGTATAAGCAAGTTAAGGCATTTTTCGCTTTACCGGAGACCATAAAAAAAGGGTATGAAATACCTGGTGTTGGTGGGCAAAGGGGCTACACTTCTTTTGGAAAGGAACATGCCAAAGGCAGGAAAGAGGGGGATTTAAAGGAGTTCTGGCATTTTGGACAATACGTGGAAGACAATCCAAAGCTGGCCAAAGAATATCCGGAGAATGTAACGGTGGCTGAACTGCCGGAGTTCAATACAGTGGGAAAAGAGACCTATAAAATGCTGGAAAAAACCGCCCGGTATGTTTTACGAGCACTGGCATTGCATTTGCACTTGGAAGAAAACTATTTTGATGCGTTTATCAAAAACGGAAACTCCATATTACGGCCCATCCATTATCCTCCGATTGTAGAAGCGCCTAAAGCTGCGGTACGGGCGGCCGCTCATGGGGATATCAATCTCATTACTTTGTTAATGGGTGCGCATGGAAAAGGCCTTCAGGTTCAAAATCACAAAGGAGAATGGGTAGATGCTATAGCGCAACCGGACCAGCTGATGATAAACGTAGGGGATATGTTGTCCAGGCTCACCAACAACAAGCTAAAATCCACCATACATCAGGTAGTTAATCCGCCAAAGGAATTCTGGGGCACTTCCCGTTATTCCATTCCCTTTTTCATGCATCCGGTAAGTGATATGTCGTTGAATTGCTTGGCGAATTGTATTGACAAGGATCATCCTAAACAATTTGAAGATATCACGGCCGGTGAATACCTCAATGAAAGATTGGTGGAATTGGGTTTGGTAAAAAAATAGATCATGGACCTGGAAGATCAACTTAAAAAGCTATTTCCCGATCATGTTCCTGAAGAAAAAGAAGAGGAACCACAACCAAAACCAGAGTTTTGGATACAAGAAGCGCCCATCATTTGTAAATACGAAAAGCGCAAAGGGAAGCCGGTAACCTTGCTGGAAGGCTACAACGGCGCTCCAAAGGATTTTAAACAATTGACCCGGGCCCTTCAAGCCTTACTCAACGTAGGAGGAAGCTATAAGGATGAAAAAATAATTATTCAGGGAGATTACAGGGATAAAATTATGGCCTTCCTGAAGCGTCAGGGCTTTTCGGTAAAAAGGGTGGGAGGTTGATTTTGAATAATTTACGTTAATTCAATTATATTCGGTCAAGTGTTAAATTTATCGACAACCGGACTACCTTTTACATAAAATATTTTTGTTTTTTTTAGGTAACGCTTACTTTTACTTATTCTAACCAACGAAATTTACACTCGAAAATGAAATCACTGCTGCATATCACCAATGGGGACAGTTTCACGGAACGCCTAAAAACACTTCATTTAAAAGGGGATATTATTACCTGGCGCGAGATGCTTTGCGAAGGAAAAACGTTGAGCAATGTGGGCAGCGAGTCTTTCTGGAAAACCCGATTCGAGTTTTTAAACAAAAACTACAAAATAAGTAAGTCCTGGTTTGTAGAAAAGACCCTTAAGGAGTACCGTTCCTTATGCAACCACAAACAGCAAGACAAAATTGTTTTGTGGTTTGAGTATGACCTTTTTTGCCAAATTAATCTCCTGGCAGTGATTAGCTGGCTAAAAACCAATAGAAGACATGCGGAAATTTCCCTGGTCTGCAGTGGAAAAGAAGACGATTCCGATAAAATGTACGGACTAAACGAACTGTCCGATGAGCAATTGTTTACACTTTATGAAAATCGTGCCATTCTAACCCAGGACGATATTGAATACGCAGATTACGTGTGGCAATTGTACTGCAGTGACAATCCTATACGGTTGGAAAATCTTATGGATTTTGATAACTACCAATTTGATTATCTCTCAGAGGCCCTCAAAGCACATCTGCAGCGATTTCCAACCATCAAAAATGGTTTGAACGCCGTGGAAAATCATATCTTGGAAATTGCAGCTGCTGAAAAACCAAAATCCAAAAGGGAATTAACAGGAAAAATTTTAAAAGACCAGGGCTTATATGGTTTTGGCGACTCCCAGTACGACAGAATTATTACTACCCTAAGACCACTGTTTTCTTCCTTCAACCCCGTCCGATTGAGCGCAAAGGGTAAGGAAGCTTTGGAGCATAAAACGAATTTTTATTCTCAATTACGCGACAGTGAGTATTACCTTGGAGGTGCCCTGAAGTATAATTTTTTATATAATACCGATACCGGAAGGATCCTAAAACTGTAGCCCCAAGGTTATGCCCGTTGGCGATTCCGAGCTCATTTTAAATGCCGATGGCAGCGTATACCATCTTAATCTCCTTCCCGAGGATATAGCGCCTACCATTATTGTGGTGGGTGACCCGGATAGGGTTGAAAAGATTTCACGATACTTCGACCACATTGATACCAGAAAGCGGAAGCGGGAGTTTCTGACCCATACCGGCACCTATAAGGGTACACAATTGTCTGTAATTTCAACGGGTATTGGTACGGACAATATAGATATTGTATTGAACGAACTAGATGCCCTGGTCAACATCGATCTCACCACCCGAACGGAAAAGCCTAAAAAAACTACTTTGGACATTGTCCGAATTGGCACTTCCGGGGCATTACAACCCGATATTCCTATCGATTCCTTTGTAGCATCCGAATTTGGACTAGGACTTGATGGATTGTTGCATTTTTATGAGCACAAAAACCAGGATGTAGGTGAATTAACCGATAATCTCAAAAAACATTTGGGTTGGGACCAAAATAGTATACAACCCTACGCCTTTGCCAGCGATCAGACCTTGTTGAAAAAGATGATTTCAGATCGTATACGATTTGGAATTACCCTCACAAATGCCGGATTTTATGGACCGCAGGGCCGAAAACTTCGTCTTACTCATAAACTACCGGAAATCCATACCGGCATGACCAGTTTTGTTTTTAAGGGATCAAAAATTACCAATCTGGAGATGGAAACTGCGGCAATTTATGGTTTGGCAAAACTCTTGGGGCACCGCGCTATCTCCATGAATGTCATCCTTGCGAACCGTTCCAGGGGCACCTTTTCGCAAGCTCCGGGTAAAGCAGTGGATGCGCTAATACGCTATTGCCTGGAACGACTCTCTTAACATTGGCTTTAACTAAATTCTGAACCTTATCGTTATTTTTGGCGAAACCTACTATGGATCGACCCATCAAAAACAGGGATGTCAATTGGTTATACTTCAATGAAAGGGTACTATTGGAGGCCAAAAACAAGTCAACTCCTTTACTTGAACGCCTGAAGTTTCTCGCCATTTTTTCTTCCAATCTGGATGAATACTTCAAAGTCCGTGTTTCTCAACTCAGGCAACTTAAAACCGTGGATAAAGCGCTTCGGAAGAAACTCATTCTCAAAGCCAACAAAACCCTGAAATTCATCCTGGCTAAAGTGGGTGAACAGCAACAGCACTTTGGACAGATCATAGAAGAAACCCTGACCGAGCTGAGGGAGCACCAAATTTATGTGAGAAACAGGGTGGAACTAAGCGAAGCGCAACGGGCGTACATTACCCGTGTTTTCCAACAAGAAATTAAAGAACATTGCGAAATACTGGAGATTGTCCAACCTTCCCATTTAAAGGATGGACGGCTCTACCTTGTCGTGTACTTCGGCGGATCCGATTTTTGCGTAGTACGTATCCCTACAGAGCAATGTTCGAGATTCCAGGAAATTCCGGGAGACGGTCATAACTATGTTTTTCTTGATGATATTTTAAAGATGAATGTAAAAACCCTATTCCCTGACCGGAATATTCAGGGAACATACGCCATTAAAATGTCAAGGGACGCCGAATTGTACCTGGAGGATGACTATGAAAATTTGGAGCTGGTGGAAAAAATTTACCAGTCCCTGGGAAAAAGAAAGCATGGACAACCTACCCGGCTATTGTACGACATGAACATGCCAAATCCTTTACTTTCCGCTTTAAAAGCTGCATTGGATTTAGGCGAGGTAGACATGGTTTTGGGTGGGGAATATCACAATATGTCTGATTTTTTCGGGTTTCCAACACCTCCTGATGCGGACCACTTGAAATATCCTGCAAAACCTCCTTTACAGCACCCTGTACTTTCGTCTTCCCAGGACGTTTTTCAAAGTATCTTAGAAAAAGACCAATTGGTACACTTTCCATACCAGGAATTTGATGTTGTGGAGCGTTTTATACAGTCCGCCGCCAGGGATCCTCATGTGATACGTATCAAAATGTCGTTATACCGCATTGCCAAAACATCTATTCTTACGGATGCTTTGTTAAAAGCCCTGGATGATGGAAAGGAAGTGGTGCTTTTTGTTGAAGCGCAGGCTCGTTTTGATGAAGAGAACAACATCAAATGGGGACGTATCTTCCAGGACAGAGGGGCAAAGGTATTGTATAGCATTCCTAACATTAAAGTACATTCAAAAATTGCTTTGGTAGAGTGGCGGATAAATGAGGTAACACAGCGCCTGGCGTATATTGGCACAGGGAATTTCAATGCTAAAACGGCAAAACTGTATTGTGATCATGGGTTGTTTACCGCAGATGCCCAAATCACCTTTGATCTTAGCCAGGTTTTTGAAATGTTGGAACGAAAGCTTATACTTCCCAAGACCAAACGATTACTGGTCTCTCCTTTCACCACACGGACTACCTTCCTGGAACTGATCCAACGTGAGATTGACTTTGCCAAAGCCGGAAAAAGCGCAAAAATTATCTTAAAAATGAACGCCCTGGAAGACTCGCGTATGATCCATGCCTTATGTCGGGCCAGCGAAGCCGGGGTTAGCGTGCGATTATTGGTTCGGGGATTTTGCCGCCTGGTACCGAAGCCACAGGAAGATCTTTTGGATGGCGAAAAACCGATTATGATTACCAGCATCGTAGACCGGTATTTGGAACATGGGCGCATCTACCTGTTTCAAAATGGAGGAGAAGAAATTATGTACATTGGATCCGCGGATTGGATGACCCGGAATTTGGATCGACGCGTTGAAGTTTTGGTGCCTATCGCAGACAACACTGTTTTTAGGGAATTGAAGGATATTCTAGAGATTCAACTCAAAGATAATGTGAAGGCCAGGATCATTGATAGTGGAGACACCAACACTCCGATAGCGCGGCCATACGGGGAGCCTGAAGTCCGTTCCCAATATGCCATTTACGATTATTTGCAAAAAAAATTAGATGACGTCAGTTAAGATTTGTGGTGTCCCTGAGCATTTCAATATGCCCTGGCATCTGGCCCTTGAGGAAGGGGCTTTTGAGGATAAAGGCATCGCTTTGGAATGGATAGATGTTCCCGAAGGAACCGGGCGAATGTCCAAAATGCTTACCCAGCAGGAAACCGACCTGGCGGTCATACTTACCGAAGGCATAGTCAAAAGTATTTCTGAAGGAAACCCCAGTAAAATTGTCCAAACCTACGTGACCTCGCCCTTATATTGGGGAATTTATGTCAGTAGCGATAGTAATATCCGTGCTCTTGAGGAGTTGGAAGGAAAAAAAGCAACTGTCAGCAGGTTGGGAAGTGGAAGCCACCTTATGGCAGTAGTCCACGCCCAACAACGGGGTTGGGATCCGAAACATATGGATTTTGTTGTGGTTCACCATTTGGAAGGAGCCGTGGAAAGCTTAAGACACGGGGACTCCGATTATTTCATGTGGGAACATTTTACCACCAAACCTTTGGTGGATGACGGTACTTTCCGGTGGCTTGGGGATTGTCCCACCCCATGGCCTTGTTTTGTAATTGCCGCAACGGAACAATTCATTCTTGACCATACTGCTGCTTTAAAATTGCTATTAGAAACCATTAATCTGTATACACGCGAATTCAAATGGATTCCCAGCATAGATAGATCCCTTGCCATACGGTACAGTCAACAATTGGAAGATATACAGCTTTGGCTATCCAAAACCCAATGGGGACAGCAGCAATTGGAGAGCACTACTCTTCAAAGTGTACTTCAAAAATTAGACCTTCTTGAGCTTTTGGGAGAAATCAAGGAACCTAAGCACTTTTTGAACTCCTTTTAGTGAAAATGCTTCTTTATCAGCATTTCGAATTTAAGGTCAGAAAGGGGCTTTTGTGCGGTATCAGAAACACTTGGGTCTGTCATTGCTTTTTCTATGGCATTTTCAGTATCCATAGCCGTAAGCATAACCACAGTGATCTTTTTTCGAAATTCTGAACTGAAACGTTTTCCAAAGGCATTTAGAAATTCCCAGCCATCCATCACCGGCATATTAGTATCCAAAATTAACAAACAAGGTGTGATAGTATCAGTCCCATTCCCGTGTAAATCCAGAAAATCCAAGGCCTCCTGACCGTTGGATGAGGTATTTACTTCAAGAGTGTCATCCACTTGCTTGATAAAAAATGTATTTAAAAAATTGGTGGTATTGTCATCGTCCACCAATAGCACAGATCTTAATTTCCTCACCTGTATCAGAAATTTCTTAAAGAATACTACGTAACAAACGTAATGTTTTTCTTAATGTTTTGTATATAGAAAAATATTTATAATTCACCATTTTATTAACGGCTTTCCCATTTGTGCCAGCAAACTATTGGTTTTGCTGAAGTGATTGTTACCGAACCACAACCCGCGATTAGCGCTTAAGGGAGAAGGATGTCCCGAGGTTAAAATGTGATGCTTAGAGGCATTTATCAAGGTTGCTTTTCTTTTGGCAAAGCCGCCCCACAACAAAAAAACAATACCCTCCAGGTGTGTAGAAATTGAAGTTATCACTGCATCCGTGAACTGCTCCCAACCTTTGTTTTGATGACTTCCAGCGGTATTTGCACGGACCGTTAAGGTAGCGTTTAGCAACAGTACCCCCTGATCGGCCCATCGTTCAAGATTCCCGCTTTTTGGATAAGGGGCGCCAACATCCACCTTTATCTCTTTAAAAATGTTTACCAAAGAAGGAGGGTGGGGAATAGTATCTTTAACAGAAAAGCAAAGGCCATTGGCCTGGTTTGGACCGTGATAAGGGTCTTGTCCAAGAATTACCACTTTGGTCTCATAAAAGGGACAATGATCAAAAGCTGCAAGAATATCCTTTCCTTTCGGATAGCAGGTGTACTTTTTGTATTCCATCCTCACAAAATTGGTTAATTCAGCAAAATACGGTTTGTTGAATTCAGGGCTTAGTTTCTCCTTCCAGGACGGTTCTATAGCAACATTCATAGACTACTACTATTTTTAGTTTTATAAACTCCATACTACTACTACACCATCGGGTGGCCGTTTCTACGTCTTTCTCGAAGTATCGTTTTGCAGTAAAAGTTTTGTTTTGGAAATGATCCAAATTTAAGAATAGAACCTATATTTATGGGGACCAGGAAAAAAGAAATATGAAGGTTTCCTTTGATATCCGTTATTTAAAAAAACGCTTTCCTCTACGGATAAGCCGTGGTGTCCGTGATGGCCAGTCTAACCTATTTGTTTCTGTAAGTGATGGCGCCTTTACCGGGTGGGGCGAAACTTCTCCAGGTGAAACGGAGGGAGCGGCAACGGCGGAAGAAGCGCAACAACAATTGGAAACGTTTTTACAGGATATTAATGATTTGGATTCGCCTTTTAGGGTACATGATGCGGCATTACAAGCCGGAGTGGGACCTTGCGCCCTCGCTGCCCTGGATATTGCGCTTTGGGATTTAAAGGCCAAACAAGCAAAAATGCCTTTGTACCGTTTTTTAGGTTTTCCGAAACCGACACGGCCTACTTCCATCACCCTGGGAATAATGTCGCCCGGGGAAGCTTCAGAACGACTACCCTTGATCCTGGAGAACGAAGGGATTACTACCTTAAAGGTAAAACTGGGCAGTCCGGAAGGCATAGCGGCGGATAAAGCCATGTATGAAGCCGTTTTACAGTACCATAAAACGTATCCCATCAGTATCCGGGTGGATGCTAATGGAGGTTGGCATGCTGAAGATGCAAAAAAAATGATGCAATGGCTCGCTGAGCGCCACTGCGAATATGTAGAACAACCCCTTAAAGAAGGGCAGGAAGAGGGCCTTCCTTATATCTTCAAAAACAGGCCATTACCTATTTTTTTGGATGAAAGTTGCCGATTCGCTACTGCTATTCCAAACTGGGCCCATACAGTGGATGGCGTGAATATGAAATTGATGAAATGCGGGGGTATAACCGGGGCGTTACGGATACTATCCACGGCTTATGCTCATGGGCTCAAGACCATGATCGGTTGTATGGGGGAAACGGCAATATCCATTGCAGCGGGAGCTGCGATTTCCGGAGTACTGGATCATATTGATCTGGATTCTCATCTTAACCTTAATCCTGATCCTTGTGAGGGAGCCCCCCTGGTAAATGGGATTACCACACCCATGGAAGTTCCCGGTCATGGAGGACGATTTAAAAAACCGGAAGCTTGAGATACGAAGTACAAAACAGGGATACCTTTACAGGGTCGGTTAAAATCGATATTTTTAATAGGGGCACATATATATGAATGAGATAGGAAATGTTTGACCCATCGCAAAAGTTGGCTATTTACATGGAAGGTGCCCTGGATAACGATTCCGGGAAGATGGGTTTTGGCCTGATGCGTTTTTCCAAACACCCCATTGTTTGCGTTATCGATAGCAAATACAAAAACCAATCGGTACAAAAAGCAGTAGGATTACCCTATGAAATTCCCGTAGTAGGAAGCGTAGAAGAAGCTATAGCGGAACAAGCGGAAATCATGGTGTTGGGCATTGCACCCAGTGGGGGACGCTTCCCTGCGGAATGGGATACTCCTATTGCCTATGCTCTGTCACATGGGCTTTCTTTAATCAATGGCCTGCATGACGATTTAAATGCACGCTTTGGGCACCTTTTAACCACCAATAGTATATGGGACGTTCGCAAACCGCAACATGCCTACCCTATAGCCACCGGCAAAGCGGCAACACTCCCCAACAAGCGAATCCTAATGATCGGTACAGATATGGCCGCCGGAAAGATGACCGCCGGACTGGAACTCTACGCCGCCTTAAAGCAAAAAGAGATAAGAACAGGATTTGTTCCTACGGGGCAAATAGGGATTACCCTTATGGGGAATGGCATTCCGTTAGATGCTATAAAAGTGGATCAGGCAGCGGGTGCTGTGGAACAAGCGGTAATGGAAGAAGCTAATAAAGACATTGTGATCATAGAAGGTCAGGGTTCCCTGGCCCATCCGGGCAGTACCGCTACCCTACCCTTAATACGGGGGGCGCAACCCACTCATTTTATACTATGCCATAAGGCCGCCTATTCTTACTTGCGGTATCCGGTTTCCCATATTCCCATTCCGCCCCTGGATGATTTTATTCAACTCAATGAAGCGGTTGCCACCGTTTGCGGTTCACAACAGGCCGCCAAAACTATTGGTATTGCGCTCAATACGGTGGGACTGGATGAAACAACAGCCAAGGCTAAAATTGAGGAAATAGTCCAGCTCACCGGTTTACCTACCACCGATGTGGTCCGTTTCGGGGTTGAGGAGTTAGTGGATGCCATAGAAAAGTGTTAGGGGTTTGGGGAATCTGTACTCCAGTTGAATTTGAGAACTACCGGAAAAACCATACGATCTGTTCTTTCAATAGGACTTACTTCTTTGAACACCGACACTCCTAAATCCTTACTATTCTAACTTTTTGGCTACTTAAGTAATACCGTATCTTTGCTCCGCTAGAAAAGAAAAATGCAGGTCATTCATACCAAAACCCTTCAAGATTTAGAATTTCCGGAAGTAGTTGCGCAGCTTTCTGTCCGATGTGTAACCGAACTGGGAAAATCCGCTGCTTTGGAAATCACCCCTTTGACAGATAAAGCGGCTTTGTTGAATTTACTTGGGCAAACTTCAGAATACCTGGCCTCCTTTGCCAATGACAATCGCATTCCAAATCATGGTTTCGAAAGTATTGCCAGGGAACTAAAGCTATTACCGATTGAGAATACCGTGTTGGAGATTTCCGGTTTTCGGCGGATCGCCCATATCTGTACAACAATAACACTGCACAAAAAATTCTTTAAAAAGTTTAAAGACTATTACCCCCTACTCTTCGCTGCCACTGAAAAAATCGAGGAAAATACGCTTATCCCTGAATCAATTGCGGATATCATTGACAAATTTGGTGAGATACGGGACACGGCCTCAGTGGATTTGAAGCAGATCAGAATGAGTATCAATACCGTTCGCGGCAAAATCAACCAAAGTTTTGGGGCGGCCCTTTCCAGGTATCAATCGGCGGACTTTTTAGACGACATTAAAGAATCCATTGTGGACAACCGGCGTGTACTTGCCGTAAAGGCTAT
The DNA here is from genome assembly GCA_028284285.1 of Croceivirga sp. Lineage (GTDB taxonomy): Bacteria > Bacteroidota > Bacteroidia > Flavobacteriales > Flavobacteriaceae > Croceivirga. Next base: position 104,303 of record JANQSA010000055.1, read on the forward strand.
GCACCGCCGAAAGGTTAAGGGAACGGTAATGGGCAATTCCAAAACCGGTAGCATTGTCTACATTGTACCCGAAACCACCTTACAGTACAGCACGGAACTCAGCAATCTGGAATTTGAGGAAAAAGAAGAAATACGGCGTATTTTGCTGGAATTGACCAATTCCATCCGGCCGGAAGTTTCACTTTTAGCGACTTATCAGTATTTTTTGATCCACCTGGATATCACCGCGGCCAAAGCAAAGTACGCTTCAGAGATGAATGCCCTATTGCCCGAGATCAATGAAAACAAAAAACTCACTCTCCGCAATGCTTACCATCCCCTGCTCTATCTGACCAACAAACAGAAAAAAGAAAAGACCTGGCCACAGACGATAGCGCTACATCCGCAAAACCGGATTATTGTGATCTCCGGACCGAATGCCGGGGGGAAAAGTATAACCCTTAAAACCATAGGATTGCTTCAGGTTATGCTGCAAGCCGGATTTTTAATCCCGGTGCATGAACGCAGTTCGGTTTGTTTCTTTGATAAAATTCTGACAGATATCGGCGACAATCAATCCATTGAAAACCATTTGAGTACGTATAGCTATCGCTTAAAGAACATGAACCAGTTTTTAAAGCGATGCAACAGTAACACCTTATTTCTTATTGATGAATTTGGCACCGGTTCCGATCCCGAATTGGGAGGCGCCCTGGCCGAAGCTTTCCTGGAGGTTTTCTACGAACGGGAAGCCTTTGGTGTAATTACTACGCATTACGCCAATCTAAAACTGCTGGCGAATGAATTACCCAATATGACAAATGCCAATATGCAGTTTGATAACCATAGCCTGGAGCCCACATTTCAGCTAGTAATGGGGGAAGCAGGAAGTTCGTTCACCTTTGAAGTAGCCCAAAAAAATGGTATTCCTTACAGCCTTATCAACAAAGCAAAAAAGAAAATAGACCGGGGCAAGGTCCGCTTTGATGCTACCATTTCCAAATTGCAACAGGAACGTTCCAAGATGTCCAAAACCGAGTCCCGCTTGCAGGACAAGGAGACCAAAGCCAAAGAAGAAGCGGAACGACTGGAAAAATTGAACGCCAGGATCAAGAGCAAGCTAGAAAACTACCAGGAATTGTACGATCATAACCAACGCATGATCCATTTGGGCAACAAGGTGAATGATATTGCCGAAAGGTATTTTCATGACAAAAAGAAACGCCCGTTGATCTCCGAACTACTCCGTATTGTAGAGACCGAGAACAGCAAACGGAAAAAGTCTTCTGTGAAGGAAGCTAAAGTGAAAAAAGCCGTTAAAAAGCAAACGGCTAATGAGCTGGAGCAGAAAATGGTAAAGGTACGGGAAGAGAAAAAAGCCAGGAAGAAAAAAGCCATTCGGGAAGAAAAGGAAAAACCCCGTCCTGTTTTTAAGATCGGAGACCGGGTGCGCATGCATGATGGTAAGGCCGTGGGTAGTATAGACACTTTGGAAAAAGGAAAGGCTGTGGTCAACTACGGCATATTTACCACCAATGTTAGTGTGGATTTGTTAGAGTTGGTGGAAGCAAAAAAGTAACCTCCTATCCATTAGAAATGATCCTGGTAATAACACCATTAAGGAAATTGCCGCCTTACTCAATACCCTTCCTACAAGCATATTGCCTTCTACATATCGTTTAAAAAACAATTGGGATTGGAGGAGGACACGGATTTGACCAATTTCTTAAATACGTTATAAAAACTAGGCGATCCTTTTCCCCTGCCCTATCTTTGTATCTGTGATTGTCGTTTCAAAATGAGTAAGATAGTTCCTGCCAGGTATCGGAATGGAATAACCGCCTGTCTGCCTCGCTAGGGAAATCCAGATTTCTCGTCGCTTCGCTCACTCGAAATGACCGACAAACCAAGTTATGGTAGAAGAAGGTAAAAAAATCATTCTTTTTGACGGCGTCTGCAACCTGTGTAATGGTGCCATCCAATTTATCATCAAGCGGGATAAAAAGGATATGTTCCGTTATGCGCCTTTGCAAAGTGAACTTGGGGCGAAACTTGTTAGCGAACGTGGAATAGACACTTCCAAAGTAGATTCTTTTGTCCTGATTGAACCGGGGACCGCCTATTACATTAAATCCACTGCGGCATTGGAGATTGCCAATGGGTTTGGTGGACTTTGGAAACTTACGCAGCTTTTTAAGTGGATCCCTGAAGGGATACGGAATTCCGTATACGATCTTGTAGCCCGCAACCGGTACAAATGGTTTGGTCGTAAGGATCAGTGTATGATCCCTACCCCGGAACTGCAAGCCAAGTTTTTAGGTTAGCTCATTAAACTAACCGCTACGCTCACTCAACTGCCTGCCACAAGTATTTCGTATTTCAGATGATCGCTTTTCATACGAAGTTTGGTAAGAACTCTAAAACCAAACGATATGAAAAACATCATTATTCTTTTTTTGCTGGTTGTTTCCCCTATCTTTTCCAACACTCAAAAAGTTCCTTCCCAAATCAAGGAGGTTACCGTATACCTGAGTGGAGCAGAAATCACCCGGACAGCGTTATGCCTACTGAAAGAAGGTTCCAACGAGATTGTTTTTACGGGGCTATCCCATAAAATTGATGAAAGTAGTATTCAGGTTTCCGGTTTAAATGCCGTCTCAATTCTTTCGTTGAATTACAACATTAATTATCTGGAAAAAGTGGAAAGTGAGCCTCAGTTTAAAGCCTGGGAAGAGGAGCTTAAGCGACTGGAACACCAAATTTCATTACTAAAAAATCAGATTTTGGGATGGGAAGAAGAGGAAAAGGTCATCACCACTAACCGGATGGTAAGCACAGATAACCAGGCCCTCAGTTTAGAAAAGGTCAAAGAAATAAGCCGGTACTATCGGGAACGCATCACGGCCATTAAAAACGAGATTTTCGAAACCAATCTGGAAATCAATCGGTTAAATCTGGAAACTATGGCCCTTCAACGTCAAATGGCTGAAGTAAACAACGCCCCGGAAAAGGAACAGGGAGAGATTACCATAAAATTTGATGCACCCATCGCGACTCAACTTGAGGTAACCTTAAAGTATTTGGTCAAAGACGCAGGTTGGGTCCCTAACTATGATATTAAATCTAAGGCCATAAACACCCCATTGAAGCTTACGTACAAGGCCAATGTTTATCAAAAAACCGGACAAGATTGGAACAATGTTAAGGTGGTATTGTCTACGGGCAATCCGCAGTATAACATTGCTAAACCAAAACTAGAGTCCCATTATCTAAATTTTGTAAGCGCTTATAAAAAGCGATACGCGCCTTCATTGAAGAAAAAGGGATATGCGTACAATCCCAGCGTTAAAAAGGTAGTTGGCGTGGTAACTGATGCTTCAGGTATGCCACTCCCCGGGGCAAATGTGGTGATAAAAGGTACAACTCATGGCACTACAACTGATTTTGACGGTAATTATACGCTGAATATCCCTTATGGACAAGAACTGGTATTCTCCTACATTGGTCAGGTAACACAGGAACTGCCACTGTATTCCTCGATCATCAACGTGCAAATGGAAGAAGATGCCACCGCTTTGGATGAGGTAGTGGTTGTGGGATATGGTGAGGCCGACTCATCGGTTAGTGCGGAACAGTTGATTCAGGGCCGGACGGCTGGAATACAAGTTAGGGGAATTTCCACTATGAAATCCCAACCTGAACCTTTGTATATCATTGATGGTGTGCCTGTGGACGATTTTGTGGAAGGCGACCTGGATGCCAGTGAAATTCAGGATATTGAGATACTAAAGGGTGCCGGCACGGCAATATATGGCAGTCGCGGAATCCATGGTGTGGTGGTGATCACTACTAAAAAAAGTACTGCTGAAGAAGGTGCCACCAAAACGGAATTCGCGATTAAGAAAAACTACTCCATACCCAGTAACGGAGATATTACAGCTGTGGAAATCAATTCCTTTTCCCTTGTTGCTACCTATGAGTATTTTGCGGCCCCGATTATAAACGAAAACGTTTTTCTAACGGCCGGTTTTACCAATTGGGAAAAACATCAACTCTTACCCGGAGAGGCCAATATCTACTTTGAAGGCACTTATGCCGGAAAGACCGTGTTGGACCCTTATGTGACAAAAAAGGAAATGATACTCTCCTTAGGGATAGATCCTAACATAACGGTAACCCGAAAACAGGAACGCAATTTTAAGAGTAAGTCGTTCACGGGAAGTAACCGCATACTGAATAGAACCTACAATTTGGAAATCAAGAACAACAAAGGCATCGCAATTGATCTAAGGCTATTGGATAGGATTCCCAAATCTCAAAATAAGGAAATAAGGGTTAGTGACATAGTGATCAATGAGGCGACCTACGAAACTAAAAAGGGGATATTGACCTGGACAATGCATCTAAAGCCCAAAGAAAATAAAACAGTGGATTTCTCTTTTCAGGTGAAGTATCCTCGTGGAAAATATATTTCGCTTTAAGCCTACCTGGGGCGATACTTGCGTCGCCCCAATTCTATTTATTCGAACGAAACGGAGGCAGTCAACAATTTGATCACCTCTTCGTCTCCTTCAAATTGTTTTTCAAAATTGTACGGCACTTGTTTATACGGGTTGTACCCCAATTCAATGAACTTTTGCTGGGCTTTGACTTCAACAAACCGATACAGACGCGACGGTTTTGTATCCGGGTGTTCTTCTACATATGCCTTTAGCATCGGACTGATCTCTTCCCGAATCGACAGTGCTTCAAGAATAGCTTCCCGGGTGACTTCATCATAGCCGGGAGCACTTTCCAATGTTTTGGTTTGCCCTTCTGAAAAAACCCATCTTGTAGTGAGTGTATTCCAAATAGGCAATCCCTCCCGGGCATACAGAGTTTCCACTGCTTCTATTGTTTCGGATGGATAATAGATCCCTATTGATTTGATCGCTCCATCCCTAATCCCGGTATTTGCCATTAAAGCAAATTCTCCATCTCGCCTTTGATGGGTTATGATGTATATGGAATCATTTAGCCGTTTTTCAATGCTAACAGTATCGATTCGGGCTGGGTAGGGGCTATCTTCCTCTTTGACCTCTTCGTACAAAACAACCTCTTTTAACTCGGTTATTTTTTGTTTGTCACCGTATAAACTGTACGCATACCAAGTGCTATTTTCCTGGCTTTGCGATGTGAAAAAGGATGAAAGGCAGACAGCAAGTACCATCAGGGAGGTTGTATTTTTCATTATTCTATTTTAAATGATCCAATATAGCACCTAAAGTGATGGCAGTATCCTATTTCTGTACAAATGAATCGGATTCATGTACCATTGGTTGCTTGTTTTTTGCCTGAAAGTGTTTCCTCTTTTTTTCGCCGTAAAACGGTATATCCCAACAAAATGAATGCAATGGTTTTTTTATATCTTTCCAGGTAGAAGCACATTATCGAAAATAAGTCCTTCGCCCTGTATAAAAAGGTGATACTAGTGGTGAACAGCTCCTTTTTGTAGCTTTTCATCGAATTTATTATTCAATTCATCATTTTTTAAGAATAAAATTATCCCTCAAACTCATTTTAACAAGGGCTGGCACACAATTTGTGCTACTTTTTTGATGCCGGTATGGATTCCATAGGGGGTATCTCTTATGAGTCCCAGGCCAATCACTACCTTTTAATGGTATACTGCTAATATTAATTCAAAATAAAGATGCTATGAAAAATCTTGCTCTATTTTTATTTGTACTGAGCTCCTTTATGGCTTTAGGACAGGGAAACACTACTAAAAACGATATCATTGTAACCAAAAACGGTGAATTGATCCAGGCCAAAGTGGTTAAAGTGACTGCTGATGTGGTAAGTTTCAACTATCCCGGGGAAACCGTGATCAATGAAGTGGCTAAAGATCAATTGGAAAAAATTGTTTTTTCCAGTGGCAGGACACAAACTTTTGGAAAAGGGGCTGCCAGTGCCAGCACCGGCGTTCCGATTATAACCGAAAGCAAAAAAGAACTTCCTATACCCGAAGAGGAAATTTCGCTATTTCCCAGTGTTGCCAAAAACAGTGTCGCCGTTGTTCCGGCATCTTTCACCAAAAATAATAGCTACAGTAAGGAGTTATCCAGTGAGCTGAGCAGCTTTGTTTCGGGCTATTTGGCTAAAAACACTTCCGGAAAAGGAATTATGGTACAGGATATGACCATGACCATACGTAGCTTAGTGGACAACGGTATTGGCTATCAGGAGCTGAAAACAGCCTCCACAGCAACCTTACGCAAGGCTTTGGGTGCCGAATTTTTAGTTATGGTACAATTGGAGGAGGGTCAAAACAGCACCGCCAAAAAAGGATTTTATGGCGATGAGCAATCCACCGCTACCAACGGTAATACCACAAAACTACTGTTAACTGTTTATGGTTCGGAAAGTGAAGCACCGCTCTTTTCCCTGGAAGTTTCTCAGGCAAGCAAAGGGCAACCCAATGATCCAAATAGTTGGCGAGTACTTACCGAATATGTTTTGGATCAGTTTTTAGCCTCGAACAAAATTTAAGGATATATCCAAAATACTCCCAGAAAAGCTTTCTCCTGGGAGTTTTAGATTTTACGATGATCCGAAAGCCGCTCAGGAAGCCAAAGGATCATTGTAAATTCCGTAAAATGAACTCCAACGTTTTATTGGTGTTCAGTTTTTGGTTAAAAGAAAGGCTTTTGTACGCTATGGGTTGGACCAAACCTCGGCTTTTTAAATAGTGTATGGTGTCTTCTTGATCCAAACACACTTTTCCAAGGAATAACATTTCCATTTCCTCCACCGTGTTATAGCGCTTGTAAATTTTACGCAATCCGCTCAAATACAACCGATCCTTGGTAAAACCCCCGCCTCGGTGGGCTCGAAGTGTAATTCCAAAAGCTTCATCCCTGTCTAATTTGTAATGCCCGTGAATCAGGTCAAAAGTATCGGCAAAGGAATAGCCTTTAATCAAACTGTCCACTGCCAGTACCCTATAGGCCAACTCTTTTAAACGCTTTAACGTAAGGGCGCCCCCCATGTATTCACTGAAAACCGCCAGCCCCTCCTGGGTTTCCACATTTTTCGGTAATCCGTTGGAGAATATTTTCAAGGGCTGTTCCAGCCCGTTATAGGTGGTCACCAGGTGCACCCCAATTTCATGATTGGCCAAGGTCAGTAACTGGTTTTTACTGAAACGGGCATTCTTTTTGATGATCAAACTGCGTTCGCTATTACTTACCATAGCATCTGCCGCAATATGTGTGGACAATTTGATGTTCAACGGAAAGTTATACCGCGCCATGAAGTCCTCAAAATACGTTTTGGCGGCCTCCGCAGAACAGAAAGGTTCCATGTCTTCGGAATAGGGTTCGTCTCCAAAATGCAGGATGAATTTGGCATTTTGCACGTCTCGTTCAGTGGGTGTACCAAAAACCCGCAGGGAGTTGTAATAAAACTGTTGTCCTTTACCTATGGTCTCAATACACTGGATCATATTGGCATAGTAGTAAATCACATCTTCATAGAGATCGTGAAGCACTTCATCCTTTATGCGTTCGAGCCGTTGCGAGAAAAAAAGACGGTGTAACTTGTAGGGATTAAATCTTAACTTGGGATACTTGAACCTTGGGGTGTAGGTATATTTTGAAGCATAAAACTGCTGTTTTTCCTTCTCAATATTGATCGGATTCACATACGCTAACAATTCTATTCTTCGCACGAGACGATCCAGATTGCCGTCAATCTCGAAAACATTTGGATATAATTCCTGTAATTCTTGTAATTCCTGCTGTCGCTTCGTTGCTAGCATAGTGTTTCTTCAAATTCTCTGGCCTGCAAAGGTATCAAATCTTTTAACTGCTGTTCCACCGCTTCTACCACTTCAGGAAAGACAATTCCGGTAAGCTCATCACAATAGATCTTGGCAATTTCGGTGGCAAGTACCAGGGTATTTTCAAACTTTTTGGTTATGGACTTTAGAAAGTAGCCGTTGCCAAAAAAAGTATCATTAACGCGCGAAGTAGTGGTATGGGTATGGGGCAAATGTACTCCCTCCAGTTTGGCCCTCCAGGACTCCACCACCCTACCAAAGCGGTCGTTATCTATATTTATGGTCCCCAAATTCCATACAGGTACTTCACGGTCCCATCTTTTCCAATTATAACTATGCATATCAAAAACAATCACTTTTCTGTGTAGCGACTCTAATTTTTCGATCAAAGTATGTGCAACAGTGTAAAAGTTAGTGTGCTTTTGAAGGCTGATTTCCTTTTCCTTTACGGATAAAGGGGTTTTCCAGAGTTGTTTTCCCCAGGCAGTATCAAAAATCGCTTCTTCCAGGGGACGATTTAGGTCATATTCAAACCTGCTGTCCCTACCCGCAATCACTATAGGATGGGATTGTACCATTTGCCTGGTGCAAGGGTCTTCTTCGTACCAGCGTTCGTAGGTCGAGTGTAGGCAATTCTCCCACAAGGACCTTCTGAACTGATGCCCATCATGAATAGCGGCGCAAACATAGGGTACATACTCAGAAATTTTTACCGTAAACGAGTAGTCCTCACTAACCGCTTCAAAAGGTTCTTCCGAATGTATCTTTTGCAGGATCTCCTGCACGGAATACCTATGCATCCTCCACCTCTTTTCTAAGCCTTGATCTGCGGTCAAAGGCCTGGAGTTTGGCGGTTACTTTGCTTTCGATAAAATCAATCACCTGACACTGGATTTTAGTTTTATACACCTTATTCATGTAGGTAATTCCTCCAGGAGACATTACGTTCACTTCCACCAATTTTCCTCCAATAACATCAATCCCTACAAAATACAAACCGTCCTTCACCAATTTAGGACCTATTTGCTTACAAAGCGCTTTTTCTTCTTTGGTCAGGGTATGTTTGGCTACCGAGCCTCCCGCGGAAACATTTGAACGATGATCATCACTTCCCGGAACACGCCGCATGGCGCCCAGAGGTTCTCCATTCAGTAAAAGAATACGGATATCCCCTTGATCCGCTCCTTCAATATATTCCTGAAGTATAACATAGTTAGAGCTTCCATCCGAGTTGGTTACATAAAAATCCAATAACGATTTGATATTATTCATCGCTGATTTTTCAATCAAAATAACCCCGGACCCCCCAAAACCGTTTAATGGCTTTAAGATCATCTTTTCAGCCTGAGATTCTTTTATTTGTTGTACCAGATATTTTTTGTTCTTGGATACATGGGTCACCGGAATGATATTGCTATGGCTATCTCCAAAAGCTGCGGTATATAGCTTGTTATTGGCCTCGCGCAGACCCTGAAGGGAATTAACAATAAAGACATCGTCCTTAACGGAATCCAAAAAATTGAGCATCAAAGGGTCCAAAGGGGGATTGGCCCGCATAAATATCACATCAAAGCCTGCCAGAGGAAGCATTTCTTCCCGGGTTTTAGCTTGCTTATAGAAGGATTTTAAACTACTCGGGATTTTATCCATTCTACCCACTACGGTGCAAAAAGCACTGGTAACACTGTTCCGGATGGTAAGATTTGCCGGCGTGCATAGTGCTACCCCATGATTCCGTTTAACACATTCGTGAATTAAAGCAAGACTGGTATCATTCTCAGGAATAATCTCATCCCAGGGATACATCAAAAAACATATATTCATGGCCCTTCCGATTAGTTGATTGCCTTAAATTAATGGATGTCCGGGAACTATACAAAGAATACGGCCTTGAACGGGAAAATATAGGATTATTTTACCTCCTTATAATGGTCATCCCATTCCTTAACATGGGGTTCCCCTAATTTTCCGGTAGACTTGGCGACCACCATAGAAACCGTGGCGTCTCCGGTTACGTTAACTACTGTGCGACACATATCCAGAGGGCGGTCCACGGCGAATATCAATGCCAACCCTATGGCAAGCTTATCTCCCGGGAATCCTATGGATTCCAGAACGATCACTAACATTACCATACCGGCTCCCGGCACAGCGGCAGAACCGATAGAGGCTAATAAGGCGGTGAGCACAATGGTGAGCTGATCCGAAAAGGTGAGATCAAATCCTAAGGCCTGGGAAATAAAGACGGCGGCAACGCCCTGATACAAACTGGTCCCATCCATGTTAATGGTTGCCCCAACAGGAAGCACAAAACTGGAAACCTCTTTATCTACCCCAATATGCTCCTCAACCCGTTCCATGGTAACCGGTAGGGTCGCGGCACTGGAACTCGTAGAAAACGCCAGTAACTGGGCAGGACTTATTTCCCTTAAGAACCAAAACGGATTTTTCTTGGTAAAGGATCCCACAACGGTAGCATAAAAAACGATCATAAGCAACAATCCACCCACAACCACCCCGGCGTACTTTAGTAAGGCCAATAGTAAATCAGGATCACTGGAGGAAACTACAACCCCGGCTAAAAGGGCAAAAACTGCATAGGGAGCGGTAAGCATGATCAAATCCACCATTTTAAGTACCACATCATTCAGGGAGTCAAAAAAGCTCTTGAGTGGTTTTGCATTTTCTTCGCCTATAAGCAACATGGAAATACCCAGGAAAATAGTAAAAAAGATGACCTGAAGCATTAAGGCATTATTGCTCATGGCGTTAAGGGCATTGTCCGGAACCATATCTACCAAAAACTGCAATGGGCCACTGTCCTTTTGGCGGGAAGCCTCTTCCAGTTTAGACGTCACCCCGGCATCACTGGCGTAAGTCTCTGTAAGCTTGGTTATGGTTTCATTGGAAATACCTTCTCCGGGTTGCAGAACATTTACCAGTAACAATCCTATGGTAATAGCCACCACGGTGGTCATTATGTAGATTACAATGGTACGTATTCCAATATCCCTAAACTTTGAAATATCCTTTAAGTCGGAAATCCCTTTTACGAGGGAGGCGATGATAAGGGGAATTGCAATTAGCTTTAGCAGTTTCACAAATATGGTCCCCAAAGGCTGGATCCAGTCAGAAACCACCTCTTTTCCCCAGGAAAATCCTGTCATTACAAATCCAAATACAATCCCCAGCACCATCCCAATCAGGATTTGCCAATGAAGTTCCAATTTGCGCATAGATTATGTTTTGATGGTGAATATAAGGTTTTGAAGTAAAACCTCAAGCCGGTTAGATTCTGTTGGTTTTGGCTAATAACAAAAAATCAGCCAACACCAGGGCTGCCATAGCTTCCACAATAGGTACAGCTCTGGGTACAACGCAAGGATCATGCCGCCCTTTGCCATGGGTCTCCACTTTATTCCCCTCTTTATCTATGGTTTCATAGCCTTGTAGTAGGGTAGCCACCGGTTTAAAGGCTACCTTAAAATAGATGTCCATGCCATTGCTGATACCCCCTTGTACCCCTCCGCTGTTGTTGGTTTTGGTGGTGCCGTCCGGATTAAAGGCATCATTGTGTTCACTTCCTTTTAACTGCACCCCGGCAAATCCACTTCCAAATTCAAAACCTTTCACTGCATTAATGGACAGCATGGCTTTCCCCAGATCGGCATGTAATTTGTCAAAAACAGGTTCTCCTAAACCGATGGGTACATTTTGTATGACACAACTGATCACACCCCCAATGGTGTCCCCCTCCTTTTTAATTTTCTTGATGTATGCTTCCATTTCCGAAGCGGTTCCGGGTTCAGGACAACGCACCGGATTGGATTCAACTAAGGTAAGATCGAGTTCCTGGTACGATTTTGTCAGTTTCATGGTTCCCACCTGGGAAACATAAGCACTAATTTGAACTTTTCCGAGTATTTGTTTGGCAATAGCACCGGCCACTACCCTGCTAGCCGTTTCCCTGGCAGAGCTCCTTCCTCCTCCGCGATAGTCCCGGAAACCGTATTTCTTGTCATACACGTAATCTGCATGCGAAGGGCGGTAAGAATCTTTGATATGGGAATAGTCCCTTGGTTTTTGATTGGTGTTGTAAATGGCAAAACCAATAGGTGTACCGGTGGTTTTCCCCTCAAAGATACCGGAGAAAAACTCCACCGTATCAGGCTCTTTTCTTTGGGTAACAATAGCAGATTGCCCGGGTTTTCTACGATCCAATTCGTGCTGTATCGCCTCCAGATCCAATTGCAATCCTGCCGGACACCCCTCAAGTATTCCTCCAATTGCCTTCCCATGGGATTCCCCAAAGGTAGTTAGCTTAAATAACGTGCCAAAAGTGTTGCCTGCCATAGCGTACAAACCTCTAAGGCGTAAAGGTAGGTGTTATCCCCCTTTTACAAAAACAAGTATCAGCTTAAAGATTTGGAAACATTTGCAATAATTAATTGATGTTTAGTTAACAGTTATCTGACAAACAATTCACTTACAATTGATTTTCAGTTTATTCCCACACGTTTATTTTGCAGTTAAACTATTTTGTATTGAAGAAACGTAAGATTGAATTGGCCGTAATCTCGGATGTCCACCTAGGAACTTACGGCTGTCATGCGGATGAGCTAATTGCCTACCTCAATAGTATTCAGCCTAAAAAACTCATCCTTAACGGTGATATTATCGATATCTGGCAATTTAGCAAACGCTATTTCCCCGCTTCACACCTAAAAGTGTTGAAAAAGGTAATTGGTATGGCTTCCAAGGGTACGGAGGTGTACTACATTACCGGCAACCATGATGAAATGCTTCGCAAATTTGCGTCAACCTCAATGGGTAATTTTAAGATCGTCAACAAACTGGTAGTGAACCTGGATGGAAAAAAAGCGTGGATATTTCATGGTGATGTCTTTGACATTTCCATTCAAAAGGCGAAATGGTTGGCGAAACTGGGAGGTTATGGGTATGACCTGCTTATATTGATAAACAGTCTTGTGAATTGGTGGCTGGTCAAAATGGGAAAGGAAAAATATTCCTTATCCAAGAAAATAAAGAACAGTGTAAAGGGTGCCGTTAAATATATTAACGATTTTGAACGTGTAGCTGCAGAGCTCGCCATTGAAAATGACTACGATTATGTGATTTGCGGACATATTCATCAACCCAAAAAAGAGATTTTCCAGAATAAATACGGGAAGACCACCTATCTGAATTCAGGGGATTGGGTAGAAAATCTAACGGCTTTGGAATACTCTTTTAAGCGATGGCGGGTCTACTACTATAATCATGACAAGTTATCTCCATTTTTTGTGGACGAAGACCTAAAGGAAATGGATATGAATGAACTAATTGCCTCGATCACGGACCAATCGGACATCGAAAATATGGAAGTCCATGAAGAGGAGGAAGAATCAGTGGACAAGCAGAGCCGCTCTGAGAATGGAGACGGGGTGTAACGCCTTTCTTCCCGTTCCGTCAAAGATCTGATGTCTGCAACTGGTGCCATTTGCTGCAATAAGCGTTGCTTCAGGAGACTTTCGTACCGAAGGAAAGAGCTTTAACTCTCCTATTTGCATACTAATGCTATAATGCTCCTTTTCATACCCAAAAGAACCGGCCATACCGCAACAGCCGGAAGGGATAATGGTCACCTCATAGTTCTTGGGTAGGTTAAGCATATCAAAAGTGACCTTTTGATTGGATAATGCCTTCTGGTGGCAATGTCCATGGATCTTTATCTTTTGCATGGCTGTCGTAAACTGATCGGAACGTACCCTTCCCTTTTCAATCTCCGAAGCCAAAAACTCTTCGATCAAATAGGCGCTCTCTTTTAATTTTTCCGCCTTATCCTTTTGATCAATCAGCCTGCCGTACTCATCCCTGAAAGAAAGTATTGCAGAGGGTTCCAAACCAACGATGGGTAGCTCTTTTTCCAGAAAAGGCCATAGTTGTTCCATGTTTTTTTGGGCCAGTTGCTTTGCCTGTTTTAAGAATCCTTTGGAAAGGTAGGTCCTTCCACTTTCTGCATAGAACAGGGTGATATTGTAGCCCAATCCGGAAAAGAGGGCTATGGCATCCTTTCCTACTTCCACATCCAGGTAGCGCGTAAACTCATCCAAGTAAAGTACAACCTGCTTTCCGGAGGTGTTATCGGGTAATTTTGCCAAATATTTTTCAAAATTGAAAGCATACACCTTTGGCAATTCTCTTTCCCGGGCTACTCCATTCATGTATTTGATCAATTTGCCTAATGGAGAGGCAAATGCCGCATTAGCTAACCCGGATATTTTACTGGCCATGGCATTCGCTTTTGTGCTATTGGCAAATAACCTGTTCCGGAAAGAATAGCCGTTTGCTTCCTGATATTGGTACAAAAACTCTGATTTTAAGGTAGCTACATCCACATTGCTTGGACATTCACTGGAACAGGCTTTACAAGCCAAACACAGGTCAAATACGTCTTTTAGTTCTTCGTGATCAAATCGATTGACCTTTTCGGAATGGGTCAGGAATTCCCTGAGGGCATTGGCCCTACCGCGAGTAGTATCCTTTTCATTCTTCGTAGCGTGATAACTGGGGCACATACCCCCTTTCATAGTGTGATCTTTTCTGCAATCCCCGCTACCATTGCATTTCTCAGTGGCTCTTAGGATCCCCTTGTCATCTGAAAAATCAAGAAGTGTTGGGATCACCGGCTCTTCCCTATCGATCTGATACCGCAGGAATTCATCCATCGGATAAGGATCAACAATTTTTCCCGGGTTAAAAATACCATTAGGGTCAAAATATGTTTTTATGCGTTTGAGTAATTCATAATTCTTTTCTCCAATCATGGTAGGTATGAACTCCGCCCTTACGATACCATCGCCGTGCTCTCCGCTAAAGCTTCCACGATATTTCTTTGTAAGCTGGGCCACTTTGGTAGTGATCTGCCGAAATAATTGGACGTCTTCCGATCTTTTGAGATTTAGAATTGGGCGAAGATGAAGTTCCCCTGCACCGGCATGGGCATAGTACACCGCCTTTTGACCGTATCCATCCATAATTCCGGTGAACTCTCCAATAAAATCCTTTAAGTCTTCAAGGGCCACTGCCGTATCTTCTATACAGGCCACTGCTTTCTTATCGCCCACCATATTCCCCAAAAGCCCTAATCCGGCTTTTCTAAGTTCTACGGCTTTTTGGATATCCTGATCATGCAAAACAGGATGAGCATAGCTATTTCCCGAACTATGGATCGTTTTCAACAATGCCGAAATTTCCTGCTCAAGTGCTTTTTGGGAATCGGCACGAACTTCTAACATCAGTATTCCTTCCGGATCCCCGTCTACAAAGAACCGGTTAGCCAACTGTTGTCTGTTATTTTTAGTACAGTCCAGGATCACCTTGTCCATCATCTCACACAAGTGGAGCGGGTGCTTCATCACAACAGCCACATCGGAGAGGCAATCCTCCAATGTCCGGTAATGGGTACACACCATTGCCGCATACTGTGGAGGTAAAGGATCCAATTGCAAGGTGATTTCCGTGGTAAAGGCCAGAGTGCCTTCGCTGCCACATAACAGCTTGCACATATTAAAGGAGGCTTCAGAGTTGCCGAATACTTCATTATTAAGTATTTCATCTACCGCGTATCCGGTATTCCTCCGGTGGATCTCCGGACGGGGAAATTCTGCCCGGATTTCCCGGGCGACCGCTTCATTGGAAAGCTCCTTCTTTATCTCGCGATAAATACTTCCTTCCAATGTATCGAGATGGGTTTTACCTTCAAATTCCTGTGCCTTTAAAGGATGAAACACGGCTTTGCTCCCGTCGGATAACAAGGTGGCAAGCCCTATCACTTTGTCCCGGGTTACGCCATACTGAATAGATGTCGTACCGGAAGAATTATTGCCTACCATGCCCCCCATCATACAACGGTTAGAGGTGGAGGTGTTTGGACCAAAAAAGAGACCAAATGGTTGCAGGTATTGATTCAACTCATCCCTGACCACTCCGGGCTGGACTACTACTTGCCGTTTTTCCTGATCCAGGTGTAAAATACGGGTAAAGTACTTTGAGGTATCTACTACAATACCATCTCCAACGCACTGTCCCGCAAGAGAAGTCCCGGCTGTCCTGGGAATTAATCCAACTTTGTGCTCGTTCGCAAAATAGATAAGGTTTTGCAGATCTTGCCCGTCCTTTGGGAAAGCCACTGCCATAGGTGTTCTGCGATATACGGAGGCGTCTGTGGCATACAGGGATTGTGTTAGTGCATCCCATTGCAATTCCCCATCAAGCACGTCGGAAAGTTCAGAAAGCAAAGAATTCTTCAACTTGGAACAATTTTTGGTCAACAAAATAAGTTTTGTTTCCAGAGAAAAGAAACAAAGCTATTTTATTATTTTCAACTAAAACGAAATTATATGAAGATTACCACTTTTTTTGCCGGACTGTTTATGTTTGCCATCTTCTTTACCCAAGCCCAAAGTATTTCGGAACACACTCTTGGTCTTCGCCTGGGTGATAGCGACGGCTTTGGTGCGGAGATTTCTTATCAAAAGTCGATAGGAAGGTTTAACAGAGCGGAATTTAACCTGGGTTGGCGGGATAGCCGGGAATTTGATGCCTTTAAACTAACCGGAGTGTATCACTGGGTGCATAATTTGGATGGCGGTTTTAATTGGTATTATGGCTTTGGAGGCGGTATTGGAAGTGTTGATTTTGAAGCTGTCCCGAATGACGACAATGACGATGACGGGCTTTTTGTTTTTGCCGCCGGAAATATCGGGATAGAATACGATTTTGACATTCCCTTATTAATATCCCTTGATTTCAGGCCGGAACTTGGCATTTTGGGGTATGACGGTTTTGACGACAATCTGGATTTTGATATTGCCCTTGGCCTGCGTTACCAATTTTGATATCGCGATTTTGACAACCATTTGCAAAAGTGCCTGTGGGCACTTTTTTTATGCTTTTTAATATATGTACCTTTACGCAAAATTAAAGGAAGTATGAAAAGAATTGGATTTGCTATTGTTCTGACTGTGCTACTTGTGGGGTGTTCTTCTACACCGGAAGCGTTCCGGATTACCGGAGAACTTACCGGAGAAGTGGAAAATGGGACTAAAGTGTTCCTTAAAACCACAGATTCCTTACGCAGGAATATGATTGATGTGGATACGGCAATAGTAGAAAATGGAAAATTTACTTTTTCGGGCACATCCGAAGTTCCTGAACTCTATTACCTTTTTGTTGACGGTGTGCGTGGCAACTCTCCAATCATTCTGGAAAACGGAGAGATTAGCTTCAAAGCGCAAAAGGATAGTCTTGCGTTTTCCAAACTGCGGGGTACTCTACAAAACGAGCTATTTATGGAATATTTGGAAGAATCCAGAACGCTGGCGTCAATGTCCCGTTCCATGAATGATGATTTTCGGAAAGCCAGTGCAGCTCGTGATACCGCCACCATTGATGCGTTACGGGAAGAATTCACAGAACTCCAGGAAAAGGCAAAAAACTTTGATCTGGATTATCTAAAAGCGCATCCTGACGCTTTGATTTCTGCTTTAATTTTGGATAAAGTGATGGCCGGAAAAGCGCTTCCTCTTGAAGAAATTGAGGCGCTTTTTGAAGCCTTTACCCCTGAAATTAAAGCCTCCAAACCCGGACAACGCGTAAAAGAACAGTTGGAAAGAGCAAAAGCCACTGCAATAGGAACGGTAGCGCCGGAATTCTCCGGACCAACCCCGGAGGGCGAGGTGTTAGCGCTAAATGATGTGAAGGGAAAGGTAACTTTAATTGACTTCTGGGCGGCATGGTGCAGACCCTGCCGTATGGAAAACCCAAATATCGTTTCGGTGTATCAAAAATACAAGGACAAGGGATTGCATATTGTGGGCGTTTCCCTGGACAGAAAGAAAGACGATTGGTTAAACGCTATAGCCGCGGATAGTTTGGATTGGAATCATGTTTCCCACCTGCAATATTTTCAGGGGCCTATTGCCCAGCTTTATAATATTAATGCTATTCCGGCCGCTTTTTTGTTAGATGAAAACGGCGTAATCATTGCCAAAAATCTTAGGGGTAAGGCATTGGAAGAAAAAGTGGCGGAACTGCTGAATTAAAAAGAACATAGTACAAGAAAGCCCCGAAGTTCTAATCGGGGTTTTTTTATTTGTTTATTTGATGCTGTTTTTTAAGGACACGTTTACCGTATATCAGATTTTACCCATTTTTTCCAAAACGAATAGTATTACAATAGGAATTGCTAAAAGCAGCACCATCATCGTATCTGTAACCAGGAGCGAAGGCCGGAACAGTAAGGTAGTTGCATACCCTCCAATGGCACCTCCAAAATGCGCGGTATGTCCTATGTTACCTAACCTGCTTTTCATCCCGTAAATAGAATACAGCAAATAGGCAATCCCCAATACATAGGCGGGCAGAGGGATAGGAATAAACATGATCCCCAACCGCATATCGGGCTCTAGTAAGATCGCGGCATACAGCACTCCGGTAACCGCTCCACTAGCCCCAACAGCGCTGTAATACGGTTCGTCCTTATGAAAGAAAAGTGCCAACAGACTACCGGCTATTAAGCTGATGAAATAAAGGATCAAAAATTTCGTGGGACCAAACCAATTAATGACCACATTGGCAAAAAAGAAGAGGGTAAACATGTTAAAGAATAGATGGGAGAAATCTACATGTAAAAAGCCTGAAGTAACCGTGCGCTCTTTTTGCCCGGATACAATAGCACCGATGTTGAACTTATAGCGTTCAAAAAAAACCTGATCGCTAAACCCTCTTAATGACACTAACACATTAGCCGCCATAATGGCAATTGTGGCCACGTGCAAATTATACATACCTATCCGGTTTGGCGGCAAATATAGCTATATTTGACCATACAAATTTTAGATGCAGTTACTGGTTTACCTGTTGGCCTATCCATTTTTATGGCTAATTTCTAGACTTCCCTTCCCCATTGTTTATATGCTCTCTACTTTAGTATACCAGTTGGTTTATTATGGGATTGGATATCGTAAAAAGGTAGTACGAGAAAACCTAAAATTAGTCTTGCCCGAAAAATCAGATCAGGAACGACGGGTAATTGAAAAAAGATTTTATCAACACATGTGCGACATGTTTCTGGAGATGATCAAAACGATGGGGATTTCCGGGAAAGAACTACAAAAACGTTTTGTTTTTAACAATTTAGAGGTGCTACACCAACTGGAAGCAAAGGAAAAAAGTATCATGTTACTCTTCCCTCATTACGCCAGTTGGGAATGGGTAATTGCCCTGGATGCACACATAAAATCCAAGGGCTATGCCATTTACCAACCTGTTCAAAACCCGTATTTCGACAAGCTTATTCGAAGAATACGGGAGAAATTTGGCACCACATTGATCGCCACCACGGAAACCAAAGAAATTGTCGCCCAGAATCGCCTGAAAGGGCGGTTGAGCATGTACGGCATTCTTAGCGATCAGTCGCCTATGGTATCCCGCACAAAATACTGGGCGCCTTTTATGGGGATAACCGTTCCCGTTCACGTAGGGGCAGAAATGCTTTGTAAAGGATTGGATTTACCTGCAGTTTACCTGAAAGTAGAAAAACGAAAACGCGGACATTACCAGGGAACGTTTAAAGTACTTAGTGAAACTCCCAAATCGGTACCGGATTTTGAGATTACCGATGCCTTTCTACGCGAAGTTGAGGCTTCCATCTCAGAAGCCCCGGAATACTATTTTTGGACACATAAACGCTGGAAGCATAGAAACAAAACCCCGAAATAATCGGGTATCCGTTTCCATACCTTCCACTTTCTGTGGACGAAAGTCCATCAGATACATAACAGGCTACTGGATTTTGACTGTTGAATGATTACCTTTAGGAAGTAATCCTTATAACATGACCGACCTGGAAATTGCTCAAAAAGTCCATCTGAAGCCCATTGGGGATATTGCCAAAAGATTAGGACTACCCGAAAACTCCATCGAATATTATGGTAAGAACAAAGCCAAGATTCCTTTATCCCTGATTGACAAGGATAAAGCAGCAAAATCCAATCTTATCCTGGTTTCTGCGATTTCCCCTACCCCAGCCGGAGAGGGTAAAACGACCATGTCTATTGGTCTGACAGAAGGGTTGAACCGTTTAGGAAAAAGGGCCACTGTGGTATTACGTGAACCCTCTTTAGGGCCGGTATTCGGGATCAAAGGGGGAGCCACAGGCGGAGGATATTCCCAGGTACTGCCCATGGAAGCCATCAACCTACATTTTACCGGGGATTTTTCCGCTATTGAAAAAGCCCATAATCTCCTGGCAGCACTGATTGATAACAATATCCAGAGCAAAACATCAACGATAGGTCTTGATCCCAGAACTATTTCCTGGAAACGTGTAGTGGACATGAATGACAGATCCCTGCGCAATATCATTGTAGGTTTAGGGGGAACGGCATCCGGTATTCCCAGGGAAACAGGTTTTGATATCACTGCGGCGTCTGAAATAATGGCCATTCTCTGCCTTTCCGAAAACCTGATGGACCTCAAGAAAAGGTTAGGCAATATTTTTATTGGCTACACCTTTGATAAAAAACCGATATACGCCCGGGATCTAAAGGCCCAGGGAGCAATGACCGCCCTGTTAAAAGAAGCCATTAAGCCTAACCTGGTCCAGACTATGGAAGGTAACCCTGCTATTATCCACGGGGGGCCTTTTGCGAACATCGCACAGGGAACCAATTCTGTTATTGCTACCCGGATGGGTATGACTTTTTCTGAATATACCATCACGGAAGCCGGTTTTGGTTTCGATCTTGGCGCAGAAAAGTTTTTTGACATTAAATGCCAAAGTGCAGGCTTATCCCCCAAAGTTGTTGTGCTTACCACCACCATCAGAGCGCTGAAGTATCATGGAGGCACGCCCCTGGACCAGCTTACCCAACCCGATGTCTCCTCCTTGCAAAAAGGTTTTCCAAATCTGGAAAAACATGTGGAGAACATCAAGCGCTTTAATGTCACGCCCATTATTGCTATTAACCAATTTACTACTGATTCTCAGGAAGAAATTGATTTCATACGGACCAGTGCCGAAAAAATGAACGTTCCTGTGGCCCTTGCCAATGTATGGGGAAAAGGAGGAGAAGGCGCCCTTGAACTAGCGGAAAAGGTCATAGCCATTGCTGAAAAAACGGTTGAAAACTATACCCCATTGTATAACTGGGATAGCCCGGTAAAAGAAAAGATAGAAACCATAGCTACACAGATCTACGGCGCAGAATATGTGGATTACTCCTATCAGGCGAAACGGGATTTGAAAAAGATCAACGACCTTAAACTGGACAAATTAGCGATTTGTATTGCCAAGACCCAGAAATCACTTTCGGATAATCCCAAACTTTTAGGAAGGCCTAAAGATTTTATCATAACGGTACGGGAAATAGAGATCGCAGCAGGAGCCGGTTTTTTAATTCCCATTACCGGGAGTATTATGCGAATGCCAGGTTTGCCGGCGCACCCTGCATCAGAGCGTATTGATATTGACGAGAACGGCAATATTACCGGTCTCTTTTAGCAAGAGGGCAATTTCCCGACAATCATGGGTAAGATGCGGCGATTCATCTCGGGGAAACCTACGAAAAAGAAGTTTAAAAAAAGGTATCTGGTACTCGTTTTGGGGCTAAGTTATCTCTTCTTTAATTATTCTTGTCTCTCCTTTCGCAGCACAGCATCCGAAACCCGTACATTTTTTGAGTCGAGAAATGTTACCTATAGCGAGGCTACCTTACCCATTGGAGATCGGGAAATTCATTATGTCCGAACCGGGAAAGCAGATGCCCCTACCCTTGTTTTTATTCATGGTTCCCCGGGGAGTTGGGATGCCTGGAAAACCTATCTGTCCGATTCCACTTTACTTCAAAGTTTTCGACTCATAGCACCTGATCGACCGGGATTTGGCTATAGCGACTATAGAAAAAGTATGGATTTAGGAGCACAAGCCACTTTACTAAATACGCTGCTGCAACAGTTAGACAATGGAAAGCCTGTGACCTTAATAGGACACTCCTACGGAGGACCGCTAATTGTTAAAATGTCCCTTGAGGCACCGCAAACCTATGAAAACCTGATGATACTCTCCGGTTCCCTGGACCCTGAGGCCGAAAAGCCGGAAAAATGGCGAAAACTGTTTATGCGTTTTCCCCTGAAGTATTTGGTTCCCGGTTCTTTTAGACCCTCTAACGATGAGCTTTGGTGGCTAAAGGAAGATTTACAATTCATGCGCCCTAAACTTGGCCAACTCACCCAAAATGTTCTTATCGTACATGGTACCGAGGACCGCTTAGTCCCTTATGAGAATGTTCCTTTTATGGAAGCAGCATTTACCGGGACGCAAAACCTGAGGGTCATGCCCATAGAAAACGAACGTCATTTTATTGTATGGGATAGTGAAGACCTTATTAAAAGTAGTTTGTTGAACTGGCTGGAAACCAGCTACTAGATTCCTGCCACTTCCCGGATCTCTACGATCATTTTATCCGCCAGATCATCCGCCTTCTGCTGACTTTTGGCCTCTGTATAAATCCGAATAATGGGTTCCGTATTGGATTTTCTCAGATGCACCCAGGAATCCGGAAAATCAATTTTAACGCCATCAATGGTGTTTACTTCATCTCCGGCGTATTTTTCCTCCATATCCCTTAACAATTGATCCACATCCAGTTCGGGAGTCAGCTGTATTTTCTTTTTACTCATAAAATAACCGGGATAACCTGCTCGCAACTCCGCTACCGTACCGCCCCGTTCTGCCAACAACATCAAAAACAAGGCTGTCCCTACCAGTGCATCTCTGCCATAATGGCTTTCAGGATAGATGATACCTCCATTACCTTCTCCTCCTATCACCGCGTTGTTAGCTTTCATTTTGGCAACCACATTCACCTCGCCAACAGCGGCGGCTTCATACTTTCCCCCGTGCTTTTGTGTAATATCCCGTAAGGCCCGTGAAGAAGACAGGTTAGAAACGGTATTTCCACTGGTTTTGCCTAAAACATAATCGGCACAGGCCACCAGGGTGTATTCTTCACCAAACATTTCCCCATCATTGCTAATAAAGGCTAACCGATCCACATCAGGGTCTACTACAATACCAAAATCGGCCTTTTCCTCCACTACCTTGGTACAAATATCCCCTAAATGCTCCTTTAAAGGTTCAGGGTTGTGGGGGAAGTGACCGGTGGGGTCACAATACAGTTCAATTACCGATACACCCAAGGCATCCAACAATTTGGGAATGGCTATCCCCCCGGTAGAATTCACGCCATCTACCACTACTTTGAATTTCTGCTCCCGGATCACTTCAGGATCGATCAAAGACAATTGCAACACCTGCTCCACGTGGATATCCAGATAGGTGTCCTTTGTGACCACCTTACCCAAAGCATCTACTTCGGCAAAATCAAAATCTTCTTCTGTGGCTAATTCCAGGATTCTTGCCCCCTGCTCCGCATTCAAAAACTCCCCGTTTTCATTTAATAACTTCAACGCATTCCACTGTTTGGGGTTATGGCTGGCCGTTAATATAATTCCACCGTCCGCCTGCTCCAGGGGCACAGCGATTTCTACGGTAGGAGTGGTGGACAATCCCAGATCAACGACATCTATACCCAACCCGACCAGGGTGGAAACTACCAGATTTTGGATCATTTCTCCGGATAGCCTGGCATCCCTGCCAATAACCACGTTGAGTTTATCTTTTCCGGAATATTCCTTGAGCCAGGTACCATAGGCTGCAGCAAACTTTACAGCATCTATGGGAGTTAGGTTTTCAGTAGGCTTCCCTCCTATGGTTCCTCTAATACCGGAAATGGATTTGATCAGTGTCATTGGTCTAAAGTTTTTGCAAATATAGATGTAAGGGTGTGATGACAGGTTTCGAATTTGTAAATTCGACGGGTGAATTTTTTAGCCCACATTTACCTTTCCTTTAATGATCCTGAGATTACGCTGGGGAATTTTTTTGCCGATCATATTAAAGGGAAAAAATACCAGGATTTTCCGGAAAACATAGGGAAAGGAATCCTGTTGCACAGGGCTATTGATTCTTTTACCGATGCCCACCCCGTTCCCAAACAAAGTAGCAGACGACTTTATTCAAACTACCGCCATTACAGCAGGGTGATTGTGGATATTTTTTATGATCACTTTCTGGCCAAAAACTGGAAGGACTACTCAGATCAGCCCCTGGCCGATTTTGTAGCTGCCTTTTATGATCTGCTGGAAGCCCATTATGACCTGTTGCCGCCGGGAACACAACGCATGATGCCCTATATGATCGCCGATAACTGGCTCCTCAATTATGCAAATCTGGAAGGTATTTCAAGGGTATTACAGGGAATGAATCGCAGAACACAGTACAAGTCCCAAATGCACCTGGCCATTCGGGATCTGAAAACACATTACGCACCGTTGGAAAAGGAATTCCAGCTATTTTTTCCGGAATTAATTACCTTTTCGCGGCAAAAATTTGATGGCTTATGCGAAAGTTGACCTTTTGGGGTTTTCTCCTACTACTGGCAAACTGTATAACCAGAACTCCTGAACCTACCGGTCTGGTTACCACCAAAGCTATGGTGGTATCTGCGCGTGAAGAGGCCTCACGTATTGGCATTGAAATAATGAAAAAAGGCGGGAATGCCTTTGATGCCATGATTGCCACTGAAATGGCCCTGGCCGTGGCCTACCCCTTTGCCGGTAATCTGGGCGGTGGCGGTTTTATGGTGTACCGAAAGGCGAATGGCGATATAGGGGGGTTGGATTACAGGGAAAAAGCACCGTTGACGGCTCATA
The DNA here is from genome assembly GCA_028284285.1 of Croceivirga sp. Taxonomy (GTDB): domain Bacteria; phylum Bacteroidota; class Bacteroidia; order Flavobacteriales; family Flavobacteriaceae; genus Croceivirga. The sequence continues at coordinate 128,943 of JANQSA010000055.1, forward strand.
AAGATATGTATCTCGATTCGTTAGGCAACGTTATCCCGGAAATGAGTACGGTTGGTGCAACGGCTGTGGGTGTGCCAGGGACAGTGGCTGGAATTTTTGAGGTACATGAAAAGTTTGGAACCTTGCCTATCAAAGAGATCCTGGAACCAGTAATTGCGTTGGTAGAAAACGGTGTGGTGGTTACCGAAAAGCAAGCCAGACGTTTGGAAAACAACTGGGAGAAGATCATTAAGGTCAATGGAGACAGTACTTTCTTTTTCAATCAGTGTATGCCCGGAGATACCATTAAATATCCTACCCTGGGCAGGACGTTAAGACGAATTAGCGAAAATGGCAGGGATGAATTTTACAAAGGGGAAACCGCCAAGATCCTGGCCGCCTTTATTCAAAAGAGAGGTGGCTATATCACGGAAGAAGATCTGGCCAGATACGAAGCCAAATGGCGACAGCCCATTGTGTTTAATTATAAAGACCTTCGTATCATTTCCATGAGCCCTCCTAGCAGTGGGGGCGTTACCATCAACCAGATTTTTAAGATGATAGAGCCTTATGATATTGGGGACTATGCCCTGCATTCCCCGAAGGCCATTCAATTGTTTACCGAAGCAGCACGAAGAGCTTATGCGGACCGAAACTACTATCTTGGCGACCCGGATTTTGCGGATATTCCCCTTGATGTCTTATTGAGCCAATCCTATTTGAAAGGACGTATGAAGAGTTTCTCTTTTGAACAAGCCACTCCAAGCGATGAAGTGGGCCATGGTACTTTAGAAATACTGGAGAGCAATGAAACCACCCACTATTCCATTGTGGACCCCCAGGGCAATGCCGTTTCGGTGACGACCACTTTGAACGGGGCATACGGCTCAAAACTCTTCTGTGATGAACTGGGTTTCTTTTTAAATAACCAGATGGACGATTTTAGCGCAAAACCCGGTGTTCCCAATATGTTTGGATTGACGGGTGCAGAAGCCAACAGTATTGCTCCGGAAAAAAGGATGTTGAGTAGCATGACCCCAACCATTGTGGAAAAAGACGACAAACTCTGGATGGTGGTAGGCACTCCCGGAGGGTCCAGGATTATCACCGCCGTAGCACAAACTATTTTAAATGTCTACGAATTTAATCTTAGCATGCAGGAAGCTGTAAATACACCGCGATTTCACCATCAATGGCTACCAGACTCTATCTCCTTTGAAAAAGAAGGCTTTTCCAGGGCGTTAAAGGATAAACTCAAGGCTAAAGGCTATCAAATTAAGGAAGGAAAAGCACCTATTATCGGTAAAGTAGATGCTATTTTGGTTTTGCCGGATGGAAGGCTGGAAGGCGGTGCGGACCAACGTGGAGACGATAAAGCAGTGGGATTCTAAAGACGTTATGGGCTACGATATTACCTTACTTACGGACCGGCGCTATCTTCATCCCCAAAAAAAAGATCCCTACATCCAAAACATTTTGTTGGAGGATCAATTGGTGGAAGATGCCTTAAAAGCTGAAGGATTGAAAGTGAATCGTGTGGCATGGGATGACCCTCATTTTGATTGGTCTACGACCAACTACGCGGTGTTTCGAGCGGTTTGGGATTATTTTGACCGTATCGATGAATTCACAAAATGGTACCACCGTGCCGCAAAACACACCTGCTTTATCAATTCCAAAGCGCTGATTGATTGGAATATTGATAAACACTATCTCAAGGAATTACAGGACAAAGGGATACGCATTCCCAAGACCCTGTTTGTTGAAGCAGGGACGCCAACCCATCTTTTGGAAAGCCTCCAAAAAGCAAAGGAACATTTGGATATCGCTTCCGATGAGTTTGTACTAAAGCCTTGTGTAGCAGGTGGGGCCAGACATACCTACAGGTTTCGCTATACGGAATGGGAAAAATACGATACAATTTTTCAACAACTAATAACTAAAGAAGCCATGATGCTGCAGGAGTTTCAAAGAAATGTGGTCACTGAAGGCGAAGTATCCTTAATGGTGTTTAATGGTACCTACACCCATGCTATTCTAAAACGTGCCAAACCCGGAGATTTCAGAGTGCAGGACGATTATGGCGGGACGGTGGATACTTATCATCCCGGCCAGGAAGAAATTGCATTTGCGCAAGGGGCTTCCCAGGCGTGTCCGGAACTTCCTTTATACGGCCGGGCGGATATCTTTAGAGACAATGAAGGGCAGTGGGCATTGGCGGAATTGGAGATCTTTGAGCCTGAACTCTGGTTCAGATTTTATCCCGAGGCCGCCACTTTCATGGCGCGGGAAATTAAAAAAACCTACTTTTTATGAAAAAGATATTCAAAATTCTAGGAATAGTCCTGGCGATACTTCTTGTGATCGTATTGGTTACGGGCTGGGTAGCTCATGAACCCCTCCCTGAAGGAAAATCGGGTCCTGCTGCTGATACTTTAGCCCAAAAAATGCTGAATGCCTTGAATCATGACCGTTACCAGGTCACCCGATACCTGGAATGGTCTTTCCAGGGGGGACGCAATACGTACCAATGGGATAAAGTGAAGGGGGTATGTACGGTACAATGGAGCGACTACGAAGTTACCTTAAACCTGACCGATCCCTCCCAAAGCAAAGTGGTAAAATCCGGAAAGCTCTTGACAGGAAAAGATAGCAAAAAGGGGATCGAAAAAGCCCTTGCGTTTTTTAACAATGATTCCTTTTGGCTGGTTGCCCCTTATAAGGTGTTTGATGAGGGAACTACCCGAAGTATTGTGGATTTAGAAGATGGCACTCAGGGATTGTTGGTTTCGTATACCCGTGGCGGTACAACTCCCGGGGATAGTTATCTTTGGTTGTTGAATGATGACGGTTTCCCTTATGCCTATAAAATGTGGGTCAAGATCATTCCCGTTGGAGGGGTTGAAGCCACCTGGGACGATTGGTTGGTGACCCAAAGCGGGGCTTTTTTGCCCAAATCACATCAACTGGGGCCTATTACTTTGGATATGGGTGAGATAAAAGGATATTGATAATATACGGATCATGAAAAAAGCCTGGCTGTTCTTTTTGTTACTTACCTTCTTTAGTTGCACCCTAACGGGGCAAGGCTTAAGGGTTAGTGAAAACAAACGCTATTTGGTTACAGCGGAAGATGAGCCATTTTTCTGGTTGGCTGATACGGCATGGGAGCTCGTACATCGATGTGATTCCACCGAGATAACCATGTATCTGGATAAGCGAAAGTCACAGGGGTTTAACGTTATTCAAACAGTAGCCCTGGCTGAATTGGATGGTTTACAAAGTCCCAACATGAATGGAGATATCCCACTCCTGGCAAGCAATCCCGAGACTCCAAATCCCAAATATTTTGACTATTTGGATTGGGTGCTGACCCAGGCCAATAAAAGAGGGCTTTATGTGGCACTTCTTCCCACCTGGGGTGATAAACTATTTAAAAATAGCTGGGGGATTGGCCCCGAGGTTTTCAAGCCCGAAAATGCACTGTCTTTTGGTAAGTGGATCGGAAATAGGTTCAAACATCACACCCATATTATTTGGGTATTGGGAGGAGATCGAAACCCGAGAGCAGATACTTCGGACATAACGGTTTGGAACCAAATGGCAAAGGGGATTTTGAGCAATTACCATCATCCGGATGAGGTCTTACTCACCTTTCATCCACAACCGAAGGAAAATGGGGGCTCATCTACCTGGTTTCACAACGAGGATTGGCTGGATTTTAATATGCATCAAACCGGGCACTGTGCCAATCAGGGGACGTACCAGCACATTCAGTTCGACTACGATCTCAAACCTATAAAACCGGTATTAGATGCGGAACCTTTATATGAAGACCATCCCAATTGTTTCAATTCCAAAGAATTAGGGCATTCTTTGGCAAGAGACATCCGAAGGATTATGTATTGGAATGTTTTCGCGGGGGCGTTCGGGCAAAGCTACGGCTGCCATGCCGTTTGGCAAATGTATGACGGTCATCGGGAAGGGATTAATTTTCCGCTTCGTCCCTGGAAAGAAGCACTGGATCTTCCTATGGCCAACCAGGCAAAACACTTAAAAAATCTTATGCTTTCCCGCCCTTATTTATCCAGAATTCCGGATCAAAACTTAATAGCAGAGAAGCAAGAGGAAAACAAAGCGTATACCATAGCCACAAGGGATAAGGAAGGTACGTATGCCATGATCTATTTTCCAATGGGAACATCCAGGCAACTGGTATTGGAAACTATGTCAGGGGATCACTATACGACCTGGTGGTTCGATCCCAGAACCGGGAACAGTTATCAAGGAAAAGATATTAAGGAAAAAAGGGTAACCATAGTTCCGCCATCCCAGGGTGTGGATAACGATTGGGTCCTGGTAATTGATGCTGAAACTGCCCATTATCCAAAACCGGGAGTTCCATTGTCTAATTAAATTTCGCTTAGTCCAAATTCCGCAAGGACTATTTCCCATGCCTGACTTTCTACAATTTCAAGAATGCGTTGGGAAATGGCCTGTTCCAGTGCCACCCTTTCTTTTTTAATACCAAAAGCATAAAACTGTACGTCAAACTTCATAGGCAATACCTCCAAAACGGCTAAAGAGGAATCTTTTTTGATCTTGTACTCCAAAATAGGCTCATCATAGACAAAGGCATCAATCTTGCGCCTTTTTAGATCGGTAAGCCCCGGAACTACATCATCATATTCTTTGACATTCTTAAAGAAGTGCGTTTTCAGAAATTCACTGGCTTCAGAGCTTTCAACGGTTCCCACGCTTCGATTTTTAAAAGCGCTTAGATCTGCATTGCTGCTGCTGAGTTGGTTGATCGTTAGACTGGAAGCTATGCTCGCCGTTAACCCGGACACGAACAATAGCCCGCAGAACATTAAGCCAAGCGCCGCAAGCTTCCCAAAACGGGTCTTGGGTGATTTGTCGCCATACCCTACCGTGGTTAACGTAACCACAGACCACCATAAACCATCCCAGATCCCTTTGTGGTCCTTCCTGAAATCGGGGTTCCTGCGTCGTTCAAATAACCACGCCAGTACACCAAAAAACAGCAGAATCACAAAAAGTAGTAAAAACCCTCGCAAAAAATTGGTTTGGAAAAAACCATCTACAAACTGTTTTATCTTTTGCCATGAGGTTTTTTTGGCCACAGCTATGGTGGAATGAGCAGCAAAAAAGGAATGGGTAAACTCCATCTCCCGGCTGCGGTGTCCCGTTATGGTAAGGGGGTTAATGCTCACATCAATACGACCGGTTTTAAGGGAATCCAGCATATCCCCAAAATTGAGCTCCACCAACCTGTATTCCAAATCCAGATTTTCGGCAACCCGCTGCCAGAGCCATACGTTAATGCCTTCTACCAGTCCATTTTCCTGAATGATGAATGGTGGGGCCGGGTGGTATCCTACTATAAGTGTATCCTTGGTCAATTGGGCGGTAAGCACAGGGGAAACAAGAAAAAGTACTAGCATAATTCTTGTCATAGTTCATCATTTAAGGAATTGTTAAATATAGTTAAACTACAGTAATAATTTTATTACAATGACTACTGTCATTGTTGGTAATTAAAGCTGAAAGTAGCTTTGTACCAAATTGTAAACCAAAACCGTATGGGACGTACATTTAAATCGCTGGTAGTGATAGCTTTAGTGGTTTGTTGCACCGCGTATGCTCAAAGAGGCATTGGAGAACATAAAGGGATAGCAAAGGGTGAAATTCCCGTTGATTTGGTGGAGCTGGATGGGGTGGTCCAAAATGTGAAAGAAGAGCTTTGTTCTCATGTCCTGGGAAAATCCGTTTCCGGGATGCACCTCACCGTGATGACTACAACACAGGAAGAGGTAACCATACATTTAGGTCCGGTATGGGCCGTCTCCATCTGGACAGAGGGTATACACGATCAGAACGTAAAACTGGTAGTATTTCGTACGGCAAAACTACCGCAGAATCATTTTATCGCTAAAGAACTGGAATGGGACGGTCAAAAAGCGGTATTTCGCGACGGCTACCTAAAACCCTTCTGGGCGGATCGTCATGAACCGGAAATATGGTAATAAATATATATAGTTAAGGGTGGAGCGCTGATCAGGAATCGGCAATCCGCCCTTCCATTTTTTGTTTCAACTCTTCCATAGACTCCTGCAACTGACGCAGCAGTCCTTTTTCCGTGGTAGCCTCCACACCAAAAGTAAGTTTACTGCTTACCTCCCAGATCTCCTGAATTTGAAAAGGTTTGATATCGTAGGGAGGATAATTCTCATTTAGGGAAACCAGGGTGATATTGTTAGAATTAGGGCGTTTCACTATTTTTTTGACCATAACCGCGTCCTGCAAAACCACCACATACATTCTATTAGGACTTACATGATCTATATGTTCAATGGCCCGCGCCATGACCCAATCCCCGGGCCGTAAATTGGGCAACATACTTTCCCCTTCTACCTGGAAACCCCGATAGGTAGCGTTTCTGAATTCAGGGATAGGCAAATCAAAGGCAGGTAACTGCCTGTACCAACTGGTATCGGCAATGTTTTGGGGATATCCGGCCGCGGCTTTGGCATTGACCAATACCATATTTTCCTGATCGGCACTATCTACGGTCACCACTTTGGGAATGACGCTGGTTTTAGCCGTATCCAAATACTTTTCTTCACTTTCTCCAAACAACCACAATGGATTTATTTTAAACTGCTGCAAAAGCGCCGTTACCACCCTACCCGATAATTTGGTACGGCCCCGTTCAATATCTGCAGTGGTGTTGGAAACCCCTAACAATTTGGCAAATTCCGCCTGCGTATACCCCAGATCCCTTCGAATATCTGTAAATCGTTTTAGCGTTAACTCGTTTTCCATAACCATTTTTTTGTATGCCCTCTTGACAATTGATTTGCCCTGAATACCTCAAAGATAAAAAAATTGGATTATTTCCAAAAATTTATTGGAATATTTCCATAATTTGGAATTAATCCATAATTTTGGATAAAAACCGAATTGTGGTGAACTTCGAACGGATCAAAGAAAAACTCAACATTTTGGCAGATGCAGCAAAATACGATGTTTCCTGTGCCAGCAGTGGCAGTACCCGAACCAATACAAACAAAGGGCTGGGGAACAGTACCCGTATGGGCATTTGCCATAGCTATACAGAAGACGGAAGATGTGTTTCCCTATTGAAGATCCTATTGACCAATCATTGTATTTATGATTGTGCCTACTGTGTTTCCCGTCGCAGCAACGATATCCAACGGGCCGGATTCAAAATTCAGGAAGTGGTGGATCTGACGATCAACTTTTATCGAAGAAACTATATTGAAGGGTTGTTTTTGAGTTCCGGGATCTTTAGATCTCCGGATCATACCATGGAACGTTTGGTGCGGGTGGCTAAAAAGCTTCGGGAAGAAGAACGCTTTAATGGGTACATCCATTTAAAGTCCATCCCCGGATGTAGTGATGAACTCATGTATCAGGCCGGATTATATGCAGACCGCTTGTCGGTTAACATAGAGATCCCCACCATTTCCGGCCTTAAGCTTTTGGCTCCTGAAAAGGATCACAAGGATTTTGTCAAACCCATGCAAAAGGTGAAAAACGAGATTGTTCGCTATAAAAGTGAGCGTAAGATCATCAGGAATACTCCAAAATATGCCCCTGCAGGGCAAAGCACCCAGATGATCGTGGGCGCTTCAGGAGAAACGGACAAAGACATCATGTATTCCGCCACTTATTACTATAAAACCTATAGTATGAGAAGGGTGTATTACTCGGGCTATGTTCCTGTTCTGGAGGACCACCGTTTACCCTCTTTAACGGCCAAGGTGCCCATGCTACGGGAAAACAGATTGTATCAAACCGACTGGCTGTTGCGATTTTATGGCTTTGCGGTAAATGAAATCCTGAACGAGGCTCATCCTAATCTGGATGTGGATATTGATCCAAAGTTGTCCTGGGCTTTACGAAATCTCCATTGCTTCCCGGTAAACATAAATACTGCGGAAAAACGGATGTTGGCTCGTGTTCCCGGACTGGGCATGCAATCCGTTGGTAAGATCTTGAGTGCCCGAAGGTTTCGAAAATTGAACTGGGACCACCTCAAAAAAATTGGAGTGGCCCTCAACCGTGCCAAATACTTTATGGTATGTGGTTCCTCACAATGGGAACGTCGCGATTTGGAGGCGGAGAAGATCAAAGGGCTGATTTTACAAAGTTCAACCGGGAAGTTCCGGAATCAGTACAGTCAGCAATTGTCATTGTTTACCCAATAGCAAAAGAATAAAAACACTAAAAAAGGAGAACCTCATGAAAACGGCAATCAGGAAACAAGGTTATATGGAGCGAAAGCGCCAGGCCATTCTTAGTCTGGGCTACGACTATATCCGATTTAGAAGTAAGGCCAAGAAGTCATTAACCCAACTAAAAAGAATAATAGTAAACAATGCGTATCATTTCGAAAACGCTTGTGATTAAAATACTACAGGATCAAAAAATAGAACATCATGAAAAACGCCACCACATTAATTTATGACGGAAGCTTTAATGGTTTCCTCACCGCAATCTATGTCGCTTTTGAAGAAAAACTGAACCTAGCAGATATTCAAAAAAACAGCCAGGGCCAAAATGGGCTGTTTTCGGAAACCGAAACCATTTTTACCCATGTGGAGAAGGCCAAACGGGTATGGAATGGTATCCGCAACAAAAGTTATAATGCGATCAGCAACGTCTACTTTGCGTTTTTAAGTGAAACCGAGGGTATTGAATATATGCTCTATACCTACATCAAAAAATTGATGGCACAGAAAGAAAAACAAGTGGATTTCTCGGATGATACCGTACTCTATATCGCACAATTGGCGCGAAAAGTAGGGCGGGAAAAACACCGTATGGAGGCCTTTGTACGTTTTCAGTTGACCAAAGACAATATCTACTTTGCTAATATTGAGCCGGATTTTGATGTACTGCCATTGATCTCCAAACACTTCAGGAATCGCTATGCCGACCAGCAGTGGTTGATCTATGATGTAAAACGGCGGTATGGCATCTATTACGACGGGGAAGGGGTGGAAATTGTTTCGTTAAACCTGGAGGAGATCCACTATAACCGCATATGCAAAAGCAAAGTGTTTACGGAAGGGGAACACGATTATCAAGGGCTTTGGAACAATTATTTTAAAAGCACCCATATCAAATCCCGGATCAATAGAAAATTGCATACCCAACATATTCCCAAACGGTATTGGAAGTACCTTAGCGAAAAGAAAGAGGCGGTGTAAAGATGGCCTTCAAGCAGCTGAAGTTATACTTTGACGGGGATGTAGTGACCCTTTTGGCCCATAAACTCCTGGCCCACGGGGTAAATCTGGACGAAGAAGCTTTTGTTCATATTGCCACTCAGGACCTTGATGGTCTGGAACTTAAGGCCCGTGTGGAGCATATTGCCGATGCCTTGTGGCAGCATTTACCGTTTAGCTATCCTGAAGCAGTTACAGCCCTGGTTGCTATCCTGGGGTCCGAAAATGAAAAGGAAACCGGGATGTTTAAAGCCTATTATTGGGTAATGCCCATTGCCAAGTTGGTGGAAAAATACGGTTTAGCTCATTTTGAACCCTCCATGTATGCCATAGAAGAGATCACCAAACGAAATACCGGGGAATATGCCATACGCCCCTTTATAGAAAAGTACCCTGACCAGACACTACAACGGATGCTCGCATGGTCAAAGGCCGCTAACCCGCATGTACGACGCCTGGCCAGTGAAGGGGTACGGCCCCGATTGCCCTGGGCACCCAAACTGTACGGCTATATTAAGGACCCCACCCCTATTCTTCCCGTACTGGACAATCTTAAAGATGATCCCAGTAAGTACGTTCAAAAATCCGTGGGCAACTGTATCAATGATATTTTAAAAGACAATTTGGAGGTGGGTAAACAACTTATAGAAAGCTGGGTGCCCAACGCTACAAAGCAACGACAGTGGATCATTAAACATGCGTTGCGAAATTTAGTCAAAGCGGATGATGGGTGGGTAAAAACAATTTTACCTTAAAGTTAAAAGGAGCCTGGGTAGTTGTACATCCCTTTTTTAAGCATTAGTTATTTTAGCATATATTTTCGAGTACCCTTGAAGTATCTGAATCCATCGTTAAAACATCATACTATCATAGGAGCGCTTATTAGTGTATGGTGCTTTCTATTCACTTTTTTTTCACGGCCCTTTGAACACGGGACCATGGATTTGGAAAAGTGGATATGGGTAAGTATCGGCTATAGCGCCATAGCTTTTTGTACCTATGGTATAGTAAGCCTTTATCAGAAATACGTTTTTGCAAAAACAGGAAAGTGGAGTATTCTTTTGGAACTAAGTGTTTATGTCGTTTTTTACACCCTCTACACTGTTTTTTCTTTTGGTTATTACAGCAGCGAAATTATTCAGGGCTATTATGGATTCGTTACCTACTTTAAAAAGATCATCCTTAATGTCATTCTAATTCTCACTCCTTTGCTCTTTTTTGTGCGACGTTATGCGCTCAGGCTAATGCCCGCAAAAGAAGACTTCCTAACGCTACGAGGTGAGAACAAAATGGATGTCTTAAAGCTCAAAAAGTCAGACTTAATTTGTATTTCCAATGCTCAAAACTACGTGGAAATCTTCTTTCTGGATAATAACACCCTTAGATCCAAACTCATACGAAGTTCCCTAAAAAAAATACGATCCGATTTTGACTTTTTACTACAGGTGCATCGATCCCATCTCATCAATCCGTCACATTTCAAATCGTGGAAGGATGCCAATACTATTGTGTTGACACAAATGGAACTTCCCGTTTCCAAAAACTACAAACGCCAGCTGTTAACCCTTTAAGTTTATACCAAAAACACGGTGTTTTATCCCTAAGACACACGAAATCCCCCTAAAACGATCGCCTTTATACCTTCTTTTAAGAATTCATAGGTACTCCTACTTTCCTGATGCAATTTTGGTGGAATTAATCAAACGAACAAAATGATGAAAACCACCCAATTAAAAAGGGCCATACGATATTTGGCCTTTAGTTTAGGAGTTATTCTGATCATAATCCTGATCTACACTCTCGTACCAAGAGTGAGCAATCCTAGCCCAGATTTTCAGAGGGAACTATCCTATGGCGAACCGCTTCCGGAATCGGTGGCCCAGGTCTTAACACCCAAAGAAAAACCGGCCAGGACACGTGCCATACTGGTCCTGGAGAACGAAAAAATAGTGTATGAATACGGGCCTACTGACAAAATAATGAACACCGCATCGGTACGCAAAGCGGTTATGAGTGTACTGTATGGGATAGCGGTACATCAAGGTCATATTGATGTAAACAAATCACTGGCAGCGCTGGGTATTGACGAACATATCCCCTTAACCCCACAGGAAAAAAGCGCCACGATCCGGGATCTGCTTATGGCAAAATCGGGTATTTATTTACCTGCACAAGGAGAACACGATAGCCAAATCACACAACGCCCCAAAAGGGAAAGCCATCTACCGGGAACTTATTTTTTTGCGAACAATTTTGACGCGAATGTACTGGGCACCATATTAATACAGGAGACCGGAATGTCCATTGGTAAGTTTATGGAAGAGTATCTCGCCAAGCCCCTGGGAATGCAGGATTTTTCAGAGGATAATGTGTTAATGGGCGGGCCTTGGTTTTGGCCCAAGAAGGAATCATTGCACCAACAATATTACCTTTACATGAGTACACGGGATCTGGCCAGAATTGGTGCTATGATGGGGAATAACGGTCGTTGGGGGGAGCAACAGATCCTACCTGAAAGCTGGGTAAAGGAAAGTACCCGATCCTACAGCGACCTCAAGAAGAGTAACATAAAATACACCCTATACGATGGCTTTGGTTATCAGTGGTGGCTTACCTCTGAAACGAATTCCATCTGGGCAGATGGCTATGGCGGAAGATTTTTAATTGTTCTTCCCGACAAAAAAATAACCCTGGTCGAACAAAATTTCACCGGAAACTCTTTACTCTCCACAGGACTCTGGCTCAAAAACAGAAATAGGGATTCCGGCCTTGAAAATATGATCAAGGCACATAAAATGCTTATGCAAAACTAATTATATACTACAAGGCATATCAATGTATTAGCGTCTCAATAAAATGCCTCTCTTGGATCAGTGATAGCCTCAAAGACGACTTGGAAATCGGTAAATTACGAATTGAGTGCTGGTTACCAAAAGCTACCGGGCACGACTATGGATCATTAAACCTACTTTGGAATTTGAGCAAAGCTGAGAATGAGAAGGGAAAAATATTTTGTTGTGCCGTGCGAAATAGGAAAACCCGGTTAGCGCGATTAATGATTAGAGTCTTGTTTTTATAAAATCTTCAATTTCCGGTACCGGATGCAGCATATAGAATCCTCCGGGTGTAATAAAAACAATTTCATTGTTTTTCCTGAAATAGGTTATTGGTGATTTACTTACCACACCCCAGGGATGTCTCGCTTTTATGGTATCCATCCTTTTTAAAAGAACAATGGCATCTTGTTGACTGTAACATTCCCATGATTCTATCGTTGCTCTTGGATAAAGTGCCTTACCCATTTCTTCGTCACTTTTTATTTTTGCCCGACGCACCTGTTTAATCCTGGAAAAATCTATTGGAAGTTCAGTTTCCCGGTCTTTTGTTTGCAGGTATCTATTCAAGCGTTCGAGGCATGCTATAAAAAAATGGTCGTTAGCAGGTGGTTCTTCGTATTCTTTGATGAAATACCGAAGCTCCTCCATCTGTTCAATAACTTTTTTGAAGTTATTATCGGCAACCTCTTGCGATATTGTAAAAAGCCTGCCGGCTATCACTTTAGGTTGGATTTGGTTTTCCCCGGCAACAGACTGCACCCCAAAGCCACCGGGTGCAATGAACAAGGTAAGTAGTAAACTGATTTTATGTTGAATACATCTCAAAATCGTACTTTTTTAGGCCATCGGCGTTTTCAAATTCTACATTTAAGTAAGCTACCATGGTATTATATTATATCAAAGATAGCACCAGAGTAACCATTTCCGGCAGTGCTTCCTCCCGCTCTTGTTGGGATAATTCATCCTTGGTAACCAGGGAATCGGAGATGGTCAATACCGTAAGGGCTTCAATACCGTATTTCGCCGCTAAGGTGTAGAGGCCCGCCGTTTCCATTTCTGCACAAAGCACCCCGTACGCCGCCCATTGTTGGTAATATTTGGGATTATCATCGTAAAAGATATCGGTAGATAGTATGTTTCCCGCCTTAACGGGGATATCGTGTTCCCGGGCGTAACGGATCGCTTTTTCAAACAACTCAAAACTAGCTGTTGGGGCAAAAGTGGCATTGGGAAATCGGTTAGCGTTAAAATTCGAATCCGTAGAGGCGCTCATGGCCACCACAATATCCCTTAGCTTAATATAAGGTTGGTAAGATCCCGCCGTACCCACTCGAAGTATGCGATTGACACCGTACGAATGGATCAGTTCATAAGAGTAGATCAAATTGGAGGGAATGCCCATACCCCCTCCTTGCACTGAAACCCGTTTCCCTTTATACTGTCCCGTATACCCCAACATGCCTCTTACCTTGTTGTAGCAGACCACATCTTCTAAAAAAGTCTCAGCAATCCATTTAGCACGTAGTGGGTCGCCCGGTAACAATACGGTAGGGGCAATTTCCCCTGGTTTGGCTTCAAGATGTAAGGACATAGCAGTATCTAATTTTGAACTAATATAGGGCCTGAGGAAGTACCAATTCGCGAAACGCCCAGATCAATATACTTCAAAGCCGTTTCCCGGTCGCGTATCCCCCCGGACGCTTTTATCAGGGCATTATCCCCAACAACGGATTTCATCAATCTGACGTCTTCAAAAGTGGCTCCGCCTGTGCCAAATCCGGTCGATGTCTTTACAAAGTCTGCACCGGCCCTAACCGCCAGTTCACATGCTTTTCGTTTTTCATCGTTGGTCAAATAACAGGTCTCCAGAATAACTTTGAGCACCTTGTCCCCTATTGCTTCTTTGATCAACCCCATTTCCAGCTGCACCTTGGTGTCATACCCCGATTTTAACCATCCCACATTCATCACCATGTCTACTTCATCCGCACCGTTTTGAATGGCATCCTTAGCCTCGTCCACTTTTGCTTCGGTGGTCATTGCGCCTAATGGAAAACCAACGACTGTTGCCACTTTAACAACGGATTGGTCCAGTACTGCTAAAGCCAAGGGTACCCAACAGCCATTTACGCAAACCGCTTTAAATCTATGCGTCATGGCTTCCCGGCAAAGGGTCCTGATCTGTGCTTCGGTAGCCGTTGCTTTTAATAGCGTGTGGTCAATATAATCTGCGAGCTGAATCATTTCGATCTTTCCCCCACAAACCGATCACTTTCGTTTTTAAAAAGTACATTAAAGCTGGTTAAACTTCCGTATACACGGGTAATGTATTGCTGTAAGTCCACTTTTTCCTGATCATCCAGATTCTTACTGCTGTTGATCTTTTGTTCCATTACCCGCAGGCGGTCCCGTACCATCACAATTTTATGGAAAAAAGTGCTAATGGGCATCTCTTTACTGGCCAGGTTGTCGCCCGGTTCCAGGATCAACTTCCCCCCTTTCCATTTGTCTGCAATGGCCACTCTTTCGTGGGTGTCTCCCCATTTTTTCAAAATGTCCACCAGGGATTTTTCCACATCAAAGAAGCTAACCGTATCCACATCGTCTTCGGATCGTTCAATGACTTCAAATTCAGAGTCCAGATCAATGGTTTCCAAACCTTTTTCCATAAAAGTAACCCAATAGTGTTGGGAAGATACGTTAGTGACCACCCCTTTTCCGTACTCCGGATGGTCAATGCGAGAGCCTATACCTAGTAGTTTCATAAAGCCATATTACCATCATTTCAAACCTAGGCGTTACATCCCTTTTAGATTTCTCAGTCGCTAACTCCTTCGAAATGACAATTACATTCCCAAAAATACCTTACTTGGGCTCAAAAGCCAATAGCATTTTATAAAAATCCTGGTACACCGCTCCGGCATCCAGGCGTTTATAAAACGTAATGGGCCGGTTACCACTATCCCGGGAAGTGGTAATTACTTCTTTTTCAGCAAAATCAGCATTAATAAAAGCGGATACCAGCCCCAAATCCCATAACACCCGATTTTTACGGGAACCATCCAAATGATTGTCCCAACGCTGTATTAAATGACTGCCAAGAGGATGTTTTCCTATGGCATCTTTCAATTCGGTGTATTCAACTTCCATAGCCGCAGCCACATTGATCGGCATAATATACAGCTCAACTTCTGAATTCAACAAATAGTCCAGGGCGAATGGATCCATGAGTGCGTTAAAATCATTCCGCTTTAACACCCGGGTCTCAAAATCCATGCTAGTGCCCAACCAAAAGACCTTTAGTTTTTTAGCAATTTCCGGTTGAATGAATACCGCTGAGGCCACATTGGTTAAAGCACCTAAAGCCAAAATGGTAACTTCCTCCTTTTGCGCTGCCTGCCCAATAATTTCATAAGCCGCAGCAGAATGCTGAGCCCGATCACCCCAATCGTACATTCGGGCTGGCGCTCCCCGCAAGGTCCTGATCTCCATACGCATTTCACCTAACAATTGCTGGTTGAGCCGATGGCTGTTTTCCATGGAACGCTCTTCTGCCCAATGACTGGTCTGCCAGTGGGCGGCATTCAGGGCAGTGACCTGAACCGTAGGTTCCAGGAACAACCTCACCAGGGCATAGAGATCGTCCACCTCATTTCCGGTGTCTGCGTCGACTATAATTTCATGTGACTGTGCTGTAATGAAGGGAGAATAATTGATAAGAAAAAGAAAACAAAAGACGGCGCACAAACTGGATTTAGAAAACATTTCCTGTGGTTTTCGCCAAGATAATCATCCATCGTAATTTCACAAAATCACAACATAGGTCAGCTTCTTTTTTAAGCCTCAAAACCGTACTTTTGAAGCTTTGCTATGATTTTATGACCAATTTCGAGGAAAACATTGAAGTACGGGGTGCGCGTGTACACAATTTGAAGAATATTGATGTCACCATTCCTCGTGAAAAGCTTGTGGTCATCACCGGGCTTTCCGGAAGCGGCAAGTCCTCTCTTGCCTTTGACACTATTTATGCCGAAGGACAGCGACGTTACATAGAGACCTTTTCGGCCTATGCCCGCCAATTCCTGGGAGGGTTGGAACGGCCTGATGTAGACAAAATAGACGGCCTTTCCCCGGTAATCGCCATTGAACAAAAGACCACCTCCAAGTCGCCTCGCTCCACCGTGGGTACCATAACGGAAGTTTATGATTTCTTACGTTTGCTTTTTGCCCGTGCGGGTGAAGCCTACAGTTACAATACCGGGGAGAAAATGGTGAGTTATAGTGATGAACAGATCAAGGAACTCATCATTTCAGCTTACCAGGGAAAGAAGATCAATGTGCTGGCTCCGGTAATCAAATCGCGGAAAGGGCATTACCGGGAACTGTTCGAGCAAATTGGGAAACAAGGTTTTGTAAAGGTACGGGTAGATGGGGAAGTTTTGGATATTACCAAAGGGATGAAGGTGGACCGTTACAAAACGCACGACATTGAAATTGTAATAGATCGTTTAAAGATTTCAGAGGCAGGAGAATTGGACAAGCGGCTTAGCGAATCTATCAATACGGCAATGTACAGCGGCAATAATGTGATGATGGTCCTGGAAGAGGGTGATACCGAACCCCGTTATTTTAGTAGGGATTTGATGTGTCCTTCTACGGGTATTTCCTATCCCACCCCGGAACCCAACACCTTTTCCTTTAATTCCCCAAAGGGAATGTGCCCTGAATGCAATGGTTTAGGACATGTCTACCAGGTGAACGAGAATAAAATATTCCCCAATAAAAAGCTTTCCATCCAAAATGGGGGGATTGCCCCCCTGGGAGAATACAAACGTTCCTGGGCTTTTAAGCAATTAGAAACCATAGGGCAGCGTTATGGCTTTGATATGACTACCCCGATTGAAAAAATTCCACCTGAAGCACTGGATATTATTTTAAATGGCGGAAAAGAAAGTTTTGAGGTCGATTCGAAGACCCTGGGTGTAAAGCGAAATTATACCATTGATTACGAAGGGATTGCCAATTTCATAAAAACCCAGTTTGAGGAAGCAAACTCCACTTCAATAAAACGATGGGCCAAGGAATACATGGACAAAATCACTTGTCCCTCGTGTTCCGGTTCCCGCCTACGAAAGGAATCGCTCTATTTTAAGATAGCCGGTAAAAACATCGCCGAGCTGGCCCAAATGGACATTGCTGAATTGGCGGATTTCTTTCAACACCTTGAACAAGAACTGGAGGGTGACCAAAAGAAAATTGCTGAAGAAATCATCAAAGAGATCAAAGCTCGTATCGGTTTTTTGCTTGACGTAGGTCTTGACTATCTTTCGTTAAACCGGGGGTCTAAGACCCTTTCCGGGGGCGAGGCCCAACGTATCCGCTTAGCTACACAAATAGGGTCCCAATTGGTTGGGGTATTGTATATTTTGGACGAACCCAGTATCGGGCTGCATCAAAGGGATAATGCGCGTCTTATCCGAAGCCTGGAGTCACTCCGCGATATTGGCAACTCTGTTATTGTTGTGGAACATGACCGGGATATGATAGAAGCCGCAGACCATATCCTGGATATTGGCCCGAGAGCCGGAAAACACGGAGGAGAAATCATCTCTCAGGGACCACCATCAGAATTAGTCCGTTATGATACGCTTACCGCAGACTACATCACAGGGGATAAAGAAATCATGGTTCCTCAAAGCCGGAGAAAAGGTACCGGGAAGAAAATCGTGCTCTCCGGTTGTACGGGAAACAATTTGAAAAACCTTACTGTTGCATTTCCGCTGGGCAAAATGATCGGGGTCACCGGGGTTTCAGGAAGCGGAAAGTCTACCTTGATCAACGAAACCTTGTATCCCATCATGAACGCCCATTATTTTAACGGGGTTAAAAAGCCGATGCCTTACACCAAAATAACCGGGCTGGAGCACATAGATAAGGTGATTGATATTAACCAATCCCCTATTGGACGAACCCCACGATCAAATCCTGCTACGTATACAGGAGTGTTCAGTGAGATCCGATCTTTATTTGCCAAGACCACCGAAGCCACGATCCGGGGATATAAACCGGGACGATTTAGCTTCAATGTTGCCGGTGGTCGATGCGAGACGTGTCAGGGCGGTGGCTTAAAGGTCATTGAAATGAACTTTTTGCCGGATGTTTACGTGGAATGTGAAACCTGTAATGGCAAACGTTTTAACCGGGAAACCCTGGAAATCCGTTATAAAGGGAAGTCCATATCCGATGTATTGGAAATGACCATAGACGAAGCCGTGGACTTTTTTGAAAACATTCCTAAAATCCACCGAAAATTAAAAACCATAAAAGACGTAGGCTTAGGTTATATTTCCCTGGGGCAACAGTCCACTACTTTGTCGGGGGGAGAAGCACAACGTGTGAAATTGGCCACCGAACTTTCCAAACGGGATACGGGAAATACGTTTTATATTCTGGATGAACCTACTACGGGACTCCATTTTGAGGACATTCGGGTATTGATGCAGGTGTTGGATAAATTGGTAGACAAGGGAAACACGGTATTGATCATTGAACACAATATGGACGTTATTAAGATGATGGACCATATTATTGATATAGGATATGAAGGGGGACGTGGAGGAGGAATGATTGTCGCTAAAGGCACACCTGAAGAGGTAGCCAAGGACCCGAAAAGCTACACTGCAAAATTTTTAAAGAAGGAACTGGAGCATTCTAAAAAAACCATAGCCAAAGCAGTATAAGAAATGATTATGCGAAAAGAACAACATCACAAGGGCTGGAACGAAATCAAAACCAATGACTCATGGGCGATATTCAAGATCATGGGCGAATTTGTAAACGGATTTGAAAGCATGAGCCGGATTGGGCCATGTGTGTCCATTTTTGGTTCGGCACGTACCCGGCCGGGCGATAAATACTATGAAATTTCGGTGCAAATCGCTAAAAAAATTGCAGAAGCGGGATATGGTGTTATTACCGGAGGGGGTCCCGGGATTATGGAAGCTGGTAATAAAGGTGCCAATTTAGCCGGAGGCACCTCAGTGGGGCTAAATATCGATTTACCATTTGAGCAGCATGATAACCCCTATATTGATGATGATAAAAGTCTTGATTTTGACTACTTCTTTGTGCGTAAGGTAATGTTTGTGAAGTATTCCCAGGGATTTGTGGTTATGCCGGGAGGCTTTGGCACGCTGGACGAACTCTTTGAGGCCATTACCCTAATCCAAACCCATAAGATCGATACATTCCCAATCATTCTGGTGGGCACTGAATTTTGGAGCGGCCTTTGGGATTGGATTCGTAGCACAATGCTCAAAGCGGGTAACATAAGCCCTGAGGACCTGGATTTGGTGAAATTAGTAGATACGGAACACGAGGTAGTTGAAATTATAGATGCCTTTTACAAAGGACGCCTCCTAAGCCCTAACTTTTAAGCTTTTATAGCCTTGCATGTGATACAACTGGTCAAACGGGGATTGGGATTACTTGTGCTGTTCTCATGTATAGGCAGTGCCATTTCCCAACAGCAGCATTCCAATTCAATCACGGCTATTTTAGATAATACCACAAATGAAATTACCATCAAGCAACATTTCACCTATGTAAACAGTTCCCAAACCACCCTGACCACACTTTATTTCAACGATTGGAATCATGCTTACTCTTCCAATACCACCCCCCTCTCTAAACACTTTGGGGAAGATTTTGATCGAAAACTACATTTAGCTAACGATAAAGAACGGGGGTATACCCGTATCACCAGTATTGTGGATGATAATTATGAGGGTTTAATTTGGGAACGTTTATCGGCACAGGACATTATTAAAATATCATTAAACAGCCCTTTAGCTCCCGGGGCAACCGTAGCACTCTTTTTTACGTATACCGTAAGGTTACCCAGCAATAAATTTACCGCATATGGCTATGATGGTGTTGGCGGATTTTATCTTAAGGACTGGTATTTGACGCCTGCCGTATTTGACGTGGACTGGAAGATCTATTCGAACAAAGGATTAGATGATCTTTATACCGGGGTTACGGCTACCAGGATCAACTTCACATTTCCTCCCGGCCTGAATCTCGCTACTAATTTTGACAGTTCCCGGGTGAGCAGATTTCCACAAGGCCAAAACACCCAGTTGAGTGGACAAAACAGGAAGAACTGTGAGATTATCTTGTCCCCCCAGAATCAGTTCACTACCCACGTAACTCGAAATTTGACAACAACCACAGATTTAGCCTCCTCCAAGTACGATGAAATTACCAAAGACCTGGCCATAGAAAAGGTAACAACATTTTTAACGGAAAACCTGGGAAAATATCCCCATGGCAACCTACTGGTCAGTACGGTGGATTATAATAAGAATCCCTTGTATGGCCTAAACCAACTCCCTTCGTTTATCCGTCCGTATGAAGAGCAGTTTCAGTATGAAATGATGTTCTTAAGAACAGCGCTGAATCAGTTCTTAAACGAAACCCTTTTTATGGATCCCCGTAAAGAAAGATGGGTTAATGATGCCATTGCCAACTATTTAATGATCAAATATGTAGAAGATCATTACCCTGATCAAAAACTTATTGGAAAATTGTCCAAGGTTTGGGGAATACGAGGCTTCCATTTGGCTAAAATGGGATTTAATGAGCAGTACAACCTGCTTCAAATGCTTCCTGCCCGAAGTAACATAGACCAGGCCCTTACCACTCCCACGGATTCGCTCACCCTTTTAAATGAAAGGATCGCCAACCGCTACAAAGCGGGTCTGGGACTTTCCTATCTGGCAGACTACATTGGTCAGGAAAGGGTAGATAGTACTATTATTGATTTTTACAACGTTCACCGTCTGGCACCCAAGACCAAAGTGACAGACTTCAAAAACGTACTTCGGTTATGTTCTGACGACGATATTGATTGGTTCTTTGAGGAATATGTAGCTACCCGGAAAAAAATCGATTTTAAAATAAAAAAAGTACAAAAAACAGAGGACTCCATCACGTTCACCTTAAAGAACAAAAGGGGTACCAATGTTCCCATTTCGCTTTTTGGGCTCCAAAAGGATTCTGTTGTTTCCAAATATTGGTTTTCCAATATTGATTCTGCTGCCACTTTTACCATACCCAGGCAAGGAGAGGACCGCCTGGTGTTAAATTACGATCAGAAAATTCCAGAGTTTAATCAACGGGATAACTGGAAAACCTTAAGCGGTTTCTTTTCCAGTAACAAAAAGCTAAAGTTTACCTTTTTCAAGGATACAGAGGACCCCAACTACAACCAAATATTTTATGTTCCCAGCGTAAATTTCAATGTATATGATGGTGTTACCCCCGTTATGCGATTTTACAACAGACCTTTTTTAGAGCGGCCTTTTAGCTTTGACATCTCCCCCGGATACTCCTTCTTAGAGCGATCACTGGTTGGAGGGGCAAGAATTCGATATCGAAAATACCAGAGGAAAGGCGGTCATTATGTGACGAATCTCACCATTGGAGGAAGCACTTCCCATTTTCAGGTAAATTCCCGGTTTACGACCATCACCCCTGCTATCAGTCTGGGTTGGCGACCCGATGATCTGCGTTCGAACAAACGACAATTTCTATTACTCCGACATCGGAATGTGTTTCGAAGTATTGATGAAAATGTACTGGGAAATAATGAAATTGACCTGGATTTGGAGAACAATCCGGATTACAGTGTTTTTAACATACGCTATTCCAATTTTGATGATAATATCATCCACTTCAAGTCTTCCCTGTTAGACTTTCAGCATTCCAGCGAATTCACAAAATTGGCCCTGGAGTTGGAATACCGAAGATTATTTGAGAGTAACCGGCAATTGAACCTAAGATTGTATGCGGGTAAATTTCTGCGAAACAAAACCAGTTCGGACTTCTTTAGTTTTGCATTGGACAGGCCTACGGATTATCTTTTTGATCTCAGTTATATTGGCCGTTCAGAAGATACCGGATTTGCGAGTCAGCAAATTATCATCGCAGAAGGGGGATTTAAATCGCAATTTGAAGACCAATTTGGAAGCGATTGGATCGCTACTACCAATGCCAGTTTTAATGTTTGGCGATGGGTGGAGCTCTATGGCGATATCGGGTTTATCGCGGACCGGGGTGAAAGCGCTCGCTTTGTTTATGATTCCGGAGTACGATTAAACCTGGTGACCGATTACTTTGAATTGTATTTCCCGTTGTATTCCAATAACGGATGGGAAATTGCCCAACCCAATTACGACAGAACCATCCGATTTGTAATTACCGTAAGCCCAAGAACCCTAACCGGTCTCTTCACAAGGAGATGGTTTTAATTGTGAAATTCACAATTAATGGTCGATTTTTATCGTTGATTTTAGATATTTTGCATTTTACTACCTGTTTTTTATCGATTTATGAATGGAATTAGGGAAATAGCATTAGTAAGAAAGCACCTTTTTTTGTAATTTTGCAAAAAATTAAAGCCTCCGTGAAAACCCACCCAAAGACCAGCAACGATATTTCTTTTGACGATTTCAAATCCCAAATCCTAAACGATTACAAAATTGCCACAGTCAGTCGGGAATGCAGCCTTTTAGGGCGTCGGGAAGTACTTACGGGCAAGGCGAAATTTGGGATTTTTGGTGATGGGAAAGAATTGCCTCAACTGGCTATGGCCCGGGCGTTTCAAAATGGTGATTTCAGAAGTGGTTATTATCGGGATCAAACGTTTATGATGGCACTTGGTTATCTGGGGCCTAAGGAATTCTTTCATGGGCTGTATGCTACCACCGACCTGGAAAAAGAACCTATGAGTGCCGGAAGGCAAATGGGCGGTCATTTTGTTACCCATAGCCTTAATCCCGACGGTACCTGGAAAAACTTGACGGAACAAAAGAACAGTAGCGCAGATATTTCCTGCACGGCAGGTCAAATGCCAAGACTATTAGGTTTAGCACAGGCCTCAAAAATATACCGGGAGGTCAAGGAAATTAAGCAAACCCTGTTTTCCAATAATGGCAATGAAGTGGCATGGGGAACCATAGGAAATGCCAGTACGAGTGAAGGCCATTTTTTTGAAACCCTAAACGCCGCAGGCGTATTGCAGGTCCCAATGATCATAAGTATTTGGGATGATGATTATGGTATCTCCGTACCTGCTGAGTTTCACACGACAAAAGTCGATATTTCCGAAGCCTTAAAAGGATTCCAAAGGGATAGCGACCATACGGGATACGAGATGATAAAAGTGGCCGGTTGGGACTATACCGCACTGATCCATGCGTATGAGAACGCTTCGGATATTGCCAGGGAAGAGCACGTTCCTGTCCTTATCCATGTAACAGAGCTAACACAACCCCAGGGACATTCTACCTCAGGTTCCCACGAGCGGTATAAAAGCGCCGAACGTCTCGAGTGGGAACGGGAGAATGATTGCAACAAACGTTTCAAAGAATGGATCCTGGAAAATAATATTGCTGACGAAGATACCCTTAAAGAGATTGAAAAAACCTGTAAACAGGAAGTACGGAACGCCAAGAAAGCGGCCTGGTCAGAATTTTTGGCCCCTAATCTGGAACACAAAAAGGAATTGGTGAAGCTGCTGGAAAACGTAGCAGACCATAGTTCGAATAGCGCCTTTGTAAATAAAATTAAAAATGACCTCATCGCTATTGATGAGCCCATTAAAAAAGATATTGCTTCTCATGCCAGAAAGGCATTGCGTTACATCATAGGAGAATCTAACCCGTATACACAAGAACTTCGGGATTGGGTGTCTAACTATTTAAGGGAGACGCAGCCTGAGTACAGCTCGGAACTATTTAGTGAACAAGCGGGAAACGCCCTGTCCATCCCGGAAATAGTACCCGAATACAATGATGAATCGGAAACCGTGGACGGTAGGATCATCTTACGCGATAATTTTGACAGGCTCTTTGAAAAGTATCCGGAAGCGCTTGTTTTTGGGGAAGACACCGGAAATATTGGCGACGTAAACCAAGGCCTTGAAGGGCTTCAGCAAAAATACGGGGAACTTCGCATAGGAGATACCGGGATACGGGAAACCACTATCGTAGGGCAAGGTATTGGTATGGCGATGCGCGGATTACGGCCCATTGCGGAAATTCAATATTTGGACTATATCCTGTATGCTTTACAAACCTTAAGTGATGACCTGGCTACACTTCGGTACCGTACGGTAGGAAAACAGATTGCCCCGCTTATCATCAGGACCCGGGGTCATAGATTGGAAGGTATTTGGCATTCGGGATCACCTATGGGCGGGTTAATCCATCTACTCAGGGGGATTCATATCCTGGTGCCGCGAAACATGACCAAAGCAGCAGGATTCTACAATACCCTGATGAAAAGTCATGAACCGGCCTTGATCATTGAAAGCCTCAACGGATATCGTTTAAAAGAACCCAAACCCAATAATTTAGGGGAGTTCTGTACCCCAATAGGCGTTGTAGAAACGGTAAAAGAAGGCACGGACATCACTTTGCTTTCCTATGGCTCCACACTTAGGATGGTGCTAAAAGTGGCTAAAGAGTTGCGGGAAGTTGGTATTGAAGCCGAAGTGATAGATGCGCAATCCCTGCTTCCGTTTGACGTCAATCATGATGTCGTAAAAAGCGTACAGAAGACCAATAGACTGCTCATTATAGATGAGGATGTTCCGGGAGGATGTTCCGCATACCTTCTGCAGGAAATCCTGGAAAAACAGGAAGCCTATTACTATCTGGACAGTGCTCCGCAAACCTTAACGGCCAAAGCCCACCGACCCGCCTATGCTACAGACGGCGATTATTTTTCCAAACCCAGTGAGGAAGATATTTTTGAAAAAGCATACGAAATTATGCACGAATCGGATCCGCTCAACTATCCGGCATTGCGATAATAAATAAACCTCCTTAATCATAAGCAGGTTTATTCTTTTACTTTTTACCCTCTGTCTCCAGTGGATTCATGACTTCAACTGCCAGATTACCCGGGGATGGAGACCTTTAGAAAATTCAGCTGAAATATTTATTTTAGACGAAATTCGATACTGTGTTTTTATCCTTTCCGGATTTTAATATTTGGAGTGCTCCATTATTAATTCTTACCCTGCAAGGGCTGGTTTTCGCAGCACTTCTGTTATCCAGATATCTAAAAACCAATAATCCCTCTGATCTTTTCCTGTTCCTCATCCTCATCATTACGTGTTATCATCAGACTTGTTATACCGTAGGATTTATGGGTTGGTACGATACGTACAGAAACACCAAGATCAATTATGCATTGATCCCGCTTTCCATTGCCATTTTACCGTTGATCTATTTCTATGTGAAATCCGTTACTATGTCTTCCTTCCACTTTAAAAAAAGGGATTGGTTGCATTTTTTGCCTGCTTTCGCCATTATCCTCTATCGGGTAGTTATCTATAGTTATGATGCTCTCCAACCCGGGTTCAATGATACTCAGAACGGTTACTTAAAACTGCAATTAGACGAGCCCTTTGTACAACCTATATACGCCATCTTTGGATACCTGCAAAATTTACTCTATCTGGCCTTTACCTTTCAATTGTTCTACACCTACCGAAAAAAAATCAAAGCCTATTTTTCCAACACATATCGATTGGAGTTAAACTGGATACTGTCGTTTCTTATCCTTTATGCCACATTGTATGTGTATGACCTTGCGCAAACACTAATTGGCGAATATGTGGTAGCATTAAACTACACCCAGCGTTGGTGGCTAACGCTTCTCACGGGCTTAGTGATTATTTACGTGGGTATCAAAGGGTATTTTACGGATACTACCCAGCTTAAAAAGCTCAATTTTAGTTTTACCCCACACCCTTCGGGTATTCCGGAGGCGTCAGATACGCCCCAAAAAAGTGTGCCTTCCGAAGCTATTGAAGAGCTCAAACAACTTATGGACAAGGAAAAACCTTATTTAGATCCTGAGTTAAACCTTGCGGACCTGGCCCAAATTGCCAATATGAATCGGGCACAGCTTTCCGAAACCATTAATACAGGCTTTGGGAAAAACTTCAATGACTTCATTAATCAATATCGGGTCAATGCTTTTAAGAACATGTTAAAGGCAAATAAACAGGACAAGTTGTCTTTATTGGGAATAGCTTTTGAGTGCGGCTTCAATAGCAAGGCGACCTTTAACAGGGTATTTCGCAAACTTACCGACCAATCCCCTTCGGAATATTTGAAAATCTTATCCTAACGGCAAATTTGAGACGTCTCAAATCGTATTTGAGACCAGGTATTTATGATTTGAATCATAGGTCCAAAGCATGTTTTTCAATTTTGAGGTATCAAAAAATAACATCATGAAAAACATCTTACACCGTATGGTTACACCCGTTGTACAAAAGCATTGGATGGCGGATTTGGTTTTTGCTATTGCCCGATTCATCTGTGGAATGCTGTTGGCCCTGGATTTTGGCGCTTCCAAATTTGGTATGCCCTGGACCGCCGATAGTCAGAACCTAAAGCTATTTGAGGTGGCCTCCTGGTTTCCCCGGGACGTTGCCGAATATGGAGGGATTTTTGCCGCAATGCCGGTATTCTTTGCCTGGATGGGGGCTTTTAGCGAAGCCGTGGGTGGGCTCTTATTCGCTTTTGGACTTAAGACCCGAGTAGCCGCTTTTTTAATCCTTTGTACCATGCTGGTCGCCATCTTTTTTCAAAAGTGGGGTCAGGGAAGCTGGGGAATGCTCCCGGCTATGGGCTTTCTCTGGATAGCGATGTACCATCTGTATCTGGGATCCGGAAGATTTGGAGTAGACTATCTCATTCATAAAAAATTCATGATTGAAAAAGCCTGAAGATCTTTGTGAATTCCTAATGTCTTGAAAGACGCTCATCAACAATTCATTTCCAAGATAACCACCAGGCCTTTTTACTTTTCCGGCCAATAGATAGCAAAAGTATTACAGCCCTGTTCCTGTCTCCAGGTACAGGGCGTATTATTTTGGTAACTTTAAAAGTCCGGAACTCCAAAAAATTGTTATGAAGTCCTACTTTTGTATAGAACAAAAGTTTCCCCCACAGAATGAAAAATAGTCTTTTGACAGCATTAGGGCTTGCCCTCTTGCGCATTGCGGCCTCGGTTTTGATCATGACCCACGGGTTTTCCAAATTCCAACAACTCATTTCCGGTAATTTTCAATTTGCTAATCCCCTTGGAATTGGCGAAGCCCCTACCCTCTTTCTCGCGGTAATCGGAGAATTTATTGCACCCATCTTTGTCATTTTCGGCTATAAGACCCGGTTGGCCACCCTACCTACCATAATTACCATGTTGGTTGCCGCCTTTGTCGTACATGGTCCGGATCCTTTTGCAAAAAAAGAATTGGCACTTGTATATGCTCTTATTTTTTCAGTTGTACTCCTCTTAGGACCTGGGAAATACAGCGTGGACAAAAGGTAATTAGAACACCAGGACCAGAAGTTCCTTCAGTAAATCGGTTTGGGTGATATTCTGGGCTCCCAATCCTTTTCCTTTCATATCTAATTTCCGAAGGCCGGAAATAATATGACTCACGCGTTTCATGGGATAATTTCTGGCGGCTGATTGGTATTCCCCTACAAAATATGGGCTTATTCCCAGAACCTGGGCAACAGATTTTGGGGAGTGGTCATTAAGACCGTGATACTGCAATAACTGGGAGAAAAAATTATGTAATAGCGTAACCGTTACCACAAAAGGATTCTCTTTAGGGTTCTGGGAAAAATAATGGACTATCCGGCTCGCTTTGGTCATGTTTCGCTCCGCAATTGCTTTCTTTAGTTCAAAATTGTTGTAATCCTTACTAATACCAATGTGCTTTTCGATGAGGTCCTCGGTGATTACCGATTCTTTTGGAACTACCAAAAATAGTTTCTGTAAGTCGTTATCAATTTTACTAAGATCAGTTCCCAGGTATTCCACCAATAAAGCAGCTGCCTTTGGGGTAATACGGTAGCCTTTTCCGGACAACACCCGCCTAATCCAATCCACCACCTGGTTTTCATATAGCTTCTTACTCTCAAAGAGCATTCCATGACGTGAAATGGCCTTATGTAGTTTTTTTCGTTTGTCCAGCTTCTTGTATTTATAGCATACTACCAAAACCGTGGTGGGTTGCAGGTGCTCCACATAGCCCAGGAGTTGTTCTATATTTCTGGATAAGTGCTGTGCCTCTTTTACAATCACAACCTGCCTTTCCGCCATCATTGGATAGCGTTTGGCGTGAGAAATAATGTCTTCAATGGAAGTCTCTTTTCCGTATAGGGTCACCTGATTGAAACTCCTTTCCTCCTCTGAAAGCACTGTTTTGTCAATGAATCCTGCTATTTTGTCAATATAATAGGGTTCATCCCCCATTAGGAAATATATGGGTTTTATGTTTCCGGCTTTTATTGCTTCAACTATACCACGAACTTCGTCCATCTCAAAAAATTATTGAATTTTGTGCCATGC
Source organism: Croceivirga sp. (assembly GCA_028284285.1). GTDB lineage: Bacteria > Bacteroidota > Bacteroidia > Flavobacteriales > Flavobacteriaceae > Croceivirga. Next base: position 157,486 of record JANQSA010000055.1, read on the forward strand.
AACCACTCAACTTTCCAAAATTTAATTTTCGGATTAAAAATACCGAAAATCGGTTCCTTATTTTTGACATTATCCGTAAAAAGTTTGTGGCCCTGCATCCGGAAGAATGGGTAAGGCAACATGTTATTCATTATTTGATTGTAAAAAAAAAATACCCAAAATCCCTTATTAACATTGAGAAACAGCTTTTGGTGAATGGACTGCGTAAGCGGTACGATGTGGTAGTCTTCCGACCTACAGGGGAAATCCAGATTTTAGTCGAGTGTAAAGGACCTAAAATTAAAATAGACCAACCCACTTTTGATCAAATCGCTATTTATAATCTTAGGGCGGAAGCGAATTACCTTATGGTAACCAATGGGCTGGATCACTTCTTCTGTCAGATGGATCACATGAATGAAAAATATGTTTTTCTAAAGGATATTCCTGATTTTAGCCGTTAATTTGCTCCCGTTTTGAAAATTGCCATAGTCATACTTAACTGGAACGGTGCCAGTTTGCTTCAGCGGTTTCTTCCCAGTGTTTTGGAACATTCCCCTGACACCTCAATTTACGTGATTGATAATGCCTCCACAGACGATTCCGTAGCGCTTTTGAAAAGAGAGTTCTCACCGGTTCACATCATCCAAAACACCAGCAATCTGGGTTTTGCAGGTGGTTATAACGAAGGATTGAAAGCAGTGGAAGCGGATGTGTATTGTTTGTTGAATTCGGATGTCCGGGTTACGGAACAATGGCTCTCCCCCGTTTTGGAGCTGTTCCGGAGTAACAATGAAATCGCGATTATACAGCCTAAAATACGGGATCTAAAGCATCCCGAGTATTTTGAATATGCCGGAGCGGCAGGAGGATTTATAGATAGACTAGGATATCCTTTTTGTCGCGGTAGAATATTTCAGGCGCTGGAAAAAGATACGGGGCAATATGATGATATTTCTGAAATCTTTTGGGCTACCGGGGCCTGTATGTTTATCAAAAGTGCTGTTTTTTGGGAACTTGGAGGCTTTGATCCGGACTATTTTGCACACCAGGAAGAGGTGGACCTTTGCTGGAGGGCTAAAAATACGGGATACAAGGTGTATTACACCGGTCATAGCCAGGTGTATCACTTAGGGGGATCCACCCTGGAGAATTCTGATCCAAGGAAAACTTTTCTAAATTTTAGAAACTCTCTTTTCTCCCTTATAAAAAATTTACGGGGACGATCTGCTTTCCCTTTGATCGTAGCGCGTTTGGTTCTGGATGGTGTAGCCGCTTTGCGTTTTTTATTGCAGTTTAGAACAATGCATGCCTGGGCCATTTTTAAAGCACACCTTAGCTTTTATACCCGTTTTTCAAAGATGCGGAAGAAGCGAAAGCCATCGGATGTATTATCAAAATATTATGTAGTGACATCCATTGTATGGTTGCACTTCGTACATCATGTGAAGAATTTTAACAATTTAGTAAAAGATTAACTACAGAGAGAACTATTGATGCCTTTGATTTTGCCTAATTTTGGCGAATTATCAATAAAATCTCTATCTATTTAACCATTAAAATACACACGATATGAAAAAAATGTTTTTGGGTGTTTTAAGCATGGCGGTCCTTCTTAGCTCTTGTGTTTCACAAAAGAAATACGCTGATTTGGAGGCCAAGCAAAAGGAAACTCAAGATTTGTTGAATTCAGCTACGGTTAAGCTAAACGACTGTTTAGAGGAAAAAGCCACCGCAATGTCCGAGTTAGAAACATTGCAGGAACAGAATTCCTTTTTAAAAGCCAACAATCAGGAGTTAATCAACAATATGGGGAATCTCACTACCTTAACCACTAAGGGTGCCGAAAACCTGGAAAAATCTTTGGAAAGTCTTAGGGAAAAGGATTTGACCATTAGAAAACTACAAGATGCCGTAACCCGAAGGGATTCGGTAAACCTGGCTTTGGTACAAAGTTTAAAAGGTGTTTTAGGCAATTTGGATGATGAGGATATAGAGGTAACCGTTGAAAAAGGGGTGGTTTTTGTTTCAATTTCGGACAAATTACTCTTTCGCAGCGGTAGTTACAACGTAACCAATGCTGCCAAAGAAGTACTTGGCAAAGTAGCCAAAGTGGTAAACAATAAGCCCGATTTCGAGTTTATGGTAGAAGGCCATACAGACAATGTTCCTTACGCCAGCGGAGTATTATTGGACAATTGGGACTTGAGTGCTAAAAGGGCCACTTCCATTGTTAGGATCCTCCAAAATGATTTTGGGGTGGATCCGGCAAGAATGACCGCAGCGGGACGAAGCTATTACATACCATTGGCAAGTAATGATACGGCAACTGACCGAGCCAAAAACAGGAGAACACGAATTGTAGTGCTGCCAAAACTGGATCAGTTCTACAGCATGATTGAGGAAGGTATGAAGGATCCTGCTATCGGAGGAAGTGGTAAATAAAGTTTATTCGATTATTTTCTTTATAAAAAGCGACCCAAGGGTCGCTTTTTTATTAGGACAATACGTCCAGCGTGCCTAGTCCTTCCCGAATTACCTGAGGTTCTGCTGTAGACAAATCAATAACCGTAGAGGCAATGTTGCCACCGTACCCACCGTCAATGACCACATCCACAAGGTTTTGCCATTTCTCAAAAATCAATTCGGGATCAGTGGTATATTCCAACACATCGTCTTCATCATAAATTGAGGTGGAAACGATGGGATGCCCTAAAGTTTGCACAATGGTCCTGGCTATTGTGTTATTCGGTATCCTGATGCCCACGGTCTTTTTTCTCTTAAAATCTTTGGGGAGATTTGTGCTTCCCGGCAAAATAAAGGTATAGGGTCCCGGAAATGCCCTTTTAAGGATCTTAAAAGTGGCCGTATCTATCTGTTTAACGTAATCGGATAGATTGCTTAAGTCGGCGCAAATAAACGACCAATTCGCCTTGGCCAGCTTTACCCCTTTAATCCTTGCTATTTTTTCCAGGGCTCTTGAGTTGGTGATATCGCAACCCAAACCGTAAACGGTATCTGTAGGATAAATAATTAAACCTCCTCCTTTTAAAATAGTGACTACTTCCTGGATCTTTCTTTCCTCCGGATTTTCCTCATAGATCCTAATAAACTTCGCCATAATCTCTCAAAATAAATTGTAATAATTGTATTACTTCAATTGCAATTTAATCTTCTTAACATCGTTATTAAATAGCCCCAAATATGCTAAATGAATACAATCAGAGGTAGAATACTGCTCGCCTTCATAGCACTCTGTGTACTGGTAACTCCATTCATCATTTTCTCCCTAACCTCTTTACGAAAAATCCATGAAGCCAGAAACTTCAAAGAACAGGTAGCGTTATTCAACGTCAACCGTCTGAAAGCCTACAGCACGTTTTCACAACTCATGGAGACTGACGCTAAGATAGATTCTTTTTATAAAAATGGATCAACTCAAAATCTAAAGCAATACCAAAAACTGGTCAGCCTTTCTTCCGGGGCGCTTACTGCTATACAAAAATTTGATTTTCAAGGAAATACCGTTATCGAAAGGCGGTTGCAAAACGTTGCCACAAAACTGAATTCACTTCAAACCAACGTGGATAGTGTAATAAAATTACAGATGAAAAGAGGGTTTCGTGATTTTGGCCTTGAAGGCGATATGCGTAAAAATATTCACCGTTTGGAACAGGACTCCATTGGCATTTCCCTTCTGGAAAACCTGATGCTCAGACGTATAGAGAAAGACTTCTTCTTACGAGGGGATCCGCTTTACGCTATACTCTTAAATCGTGAAGTAAAAGGGATCCTTTTAAGAATGTCCGAGGACGGTCAGGCTAATCTGGAGTCCATGGCTATGTTAGAGGAATATCTTACGAGTTTTAATGCTATTGTTGCTTTGGAAGAAAAAATTGGAAATACCAACACCGGATTGCTTAAAACCATTAGTGAGCTCCACCTTCAGTTGGATCATGAAGTAAGCAAGCTGAATACAATAATAGATACTAACTTAAATTTGTTAAACCAGCGTATTCAATCCTTTGTTGTGGTTTTTTTCTGCATCACCCTAATTTTTGCCATTTTTTTCACTGTAGCGTTCTCCGGCCATCTTACCCACCCCATAAAACGTTTGATCACGGACATGGACGAGGCTGCAGAGCATAACTTTGCCAAAAACTCTGCGGTTACCACCAATATTAACGTTAAAGAGATCAATAAGCTTGCCAACACCTATGATACTTTAATTCAAAAGATACAAACTCAAATTGGGGACTTGAATACCAAGAACACAGAGTTGAGTACTTTAAACGCTAAGCTGAAGGAATCGGAAACAGAGCTTAAGGAAGCTTCCAGAATTAAGGATAAGTTTTTTTCTATTATTTCACATGATCTAAGGGGTCATGCGGGAAATGTGCTTTCGCTGTCTCAAATCATAAATAACGAGGACACCCTCAGTGAGAAGGAAAAATCTGTATTTACCAAATACCTTTTGGACGCTTCCCAGAACCTGCAGCTTTTATTGGACAACCTTTTGAATTGGGCAAAGTCTCAGATGAATGATCATACTATTTCAAAAAAGGCTTTTAGCATTTCCAAGTTAATTGAGGACAATATACATCTGGTGACGGATAGTGCCTTTCGAAAAGGCGTTGCGATCGAATTTGTATCAGAACCGGTATCCAATGCTTACGCAGACAAGAACATGGTGGATTTCACGATAAGAAACCTTCTTTCCAATGCGCTGAAATTCACTAGAAAAGGGGATACCATTTCGTTAAACTTGAAAGAGGAGGATGATTTCCTTAAAATAGCGCTAAAAGACACCGGAGTGGGAATGACCGAACAACAGGTAAAGCAACTTCTGTTTTCCGAAAAAGAGAATTTTACCACCGTAGGCACTCAAAACGAGGTGGGTACAGGTCTCGGATTTGCCATTTCTAAAGATTTCGTTCAAAAGAATGGTGGTCAAATCGAGATCACTTCAACAAAAGGAGAAGGTAGTACATTTACATTTACCGTACCCACAAAATTGACACGTGAGAGTATTCTATCCTCTTAGCGCTTGTGAACACTAAACCCTAATTGGACAGCACTTCCAGTTTGGCAAACCGAAGCAGTAATTTTTTAACATCTCCCCGTTCAAATTGTATCTCTGCTTTCTTATCCTGCCCAACCCCTTCAAGCTTAAGTACTTTGCCTTTTCCAAAACGCGTATGATTCACCAGAGTGCCTTCCTGTAAATCTAAAGCTTCCGAAAAATCAGCGCTTTTGGGGGAAGCAATATTGGGTTTTAATTTTCGAAGTTTCCGCAGTTGCTGTTCTGTTGGCTTATGGGCAGTAGGCGGGGTTCCGTTTCTGGGCTTCACTGTCCGTAATTTACTTTTATCAGGTTCTCCCCACAGATCAGCATTGAGTAAGGCGGTATAACGATAACTATCCTGGAGAGGAGTGAGATTCTCTACATAGGCCTCGTCTATTTCTTCCAAAAAACGGCTGGGTTCAGAATCAATGAGCTTGCCCCAGCGGTATCTGTTTTGAGTGTAGGTCAAATACGCCTGCTTTTCGGCACGTGTTAGCGCTACATAAAATAATCTGCGCTCTTCTTCCAGTTCACTTCGCGTATTCATACTCATGGCAGAGGGAAATAAATCTTCCTCCATTCCCACAATATACACATAAGGAAACTCCAGTCCTTTCGCCAAATGAATGGTCATAAGTGCTACCCGGTCATTATCGTCGGTTTCCTTGTCCAGGTCTGTGGCCAGGGCCACATCTTCTAAAAACTCCGTCAAATCGCCTTTGGCATCGGCCAGCTCCTTTTGCCCCTCAACAAAATCCTTAATCCCGTTAAGCAACTCCTCAATGTTTTCCATTCGGGCAATTCCTTCGGGTGTGCCGTCTTTTTTAAATTCCAACAATATCCCTGTCTTTTTAGCCACATGTTCTGCTACCGTAAAGGCACTCGCACTTTCATTCATTACCTGAAAACTTTTGATCATGGTAACAAAATCGTTTAATTTTCTTTTTGTACCCGCGTTCATTTTCAAGTCAATCGTATCCAAATTCTCCATCACCTCAAATTGGGAGCGCCCGTAGTGATTGGCGGCCACAGTCAATTTTTCAATTGTGGTTTGCCCAATCCCCCTCGTGGGGAAATTGATCACACGAACCAAAGCTTCCTCGTCATTTGGATTGATAATCAATCTCAAATACGCCAGCACATCTTTGATCTCTTTACGTTGGTAAAACGACAATCCCCCATAGATCCTATACGGAATATCCTTCTTCCTCAGGGCATCTTCAATAGATCTGGACTGGGAGTTGGTACGGTATAAAACCGCAAAATCCTTGTTTTGCAACTGGTGTTGCATTTTGTTTTCAAAAATGGAGCCCGCCACATACCGTCCTTCCTCGGCATCGGTTATACTGCGGTGTACCCGTATTTTGTTTCCCTCATTATTTGCAGTCCAAACCACTTTTTCCAGTTGGTTCTTGTTTTTGGCAATAATAGAGTTGGCTGCCTCAACAATTGTCTTGGTGGAGCGGTAGTTTTGCTCCAGCCGATACACCGCCACGTCATCATAGTCCCTTTGAAAGTTAAGGATGTTCGCAATGTTTGCGCCACGGAACGAATAAATACTCTGTGCATCATCCCCTACCACACAAATATTTTGATAGCGATCTGCCAGGGCGCGCACAATAAGGTACTGAGAGTGATTGGTATCCTGATACTCATCTACCAAAATATATTTGAACCGCTCCTGATACTTCATCAACACCTCAGGGAATCGGTTTAAAAGCTCGTTGGTTCGTAGCAACAAATCATCAAAATCCATTGCTCCGGCCTTAAAACAACGATCCACATAATTCTGATAGATCTCTCCAAGACGGGGACGTTTTGCCATAGCATCGGCTTCCATAAGCTCAGGATCTTGAAAATAGGCCTTTACGGTAATGAGACTGTTCTTGTAGGATGAAATCCTATTTTGGATCTGTTTGTATTTGTAAATATCCTTATCCAGTCCCATTTCCTTGATTATAGAAGAAATCAATCGTTGGGAATCCTGGGTATCGTAAATCGTAAAATTGCTGGGGAAGCCCAGTTTGTTTCCTTCAAAACGCAACAACCTCGCAAAAATGGAGTGAAAAGTTCCCATCCATAAGTTCTTTGCCTCTGAGGGACCAACAATTGTAGCAATCCGATTTTTCATTTCCCTGGCCGCCTTATTGGTAAAGGTCAGCGCCAAAATGTTAAAGGCATCCACGCCCTGTTCCATCAAATACGCTATCCGGTAGGTAAGCACCCTGGTCTTTCCGGAACCCGCTCCGGCGATAACCATCAAGGGGCCATCTTTGTGCAATACAGGCTTTTGCTGTGCCTCGTTCAGTTCATCCAAATACGCCATCACTTGTCCTATCAACAACTTAAAAAGTGAAATTAGCTATTATTGTCCTCTTCTTAAAACCTCCGCCCTATTAGTTGTAAACATCAATTGTGCGTACAACCCTTTTAAATGGCTCCACGGCAATTGTAAAACTTATAAACACAATTGAAGTATGTCTTTCTCATTTTTTGGTCGGTAACACTACCCTGGTTGCCTAAAGCTGTTGACTCCAAGGGCCCCTACCAGCTTTGGTATCTCTTATACTATTATGATTTTTAGTAACTGAAGGGTGCCGAAGAATTCTATTGACTATGTATCTTTGGGGCATTAAATGATAGTATATGCTTAGGAAAATTACGCTACTTATCTTATTTATCGGTCTTCTATTCACAGCTCAGGCACAGAAAAAACGGGAACTCCTGGAAAAAATTGACGAATTGGAAATTACCATTTCGTCACTCAACGATTCCGTTTCCAGGGCTACCCGAAAAGCCAATGCGGATGCTTCCAGGATAACGCTTCTGGAAGAAGAGAACACAGAATTAAAAGATGCCAACCAAACCTTGTTACAAAACCTTACCAGCTTTTCCAAGGTATCCAAACAAAGTTCCGAAACGGTAAACAAAGCGTTGGCCAGCTTAAAGGAAAAAGAACAGCAACTACGCATCATTACTGATACTTTCTCAAAAAATGATTCCATTGCCATTGTCATTCTAACCCAGGCCAAACAAACGTTAGGTCCGGATGCAAAAATAGGCGTGAGTAATGGGAGCGTGCTTATTTCCAACAGCCTTGATTTCCTTTTTGGGGGAGATACCACTGCTGTGCTTTCCGAAGGGGCTACTGAATTTCTGGATAAAGTGGGCCAGCTCATTGTAGCACACCCGGAAAGGGCTATTTCCATCGAAGGTTTGAACATCACAGGAGAGTTTGATCTCACCTATACTCAAATGTTAGCTGTGGCTAACCACCTTTCGACCATTGAAGGGGTTACTCCTGAACGATTACAACTACTGGCTAGGGATGGCAATTTTAAAGAAGGGATACTTATTCGCCTGGCTTCGGATAGCAACAAATTTTATGAAATGGTAAAAGGCGAGTTTAAGTAGTACCCCTGGTATACTTTAACCTATAAAAAACCGTTCTTATTCCATTAAAATCAAACCAAGCCATGAACGGAGATCAAATCCTTCAATTATTTGCGTATTTATTACCTGCTGTTGTGACAGGAGCAGTTGCCTTCTATTTTTTTCGGTTACATACCCGGAATGAGGAAGGAAGAAGGCGTTTTTTGCTGCACAAGGACTCGCAAAAAGATACCCTACCCGTACGCCTGCAGGCCTATGAGCGTATGGCCCTTTTCCTGGAGAGAATCGCCATTAACAACCTCGTAGTGCGTGTTGCGCCTAAAGGTCAGGATAAATCCAACTATGAGAACCTCCTGATAAAACAAATTGAGAAGGAATTTGAACATAACCTTTCCCAACAAATTTACATGAGCGATGAGTGCTGGAATATTATCAAAGCTGCCAAAAGCGCCACCATTCAGATTATCAGATCAGCCGGTATGAGCGAATCCGAAACGGCAGATAAACTAAGGGAAGATATTCTTAATCAAACCATGGATAAGCAGTCTCCTTCAGCCACGGCTCTGAGCTTTGTAAAGAAGGAAATAAGTGCGCTGTGGTGAGCAATTGCAGTTAATCGTAGTGGATTTCTGTAATTAATCTGATTACTTCAACCCGCTATAGGTTATTCCTGTAAATCCGGTTCAATAGGCATGCTTTCCGTGTTCTTATTCTTGGCATATAAATACCCTTTCTTCCACCATAAGATCATTTTTTCTTTATTAAAGATCAATGAATTAGTGGTAAGTACCACAGGCGTATAATACAAATTAATAATGGCATCATGTTGATTGGCCACCGTCTTACCAATACGGATATTTTGATTCTCAATGCGATCCAAAACAAAGGAAAACATGCTGGTTAACAACTCAAAAGGATTCCTGGAAGGCATACGATTGTAATAACTCACCTCGGTACGGAGTACCACCACATCCACTTCTTTGGCACCTCGTTTTATCGCCTCTTCTATCGGAACCAAACTGCCCAGACCACCGTCTGCATACTCACATCCATTTTTCCGTACCAAACTCATAAAAGGCGTATAATTGGAGGATATCCAAATCCAGTCGCAAAATTCGTCATAATCAAAATCATTAATGGATTTGTATTCTACCTGGTTTAGGGAGAGGTTGGAAACGGTGACTACAATGTCTTTAGATCCGCGTTTTAACACCTCAAATTCCTCCCGGTTGATACTGTTTCGGATCAATTCCCTAAGGTTCTCACTTTCGCCAAAGGTCCTTTTCCCTTGAATAAAGTTTTTGACAATATTCCAATGGTTAATGGCAATGAAATCCGAACCGTGTTTGCGCTTAATAACAAAGGGACAACTATTAAAAATACTCTCCTGGTCTACCGAAGAATAGATCTCCCTTATTTTATCAATTTTCCCCAAAGCCAAATGGGATATTAACAGGCTTCCCGTTGAGGTACCCACAAAGATATCGTACTCCTTTTTTGCTTCTTCAATCAGATAATGGGCCACCCCTCCGGCAAAGGCCCCTTTACTTCCTCCTCCTGATATGACCAGAGCTTTCATGGCGTAATTACTTTCTCCAATAGTTGTTTTTCCTGATCTGGCAAAACTATTTTTATACCGTTCAAGCGGGTTTTACCCTCCTGGGACTTGTTCAATTCCCGAATTAAATTTCTTGAGGATTTCTTAAACTGCCAAACATGATGATCACACGCCTTGATAAGATTTCTTAGAGAAACATCACTCAAAGCACCTATTTGATACAGGTATTGAAAGGCCAATTGCCGTACTTCAAAATTAAATTGTTCCGCAGTGTAACCGTTGAGTTCTTCAAAATAAGCCTTTTTGCTTTCAGGTTGATACTCCGGAGTAACTAACGCCAGGGTCAACCAAAGTAAACGGACATTTTTGTTGGGAAGTCCGACTACGCCATCCAGTTGATCCAGGTATTTGCTTCTGTTCGCGGGAAAGGCTTCCCATAATTTAAACAGCACCGCTTCCTGGGTTACATAACTCTGATCCGAAAGCATGCTTTCAAACTCTGACTTCATCTGCTCCGGAATCTTTGGTATGGCCAAAGCCGCTGCCTGCCTTACTTTTAGAGGTTCATGCTGAATAATTTTTGCCAGAGAAGAATCCGGTATCTTTTGATACCACTCAAAAAGGATTTGTCGTTTCAAAGGTTCGGGAGTTTCCGAATTGAAGAACTGATGCAATTTTTGGTCAGTGACCTTTGTATCCTTAACCTTTTCCTGCAATTCAAAAAACAGCTTTAGGGAGGGTTCTTTGCTTGCCAGATAGTTCTTTACCGATTCCCAGGGAAACTCATCATTTTCCAGCCATTCTTCCCGAAAATCAGACAAATCCTCTTTCGCTACGCGCGTCATTACCGCTAAAAAATTGGAAATTGTCGCATTCTTGAAAGCATATTTTTCCAAATAGCTTTTTATACCCTGCCGGAAAGTAAGCTCCCCTACTCTTTCCCGGAGCATTACCAAAGCCCAGGCCCCTTTTTCGTAAAAAGTAAGGCTACCTGCACCGGGGTCTGTCAAGGCCTCCCCTTCTCCTTCCCCGGACACTTTGTTCAAGGTTTGGGCGGTAGCATACAACTTCCAGTAAAAGTGAGCGTTTCCAAACAGTTGTTTTTCTGAAAGATAGGCGTAATAGGTAGCAAAACCTTCGTGTAACCAATGGTGTTTCCCGCTAACTTCCGTAACCAGATTGCCAAACCATTGGTGGGCCAATTCGTGGGCGTTGACATTAACATAGTTTTTGTCGATAAAAGCGATAGAATCAACAACATATTGGTTTGAAAATATGGTGCAGCCCGTATTTTCCATTCCTGCATATAAAAAATCCTGTACGGGAACCTGTTTGTAATTCTGCCAGGGATAGGCTACTCCTATTTCCTTTTCCAAAAAGTCAAAAATTGCCTTGGAATGCCTGTAAGTGGGCTCAACTTTGAGGCTGTCTTTGGGTTCAAAGTACAACTCGATAGGAACGCCTGAGGCGGAGTACATCACCTTTTTGTCAAAATCACCTATTGCAAAAGCGGTAAGGTAACTGCTCATGGGTTGGGTCATGTCATATTTCCAAGTTTTTAAGGTGTCTGTTGTTTTGACCTCCTTTAATTTTCCATTGGAAATCACCGTGTATTTGGGAGGAACATGAAAAGTCAGGTCAAATTCCACTTTTTCGTTCATATCATCAAAACTGGGCAACCAATGGCTGGTATATTTGCCCTGTCCCTGTGTCCATATCTGATCATTCCCTTCAAGGTGATCGTTCCAACCCATAAAATAGACCGTTTGTTTCGGTTTTGCTACAAAACCAAATGTGACCTTATGCTTCCCTTTTTCTAAATTACCTTTCAGTTGCAGTGTTTTGCCATCATATTCTATCTCATCCGTTACTTTTTTTGTTCCCAAATAAACATTGGAAAACTCCATATCAACAGCGTCAAAGGATATTGATGTCACACTGCTATTAACGGTAAAATCATAACGAACAATCCCGGATATCCTATTATCAGAATAGGGCTTTATTTCCGCTTCAACACGGGTGAAATCAAGATGGGGTTGCTTTTGAGCATAAGCTTGAACGATCAAAAAGGCAAAAGGAAGCAGGGACAGTCTCATGGTGAAGTTGTAACAAAAGTCAAGCCAATTTAGCTATTTTCGCTAGATGCAAGCCAATGTTTTGCACACTTCGCTGGTCTATTTAAAAGGCGTTGGCCCCAACCGGGCAGAAACCCTTGGTACGGAATTGGGACTCACTACTTTCGGGGATCTGCTACAGCTCTATCCCAACCGTTATCTGGATAAGACGCACTATTATAAGATCAACCAACTTCGGGACAGCGGTGCAGATGTGCAAGTGGTGGGGAAAATTGTACACCTAAAAACCGTGGACCAAAAACGTGGGAAACGATTAGAAGCCTCCTTTGTAGATGAAACCGGGGAGATGAAACTGGTTTGGTTCCGGGGCCATAAATGGATCCGGGAAAACTTAAAGCTCAATACGCCCTATGTGGTATTCGGTCGGGTAAATCGTTATGGGAGTACTTTTTCCATGCCTCACCCGGAAATGGAACTCTTAAAAGAGCACCAGGCCGGGCTTAAAATAGCCATGCAACCTATTTACCCGTCAACCGAAAAACTAAGTGCCAAGGGCATTACCAATCGCGTCCTTTCCAAAATGATACAGCAGTTGTTTCTGGAAACCCGGGCCAATTTTCCGGAGACCTTATCCCCTGTCTTGATCGAGGAACTCCGACTGATTCCCAAAGCAGAGGCCCTATTGAATATCCATTTTCCTAAAAGTCAGGAATTATTGGCCAAAGCACAATTCCGGTTGAAGTTTGAAGAGCTCTTCTTTGTACAACTCCAGCTACTCTCCAAAAAAGCAGCACGTAAGCAAAAAATAAAAGGCTTACCCTTTACTACGGTAGGGACGTATTTTAATACGTTTTTCGAGGACCATTTGCCTTTTGAATTGACCAATGCCCAAAAAAAAGTGATCAAAGAGATCCGAAAGGATATGGGGAGTAGCGCCCAGATGAACCGGCTCTTACAAGGTGACGTAGGCTCCGGAAAAACCATAGTGGCCTTACTGTGTATGCTTTTGGCTATGGATAATGGCTTTCAGGCTTGTTTGATGGCCCCAACGGAGATCCTGGCCCAACAACACTACAACAACCTAAAGGAACTCCTGGGAAAAATGGAGGTGAAAATGGCATTACTTACCGGTTCTACCAAAAAGGCAGAACGCACGCTACTGCACAACCAGTTGGAAAATGGGAACCTTAATATTTTGGTAGGCACCCATGCGGTTTTGGAGGACAAAGTACAGTTCAAACAATTGGGATTGGCCATCATTGACGAACAGCATCGTTTTGGTGTAGCCCAACGATCCAAGTTATGGCGTAAAAATCCTATTCCCCCGCATATTTTAGTCATGACCGCTACCCCCATACCCCGTACGCTGGCCATGAGCCTCTATGGCGATTTGGATATTTCGGTTATTGATGAGCTCCCTCCCGGACGTAAGCCGGTAAAAACGGTGCATCGTTATGATGCAAACCGACTCAATGTGTTCCGGTTTCTAAAAGAAGAGATCGCAAAAGGGCGACAAGCCTATGTAGTATATCCGCTAATTCAGGAAAGCGAGGCTCTGGACTACAAAGATCTGATGGATGGCTATGAAAGCATTTCACGGGAATTCCCGCTGCCGGACTATCAGATTTCCATCGTTCATGGTAAAATGAAGCCAAAGGACAAGGACTATGAAATGGAGCGTTTTGTTAAGGGGGAAACGCATATCATGGTGGCTACCACAGTGATAGAAGTGGGTGTAAATATTCCGAATGCTTCGGTAATGGTGATTGAAAGTGCAGAACGTTTCGGCCTATCACAGCTGCATCAATTGCGAGGCCGTGTAGGTCGGGGCGCAGATCAGAGTTATTGTATTTTAATGACAAGCCATAAGTTAAGTGAAGATGCCCGTACACGATTGGAAACCATGTGCCGGACCAACGATGGTTTCGAAATAGCAGAGGTAGACCTTAACCTCAGAGGTCCCGGGGATTTGATGGGCACTCAACAAAGCGGGTTGCTACATTTGAAAATCGCGGATATCGTAAAAGACAATCCTATTTTGAAACTGGCACGATATCACGCAATTCAAACCCTAACGGACGATCCGAAATTAGAAAAACCGGAAAACTATCCGATTCGAACAGCATATATACATTTGGTTAAGGATAAAGCGCTTTGGGGGTATATCAGCTAAAAAACGCCCAACATATTGTTGGACGTTTTCCACGATTGATGATAGGATGATTTAATTGATGTCCGTTCCTGCTTGCAGTTTTTCCACGTTAGTCGCTATCGCATTTTGATTTTGTGTATCCGGAGCCCGGCCTTCCGCAATTTTTAAGTGCTTAAGCGCCGTTTTATAGTTCCCTACCGCAGAATACCCGCGAGCTAAGCCGTAATCCACCGGCCATTGTCCTTTGTGATTTTTAGCATTCCACTTAAACACTTCCAGGGCTTTGTCCTTTTGTCCGGTCGCAATCAGTTGCCTTCCGTAGCCATGCACCTGAAATACCGTGCCCAAAGGCATCGCCTCCTGCATTATGGCGTTCGCTTCTGCCGTCTTACCTTTCTGGGTAAGGATCTGAGCTTTAATAGCTAGATTATTGAAGTTCTTCTGGCTAAAAAACTGCCCGGCTATAGCCGCATCTATCCATCCCATCGCTTCATCCAGGTCTCCCCCATTATTCAAGGCATAGTTAGCGGCTTGTTCCCAGGTTTGCCGATTAAACCCTGCCTGATTCTGCATCTTGGAACGAATCTCAGTCAAAACGATATCGGTTACCGGAACTTCAATTTTAAATGGGATCTGTTTCTTTTCCCAGTTCAGGGAAGCGACCGCCGAAGTAGCCGCTACTTCATTAAATTCAAACCTGAGCTGTTCAACGTGAGGGACTTCCGTCATAACAACATCCACTTGAAGGGCATCTTCCGAAGGATCATAGAAGTAACTCCCCCATGCACCGTGGTTCCTGGAAAAGATCACTTTGGCCGTATTGTCTTCATTAATTACCATATGCAATCCATACTTACCGGCAGGTAATTTCTTTCCTCCAATGGAGATGTCATGAGTAGTCTTAAAAATAGTGTTTTCATTGGCCCCTGCCCGCCACGGGGATTCCTCGGCTGTTCCAAATCCCAGATTATTCATTCCGTAAGGGACCAATTGTCCCCATATTTCCCTACCGTTTACACTGGGGCGGGAATACACAATGGTAATGTCTGTAGTACCAATACGTTGTGAGATCTTAGCCATTTGACTGCCCCGGGGTAAATCCAATTGGGCATTGCTAACTGAGATGAAGGCCAGGGAAATCATTATCCCTACGACCATTACCTTTGGAACGGGTAATTTCATGTGTTCGTTTTTTATTGATTAGCGAATAAACTTAGGTTGAGTTCCCAAATTATTCATACTGGACCTTGAACAGCGTTAGGCATCTGTTAAAGTATGTCAATGTGCTGTTAAAGATAGTCCTTATCGGTCGGCTCTCCCAAATAGCTATTTTTGAGGTATGCCAGGTCATGGTAAGGGAATACCGCTATTAAAGAATGTAGTCCGTACTTAAAAAGTTACTCGCTTTGGCCTCCAGCAACTGTTCAATCGTTTCATTGTTCAACCCATTATCCTTGAAGGCCACAAAGGTCCGAATACTGAAAGATCTCAGCGCATCATGAACACTTAAGGTAGATTGTGCAGAGTCCTTTCTCCCTGTGAAAGGATACACATCCGGTCCACGTTGGCAAGAACTATTAAGGTTTACCCTACATACGAGGTTAGCCAGGGTATCGATCAATGGGGATAAGGAGTGGACATCCTTACCGAAAAGGCTCACTTGTTGCCCGTAATTACTCTCCGCCATATCATCCAATGGTTGAGCAATATCCGTAAATGAAATTACCGGGATTACCGGGCCAAATTGCTCCTCTTCATACACACGCATGTCCTTGGTAACAGGATAAATTATGGAAGGCCAAATAAAATTTTGGGTTTGTTCTCCACCTTTGGTGTTAATGATCTTCCCACCTTTGGCACAGGCATCATCTATTAATTCTTTGATATAAGAAGGTTTTCCCGGTTCCGGTAGTGGTGTCAATTGTACCCCTTCATCCCATGGATTACCGTAGGTAAGCTCATCTACAGCCTCTGAGAACTTTTGCAGGAATTGTTCCCTTACTGCCTCATGCACATAAATTATTTTTAAAGCCGTACAACGTTGTCCGCCGTAAGATAAGGTCCCCGAGATACATTCTTTAACGGTCAGATCCAGGTCGGCATCGGGAAGAATTATAGCTGGATTTTTAGCTTCCAGGCCCAATACCTGTCTGAGCCTATTACTTTTGGGATGCTGGTTGACCAAAGCATTAGCGGAAGAGCTATGCCCTATTAATGCCAAAACATCTATTTTTCCTGTTTTCATGATGGGGCCCGCAATAGCCCTGCCACGACCGAACAAAATATTGACCACTCCCTTGGGAAAGCTACTTTGAAAAGCCTCAAGAAGGGGGGTTATTAACAATACACCATGTTTTGCTGGTTTAAAAATTGTAGTATTTCCCATTATCAAAGCCGGGATCAACAAGGTAAAGGTCTCATTTAGCGGATAGTTATAAGGTCCCAGGCAGAGTACCACCCCTAAAGGGCCCCTTCGTATATGGGCATAAACACCATCGTGTTTATGAAATTTAGCCGCGTCGCGATCTAACTGTTTGTAATCCTCAATGGTGTCATAAATGTAAGTTACTGTCCGATCAAATTCCTTGTAGGAATCCGGTTTGGATTTCCCGATCTCCCACATTAAAAGCTTTACCACCTCTTCTCTTTTGGTCTCCATTTGCCGAACAAAGGCTTCCATACAGTGTATACGATCTTTCACTTTCATAGTGGGCCAAACGCCCTGACCCTGTCCCCATGCCCCTAATGCCGCATCCAGAGCTTCCATCGCTTCTGCTTCACCATTTGTTGGTATACTTCCTAAAACGGTCTGTTGATATTCTTCCGTGGATGAAATCGTGGAAATCACTGCACTTGTTGGGCCTTCCCAATGCTTTAATTCTCCGTTGACCAAATAGTGACGCTGGTGAATTTGGTTTTCAATTTGAAATTCTTGAGGAATACGAATTACGTCAGACATAGCAAAGTTTCAAATATGGAATTAAAAAATGTTTAAGTATATTGATAAATATATTAAACAAAAATAATGAATTTCGAGGCACCTCAATTTCGAGAAACCAAAAAATCAGATCAGATACTGAAACAGATCAGGTTTGTCATTTAAATAATCGCCATAGAAATTATTGGCCTTCATCCGCTCCATAAGCGGTTGCAAATCTTCTGGAGATTTTAACTCAATCCCCACAATTGCCGGGGCATTTTCCTTGCTGGATTTTTTGGAATATTCAAAATGAGTGATATCATCATCAGGGCCCAGGATTTCTGCTACAAACTGCTTAAGGGCTCCCGGCCGCTGAGGAAAACGCACAATAAAATAATGCTTTAATCTCCCGTAAAGCAAGGCACGTTCTTTAATCTCAGGAGTACGGGTAATATCATTGTTACTACCACTAACGATACATACTACTTTTTTCCCTTTAATTTCTTCCCTGAAACTGTGTAGTGCAGCGATAGTTAATGCGCCCGCGGGCTCAACCACAATGGCATCCCTGTTATAAAGATCCAAAATGGTCTGGCATACCTTGCCTTCCGGAACGGTGACCATTTTATACAAATGATCCTTACAAATGTTAAAAGTGTATCTTCCTACTCGCTGTACCGCAGCGCCATCAATGAACTTATCTATTTCCTTCAATTCTACCAGTTCTCCTTTCTCAATGGAGGTTTTCATGGAAGGCGCTCCCATCGGCTCCACCCCAACAATTTTAGTGTTCGGGCTTAAAGCCTGAAAAGCTCCGATAAGGCCCGAAGCCAGTCCGCCCCCTCCCACAGCTACAAAAACATAATCTATGGGTGTTTCGGATTGTTCTAAGAGCTCCAAGCCCACTGTAGCCTGTCCCTCAATTGTTTTGGGATCATCAAAAGGATGAACAAATGTCTTTTTTCCGGCTTCACAGGCTGCTTTGGCCGCCTTGTAGGAATCGTCAAAGGTATCGCCCTCTAGAATAATCTTCACCCATTCTTCCCCAAACATTTGGGTCTGATCAATTTTCT
The DNA here is from genome assembly GCA_028284285.1 of Croceivirga sp. GTDB lineage: Bacteria > Bacteroidota > Bacteroidia > Flavobacteriales > Flavobacteriaceae > Croceivirga. The sequence goes on from JANQSA010000055.1 coordinate 175,701, forward strand.
GTTTCGGTGTCACCACAGGCATAAAAATCGTCCCTTTCACCTTGAGATGATTACAGGCAAAAGCCACTCCCTGCGCATGATTTCCGGCACTGGCACAAACCACTCCATTGCTTAACTGATCTTTATTCAGCGAACTGATCTTGTTAAACGCCCCCCGGATCTTATAACTACGGACCCTGTGCAAATCCTCCCTTTTAAGCAATACGCTGGCATTAAATTCCATGGAGTACCGAATGCTTTGCTGTAGCGGTGTTTCCCGGGCTACCTTTCTTATGGTCTTAGCTGCCCGATAAATATCCGCTATTTGAGGAAAATATGTTGTTGTGATGTCCTCCATTGCTTATTTTTTTGACCTGCTACAGCGGTCCAAAGGTACTATCTCTATCCTATAGGTTTCATTGCGGTCATTGACGCTCTGAGTTGTTCTCCAACCACTTCCACCGGATGTTCCCGAATGGCCTTGTTCACCGCAATCAGCCTTCTGTTATCTACGCCATGATCACTGCCTTCTCCATATTTTCTACCAATCACATCCGTGTCCACCTGCTTCATGAAATCGGCCAACAGGGGTTTACAGGCATGATCGAACAGATAACATCCGTACTCCGCAGTATCGGAAATGACACGATTCATTTCAAATAGTTTTTTTCGTGCGATGGTATTCGCAATTAATGGGGTTTCATGCAGGGATTCATAGTAGGCGGATTCTGCAATGATCCCGGATTCTGTCATGGTTTCAAAGGCCAGTTCCACTCCCGCCTTAACAAAGGCCGCTAATAATACCCCGTGATCATAGTATTCCTGTTCCGAAATAGCCTCATTTCCCGCCGGGGTCTTTTCAAAAGCGGTTTCTCCCGTTGCCGCCCTCCAGCTTAGCAGGTCTTTATCATCATTCGCCCAATCTTCCATCATGGTTTTGGAAAAATGTCCACTCATGATATCGTCCATATGCTTTTCAAACAATGAGCGCATTATTTGCTTCATTTCCTCGGCCAGATCAAAGGCTTTGATTTTTGCCGGATTGGACAAGCGATCCATCATATTCGTAATGCCGCCCTGTTTTAGCCCCTCGGTTATTGTTTCCCAGCCGTATTGCACCAATTTGGAGGCATACCCCGGGGCTATCCCCTTTTCAATCATCTTATCAAAGCTTAAAATGGATCCGGTTTGTAACAAACCGCAAAGAATGGTCTGTTCCCCCATTAAGTCCGATTTTACTTCGGCCACAAAAGAGGACTCCAGTACGCCTGCTTTATGGCCTCCCGTACCTGCCGCATAGGCCTTGGCCTGCTCCAATCCTTTTCCTTCCGGATCATTTTCCGGGTGGACGGCAATTAATGTAGGGACGCCAAATCCTCTTTTATACTCTTCTCGCACTTCAGAACCCGGGCTTTTGGGTGCTACCATGATTACTGTCAGATCCTCCCGAATTTGCATTCCCTCTTCCACAATATTGAAGCCATGGGAATACGACAAGGTTGCTCCTTTTTTCATTAAAGGCATAACGGCGCTAACCACATTGGTGTGTTGCTTGTCCGGGGTAAGGTTAATGACCAAATCTGCGTTCGGGATCAGTTCTTCATAGGTCCCAACGGTAAAGTTATTTTCTACGGCGTTTTGATAGGATTGCCTTTTCTCCCGGATCGCTGCCTGCCGCAATGCGTAGGAAACATCTAGTCCGGAATCCCGCATATTCAATCCCTGGTTCAAACCTTGTGCCCCGCAGCCTACGATCACAATTTTCTTTCCTTTCAATGCGCTTACACCATCAGAAAATTCGTGAACGTCCATAAATCGGCATTTCCCCAATTGTTTTAATTGGTCTCGCAAGGATAGTGTATTGAAGTAGTTTGTCATTTTAAAAGCCTTAGTACTTAGTTATTGTTTAATTGAAATTCTTCTAAAAGTTCGGTTATCCGCATCTCTGCCTTTGTAACGGCAATCCGTCCGGAACGTACAAATTGCATGATACCAAAGGGCTCCAGCCGATCATGCATTTCATCAATTTCATGTCGTCTTCCTGTTTTAGCCAAAACAAAGAATTCCCGGTGAACGGTTACAATTTTGGAGTTACTTTCTTTGATGGCATTTTGAATTTGAGGCTCATCAAAAAGCAAAGCGGATTTTATTTTAAAAAGCGCAGACTCCTGATAAACAATTTCATCATCCGTGTGATAAAACGTTTTAATCACCTCTACCTGCTTTTCTATTTGTTGTACTATTTTACGGGTCCAGTCCTCCGTGGTAAAAACAACTATTGTAAACTTAGAAACATGTTCAATTTCTGATTTTGAAACATTTAATCCCTCTATATTAATGTGTCGCTTTAAAAATATACCGGAGATCCTGTTCAATAATCCCACACTGTTTTCCGAATAGACGGAAATGGTAAACCATTGCTTTTCCATATATCTATTTTTTCACTGCTATAGTAATCCCTGTTGACCAATCCATATTCACAACTTCCATATCTTTCCTTTCCGCTAAAGCCCTCGTAAAGTTTTCAACATTAACTTCATGTCCCTGGGGCCAATTGAACTGTGGCAACAAATCATCTACCACATAAAAGCCTCCGGGTTTCAGCAATGCGATTACTTCGTTTTGTTGACTGAACTTTCCGGGCCAGGCATCTGCAAAGATCAAATCAAATCTCTTCCTTTGATTGTTTTCAATCCAAACTGCAGCATCTTCACAAATGATAGTAACCCTTTGGTCTTCTGCAAAATAGGTGCTTACCAGTTCCACCAGGGCCGCATCGTTGTCTAAAGAGATCACCCTGGAATCCGTGTCCATTCCTGCCACAATACAGGCTAATGAAAGGCCGGTTCCAGTTCCCAATTCCAAAAAATTACCTTTGGTTTTGGAAGCCACCAACGTCTTTAGCAAGTTTCCAAAACCAATATCCGAACCCATGGTAAATCCAATTTCCCCGGATTTTGCCAGAAGGGCATCGTACACCGAAGGTTTTTGCATAGCCTTGTGTCTCCCTATTTTAACCGAATATCGGATACTGAGGCGCCTGAAGGGATCATTGGAAACACATTATCCTCCTTTTCCACCACCACTTCCAGGAAATAGGGCCCCTTAAACGCCATCATTTCCTGAACCGCCGTTTTTAAGTCCGTACGTTCGTTTACCCGATTCGCTTTAATATGATAGCCTTCGGCAATCTTCACAAAATCCGGATTCGTCATGACGGTAGAAGCGTATCTGCTTTCAAAAAAGAGTTCCTGCCACTGACGTACCATCCCCAAATGGTCATTGTTCAATACCACTATCTTTACAGCCAACTGATGTTGAAATATGACACCGAGCTCCTGGATCGTCATCTGATAGCCCCCATCGCCAATTACAGCTACCACCTCACGCTCAGGCGCTCCCATTTTAGCCCCTATTGCAGCGGGAAGTGCAAACCCCATAGTGCCTAAGCCACCTGAAGTAATATTGCTTTTAGACTGCTTGAATTTAGCATACCGGCATGCGATCATCTGGTGCTGACCCACATCGGTAACAATTACCGCTTTATGCCCGGAAGCCAAATTGATCTCCTCAATAACCTCTCCCATGGTTAGCCCCGGTTTTTCAGGATGCAGGTCCTGTTGGATCACGGTGGTGAACTCTTCCTCATATTTTTTATCAAATTCTGCCCGCCACTGTTCATGACTATTGCTCTTCACCAGAGGCAATAGCAAGGATAGCGTCTCTTTGCAATCGCCCATTACGGCCACATCCGGTTTTATGTTCTTGCCCACTTCTGCAGGATCAATTTCAAAGTGGATCACCTTGGCCTGTTTTGCGTAGGTATCCAATTTTCCGGTCACCCGATCGTCAAATCGCATTCCGATGGCCAGCAAAACATCGCACTCGTTGGTGAGCACATTGGGGCCATAGTTCCCGTGCATACCTACCATCCCCACATTTAACGGATGATCCGTATCCATAGCGGATAGCCCCATTATGGTCCAGGCGGCAGGAATACCCGTTTTTTCCACCAATGCCTTGAGCTCTTCCTCTGCCTCACCTAAAATAACCCCCTGACCAAAGACAATATAGGGTCGTTTTGCCTGGTTGATAAGTACCGCTGCCTCCTGTAAAGCGCCCTTATCTGGTTTTGGCACTGGTTTGTAGCTACGCACCCCCACGCACTTTTGATAGGTGAAGTCCAATTCATCAAATTGGGCATTCTTTGTAATATCAATTAATACAGGGCCTGGTCTTCCTGATTTGGCAATATAGAAGGCCCTGGCAAAGATCTCAGGGATCTCAGCCGCCTTGGTGATTTGATAGTTCCATTTGGTTACAGGAGTAGAGATCCCTACAATATCCGTTTCCTGAAAGGCATCCGACCCTAATAAATGCCGCGGCACCTGACCTGTTATACAAACAATGGGTGTAGAGTCTATCTGGGCATCGGCAAGGCCGGTAACCAGATTGGTGGCCCCGGGACCGGAAGTAGCCATAGCTACCCCGACTTTACCGCTGACCCTGGCATAACCTTGTGCCGCATGGGTAGCGCCTTGTTCATGCCTGGTTAACACATGGGTCAATTTATCCTGAAATTTGTAGAGTTCGTCATACACCGGCATAATAGCCCCGCCGGGATACCCATAGATCAGATCTACCCCTTCCTGCAACAAACAATGAATAATAGCTTCTGCTCCCGACATTCGGATGGAGGTGTTTACTTTTTGTACTTGTTGTTCAGCTTTTGCCGTTTCCATAAGCTCACTTTTAGAATTCGTCAGTGACACAACCTTCCGAAGCGGAGGCCACTGTTTTTGCATATTTGTAAAGACTTCCTTTGCTTACTTTAAGTTGAGGTTGTTTCCACTTTGCTTTTCGTTTCACTAGTTCGTCCGATGACAAGGCCACGGAAATGGTGTTCTTTTTGGCATCTATGGTGATCCTATCACCATCCTCTAACAAAGCGATGTTTCCACCTTCCTGTGCCTCCGGGGTAATATGTCCTACCACAAAACCGTGTGTTCCCCCGGAGAATCGGCCATCGGTTATCAAAGCTACCTCCTTCCCCAGACCGGCTCCCATAATAGCAGCGGTTGGTTTTAACATTTCCGGCATTCCCGGCCCTCCTTTGGGGCCTTCATAGCGGATGACCACCACATCTCCTTTTTTAACCAGGCCTTCTTTAATACCGGCATTTGCTTCAAATTCCCCGTCAAATACTTTAGCCGGACCGGAAAAATACAGGCCTTCTTTTCCTGTTATTTTAGCCACGGCGCCGGTTTCCGCTACGTTGCCATACAAAATGCGAATATGGCCGGTTTCCTTGATGGGGTGATCCAGATCATGAACCACCTGCTGCCCTTCTGACAAGCCCGGAAGATCCGCTAAATTCTCTGCAATGGTTTTCCCGGTAATCGTAAGGCAGTCCCCATGAAGCATGCCTTTTTCCAACATAAACTTCATAACGGCAGGAATTCCCCCTGCGCGATGTACATCTTCCATCAGGAATTTTCCACTAGGCTTCAGATCCGCCAAAAAAGGTGTGGTATCACTAATACGTTGAAAATCATCCAATCCAAAATCTATCCCCGCTGCTTTGGCAATGGCCAGGAAATGCAGGACCGCATTGGTAGAGCCTCCAAGTACCGTGATCAACCGAATGGCATTTTCCAACGATTCTTTGGTGATGATATCCGAAGGTTTGATATCCTTTTCCAAAAGATGACGCAATGCTTTTCCCGAAGCAATGCAATCCTCCTTTTTTTCTTTTCCGGTAGCGGGATTGGAGGAGTTATACGGCATGGCCATCCCTAAAGCTTCAATTGCAGATGCCATGGTATTGGCGGTATACATCCCTCCGCAAGCTCCCGCTCCGGGGCACGCATTTTGGATCACCGCTTTGTATTCCTCTTCGTTGATTGTTCCTGCCACTTTTTCACCCCAGGCCTCAAAAGCGCTTACTACATCTAATTTCTTGTCATTCAAGCACCCTGACGCGATGGTTCCTCCATATACCAAAACAGAGGGGCGGTTCAACCGTATCATGGCCATCAGCGCACCCGGCATGTTCTTATCACATCCCACTACGGTTACCAGTCCATCATAATTCATGGCTTGTACTACCGTCTCCATAGAATCCGCGATGATATCACGGGAAGGTAGCGAATACCGCATCCCATAGGTTCCCATGGAAATCCCATCACTAACCCCTATGGTATTAAAAATAAGTCCTACTAATTCCTTGGATTGGATGCCTTGTTTTACGTAACCGGAAAGGGTATTTAAATGCATATTGCAAGGATTCCCTTCATACCCCGTACTTCCAATTCCGATCAACGGCTTTTTCAGATCGTCATCGCTTAAACCAATAGCATGTAGCATGGCTTGTGCTGCAGGTTGCGTGGGATCTTGAGTGACATTTTTGCTGTATTTGTTCAGTTCCATTGAAAAAAAAGTAATACCCTGATACTACGTTGCGATTTTCTTTAGCTTTCAAAGATAAATCATTCGCATACCCTATATTTTTAACAGTTTTTCCCTTTTTAAACCCACCGCAGCAAAATTGAATGTAATTATTTGTTTAACAGTTGCTTAAATCATTTTTTGATCCAATACCCAATTAAAAAAGCGACCATAAAAACCAATCTGCTATCTTTGGGAAATATGGAAAAATCCGTTTCCGAGGCGATAGCCTACCGCAGGTCTGTGCGGGTTTTTAAGGAGACCCCTTTGGACCCGGAAAAAATCAAAAGCTGTATTGAAAACGCAACATTGGCGGCAACCAGCAGCAACCTCCAGCTATGGGAATTTTACCATATTACGGATACTACAGCACTAAAGCAGATGGTTAACGCCTGTTTGGGACAAAACGCTGCCAAATACGCACAGCAAATGGTTGTAGTAGTGGCCAGAAAAGACCTATGGCGTACCAGGGCGAAAGCCAACATTGCCTTTTTAAAAGCAAGTTTTGAAAGTAAAGGGGATAAAGGAACCGGCAAGCGGGAGAAATTTGCCTTGAACTACTATCAAAAATTGATCCCTACCGTCTATTTCGATCTTTTTGGAATATTGGGTGGGCTGAAATACTGCATCTTTCAGATCATAGGACTGTTTAAGCCGGTATACCGGCAAGTCCGGAATTCGGACCTACGCATTGTAGCACATAAAAGTGCCGGTCTGGCGGCGCAGAACTTTATGATAAGTATGGCAGCGTTGGGCTATGATACCTGCCCGATGGAAGGAAGTGATACCCTCCGGGTCAAACGTATACTGAAATTGCCGAGAGGTGCCGAGGTAAACATGGTAATTGCCTGCGGCTTACGGGACGAAAAGGGCGTTTACGGTCCCCGGTTTCGCCTTCCTTTTGAGTCGGTGTATCACCGGATCTGAATTCTTTTAAACCGTAGAGTATCTGCTGTCTTTTTTTGTGCCATAACGGCTATTGCCCGGGTAGAAAGCTGTAGGATACGGAGGTAGCCTCCGGTGGTCTGCCCATCTTTCATCAAAACGATCAGCTTTCCTTCGGGGGTCATTTGAACCGTTCCGGGCAAGACTGCCGAAGTAAGCATACTATAGGAATGCTCTCCTATTTTTTCCTCCAACCGGTAGGCCATTCTGTCATTCTCTTTAGAAACTGTAAAATCGGTTGCAAACAACAACTTTTTCTGAGTATCCGTAAGCAGATCCCACTCCGGGCCTTCGGTTACTTCAATTTCCAATGCATCCAGATAGTCTTCCGTTTTGATCTGCGGTATTCTTGGTTCAAAATGCGATACTTTGGGATAGGACAACCCGGCATTTTCTTCAATGGTCTTTTTTTCGGTGACGGGCGGATATTGGGAAGCGCTGCCCAGTACAGCCTCCGTCTGGAACCCTCCTTTGATCCCTAAATAAGTTCGAAACCCTTTTACCAATTTTCCAAATGAAAGCAAGTCGCCTGCAACCACCTTATATACCTGGTAAAGCTGTATCGGGTTCTCATTTAAACCGGGGGAAATATCTGCACCGGAAATACAGATGTAGGTATCCTGCTCAAACAACAGCTTTGGTCCGGTCATGGTAATTTCCAGCACTGCTGCGTCGGAAGGATTTTCAAGTAGCGTGTTTACGTGATGCCGGGCGAGGTCATCCATAGTGCCGGATACGGGCACGCCTTTGTGTCGCCAATGCCTTCTGCCTGCATCCTGAAGGGTGGTGTAGAAACCCGGGGCAATCACTTTAAGCATGAAACTCTTCTTTTTCAGGTGTATATATGCCGACTTCCGCCTCAATTTTGTGAAGCTCGTATTCCGCACGTTCTATAGGGATAAATTGGATCTTGTCACCGACACTGGCAAAACAGGGATCCGCTGCATGTGGATTAAATAATGGAACGGGGCATCGGCCAATAATGTTCCACCCACCGGGGGAATCTTGTGGGTAGACTCCTGTTTGTTTTCCTGCCAGGCCCACAGAGCCTTTAGCAACACGTAATCTCGGTGTTTTTTTTCTTTTGATTTCCAGTGCATTAGGCAATCCTCCGAGGTACATAAACCCTGGCAAAAACCCAATGCCATAAACCGTATACACGTGAGAAGTGTGTTTACGGATCACTTCCGGAATGGGCAGCAGCAGTGCTTCCGCTACCGCTTCCAGATCAATTCCGAATTCCAGATCATAACAAACGGGAAGCTTCCAAAGGTGTTGCTTTAAATGCAACTCAGGTTTTGGCATTTCATACCATGAAAAAAGCTGATCTCTCATTTTTTGATAATCAAAATCGGCATAACTATTTATAAGCGTTAAGGAGTTGTAGGCCGGGATCATCTCCCAGGAATCCTCCAGTTTTGTCTTTAAGAAGTGTTGGTAGGTTAAAATGTGTTTTAAAACAGCCTCATCCACTTGTCTGGGCCATTCGATGAGTATTGCCGTTTTTCCGAAGGATTTAAGCGTTATGGGGAACTGGCTCACTTTGCAATTTGAATGTTATGTTTCGGTAATTCTTTATGAAGATACGCCAATATTTCCAATGCATCGGGCGTATCACCATGAATACAGAAAGTATCCGCTTTAATATCCAGAATTTCCCCATTTACCGTCTTCACCTTTTCTTGTTGCACCATACGTACCACATGTTCCAAAACCGCTTGGGGCGTAGTGATCACAGCACGGTCCGATCTTCTTGAAACCAAACTCAAATCCGGATTGTAGTTTCTGTCCCCAAAGGCTTCAAATTGTACCGATATACCGGAGTTCCGGGCAATTTTAGCTGCTTCCGACTGAAATGGCGCATAGAGATAGCGATCTTGCAGGTATTCCCCTGCCGCTTCTAAAAAGGCCATCGCTATTCCCGGATCGTGTACCATACTATTGTATAATGCGCCATGCGGTTTGATATGATGCCATTGGCCCTTTTCCTCATTTACAATGGTATGGAAATTGCCCAATTGTTCCCGAATACTTTGCTGCAATATAGTATCCGGAATATCCAAAACCTTCCGCCCAAAATTTTCTTTGTCCGGATACCCGGGATGGGCTCCTATTTTTACGGCATGCCTTTGGGCAATACGAATGGTTTCCCGGATGGAATCCATATCCCCGGCATGCCCACCACAGGCGATATTGCATGAAGTGACCAAGGGCAGAAGATCTGCCTCATTCCCGAGGCCCTCCCCTACATCCGCATTAATGTCTATTTTGATGGTCATGGTTTATATTCCTGCAAACACTTTTACCAGACTTTTGATCCCTAATAGTAAAGATAGCAGAACAATCAAATACCCGAGTACCTTTTGAACAAGGGTATTTTTGAAGCTACCCATGATACGGGTAGTGTTGGTGATCCCTACCAGGAGCACGGCCATTACCGGCAACAAAATGCCATTGGCAATTTGGGCAAATTGAATGACTTCAATAGGCTTAACCTCAAAGGAGAGCGAAAACACCCCGAGCAATACCACCAGCCCCCAAACCAAACGAAATCGCCAGTCTTTCCTTTGGGCATTCCAGTTAAAGCAACTGTCTGCCACATAAGCGGCCGCCAATGGAGCCGTGATGGAAGACGTAATTCCTGCTGCAAACAGACCCACACCCATACAAAACTGAGCGGTCTTACCCAATAAGGGCTCAAGTCCCAGGGCCAAATCCATTACCCCGGTGACTTCCTGTGAGGGAATCGCTTTGGCGGCTATGATAACACACATGGAAATACCGCCTCCCAGGCCTACGGCTACCACCGTATCCCTTTTGGCCTGATTCAGATCCCGGGTTGAACGCCATTTCTCCTTTGCCAAAGAAGCGTGCAAAAACAGATTATACGGTACTATGGTGGTACCCACAAGGGCAATTACCGTAAGCAGTCCTCCTTCGGGAAGATGCGGTACAAAAAGCCCTTTAGCGATCGCTAAAAGGTCAGGTCGGGTTAATAGGGCCGTCACTACAAAGGATACACTCATCAAAACAATGAGTCCCAAAAAGATCTTTTCCAGAGCTTTGTAATTTCCGTACCATAGAATGGCAAAGGCCATAACACCTATTATCCAGGGGTAGTAGTTCATATAGGCAGCGCCAAAAAGTGCTTCGAGACCCAGTACAGCGCCTCCAATATTTCCCCCTTCATAAGCGGCATTGCCCACAAAAATGGCGATAAGTACAAAACCAATAACCAAATGTCGCAGCCAGGGCAAAGCCAATTGGCTTTGTATGGCGCGGGCTAATCCTTTTTTGGTCACTATGCCTACCCTTGCCGCCATTTCCTGCAAGAAAATGGTGGCCAATACAGACAGTAGCATCGCCCAGAGTAAGGAGTATCCAAAGCCCACCCCGGCAATGGTGCAGGTGGTCACCGTACCCGGCCCAATAAAAGCCGCTGCTACTAGAATTCCTGGTCCTGATTTTTTAAACATAGGATATCAAACATCAGAAAAATACACTTTCTCCATTTTTCACCACTGCATTTCGTCTAAAAATTTGCATTTCGTCTAAAATCGGGGTGTTATACATCGAAGGGCCATACGAATCCTAAAATGCCAAAGTTATAATAGTCCCAAATCTTAAAATTGACCAAACTTAGCTACTTAAATGACATGCAGCGATTGTAACAAAAGTATTGACCCCGAATTAGGCTATCATACTACAAAATCCTTAGGTGTTCCTTTATGCGAGCGACACCGCCGGCTTGTGGAAAGGGTAATGGAAGAAAACAATACCCCGGTAGAAGCCATTCAATTGTTTTACGCCTTAAAGGAGGCAGGCACCTACCCCATGCTGGAATGGTGGGACGGCCAAAAATCCGTGGATATTGCCATCTCAAGGGTGAAGCTCAATATAGAAGTAGAGACCCACTACCGGCAACTTACTCATGAACAAGCTATAAACGACCTGGAAGAGGCCATGCATTCGTTTAAAAACGGATTCACTACTATTCGCATACCGCATGTGGCCATAAGCCACTATCTTGAAGATACGGTGCGGTATATTTTGGGTATCATCCAGGGGCTGAAAGCCAATTTAAAGGTCATCTAACGGCCTTCGGTTGTGCCCTGCTCTACGTAGGCTTTAAAATCGAGCATTCGGGTCTTAAGGGTCTCCGCGTAGTCTTCCCCTTTGTATTTTTCAAAGGTCTTTTTTGAAATTCCCTTATACCATACCTCTTCGGTAAGTTCCACGGGGGTATCGGATTTTAAGGATCTTTTGATAAAAAGATTACCTGAAGACACTTTATACCGAAGCGTGTAGGATTCGTTCTCTACCATATCCACAATCTGCACCTCAAACATCTCACCCGAACTTACGATCACCTGGCAAATCTGGTTTTTCGTTAAAGTTTCCGGGCATCTTACGTCCACAACGTTATCGTCCCAGAACTTAAAGGTGGAATAATCGGTCATGGCCTTCCAAACATTTTCTTTGGTTTCCGCCAGTTGAATAGAATTCTCAAATTTTTTTGCTGAAGTCGCCTGGGCTACCACCAACAGGGGAAGGATCAACCCTAGCCATAGTGTTATTTTTTTCATGATGTCCCGTTTTTGAACGTTATCCGTTATACTTACGCATAAAGTTCAACACTGATCCTGAAAAAAACAGTGTCAATTGACACATTCTTATAAAACGGTCAGGCTACCACAAGTCGTCTTCTGATCCTGTGCAGGGTTTCCCGGGAAGTGCCCAGTAAAGACGCGATAATGGCCACAGGGACCTGTTGTACTAAGGCCGGGTTATGGTGTAGTAAATGCAGATAACGTTCTTCAATGGTCATTTTTGATCTGTTATTGGCTTCAATGACCTTTGCGGAGAGTATCTGTTCCGTAATGGTTTGTATAAGACGGTTTACTTCGGGATTTTCCAATTTAATACGCATATAATCGGATCGTTCCAAGGTATAATATTTGATCTCGGTAAGGGCAACGCATTCCCCTGCGGTGGGTTCCTGATTGTAAAAACTCTCCAAATCCGTCCAACAGGTATTCGGGCCTATCACGTTTAAGGTAATTCTATCTCCAAAATCGGAATAGGTGTAATAATGCAAAAATCCTTTTTCCACACAGTAGATGCTGTCTACTTTGTGATGGGCTTCGATCAATTTTTCGCCCTTGGACAAGGTTCCCTGGCTGATCAAGGACAACAAAAAATCCATATTTGCCTTGGAAAGCTCCCCAAACCGGCTAAAATATTGATACATAAAATGCATAGCCTAAAGTTACGTTTTTTTCATGAGGTTACGGTTTCGGTTTGGGATGGTATTTGATCCCTTTAAGAATCTACCCGCTCCTGGTAGACTTTCGAAAAGCTGGAATAGATATCCCTATTCTAGAATATTTAGAGCTCCAATTCAAATAAGTATGAATCTGCTGGTTAAACGTAGCAAATCTGAACCTTAATTCAAGATTGAAATTGATTAAAAAAAGTACACATGAATTTTCCCTCTTGTAAAATGATGTCACCTTTTCTAAAATTATTGCAACTTTATATCTAAAAGAGATTAGACCAAAATAAAATTAAACTATCGTATTCTTTCAAACCAATCAATATAAGTTTCAATCTGTCTCATAGTGACTATAGATTAAAAACAATCGGAAATACTGTTAAATCAAATTAAAACTGTTAAACTATATCCTTCAATGTAGGTAAATACTTCTTTGTATATCAAGAATTGAATCAAAAAAAAATATGTAGTTCCCGATCTTTCCCGATTTTTCCCGATTTTTCCCGATTTATATAGGATATTATGTTAATAATATTAATTTTACGTTAAAAGATTTCGATGGGTTTGGAAGACATGCAAAATGTAAAAATTGAAACTACTTCTAGTGGCGAAGGTCTTAAGGAGGAGATTATAAAGATTGCGAATAGAAGGTATGTTAGATGGAGTAGTATTGTTATTCAAGTTTATGAATTTGCTGTTGAGAATCCTAGTGTATTTCCTAATGGAGTTGATGAACCTAGACCGAAAGGTGGGAAACATATTGCGGTAAAGGTTTCCAAAGATATAGCTAAAAGCCTCTTAGATACTGCCAGAAGTCTTAATAGGAGTAGGTCTGCACATTGTTGCATGTTATTAGAAGCTTTTGTTAATGATAAAAAATTACAGAGTAAAATACTAGATGGTAAATAGTTAGTTTTTTTTTAGTTTTAACAATACAGCTTTACCTAAATCATTAAGCTTAGTTTCTTTTCCTCTAGTTTTGTTAAGTATTAGGTTATCTTCCCTCAAGTTTTCGACTAAATATTTGAACTCCGGTTTATGGTAATGTAGCTTATAGACACCAATTGGTATTTCCCCTGTATTGGAAAACACCTTTTTAAACATTCTAACCTTAGAATATTTTTTTACTAGTCCTTTAATTTTTATCCTTCGCCATCTCAATACAAAATAGATAATTCCAAAGACAAGAACGAAGACACAGAATGCGATTAAGTATTTTGATGGAATAAATATTGAAGAATTAAAAGATGTAGAATCAATTTGATTCCAAATAATTGCAATTAAAGTCAAAATTCCAACAGCAATTATTTTACTACCTACTGAATCTTTCCAGATAATTATGAGCGTTTTTTTAAAAAAGGAGAGCATCAATACGTTTTTTTAGAATTAAAATTAAGTGTCCCGTAATTTCAAAAAATCAATACTCTTTTGTAAGTAAAAATACATTATTTTAAAGCTTTGATATCTAGTGGTGAACTATCAAACTTGATATTCCAACTAAATTTCCTTGAATATCATTAAAGTTAAATTTTTTATTGATGAATTCATTTCGAATAATTTCTAACCAGGCATATTCACCTGCTGTGCGACGTTCCTGCTCATTCTATCGTAGGGCCTTTGCAGAGCCTGGCTACTTTTAGGACTTCCCTGCTACTGGTGGGGTTTACCCAATTTTTTTTAAGAAAATCCTTCTTTGATCAATACATTTTCGTAACGGTGGTATTGGACTTGAACATCTCCCTGGGAGCTTCACCGCTCATATCTACCAACCAGCTCCACTTCCCGTTCCTTTTTACAAATACATTTACCATTTTACTAACGTCAACCTGCTCTACGGATCCCTTTCGCTCAAAAAGAAAATACCCCACATCTGTCGCCATGGTTTTGTCATCGGAGAAAAACCTTTTCTCAATTTGAAACTTGATGTCCAGCGTATCTCCCTTTTTTTTGATGTCATCCAAAAAGGATTGGATACCCGGAACAAAGTTTTTCCGCCCATTGCCAATGGCACCATCAAAGATCAAATATTGCGCTTCTTCCCCGTACAGGGAGGCAAACAGGGCTGCGTCCTGGTTCTGAAAACTGCTACGGAATTTTTCATAGAGTTGATCAATTTGGGCATCATCTCCGGTTTGTGCGCTTACACCATGGTGAATTAGTAAAAAAAAGGTTGCTAAAAAAAGGGTTGCGATCGTTTTTGTTTTCATAGGTATTTTTTTAATCATTTTCTTTTCAAGAAATAATAGAAATTCGGGTACAATACTATGACATAACAACACGTCAGCAAAACCAAAATCATCCGTAATACTGCATTCAGGACAAGTGCATCTCTTATCCGATGTAAAAGGACTAAAATCTTATATTACTAACCCAAAACCTGTAACTGACAGTTATACGAGACCCGCTAGCTATTGTTTTAATAAGTATTAAAATGACCAAATCTGAAACTTTTATTGTTGAAGAGGACATGAATAAAGTTTATGACCTTGTTCGTTCCGCAATAAAGAAAAAAAGGTACAACCTAGGCGGAAGGATTTCTGAAAACGGAGGTCTCGATATAACTCCAAATTTGGTTTTTGGGAGTTTGGACCCGAATTCCGGACATATGGCAAAGGTGAATTTATCTGCAGTCAATATTAGTTCCGACAAACGACTTTGTAAGCTGGAATTGAAAAGGATTAACGGATTGATCTATAAAATCCATTCTGGTGGAGCTATTGGATTTATCATGCTCACTTTAATTATAATTGGAATTTATTTTTTCAGTAAGTCAGGAGAGTTTCAAGGAGAAATCCTATTAATACCGCTATTTGGACTTTTTTACTTTTTGGTAGTGCGAGGTTTGGTAGGTACTTCTATTTCCAACACAAAAGCTCGAATTTTAAAAATACTTTCGGACAACAAAATAAGGTATAAAAAAGAGTAGCTAACAATAGCTATAATTCCTGCTGTGCAAAGTTCGTGCTCTTCCCATGGATGAAAGGCAAATTTACCAGACTTTGGCAGGTAAAACTTCGCACCTTCTCGTTTTTCTTATTTTGCTGCGAAGGCTGTGCCTTCTCAGGGCGGGTAAGGGCTTAGCTTAAATGTAAAAGAGATTTGAATGAAGTTGTACTTGATTTTTATAAGAGTAAAGAACAATAGTTTTCATCGGTTTTATTCCTATTTTGGGTGTATATAGATGTATTTTACATCTATATAAACAAGTTGTGCTTAATGCGAATAATGAACAGAATTATAACCATAATACTAGTCTTAATTTCAGTAAATCTTTACAGCCAAGATTCGATTAAATTAAAAGTTGATTCAATAAAGCAAAAGAATAATTTGCCTGAATCAGTGGACACATTAAGTGTTGAAAAAACGAAAAAAAAAGATACTATAATACTTGAATTTAATAACGAATTGACAATTCCGGTATCTAAAGACAACCTTACCAAGGTAGTAATGGTTAAGGAAAAATCTAAAGTTGATTGGCTAAAATATCTCTTACCAATATTTACTTTATTTCTCGGTATCTGGGTTAAAGGAATAATAGAAAAACGCTCGGATAAAAAGAAAATCACAAAATCTGGAGAACGTTGGATTGTTGAACTTCGCAGTTTAGAAGAACCAATTAAAAAACAAATAAGATCTCTTGAAGAATATGCCGAAGAACACAAAAAAGAAGATTTTAAAATCCGAAACTTGGAAGTGTTTTCATCTTTAAGTGGAGAAGTCTTTAAGTCCCTAGACAAAAATGAACTAATAAAGTACATTGAACTGAATAACAAAAAAACTGACTTTAAAGAAATAGTAAAAATTTCAAATAACACTCACGGTTATGTTAGTGTCATAGAACATCTTAATGAAACTTTAAAAGAAAAATTCAATAGATACCTTTCGGGAACTTCGGAACACACTACTTCTTTAAGTTTAAGTCTGCAAGAATTTAGTAGTGCCCTTAAAGATTATGGTGTTGAACTCGAAAGAGAATTAAATTCAGACCCTTTAGATGACCCAAGATATAGACCGATTGCGGATTTATACTCTGCCCAAATAATGCCTTATCTCATAGAAGGCAATTTCAATCCATTTGTTTTGAGAAGGGAGTTTTTCCTTCCCTTAGTCAATGTTTTGGCTCATCTTAGACTTGACCCAAGAACAAAAGGACTTGCTACTGCTATGACCAAAGGACTGAATGCAATCAGAGGCATCGAATTAGAAAAAGAATATATGTCAAAAAACTTAGAAAGTATTATCAATCAATACAATAAGCAGTTGACTGGATTAGAAGAACTTTTAAATAAAATCAAAAAATAACGAAAGCACAACAAAGAACTGAGCTAAAAAACAACCCTTTTCTACGTTAATTTACTTCTGTAATTCTCATCATAGGGTAGGCCCGACCTTCCAAAGGCAGACAAGTTTACCTGACTATGGCAGGTACAACTTCGCACCTTGTCGTTTTTCTTATTTTGCTACGAAGGTGCATTTACCCGTCATCCAAAGAGTGATAAATCTCTGATGGGGTCTTCGCAGAGCGGGATGAACTAAAAATCAATTACATGTTGGTTTTGAATAATGTATCAAGCAAAGAATAAATTGTTTTTGCAGTTAAATCTGCTGCCATATCCACCAAAGATGAATCTTTAAGACTCTGTTTGGGAAAATCTGATACGTTGGAAATCCATATTGAACAATTCTTAAGGTTGTTTTTGAATTGGGTTTCTAAATTCTCTTTAGTTAGACTTAATTCTTCCACTAATTCGCTTTCAAACTTTTTCGGACAGGCAGCGGTTAAAACATAATCTCTAGTTTTACATATAGGTGTCACAGAATACTCTTTGTCCTTAAAGAGAAGATAGTTTGCCTTCCAGAATTCATACGCTTCTTCAATGTATTTGGCTTGAGCAAATGCTGTACTTAAGGTTTTTTGCTCAACAAAGCTTTCTTTAGACAAAGATTTGCTAAAAGGCAACCTTTTTGTAGACATCCATATAGTCAAACGCAAAGGACTTATCGAATTGTTTTGATTTTGAACAAAATGGTCCAAAGTAAGCTGATACATATTTCCCGAAAATGAGTAGTAACCGCTTCCATTTTCGAATACTACAAACCAAAGTTTTCCTAAAAGATGTGATTTCTCGGCGGCCTGGAGATGTCCATCAAAAAATTCATAAAGTAACTTAAGGGCGTCTCTGTGAAAATCAGAGCTTTTACCGATAATTACTTTTTTTAGAGCCAGATATGCTGAACATATTTGTATTGAGATAAAATCGGCCAGTTCATCGAAAAGTAGTGGATATTTTTTAGGATAGTCCAGAATTAATGTCCGGATTTCACCGATATCATCTATGCTTCGGGTTATTACATCATTATTTTTTTTATCCCCAATTTCTATAAAACCAATTCTTAATAGTCTACCATTTAATGTGAAATCTGTAATTATATTGTAAACCGTGTCTTTGTATCTTAATGCATTACCAGTAAAGGTTTTTACTCCTTTATTTTTCAAGAATAGCTTTGCACTTTCCACAATATTAGAACGAAGTTGTAATTCAATTTGATCATGCTCTTTAAGTAATTTTGCAAGAGGTTTATTAGTAAACTCTTCATAATAGAATTTATAAAACCCTTCTGAAAAAACCCTCCAGTTCTTCACAATCAAAAAGAATTATTTGGAGTAGCTAAAAACAGCTTACTAGCTAAATCCTGAAGTTGTTCGATGACCGTGGGTCTTAGCTTAAAACTAGAGTTTTTTAGCACATTAAATCTATTTTTTATTTCATCACCAGCCATATCTATTTCCCTACTCTCATCAAATACTGCAACAGGAACTTCCAAAATACCTTCACAACTAATGATATAAAAAACTGTATTTGGATAGCAATTTGAATAATTTTGAGTGTCCATTTTGAAATCCAACTTATCCTTATCGCTCCTACAACACTTGACTTCGACAAAATGGATTTCTTTTTTATTCGGGTTAAAAATGATTAGATCAGGAGTTGTTTTTAAAGATATTGCCTGCTGGGTTCTAATCTCCGCTACTGCTGGGGCCCTTGGAGCCCTTACCATATGAACTTATTCTTTATCTCCTTCTTCAATTATTCCATCTATCCCTTTATCCTCAATTCTAGGGAAAGAGGAGCCACTATCAAGTTCCATTAAATATGGATTCAAATTATTTCTAAACTCATTTATCAGGAAGTTCAGTAAGTTGTCATTTTTGGTGATCTGAATCACAAATCGAGGTAATTTTTGGATGCTTTTACTTTCAAGATATGGATGAACAAATATGCTGCTCGTTATCTGACACACTTCAATATCAGGTGTAAAGTCTGCGAAAGTATCTTTCCTTTTTATTCCACCAGAAATATGCTCATATTCATCATAATTTCCGTTTGCCCGAAATAGAACTAGATTTGATTCAAAAAAGACTTCAGAATTGAAGAACATAAAAATCTCATAGACCAGTCTATTTCCGAAAGAAAACAAAGCAATTCCAATCAATGAAAAGAATAGGCTGACCAAAAATCCGTCTGTATAGCTCAATAACTGTTCGCTGTTTATTTGCAAAATATTTGAGGCTTCAATTCTTGGAAAAAGCAATATTCCAACAAATATTAATACTAATCCTATTACTAATAGAATAACCCCTAGGACATAAACTTTTGACAACTTCTTTTCGGTTTCAGAGTCATATACCGTAGAGACTATATTGGGATTGGTTTCATATACGTTCTTAAAGTTAAAGTCTCCTTTGTGTTTTTGTTCTCCTCTTACCTCACCACTTTTGTTTTCTTTATCATAATCAAAGCCAAAGTACCAACCTGTTGATTTTTTCAATATGTTTTCGAATTGTTGTTTTATATTACTTGGCTGAGTTGCCACCCTTATGGTTTTTAGATCTATATCTGACAATTCGACATTTATTTGTTTCCTATGCCCAAAAACGTTTTCCACAATTTTAAATGATAACCATGCTGCATAGGCAATTATTCCAAATAACAATAGAATAATCACAAAAAGAAGTACATTCATTGAATAACCACTGGGTTTGTAAAATATCACTGTAAACCCATATAAGAGAATGAATAGAACCATTTTGGCTGCAATCGAACTTGAAGGTGATTGTCGGGTCAAATAATCAACCTTTGAAGGTTGCCAAAATGCCAATAGTCCAATCAATATAGCCAGGTTTACCCAAAAGAGGTTCAATTCTAGTATATCCAAATAGCTTATAAAGGCAAAGGCTAATAAGCCAAGTAATAGAAAACCAAAGACGGATATCGGTTTGGATTGATTGTTTATAAAATTGGTTATCTGATATGGTACATAATCAAATATATCTGAAAGTCCTTTTTTGGAAACCAGTCTGAAAAAAATGAATTGCCAGGTTTTTACCTTGCCTTTCTCTACATCGGAATAACTAAAATTTTTTGCATCAAATATCCTTACATATTCTTCTGCCAAACGATATTCGTTGGCTACCCTTTGGGCCATCAATAACCTAATTCTTATTCCTCTTGAATTATCGAATACATCCTTTAAACTAAAACTGTATTCTTTCAAATACCCCCTTAAGAGCGTTCGAATACCAATGGTCATAAATGAAATTGCTGCAACTAGTTTTATCGAAAGTCCTAAGTAGTTCTCTCTATCAAGCTCTGGCTTAACCAAAAGCAAAAAGATTATACCAAGGCTATTCCACCCTTAATAAACGAGACTTTGGCTATTCTTCTGAAAGGAAATTGTTCAGTTTTCCGTTGAATATTGGGTTGTTCGGTCATAAAGTTGATTTTACGGTTAAAAGGGGGAGAAACTCAAAGTAAATGTTAAAAACTTTGATAACCAAAATATAGCGACATGAAAAACCCAAAATTCGAAGACCTACCTAAAGCAATGGAGGAAATACTTGAAAGTCTATCTCGGATAGAAAAAGAAATCTTCTCGTTAAAGGAAAATTTTTAACCAAAAGAACCCTCACTATGGGAAGTTTCTGCCCAGCCTATGAATTACAGGTAAAACTTCGCACTTCTCGCGCTTCTTCTTTTCCTACGAAGGCACATTTACCCGTCATGTAAAGGCTGATAAACTTCTGGTGGGGCCATTGTAGAGCGGAGTGACAAGGAAATATCCAAGAAAAACGACCGGGAGATTATTGGATTTACGTACCCGCTGGTCCGGAAGCTTGGGAGCTGACCACCGACTGATCCAGGGTTGTTGCGCTTGTGTGGGTCTGAAAGACCTCCTGAACGATACTGTAAAGGTCAGTGATCACATGTTGGGCTATCCTGGATGGGTTGTTCAGCAGTACGCAAATACCCAGATCTTCCCCGGGAAAGACTGCTATTTCGTTGCGGAAGTGGTTAACACTTCCTCCATGGTGCCATAGGGTCCTTTCAACCCCTGAGGTATCTGACCGGTAGGTGTGGATCCTCCAGCCAAAACCGTAATACGAGGCCGTATGTCCGGGCCAGCGCTGGTAGTACTTGTGTCGCCCGGGTATCTCAACAAATGGGGTAAAAGCCTCCTGTATCGCTTCCCCAGTCATTACATCGGGACGGTAACCGAGCAGAAACTGCATCCATTTGGCCATATCCTCCGCGTTCGAATTAATGCCCCCGGCGGCAACGGCGTTATAGTAGGAGTTGGTGAGCCTCTCGGATCTCCATCCACGCCGGGATCTGACATGTGGTTTTGCTTTATTCTCTGTCTTACTAAGTGCATCAAAATCCATGGTGGTAGCACACATTTCAAGCGGGTTGAAAAAGCGTTCTTCCAGGGATGTGGTGATCTTCTGTCCGGTAACCCTCTCCATTATTTCCCCCGCAAGCGCAAATAGCGCATTCTGATAGCTATACATTTCCCCGGGCCTGCTTATGGGCTGTACGGCAACAAACCGGCTTGCGATCTCGTCCAGGGATAGCCCGGCCTCCACCAGATTGGTGTAACTGTGATAGGGTGCTCCCGAGGTATGTGATAATAAATGGGCCAGGGTGATGCTATCCGTATTCTCCCGATCTCCTAACTCAAATTCGGGAATGCAGTCACTGACCCGGTCTTCCCAGGTCAACTTTCCTTCACTCTTTAGATCCGAGGCAAGCACCCCTGTAAATCCCTTTGAAAGTGAACCCAGTCGGAAGACTGTTTGCCCGTCTACCTTTTTGCCTGTACGGCTATTCCGTATCCCGAATCCGTGCGCCAGGAGCACTTGTTCCCCATGTACAATGCTTACACCGGCGCCCACCACTTCCCCGGAGGCTATGGCGGTACTGAAATAGGCGTCAACGGCCTGTTGCAGGGCGATCTGCAGTTCTTTATCTACAACTTTAGTAGTATGCTTTAGCGTTGTATCGCTATTTTCATTGAAGGTTTCGCTTGAAGAATGAGTGGTAGTAACAGCTTCATTGCCGCTTACCATCAGAACAATTAAGAAAAGAAACAGGATCGCCAAATCAGCGAAGACTTTAAATAGGTACATGTGCAAAAGTAGCTTTCGTCCCGATCCGCAATGATACAGGACGTTTGAATAGTAAACCCATTAATCTGATGATTATTATACTTTCTGGTATTTTTAACAAGAACCCTTTAAAATTAAAGAAAATCTATTAAGCAATACAGGTAGACAGCATGGGTAACAAAATAAGGTATCAAAAACAGTAGCTAACAATAGCTATGATTGCTGCTGTGCGAAGTTCGTGTCGAAGGTTTTTCGGCCTTTGGATAACAGCCAAGTTTACATGCCCTTTGGTAGGTAAAACTTCACGCTTCACACTTCTTTTATTCTGAAAGTATATTTACCCCGCTATGGTGGGGTCTTTGCAAAGCGGAGGTAGAGTTATCATGGCTTCCATAAAGACAGCTATTAAAACGAGTTCGGTGGTAAAACGGTCTAATTGACCAATCTCTGAACCTGAACAACTTTGAACTTTTTTGTACTTTCATTTTATGGATTGGAACGTTGTGGAAACATTCTTGAAGGAATCGGTTTGGGGTATGGTCATCCTTGGGGCTTTAGGAAGCGGTCTTTATATTCTTATCATGAAAGTGTTTTCGTTTGCAAAAAGCACAATCAGAAGGGGTAGAGATAACACAAAAAAGAAGATAAGAAACAACAGAAGAGAACGCAAAAGAAAAGCAAAATTATTATTAGTTAGTAAAAACTATCGAATCAGTTACATTCTTACTTTGATAAGGTCGTTCTATTTATTTATCCTTTTTACAATGATGATAACTGCTTTTTTTAACCTTTCTATACAAATGGCATTTGGATTCTTTATCGGTTTTACCTTTGATGTGATTTTGGAACTTAGTTTTCTCAAAAGGATCTATAACAAACTGTCAAAAAGAGAAATTGGAGATAAAGGATATAATATTCCCTTGTAAACTAAGGATCCAAATAATTAACCTTTTCCTACTTTATAAGAAGATGAATTGGAATACTATGGAACACCTTTTAAAAGATACAGTGTAGGAAATTGTCGTCCTCGGTTCTTTGTAGTTGTTTGTTTTACTTTACAACAAATATGCTTAGAAAAACTAACAAAGCAGCTAGAGCATTTTGGGTCTATTACAAAGAAGACAAAAAAACAATAGAAAAAGGTCGTAAAAGTAAGTCTTATTATGCTGCTATGCGAAGTTCTTGCTCAGCCCATGGAGTCAGGTAAAACTTCACACTTTCTCGTTTTTCTTATTTTATTACGAAGGACCATTTCCCCGTCATGCATAGGCCGATTAACCTCTGCTGGGGCCTTTGTAGAATGGGGATAATGTTGATAGAATGCTTTGATTTCTTATATTGGCTTTATGCAACAGTACATTGATGGGGTCAGGGACTTCTTTTCAGAAAATTGGAAAGCTCTGGTTATCGGACTTATAGTGTATGTAGTCATTCACAGATTTAGGTACGGGTTCAATTTCTCAATCAAGGAAATAAAAAATTGGCGAACCCGAAGAAAGCAACGCAATCAACAGATAACTAACATGTTGGTGACAAGCCCTATTTATAGGGAGAGGATGAGGGTTAGGTACATGCACAACATGATTTAGCTATCAATGTGTTTTATTATTTTCGCAATTACTGACGATGTTTTATTTAAGATAGTTTTTTTTGCTTTATCAATGTCCTTCTTATCATCTGTAATCGGATTGTATCCATTATTAACAAAGGCATAGGACAAGCTTATGGACGATGAAGAGTCACCTACCAAAGATTAAGGTAAATATCCTTCATTTCCCCCACCCCAATCCAAGGTATTTTCTGAAAACATCATTTATAATTAGTTTGATATTATAATTATTTTAATTATATTCATGAGGTTCAATTTAGTTAATAGTTAAGTACAATGAGTTTTAATCTAACAATGCAGGAGATGAAAATTCTATCTGCCTTAAAAACACAGGAAATGTACGGGTATCAAATCTTAAAGGAAATCAAAAGCAAGATTCTTTTGGGAAGCCTCTACAATAGTTTAAAAGCTATGGAAAGGAAGGGCTTTGTAAAAAGCTATTGGGGCGACGAAACTGGTCAAGGTGGCAGAAGGAAGTACTATAAGATTACAGCTCTTGGGAGTGATGTGTTTGAAAGCACAAGGAATGAGCTGATACCATTGTTTGGACTTAATTTTTCTTAGACTATGGATCATCCCAAAACAGATAAGGGTTCTTTCGATGAGTGGTACAAAGATCTACCAATGAAACAAAAGGCAATATCAGAAAGGTTAAATGGATATCAATCTAATGTCCATCTAAAAACAAAAATTGAATTTTACAAGCTACTTGAAATTATCAAGAGAACAAATAGGATGCATTCAATTGAGCAAGAGATTGAGGATTATATTAGAGAGAAAAATGAGCAGTTAGAATTTGAAATAAAACATAAAATTGAGGTGATGAGAAAGGCAAAACCATCTGATAATCTCGATGTTTTGAAAACAAACAAGTTCACTCACTTATTTGTTTTAATCCCAAAAAGTTGTAGGAAAGAAGCCATAGCTGACATACAGGAGATAATATCCGATATGAGGCAAGAAGGTTGCAACAGACACTATATCATGTTCGTCGTCTTTCTAAACTTAATCTCAGTAGTCTATCATGGATTATTCTTCAAACTCAAAGGTTATTTCTATCCAACTACGGAACAATCAAAGAATAATTGAGGTCAATAAAAAAGCTTCTTAACATTTTCCCCCGCTGGCGCGAGTTTGTAACTCCTGCCCACTACCCCAACCACCCCTCCCGGTCCAAACTGCGGTATTGAATGGCTTCGGAAATATGATCCCCTTGGATCGCCTCCTCTTGCTCCAAATCGGCAATGGTACGGGCCACTTTTAATATTCTATCATAAGCTCTTGCCGAAAGATGTAACCGCTCCATAGCCGTCTTTAACAAGGTTTTGGAGGGGGTATCCAATGGGCAATACTCCCGTAGTTGTTGAGTGGTCATCTGCGCATTATAATGGACGCTTTGCGAAGCGCTAAATCGGGCGGTTTGAATTTCCCTTGCGGCCGCTACCCGCTTTCGAATCGCCAGACTGCGCTCTCCCCTGCGGTCCTCGGACAATTTTTCAAAAGGTACCGGGGTAACCTCAATATGAATATCAATACGGTCTAACAAGGGGCCCGAGATCCTTCCCAAATACCGCTGCATTTCTACGGGAGAAGTGGTGATGGGGGCATCAGGGTCATTAAAATACCCTCCGGGGCTGGGATTCATACTTGCGACCAGCATAAAACTACTGGGATAGGTTACCGTAAACCGGGCTCTGGAAATGGTCACCTCCCGGTCCTCCAGGGGTTGGCGCATGACCTCCAGGACACTTCGTTTAAATTCCGGTAACTCATCCAAGAACAACACCCCGTTATGGGCCAGGGAGATCTCCCCGGGTTGGGGATAGGTACCCCCTCCTACCAGGGCGACGTCCGAGATGGTATGATGCGGACTTCTGAAAGGGCGCTGTGCCAGCAGGCCGGCGTTTTTTGTTTTGCCCACAACGCTATGGATCTTGGTGGTTTCCAATGCTTCATGAAGCGTCATGGGCGGCAAAATGGAGGGTAGCCTTTTGGCTAACATCGTTTTTCCGGCGCCCGGGGGACCGATCAAAATGATATTATGCCCCCCGGCCGCTGCAATCTCCATACAGCGTTTAATGCTTTCCTGGCCTTTTACATCGGCAAAATCAAACTCCGGAAAGTCCAGGTTTTTATAGAACTCCACCCGGGTATCGATCACCGTTTCCTCAAGAGGAGTGGCATTATTGAAAAAATCAATCACCTCTTCTATGTTGTGCACCCCAAATACCTTTAGTTTCCCGACCACAGCGGCTTCTTTAGCATTTGCCTCGGGAAGAATAAAACCGTAAAAGCCCTCTTCCTGGGCTTGAATGGCAATGGGTAAGGCCCCTTTTATCGGTTGTACGCTACCGTCCAGGGAAAGTTCTCCCATGATCAGGAATTTATGGATTTCCGGGGCTTCTATTTGTCCGGATGCGGATAAGATCCCCAGGGCCAAGGTCAGATCGTAGGCGGAACCTTCCTTCCTTAAATCGGCAGGAGCCATATTGATCGTGACCTTTTTACCCGGAATTTTATAGCCCTTGTTTTTTAGGGCGGCGGCAATGCGATAGTTGCTTTCCTTGATCGCATTATCCGGAAGCCCTACCAGGTGATAGCCAATACCCTGGTCCACGTTTACTTCCACGGTAATGGTTTGTGCTTCCACCCCAAAAACAGCACTTCCAAAGACTTTTGTGAGCATTTTCCATTTTTGACGAAAATACTCTTTTTTTTAGTATATTTTCTCTATTTTGCTGATTATAGTCCCTCCTACAGTATTTTTAACCCTTTATGCATTTTAAATGTGAAATGAACAAGGACCGTTAGTTCGAGTGATTTTGAGTGGTTACTGATCTTGTCGAAGTAGTACGAAAAATCCCCCGCCTGCCGGAAACGGGCAGGTATCGAGAACATTCTATGTTACCAAAGCTTCTCGATACATTTTTATTTTCACTTCGTTCTAATAAAAACACTCGAAGTGACATTACCATCTAAAAGAGTTAATATAGAATTTTCATATAAATAACTTAGCTGTCAGTTCGAGTATTCGACGAAGGAGAATGTATCGAGAACCTTCAAAAACCGCAATACTTCTCGATACAATCCCGAGTACTAGGGATCACTCAAACTGACGAGTTTATACCAAAATGTACAACGGGTATTTTTAATCGTAAGGATAGTAAATATTCGTACTACAAGCGCTGTTCAAAGGTGCTTCCGGCGCATAAAAATGTATTCAATTTTCAGGTGTAAAAAGCAACAGGCTCTCCGAAGAAGCCTTGATCTCCTGTTCATTCATCATCATCTTTCTGAATTCCCCATTGACAAACATTTCGGCCTGATCGCGATAGTGTTTGCTTAAGGGATTCCCGGATTGTCCTGTGGGGAGGATACCTATGCTATTTTCGATATCGGAAAAGTCAATGATCCTTCTCGTAGAGGGAATGCTCCGTACTTTATAGGTACCATCTTTCCGAATGCTAAACTCCTGATTGTTTAAGGTGCCCCCTGTGCCAGAAGTCGGGAATGGTCCCACGTTAAAAAAGCTTCTAAGGGATTCCACTCTCCCTATGGGATGATCGTGTTCCAGATAATGCCGTTTATCCCAGGTCCATTGGTTAGTATCGGTGCCCATTTGTTGTTTTAGCTCCTCCCAACTGCGCTGAAAAGCGGTATTCAGGATTTGGGTTTTGGTCTCTTTGACCTCGGGAGTGCTTACATCGTCCCACCATGGGGATAAGGGATCGTCAAAGATCCGTTCGGTTTTGAGTTGTACAACATAGGACCTATATTCCTCAACGGAAGAAAATTCATCGGCAAAAATAGCGTGATGGAGCTTTTCCTGCATTTTTTGGAAAAACACGCCCCCAACACTCTCCAAATTGAATTTTCCATCCCATGCGCTAAGCATTTCGGCAAATTGCTGTTGCTCCCGAGTTACCTCCTGCCCTTGCAAAGCGTCCAGCCATTTTCGCATTTGATCCACTGCCGTCCTCAGGGTTACATCATTCGCCATAGTAGCCATATCTTCTTTGGTCCACCCGTCCTTTTTTTCCTCCAGCATATCTACGATCCTTCCTGCACGATAGGAAGAGTTCGCAAAATACCCCGGGATATACAGCCCCGCAGTAGAGTCGGGTTGATTATTGGCGGAATAGACATAATCCCAGGAAGGATTCACACAATGCGGATTGTATTTAAAATCCAGGTATTCTACCGGATCTTCAAGGCCGGAAGCGCCATCCAAAATAAACTTGGTGCTGCTGCCTTCCGGCATGCGATACAATTTAGCCGTTCCCCACCAGGCAATATTGCCTTCCGCGTCTCCATACATCACGTTAAGCCCGGGAGCGTGGATCTTAGGCAAGGCTTGCTTAAATTCTTCCATGTTGTTCGCATGATTAATTTCATAGAGCCCTTGCAGCAGTCGGTTTTCAAATTGCGTAAACAGCCAGTGCATACTCACCAGGCGATTCCCCTCCACCCGGGTACGTCGGGCGTAATTCGCATTCACCACAGGTCCCCTATGTGTTTTCTTGAACTGAAAGTCAAGGGGGGTATCTCCTTTGATCGGAATGCTTTTGGTTACGTACTCAAATTTTCGCCACTCCTCCCCGTACCGGTATAAGGTGGTGTCTGTGGGATGCACTTCCTCATAATAAAAGTTGGTGTCGTCATTGGCCAACATGGTAAAACCATGGGCCATTTTTCGATCATGAGAAAGCAAGGGAAAGGGAACTCCGGCCAAATAAAAACCATATTTTTCATAGTCGGGAGTGACCAAATGGGCTTCATACCAAACACTGGGTTGTGCCTGGGCAATATGCGGATCATTTTCAAACAACACTTTCCCGTTTTTGGTTTTTGCAGGGGCCAAAACCCAACTATTGCTCCCGTAAAATACGGGTACCGGCAGTTGTTCCATCAGCCCGGAAATACTTTTCTCAATATCCCTTAGTTCCCGGAATTCCTCGGTTTGATTTGTGGGGATCAGGATCTCCTTTGAAGGCTTTTCTGCAAACAGTGCCTGGGTATAGGTAGAATCCAATCTTCCCAATAAATTGGTGTTCACGATATCCCGCGCCCCTTTGTTAAAGGTAAATCCCATATAGGCCACGGCATTGTACACATCTTTAAGGGTAAACGGTTGTTTTTCCAACCCGGTAAGGTAAAACTCCGCAGGTGTAGGCCCTTCCTCAATAAACTGATTGATCCCGTCCAGGTAGGCCTGGGTCAGGGTCACGGCGGAATCTGTCCTATCCAATTTAGCCACGGTTTTCGCGTTGTAGTCATCAATCCCCAGGGAAAGGAAGAATTTGTCGTTGTCCAATGCTATTTCTCCAAAAATCTCGGAAAGCCTTCCAGCCCCTACCCTGCGCAGCAGCTCCATTTGCCATAACCGGTCCTGTGCATGCACATACCCCAGGGTTCTGATAGCGTCCTGTTCATTGTCTGCGTAAATATGAGGAATACCATACGGATCAAAATAGACTTCCACGTTTGCTGAAAGCGCGTTGAGCGCTTTTTCACCTTCGTAGGTTGGGGTGAGTGTGTTAAGGAAGATAAAGCCGGTAAGTGTTAAAAGCGCTACTATCCCCAGGAGGATTAGTAACACCCTTTTCAATTTTTTCATATTAGCAATTTAGTTCGCGAACTAAATTACTTATTTCATACTTAACTGATATTGACTCAGACCGGAAGTAAGCCATTCCCTGTAAGTTTCCACATCCACGTATTGTACCGGTTCGTTCAATACCTCCAGGTCCGGGGAAAGCAACACGTAGTAGGGCTGGGAAGCCGAATTAAAATTAATGGTCTGGAACGTACCCCATTTCTGTCCAATGGTTTCTATGGCCTTGATGCGGCCGGATTCATATTGAAAATCAAATTGTTCCGCTTCCGGAAGCTTTTTTCGATCATCTATATACAGGGAGATCAAAATGTAATCATTCTGTATTAAGCTATAGATGCGGGGATCGCTCCATACGTTTTCCTCCATTTTCCGACAGTTAACGCAGGCCCAACCGGTGAAATCCAAAAGGATGGGCTTATTTTCCCGTTGCGCTGCGGCTACCCCGGTGTCAAAATCCTTGTAGCACTCCAGTCCCAGCGGACAGTCACTTTCCTTTTCCATTACGGAGTAAAAATCAGGAGGTGGGAAACCACTTAGTAGTTTAAGTGGCGTGGTTTGGACAAGCCCCAGTATCAAGTACACCGAAAATCCGAAACTTATCACACCGAAAACTTTTCTACCGTTTGATATCTTCCCCTTGGGAGTATCGTGGGGGAAACGGAAAACGCCAAATAGATAGGCCCCCATCAATATGAAAAGTAGTATCCAAATACCGAGGAATATCTCACGTTTTAACAAACCCCAGTTTCCGACAAGATCGGCATTAGATAAGAATTTAAATGCCAGCGCCAATTCTAAAAACCCCAACACCACTTTAACCGTGGTCATCCACCCTCCTGACTTGGGAAGGGAATTCAACCAGGCGGGGAAAAGGGCAAAAAGCGCAAAGGGTAGTGCCAAGGCAAGTCCAAAACCGGTCATTCCGGCGGAAAGATTAATCGCGACATTTCCTTCTGCAAGGGTGGTACTGCCCAACAACCCTCCCAAAATAGGTCCGGTACAGGAAAAAGAGACAATGGCCAGGGTAAGGGCCATAAAGAAGATCCCTAACCCGCCCCCTACCTTAGCGGAAGCGTTATCCAATTTATTGGCCCAGGAACTGGGCAGCGTGAGTTCGTAATATCCAAAAAATGAGAAGGCAAAAAACACAAAAACAACAAAGAAGAACAGGTTGAGCCAAATATTGGTCGCAATGGTGTTTAGAATTTGAGAGTCTACCGAGTCAAACAAGTGAAACGGAAGACTGAGCAAAAAATAGATGAGGACAATAAAAAACCCATACAAGATGGCATTTTTTATCCCTTTGGAACGATTTCCGGTATGTTTGGTGAAAAAGGAAACGGTCAGGGGAATCAGGGGGAATACGCAGGGGGTAAGTATGGCGATCAATCCGCCCAAAAAACCAAGGCCAAAGATCATCCATAAATTCGCGTTTCCACCGGAGACGACCAGATCGGTTTGTTGCAAGCGGCCTTTATTCTTTAACTCCAACTGCAATGCTCCGGAAAGCGCCAGACTTCTTTCGTCCAGGCTGCTTTCTTCCAGTACCACCTCAGAACCATCCAGGGAGAACGTAAAGACCTCCTCTCTTAAAACACAGACCTCTTTGCATATCTGATAATACAGTATGGCCGTAATTTGATTGACCTCAGGACGTAACAGTCGTATTTTTTGTTTGAACAATGCCTTTTCCTTGAAGAAGGTCTCGTCCACATCAAAGACTTCGGTGTATTTTGTATAGGTCTTGCCTTCTTCTGTCTCCCCTACCAGTTCGTAGTCTACCCCTGCATTTTGAAATTCAAATTCACTGGGCATGGATCCTCCTTCTGCAGTGTACAAGGAATAGATAAACCAATCTTTGTAGATATCCGCTTTGAATACCAATTCATACTCTCCCTCCCCGATTTTTGTGAATTCCTGCTGCCAAACCGCTGGATTTTCATCGGACTGCGCACTTCCTGAAAAGACAAGAAAACACATTATTACCAAAAAGCTAAAGTACTTTTTCAAACCAAAGTGATTTTTACAATTTCTTTTGTTTCCTCAGTTACTTTGAATCGTTTGTCAGGCCGTCTTCCAATCACCCATACCAGTTCATCGGCTGAAAAGAGCAGCCATTGTTCTTCTTTGGCCAGGGTGCCCACTTTTTCATCTTTAAAAAATTTGGACAATTTTTTTCGCCCTTCCATTCCCAGTGGATAAAAATAGTCGCCAATTTCCCATTTCCTTATTTTTAACGGGTAGTTTAACTTTTCCTTATCAACATAGAGGCTTTTTTTTGAAAAGGAGTCCATTGTGGTAGTGGTTTCGATCCTAAGTTTTACCGGGTGATCCAGCTGCGTTTGGCCCTCATGGAGCAAAAAGATATCACTTAGGGGAGCTTTGAGGGGAACTAAAGTTAACACATCCCTATCGCGTATTAGCCGGTGTGTATGGGAACTGATTTCCTTTCCGGGGGTAGCCTCCAGAAGATGCTCCATATCCTCCCATTGTGTAAAGCCGTATTCCTGAAACAATACATACAAATACCCGGCTCTGGGCTCTAAGGATCGTAACTTTTCCAAAGAGATATGAACGGTGTCACCTTCTACTTTGAAGAGCTGTGTTTTCAATAGCGTCCTGTACTCCATTAACAAGGCATGCGTATCCGCCAAATAGCGTTGGGTTTTGTTGAAGTTGGCCAGAAAAGAAGGGTGTAGGGCTTCTAATTGGGGGACGATCTCATGGCGTATTTTATTACGAAGGTACTTGGTATCCAAATTGCTGGAATCCTCCCGCCAGCTCATCTTCTTACTTTCGGCATAGTCCAGGATCTCCAAACGGGTAAAGGGTAATAGCGGTCGTATGATCCGCTGCCTACCTTCCGGAATACCGGTAAGTCCTTCCAAACCCGTTCCTCTGGAAAGATTAATGAGAAAGGTCTCCAAGCTATCATTTAAATGATGTGCGGTGGCGATACAATCATAGGGATGCTCCTCCAGCAGCCTGGAAAACCACTGGTAGCGTAATTCACGGGCTTTCACCTGTACCGAACCGCTCTCACGGCTTAAGTCAAATGCCTTTGTGAATACGCTTTTCCCATGGGCGCTCCCCCACGCTTTTACAAACTCCTCATCGGCATCAGAGGCCTCTTCCCGCAATTTGAAGTTACAATGGGCCAGGTCAAAATCCATTTTGCATTCGAGGAACAGGTGGGCCAGTGCCATGCTGTCTACTCCTCCACTACAGGCCAGCAATACCTTGGAGGTACGCAAAACAGGGAAACTACGCCCCATATGGGTTTTGAATTGGTCCAACATCTTGGAAAACTATAATGCCTCTAAAAAGGAACGAACCGCTTTTTGATGTTGTGCTTTTAACTCCTCATCCACAATGCCCGTATCCTCCACAAATTTATTTTTAAATCCGGGCAGGGAAAACTGTGCGACTACTTCTGCACCAAAGCGTTGTACCATCTTATGGGCCGCTTCCAGGGCTCCGGAACCTCCTCTCGGGCTGTTGGAAGTAGCCATCAAAAGTACTTTTTTGTCTTTCAGAAATTTACGATCCAACCGGGAAAGCCAATCCGACAGATTTTTAAAGTACGCAGAGACATTCCCGTTATGTTCATTCACGGAAATCACCATTCCTTCTGCTTTGCCGATATCCTCTCTTAACTCTATCAAAGAATTGGAATATCCTTGTTTTTGTTCCATATCCTCACTAAACAGGGGAAAAGGATAATTAGCCATATTTAAGAGTTGTACCCTGTGGCCCTCAAAGGTGGAAACCGTATGTTTTACCAACTGAAAATTTATGGATTGAGAAGAATTGCTGCCTGCAAATGCAAGAATCTTAGCCATAGCGAACTGTATTGATTTCTGTGCAAAATAATCTAAAAACCAAGGAATTGCCTGTTTTTTGTCTAATTTTGCCCCGGCAAAGATCCAAATTCCGTTTAAATACGAATAATAAAGAAACCTAAAAACTATGAAAGTCCGATCTAATCGACTTTTTTTTATTGATGCCATGCGCGCCTGGGCTATTTTAATGATGCTTCAGGGGCACTTCATTGATGGGCTTTTGGATCCTATTTTTAGGAACCCCGAAAATACTACCTATGGTATCTGGAGGTATTTTAGAGGAATTACGGCACCGGTTTTCTTTACGGTATCCGGATTTATTTTCACCTATCTGCTTCTTCGTGTTCCGGAAACGGGACTGCAAAACCCCCGTGTAAAGAAGGGGATCAGAAGGGGACTGCAACTACTGTTCATCGGATACCTTTTGCGACTCAACCTTTTCGGTCTTTTCCAGGGGCATTTATATCCCGGTTTTTATTTGGTGGATGTACTGCATTGTATTGGACTCTCCCTACTAGGGATCATTGCCGTCTATCTTTTTTCCGCCTCCAGAAAGGCGTATGTTTTTCCTACTTTACTTATCGGGACCACTTTGTTGTTGTTCGCATTTGAGCCTGTCTACAAGCAATGGTCTTTTGGCTTTTTACCCACAGCTTTGGCCAACTATTTTACCAAAGCCAATGGTTCCGTCTTTACCATCTTACCCTGGATGGGATACGCCACAATAGGCGCCTTCTTGTCGCTATGGTTTACCAGGTTTAAAAACTACAAATACCTCTATCCGGCCGCTATTGGTATCACTACGGTACTAGGTGCGGGCTTAATTTTTTATTCCTCCCCGGCTTTCCTGGGATTGTATGAGGCTACGGGTATTTCCCTTTTTCAGCAGATACAAAGCAACAACTACCTGTTTATCCGATTGGGGGATGTGTTCCTGGTCTTCGCCTTTTTCATGTTGATCCGAAGTGTATTGACCAATAGCAGCATTCTAAAGGTTGGCGCCAGCACCCTGTCGATCTACGTGATCCACTTCATCATTTTATACGGAAGTTTTACCGGCTTGGGCCTGTACAAATTCTTTCACCACCAATTGAATCCCTGGTGGGCGGTTCTTGGAGCTATCGGTTTTATGCTGGGGTGTACACTACTCGCACTGCAATACGCAAAGCATGAAGCCTATATCAAAATGCGAATACAAACAATTTCCCAGGCAATTCGGCTGGAGGCGTATGCCTTGTACAGAATAGGCCGCTTCCTGGGCAAACAGGGGCTCCTTCATGTCAAGGGGCTTTTGAGCAAAATCTTTGCCTTTCAACGCGGGTAATCTTCCCTCTGGAGAAATTGGAGCTTGCGTAAATATAACCTTAAACGTGCAATGCCCTGTCCTCAGTGGCTGCAAGCGCTGCTTCTTTCACCGCTTCGGCATAAGTGGGGTGCGCATGACTCATCCGGGCTATATCTTCAGCAGAAGCGCGGAATTCCATCGCTGTAACCGCCTCAGTAATTAAATCGGCACAACGCGCCCCGATCATATGCACGCCAAGAACTTCATCCGTTTTTGCATCGGCTAAGATCTTCACAAAACCATCAATATCCATACTGGCCCTTGCGCGTCCCAGAGCGCGCATGGGAAACTGACCTACCTTATGCTCTACCCCGGCTGCTTTGAGTTCTTCTTCCGTCTTCCCAACAGCAGCTACCTCGGGCCAGGTATATACCACTCCCGGGATAAGGTTATAATCAATATGTGGTTTTTGTCCTGCCAGGATCTCCGCTACCATGGTACCCTCCTCTTCTGCTTTATGCGCTAACATGGCGCCACGGACCACATCACCAATAGCATAAATGTTTTCCACAGTGGTTTGTAAATGATCATTCACTTCCACACGCCCTTTGTCGTCCAGTTTCACACCCGCAGCTTCGGCATTCAGTCCATCGGTATAGGGTCTTCTTCCTACGGAAACCAGGCAATAGTCGCCTTTAAACACCACTTCCTGACCCTTTTTATCATCTGCTTTTACCACTACTTCATTCCCTTCCCGTTCCACGGATTTTACCTTATGTGAAAGGTAAAACTTCACCTTTTGTTTTTTCATCACCTTCATGAGTTCTTTGGAAAGCGCACCGTCCATACCGGGAATGATCCGGTCCATATACTCTACCACGCTTACTTCCGCCCCAAGTCGTTTGTATACCTGCCCCAGTTCAAGGCCAATAACGCCTCCCCCTATGATGATCATATGTTTTGGGATCTCTTTCAATTCGAGCGCTTCGGTGGAGGTGATGATCCGTTCTTTATCAATGGTAATAAAAGGCAAGGTAGCCGGTTTGGAGCCTGTGGCAATGATGGTATTTTTCGCTGCTATGGTCTCCTCACCACCATCGCTTTTTTTGATCGTGATGTGGGTGGCATCTTTAAAACTCCCCCAACCTTCGTACACATCAATCTTGTTCTTGTCCATCAGAAACTGTACGCCTTTGGTGGTTTGGTCTACTACGGCCTGTTTCCGGGCGATCATTTTCTCCAGGTTCACCTTTACTTCCCCGGGGATCTCTATACCGTGTTCCTCAAAGTGTTTTACCGCATCTTCATAGTGATGTGAAGAATCCAATAGCGCTTTTGAAGGAATACAGCCAACGTTTAAACAGGTTCCGCCCAGGGTGGCGTATTTTTCTATAATTGCGGTTTTCATACCCAATTGGGCACAACGTATCGCAGCAACATAGCCGCCGGGGCCAGAACCGATTACGGCCACATCATATTGACTCATTTACCAATTATTTTAAAGGGATTTATACAATTGACTTCGTTAAAGACGAATAACAAAAGTACGACGTTTTTAGGCTATTTCACAATAGGCTATACCGGGGCAAGCGGAAACTTTTTCGCACCAAAATTCCCTATCCAAATACCCCCAACCATCCCCAGATGCATGCCCGCTTCGTAGAAAAAGGGAGAACTCCAGGGGACACAGGATACCACTACATACAGCTTTACCAATATCACTCCGGACACCACAAGATGCGGAATAGCATTATCGCGAATTACCAGCAAAGCAGCCATAAACCCGGTAATGATAGCAGAAGTCATCATTGCTGCAGATCCCAGGTAAAGCTCCCCGGTGGAACTGGAACAGAAGCTTAACCCATCAAATAGAATATCCCTGGAAATTTTAGTAAACAACAGGAAGGAAAAGGTGCTAATGACAATGGCTAAAGCCGTTATGGCAATGCGATTTCTATTAGACATGACCGTAAGTTTGTTTTTGATCGATCCCCTAAAATACTTTTGATCTGGCCTGAGTCCAACCCCTTTAACACGCTCTTAGGTTAAAATTTATATAACAACCGCCGTGGTTTTGTTCACCGTATTGATCACAAATGAACTCTGTGTACTTCCAATTTGATCTATGGCAGTAAGTTTATTCACCATAAATTCCCGGTACGCTTTCATATCCTTAACATTCACGATCAAGATATAGTCATGATCCCCACTTATATGATGGCACTCCGACACTTCTTTCAGTTGCTGTACTTGTTTTTCAAAACGGAGCACATTCTCCTTGGTATGCTGTACCAAACGTACATGGCAAAAAACGGTAAAGTCTTTCTGTACCGCTACCTTATCCACAAGGGCGACATAATCCGTAATGACCCCCTGGCGTTCTAGCTTTCTTATCCGTTCAAATACTGCTGTGGTAGACAATCCCAGTTGTAGCCCGTACCATTTCGTGGTTTGCTTACAATCGATTTGTAAGAGGTTCAATAAGGCGGTATCGGTGGCATCCAATTCCATGAAGAAAAATTTTTAGGGTAAAGAGGTTTTTATTTAAAGTATTCAGAACTAAATTCTATATTATGCTAATTTAATGAATTACATTCTTATTTCAATTAATATAGTAGATTTTCATATTACGAATAATTACTTTTGATAAAAAATATATCATGAAAACAAAAAGCGTTGACCAACTGCTGGACCTGCATTATTTTGGAGAGTTTGGCGGAGTGAATCCCTCCATTTCTGATTCCTCTACCTACACCTTTTTGTCGGCCAAGACCATGTTTGACACTTTTGAAGGGAATACGGAAGGCTGCTATCTGTACAGCAGACATTCCTCCCCCTCCAATTTATACCTCGGTGAGGCATTGGCGGCACTTGAGGGTACGGAAACGGCTAATGTTTTTTCCAGTGGTATGGGGGCTATCTCTGCAGTGGCCATGCAACTCTGCAATGCCGGAGATCACATTGTAAGCAGCAGAACTATTTACGGAGGGACCTATGCGCTATTCAAAAACTTCCTGCCCAAATTCAATATTACTACCGCTTTTGTCGATATCACAGATGTGAAGGCGGTTGAGAAAGGCATCACCAAAAAGACCCGAATGATCTATTGCGAAGCGGTTAGTAATCCCCTTTTGGAGATCGCCGATTTGAGCGCTTTATCCAGATTAGCCAAAAAATACGATATTCCTTTGGTGGTGGACAACACTTTTTCCCCTTTAAGTATTGCTGCAGCTGAACTAGGAGCAGACGTTGTTATTCATAGTCTTACTAAATTTATTAACGGAAGTAGCGACTGCGTGGCAGGTGCGGTTTGTGCCTCAAAGGACTTCTGTCTTAGCCTGAAGGATGTCAATAATGGTGCGGGAATGCTCTTGGGAAGTACCCTGGATAGTCTTCGGGCCGCTTCCATCCTAAAAAACATGCGTACGCTCCACGTCCGGATCAGCAAACACAGTGAAAATGCACTTTACCTGGCATCCCAATTTGAAGCCGATGGTTTAAAAGTGGTATATCCCGGATTGCCTTCACATCCGGGGCACGAAGCCATGAAAAAACAGATGCATGTGGAATATGGTTTTGGCGGCCTTATGACCGTGGATGTGGGATCCCTGGAAAAAGCGAATACCCTGATGGAATTGATGCAAAAAGAAAACCTGGGGTATTTGGCGGTAAGCCTTGGCTTTTACAAAACACTGTTCAGTGCTCCCGGCACCTCTACCTCATCCGAGATCCCGCTGGAAGAGCAACAGGAAATGGGGCTTACCGACGGTTTGATCCGTTTTTCGGTGGGATTGGACCAAAATATTGAACAGACCTATTTAAAAATGAAAGGCTGTATGCAACGGTTGGGAATTCTGAAGTCTGAAACGACGCCTACCCTTTCCTAAAAACGCGTTTTTTGGAGAAGAATCCTCAAAATCGTAATATTAGGGTTTGTACAGACCCAACTTATGAGTGAAAAATCCAAGAAGACCAGGGATAGACGACATGAAAAAATTATTGAAAATAAGGAACTGAATATTTGGGAAGCCCTTATTCCCGTTATCGCTCTGGTAGGCATGTTGGCCTACAATGTGTATGTATTTGGCGATGATGCGTTAAGTGGTTCCAATCAGTTCATTTTACTTCTCGGCGGTGCTGTAGCCGCTGTTGTCGGCTTTTTCAACAAGGTTTCCTACAAGCAAATGTTGGCAGAGGTAGCCGAAAATGTTCGCTCCACCACCGGAGCCCTGCTTATCTTACTCATGGTGGGGGCGTTAGCGGGCACATGGCTGGTAAGCGGTATTATCCCCGCCATGATCTACTACGGCTTACAGATCTTAAATCCCACTATTTTTCTCGCTGCCTGCGTCATCATCTGTGCCATTATTTCCATTGCTACGGGCAGTAGCTGGACGACAGCGGCAACGGTTGGAATAGCACTTATTGGTATTGGTGAAGCCCTGGGGATCTCCCTGGGCATGACGGCAGGAGCCGTCCTTTCCGGCGCCTATTTTGGGGATAAAATGTCCCCGTTGAGCGATACCACCAATCTGGCCCCTGCCATGGCGGGTGGAGAGCTGTTTTCACATATACGCTATATGGGATGGACCACCATTCCGACTATTTCCATTACCCTGCTGGTTTTTATTATCATCGGTTTTACTATAGATACCTCGGGAGTGGCCGATACCGATGCCATTCTAAGCACCATTGCTACCACTTTTAATATTAATGGTTGGTTATTCATTGTGCCAGTAGTCGTCATTTTAATGATTGTAAAGAAAGCTCCGCCCCTTTTGGGGTTGTTGATCGGTACCTTGCTGGGCGGAGGGTTTGCCCTTATTTTTCAACCGGATATTGTGGCCAAAATCGGTGGTGGGGAACTGTTGGATTTTGCTACCGCCTACAAGGGCATCCTGAATGCTATTACTGTGGATACCGCCATTGAAACCACGGACCCTGCTTTGAATGAACTGTTCTCTTCCGGTGGAATGGCGGGAATGTTAGGCACTATTTGGCTGATTGTCTGCGCTATGGTGTTCGGGGGTATTATGGACGGGATAGGTGCTTTGGAACGCATTACAAAATCATTGCTTAGCCTGGCAAAAACAACGTTTGGTCTATTTGCCAGTACGGTAGGTAGTTGCCTGGCATTAAATGTTACCGCCTCAGATCAATACCTTGCGATTGTGGTTCCGGGAAAAATGTTTTCCAAAGCCTACGAAGAAAGAGGACTGGCTCCGGAAAATCTCAGCCGGACGCTGGAAGATTCGGGAACAGTAACCTCGGTATTGGTACCCTGGAACACCTGTGGCGCCTATCACAGTGGTGTTTTAGGCGTTGCCGTTGGGGAATATTTCTTTTATGCCATATTTAACTGGCTTAGCCCTTTTATGACCTTGTTATTTGCTGCTTTGCAGATAAAAATAAAGCAATTGGTGCTTCCGGTTAAAGCGTAATTTTCAAAGGATTCTGTTGGCATTGCGGTTGTACTTTTTTACCTTCACCCCACAAATAAAACTATACACATCATGGCTACAGTAACCTTAAAAGGAACCGAAATACACACGCTCGGGAATCTCCCTGAAAACGGGACAACAGCGCCTAATTTCCAACTTACCAAAAACGACCTTAGTGAAGTGTCATTGGATGACTACTCCGGTCAAAAAGTGGTATTGAATATCTTCCCCAGTATTGATACCGGAACATGCGCACAATCCGTCAGGCAATTCAATCAGGAAGCCGCCGAATTGGAAAACACCAAAATTCTCTGTATCTCCCGGGATCTGCCTTTTGCCCAGGCACGTTTTTGCGGGGCTGAGGGGATTGACAAAGTGGAGACCCTTTCCGATTTTCGGGATGGAAATTTTGGCAAGGCCTATCAGGTAGAATTTACCGATGGCCCCTTACAATCCCTCCATTCCCGTGCAGTGGTAGTGCTGGATGAAAATGGAACCGTGAAGTATTCCGAACAAGTCCCGGAAATCGTGGACGAACCCAACTACAAAGCTGCCCTTGAAGCATTGATGAATGCCTAAGGAGTCGTTTCTTGTCAACCGGATGAAAAGCATCCGGTTTGCCTTTAACGGACTTTTCCTGTTGGTTCGTACGGAGTCCAGCATTAAAATTCAGCTTGTCATTGGTATTTTGGTAACTGCGGCCGGTTTCTACTATGAGATATCGTTCACAGAGTGGGCGTTGCAATGTCTTTGTATTGGCATGGTGATGGGCATTGAGGGGGTTAACACCGCCATTGAAAAACTGGCGGATTACGTACATCCGCATCATAATCCTAAAATCGGGAGGTTGAAAGACATTTCGGCGGGAGCAGTGCTTTTGGTCTCCCTTATTGCCGTAGTTGTTGGACTTATCATCTACCTGCCTAAAGTTTTTTAGGAAAAGATCCCACAAACCGGTCGGAAACGTAAATTTGTAAATTTGTCCCTGATCCGCTAGCAATGGCCAAGAAACGCAGAAAATCAAAAAAGGCATCGCCAAAACAAAAGCGAACCTTCAAACCGTCGAAGAAAAACACCATCATCTTTGGTAGCTTTCTCATTGTTTTGGGCCTTGCGTTGTTTTTCTCCTTTGTTTCCTTCTATTTTACCTGGCAGGAGGACCAAAGCCTTTTGTCTGAATTCTCAGATAGGAATGCCGAAGCCGAAAACCTGCTTAACAAGTTTGGCGCTGCGGTAAGCCATTTTTTTATGTACAAGGGATTTGGCCTGGCCTCCTTTGTGTTCCCCGTGCTGTTAGCCATTACCGGATTATACCTCTTTTTAGGCCTGGATGGTAAAAACCTGTGGAGCAAATGGATCTGGGGAATGTTAGGGATCCTATGGGCTTCTATCGCTTTTGGTTTCTTCTTTTTTGAACAACCGCTGTTGGGAGGAGTTGTAGGGTATGAAATGAATGATTTTCTGCAGGATTATACCGGAAAAATTGGCGTGTTTCTGATCCTTGTCTTCACCTTGATCGTAATACTGGTACGCTTGTTCAATTTTTCTCCCGAAGCCATAGGCAACTATTTCCGGGCCATTAACTTTTCAAAACCCAAGTCTCCTGTTGCAGCCTTAGGAGAGGACTCCATTGAACTGGATCTGGAGCCAGAAGAAACTGAGATCAAAGTAGATACTTATACCCATAAGAACGATATCCCCCCATTACAATCTGAAGCCGGTTTGGATGTGAATCTTCCGGAAATTGAGGAGAGTAACATTGCCTTAAAGGTGGAAAAAGTGTCACGGGAGAAAGAAGAAATTGATATCAAGGCCGAAAAACTGGTAAAGGACTTTGGGGAGTTCGACCCCAGGCTGGAATTGAACAACTATAAATTTCCGCCGCTCAATCTGCTGGATCCCCATGGCATGTCTGGCGGGATTACCATCAATCAGGAAGAGCTGGAGGAGAACAAAAATAAAATAGTTGCTACACTTAAAAACTACAAAATTGGTATTGCACAAATAAAGGCTACCATTGGCCCCACGGTTACCCTCTATGAAATTGTCCCCGAAGCCGGTATTCGTATTTCCAAGATCAAAAACCTTGAGGATGACATTGCCTTGTCCCTGGCCGCATTAGGGATCCGGATAATTGCCCCGATTCCCGGGAAAGGTACCATAGGTATAGAAGTACCCAACAAAAATGCAACCATTGTTTCCATGCGTTCCGTCATCGCCTCTACCAAATTCCAAAAGGCGGAAATGCAATTACCCGTCGCCTTTGGAAAAACCATAAGTAATGAAACCTTTGTCGTGGATCTGGCAAAAATGCCTCATTTGTTAATGGCAGGCGCCACAGGCCAAGGAAAATCCGTGGGCCTGAATGCTGTAATTACTTCACTACTGTACAAAAAACATCCTGCTGAAATCAAGTTTGTACTGGTAGATCCAAAAAAAGTGGAGCTTACCCTATACAACAAAATAGAACGGCATTTCCTGGCGAAATTACCCGATTCAGAGGAAGCCATTATAACGGACAATACGAAAGTAATCCACACTTTAAATTCGCTTTGTATTGAGATGGACCACCGTTATGAGCTGCTTAAATTAGCCATGGTGCGTAATATTAAGGAATACAACGCAAAATTCAAGGCCCGAAAACTAAACCCCAATGAGGGGCATAAGTTTTTACCCTATATCATTCTGGTGATTGATGAGTTTGCCGACCTTATCATGACAGCGGGAAAAGAGGTGGAGGCACCCATTGCCCGCTTAGCGCAACTGGCCCGGGCTATTGGTATTCATTTAATTATTGCTACACAACGGCCTTCCGTTAACGTGATCACCGGTATTATAAAGGCCAATTTCCCGGCACGAATTGCTTTCCGGGTTACCTCAAAGATCGATTCCAGAACCATTTTGGATACGCAGGGTGCGGACCAGCTAATTGGCCGTGGTGATATGTTGTTTACCCAGGGTAATGATATTACCCGCCTGCAATGCGCCTTTGTGGATACTCCTGAGATAGCCAAGATCACAGAATACATAGGGTCCCAAAGAGCTTACCCCGATGCGCATTTGCTACCGGAATATAGTAGCGAGGATTCTGGCACAGGAATTGATTATGAGATTAGCGAAAGGGATAGTATGTTCCGGGAAGCCGCGGAGGTTATTGTAAACGCACAGCAAGGTTCAGCCTCTTTAATTCAACGAAAGTTGAAGTTAGGGTATAACAGAGCTGGAAGGATCATCGATCAATTAGAGGCGGCGGGAATAGTTGGCCCTTTTGAGGGGAGTAAGGCCCGGCAGGTGCTGGTGCCGGATGTATTTGCCCTTGAGCAACTTTTGAATAATGAAACACAGAACAAAAATTAATACAATACGGCACGAAATGAACAGAAAAACACTAACCATATTGTCTTTGTTCGCCTTGATTTTAAGTGCTTCTGCCCAGAATTCCCAAAAGGCAAAAGCGCTGCTGGATGAGGTGTACAACAAAGTGGTTTCCTATGACAATATCACCATAGACTTCAAATATGCCCTGGAGAACGTGGAGACGAATACCAAGAGTGAAACCCGTGGCAACGCCACCCTGGAAGGGGATAAATACCTGGTAGAGTTGTTTGGCTCCAAACAGTTGTATGACGGTAAAAAGGTGTATACGGTGGTTCCTGACAATGAGGAAGTGACCATTGAGGATAAATCACAAGATGAGGAAACCGTTACCCCCTCAAAAATGTTGACCTTTTACCGCGAAGGACACAATTATGAATGGGATATTTTGCAAAATGTACTGGGAAGAAAAATTCAATATGTAAAATTAACGCCCATTGACTCCAACGCAGAGACCAAATCCATTTTGTTGGGTATTGACGCGGAGACCAAACATATCCATAAACTTATTGAAACCGGTGAGAACGGCACAAAGACCACGATCACCGTTAATTCTTTCAAAACCAACCAACCCTTGTCAAAAAGCTTCTTTACTTTTGACGTGGCCAAATATGAAGATGA
Source organism: Croceivirga sp. (assembly GCA_028284285.1). GTDB lineage: Bacteria > Bacteroidota > Bacteroidia > Flavobacteriales > Flavobacteriaceae > Croceivirga. Next base: position 219,585 of record JANQSA010000055.1, read on the forward strand.
AGGCTATTATATCATTAGAAACTAACCCGGATGTTTTGCATTTCAGCGTATGCCGTTATCCATAACGCCCGGCATCTTCTTATTAGAAAGCAATAGTAATAAACAGAGGAAACTAGCGTGTTGCCCATTATAGACCGATACATTTTATCGCGTTTTCTGTATAACTTCTTCAGTTCTTTTGCCATTTTGATGGTCATTTTTATTTTTCAGACCGTCTGGTTGTTTATTGACGATTTGGCGGGGAAAGATCTGGATATCTGGATCATTGGTAAGTTCCTGTTGTATTATATGCCCACCTTGATTGACAAGGTATTACCACTAACCGTACTCCTGGCCTCCCTCCTGACGTTTGGAACTTTTGCGGAAAACTATGAGTTTGCTGCCATGAAAGCCTCCGGGGTTTCCTTGCAAAAGGCCATGCGTAGTATTATTGTATTTGTACTTTTCTTAGGTGTGGGAGCCTTCTTTTTGGCCAACAACATCATTCCCGCATCGGAACAAAAAATCTTCAATATGCGACGCAATATTGCCAAAGTAAAGCCCGCTGCGGTAATTGTGGAAGGCGTTTTCAGCGATATTGAAGGAACGGAGATGAATATGAAGGTGGCTAAAAAATCCGGGGAGAAAGATCAATACCTGGAAGATGTGATCATTCATCAAAAATCAGAAAATAAAGTAAATACTACTGTGATCAAGGCGAAGAGAGGAGAACTGATCAGTAGCGAAGCCTCAGATATCATTCAATTAGTACTGTACGAAGGGCACTACTATGAAGAAATACAACCAAAATCGCCGAAAAACCGCAGAAAGCGTCCCTTTACCCGCTCTACATTTGAAACGTACATCAAAAATATTGATGTTTCCGAGTTAAACAATCAAGACATTGAAGCGGAATCGGATATTATGACGGACAAGATGAAGAATGTGATACGGTTAAATAAGGATATCGATTCGCTGAAAGATAATAATCTTAGACAAGTAAAAGCCTTTTCCAAAAATATCTATACCCGGATGGGGGCCTTCCCCTTAAAAACACCGGACAGTCTGAAAAAATCCAAAGTAAAAAACAACCCATCAGACCTTTCTTCTCCAATTGATACCACGGCTAACCCCAACGATCTGCCTTCCCTGTTACCGCTGTGGCAACAATCTCAAATGCTAAATAACGCTAAAAGTTCGGTTGTAAATATTTTGAATACCGTAAATGGGAAAAAGGAAGAGTTGGAAAAACGCTATGAGATTTACAACAGGCATATTTTATCATTACACAAGAAATTTGCCCTGGCGTTTTCCTGTATTATCCTCTTTTTTGTAGGTGCTCCTTTGGGGGCTATCATTAGAAAGGGTGGATTGGGACTGCCTATGGTAATTGCCATTATTTTGTTCCTTACCTATTATTTTATTGGTGTTTTTGCTGAGAACTCTGCCAAAAAAGGCGGACTAAACCCTGTATTTGCCGCCTGGCTCTCTACCCTTATTATGATGCCGCTTGGGGTCTATTTTACCAAACGCGCTACTGCGGACAGGGGATTGATGGGAGACGGTAATTTTATTCAAAGAATCACAGAATTTTTTAAGTTTAAAAAGAAAAAGAAGGCCAATGCTAAGCAGTGAAAGTGTAATCCAGCTCAATACCATTTCGGAAGCTATTGCAGATATCCGAAAAGGCAAAGTGATCATCGTAGTAGACGATGAGAACCGGGAAAATGAAGGAGACTTCCTGGCTGCCGCCGAACTCATTACTCCCGAAACTATCAATTTTATGGCTACTCACGGTCGGGGGCTTATCTGTGTTCCTTTAACCGAAGGAAGATGCCGGGAATTGGGGTTACACAAAATGGTGGATCATAATACCGATCCCCTGGAGACGGCATTTACGGTCTCGGTGGACCTCCGTGGTGGTGGCGTAACCACCGGAATTTCCGCGGCAGACCGTGCCAAAACGGTTCTTGCCCTCACCCACGAGAATACCAAAGCGCACGAATTAGCGCGACCCGGACATATTTTTCCACTTATTGCCAAGGAGGGCGGGGTATTAAGGCGTACGGGGCACACGGAGGCAGCTATTGATTTTGCCAGGCTTGCCGGATTAAAACCTGCGGGAGTCATCGTAGAGATCATGAATGCAGATGGTAATATGGCACGGCTTCCGGAACTTCTGGAGGTGGCCCGGAAATTCGATCTTAAAATCGTTTCCATCGAAGATCTCATCGCCTATCGCATGGAGCACGATAGCTTGATTAAAAAAATGGAAGACTTTCCTATTCGTACTCGCTTTGGCGAATTCCGGTTACGGGCCTACAAGCAAACTACCAATGACCATATCCATATTGCGCTTACCAAAGGCAATTGGAAAAAAGGCGACCGCATCCTGACCCGGATTAATTCCACCCTGGTAAACAACGATATTTTAGGAACGCTTACCAATAACCCCGATGGCAAACTCCAGGACATGTTCAACGGGATCAATGAGGAGGAAAAAGGGGCTTTTGTCTTTATCAACCAGGATTCCAGATCTATTAACCTCTTATCGCGTTTAGCAGAGTTAAAGGAACTGCAATCCAAGGGCGACTATAAAGCGCCTAAAATTGAGATGGATGCGAAAGACTTTGGGGTAGGCGCACAAATCCTTCACGATCTGAATATTACCAAAATCCGACTGCTGACCAATTCCCAACAGACCAAACGGGTGGGACTCATTGGCTATGGGCTGGAGATTGTGGAATATGTACGGTATTAGGCACGAGAGAAGAGAGAAGAGAGAAAAGAGATCAGAGAAAAGACAATAGACAAAAGGCGCCAGAAAAACCGGATCTCCGAATAGGAAAGCTAAATACACGCTTTGATAACCGATGCCATTTTAGTAGCGCGTTCTTTGACCTCACCTTCCGTCCAACCCAGTTTTATCAAACAGGAAATATTCCTCCCTACCCAATGGTCCGAAAAGGAAAAGTCGGCTGCATGGTAATCGGGCAACCGGTCTACAACCTCCTGAGGAAGTCTCCCCAACGATTTTTTGTGTAGCAGATGCTCCCATTTACGGTAGTAATGCCAGTTATTGTCATACCAATAAAAGCAACTATCTATACCCGCTTTGCCCAGCATCTTATGTGCTTTTCCTGCAAGTTCCGCCGTAGGCAAAAAGAAATTGAAAAAGGAATAATTCTCAATTCCACCTTCCGGTACCGTTCTAAAGGTAACTTCACCTATGGGATTCAGGTGTTCCCTCAAAATAGTATAATTCTTTTCTTGAATCCCGACAAATTCGTCCAATCGTGCTATTTGCGCGCAACCTACTGCGGCATTTAACTCCGAAATACGAAAATTATAGCCCAAAAAAGGATGAGCTTCCGCTCCCCTGTCGTGGCCCACATGATCATGTCCGTGGTCTGAATATTTGTGAGCGTTTTCATAATAGGTGGTGGTATTCGTTATCAAAGCGCCTCCCTCACCACAAGTAATGGTCTTCACATAATCAAAGGAGAAACAGCCCAAATCCCCAACACTTCCCAGGGGTTTCCCTTTGTAGGAGCCACCGATGGCCTGGCAGGCATCTTCTATTAACAACAGCTTGTTTTTTGAACAAATTGCCGCAAGCGCATCCAAACAAGCCATGGAACCACACATATGCACTACCATCACGGCTTTGGTCTTTGACGTTATTGCCTTTTCTACTGATCCGGGATGTAAGGTCAGTGTGTCATCCACATCCACCAAAACCGGTACCGCGCCTAAAGCCAAGATGGATTCAAAACTGGCGACAAAAGTAAAGGTGGGAAGGATTACCTCATCCCCTGCTCCAATCCCGGCACTCGCCAAGGCCACGGTCAAGGCCGCCGTTCCACTACTGACCACATGGGCATATTTGGTTTGCATTCGCGCTGCAAGGGCTTGTTCCAGTTCTTTTGCCTTCCAATGCCCCTGCCGCCTACCATCAAACCCGTAGCGCATAAGGACCCCATTCTCCAAAACATCCTGTACCTGTTGCTTTTCTGCTTTTCCGAAGTATTCAAATCCTGGCATATCTTGCTATGTGAAAAACCATAATTTGATGGCCATGGCCACCACCATTACTATTAAAAAGGTTTTAATAAACCCATCTCCCCTGGTTACGGACACTCTACTGGCAATCCATGCACCTACCCCCTGCCCCAGCGCCAAAAGTATTCCAACCGTCCAGTTTACTTTGTCATTCCAGATAAAAACTACCAGTGCAGCTAATGTATATACAAAAACAGCAGCCACTTTGGTGGCATTCACCCGTACTAGATTCATCCGGTTGACATAATGCAAAAATAAGATGATCACAAATCCTATCCCAGCATTGATAAAACCGCCATAAATACCGATGAAAAAAAATGCTATGATCCCGGCCCACATATATTTCCCGGTCAATCGTTCTTCCAAATCCGTAACTTTTATTCTTGGGCGGAATACGATAAGAAGAACCACTGCAATCATAATTATGGCCAGTATTCTGTTGAAAAGCTCCCCGCGAATATCCACTGCAATGTTTGCGCCTATAACCGCACCCACCATGGCAGAAATTCCCAAATAGATGTTAAAAGGGAAGGTAGACACCCCTTTACTCCGAAAACCCGCAGAAGCCATGGCCGTTTGTGCTAAAATAGCCACCCTGTTAGTACCATTGGCCACCGCCGGTGGTAACCCGAGAAAAATAAGTGTGGGCAGTGTAATAAGCGAAGCTCCCCCGGCTACGGTATTGATGAACCCCACCGTAAACCCAACAATGATCAAAAGTGGATAATGCCATAGTTCTTCCATGGCGGCAAAAGTACCATCTTGAGGAGAAATGCCAAACCTTAAAATTTAAAACGCCAAGGAGTAAGATTATCAAAAAGCTGCTTATATTTGCACCCGCCTACGCAAAAGCTTCGGCGGGCAGGCCCGCAGATGTGCAAAAGCTGAAACTTCGGTAGAGGCGAGAAAAAAAGAAAAATAGTATAAATCGGGTTGGGGTAGAAAACAACTCAAGTCGATTTTGGAGGAATGGCAGAGTGGTCGAATGCGGCAGTCTTGAAAACTGTTGAGGGTCACACCTCCGGGGGTTCGAATCCCTCTTCCTC
>JANQSA010000062.1 GCA_028284285.1 Croceivirga sp.
AGAGGGAATTACCACCGTCCATGACAACGGGTGCAGGGTCAGTACCTACTCCAACTGTCCATGCCGTACTACCATCCTCAAAATCGCCATTGGTCAACAATTCGGTCATACTACCCCCACTTTCAGCCTGCGCTATGTCATCCATATAGAAGGTACCTGCAGTGGTTCCGGGCCCGTCAACAAATATCACCATGGTAGCATACTGGCCTGTGGGAACAAATGGTTCGCCCACCCCTTGGCTGCCGTCAATAAAGCTTTTGATGGCATCCGTAGCAAAGTTAAAGCTCAACTCTTCCCAGCCTGTTCCACCGTGGTTTGCCACCACTTCATTTTCACGCTCACCATTGACTCCACCTTCAAATTTCAACAGGATTGGAATAGCTGATTGCGACCAAAACTTCATGGTTATGGTTTTATTTGTGCCGCTAAAATCAACAGGTGTCCCCAGGGTAAAGGCTCCGCCTTCAAATTCACTACCCGAATTGGTAATTGCCCCAACATTTGAGGCCGTAGGATTGGCCCCGGATAAATCAGGATTTTCCACCACCTCATAACTGGCTCCGTTAAAAGTGCCAAAAGCGTAATTCACTGTCGGTGAATCAAATGTTATGGGTAGTGCAATAGGATCGGATGCCCCGGAAATAGTGACTGTTTCGGACGCCTCAATGGTAGCGGCACCCGCACCACGAGCCACCACAGTAACTATATACTCCCCGGTTTCCGCATAAATGTGGGTTGCCGTTTGCCCTGCCATTATGGTAGTTGGCATGTCGCCTTCTTGTTCATCCCCAAAAAGGATATCGAATACTGTTGCATTATCAGCTGTTGGCGCTACTGTAATCTCAAAAGGATCACTCTCCGAAATGGTGATATCCACCATCAGGTCCGTGGGCGGCGTAAACGAAATGGTTACTACGCGTACCAGTTCACTTGTTAGGCCGCTGGCGCCAATGGCCACTACACGAAGGTTGAATTCCCCTTCACCATAGATATGAGTTACCGTTTCTCCTGGGTTTACCTGGGTAGGGGTTTCATTTTCCACATCGCCAAAAAACACCTCAAATACCGAAGCTCCTTCAGCGGTTGGGGTTATCGATACCTCACCGGTGTCGTCCTGGGCAATATCAAATATGGCCAAAAGATTGGTAGGTGCTGATATATCCTGAAACGCAAATGAAGTTTCATCATCCTCGCAAGCTGTAAATACATGCAGTACCAAAAAGAATACCATTATGTGCTTTAAATATTTCATTTTTCTTAGTTTACGTTTAGTTAATAACCAGGATTTTGAGGCCAACGGTCGCCCGCCAATTCTATTTCTATACTTGGAATAGGGAACAGTTCGTGTTTTCCCGTTTGAAATCCGTCTATTTCGGATGCTGCTCTTCCTGTTCTTACCAAGTCAAAAAAACGGTGTCCTTCGCCTACCAGTTCCACACGTCTTTCTTGATAAATGGCATCGGTCAGTGCACTACCAGTGACTGTTATGTTGCCTAATCCAGCTCTGTTTCGTACACGGTTCAGATATTGTTGCGCCGTGATATCGCCAAGGTTGCCGCGATTTAAAGCTTCCGCTGCCATCAACAATACATCCGCAAAACGAATTGCCCTATAGTTATTGGGATTGGTAAGGTTGGCGTCCCCTGTATTTAAATCGCCTTGCCTTGCAATATATTTTCTGTTGTAATAGCCGGTATGTTCAAAACCCTCCACAAAGGAAACATCGGGATTTGCAGCGGCCCAGGCTTCGATATCCAGTATGGCCACATCCCTGCGAATGTCCCCGTCTTCAAAAGCATCAAAAGCCTCTTGGGTGGGTACATTAAAACTAAAGCCCGACTCAAATAATGGTCCCGAATAATTACGGATACCATTGAATCCAACGGCTATATTACCTTCGCTGCATTGCAAACAATCAAAACCAGCCCCTTCTTCATCCGTATACTGTACTTCAAAAACAGATTCAATATTATTCTCATTGTCATTTTCGAACATGGTAGAATAATCGGTTAACAAGTTATAAGTTCCCGAATTGATCACTTCTTCCAAAACATTGGCAGCTTCCTGGAATTTATCCTGAAACAGGTATACCTTACCTAAAAGGGCTTTGGCAGCTCCCTCTGTAACTCTTCCTGTTTGCTGTTGTACCACGGGTAGATTGTCAGCGGCAAAAATCAAATCCTGTTCTATCTGTGCATAAACTTCTGCACGTGGTGTTCTGTCAATTTCCTGGTCATCCCCGAATAACAATCGTTGATCTACAGCCAAGGGCACATCCCCAAACCATTTGACCAGTTCAAAATAGTAATAGGCCCTAAGGAAGGTGGCTTCGGCAATTACCACCTCTCTTCCCGGAAAGTCCGTCTTGTCCCTAAACTCCAAAACATAGTTCGCCCTGTTAACCCCAGCGAACATCCAACTCCAAATATCACGAAGTTGTTGGTTGACAGGAGTATGTATCATATCGTCAATTTCCTGTATTCCCGGAGTGTCAGTAGCACTTTCTCCCCCGGCCAAGGTATTGTCCGAGGCAATCTCACCCAACATTACATTGATATAGGTACTCTGAAGCAGATCATAAGCGCCAATTAACGCCTCTTGATAATCCTCTTCGGAGTTGAAGAAGTCTTCAGAATTTTCATCAAAGGCATCTACGTCCACAAAATCATCCGTACAAGCCAAAATCAGCAAACAGGAGCTTAAAGCAACTAGAATTTTTTTCATTGACCTTGTTTTAAAGTTGTTCCTCTCCATTCCTTAAAATTTAAAATTTACACCTAGCAAATAGGTTCGTGGTACTGGATAAAACCCTTGATCAATTCCTCCACCTATGGGATCCCCTGATGAGGCACTGGGGTCATACCCCCGGTATTCCGTAAAGGTGAAAACATTATTGGCCGATACATAGAGTCTAAGACTATTGGCGCCAAAACGCTCCATCAAGGAGGTTGGGAAGGTGTACCCCAATTGTATGTTTTGTATCCTTAGAAAAGAACCATCTTCTACGAAAAAATCGGAAAACAACACATTGGAATTGGCCCCGGTAGTTACCCGGGGGTGTTCATTGGTACTGCCTTCGCCCGTCCATCGGTTTAGAGTATAAACCGATCTGTTCACCAAAGGGTTGTTTCGTTCATAATTACGTACAATCTCGTTACCCAAAGAGGCAAACGCATTGGTAGCAAAATCGAAATTTTTATAGTTAATGTTGATGTTAAGACCCATCGTTACATCGGGTATGGGATTCCCTATATCTGTTCTGTCGTCCGAATCGATGACGCCATCTCCATTGATATCTACAAAGCGTAAATCCCCCGGAGCGGCATTAACCTGGGTAGCATGGGCATCCACCTCAGCCTGATTTTGGAAAATCCCATCCGTTTGCAATCCATAAAAATATCCGATGGGAAATCCGGCTTCCATTCTGGAGGGAGGATCTTGACCCACACCAAAAGAACCGGCTTCAATAAACCCCACCCCATTATTTACCGAGATGACCTCATTTTCCAAAAAGGTGGCGTTGTAATTAATGCTATAGTTAAAGTCCTTGTTGCGATCACTTTGATAGCCAATGGCAAACTCAAACCCCCGGTTCTCTACGGTTCCCGCATTTACAAAAGGGGGTTGGGCCCCAGGAGCCGCAGATCCCAGAATGCCAGAAACGGGTGGCTGCACGAGAAGATCTTCCGTCCTTCTGTTGAAATAGTCAGCCGTAATGTTCACAGACCCATTGAACAATCGTAAGTCCGCACCAATATCCAATGTCTGTTGCTCCTCCCATTGAATTTCCGGATTGGCTAAAATACCCGATGCCACTCCAAAAGCTCTTTGTTCATCCAATACATAAACCCCTTCGCCATCTAAAATGGATCGAAAACCATTGGCACGAATCCGATCATTACCTATGATACCATAACTGGCACGGAACTTTAAAAAATCAATCCACCCACCGCCCGCAAAAAAGGGCTCATCGGACACGATCCATCCCAAAGAACCGGAAGGAAAATAACCAAAACGATTTTCCGGGCCAAAAGCGGTTGATCCGTCCCTTCTTATCAACCCGGAAAACAAATAGCGTCCTTTATAGTCATACTGTAACCGCGCAAAATAGGACAACAATCGGGTTCTGAACTTTCCACTTAATCCTTGCTCAATTTGGTCATTTTGAATTCGGTCAACATCCTCTATTCTTGCATTGTTGAAGTTCACATTCTGCGTTTCCGGGAAAAACCCAAAGTTGGTTCCTGAGAACTGCCCGCTGGTGTCAAATACCGACATTCCCAACATTGCCGTAATATTGTGTACATCGTTGAGTCTTCTGCTGTAAGTAATAAAATTATCAAAGGTATAATCTCGGAAAATATCCTTATTTGTATCTAAACGGCTCGTTCTGAGTCCCTCGTCGTTCACACCGATATTGTTGAATACCTTGCCGTCCCCATAAAAAACGATTGGGGTAAAGGTTCTGCCCCGGACCTCAGAATAATTGAACTGAAAACTGGACTCAACAGCAAAATTGTTCCAAAAGGTGTAGTTAGCTCCGATCTTCCCACTTATCCTGTCCACATCAGTAGCATTAAAGGTGTTCGCTATTTGCGCCAGGGGGTTGATCACTTCGTTGCCCAGCCCTTCTGCTAAGGTAAAATCTCCATTTTCATCAAGAACGTCAAAGGTTGGAGCATTATTTAGGGCGTTGAACAGGACTGATCCAATTGCATTTTCAGCTAACGTCTTTCTTTTTGTATTAGTGTACAGCAAGTTGGTGGTCAGTTTGAGGTTTTCGAGGATATCCGTGTTCACGTTCATTCTTACGGTAGATCTGTTAAAATTGGCTTTTGACCCACCTACTATACCATCCTGGGTCAATAACCCTGCCCCAAAGGAGTATGTTATTCTTTCACCGCCACCACTAACCGTTATATTATGATTAAAAATGGGTGCACTTTCAAACACTTCATCCTGCCAATCAGTGCCCGACCCTAAATTGGAGAAATTGGGAAAAGGATTGGGTTGCCCTCCCGCTGCAAAAGCCTCATTGGCAATAACGGCATATTCCGTGGCATTAAGAACGGGGATCTTTCTTGTAGTCTCCTGAAAACCACCCCATGCGTCGTAACTAAATCGAAGTCCTGTATTTTTTCTTCCTGTCTTTGTAGTGATCAATATTACCCCATTGGCCGCCCTTACCCCATAAATACCTGCGGTGGCATCCTTTAAGATATTCATGCTTTCAATATCACTGGGATTAATTACAGATAAGTCTTCAATCACGTTGCCATCCACCAGAATGAGTGGACGGTTATCGCCATTTGTAGAGATACCCCTAATCCTAATGCTAGATGCGCTACCGGGGGATCCGGAGTCAGAAGTAATATTTACACCAGCCACCTGTCCTTGAAGTGCCTGTTCTATCCGTGTAGGATTCAATTCTTCGATAGTTTCCGAACCTACTACGGAAACCGCACCGGTAATTTCCTTTTTGGTCTGGGTTCCATACCCAATCACCACTACCTCATCCAAGGCACTTACATCTTCCTGTAGCAATACATTGAACGGCCCTTCATTTTGGACAATGATCTCCTGGGCTATAAATCCTATATAGGATACCACCAAAACATCACCAATAGTAACATCCCCCAGCGTAAAGTTTCCGTCAAAATCCGTTTGAGCGCCATTGGTGGTTCCCTTTATGATGACAGTAGCACCGGGTAAAGGTTCATTTAATCCCGCATCATTTACGGTTCCCGTAATTGTAATACTCTGGCCCCAAAGACCAACCGTAAAAACCATGAACGTGAGAAATGAATATACGTACCTCATGTGTTGTAATTTTGAGGACACAATTTATTTCATTTAGCAAGGCATCCCATAAAACCTGCCACTACAAAAAATATACATGTATAAAAAAAGAAGGGTTAAAATGCATTTTTCGCATAAAAATGCCCCGTATATTATGAGTTTATAAAAATTCTCTCGTAATGAGAAAACTTAACATTTAATTAGGATAAAGAAAAATGTATAGGAAATGTTGAGGTAAGGAGAAGATCGTGTTGTGTTAATCAAAGCTTTAAGATGTAATTAACAAGGTTTTCATCATGGGTTAGGTTCATTTTTTTACGCAATCGGTAACGTTTAATCTCAACACTACGGGCGGAAATATTAAATAAAGGGGCTATTTCCTTTGAAGACAAATTTAAACGCAGGTAAGCACACAGGCGTATATCGTTTGGGGTAAGATTGGGATGGGCCTTTTTAAGTTTTTTCAAAAATTTACGGTCAGCATTGTTAAAAGCTTCTTTAAACAGTTCCCAATCATCATGCTGATTCAGACTCTGGTCTATTACCTTGATTATGGGTTTTACAGCTTGCTTGTCCGATACGTTAGCCAAAAGTTGATCTTTGGCTTTTAAAAGCAATTTGTTCTTTTTTATAATGCTCATGGTAGATGCTGCCAGTTCATTGCTCTTGTTCTTAAATTCTTTCTTTAATTGCTCGTTCTTAAGCGCAATGATTTCTTTTTCGTTCTGAGCTTTGGCTAATGCCATTTCCCGTTGATTCTTCTGAACCAACACATGTTGCCGTTTCTTATAATACCTCTTATAGGCACTGTGAATTAAGAAGAAACTCAGAATACCTCCTATAAAATAGATGATCCAGGCTGTGGTAGAGCGGTACCAGGGTGGGTTAATGGTAAAGGAATAGGAAGCTACATTGCTGGAAATCCTATCCCCAATTCTGGAACGTACCCCAAAGGTGTAATCTCCACGGGGAAGGTTTTCAAATACGACAGCTGCATTTTCGGACCATTCACTCCAGTCAGGATATAACCCCTTAAGCCTAAATTGGTATTTTGGTTGGGTATATTTTTCAAAATGAGCAGTATAAAAAGAAACCGCCAGATTATTTTCATAGCTTTTGAAGTTCCCCGGAAGTTGTTTATTTATATAGCCTCCGTTTTCTATTACCCCTTTTTTTACTGCTTTTGCAATTTGTCCAATATGAACATCAAACTTTTTATTTCCAATGTGGTTCGTGTTCAGCATCAAATACCCCAAACTGTTCCCAAAAAGGTAGGTCCCTTTTTCAGCCAAGGGGGTTATGGTTTCATAACCTACTATCCCATCCCGGATATCCTCGTTTAGAGGGATACGCCGGATCACCGGATTTTTTGATACACTTCCGGAAGAAAGCTGACTCAGGTTATCCTTGGTAAAAAACCATAATCGATTGCCTTCGGCCACTATTTTTCCGGACTCATATTCGGTTTCGGAATACACCGTGCTCAGAGTACTATCCCTGATAAAGCGTTTCTTTCCTTCGTCATAGCTAAAAACTCCTCCTTTATTAGCGTATAATAACCTTCCTTTATGGGCAACCATTCCGGAATGGTCTCCCCGAATTAGAGTGTCCACCGTTACGGAAAGCGCCTTTGTATAAGCGCTGTCCGTTTTTATTGTAAATACCCCTTTGTATTCGTGGTTCACAAAAATCTGGTCGTTCAAAATCGCCACATATCGGGAAGAGTTGTTAAAACCCTTTATTTTGTTGCGTAATTGCCAGGTACCCGTTTTTCTTTCGAGGATGTATAAGCCGTCATAGTTCCCCTGAATTAGGAAGTTGTCTTTATTTGCTATTGTACCGATGTTCCAGGTACCCGGGATGGACGCTATCTTTTTCGCACGATCTTCTTTAATGCTGTACGTCCCGTTGTGGTGACCACAGAAAAGGACGTTATCAAAGATTTTCAAATCCCAAACCTGTCCTTGTGTCCCTTTAATAAGCGTAAAACTAGACGCTATTCCCATTTTCTTATAAAACAGACCCTGGTTGGTTCCAACATACAAATGATCATCATACACCAAAGCGGTATAGACACTACCTATATCCCCGAAACTGCTATTGTATTCCATAAAAGGAGAAGTACGATTGATATAGCTTACCCCGCTATCCAATCCCAGCCAGATGTTGCTGTCCTGGTCTTCGTATAAGGAAAGCACTGTGTTATTTCTCAGTCCTTCCGGTTGATTAATATGGTACATCAGGGTTCCATTACGATCCAATAAAATAAAGCCATCGGCAATTGTTCCAACGGCTATTTTTTTATCCGATAACACTGTAGCACAATACACCCCATTCCCCAACAATGGGTCAACCTGGGTTTCCCATGGGGTTAGGGTATCGCCATCAATTTTAAAAAACCCCTGACGTCGTGTCAATACCATCAGGCTGGAATCATGCTCTACAAGAGCAATGACTTCATCATTTTTTAAAGGTTCCTGGTCATATACAAGAACTTCCCGGCCTCCGTCAATTCTATACAATCCATGGTTGGTCCTGTGAAAAAAAACGCTCTGGCCAATGCGCCACAGTCCGGGTAAAGAGGTTTCAGCAGCTATGCTGGTTACCGTATTAGTTTTGAGGTTATAGGTATAGATGCGTTTTTTGGACTGAAACAGAATCCAGTCATCCACATCTAGAATGTTCCAGAACTCTTCATCTTCCAGCAGTTCTTCCCGGATCTCCTTTGACAGTGAGGTGTAGGCAAGCCCTCCAAAAGCATTTTTGCTCCAATATCCAAATTCCATGTAACAGCCCATATAAATCCTATCCCCAACTGCTTTTACGGAACGAAGTATGGTATGGTTAGGCGAGGTGAACAGGTTCCAGTTTGCACCATTGAATTCCAAAAGACCTTCATTATTGGCAACGTATATGAGTTTTTCCTCGGACTGTGAAATAGCCCAATTTTGGTTTTCTGCACCGTACTCAGAAGGAGAATAGTTTTGGATTGGAGGTAGCTCCTGACTACACAGGGCTACGGTAAACAAACCAAAAATGAGTTTGCAATAGTTCAAATGGTACAATCTTTCTTTAAATATATAGTTTTTGCAGGAGTTTTGGTTTTGAAGCTTTGGTAAGAGGAAATAAGGAATAGGTGGCAGTCCTGCTATAAAATAACATTTGAGAAACGCCCTACTTTTTAAACAAACCATCTGAAAGGGATTGAATTTTCAACCGTGTTTTCTCCCCGGAGTACCGCTCAACCTACAAATGACAACAGCAAATGTTTCAATTTTTGCTTAGGCCTTCAACCTTCTGAATTTAACCTTTCAATTCTTAGGTATGGATTTTACCGTCCGAAACCCAAGATGTTCCTGAGCGGAGTCCAAGGTGTTACCCATCCTGGCAGATACCCTAAAACTGGCACAATAGCTTTCATGACATAGAAAAGAGCCCCCTTTAATGATCTTTTCCCTTGCGTATGGGTTGTAAGGGTTGTGATGCATTTTCGCTCCCTCAGGATTCAGGGAGGTTACGTCTTTGGCGTTTATTTCCTTGTAATAGGTTGTACTATACCAATCCTGTGTCCACTCCCATACGTTTCCAACAATATCGTACAAGCCATATCCGTTTGGAGGATAAGAAGCTACCGGGGCTTTATTGGAGAAGCCGTCCAGGGCATCGTTTTCCATGGGAAAACTACCGCTCCAGGTGTTTGCCTGTTGATGTAGACCTTTGCTCTCATTACCCCATGGAAATCGGGCCTCTGCTTTTCCACCACGTGCTGCATATTCCCATTCCGCTTCTGTAGGTAACCTCCTTTGCGCCCATTGGCAGTACGCAACGGCATCTTCATATGCAATATGTACTACGGGGTAATGCTCTTTTCCTGTCAAATCACTGCCAGGACCCAAGGGATGTTTCCAGTTTGCACCAACTTTCCATTCCCACCATTGTGAGTAATCATTCAGGTTGGTCACAGGATAAGCCGGCTTCTTAAAGACTAAAGAACCGGGTTGTAGTACGGAATCCGGTGGTTTGGGTGTTCCTGGCGGTAAGGTTTCTTTCATAGTGTCCCAATTGATTTCCCGCTCCGCTACGGTAAGATATCCTGTTTCTTCTGTAAATTTTCTAAACTGGGCATTGGTCACCTCTGTACTGTCCATAAAGAAGCCATCGATGGCTACCGTATGTGTTGGCCTTTCGTGGCCCATTGCCAGGGCATCCCCGGCAACCGCTCCCTGCTCAAAAGAACCCCCAGGAATCCAGACCATTCCTGCCGGTGTTTCCACACTGTCAGGTTTTTGGATCAGTAGGGAAAAAGGTGTTGGTTCTTGCAACGCGACAGGGATTTCCTTGTCTTTATGCTTACAGGATAAACCAACCAGTGCTAAAAGGGCTAAAAAAAACAAAGGCCTATTTACATTTGATACAACCATAGCGATATCTTAGAATCCCAAAGATATGGGTGTTGCTCGATTTTAGGAATTTTGCTTTGTGCTAACACCGTATTTTCGGTAAAGGTTTTATTTTTACAGGCCTACCGCTTAGGCGGTAGAGACCCACAAAGAAATAGTGATCCATTAACATTGTACCAGGCAAATGATATCTCCAAAAACAACCCCGTTTGTTATCGTTGCTTTTATTATAGGGTTTACACTTTCCCCGGCCATAGGTCAGGTTAGGGGCACCGATGACAAAGCGGCAATAACAGCAGTTAGTAAAGCCCGGGCGAAAGCGTTTAACAACAAGGATGCCAAGGGAATAGCACAATATTTCACTGAAGATGCGGTGCTGATGGCCCCGGGGAAACCAGCATCTAAAGGTAAAAAGGCAGTAATGGCATATTATCAAACTATTTTTGATGAATTTGACGTTGAACTGGATAGTTACTATGAGGAGGTTGAGGTATCCGGGGATATGGCCTATGGCCGTGGAGAAGCGATAGTTCGGCTTAAGCCGCATAAAGGAGGGGAAACGGTTAACTCCACTGCAAAATACCTTAATATTCTCCAGCGTCAGCCGGACGGGAGTTGGAAGACCACACATGATATCTGGAACAGCAACCGGGAAGCTCCTTAATTTGGCCGTTTGTGCTGTTTTGCCTACCCACTTTTACTATTTGAGCCTATTTTTTACGAAAATGCCCAATCACTTTGATTCAAATACACTAAAGTTTTGGGGTATGTCATTCTTTTTTGCGCTTCTCTTCAAGGTATCTCAAATGGCTTTGGTCTGCATTTGTATTCATGATCAGTGATGGGGGTAAAGGACCCAGGCTTTCCCGTTCCGCTTCCATTTTTTTAAAAAGATCCAATGCCATTTTCTTGTTTTTAGAATACAGGTTTTTGGTTTCCCCCGGATCGCTCTCCAGATCAAAAAGCAAGGTGTCGTGAGCCGCTACTGCTGATTGCCATGGACTGCCTTGAGTCCCTTTAAACGGCATTTTTATTTTCCACTTTCCCTTCCGATAGCCCTGTAGTCTTTGTCCATTGAAGAACAAAAAATCATCACCCTGCCTTTTTCCCTGTCCTAACAGCACTTGTGAAAGGTCCTTTCCGTCTATGGGGCGGTCGTTGGGAAGTGGAATTTCCAATAAACGAGCAAAAGTTGGAAACCAGTCCATTTGAGTAGCCAGATCTTTGTATACGGTGTTTGGAGCAATTGTACCCTTCCACATGGCCACGGTAGGCACCCGCATTCCCCCTTCGAAGGTAAATTGTTTACCTTCCCGTAAAACTCCGGCACTGCCACCATGGTCTTCCATAACCAGCCAGGGGCCATTATCACTGGAAAAAATAACCAGGGTATCTTCTAAAAGCTGTAAAGATTCCAGCTTTTTTAAGATCTCCTCCACGCTCCAGTCCAGTTCCTGGATAACATCGCCATATAAGCCCTTTTCCGATGTACTCAGGAAATCGTCGGAAGCATAAATGGGAACATGAGGCATATTGTGGGCCACATACAGGAAAAAGGGTTTTTCCTGGTTACTTTCAATAAAATCCAAAGCCTCCTGGGTATAGATCTTAGTGGTAAGCTGTTGATCAACAAAAAAATCAACTACTTCGTTATCCCGCATATACACAACGCTACGCATATCGTTACTGTAAGGAATACCAAAATAGGTGTCAAATCCTTGTTGCAGCGGTAAAAATTTGGTTCTGTGCCCTAAGTGCCATTTTCCTATGATACCGGAAGTATATTTTTTTTGTTGCAATAATTCGGCAATAGTGATTTCATTTTGCGGCATTCCGGTCCAACTTTCCGGAAAAAACACACCATTGATGCCCATACGTTGTGGATACCGGCCTGTTAGGAGTGCAGCCCGGGAAGGGCTGCAAACCGGGGAAGCCGAATAGAAGTCCGTAAATTTGATACCCTCTGTGGCCAGCCGATCAATAGATGGGGTTTTGATCCCTGTAGCGCTAAAACAACTCAGGTCGCCATAACCCAGATCGTCCACAAAAATAAAGACAATATTGGGAGACCTTTTTTTGCTCTGGGCAGTTAGGTGTAAGACACTTAGTACTGTTATAATAACTAAAAGTAAGGGCTTAGCATAACCCCTATACTTACTTATGAGTTGAAAAAAAACTACATACATTTTATTCCTTCATTTGGAGTATTGGACTGGGTTTGTAACCAATGCGGTGTGCCCTTACCACCAGTTTTTTGTCTGTTTTACTTTGTAAAGGATCCGAATAGATTTTCCAATACATTTCAGGGTCCTGGTCTTCTTCCAACCACTGATAACCTATAGAAGCTCCCTCGGTGGAACATTCCAGTACCCAATGATCACTCATTTTTTGTACAGTGGGCATAGTAGTGGTAGGCTGCTGCCAGTAGCTGCCAATACTCTGAATATAGTCTTCTTCGGGAGTCATTCCCAGGTCTGCTGTATCGGAAATCCAGGTATCCAGGGCATGCAGTAGTTCTTCTTTCTTTTCCAAATGTTGCGGGTCATCCGCCAGGTTATGGAGTTCATCCGGGTCGGACCAGGTATCAAATAGTTCCTCGGGGTCTTTCTGTTTTCTAAACCAAAGGGCCTGGTGGGTAGTAAGCGTAGCTTCTTTTTCCATCCGTAATAATTCTTTCATTATGGTCATGGTCTCCCTAAACTTCACCGGTAAATAGTAGGGTTGGTTCGGTAAATAGTTGCGAACGTATTTATACCGTTTATCCCGAACAGCACGTATTCTGTCATGCTGATGGTCAAATCGATCGGCCGACGCGTAGACGTAGGATCTGGGAATGCTGTCCTGATACTGCCCCATCCATGCTCTTCCATCTCCGTACTCAGGAGGTGCAATACCGGCCAATGATAGTAATGTAGGCTTAAAATCTACAAAGCTCAATAATTGATCATCCTGTTTTCCGGCAAATTGTTGATTGGGAAACCGAACGATAAGCGGAACATGAATGCCGGAATCATAAACGGTTCTTTTTTGGCGGGGTAGCGGCCCCCCGTGATCCGAATACCAAAAAACAATGGTTTTTTCCAGTAACCCGTCCTGTTCCAGCTCATCCAGGATTTGCCCTACCTGGTCATCCATTTCCTTAATGTTGGAATACATCCGTCTGATATCTTTTTTTGCAATTTCCGTATCTGGCAAATACGGTTCTACCGGAACTTCCAAATCCTTATCTACCCACAGGGAATCCCCTGCTTTTGTCCAGATCCGGGATTCATGAGTAGTCATCAGGTTAAATATGGAAAAGAAAGGTTGTTGCCCGGGACGGTTACTCCAATGGGCTTTTCGACTACTTTCATCCCAGGCGGTCATTTCACATCGGAACTGATAATCCTCTTTGTGATTATTTGTACAGTAATACCCGACTTTTCGTAAATAGTGGCTATGCATATGGGTGCCCGCAGGAGGTTTGGCTTCATATACTGTCCTGTCGTATAGGGCCAATACGCTGTCAGTAGTCTTAAAGTTGAACCATGGCCCGGTACGCATATGCATAGCGCCAATCCGGGTGGGGTACATCCCCGTAGCAATGGCGGCACGGCTGGGAGCACAGACCCCTGAAGGGCTAAAGACGTTGGTGTAGGTTACTCCTTCCCTGGCCAATCGGCTAAGATTTGGGGTAGCAATGGTAGAATCACCAAACATGGGCAGGTAGGCACTAAGGTCTTCCGCTACGATCCATAAGACGTTGGGTTGTTCCGGTAGGTCCAGCGTGGTATAGTCAATTGCTCCGGGTCCCTCTGCATGAAATGAACAACCTAAAAAGAGAGGTCCACAAGTAAAAAGAACAACCCATTTCTTGAAGGTCTTAGGGGTTTTAATCTGTTGAAAGAATATCACTTTTCTTAGAAATTCCGTTTTCATTGAATGCTTCTACCTGGTAATAATAGGTTTGATCTGTGTTTAGTGCTCTTAATTCATAACCGGGGGTATCATATAACAATACAGATAGGTTAAGCTTGTCCGGGGAAATACCCCAATACAAGACATAGCCCGTTGCCCCTTTCACTGCATCCCATTTCAAATCGGCATTCCTTCGGTCGTCCTGACGCTTTACCTTGAAATTTTTGGGTGTTTTGGGTGGTTTACCCTTGCCCTTACCAAAAACGCGTAATTCAGAAATTGCCAAATACGTATTCGTACAATATACATGGTCATATCGGATATAGCGTGCCGTTTCAGGGTTCTTTAGTTCAATGTACCCATGTGGCATATCTCGCTGGTTTTTGGAATAATCTGCAATGGTCTTCCATTGCTTCCCATCCAAAGATGCTCTAAGCTTAAACTGTTGCCGAAGCGTATCCGGTCTGCCAAAAATAGTGCTTTTGTAATCCTGAAAATTAATTTGGACGGCATAGACGTCGCGTGCCTTTTCAAGGTCAATTTCCACATAGATCGAATCATTATTTGCTTCCGAAACCCAGTAGGATCGTATCTCTTCATCATTGATCCTATCAATTGCAAAATCGGTGATCTGTTCCTGCATATAGCCATTTTTACTTTCATCTACCACATTAGGCGCTCCCTGAACTAATGGTGAGTTTGTCCTTACAGGTTTGTTATAGGAGAGCAACATCCAACCGGTGAAACGATTTTTATGGTTGTCCACTTCAGTTTCAGGTAGATAGTGCGGATAATCCCCGTAGGCGGTATTCACGTACATTTGACCGTTATCCGGTTCAAATCCGGCCGGGTACATTCCAATTCTCCGCTCAAACTTATAATTCACCGAAATGGCCATGGTGGCAAAATGCCAGTAGTTCCCCTGATTGTCCTGAACGGTGCTTCCATGCCCGGAGCCCTTTAAAAATCCTCCCGGCTTGTAGGAAATAGGGTTGTAAGGGGCATATTCAAATGGCCCTAAGGGATTTTCGCTGGTGTAGACGCCATCGGCATACACATTCCACTGGGTCCCTGGTGCGCCATATTCCAAATAATAGCGATTATGGTGTTTCATCATCCATGGGCCCTCTATGAATGGTTTAAGTTCGGATCTATGATCCTGGCCAAAACGTTCCCAACCGTGTTTTTCCGGATGGAGATTAAACAAGTCCGTTTGTTCTCCTTTGGGGATGTAGAAGTTATCAGGATCCAATTCCACACCTCGGATAGGCCATTTGTTGGAAGATTCTTCATAGAGATATACTTTGCCGTCATCATCCAGAAAGAGATTGGGGTCCTGTACTCCTCCCGGCACATTGATGACCGCAAAATTGGTGGTCCAGTCTCCAACTTCAGGATGGCTGCTCTCAATAACGGCGCCTCTACCGGAAGGATCACCCATCAGTATAATTTTATCCCCCTGTACCACAGCAGCAGGAGCATTGCAACCATTAAAATACCAGCTTTGAGGCCGTATAAAAGTCCAGTTACTCATGTCATTGGAGGACCAATAACCGTGAGATCGTGTAACGAACATATAGTATTGCCCCTTAAAATTGACCACAGCCGGATCGGCGCCAGATCGGTAAGAAACGTTGTTACGAGCACGGTAATGGGACATATAGGAATAATCAATATCGATGGGATTGCAGTAGGTGCGATATTCTTTTGGTGTATTTCGGCTTTGGGAAAATGATACGGAAACGGTTAAGAATACTACACAATACCATCCGGCAGTTAGCAGGAAGTTTTTTTTCAAAAGAAACAATTTATGGGTTAGGATTTCCTGAAGATAGAAAAGATAGCCTTTTTAAAACAAGTTGAAGTATATATTATGTACATCATTGGGGAAAGAAAGGAGGTTAGAAGGAATCAATGGTATTTTTTTTAGGGGTGAGTTTTTGATTTGGGCAGATTTGATGTACTAATGATGTAAAAAAAATGCATTGCTTTTTGCTACATGTCGTTTTTTGAGTTTTGCAATGGCTAGTTTTGTATATTAACTTAAAGTGGTCTTAAGGTTTTTAAAATGTAAACCTTGAGAGGTATATGACAAAACCTACTAAAATAGCCCTCCTTTTTATACTGTTCCAGACACTGGTATCAGGACAAAACCTGTTACCCCCGGTATACAACTATTCGCTGTTCGATTATAAGGGGGGCAGTAAAAATTGGGATTTGACCACCAATAGCCAAGGTGAATTATTTGCGGCCAATCATAAAGGTATGCTACATTTTGATGGCGAGCAATGGCAGCTTTACAAATTACCCAATAACACGATCATACGTTCCATACGTTCCATTGGTGAACGCGTATACACGGGCTCATATGAAGAGTTTGGCTACTGGCAAAAAGATGGTAAAGGGCGTTATCAATACCATTCACTCACCCACCTCATACAAGGGCATACGTTTACAAGTGAAGAGTTTTGGGAGATACTTCTTGTGAAAGAGGCCATCTTATTCAGGTCATTTGCTGCGATCTATCGTTACGAAAACAACAAAATTGAGGTCATTGACCCCCAGCCACTCATTTCTGATTTTATTGAATATCAGGGCCGGGTGCTGTTGGCTACTGATGCTCAGGGGTTATTTGAATTAAAAGACGATAAGCTTGAACCAATAGCAGACCAGGGTATGCTGAAGAACAAAAACCTGACCGACATGGAAGAGGTTGATGGAAAACTACTGATAGGTTCTAAATTGAACGGTTGTTTCATTTTTGACGGTAAGCAGATCAAACAATGGCAAGACCCCTTGAACAACGAACTTAAAATGCACCAATTGACCAAGGTGCTGAACCTGATCAACGGCAAGCTGGCCTTTGCCACCATAAAAAATGGGGTTTACCTCTATGACACCAACACAGGGGTATCACAAGTGATCAACAAAAATGCAGGGCTTCGCAACAATACGGTGCTCTCCTTGCTACAGTACGAAGATCAACTTTGGCTTGGGTTGGATAATGGTATGGCACGGGTAAAACTGAACAACCCGATCACCTATTATACGGATCACTCCGGCGCCTTGGGTACGGTCTATGACATGGCGGTACATGGTGAAACACTATTTTTAGGTAGTAATACCGGGGTATTTTATTTTGAGGATGACCGATTGCATTTTGTCGATGGTTCACAAGGCCACGTTTGGCATCTCGAAATTATTGATAATGACCTCCTCTGTGGTCACAATGCCGGAACCTATGTAGTAGGGGAAAACCGTTTCGAGAACATCCCGGGCACCTATGGCGGTTTTCAGATCATCAAGGTTCCTGAGCAAAAAGATCGCTACATACAGGGCACTTACAACGGTCTTTTAACATATCGGAAATCTTCCAATGGAAGCTGGGCGATGAATAGGGTGGAAGGGGTGGACTTTCCTGTAAGACAACTCTGTTTTGAAAATTCAAATACGTTATGGGTCGTACATGCTTACAAAGGGTTGTACCGTGTTCGGTTAGACGACGATTTTGCTAATGTCATTGCAACTGAAGCGTTCAATGGCGAAAGCATCCCCAGCGAATACAATGTAAGAATTCATAAAATAAAAAACCAAATTGTTATACACAGCAAGGGCGCCTGGTTCAGATTTGATGCTATTTTAGGCAAGATTGTGCCCTTCAACCAGTTTCGACGATATCAGGGAAAAGAATTATTAAGCTATGATAATGACTCCTACTGGTTTGTAGAGAATGAGGGCAATAAAGATGTGATACGTACCAATTTTAGGGAGGATAGCTTACTGATTGCGGATCTATCCTTGCGAAAACGATTGGTTCCTGATTCTCAGCGGGTAGTTAAAACAAATGATTCTATTGCGTATATTACGCTAAGTGATGGTTTTGCCAGGGTAAATATTGCCAAACTTCGACGGCAATGGGGGAGCTATACGTTGCCCGTACCCGAATTGACCTTTATCAAGGACAAATTTGACACTATTGTCCCAGGTTCAACCGAGCATAGTTTTTCCTTTAAGCGATCAAGAATTCTAGAGATCGGATTTGCTACTCCCAGATTGATACAACCACGCTATCATTACACACTTACAGGTCCGGAACAGCATAAGGGCTACGTAGAAGGGGGTAGCGTGAGTTTCCAAAATCTCTCCTGGGGGGAGTATACGTTTGCGGTTAGTACTTTGGGCGCTGACAACAAAATGTCAGAAACGTCCGGTTTTACGTTTAGCGTTGCCCCGCCCTGGTTTTTGTCAAATATCAGTATGGTATTTTACCTTTTGTTGATAGTGGCCACGGTGCTTCTCGTTAGAAGGTACAATCGTATCAAGCTCAACAGGAAGCAAAGAGAACTGGAAGCGCAAATGCAAAAGGAGCAGGATAAAAGAATGGCGCAACTGGAAAGGGAAAAACTGGAAAGGGAGGTGAAATTAAAGCAAAATGAATTGGCCAGTACTACCCTTAACATCGCCCGAAAGAATGAAATGATCCTGGAGTTGAAGAATATGCTGGTCCTTAATAAGGAGAAGTTTCCTAATTCACAACGATATCGATCCTTTATGAGGAAGCTAAATAGTTCTGTTAAGGATACGGAAGACTGGAAACGATTTGAGGTAAGTTTTAAAGAATTGCATGAGGACTTTTTTGAGCGTTTGCTTGGCGAATACCCTACGCTTACCCCTAAGGATCTCAAACTTTGTGCTTATCTCAAAATGAATTTCTCTTCCAAGGAAATAGCCCCACTCATGGGAATAACCATTAGAGGGGTTGAAATCCACCGATATAGATTACGTAAAAAATTACGTCTTGAAAGCACAAAAAACCTCTCCAAGTTTCTTATCACCTTCTCATAAGGATAAAAACCCTAATTTCCCGAGGGTAATTTCCCATTCTTCACTACATCAAGACTACATCATTATGTTAATTTTTTCGAAACTGATCTTTTGTTTAACTACTGCAAAGGCCTAGTTTATGAGCATTGTTGACCTAAAAACAAGGTGATGTAGTTTTTATGTAGATCACTACAACGATTTCGGAATAGCACTGTATTAATTTAGCAATTAACTAACTCCTTTGCTAAATAATTATGAAAAAAAAGAAAGAATTTTTATTAATCTTATTGTTATTAGTTCACGTAGCTGTTTTCTCACAATCTACCATTACGGTTACCGGGGTGGTTTCGGAGGTAGATGGGCAGCCTTTACCAGGAGCATCTGTGATAGTGCAAGGTACTTCAATCGGTACACAAACGGATTTTGATGGGAATTACACCTTGGACAGTGTTCCCACCGACGCTATTCTGGTTTTCAGCTACGTCGGTTATTCCCCTCAGGAAATCGCTGTCAACAATCAATCGGTAATCAATGTTTCGCTTCAGGAAGATACGCAGGCCTTGGACGAGGTGGTGGTTATTGGTTATGGATCAGCACAAAAAAGGGATTTAACAGGGTCTATAGCAAAAGTAGACGGTGATGTGGTTGCTGATAAACCAGAAGCCAATCCCATTGCTTCCTTACAAGGTCGGGTAGCAGGTCTTTCGGTTACCAATAGTGGTCAGGTAGGACAGCAGCCAGATGTAAGGATCAGGGGTACAAGTAGCCGTTTTAGTTCTGCACCTCTGTATGTTATAGATGGAATATTTACGGATAATATAGACTTTGTTAACCCTAACGATATCGAGTCTATTGAGGTGCTAAAAGATGCCTCATCCTTGGCTATTTTTGGCGTACGGGGAGCAAACGGTGTTATCCTGGTGACCACTAAGAAAGCAAAACAAGGCCGCCTTACTGTAAATTTTAATACAAGTTATGGGGTTAAAACTTTGGTCAATGCCCCGGAAATGGCTGATGCAGCATTGTTTAGAGAGCTTTTTGATGAGCGCTTAGCAAACGAGGGTGCCGCCCCTTATGCGTTTTATGATGTGTTTACGGGAGATACCGATTGGGTCGAAGAAATCACAAACGATGCGGCTTACATAAATACAATAAATTTAAGTGTGCAAAGTGCATCAGAAAAAAATAGTATCTCCATGGGGTTGGGGTATCGCGAGGAAACGGGTTTAATACTGGAAGAGCGCTTGCAACGGATAAGTTTTAATTTAAATAATGAATTGCGTCTGACCGATAATTTTAAAATTGGCGCAACCGTAAATGCGGTAAGGGACCAACTCCCTAATAATGCGGGTAATGGTTTTTCCTCGGCATTGAATGCCACACCCATAGTTTCACCTAGGCGTGTAGACAGTCGCCCGGAGTTTAATGGGGTTTTTAACCAGTTGCCACAAGAAATTGGAGGCCCTCAAATTTTAAACCCGTTGTTAGCTGCAGCAGTGGTCAAAAATAAAAGAATTGAAGAACGCTATAGGTTTGTAGGTAATGTTTTTGCAGAGTTGCAATTTTTAGAGGATTTTACCTTTAGGGTTAATTATTTTGGCGATTACTTAAGCAGAAGATTACGCGAATATACCCCTATTGTAACTACCTATGTATCCGAGACCGATGAATTGGTATCGCTTAATCCAGGAGGGAATAATGTAACTTCAGTTAGACAACAAGCATTTAACACCTTAAACTTTCAGCAAGAGTATTTACTGTCTTACAAAAAACAATTTGGGGATCATAATGTAAATGCAACTATTGGATATACCACTTTCCAAACCGAAGATGAAGCATTAAGGGGCGAAGTACAAAATGATCCTGCAGTAGGTCAGATACCCGATGATCCCCGTTTTTGGTACGTAGGAGTACTGCCCTATGGCGACCCGACAACTAGAATAATAACAATACCCGATGATGACCCCAACCAGTTTAGAAGAGCAACGACATCATTATTGGCAAGGGGGCTTTACAATTATCAAAACAAATATATCGTTAACGCTTCTTACCGTAGGGACGCTACCTCACAATTGGCTCCGGATAACCGGGCACAGGATTTTTGGTCTTTAGGCTTGGCATGGGTCCCGACCCAAGAAAAATTTCTCGAAGATTTTGAGTCGTTAAACCTCTTAAAGATAAGAGGTTCGGCGGGAGAACTCGGAAACCAGGTTGTTCAACTTAATTATCCGTTTTATCCCGGTGTGGATGCCGATGCAACTGCCGTTTTTGGTGATAATGTTGTGCCGGGTTTTAATGACAGATTTGAGGAGAATCCCAACTTACAGTGGGAAACTATATTTTCCTGGGAGGCTGGTTTCGAATCGCAGTGGTTTGACAGCAGACTTTCATTCAATGCCCTGTATTATAGTAGGCGCACCGATAATTTGTTGGTATTTAATGAAGCACTAAATCCAAGCTTCTTTGATAATGAAGGGGAGATAGAGAATAAAGGTTTTGAGTTTGAAACCTCCTGGTCGGATACTATTTCGGACGATTTTTCCTATTCCATAGGGGGTAATTTAACCACTATTTCCAATGAAGTGCTCTCTACACGTGCCGATGCCGCAATTTTTGCTGGCGGTGATCAGTTGGCGCGTACAATTTCGGGACAGCCTATTGGACACTTTTTCGGTTATGAAGTTGAAGGGGTCTATCAAACTAATGCCGATATAGCGGCGTCGCCCACAAGTGAGTTGGCGGTGGTTGCACCGGGAGATTTGAAGTTCAGGGATATCAACGGGGATGGTGTAATTAATCCTGATGACCGCACCATTATAGGAAACCCGACCCCAGATATTACTTATGGTTTTTTTACGAACTTTAACTATAAGAATTTCAATTTGAACGTCGACTTTCAAGGCGTTTACGGTAATGAAGTCTATAGGAATTGGGGCAACGGTAGTGCCTTTGCACCATTCAATTACCGTGCGGCAAGGGCAGGCCGATGGACAGGGCAAGGCACGTCTAACTTTGAACCCAGATCATTCGATGCTACCCCAAACAATAGACTACCCTCTACCTATATGATCGAGGATGGTAGCTTCTTTAGGATACGTAATGTACAATTGGGATATAATTTCAGTCCGGAAAGCTTTAAGCGGTTTAACATTCAACAAATGCGATTGTATCTTAACGTACAAAACTTGGTGACTTGGACAGACGTCTCCGGGTTTACCCCGGAGCACGGTGGTAGCCCAATTGAATTTGGGATTGACAATGGTGAAAACGCCCTTGCGGCAACGACTACTTTAGGTCTAAGTGTAACATTTTAATTAGTAAAAAAAAGAAAAAAATGATACGATTTAACAAGTTTGGTATTCTCTTATTGGCCTTGGTCGGGGTAGTTTTTTTTCATTCTTGCAGCGATGACATTCTGGACCTTTTGCCGGAAGGTGAGGTTGCCAATGTGGATGAGTTAGGGGTAAGTGGTGAAGAGTCCAGGTTATTTGGGATCTATTCACTAACAAGGACCACGCAAGTAGGCGAATGGAACAGGTATTGGTTTGGAAGTATACGCTCTGATGATGCAGCCAAAGGAAGTACCGCTGGAGATGCGGCGGCATTTGGAACGGCCTATAACGATTTTCAGTATTCATTAAATGATTTTATATCCCAAAGTTGGTGGGACGCACATTTCCAAATCATCTTTGCTTGCAACGAAGTTGTCAATAACACCCAGGCTTTGGAAGACCCTACCGATCAGGATTTCGTTATAGAGTCGGAAGCCCGGGCTATACGGGCGTGGATGTATTTTGAGTTACGTAGGGACTTTGGAGAAGTGCCTATTATCACAGTAACTATAGATGTGCCTGAAGACACCTATGCACCAAAATCCAGCGTTGCGGAGATAGATGCCTTCATCAGAGAAGATTTGGAATATGCCATACAGTATCTGCCTCTTTCTTGGCCAGAGCTTCCAGGTAGGGCAACTGTAGGCTTCGCCAATGCACAATTGGGAAAGCTGTATTTATACCAACAGGATTGGGCAAATGCCTATGACAGGTTGAGTGAGGTCATTAACTCTGGAGTTTATAGCCTGGATCCGGACCTAAGCAATTTATTTGAAAACGAGGGGGACAATGGGCCGGGAGCTGTTTTCGAAATCCAGCAATTGGTAGATGGCCTCCAGCGTTTTAATAATAACTATTTTATCTCACAAGGGGTAAGAGGTACCGGTGTTTGGAACTTGGGTTGGGGCTTTAACGTGCCAACACAAGACTTGCTGGATGCTTATGAGGACGGTGATCTAAGAAGGGCCAATACCATTTTAACGTCTGGCGAAGACGATGGCGGTTTTGGTGGTGGTATTTTGCCGGAGTCCCCACCATTGGCACAACCCTATTGGAATAGAAAGGCGTATACCAGAGCAGCAAGACGAACAGAATTTCAGGTCAATGCCAATCTCTGGGAAAACATCAAGATTATCCGCTATGCCGATGTATTGCTTATGGCGGCGGAAGCAGCTAATGAATTAGGAATGTCGGGCGAAGCTGTGGGTTATATAAATCAAGTACGCTCAAGAGCCGGTTTGGACAACTTAACGGTTATTGGGCAAGCCGAGGTGCGGGATGCTATAAAACAGGAGCGACGTGTGGAGTTTGCTCTGGAGGAGTCCAGATTTTATGACTTGGTCCGTTGGGGTGATGCAAATACTGTTTTAGGCCCCTTGGGATACCAGCCAAGGAATGCAGTATACCCAGTTCCGCAAAAAGCCATTGACGAGTCGCAGGGCGTAATAGAACAAAATCCGGATTATTAAAAAAATGTTTAACAAAACAGCTATATAAAATGAAAAGCAAAACTTTCTTAAAATATCTAGCGGGTCTTCTATCAGTTATAATAATTGTAACCGCTTGTCAAGATCTAGAAGAGCCTGGCCCTGTTGGTGATTTTCCCTTAGATGGTCCGGTAGCTACTTTTGTGTATCCAAATAGTAATGGTTCTACACTCATTCAATCTATAGAGGACGTGATTCCGGTTACTGTGGAATTTAACGTTAATGATGATCTAGAATTAGTATCTGTAGAAGTACAGTTTAATGGTAACAGTATTGGATCATATACGGATTTCGAGGATTCACAGAGTTTAATCATTAATGACCTGACTATAGATGAAGTAGCCACGGGAACACATGTAATTACGATAATAGCTACAGATTCCGATGGGAATGTTACCACAACTACGGCTGAATTTACCAAAGAGGAAGCTACACCACTGGCCCCACAGTTTGGTGAGGTTTTTTATATGCCTTTTGATGATAATTATATAGATGTGATTACCTTAGGAAGTGGTACTGTAGTTGGATCGCCAGGTTTTGCTGGTGAAAGCCGGTCAGGTGATGGGAATGCTTATGCAGGAGCTGCAGATGCTTACCTTACGTATCCTACAGCCGGTTTAACCACTGGGCAAGAGTTTAGTGCGGCTTTTTGGCTTAAATTAAATACTACGCCGGATAGAGCAGGTTTATTGGTTATTGGTGACTCCGATGATGGAGAGCGAAATCAAGGTTTCCGTTTATTTAGAGAAGGCAGCGCGGCAAGTCAGACCATAAAACTGAATGTGGGTACTGGAACTGGTGAAAGTTGGAATGACGGCGGCGCAATCGATACCGAGGCGTCAGACTGGGCACACGTAGCATTTAGTATTTCAGGCACTGAAAGTAAAGTATATATTAATGGTGCCCTGGTAAACACCGCAACCCTGAACAATCCAATAGATTGGACTAATGTAACTGATCTATCTATCGCCTCAGGAGGGCCAAGTTTTAACTACTGGAATCATAACTCGGATGAAAGCTATTTAGACGATTTATTCATTTTTGATAGAGCTATCACTAATGCGGATGTACTGGAAATTAGTGGTCTTCCACCAACCCCGATATTTAATATGCCTTTTGATGGGAGTTATGAAGACATAATATCTTCAACCACTGCTACAGTTGTTGGTTCTCCAGGTTTTGCAGGTGAAAGCCAATCAGGAGAAGGCGATGCTTATGCAGGTGCACCGGACGCATACCTTACGTTTTCTACAGACGGACTTTTAACTGATGAATTTTCAGCTTCGTTTTGGTATAAACTTAATGATGATCCGGATCGTGCGGGTGTATTAGTCATTGGGCCACCAGATGAAAGTAACCCTGATAGCCAAAATAACCGGTCAAGTGGTTTTAGATTTTTTAGGGAAAGTGCTGGTGATAATCAACGTTTTAAACTTAATGTAGGTACTGGTCTTGGAGACAATTGGTTTGATGGTGGTGCCGCCGCAGATGTAGATCCTGCTAGTAATGAATGGGTGCATTTGGCTTTTACGATCTCACAAACCGAGAGCATAGTGTACATTAACGGCGAAGTTGTTTCTCAAGGTGAATTTGATGGTGTAGATTGGACAAACTGCGATATTATGTCTATAATGTCAGGCGACCCAAGATTTACCGGATGGAATCATTTGTCGGATAATAGCTATATGGATCAACTTCAGATATTCAATGTAGTACTTACGCCAGGGCAAATAGAAACCCTTATGGCACAATAAGTTTAGAATGTTGCTTTATATTTTTATTTAAAAGTTAGTTTTTGAACAATAGTTTGAGTTGTTAGTTTATTTCTATGAGGTTATTATTAAACCTATTGGTCATTGCATCTTTTGTAGCGGGATGCAATGGCCATAAAACTTCTGAAAACGCAACACCGCTTCCTCCGGATAACAGCACACCAAATCCCTATTCCAAATATTCTGACGAAGAGCTTATGGATTTGGTTCAGCGAGAAACCTTTAACTATTTCTGGGAAGGGGCAGAACCTACCTCAGGTTTAGCAAGAGAACGTATCCATTTGGACGGGGTGTATCCTTCCAATGACCGGGACGTGGTAACTATCGGCGGATCAGGTTTTGGCCTTATGGCCATTTTGGTAGGTATTGAGCGTGGGTTTGTTTCTCGTGCAGCAGCCCTTGAGCGGTACGAAAAAGTGGTGGATTATCTAGCCAGGGCAGATCGTTATCACGGCGCGTGGCCGCATTGGCTTCACGGGCCCACAGGAAAAACAAAACCTTTTAGTCCAAAAGACGATGGCGGAGACTTGGTAGAAACTGCCTTTCTTATTCAAGGACTGCTTACCGTAAAGGAGTACTTTAAAGAAGGCACGGAACGGGAAAAACAATTGGCCAGTAATATTCAAAAGTTATGGGAAGAAGTAGAATGGGACTGGTACACTCAAGGAGGCCAAAACGGACTCTATTGGCATTGGTCGCCAAATTACGGTTGGGAAATGGATTTCTTTGTTAGGGGATATAATGAAACCCTTATCATGTATATCCTGGCAGCCGCTTCCCCCACACATCCCATTTCAAAAGAAGCCTATGAAATAGGATGGGCCAGAAATGGCGATATTTCCAAGGGTGTAGTGTACTATGATCTGGAAACCGAACTGGATCATTATCCCCGAGGTACATCACCTGTTGGCCCTTTGTTTTGGGCACATTATTCCCATTTGGGTTTAGATCCTAAAGAGCTTAAAGATCAATTTGGTGACTATTGGAAATTAAATGCACATCACGCGAAAATCCATCACCGGCATTGCGTAGAAAATCCAAACAATCATGAAGGGTATGCCGCAAATTGTTGGGGGCTTACCTCAAGCTATTCCATGAGGGGCTATGCAGCGCACAAACCGGATAACGATCTTGGTGTTATTTCACCCACCGCTGCCTTATCTTCCATGCCCTACACTCCTGATGAAAGTCTTGCCTTTCTGAGGTTTATGTATACCGAACAGGACAGCCTTATTGGAAAATATGGCCCGTATGATGCCTTCAGTTTTGAGCATGACTGGTACTTACCCAGATATTTGGCCATTGACCAGGGGCCTATCCCGGTAATGATCGAAAACCACAGAAGCGGTTTGTTGTGGAAACTTTTTATGGCCAATGAAGAGGTGCAAAAAGGATTGAAAAAACTGGGTTTTCAAAGCCCCTATTTGGATTTGGATGTATAAAACCGCTTCCTGTTTCCTGATTTTTTTGATGCTTCTGTCTTCGTGTGGAGGAGATGACTCTACTTATAATCCTGATCCAACCGAAACGCCTGGTGAAGATGGCTCTGATGATGACCCTGATCAGTCGGTAGCGATAAGCGATGAGGAATTGATGGATTTGATCCAGGAGGAAACCTTTAAATACTTCTGGGATTTTGCCGAGGAAAACTCAGGTGGCGCACGGGAAAGATTCCATCCGAATGAACCTGGCAGGGACGCACATGTGGTGGCAGCAGGCGGAACAGGTTTTGGTCTTATGGCCCTATTGGTGGGTATGGAAAGGAATTATATTACTCGGGAACAGGGCCTGGAAAGACTACAGTCAATTTTCAACTTTCTTGAAAATGCCGACCGCTTTCATGGTGCATGGTCACACTGGATTAATGGTACCAATGGTTCGGTTATTCCTTTTAGCCCGCAGGATAATGGAGGTGATTTGGTCGAGACCGCTTTTTTGACCCAAGGCTTGATCTGCGTCAAAGAATATCTTAAAAACGGTACACCAGAGGAAAAGGAATTGTCGCAACAGGCTGACGAACTCTGGAAAGGCGTTGAATGGGATTGGTATACGCAAAACCAAAATGCGTTGTATTGGCATTGGAGCCCCAATTTTGGATTTCAGATCAATTTAGAACTTAAGGGCTACAACGAGGTGCTCATCGCTTATGTCCTTGCAGCAGCTTCGCCCGACCATAGTATTTCAAAAGAGGTCTATACCAATGGTTGGGCCTCGAATGGAGGGATTCAATCAAGCAATACACAATACGGCTTTCCCCTTGTGGTCAGACATCCCGGAGCAGAGCAGTTTGGTGGGCCATTGTTTTGGGCGCATTATTCCTACCTGGGACTAAAACCCGGAGGGCTTTCCGATGAATATGTGAATTATTGGAACGTAAATTTGAACCATTCCAGAATAAACTATAGCTATTGTTCAGAGAATCCGAAAAATTTCGAGGATTATGGTGAAGACTGTTGGGGACTGACTGCAAGCTACACCCGAAACAATGATGGGAGTATAGGGTATAACGCGCACCATCCGGCAAATGACACCGGGGTGATATCTCCCACGGCAGCCATCAGTTCCATTCCCTACACTCCTACGGAATCATTTCGAGCCATGCACTATTTTTACAGACATAAGGATAAATTGCTAGGCCCTGCCGGGTTTTATGATGCTTTTAGCCCGGAATACAATTTTTGGGTGGCTGAAGCCTATCTCGCCATCGATCA
The DNA here is from genome assembly GCA_028284285.1 of Croceivirga sp. Lineage (GTDB taxonomy): Bacteria > Bacteroidota > Bacteroidia > Flavobacteriales > Flavobacteriaceae > Croceivirga. The sequence goes on from JANQSA010000062.1 coordinate 28,223, forward strand.
AGGTCCACAAATCATTATGATTGAAAATCACAGAACAGGACTCCTGTGGAATCTTTTTATGCAAAATGAAGATGTGCAACACGGTCTTGACAAATTGGGATTTCAATACAGTAACTGAACATTTAATTAAGTTAGAGAATACTGAGATTTATTATTTAATAACAATATGATTTTAAGAAAACACGTTACCGCCATTTTTCTTTTTCCGTTGTTGTTTAGCTGTGGCCCTAAGGAACAGACACTAACCAATATTCCCGAAGTTGAAGAACTCTTAAAAAAAATGACCCTGGAAGAAAAAATTGGTCAGCTAAACCTTCTCACCCCGGGGGGAGGTGTGGCTACCGGAGCCGTGGTTAGCGAGAATGTAGAGGCTAAGATCAAAGCAGGGCAAGTAGGAGGGTTGTTTGGGGTAGCAGGGCCGGAACGTGTGCGCAAGGCCCAGCAGTTGGCCGTAGAGCATAGTCGATTGAAAATCCCCTTACTGATAGGTTCTGATGTCATACACGGTTACAAGACCACCTATCCCATTCCTTTGGGAGTTTCTTGTAGTTGGGACATGGATTTAATCGAACAGGCGGCACATATGGCAGCAACAGAAGCTACTGCAGATGGGGTAATGTGGAACTTTTCGCCCATGGTGGACATTGCCCGTGATCCGCGCTGGGGCCGCATTGCCGAGGGCGCCGGTGAAGATCCTTTCCTGGGAGCTGCCGTAGCCAGGGCTATGGTCAAGGGGTATCAGGGAGATGATCTTTCCGCTCCCAATACCATGTTGGCCTGCGTAAAGCATTTGGCACTATATGGAGCGTCTCAGGCTGGTCGGGATTACCATACCGTTGATATGAGTAAGTTAAAGATGTTCAATCAATACCTGCCTCCTTATCAGGCTGCGGTGGATGAAGGGGTCGCCAGTGCAATGACCTCTTTTAATGATATTGATGGTGTACCTGCTTCCGGAAACAAATGGCTGTTGACGGATCTGTTACGAGGTCGATGGGGTTTTAACGGCCTTGTGATATCGGATTATACCTCGGTGAACGAGATGGTGGAACATGGACTTGGAGATATTCAGGCGGTATCGGCTTTGGCGCTGAAGGCTGGTTTGGATATGGATATGGTAGGCGAAGGTTTTCTCACCACACTAAAAAAATCGCTTGAGGAGGGTAAGGTTACAGAAGAAGAAATAACGCAAGCCTGCCGGAGGGTTCTGGAAGCGAAGTATCATTCAGGATTATTGAATGATCCTTACCGCTATTCAGATGCCCAACGTCCGGAAAGGGATATTTTAACAACGGAAAACCGTGCTCTGGCGCGAAAACTGGCTACCCGTTCCTTTGTACTCCTGAAAAATCACGATGCCATACTTCCTATAAAAAAAGAGGTAAAAATCGCCCTGGTGGGGCCTTTAGCGGATAGCCGTAACAATATGCTGGGAACCTGGGCGCCTACCGGAAACCCGGATTTGGCGGTTACTATTTTGGAAGGGTTCAAAAATGTGGCGCCCAATGCGGTGCTGAACTATGCGAAAGGCGCCAATATTTCGGACGATGCGGAATTTGCCAAAAAAGTCAATGTATTTGGTCCCAGAATTGTTATAGATGAACGATCGCCGGAAACCATGCTACAAGAGGCGGTTAATGCGGCAAAAACTTCGGACGTAGTGGTTGCAGTTATAGGCGAGGCTACTGAAATGAGCGGAGAATCGGCCAGTAGAACAGATATCTCCATTCCTGAAAGCCAAAAGAAATTAATTCGTGCCCTGGTGGCTACCGGAAAACCCGTTGCTCTGGTTATAATGAGCGGTCGGCCCTTGACCATTCCGGAAGAGATGGACCTTCCTGTTGCTATTTTGCAAGTCTGGCACCCTGGGGTTGAGGCCGGTAACGCTATAGCCGACGTGGTCTTTGGCCATTACAATCCATCCGGGAAACTCACGGCTACCTGGCCGAGAAACGTAGGTCAGATACCCATTTACCACAGCATAAAAAATACCGGGAGACCTAATCCGGAAGGGGGATACGAAAAATTTAAAACCAATTATTTGGATGTTTCCAACTCTCCCTTATTACCCTTTGGACATGGTTTGAGCTACACTGCCTTTGATTATTCCGATTTAAAACTGGACAAATCGGAGATCAGCACAGAGGAGAGTGTTACCATAACCGTTACGGTTGAAAATGTGGGAGATGTTGCCGGGGAAGAGGTGGTTCAACTATACCTTAGCGATGTAGTTCGCAGCATTACGCCACCAAAAAGGCAATTAAAAGGGTTTAAAAAAATACTACTGGAAAAAGGTGAGAAGAAAGAAGTAACTTTAACGCTTAAGCCGGAAGATTTAAAATTTTACAACAACCAATTGGAATTTGTTACTGAGCCCGGAGAATTTATCGTATATGTGGGGACCGATTCCAACGCCACGCTTTCCGGTTCTTTTGTCCTGAAATAATTGTGATATGTCACTAAAAATCTCCAGATCCCTGTGGTGGTTCTTCATGCTGTGCGGGTTGTTAATCCAGGGGCAGGAGCGCTACAAGGACTCGTTGTTTTCAAACATCCAAATGAAGACCTTTACCTATGCCGATACGCTACAACTGGATTTCTATTCCCCAAAAAAGGACACTGTTCAAAAGAGGCCGTTGTTACTTCTGGTACATGGCGGAGGCTTTGCTTCGGGAAAGAAAGACAATCCACTGGAAGAGGAATTTTGTACACAAATGGCCTACAAAGGGTATGCTGTAGCTTCGATAAGCTATCACTTAACACGCAAGGGAAAATCTTTTGGTTGCGATTGCCCGGCAGAAGAAAAGGTCACCACCTTTAGGACTGCCACTGAGGATGTACTCAATGCGGTAAATTATTTGGTTGACAGGAAAAACACATTAAAAATAGATCCAAGAAAGATTATCCTTGCTGGTAGCAGTGCAGGTGCCGAGGCTGTTTTGAATACCGCCTATATGCACTTCCATCATGATTTTAAGGATTTACCTTTCCCAAACGATAAATTTGCCGGAGTGGTGTCATTTTCCGGTGCAGTTTTAAGTACCGATTATATCACCAAAGAGACAGTGATTCCGGCTTTACTGTATCACGGAAAAAAAGATAAGTTAGTGCCCTACAAAACCGCCCCTCACCATTATTGCGAACCAAATGCTGAAGGTTATCTTGTTCTTGGGGGATCATACGCGATAGCCAAAAAATTGGCACTATTGAATACCGCTTATATTCTAATGTCCGATCCTGAAGGCAACCACGATTGGGCCAATCTCGCCTACCGGCGTACGGATGAGATTTCTAATTTTATTAAAGATGTTATTTTAGAGGGGAGTTTTAAGCAATCTAAGATTCATTTAGCACCATAACGAAACTATGAGAACTAAGTTTTTACCATTAGTATGCTTAATGGCCATACTAGCCTGTAAAGAAAAGGAAACAGCAGTAACAAAACCAAAGGCCCAACCGAATGTGGTATTTATCATGGCCGATGATCATGCCTATCAGGCCATTAGCGCCTATGGACACGAAATCGGCAGAATTGCACCTACCCCTAACATAGACCGTATTGCGCAGAACGGGGCTAAGTTTAATCGGGCCTATGTAACCAACTCCATTTGTGGCCCCAGCCGGGCAGTTATCCTTACCGGTAAGCACAGCCACATTAATGGGTTTAGACAAAATGGTGAACGTTTTGACGGCTCACAGGCCACCTTGCCAAAATACCTCAAAAAAATAGGGTATCAGACCGCAATAGTGGGGAAATGGCACCTTCATGATTGGCCGCAAGGATTTGATTATTGGAACATTCTGCAAGGTCAGGGGAATTATTACAATCCCAATTTTGTGGACAATGGAGATTCTACAACCATAAACGGATATGCCAACGACATTATTACCCAAAAAGCCCTTTCCTGGCTAAAACAGAAAAATGACAGCATGCCTTTTTTCCTTATGGTGCATCATAAAGCTCCTCATAGAAACTGGATGCCTGCACTGCGTCATGCCAACAAATATGACAGTGTTGCCCTACCCGTTCCTGAAACCTACTTTGCCGAGCATAAGGGACAGCAAGCCGCGAAAGAACAGCAGCAGACGATTTATCGGGATATGTACGAGGGACATGATCTAAAGTTGACCACAGCCGCGGGAAGCACAGAACTGGCCCATAATCCCTGGCCTTCAGATTTTGAACGAATGACCGAAGAGCAGCAAAACGCATGGAATACCGCCTATCAACCCAAAAATGATGCCTTTCACAATGCTAATTTGAGTGGAAAGGACCTGGCCCTTTGGATGGCAGAGCGTTATCTGCAGGATTATTTGGCTACCATAGCCTCAGTGGATGAAGGCGTTGGTGATATTTTGGATTATCTGGAAACCTCCGGGCTGGACGAAAATACAATTGTGATCTATACCTCGGATCAGGGCTTTTATCTGGGTGAAAAGGGATGGTTTGACAAACGTTTTATGTATGAAGAATCCTTTAGGACCCCACTGTTAATGCAATATCCGGGTGTAATTGAAAAGGGCAGCGAGATTGATGCTATGGTGCAGAACCTCGATTTTGCCCAGACGCTCCTTGACTTTGCAGGAGGAAGTGAATACAGCCAGGAAATGCAGGGGGCATCTTTGGTCCCGCTATTGACCAACAGTATGGAAGAAGAGGATTTTCGGGATATCATCTATTATCATTACTATGATTATCCTGCCTTTCACATGGTAAAGAAGCATTATGGGGTAAGTACCAAACGCTATAAATTGATGCACTTTTATGACGATATAGACAGTTGGGAGTTTTATGATCTTGAAGATGATCCCCAGGAACTGGACAACAAAATAAACGACCAAGCCTATCAATCCATAATTGAAACGATGAGAGTTAAATTGGATTCCCTGCAAACGCGCTACCAGGTGACGGAAAAGGAATTTGAGCAGGCCCCTAAGGAAAATGTGGAAAAGGCGTACGAGAATTTCAGAAAGCTGAGGGGCACGCCATTACAATGAGAAAAACAGACGTTCTTGTCCTGGCAGTATTTATGGGGGTAACGCATTTTTTATGGGGTCAACAATTGAATGTTATGAGCTATAATATCCGATATGACAATCCCGCAGAAGGTCCCAATAATTGGAACAACAGAAAGGATAGGATAGTAGCTCAGATCAACACCTATTCTCCCACAATATTCGGTGTCCAGGAAGGCTTGAAACCTCAGTTAGATTACCTGGAAAAGCAATTAGAAGCGTACACCTATTTTGGCGTGGGCAGGGATGACGGTAAAGCGGCAGGCGAATATACCGCCATCTTTTATGACAGCACCAAAGTAAAACAGCTGGACAAAGGGACTTTCTGGCTTTCGCCAACTCCTCTAAAACCTTCAATGGGGTGGGATGCCGCTATTAAACGTATTTGTACCTATGGCCTTTTTGAAGATTTGGCCAGCGAAGATCGGTTTTTTGTATTCAATACACATTTTGATCATAAGGGGGACAGGGCCAGATGGGAAAGTGCCCAATTGATAGTGTCAAAAATAAAAGAGATCAACCCGAACCAATTACCCGTGGTACTGATGGGCGATTTTAACCTGGAGCCTGCCAGCCGGGGAATTCAATTGATTCTGGAAACGTTTTCGGATACCCATATTGCCGCAGGTGATAATGCCACCGGGCCTCAAGGCACCTACAACGGTTTTAATACACAAAAACCGGTGACCCGAAGAATTGATTACATATTCTTTGATGCCACTCAATTCCAGGTGGTAAAAAGTGCAATCGTAAGTGAGGTCAAAAATGGGCGCTATCCTTCTGATCATTTCCCTGTGTATGCGGAACTACTTCCGAGATGAAAAAGCGGCTTTCTTTTTTGTACTATTTCTTTTTGTTCTGGTAAAAACGGGTTTACGGCTTTCAGGAAGGGAACAAATTACCCCCTCTTTGTTGTCCTGTAAAACAATCCCTATTGGGTCAGCATGCATCTCAGGTTTTGGAAACTGCTCAAAACTTTTGAAGATCAAACGGGATATGAGGATATGAGCTGATCCGTACTATTTTAAAATAAGCCCAGAAGCGTCTTGATCAAGAGCACTACCATGACCAGTCCAAAGATGAGTCGTAACCACCTGGGAGCCATCCATTGCCCCAACCGAACCCCCCAGGGTGCCGAAACAAAAATGCCCAAAAGAATAGGCGCTGTCAAGCCCAGGGAAATGTATCCAAATTGAAGGGGTAACTGCTTGGCAACAGATGGTGTCTCGGTAATGTTCAAGTAACTGAAGCTAACGGCAAGTGCCAATACCATGACCACTCCAATAGAAATGGAGGCCGTTTTTTTGAAAGGTATTCCAAAGATATCCGTTAGTGCGGGAATTAGAACGATACCACCGCCAAAGCCCGAGAGCGCTGACGTTACTCCCGTAAACCCTCCTAATCCCAGATAGGCCCATTTGCCATCCTGCATTTTTTGTTGCATTCTGGAAACTTCAATTTTTGGTTTAAAAAAAAGAAATCGCACACAAACCGTAAACACTAAAAAGAGAAAAAGTAGATCAAAATAGGTTTTGGTATACCATGCGGATGCCTTCAACCACTCCGATATCATAAAGGCTGCTCCGGCCGCCGGAATACCAATCCATAGTATTTTTCGGGGATAGAGGTTTTGTATCCGATAATGCTTCAGCACGACAGCAAAACCGTTAAAAACGGTGATAAAAAGGGAATGTGCAATGATATACTTCACGAGTTCCTGCCCTTCAAAACCAAATTGTAACAGCACCAGGTCCAAAGCAGGTATTAAAATGATATTTCCTCCGGTTCCCATGAGTCCCGAATAGAATCCGTTTGCCAGGCCTACTAAACACAATAGCGTAAAAAGGGTAAGGGTCATGCAGGAAAAGGATGAATACTACTCAAAGGTATTGCAAAAAAGGCAGGAAAGTGATGCCAATGTTGATATTGCTTCTCAGTAATTTGTCAAAAAGCGTTACCCTTCCCGGCAGGGGACCTAAAGAGTAGTATGATATTAACACGAATCCTTGAGCCAAACGAACTTAGAGAGCCTTGTATCTCCTGGTGGTGCAGGGTGTTCCGTCTAGAAGCACCTTATTTTTGTTGATAAGCCATTTTAGGTAACTGTAAGTTTTTACCCAAAACACCTACTTTTGCAGTAGTGATATTTTATAGGAGAAGAACATATGTCAGAACAAATTGAACGTATTAAAACATTGATCATAGGTTCCGGGCCTGCAGGCTATACTGCAGCTATTTATGCGGCCCGTGCCGATTTGAAGCCGGTGATGTATACAGGGATGGAACCAGGGGGGCAATTGACCACTACTACGGAAGTGGACAATTTTCCCGGCTATCCTGAGGGGATTGATGGCCCTACCATGATGGTACAATTGCAACAACAGGCCGAGCGTTTCGGCACTGATGTTCGTATTGGAATGGTTACTGCCGTGGATTTGAACGATGAAGTAGGGGGAATCCACACGGTGACCGTGGATAACAAGACCATCATAGAAGCGGAAACCATCATTATCTCTACCGGGGCTTCCGCAAAATATCTTAACATTCCCAGTGAACAGCGATTGCGGGGAGGAGGTGTTTCCGCCTGTGCGGTTTGTGACGGATTCTTTTACAAAGGACAAGATGTAGCTATTGTGGGTGGAGGAGACACGGCAGCGGAGGAAGCTTCCTATTTGGCCAACATTTGTAAAAAGGTGACCATGCTTATCCGAAAAGACCATATGCGCGCTTCCAAGGCCATGCAACATCGGGTAAACAACCTGGACAACATCGAAATACGATACAATACCGAGGTGGACGAGGTAATGGGAGAACAGGTAGTAGAAGGTTTACGGATGGTCAACAACCAAACCGGAGAAAAAGAAGAGATACCGATCACCGGTCTTTTTATTGCTATTGGGCATACGCCTAATACCGGTATTTTTAAAGGTCAGTTGGACATGGATGAAACCGGGTACATCATAACCCAGTCAGGATCTACCAAAACCAATAAGCCCGGAGTGTTTGCCAGTGGAGACGCTCAGGACAAAATTTACCGGCAAGCGGTAACCGCCGCCGGTACCGGGTGTATGGCGGCTTTGGATGCAGAACGTTACCTGGCTACAATAGAAACAGCCGAAGAGGTGACCTCAGGTTGAAACTAAAAAAGAAAAGCCGCTTGACCATAAGGGGAAAAGCGGCTTCTGTTTTTGGTTGGTAAATGTTGCTTAGTCTATTCGTTTATAGTTTTCCGAAAACGTCCTGTTCCCTTCTTCATCAAGGCTGATCTGACTGTAGGTATCCTCCCCTAACTCCAGTTCAAAGACAAATTCAGTTAGGGTGTCCAACGCTTTCATCATTTCGGCATCCCCATAGATAATGGTCTCATGAAGTTGATCTTGAGTAATAAAATATGAGCCGTAGCCAAACCTGCCGTTGGGCTCATTTGGCACATACCGGGACCACATGACCTTGCCATTGTAATACATTTTCACTTGTCTGTATCCAGCGGCTTTTGGGACGGTGTCTGATATGTTTACGCCATCGTCATAATTGTAAAAGCTTACCAACTCCCAGGTTCCTTGTATGGAATGGAGAGCATCGGGCGGATTGGAGTTTATCTCGGTAGCTGCAACAAAAATCAACATTAAGAACAGTAATCCCAGTATTTTTTTCATTGTTGGCTGCTTTTAGAGGAGGATTAATTCTTTTAAAAGGTACTAATTTTTTGTGAATTATATAAAATATCAGCCTGTTAAAAGGGATATTAATAATAGGACCCAAACTTTATTGAGGATATGAAAACAAAAAATCCCGGGCTTTCCGGGATTTTTTAAGGGGTGAGCGGGGGATTTCCGGTTTTTAATACTTGTGTACACTACCGGATACGGATTTCTTCTTTTGAACGGTAGCATCACCGGTGTAAGAGATGTCTGCCCCGCTGCTGGCGTCTGCTATTAAAGATTCTGAGACGTTAACGGAAATATCCGCCCCGCTACTGGCATCGGCAGTGCATTTTTTTGCTAAAAGCCCCCTGGCTTTAATATCGGAACCACTACTGGCATCTGCCTGTAGCATATCGGTTCTTCCTGAGACTTTGATGTCTGCCCCGCTACTGGTTTCCGCCACTACCGTTCTGGCGTCTACTTCAACCTCCAAATCGGAGCCACTGCTGGCCTCAAGCTCAATTTTATCGGCTCTTATGGTAGTTTGGGCAATAAGGTCTGCCCCGCTTGAGGTTTCCAGGGCCTCTACTTCGGGCAAGCTTACATAGATACTTTTGGTGGCCCTGCCAATGTTTTCAATGGCATGGATCTTAAGCCGTCCATCACGAATATCTGTTCCTATTAAATCAATAATGTTCTCGTCTGCTTCCACATTGATGCTAAATTCATCGCCTTGTGTAACAAAAACATCCAATCCTTCGGAAGCATATACCATGGTGAATTCTTCTGATACTTCCCTGCTTTCTTCTACTACTTGACCATTTCCTCGTTTTCCTTCACCAAAACTGATGTCAAAAGCACAGGAAGACGAAAAAAGTGCCAAAAGTGCTGCAATTGCAATTCGTGCTAGTGTTGTCATGATTGTTGTATTAAATGATTGAATAAAATTCGTATTTCTGTTTTTACTTTACTATTACAGTTTTCCCAATTGTCAAATTTTAAGACTGAGTTGTCAATTATCATTTGCCTTTATTTCTACGCCGTCCTCATCCACTTTCATCTTAAAGGATTCGGAACCATCTTCCAAATCAATGTTAATTCCATTTTCATTTATAATGATATGCCCCCCGTCATCGTCGGAATTCAGGTCATCAGGGCAGTTCAGGCATTTCAATTCGCCATCACTGCCCATGACCCATAGGTAATCAACTATGCTGCTTCGGTACAGGTCCTTGTCGTTTTTAGTACTTCTACCGATATTTCCTTTGGCCGACATATCAAATGCTACGATCTTCCCTTCCGGGATATAGATAGTGGTGCGTACTTCCTGATCCCGAACTTTATTTTCAATGGCGGTGGTTAAAAAATCGTCTAGAACAATTTCATTTCCTTCCAGAGCATATCCATAATCCACCTGACCGGAACGGTTTCTTGCTTCTTCAAAAGAGCCGCCATCTGCATCTTTTTTGATTTTTAAGCGGAGAATACTATCCTGAGACTTTCGAATATCAAATCGGATATTTTCGGAATACAGTAAGGCAGTACCGTTGTCATCATACACCATTTCCAGGTCATCAAAAGTAAAGCGGTTGTCATAGTCTATGGTCTCTGAAGAACGCATACGGATTTGGACGGTGTCTGACGTGGCATCCGGAAGCCATTCCTCAGTAATAGTGGTGGTTCCGGTATACGCATGTGCTGCAGCTTGCCGTACCCCAAGAGCAATAAGTACTCCAATAGAAAGTAACCAAAGCCCTAATAGGGAGAACTTAGCAATATTGCCTATGGACTTTAGGTTGTTTACCAATATCTTCAATCCCAGGTATAAAAGGAAGAAGAAGGGGATCCCTATTGCTAAGAACGATAAAATGGATACCAGCCATACCGGAGCGCCGGTGGTATTTACAATATCATAAAAATCTACCCCGGGAAAGTGTACCACATCAATCACCCCAACCGTAACTAAACCTACAAAGAGGCCGATAAGGGTGGCTGCGCCAATAATGATCAAAAGAACACCAATAAATTTGCCAAATACTTTGAACAGGAACATAATGATGTCCCCAAGGGTATCAAAAAAGGTCTTGGAGCTGCTTTTGACCTTGTTGCCTACTTTTTCGTAGTCAACGTTTTTTACCCTGTCTGCAACATCATCAAACCCCTCTTTAACTTTGCGTTCTATATTGCTGATGTTGATGGGCTCTCCCCGCATACCGAGTTTTTGGGAAGTGGTCGCTGCTTCAGGAACTAAAATCCACAATAGGATATAGGCAATAAGGCCAAATCCGGTAAATATGGCCAGAAGGATAAAGATCAAGCGGATCCAAAGGGCGTCAAACCCCAGATAATGCTCTAATCCGGAACACACCCCACCGATGTATTTTTGTTCGGTATCCCGATACAGTTTTTTTACACGGGAAGTTGAGGTTGTGGCCTTCTGCCGGGGACTGTCTTCAAAAATATCCTCGTCCACCATATAATCCTCGGGTTGTCCCATAACCTGGATAACCGCATCTACTTCCTTCTGGGTAATGACCTGGCGATCATGTTCCATTTTTTCTGCAAAAAGTTCGGCTATGCGGGCTTCAATATCCGCGATGATCTCATCGCTGCCCGGAGTGCCTGAAAACGACCGTTTTATGGCCTCAAGGTACCGCCTCAGCTTATTGTAGGCTTCTTCATCTATATGGAAGAAGGTATTAGCTAAATTTATGTTTACTGTCTTGTTCATTGCTTTATTTTCTTATTTGTTGGTCACCAAGTTTACTGCGTTCCTAAGTTCGTCCCAGGTACCGTTTAATTCCTTCAGGAACAAATGTCCTGTTTCGGTGAGGGCATAGTATTTTCGCGGTGGTCCGGAAGTGGACTCCTCCCAGCGGTAATTGAGTAGCCCCGCGTTTTTTAGTCGGGTAAGTAGCGGGTATATTGTACCTTCTACCACAAGCATCTTGGCGTCTTTAAGTGCCGCAAGTATTTCCGAAGCATACTTGTCCTCATCCTTAAGAATAGACAAAATGCAATACTCCAGAACCCCTTTACGCATCTGTGCTTTTGTGTTTTCTATATTCATAACTTCATGATTCCTAATTAATTAACTGTTCGTTTTTGATCGATGTTAAACTCCTTGTTTTGATTGATGATGTATTATTGTTGTGATTGATGATCATAACTTAATTCTCTTCTAACTTTCCATCGCCCTTCTTCGTCTTTGATCCAAACATGAGTGAATTTGGCGATGTCCCCTTTTTGATACTCCCCCTTTTCATTGAGGAATTCAAAAGTGTGTATACCATGTTGTATGGCTCCGTAGAGTTCACCATTCCTGTATAAGGGGTATACCTCCAGGCTTTCAGGTACCAGGATACGCTTTGCCGGTTGCGGGGCTTTCCTATCTCTTTGGGCACAACCCTCAGCAAATCGCCCTACAAAAGTTTCCCTTCCCTCGGTTAATCCTCCCTTATCATGATAGAACTCAAAATCTTCTGTAAACAACTGTTCTAAGACTTTTGTATCGCAGGTATCAAAAGCCGCCCGGAACAATTCCTTATCCTTTTGTTCCAATTCCAGATGCAAAGGATCCTCTTTTTGTAATTGTCCGTTAACTCCAACGAATAGCATAAGGAGAAACGCGAGTATGTAATTCGACTTTTGCATCACTTAATGAATTTAATGGTGAATGGATATTGAAAGCGCTCTCCCTCATTGGTACGGATGGTCGCCAGGATGGTGTAGACCACGTTGATGACTACCAATGCAGCATGGAGCAAACCGGTAATCCCGGCCGGCCAGAACCATCTTCCGAACCTAAAATCATCACTGCTAATATGGATGCTTAGGTTATTTACATCGCTCAAACGCCGAAATCCCCAGAAACTTTCGTCAAATACATCGGGAAAGAACCCGATAAAAAAAGGAATGCTTATCAGACTCACTACAATGGAATACAACAGCAAACTGATTTGAAAGTTCAGGGCCTGTTTTCCATTGTAATCCACAAAGGCATACTCTTTTTTATTGGCCGTCCATAAGATCAATGGGAAAATAAAGTTCCCAAAAGGCACAAAGTATTTTGAGAAGGTAGAGGCATGGATGATAGCCGACAAGTTGCGTTCATGTTTGGTTAAAGTGGTTGCCATTTTTTTGTTCGATTTTTAATTGAAAATAGCTTTACCTATTAGCTTACGATGCAAATATATATCCAAAAGATGGTACTATGCAAAACAAAGTACTATATTTTAACAATAAATTAACAAATCAACAACTAGGAAAATTTGGCTATTTTTAGCTTTCCTAAAACGACTAAATGGCTACGAGTCCCAGTAAATTCAATTGGTTCACTTTTTTCAAACTTCCCTCGGCATGGTGGTGCGGAGTGCGCTTGCGGTATCTGGATGAAAAAAAAGCGGTAACTACGGTAAGGCACAGATGGATCAATCAAAATCCTTTTAACAGCATGTTTTGGGCGGTGCAGGGGATGGCGGCGGAGTTAAGTACCGGCGCTATGGTTATTGATCAGATCCGGGAAAGCGGGAAACGGATTTCCATGTTAGTACAAAATAACAAGGCCCATTTCTCCAAAAAAGCAACAGGCAAAATTACCTTTACCTGTGAAGACGGCTATTTAATTCAGGAGGCTATCCAAAAAACCATAGCCACCGGGGAGGGGCAAAAGTTTTGGATGAAATCCGTGGGTGTGAACACCGATGGGGTAGTGGTGGCTACCTTTAATTTTGAGTGGACCATCCGTTTGAAACACTAATTGTTGTGACTTTTTGGAAATTTGGGTTCTAATAGGAGAAAAGGCAGAAATACCAATTCCTTGGGAAGGTGTTGCTATTTCAATACTTTTTTAAGTTTTGGTAGTTTCAAAAGCAATTAAAAATTGAAATATTTATATAAATGGGAAAATTTGAAATTAAGACCACAGATTCTGGTAAAACCATGTTCAACCTAAAGGCAGGCAACGGTCAGGTTATCTTAACGAGTCAATCCTATGCCAGCATGGATGGATGCAAAAATGGGATCGAGTCCGTAAAAAAGAACGCACAAAACGATGCGCAGTTCGAACGCAAAACGGCCAAAGATGGCAGCCCCTTCTTTACATTAAACGCCACCAATGGCCAGGTCATTGGAAAGAGCGAGATGTACAGTTCCAATGATGCCATGGAAAACGGTATTGCATCGGTTAAAAAGAATGCGCCTGACGCCGAGGTTGAGGATAATTCGTAACATTCGGAAGACATCTCTTTTAAATCATGGTAGTGATATAGATTAAGGCAGTCCTCGGGCTGCCTTTTTTGGTGCTTCCAGGAACAATATTTATCTACTGGGGTAGGTGACGACTTCCAAATTGGGATTACCTGGAACATCTAAAAGCATAAATTGTAACAAAAGCTGAAAACGTAAAATAGCAACAGAAAAATGAACTTACACGAAATTGACTATCGTAATCATAAGAAGAAATAGGAAAGGGCAGCAAAAACTACCCTTTGTATTTTTTGTACGCTTTCCCAATTATTTTGATGCAGCAGCACCTTTTTCCACGATGGTCTTTATCTCCGAAATAGCATCGTCCATAAAATATTGATGCGTGGACTTTATGTACCCTTGTATAAACCATTTGGCGATAAAGTTTTTGTGGTCAAATCCATACTTCCATTCAATTTTTGTGGTGTTTGGGTCTATTTCCTCAAAATGAAACCACCCCCGGGCTTTCCTGGCGACCATTTTTAATTGGATTTCGATATCCGTAAGCTCATACACAAAGTCGTGGGGTTCTTGCATTTTTACGATAGATTCAAGTAGGGTTTTATCATTATCGAAAACGACCTTTCTGCTATGGCCTTCCTTTGTGAAATCCCCTTCTACAGGTGCTGTTCTAATGATCTTGGGGAGTCTTTTGTATTCCCTTTTACTTCCAACATCTTGCAATTCAATGGAATGGAATATTTCCCAAACGGTGGCTATGGGCCTATTGACCGTCCTTTCCACTGTATAGGATGTCCATTTTTCGGGAATCTGTGCGTGGGTACATACCGTGACTAAAAACAATACAATACGTAATAGATTTCTCATGATCGATTTTTTGACAAAGTTATGTTCGCCCCACTAGGACGGAGTTGCCAAATGACAAATAATGAGGCTAATCTGAGAAATACCAATTAGGTAATTTCTCTCCGTATTCGGCTTAGTGAAGATTTTGTGATCCCGATGTAGGAAGCCAAATAGTTAAGAGGAACACGATTGGCCAGATTAGGGAATCTATTTAGGAATTCGATATATCTCGTTTTGGCATCTTCAGCCATCATTGGACTGATCCGATTTACCTTTTCGATTAAAACCTTGCTTATTATTTTACTAATCATGGAATCCCAGGGTACTATGGTTTCTGAAAGTTCATCCAGGGCGCTCTTGCTAAACACAAGTATTTTGGTTTTCACTATGGCCTGGATATATTCGGATGAAGGAACGCCATAGTTATAGCTGTTGATATCAACGGCAAAATTGTGCTCGTCAATAAAGTATTTTGTGATTTCCTCGCCCTCCTTGTTAAAATAGCATACTCTAAAAATGCCATCCAGAACAAATGCAACGGAACGTGGTATTTTTCCGGCTTCGGAGAAGTAGGCATCCTTTTCAATAGTGCGCTCTTCAACTTTGGACAATACCAGGTCTACCTGCTGTTTGTTCAGGCTTTGAAACTGTAACAGATAGTTTGTTAATTCTTCCATTTATGGGGTCATTGAGGTACGCTTTGCCAACCGGAAGGTATTCACCTCATCTTGCGAAAATAACCAAAGGTCCTCTTGTAAACTTTTATCATAACTCTGAGGGGATGATTTTTCCTCTCCGCCCACATAAAAATATCCCGTTCTACTCATGCTACCCATACTCCTTTCTGCCAGTGAAGCAAAGGAAAGTGTCTAAAAGAATACAGGAGTTGTCATATGGCAAAATCGTTATTGTGACTAAATTATTTGGAAATGCAGGGATTAGTGGAAACTTCCGTGTAACTTATTACGGATTTGTTGTACCTATAAGAACAACACAAATAAAACGATATATGAGTACAAATCACGAAATAGACTATCAGATTTACGGGGAAGAAATGCAATATGTGGAGATCGAGTTAGATCCCCAGGAGGCCGTAGTGGCAGAAGCCGGGAGCTTTATGATGATGGATACGGACATTAAAATGGACACCATTTTTGGAGATGGTTCCAACCAGGACTCCGGAGTTCTGGGCAAGCTGTTTTCCGCGGGAAAACGCTTATTAACGGGCGAAAGCTTGTTTATGACCGCCTTTTTGAATGTGGGGCAGGGGAAAAAACAGCTGAGCTTTGCGTCTCCCTATCCCGGGAAGATCGTCCCCATAGATCTCTCTGAAAATGGGGGAAGATTTATTTGCCAGAAAGATGCTTTCCTTTGCGCGGCAAAAGGGGTATCCGTAGGGATAGAGTTTTCCAAACGGCTGGGACGTGGTTTTTTTGGTGGTGAAGGCTTTATCATGCAAAAACTGGAAGGCGATGGGATGGCTTTTGTACATGCAGGAGGTACCATGGCGAAAAAAACACTGGCACCGGGAGAAGTATTAAAAGTAGACACCGGATGCATTGTGGGGTTCACAAAAGATGTGGATTACAACATCGAGTTTGTGGGAGGGATCAGAAATACGGTCTTTGGTGGCGAAGGCTTGTTTTTTGCTTCGCTTCGCGGGCCGGGAACTGTGTACATCCAATCCCTACCGTTCAGCCGGTTGGCCAGTCGGGTATGGGCTGCAGCTCCCAGAGGGGGAGGAAAAGACAAAGGAGAAGGTAGCCTTTTAGGAGGTCTTGGGGATATTGTGATGGGGGATAACAGGTTCTAAGGGGTAAGAACAAAGATCAAAGACGCAAGACGCAAGACGCAAGAAATTAGGCATTAGATAAAAGAAACAAGAGAAAGACCTAAGTAGCAGAGGATAGGATGTGGCAATGGGAGGTACGCTTTGATGTCAGGTCGAGACCCCAGGGCTAGTTTTTACAATTGAACTTTAGATCAGATCGGAAGCGATAACCCGTATCTAACGGAATAAAGACCTTCATAATTAGTTCATATCCTATATTTTTGTCATCCCCGCATTGACAGCAATTCTTTTGAACAGTATGGACTTTAAGAATCTTTTTCATTTTTTGGAGCAGCTCCAACAAAACAATCATAAAGAATGGATGGATGCGAATCGGAAATGGTACCAGGAAGTACGGCAGGACTTCGTTCTGTGGTTAGATGGATTAGATGCAGAATTGATGGCAAAGGACGACGAATACTATCCTACTCCGGGAAAAAAGGGAGTCAATCGCATTAACAATAACCTGATGTTCCACCCTAATAAACCGGTGTACAAGGACCACTTTGGAGCAGGATTGGACAAAGCCCCAAGATCTGCCGATTTTTACATTCACATTGGCCTTAATGAATGTATGCTGGCCGGAGGCTTTTGGCGTCCCGATCCAAAGACTTTGCGAAACATTAGGGATGGTATTGATTATAATGGACAGGAATTGGTAAAGATCATCAACAAAAGATCTTTTAAAAACACTTTTGGCGAGTTATATAAAGATGAAAAACTCTCCAATGCCCCAAAAGGATTTTCTGCCGACCATCCTCATATTGAATTGCTGAAGAACAAATCCTTTGCAGTGGCTAAAGAGATCTCCCGGGAAGCGGTATTACATCCGGATTTTGATACGCAGCTTCTGGAAGTATATTTTGAAATGTTACCGTTTCGCAGATATCTCAATGAAGCGGCAATGCTGTGACCGTAATGGACTGTCTTCAACGCCTTTAGTATTGAAATGAAACAGGACCCCTCCTTCGATTTTACCAACCAAAGAGAGCCACTACTACTTCTTAACATGCAACGATATGTAGCATTAGAAGCTTCGGACAAGCAATGTATACATGCTTTTTTTAAAGCAATCCAGGTACCTAAAAAAACAAATGTTTTAGAACAGGGGAAACGCTGCCGTACCTTTTATTTTGTGGAACAGGGTAGTTTAAGAGCCTTCCATACCAATGCCAAAGGAAAAGAAGCCACCATAATGTTTGCCGTGCAGGATTGGTGGATAACAGATATGCCTGCTTTTATGGACCAACAGCCTGCACTTATTTCTCTGGAAACCCTGGAAGACTGTCTGCTTTTTGCTATCGATTCAGAGAAACTAGAGCTACTGTTACAGGAGCTGCCAAAACTGGAGAAGTACTTTAGAATCTTGTTTCAACGGGCTTATGTACGGGAACAATTACGGGTTTTAGATGCTATTTCTAATCCTGTGGAAGAACGTTATCTCCATTTCCTGCAAAAATATCCCCAAATAGTGGAAAAGGTATCTCAAAAACAGATTGCCTCCTACCTTGGGGTCACTCCTGAATTTTTGAGTGCTGTAAAGAATAATAGCACCTCTTAAACTATCTTAATCTTTTATTGGGCACAATTTGGTTTCTTTGAAAAAAAGAAGGTAATGCAGTTAATACTAATCGCCGGTCCCTACAGAACCGGCACAGGAAATGACCCCGTTTTGATCCAAAAAAATATGGATAAGCTGGAAGCTATGGCGCTCCCCATATTCCGTAAAGGCCACATACCTATGATTGGTGAGTGGGTGGCTAATCCGTTAATTGCCCTTGCGGGTTCAAAGGAAATAGGAGATGCCGTTTTTACTGAAATACAATATCCCACCGCGCACAGATTGTTGACGAAATGTGATGCCGTCCTGCGGATTGAAGGCGCTTCCAAAGGGGCGGATCAGGACGTGGAACTGGCCCAAAAACTGGGGCTAAAGATCTATTTCAGTTTGGAAGAAATACCCGATAATAATGGGTAAGGTACGCAACATAAAGAAGGAACTGCTTTCAGACAATTGGTATTCCCTGAATAAAGTAACTTTTGAATATCAGCGTGAGGACGGGCAATGGGAAACACAGGTTCGCGAAGCATACGACCGGGGAAATGGCGCCGTGATATTGTTGTACAACCAAGAAAAGAAGACGGTGGTATTAACGCGTCAATTTCGTATGCCTACTTACCTGAATGGAAATTCCGACGGTATGATGATAGAAGCCTGTGCCGGGATCCTGGAAAAAGGCAATGCGGAGCAAACTGTAAAAATGGAAGTGGAAGAGGAAACCGGATACAAAATTGATACAGTGCAAAAGGTGTTTGAATCCTATATGTCTCCCGGTTCAGTAACCGAGATCCTGTATTTTTTTATTGGAGCATATGAGGATAATATGAAAGTGGGCAAGGGTGGCGGAGCCGCTGGGGAAACCGAGAATATTGAAGTTCTGGAAATGCCTTTTGGGGAAGCATTGCGCTTGTTGGAAACAGGAAAGATCAAAGATGCCAAGACCATTATGTTGCTGCAGTGGGCCCAGGTGAATCGGTTGTTTAGCTAATACGTATTGTGGATAGATTTGAGCAAAAGGAACATTTGCGCCCTGATTTCTTTTGAGGGCTTTCTGAAATGATTGTTCATAAAACTGAAGGCCAGAAGTTTTCCGGAGGTGGTTTTGAGATACCCGCAAAGATTGTAGATATTCCCCATGGAACCTGACTTAGCTACCAGGAAATGTGTGCTATAACCCACGGTATCCGGGTCCATGGTACCTTCTTCGTTCCACCTTGGCATAAGGGAAAAGAGTCGGGCGGTATCGATTTCATAGTACAATTGGGTCAATACAGCGATCATGGATTGCGGACTAAAGAGATTATATCGGGAAAGCCCGGAGCCGTCTACCCATCTCGGGGGTTGGTCTAAATCCTGCAGTTGGTGTTTTAAAACATGATCCCGTGCCAAAGCAAAACTTAAGGTGTCCGATAGGGTGGCGGAAGCCATCAGCATGGTTTGCTCTGCCAAAAAATTATCGCTTTTGGAAAGCATTCGCTTTAAGATGGAATCGGTTGCTATGCCGTACACCATGTCTGCTCCTGGTTTTGGGTTTACTCCGGACAACACTATTTGCGCACTGATTTTTTCCCGCAATAGTTGTACCGTCAAGGAATCGGAGGTAATAAAAGGGATTTCCAAAGTATCTTGTAGCCGATCCGGAAGATAAAACCGGTTGCTTTCCCATGCTCTTGCTACCGTTCCGTTCTTAACGTCAATAGCATTTTTAAAGTATTGGGGGCTAATCATCGGGGGTGAGCCTGGGGTTACGCTTAATACATTACCATAGATGGGCAAAGCACTGACTTCCGGAGAAAAATAACTAGGATAATCTTCCCAGGCCCAACCCGGGCCGTACTTTTCTCCTACATAATGGCGGCTGGTAAGCACTATGGTATCATACTGGTTAAGGAACGCTACAAGGGTACTATCCTTAAAAAAAGGATGAAACGGCGTAGGGTTGCCGGTACCCATGATGTACAGGGAGTCTTGTTGTTTCTTGTATTTTAGTAAGGGGCTGTGTTTTCCCAGTGTTTTTAAGGCAGTGTAAAAGCTAAAGAGTTTTACCGTGCTCGCCGGAATAAAGTATTTTTCACTGTTTATATTGAAAAGTGTGTCTTTGGTTTCCAGGTCCACCACCAGAAAACCTGTAAATTGATTTTGGTAATCCCGGGTACCAAGGTGGGTAATTATGTCTTTTTTCACCGAACCGAAGCGTGAAGAAGAACAACTGGAAAGCACAATAATCAGGACCAAAGGAACTGTCCATTTTTTACTAATGAATTGGTTTAAAACACTTTGTAGAGAGGTTTTAATCGATATTAACATCAAATTATCCAATTTTTAACGACCTAATTTTTTCAAAATACGTCTTTTATAAGTATTTTAGTACATCTACTGTTTAACCTAATTAACTACAGACAAACATTATGGCCCGAGCAATGTTGGAGTACACCAAAACCATCTTGCAAAAAGTAAGTTTTGATGCGAAGTTGTTTGCTAAAGAAGTAAGGAAAGCCGCGAAGCGGCTTTTGCCCAGTGAAATTGAAGAGCTCAGAATTTGGTTAATAGCCTATATTTATGACAAACCGGAGCTACAGCAGAGTCTGATTTATCTAAATTGAAAAACGAACCGCCCCAGAGGCGGTTTTTATTTGGCCAATGGGCTTATGATCTGGACGTCCTGAAATGCAATGGCGCCCCTTACAATCCCGGATATTAAATCTTTCAAGGCTTCTGTGATCTGGATTTTTAGCTCAGTTTTATGAAAGATAAGGCTTATTTCCCGTGCCGGAGAGGGGGGCGTAAAATACCGTAAATGTGCTTTCTTCCGCTCATCCAGATCCAGGGTATGTAAATAGGGTAATAGTGTCATTCCCATACCTTCATTGGATAGGTTCACCAGGGTTTCAAAACTCCCACTTTCTATCTGAAAGTGCTCAACAGTACCGGTTTTGGTGGATTTACAAAGGTTAATGACCCCATCCCGAAAACAATGTCCATCCTGCAACAACAAAATGTCCGCTATATCCAGATCGGATGAGGAAATCTCTTTTTTTCCGGATAACCTGTGATTGGGCGGTACATACCCCACAAAGGGTTCATAATATAAAGGACGTTCTTTAATAAACTCCACTTCCAGGGGGGTAGCTGCAATGGCAGCATCCAGATGTCCATCCTGCAAGTTGGCTATTAGGGTATCTGTAGGTTGTTCTTTGATGATCAGATTAACCTTAGGATACTTTTTGATAAATGTAGAAAGGAACATGGGTAATAATGTAGACATGACCGTGGGGATAATCCCTAAAATGTATTCCCCGCCAATAAAGCCTTTATCCTGGTCTACAATATCCTTGATCCGTTCCGCTTCTGCTACAATATTTTTTGCCTGAGCTACCACCTTTTTGCCTACCTCAGTAATACCAATAGGCTTTTTGCTACGGTCAAAAATTAAAATATCCAGTTCGTCCTCCAGTTTTTGAACTTGCATGCTCAAAGTAGGCTGGGTTACAAAACTTTTCTCGGCAGCTAACGTAAAGTTCTGGTATTCTGCGACAGCCAATACGTACTGTAGTTGAGTAATGGTCATGAAAATCGTTTACTGTAATAAAGATATAAAAAACATTGATAAAAACTATTGAAATAACACTTTTTAATCTATTAATCTTATACTATAATTAAAACAGTAGGTTATGACTATCAACAGTATTGGATTAGATACCCAAAAATCCAAAGAATTGGCGGTGGAGTTAAATCAACTACTCGCTAATTTCCAACAATACTATTTAAACTTGAGAGGGATTCATTGGAATATCAAGGGGAAGCGATTCTTTGACCTTCACGAAAAGTTTGAGGAACTCTATGTTGATGCCAATGTTAAAGTAGATGCGATTGCAGAACGGATTTTAACATTAGGAGGGTTACCGTTCCATACTTTCGAAGAGTATAATAAAAATTCAAAAGTACCTGTAGGAAAGAACGTTACTAAGGATGAGGACGCTATTCGTTTAATAGTGGATTCTTTAACCCAGTTATTAGTAGTAGAACGAAGCATCCTTGATGCATCGGAGTCTGCAAAGGACGAAGGGACAAATGCTATGATGAGTGATTTCATTACCGAGCAGGAAAAAACAGTTTGGATGATGAAAGCCTGGTTGGCTGAGGAGATTTAGTCGATGTTGAACAAAAGAAAATCCCCGGTTAATGCCGGGGATTTTCTTTTGATGGAGTGCGGGTTCTATCTAAAACCGAATCTTGAACTGTAAATCTTCATTCTTAACTTCAAATTTGGCAGCTTCAAAGGTAGGAGGGCCCATAGTCATATCATTTCCGCTCATGCCATAGCTTTCTTTGGGCATCCCATTGGCCTCATAATCCATCCTTTGGTTGTCGTTGGCATCATGCATGGTCATGATGGCATAGGTGCCCGGGGTAACGTTTTCAAAGACAAGGGTTAATTCCCCTTCTTTTGCTTTTTCTGAAAGGTTGATAATTCCACCTCCTTTCATAAAGGTATCCACCGTATGCAAGGAGGCTAAAATCGTACCCTGATCATTCAAAACATTCTCAATGGTTACGGTAATGGTTACGGTCTTCGAATCTTGTCCGTAGGAAAAAAAAGTGGTTAGTGTTGCTACAAAAAGTAAAGCCAGTGTTTTCATTTTTTTTGATTTAATGTTAATGTCAGGACAAAACTGTCTGATATAACAAAAGATAGAAAGTTTGAATTACCCGACTGTAAATTCTTGCTACTGAATTGTAGTCTATCTACCCTCTAAACCCTATACGTAGAATAAGGGCCCCCTTTTGTTAAGGGGTATAAACATAATAGCATTGGTCAAATGGTATACCTGAAATAGCACTATGGTTTTCTTAACTGTAAGGCCATCTGAATATTGCTGCGTTTATACGGAGTATGTATCCCTTTTACTTCGGTAAAACCCAATTTTTGATACAACCGGATGGCCGGTTTTAATCGGGTATTGCTCTCTAAGAAGATGTTTTTAGCGCCAAGGCTTTTTGCCTTTTCAATAACAGCCCACCCTAATGCATATCCAATTCCTTTTCCCTGGACTTCCGGTGAAACTCCCATTTTGGCCAATTCATAATCATATTGATCCTTGCCGGTTTTTAACAAGGCACAGACGCCTACCGGTTCCCCGTGCAAAAGGGCTACGGCTATATGGCCTCCCTTGTCCAGTACACTTTCCCGTGGATGATCCAAAATCTTGTAATCAGCCGTTTCCATTTCAAAATATTGCCTTATCCAGGTTTCATTTAAAGATTTAAAGACATGGCAATAGTGGTCCTCGTAATCCACAATTTGTATTTCCTGCATGGTATTCTCTAAGAAACGGCCTGTTTTTGTTTGCTAATGATCTCTACCAACCAATACACAAACTGGCCAATGCCCCCTACAAAGATGAAAAGCAGGATCCATACGATTAGGAGGTTGTCACCCTTTAAATTAGGGTTTTGTACCGCATGTACGATATAAAAAATAAGACTGGCAAATCCTATTACAATAACCACAAAGATCATTAAAAACAAGAAGCCCAGGCCGCCAAAAAACTCCATTGGCGGTGTATCCTGATGTTCCAGTTCCGGGAGATTACTAAAGATGGAAAACATAAAAACAAAGTAGCCTATAAAGATCAGGGCAAATGAAGCTATAGGGGCAATGGCAAAAAAACCCTGCCAAAATTTGTTGTGTAACATGATAGATTGTTTGTTATAAAGGTAATTGGTTTTTACAAAGCTGTAGAATGATTTACATCATTGCTGCATTTTCAAATAGTAATCGGCAGAATGCTTTCCGGAGCCGTACAACAAAAAGAAAATACAGATGAGTAATGCAAGGCTGGAAAGTACCAGGTTTGTCGCATTCATTTCACCAATGAAATTAGTCAGCACAGCACCGATTAAGATGGGCAATTGTACCGCTACTGCCCAACGTGTTAGCAGGCCAATGACAATTAAAAATCCTCCGACAAAATGGGCCGGGATCAGGTAGTGTAAAAACAACATGCTGCCTGGAACCTCTTTGAAGGGTTTCGAAAGTGCAGCCAATTGCTCCGGATTGGACATAAAATCGATTCCCTTATAAAAAAGAAAAACTCCCAGGGCAACTCTTAAAATATCCAAGGGATAATAGGAATGGGCATTGGCCCATTTGTTCAAACTTTTTATGGATGCCATGACGTTATATATTTATTGGTTATCCCTATAATATACTCATTTTAAATGAGATATAAAAATATTGGCAAGCTGTCCAGAGGTCAAATACACCTCCCCGTTTCAGGAATTTGAAAACTTGTCCATATGATCTGCTATGGAACGGGATGCGGCATCCCCCTTTTTTTTGAGTTCGGCAAGAATTCTCTCATGGTCTTGCTCACGGGTCTGGGAAAGTTTGTAAGCGGCCTGGATTTGGTCAATTGTAATGGAAAAACCCACCACCCCTTTTACCTGGCGTAAGGTTTGCGGGGACATATCGTGCAAAGAAACGGGATTTTCGGAGGGTTGTTCATATTTTTCCACCAGTCGATGCAGGGCTTCCATAGTCTCTTCCTCCGTAAGGATGGAAAGCGTACCATACACATGCACTGCAATATAGTTCCAGGTAGGCACTTCCTCCTCTTTGTACCAGGAAGAAGAAATATAGCTATGAGGGCCATTAAAAATGCAGAGTACCATAGCATTGCTGCTAAAAGCCTTCCATTGCGGATTGGCTTTGGCAATGTGGCCCACTAAAACGTCTTTGCCATTTTTAGCAGTTTCCAATTCCAGCGGAATATGGGTTGCCCAGGGCTTTCCGTCCAACTGATTTACCAGGATACCAAAGCTGTTTTGCCGTATGAATCCCTTGACTTCGTCCAGGTTTTCGTTTTTGTAATAGTGGGGAATGTACATTATCTAAGCGCTTCGGTTATTAGGGAGTCAATTAATTTTTGCTGATTGAAAGCAGCCATAAATTTATCATAAACTCCTTCCTCCGCAGAGCCTATTAACATGATATTATTTCTAAACTCCAGACTTTTTAATTTGTCGTAAGACAGGATTTCCATATTTTCAAAATCAACATCAGAGGCCAAAAACTCATAATACTTCTGTAGTTTAAATTCAAATGATTTATCTGAAATCGTTTTAAGTGCTGCCTGATCAAAATCGAGTTGTATCAGTTCCGTAGTTAGTTGGGAGTTGTTCCCGTTGTTAGAACCAATATACTTTTTCAAGTAATTGTTGGATGGGGCATAAGAGGTAGCTCTAAGCATGGCTTTTAAATAGCCACTTAGAACTTCCGGCTGGCTTTCGATATTCTCTTTTTTTAAAAATTGATGGAATTTATACAGGGTCATTACAATAGTATCTCTGTAGGCTAAATCTTCTGTTAAATCAGAGATGTTCAATTGATTTTCTCCTTTTAATTGATCTAGGAGCAGTAGATTAGCACGTTGATTTTTTCGCTCCTCATTCCAATTGTTGATATACAAGGCAATTAAAATGCCAATTACTACCAATACTGTTTCACCTACGGCATATTTTAAATATTTGGCACTATTTCCCTGAGATACATTCATTGCTCTGAAAACCCTAAAAATCCTACTCATAAATATAAATATCGGTTGACCTTCTGTAGATTTTGTTCCTACGATGTTATCAGGATACGCATAACAACAAATACCACCTCCTCAACGTAGGACAGGTATCTGAAGAAATGATTTCCCTTCCAAAATATAAAGTGGATTTTTTAAAGAAACTAATCACTGTTCTTCTTTTCCTATGCGGTTTTCTATCTGCCGCAGCAGTTCTTCGGCATTGGTCCTGTACGCTTCAATAAACTTCAAATGGTTGTCTGCGGCTAAAATTTTATGAGCTGCTACACGTTTCTTGTACTCTTCACTTTCCGTGAAATAGGTAATCATCTGTTCTGTTAATTTAGCCTGGGTCCAATCTATAAACCAGGGTTTTTGACGCAAGTCCTGCAGGTTTCTAAACACGTCCTGCTTTACAAATTCGTTGCTATTGGCGATTAAATCGGACAGCTGGGTGTAAAACTGGGTAATATCAACAATTAGGGTGTCGGTTCGTTTAAATTCGGAAGATCTAAAATCCTGGAGCAACTCAAAACCTTTTTTTTGAATGGTAAAGGGCTGGTAGGCAGACACTAAGCTTCGGGTAAGCGGATAATCCTTTAGGTTGTCTTTGTTTATTTCACCTACAATGAGCTTTTCGCTGGTTTCTTGCGCTATCTCATAATACCGGATGATCTGCCCGGCAACCAGGGTATCCCGTTTTAGATCGTTGGATACATCCTGCAAAATTGCCTGAAGTTCCCGGGAAGATTTTCGCATTTCATTCCAGTTGTTCACCTGTAATGCCAAAAGAATACCAATCATAACCAGGGCAATCTCGCCCAATGCATAAAACAAGTATTTTGTGAATTTATTCTCGGACAACAAGGCCTTTCGAAGGTTACGGAAAAATCTGGTCATTGGTGTTGGTTGGGTTCTTCTTCTCCTTTTTAAGTTTTCTGTATTTGTAAAACAATCGGATTCCTAATCACGCAAAAAGTATAATTTCGATAACCATAATGATAGGGTTAGCGTCCATCTTAAGGGCAAAGGGAACCTAAAAAATAGTTTTCTCATAGTATGATTACCCATCGGATTTTGGGAAGGGATATTCCCAAAAGTTATGACAAAAAAAGGAAAAGATTGGTTTTCAGCTAACTAAAGGTATTCCAATTATTTCGAAAACGGGAATGAAAACGTTTATGAACGCCTGAAAAGCGTTTGATCAACCTGGTATTCATTGGCTTACTTTAGTATGAACATGAAAAGGTAGCAGCGAACACTTGTTTTACATCAATTGCGCAAAGACACCTTGATTTTAAGAAACCAAGGCGCCTTTATCAAGACAACCGGGACTATGCACCTTCGCCAAACATGAATAGGAAACCTTCAAAAGGTTCATCATTGTCATTATAAAATTGATGGGAAACATCGGCTGGAATTAGGATCGCTTCTCCAGCGGATAGCAGGGATGTTGTGCCATCGATGATCATAGAACACTGCCCCTTTACGGCAACAAAGAGCGAAGGGAAAGGATTGCGCCTTGAGCGTTCGTCCTTGTTGGCATGTTGCCCCTTCTTTATAGCAAAGTAAGCGGAGCGAAAGCCCTCTTGATAGTAGAAAATAGATGCCTGAGCACCATGGGTAAACCGCGTGTACTCCAGTCCAAAAGGAATTCGCTCCGGAAAGCCCCTTGTCCAAAAATGAAAATATACCGAAAACAAGTCGTCCACGAAATTTTCATCAGGTTGAAATCCCCTCATGGTTTCCACGTCAAAGGGTGTTGCATCTGTGGAGAATGCCTTAGCGGATGCCGTAAGTGCATTCATCTCTCCCTTGTCAATCCTGTTTAGGGTTTCCAGGTCAGTTTTGAAGTAGTAGGTGGGTGACTTTGGTTTTCCCTTGATAAGCTTTACCGATGCTGTAGTGTTCCCTGTTTTTGCTTTGGCTTGAACATGCCAGAATGCGGTGTCTACTTGTATTCCAAAAACCACATCTTTGGTAAGTGCAACATCTTTTTGATAATCGTCAGCGTATTGCGTTAGAATATACTGTGCCGTCTTGTTTTGCGAAGAAAGCATAACGGTTTTGGATACAAGAGCCAAAAGAATAATACCTTGTTTAAGGGTGAGTTTACTTGTTTTCATGGTGCGTATGTTTTTAGTTTACCAGGTTGACGGTAGGATAACACCTACTGTTACCGGAAAAAGACGTTTAGGGATAAAGGGTTTTATTTTAGGGATGGGTGGGGGCTAATGAGTATATTGTGCTAACTGTTGCACCACTTTTACGCGATACGACTTCGATACCTCAAATGTTTTGGGAACGTTGGATAGTTTTAATTTGAGTTTTCCCGAATCGTTTTTAAAAGTTTCCAAATGCATTAGATTGACCATGAATGAACGGTTAATCCTAATAATGGTATAGCACCCTAATTTTTTTTCCAGGCCGGTCAAGGTAGCCCTTATCATATATTTCCTGGGCATATTATCCTCCAGATAGTGTAGACTGGCATAGTTGTTTTCCGATTGAATATATTGTATGCTTTGTAAGGGTAGGGCAATTTGGTCATTTTTATACTCGCCGGATAATAGTATGATGTCTTCCCGTTTTAAATTGTTCCCGGATATGGAAAGGACATTTTTATAGTCATGTACCACCTTACTATGCCTAAAATAAAAATGTGTCCCAACAAACGGGATAACCAATACCGAACCAATCTCAAGTATATGTTTGAAATAACTGGCGAGATAAAAGTCGTGAAAATTCCCGATGATATTGTAAAACATAAACGTGGCACTCGCTGTGACCACGAATTCCATTACTATCCAAACCAGATACTTTTTTGGCTGTTTTTTTGAGAATAGCCAGGGATATACAACGAACTCCATCAGGAGTATGGTTCCCGTTGCTATACTTGAAAAAACGAAAAGGACAGATGTCAGGAGGACAGTAATCTTCTCATCAGGTCTGTAATTGTTAACTCCAAAGGGTTGGAAAAAAAGAAGGAACACAAACGTAAAAACCCCTGAGGTTACAGCTAAGGTAATCCTGAATTTATGGGTTTCCCTGTATGTGGTGGTGGAGTCATTCTTCATTTTAACAGCCGATCAAAGCATACGTTAAATGGTGATAAGGGCTCATACCATCTTACCAGTGAACAGGGTGTTGTTGAATGTATTCTCAGACCACAACCTTTGTCTGCTTTCAAAACAAAATTTAGTCATTGGTATCGGTTTCGTTCTTTTCCTCCTTTTTAAATTTTCTGTACTGGTAAAACAATCTAATGCCTAACCGTGCGAAAAGTATGATCGCGATGACCGTAATGATATTAACAGCGTCCATCTTAGGGGTAAGGAGAATAGGTGCCAAAATTCCAGATGTTTCCTTCCGGATCTTTGCAACTGTAGCCACTCCCTCCGTAATCGTGATCTACCAGGGGCATTACAATGTTTGCTCCGTTAGCGATGGCATTTTCGTAATGATCTTTGATTTCTTCGATAATAAAGTAGGGACTTTGCGTATTAAAATCGCCTACCTCTTCCGGTGTTCGGGTCATTTTACCAAAATCTGAGGTGTTGTCGACCGTCCCCAGCATAACAAAAGCGTTACCCAAAGAAAGTTCGGCATGCATCACCTGCCCTGTCTCGGTGTGATAGACATTTTCTGCAGTAAACCCCAGGGCTTTCGTTAGAAAGTCAATAGCGCCTTCTGCATCTTTATAGGCCAGGGTAGGAATTGCTCCGTATTTCGTCATAACTGTAGTTTTTAATCGGATTTTGTAAAGGTATATCCCCAAAAGTTAAGGGTTTCCACTTTGGCTAGGTTATCCAACTGAAAGCGTATCAGTTGAGGAGAGGTCCATCTTTTGTTGGTTACCGTTCTAAAGGTATCAAAATGCCAGTGATCAGCCCGCATGGTTTCAACATCATTGAAATTGAGCAGGAGTACATCATTTTCCATAGTTATGGTAAGTTTTCCGCATAGGGGATGGGTATAGCTTCCGGAGTAGGCCTTTAATTCCAGGGAAGGATGGGTATTAAGAACTCGTTTCTGTATTTGTTGTTGTAATCCTTCCTTGCGCTCTTCCTTTAAATCCTGATAGCGTTCAAAAACCCTGGGATGCCAGTTGGTACTTAGGTCATCAAATGCGAACAGGTCCATAGCCTGGTAGAGAATAGCGTGCCGTAATTCGGCATGATCCAGATTGGCAAATACATAAACAGCGGTATTTTTTTTGTGTATTACACCCGCAATGGCGACTAATCCTTGCAAACTACCTGTGTGAAAGTCCAGTTTATGACCGCGATAATCGTGCTGAAACCATCCGAGGCCATAACTTACCCAGTTGGGTTGAGTTAAGGAGGTAGTGGGATAGAACTGATCCCTGGGAATCAGGGTATGGGGTTGGAACAGGGTTTTGAAGGTATTGGGCTGCAATAGGGTATCGTTGCCCACTATCCCTTTGTTCACAATAAACGTAAGATAATGAGTGATATCGTCCACGCAGGACCACATCATTCCTGCGGCCCCAACTTGGTCAGAATAATTCCGACCCACCACCTGAATCCCGCCGTCATCAAAGTCATAGTGAGGGGTCACATAATTGCCTGCCTTTAAAATGTCCATAGCCTTTGTTTGGGAACGACGCATTCGTAAGGGAGTAAATAGGCGTTCTTGTACAAATTCGTGCCAGGGTATTCCACTTACCCGTTGAATAACTTCACCTGCAGCAGCGTACATGATGTTTTGATAGACAAAACCTCCGCGTAGCGGATATACCGCCTTTGCATATGCAAAGCGTCGTAAGGTAGATTGCGTAGAAACGCTGTCCAGGGTCCACAGTACATCGGCATTGGTGATTCCCAGATTATGAGTGAGCAGGTCCTTTACACGTGCATTTGCGGCAATGTAAGGATCAGATAGTTGAAAATCGGGTAAATGTTTTACTACCTTATCATCCCAACTCAACTTTCCCTCGTCTACCAGTATTCCCAGGGCCATAGCCACCATTGCCTTGGTGGTGGAAGCCATGGCAAATAAGGTTTCTCCATTTACGGGTTCTTTGGATTGGATACTTTTGATACCATAGGTTTTTTTAAAAACTACTTCCCCATCCTTTACCACAACTGCCGCCAGACCGGGAATTTTCCAATCCCGCATTCCGGTTACAATCATTTCATCAAGAATTGCAGCCGCTTTCTTATCCTGGGAATAACTCAGGCTGATCGTTGTACATAGCATTATCCAAAGAAGTAGTGTTTTCATTCCTGTTGAGATTTATTGTTTTTCCAGGATATAATAACCCGAAACCCGATCCATTCGTGCCTTCCCCTCGTCGAAAGTGATGCGGGAAAAACCGTCCGTCCAGGTACGATTACCCAAATAAATATCAAGGGTGTCCCTATTAGTATTACCGTTAAGCATATACGTTATTCCCTGTTCCAGGGCGTCCACCTGCATAGTGCTTTTCCGGCCTCTTGTTTGTCCGGTATACGTTCCTTCAACCTCTGTAAGATCAAAGTCTATGTTCTGGTTTTCATATTCTTGCTTATCCAGAAGCTCCCAGGTAATGCTTTCTGTAAAAAAACTGGCACCCTTTGGTCCGGTGGTGTTTACCAGGCAAATAAGGTACAGGTCTTCTTCGGGGAAATACCTCGTGTCTGATAAAAAACCAAATATCCCGCCACCATGGCCGATCTCTTTATGACCATGCCTTGAAAAACTGGTAAGCCCCATAGCATATCGCAAGGGCGTCCCATCATTCAAAGTTTTAGGGTCGCTAATGGATTGATACTGTTCCGGACTTAAGATCTTTTGATGATGCAAGGCCTCCAACCAAATCAACAAATCTTCGGTAGTACTGCATAAAGAACCGGCAGCATAGGGCCAAAGATGGTTCAAATACATTTTCTGCCGAAGCCCTTCAGGGTTGAATTCATAGCCGTACGCCTTGTTTTTGACTACCTTGCTACTGGAGCAATAATAGGTATTATCCATACCCAAGGGTTGAAAAATGACTTCTGTTAAGTAGTCTTCATATGTTTTGCCGGAAGCTTCCTCAATGATAAGCCCTAGCAGGAAGTAAGCGGAATTGTTGTAAATCATAGCCTCCCCAGGTTCAAAGAGGAAGTCTTCGGCTTCGATGGCTCGTACCAGTGAATCCCGCGGCAGCGCTTTTGTGAAAAAGTTCCCAAATGCTTCCATTTCCGTATAACTGGGAATCCCGGAGGTATGATTTAAAAGTTGATCAATGGAAATCTCCCTTCCTTTGGTATCGAAGTCTACATATTTCCTGAAATCATCGTCAAGCGATAACTTGCCTTCTGCCACAAGTTTCAAGATAGCAGCAGCGGTGAACTGTTTGGTAACCGATCCAATTTCAAAGCCCGCGTTTTCCGGCATCGGTACATTCAGTTCCAGACTGGCATAACCATAGGATTTTTTAAGTAATGTTTTCCCTTTTTGATGTACCAATACAGAGGCTCCGGCAATTTGAGCACTGTCTATACACCGTTGAAAAATGGAATCTGTAAAGGCCTCAAGCGAAGTAGCATTTGCCTGGGACCCTCCTTGCGGTGGTTCCGTTCTGCAGTGAATAAGTAAGGTTACCACTAACAGGCTATATATCGGAATAAGGGTAGATTTTTTCATGGATGGCTGCTTTTCAGAATCAGAAGTAAGATATGAAATTTGAGGATGTCAGGCGACCTCTACAAAATAAAAAGGCTCCCATAAGAGAGCCTTTTTTAAAATAGTATATCCGTGTTGCTACCCTCCGGCAACTACGGCTTCTACTTTGCCATCTGCACCGCTAAGATCCGGCCTAAACATCCATAACTCTTCGTATTCTCCATTGGTACAGGCTTCCACTTCTTTTAAAAAACCGGGAAAACTGCCCGCTCCATGCACTTCCTCAAACCATTGGGGAAAGGTGTTGGCTTCACCTTTCCAGGCTGATTTTTCAAAAAAGTCTACCCAGACATAATCCTGCCCGTCATTATTGGCTAATTCGTTCATATATGAGCCCCATTGATGATCCGGATCCTTTTCCTTATACACCTTTTGTACCTTGTCCAATACCGTCATAAATTCCATTTGTTTAAAACGTTTGACGTCAATTACAAAAACGGCAAGATTTTTTAAGGCAAAATCTTTGCTAAAATTAGAATGCTTCATGTCATTTTTCCAATAAGTAGTTTCCATGACGGCTTCCGCATAAGGAGCTACATTGGTATTCCAATCCGCAGTATGCGCTTCATCAGGATTGTTGGCTTCATCAAAAGCGGCCCAGGAAGTGGGCCCCATACTCCAGATATATTTACCTGAATTTTTGCCACTGGCAATCCAAAAGACGCTCACGGTTGCCGGCCCATCTGCATGGTATTTTTTATTGTGAGCAGCGATCCCGGCCTCAAACTCTGTAATCTTTGCCGAATGTGGGGTGAGCATTACATTCATGAATACAGGTTCCTGTGGGCGATCCTGCGCCGTTATAACAAAAGGAACCAAAAGTAAAATTAATAGTGTTCTTCTCATTTTTATTGTCTTTTAAAGAGTATTTATTATTCCGATTCGTTTTCGGCCATTTCGGCTTCTGCTGCTATTTTTTGAAGCTCCAGAACCACCTCCGTGGGATCCCAATACCCATATTCCCTGACGATTTTGCCTTCAACGAATTGATAGGTGAGATGTACCGGGATGTCAATCTCCTTTCCAGTTGCGGCAATTGTACCTTTCCAATTCACCCAACAATTCACCCAGGTTTCTCCGTTATCCGGAATTACCTTTTCGTATTCCTGGTTGTCTTCTTCAAATGCCCGTACGGAATAGCTGGCATCGTTTTGTTTATGATATTCCATTACTTCAGCTGGTGATAAAGGATTATCCTTGGTATTGTAATAGGTTTTGGAGCTATCAGCATACATACTGGTATCATAGGACTTACCGTCATAGTTGGCGAGCAACTGTTTGACAGTATCAATTTCAGATGAATTCTGAGTATAGCGAACAGGACCTTGATTGCAACCCAGGAATAGCAACAACGCTATTCCCAAGAAAAGTGTTTTTTTCATGATTGGTTTATTTAAAAGGTTGATAAAACCCGGCAGAGCTACCGGGCTTAGGGGTTACATGCTTGAAGGGGAATACGCCATATCGGGACGCATGCGGCCTATAAACTCTTCGTATTTCAGCAAATTGCCAAATAAATCCTGCATCATACGATTACCCTCTTCCCCAAGAAGCGCCTCGTTAGCCTTGCTTTTGGTAGCATAGTCTACTTCATCCTTAGCGGCTACAGCAACCATAAAGAATTCCCCTCGTGTTCCAAAACCGCTTTTATAGACGCGGTAATGCACCTGGGAACCTTTCGCCTCGAACATTTTTTTAATGGACTGCATCTTTTCCAAAATCATTTTCCGATCCCCGGGAGTATAGTGGAGATAGTGAAACTTTCGATAATCCTGGCCCTCGGGAGTTTGCGTAATGCCTCCTGGCATATAGGAGAGTTCCTTGTCCAAATGAATAACATAGTTTTGCTCAATATCATAACATTTATCCATTCGTTCAAAAAGGTCAGCCATGGCGGTACCGCCCATTTTTTCGGCTAAGGTTTCAAAAATGGGTTTTTCAATGTCCGACATACTCTCAATAGGGCTTACCCATAAATACCGTGAATCCGCGGTATTGGTTACGATAACATTCATTTCTTGAATGCTATGCTTTTTCATATTGTCTGTGAGCTCTTTGCAAACAGTTTCATATTCACCTACCATGGAAGGCTTTACCACATCTTCGTGTACCCAATAGGCCTGCGTTGTTTTTTCTTGTGCAAAGATTGCACAACTAAGCGTCATTACTAGTAAAGCCATAATTGGCTTTATTCCGGATGTTCTCATATCGGTTGATTTAATTAGTTACTGCTTGAAATAAGAAACAACTTGCGATTCTCCTAGTTCTGTATCCGTTTAAAACGCAAGTAAAGCGATCAAATACTATATCGTGAAGGGGCCCGACGAAAACCGTGTAGGGGGAAATAATTGGGGTTTTCCTTGTTAAAAGATAGGGAAAAACTGGTAATCAAGGAGTTATTTCTTTGAAAATGTTAATAATTCATTCGAAAAGTAGCAGGTATCTACTGGTTTTTTGAGAATCCTACTACAACCCGGCAATAAAATCGAACAGTTCGGTCTCTCTTAATTTTCTCAAAAAGGGAATTCCATGACTTTTGACTCATCAAACAACGAACAGTCATGAAAAACCAAATTGTACTACTAGCAGCGCTTATGATACCCTGGTTTTCATCCGCTCAGACCCAGGTGAATGGTATCGTAACCGATAAATCAGGTAATCCGATATCCGGCGCTAACGTGTATCTGGAAGGCACCTACGACGGGGCTTCTACTGTGGCCGACGGAAGTTTTTATTTTGAGACCAGCGAATCCGGTACGAATACCCTGGTGATCTCCGTACTAGGATATGAACCTCACTATGAAATGGGGGAGATAGGGTATTTCAAAAACCTCAATATCGTATTGGTAGAAGCCATTAATCAACTCACCGGGGTAACGCTTTCGGCAGGTACTTTTGAAGCCGGGGATAATTCCAAGGTTTCCGTCCTAAAACCTTTGGATATTGTTACTACAGCGGGAGTGGCAGGGGACTTTGTAGCGGCATTACAGACCCTTCCCGGTACCACAACGGTAAATGAGGACGGCCGGCTTTTTGTTCGGGGAGGCGCTGCCGGGGAGACCCAGGTTTTTATTGATGGGCTTCGGGTATTCCAACCCTTTAATGCTACTGCCAATAACGTTCCTACCCGGGGCCGATTTTCTCCTTTTCTGTTCAAAGGAATTACGTTTAGTACAGGAGGGTACTCTGCAGAATACGGACAAGCGCTTTCCAGCGTATTACTACTGAATACCACTGATGTGCCGGATCAGGAAAAGACAGATATTTCGGCCATGTCAGTTGGTGGAGGCCTGGGACATACGGAGATATGGGGAGATGCCTCCCTGAGTTTTAATACCCAATACATTAATTTATCGCCCTATGAGACTTTAATTCCTTCCACACAGGGCATGCGATGGAACAGTCCCTTTGAATCCATTGCCGGGGAGGCTATTTTCAGGCTAAGAGGTGATAAAAGCATCTTTAAACTCTATACCGGGTTTAATTATGCCAATTTTGATATTGAGCAGGAGGATATCAATTTTGAGGACTTTGTCCGTTTCCGTTTGAGAAATAACAATCTATATTATAATTCCACCTACAAGCATTTTTTTGATAACGATTGGACCCTGAATGTAGGGGGTAGTATTTCCTGGGATACCAATGATATCGGGTTGCTGGAAAACACAATAGCTACTACGGAAACCGCGAGCCATGTTAAACTCAAGGTGAAAAAAACGTTCAACAGAAGGTTTACCGTAAATGTGGGCACAGAAGTATTCAATGTGGACTATGAAGAAACTTTCACTGCTCCTGACGGATTTACCTTTGATAACAATTTTGATGACCTGCTCTGGGCAGGATTTATGGAAGGTGATATCTTTTTTAGTAATGACTTTGCGCTTAAACTGGGAGGGCGGGTGGAGCACACCTCGGTACTGGAAGAATTCACTTTTTCACCACGACTTTCGCTGGCCTATAAGAGTGGGAAAGATTCACAGTTTTCCCTGGCCTATGGAGACTTTTACCAAAATCCATTGACAGAGGTCTTAAAATTCGACCAGCGCCTGGGATTGGAAAAAACTACCCATTATATCCTTAATTATCAGTATTTAAAGAACGGCAAAACTTTTCGGGTAGAGGGATATTATAAGGATTATGACCACCTCATCAAATTTGATACGGAATTGCCACAGTTCGATTCCCAGTACACCAACGAAGGCTTTGGTTACGCAGCCGGATTGGATGTTTTTTGGAGAGACAATAAAAGCGTAAGGGACCTGGATTACTGGATCTCCTACAGCTATCTGGACACCGAGCGGGATTTTCAGAATTTCAGCACCGCAGCAACCCCTAACTTTGCGCCACGGCATAGTTTCTCTCTGGTGACCAAATACTGGGTAGAAAAGCTAAAATCACAGATTGGGTTTACCTATAACTACGCCTCGGGGAGACCTTACGAGAATCCTAACACTCCCGGATTTTTGAATGAACGGACAAAAGCATTCCACAACCTGAGCATTAACTGGGCCTATCTGATCGATCAGCAGAAAATACTTTACTTCTCGGTGAATAACGTATTAGGGATTAATAATATCAGCGGTTATCAGTATGCTAATACCCCTAATGCCGACGGGATTTTTGATCGGCGTACCATAACTCCGCCGGCAGATAGCTTCTTTTTTGTAGGATTCTTTTGGACCATTAGCGATGATAAAAAGAGCAATCAGTTAGATAATCTATAAGTTTCAGTTCATCCGCCAAAAGCTACGATTCGGTAATTCAAATTACATCCATTGAACAATCCTGACGAATTTCACACCGCAATCAAAAAACGAACAATTATGAAAACGCTCTTTAAAAAGGAATCACCACAAAACCATACTATCATAAAAAAAGCTTTTCTTCTCTTTTGTTTTTCCGTTTCCCTTTTTGCCACGGCGCAAGATCAGTACATTGCCGGAATGAAAAAGGCAATGGCCCTTTGGGATGAAGACAAGATCACGGAGGCCGCTAACCTTTTTGAACGGATCGCCATGGCTGAGGAAGATAATTGGATCCCTTACTACTTTGTGGCCCAGGTAAATACGGTCTCATCTTTTGGATTGAAAGATGAAGCCGTATTGACCCAACGGCTGGAAAAAGCGAAGGAATTTGTAGATATTGCCAAGCGTTTATCCCCTGATAATGCTGAGATTTTGGTACTGGAGGCCATGATCAATACCGCATGGATAACGTATGACGGAGCCACGTATGGAATGACCTTATCCGGAAAAAACACGCAACTATACAACAAAGCCATGGCATTGGCCCCGGATAATCCAAGAGTGGTATTTTCAAAAGCCAACTGGGATATGGGGACCGCCAGGTTTTTTGGAAAGGACCCCGCTCCGTATTGTAAAGATGTGGAAAAGGCCTTGGAACTATTCGCTACCTTTGAATCAGATATTCCTTTTTATCCCAATTGGGGTGCAGATAGGGCAAAACAAGTCCTCGAGGAATGTAAAAGCTAATTGATGAAGAGTTTTTTGAAAGTACTGAAATTTGCTTTGGTCATCACTGTTGTGGTTGCCCTTTTCGATATTGTCATTTATGGGGATGGGGATTACTCTTTTGAAAATATAACTACCCATTTAATTATTGATTTTATTTTCTCCTTCTCACTTACAGCGGTAAATTCCTATTTCTACGATGCTTTAAGTCTGCGTTATAGCTGGGAAACAGATCTCAAAAAACGGCTGTGGTTAGGGGCGCTGGGTTCTATTGTTTTTTCCATGTTGACCATAGTGCTTCTAAGATTCCTGATCTATTTTTATTACAGCGGTAATGGCTTTATGGCATTCGTTGAAAGGGAAACTCCACAAGATTATGTGTTTACGGTTATAGTAACCTTTGTTGCCATTTTATTCTTTCACACCTTCTCCTTTTATCGCGCACTTCAGAAAAGGGAGGTCAAAGAACAAAAAATAATAGCGCGTTCGGCCTCAGCTAGCTTTGACGCCCTTAAAAACCAACTGGATCCCCACTTCCTGTTCAATAGCCTTAATGTTCTTACCAGTTTAATTGAAGAAGATCCACATCAGGCTCAGAAATTCACTACCTCCCTTTCCAAGGTCTATCGTTATGTCCTGGAGCAAAAAAACAAAGACCTGGTTACTGTGGATGAGGAACTTAATTTTGCCAGGACTTATGTACGGTTACTTAAAATGCGGTTCGAAGACAGTATCGTTTTTGACATTCCGGAAAAGGCATCCAATCCCGAAGCCAAAATAGTGCCTTTGTCCTTACAGCTATTGCTGGAAAATGCCGTAAAACATAACGTGGTCAATGCCTCCAACCCATTACATATTAAAGTTACGGAGAACAATGGTATGCTTACCGTTAACAACAATCTACAGGAGAAACAAGTGGTAAAAAAGAGTAGTGGAGTGGGATTGCAAAATATACAGCAACGCTATTCTATTCTTACGGATAGAGAGGTTGCTATTTCCAAAACGGAAACTGATTTTAGTGTACATCTCCCCATGCTATTAAAACAGGTTTCTGTTATAGAAACCCAGGAAGAACACATAGAAGAGAAGCGGTATTTGAAGGCGAAAGAGCGGGTGGAGGAAATCAAAGGATTCTATGGTAACCTTGTCTCCTATTGTCTGGTTATTCCGTTCTTATGGTGGATCAACTCACGCACCACAAGCTTTACCTGGGCTATTTTTCCAACGATAGGCTGGGGTATAGGCGTATTTTTCCATGGAATGGAAGCTTTTGGTTATAATCCGTTATGGGGGAAACGCTGGGAAGAAAAGAAGATCCGGGAGCTGATGGAAAAGGATGAATTTTGATCTTAGGATATTCTTCCTGATCGCTGTCCTGTTGCTTACAACAAATGTCCCCCGGATCACAACCTATCCCCATAAACTTACAGTTCAGTCAACCAATTTTTAAGATCCACTTTTCCTTTACCATCTTTGAACTGTAAATGAATCATCACCTAAAAACAACATAAGATGAAAAATACAAATGAATACCGCTATCAAAAGGCAAAAAAAAGAGTTGAGGAAATGAAGGCTTTCTACACCCATGCCACAGTTTATGTTATCATCATTACCTTATTGATCCTACTTAACTATTTTACCACCGCTTTCCCCTGGGTAATCTTCCCGGCAATAGGATGGGGGCTTGGCCTTACAGCTCATGGTTTAAGTGCGCATCAATACAATCCGGTTTTGGGAAAGAACTGGGAGGAGCGAAAAATCAAGGAATTGATGGAAAGGGACGCTTTTTAGTTAACTTTAGGGAACTGACGAACAAAAAACAGCATCATGGAATTCAATAAAGACGAAAACAAATATTTACGGGCAAGAGAACGTGTAGATGAGCTTAAAAAGTTTTATGGAAATCTAACCGCTTATGTTTTGGTAATAACGGGTTTGGCTATTTTAAACTATTATACTAATGGCTGGAACTATATGTGGTTTCTTTGGGCCGCTTTCGGATGGGGGATTGGTATTGTGTTTCACGCCGTAGGAACCTTTAATTTAAATCCCTTTTTCGGAAAGGACTGGGAGGAGCGAAAAATCAAGGAGTATATGGAAAAGGATAAAAATGAACCTACAAAATGGAGATAGTCATGAATACAACCAAAACCGACAAATATAATCAGGCAAAAAAACGGGTAGAAGAACTCAAAGGATTCTATATCCACCTTGCCGTATACCTTTGTATCAATGCCTTTATATTGGCAAATATTTATGTGAGAAGCCTGGGACAGGGGGAGAGCTTCTGGCAATGGGAACATTTCTTCGTGCTATTCGGCTGGGGGATAGGAATCGCTTTTCATGCGGCAAAAACCTTCGGTTTTAGCCCTTTTTTTGGGAAGAACTGGGAGCAACGGCAAATTCAGAAGTATATGGAAGAAGACCGGGAAACGGCAAGGAAGTTTAATAAATGATAATTAACCACCTGCAATCACTACCCAAATAACAACTATGAAAGCCATAATTATTGAGGATGAAAAACCTGCAGCTCGACGTCTAAACCGACTTTTGGAGGAACTGGATGTTGAGGTAAGTACCATGTTACACTCTGTGGAAGAGTCAGTTTATTGGTTCCAAAACAATGAACACCCGGACCTTATCTTTCTGGACATTCAACTTTCGGATGGGCTTTCTTTTGAAATCTTTGATGCAGTGGCCATTAAAAGTGCGATCATTTTTACCACAGCTTATGACGAATACGCCCTACAAGCTTTTAAATTGAATAGTATCGATTATTTGCTAAAACCGATTGACGACGAAGAGCTGGAAAAAGCCGTAAAAAAATATCAGGAATTCAAGCCTGAGAAAGAAAACATTTCTTTTGATTTTGAGGACATCAAAAAGTTGTTGGTTAACCCGGTAGAACGGGAATATAAAAAACGCTTTACAGCCAAAGTAGGACAACATTTGAAAATCGTAAATGCAGATGAGGTGGAATGTTTTTACAGTGAGAACAAGGGGACCTATGCGGCTACGACCGATGGAAGAAACTATCTTTTAGATACCACCCTGGAGAATCTGGAGGGAGAGCTTTCTCCAAAGATCTTTTTTAGGGTTAGTCGTAAGTACTACGTGAACATCAATCATATTAACGATATCATTTCCTATACCAATTCCAGGCTTCAGATAAAAATGAACCATTATAAAGACCAGTCTATTATCGTGAGTAGAGAGCGGGTTAAAGATTTTAAGCTTTGGTTAGAGTGATGTATTTTAAAAATTTGGATAACAGCAATTTAAATATAATCATAGATTTTTCTTATACTGGTTTTTTCGCCTGATTTTTCTAATTTTCACTCACCCTGTTGTCATCAAATGCAGAAGGTAATAATTTAGGAATAAGTTTGATGAAAATGGGTAGTAATACCGCTCCTCCGGGCAACATAAAGATCGCTAAACTGGGAATTGTCTTAAAGATATCGAGTAGCTGAGCCTGGATCTTTTTCCGTTCCTGAGCGGTGAGATCGTGAGTGGTGGATTTCGCCAACAGTTGGACCAGTTCCTTACTCTCAGAAAGTTCTTTTTTAAGCCGTTTACTATTTCGCAAAATAAGTTTGCCTACATTCTTGGTCATCCCATCATAGAACTTAGCGGCGAGGTTAATATCCTTTAAGTATGGTATGCTATCCCGGTGGGCTTCAAAGAAGGCCACCACATTTTGAAGGGCCACTTTGATATCAGCTTTTCCTTTATTTAGAATATTTCCGATATCGTAAATAAACTCAGATTCGGTCCCCTCGAGGTTGCCATCTTCCCATACGGTTAGGCAGGCCAGGTCTAACAAATAGTCTTTTTCGATAGGGCTAAAATTCTGTTGGATCAGCTCTTGATAGCTTCCTTGAAAATTTGCGTCCTTTAAATCTACATAGGTTAAGGATGCAGCGAGCAACTGCATGAGTTTGACATCACTTTTGTTGGTTTCCTTGGAATTCAGGGCCTGGTAAGCAATATTGACGGCGATGTACTCCAACAATTGAGCATGCTCGATCAGATTTTGTCGGCCCCGAAGGTATTCCCGAAAAATAAGTACATCCACATAAAGCAGGGAATTGGTCAGACTGTTGCCAAAGGCCCGATTGAACACATTGCCATTCAGATAGATCCTGGAATCCAGTAATTTTTCCAACTGTGCTTCGGTTTTCTTACCGCTGAGAATTTTGTTGAGAAAGGATATTTTCCCTACTTCCAGGGCCGTGTAGTACTGAAATACCAATTCCACAAATTCAGGGAAGTCATTTTTTCCGGTCTCAAAACAATAGGAAAAGTAAAGCGCCGTAAGCAAATTCACCTTGGCGACTTCATCTTCGGTAAAGGCATTTTCCTGGACAACAAAATCGGGTACTCCCAGGTGAATACCATAAATGAACCCATTTTTTAGTAGGACCGTATAGAGTTCAGTATGGTTATTGTACAAACGGGCATCACTTGTTTGCAAAAGATGCCCGTATTTCTTAATCCAGCCGGAAGCAGAAGGATTCACGTTGTAGTGATTTTACTACGAATGTACCTTAATTTCAAAAGAGCGGCCTAATTCCGGCCTTACATTTTTTGAAAAAACTCAAAGGGTAATGAAGTTATCAAGGTCCAACGTCCAGTCATAGTTATTGTAGTTCAGGTCAATACCTTCTGTAGTTGGGATTATGCCATGTGCTTTAAGGATCTTTTTTACCCCGCGTTTCCCACCGAAATCACCGCGGAACCAATTGAACAATGCAGTCACTGAGGCTTCCTTTGTTACGGAGTCATAAGAAGTTGCGGTTTCCAGGAATCTTGCTGTACCTTTTTTCAGCTGTTCCAATAGGCGTTTCGGAGTATAAATGGCTACCGGCGGACAGTCCTTTGCACCGCAGTTTAGTGCGAAATGGACACGATAATCACGTTGGTCCACCCTTAGCTTGCGTTCAAACTTATCCGGAAACCATTTTCTAAAATACCCCAGGCCTCGTTCCGATTGGGATTTTCGCAGAATCCCATGCTCAATTTTACCAAAAGACACTACTTCCCCGGCAATGGTAATTTGCTTTTTAGAAAAGAAGGCGCTTCGGTCATCGTAATATTCCGGATGTTCTTTTAGGATCACTTGAATATAGGCATTATATATGTTGATCCAGAAGGCATAGCGCTGGGCATCCGTTTGGAGGGCCTTATCCAGGGCCTCCATTGTGGTTTGGGCCAGTTGTTCCCGGAGGTCTTGTGTATCCTCCCCGTCTTTAAGGCGTTGCAAAAACTGCTCCGAAAGTGTATTGAAATCAGTTGAGGTGGTCGTTTCCTTAAAAGGGGCCTCTTTCACCTTACAACAGCTTAAGGTGGTTAACAGGAGTATTGCAAAAAGGTTCAATCGCATAAAGGTGGTATTTACGGTCAATGCTGCCATTATAATTTGAAACTGGAGATTTTGTCGTAGCCGGAAATGAATACTTTCAATGGGGAGAAAGTAGTATTACGGTCGGCTGTGGAATTACAGGTCGTTCATTAGTTGTGCGGTGGTGAGGACGGTAGCAAATTCGTCATGAAGACTGGCCAAAGCCGTTTGATGGATCGTTTCCGCATCGAATTTTTCCCCTTGAATTCCCATACGATCAAAGGTAGCAGTGGCGTCTGCCACCAGGTAAGTGGTGAACCCCAGATTACCGGCCATCCGTACTGAGGTGGAAATACAATGATTAGTGGTTAGTCCCACCACTACCAAAGTAGTGATGCCTTGTGCTCTGAGTACTTTTTCCAGATCTGTACCGATAAAAGCGCTATTCACCTGTTTCACAAAAAGGGGTTCACCCGGAATAGGTTGAAAATCGGCTTTGATCGCAAATCCTGGTTTTGAGGGATGTAGGGGAGAATGATTGTTGGTAGAACTATGTTGTACATGAAAAACGGGATGTCCTAATGCACGCCATTTTTGGAGGATATGCCCCATATTTTTTTCTGCATCCGGATTATTACGATTACCACCGTAGTACTCCCAATCATCCAGTCCGTATTGAATGTCAACCAGTAAAAGTGCCGGATTCTTTCCCATTTTCATACGATAAATTGATTTTTATGTTCACCTTACAAGTTTCAAAAGCATGTTGAAAACCCTAAATGATCCCAAATCAGCGATGTTAAAAAGCCTTTTGCGATGAAACCATGGGCGCTAACATTTTCCAGACATTCTCCCTAACAATTTCATGCCCCTCCGGGCTAGGGTGGATGCCATCTTCCAGATTCAGTTCCGGGATCCCCGCCACACCTTCCAATAAAAAGGGGATCAGCGGAATTTGATTGGTTTCCGCCAATTCCGGAAAGAGCTTTCTAAACTCGGTAGTGTATTCCGGGCCCATATTAGGTGGGATCTGCATACCTGCCAGTAGAATTTGTGTGTCCGGATTCTTTTCTTTTACCAAATCAATCATGGCTTGCAGGTTATTTCGGGTCTCTTCCAACGGAAT
The DNA here is from genome assembly GCA_028284285.1 of Croceivirga sp. Lineage (GTDB taxonomy): Bacteria > Bacteroidota > Bacteroidia > Flavobacteriales > Flavobacteriaceae > Croceivirga. The sequence goes on from JANQSA010000062.1 coordinate 72,516, forward strand.
GCCCCGTAGTCCGTCATTAGCCCCGAGCTCTAAGACAAATACGTCTACTTGTTGGTTAAGTACCCAATCCAGGCGATTGCGTCCTCCGGAAGTAGTCTCCCCGCTAAGACCGGAGTTAATTACGGTGTACTTAAATCCCAGTGAATCCAACCGGTTTTGGATGAGTGCCGGAAAGGCTTCTTCCAGTTCAATACCATAACCCGCGGTAAGGCTGTCTCCAAAGAATAAGATCACCTTATCTTTTGTTTCAGCAATATCCGAATGGTCTTCTGAGGGGGTTGAAACCTGAGGTGCAGTTTCGGCTTTAGGGGTTTCCCTACAGGAGATAAGGCAGAAGAACAATAAAAAATAACGAAACTTTAAGAGGTGTTGCATGGGTAATCAAGGTAAAAATCAAATTCTATTGCCTATTTTTCTTGTTTGGGAAAAAAGGAACTAAAAAGCGCTATGTCAAAGATATTAAACGTGAACCATCTGGGGAAGACCTACACCAGTGGTGCGAAACAATTAACGGTGCTGGATGATGTTAATTTCAATATAGCAACCGGGGAGACCTTTGCCATTGTAGGCCCTTCGGGAAGCGGTAAAACCACACTTCTGGGGCTTTGCGCGGGACTGGACTATCCGGATAAAGGAACCGTGGAACTTTGTGGCACCGATCTTGGCGGGTTAAATGAAGACGAACGAGCTCGTCTCCGGAATGAAAAAGTGGGTTTCATTTTTCAAAACTTTCAATTGCTGCCTACCCTTACGGCATTGGAAAACGTGGTAGTTCCCTTGGAATTACAAGGAGTGAAAAATCCTTCAAAAACGGGAAAAGAACTGCTGGATAAAGTAGGTCTCGGAGATCGTTTTCACCATTATCCTTCTCAGCTTTCCGGAGGAGAACAGCAGCGTGTGGCTCTGGCCCGGGCGTTTTCCAACCGCCCTTCCATTTTGTTTGCCGATGAGCCTACAGGAAACCTGGATCAGGACACCGGGGACCGGGTAGTACAATTGTTATTTGATCTGAACCAGGAAGCCGGAACCACTCTGGTGATCGTGTCCCACGATATGGAGCTGGCGCAAAAATGCCAACGCATTTTGAAATTACGGGGAGGGAAAGTAGTGGCCAACGAAGTCCTGATGCAATCATGAGTCAGGTGGAACCTAAAAACAAAGCAGGATGGCCGTGGTTGGTAAAAATGGCCTGGCGGGACAGTAAAGCCAGTGGCAGCCGGTTGTTATTGTTTATGGCTTCTATTATTTTGGGGATCGCTGCCGTGGTGTCCATTCAGTCCTTTAGCGAGAATCTTCAAGAGAATATTACACTGCAATCCAAGGCGCTCATGGGGGCAGACTTTGTAATTGACAGCAACCAACCTCCTAATGAAAAAGTTCAGGCGATTATTGATTCTTTGGGTGGGGCAGATGGGCGTGCGGTGGAGTTTGTTTCCATGGCGCTTTTTCCCAAAAGCGGGGATGCCAAATTAGTTGGCGTAAGAGGTATAGCAGGAGGCTACCCTTTTTATGGTGAACTGGAAACCGAACCCATAGAGGTGGCGCAAACCTATCAGCAAACCGGAGGTGCCCTGGTAGACGCTACTGTAATGCTCCAATTTGGAGTACAAAATGGCGACTCTATCAAACTGGGAAATACCATATTTCCCATCGTGGGCACCTTAATCTCAGCACCCGGAAGTTCCGGTATAGGCGCTTCTATTGCTCCTCCGGTTTTGATCCCGTATGCCTCGGTGGAAGGTACGGGGCTTATTCAAACCGGAAGTAGGGTAGGGTATGACTTTTACTTTGTTGCACAACCGGAGCAGGATCTGGAACAATTGGACAAGCGGGTAGATCCGGTACTTGACGCCGAAAATGCTGATTTGGATACCCACATTTCTACCGGCCGGCAATTGGGCAACAGCTATGGCAACTTTGGAAAGTTTCTCAATCTGGTAGCCTTTATTGCCTTGTTGTTGGGATGCGTGGGCGTTGCAAGCTCAGTACATATCTATATTAAGGAGAAACTACGATCGATAGCCGTATTAAAATGCCTGGGTGCCACCCGGAGGCAAACTTTTTTGATCTATCTCCTTCAAATTGCCGGGATGGGCTTTTTAGGAGGAGTGTTAGGTGTACTGGGCGGATTATTGCTTCAACAGTCTTTTCCATTGTTGTTGCAAGGATTCTTGCCTTTTGAAGTCCAAATATCAATAGCGCCCAATGCCATTTTTGCGGGGTTGGTTTTGGGGGTACTCCTGTCCGTCTTATTTGCTTTGTCTCCCTTACTCAACACCTGGTTTGTCTCTCCTTTACAGGTCTTACGTGTTGAGGAAAATGGCGATCGGCAATCACGAAAAGCTCAACTATGGGTACTGTTAGGTATCCTGGTATTTGTATTTTCCTTTTCCTATTGGCTGCTGGAGAGTACACGTTATGCACTCTATTTTGTGTTGGGCATCCTGGTAGTATTTCTGGTTTTGGGAGGATTAGCTACACTTTTTATGCGTGCTATTAAAAGGTATTTTCCGGTTTCCTGGGGGTTTACCGCCCGGCAAAGCCTGTTAAACCTTTACCGACCTAATAACCAGACTACTGTACTGGTATTGGCGATTGGAGTGGGCAGCTTTCTGATCAGCACACTCTATTTTACGAAAGATATCCTCTTGGCCCAGGCTTCCCTGGAAACAGCGGAAGAGACGCCAAATATTATTTTACTGGATGTGCAAACAGATCAAAAAGCAGAAGCTGCCCGCAGTATCCAGGCCTCTGGTCTTCCCGTGATCAATAACATCCCCATCATTACCATGCGAATGCAAAAAATAAAGGATCAGCTGGTACGTGAGCTTATTCTGGATTCTACAGCCACACTGAATAGCTGGGTATTGTACCACGAGTTTAGAGTTACTTATCGGGATACTTTAGTGGGTTCTGAACGCACGGCAGATGGGAAGTGGCCCATGCAACGTCAGGAGGATGGAATTATCCCCATTTCCATGTCGACCAGTGTGGCGGAAGACGCCCAGGTTCAGGTGGGGGATACCATTGTTTTTAATGTTCAGGGAGTATTGATGGAAACGCAGGTGGCCCACTTACGGGAGGTGGATTGGGCCCGGATGCAGATCAATTTTTCCATTCTGTTCCCTTCCGGGGTTTTAGAGAATGCTCCGCAATTTCATGTTTTGACCACCAATGCACCGGATGTCGCCCAGTCTGCGGCGCTACAACGGAAGCTGGTGCGCCAATTTCCCACAGTTTCCATTATTGATTTAAGGCAAATACTGACGGTCATTGAAGATATCCTGAACAAGATCTCCTGGGTGATCAATTTTATGGCCTTTTTTAGTATCCTAACCGGTATTATTGTGTTGATCGGTTCGGTTAGAACAAGCAAATACCAACGGATCAAGGAGAATGTACTTTTACGGACCCTGGGAGCCAAGGCAAAACAAATCCTTAGCATCACCACCCTGGAGTATCTGTATCTTGGGCTTCTGGGTAGTGGCATCGGGATTTTCCTGTCGTTACTGGGTAGCTTTTTATTAGCTCAATTTGTTTTTGAGGTTGATTTTATACCCTCTGGCATCCCTTTCCTGGTGGTACTGCCTGGAATTACCGTCCTGGTATTGTTAATCGGACTCCTGAACAGCAAAAGTGTTTTGCAAAGCCCACCTCTGGAAGTGCTTCGGAAGGAGGTAGCCTAGCTTGCCCTGTTGGAGGGAGGATACCCCTTAGAGGTTTTTTCGAAAATAATGGATCATGTCATTTCGAACGGTTTGCGAAGAAAGAGAAATACAAAGTAGTCAGTGCGTTTTCCCCTCTAACATGCACGTGCTGAGCGTAGTTGAAGTAAGGGGAGTAAGGGGTGTGTATTGAAGAGTTTTTTTGGCAACACCTCCCTTAGTCCCTCCTTTTTAGGAGGGAGATGTTTTTACATTTGTAAGAATATGGGGAATAAACTGGAGTATGAAAATCAAATACAATCCAAAGCTAAAGGAATTTGCCAGGCAGTTACGTAACAATGCTACCAAAGCAGAAATTAGGCTTTGGCAGAAACTGAAACGCAACCAAATGTATGGTTACGATTTCCACAGGCAAAAGCCGATTGATGAGTACATTGTAGATTTCTTTTGTAACAAACTTCAGTTAGCGATTGAGGTAGATGGTTACTCTCATGAAATCTTAGAAGTTTGGGAAAAAGACGTAAAGAAAACCAGACGGTTAAATGAACTAGGCGTCCGGGTTTTGCGATTTTCTGATCATCAGGTTTTAAATGATATGGAAAATGTCTTGAGGGCCGTTGAAGATTATATTGTGAATTTTGAATCAAATGACTTTACGCCTCTTCCGATTTCGCCTGATTAAAGAGGAAGATTTTCCCCTCTAACAAGAGGGGAAAAAGGGGTGTGTATTGAAGAGTTTTTTGGCAACACCCCCCTTAATCCCTCCTTTTTAGGAGGGAGGATACTCCTTAGAGGTTTTTCGTAAATTATGGATTATGCTATCCTGAATACCTGACAAAGAACGAGAAATACAAGATAGATAGTGCATTCTCGCTCTAACAAGCACGTGCTGAGCGTAGTTGAAGTAAGGGGTGTATGGTAAAAAGAATTGTCATTTCGAACGGAGTGAGAAATCTCCCTGTTGATAATGCTATGGGATTTCTTACCCCTTCGGGGATTCGAAATGACTGACCAGTAGTATGGAAACAAAAAAGCCACCTTAAGGTGGCTTTGATAAGTGTATTCCTATCCTATGACATCCTGGCTTCTACTTTTTCCCAGTTGATGATGTTCATAATATTCTGTAGGTATTCTCCTCTCTTATTTTGATATTTAAGATAATACGCATGTTCCCAAACATCGATCCCCAAAATCGGAGTACCCATGCGTTCTGACACTTTCATCAGGGGATTGTCCTGATTGGGGGTTGAACAGATATGCAATTTTTTATCGGCATCCTGACACACCCATGCCCAACCCGAACCGAAACGTTTGGCTCCGGCATCCGCTAATTCTTTTTTAAAGGCTTCCTCGGAACCAAAATCCTCCGTGATCCTGGCTTTAAAGGCATCACTCATTGCCCCGCCGGGGGTCAGGATATCCCAATACAAACTATGATTGTAAAAGCCCCCGCCATTGTTGCGTATTCCGGTAGGTAGATCTTCCATCATAAGGATCTCCTCAATGGTCTTTCCGGAGATATTGGCTTCTTTCAATGCGGCATTCAGCTTGTTCGTATACCCCTGATGATGTTTGGAATGGTGAATTTCCATAGTCATAGCATCAATAGTGTCCGGAAATGCGTTGTAACCATAAGGAATTTCAGGTAGGGTAAATGTGGTTATTGCAGTAGCAGGGGTAGCTTCCATGTTTTCTTCTTTTTTAGGTTCGTTTTTACAGGAGGACAATAAAATAGAGGGAGCCACCGTCATTCCTGTGGTGGCTATTACGGTATTCTTTAAAAATTTCCGTTTGTTCATAGTAGTGTTTTTAGGATTTGCTTAAAGGTAGGTATTATTTGAGGGCATGTCAACCTAAAAGGGCTTGAGCAGCTCACGGGAGTCCAGAATTCCACGTTTTAGATTCTCGCAAAGGATCAGGGATTTGTCTATGCGGGTTTGGGAATTCTTAATCCGCGTTATGGCATAGATAAGTCCTCTTTGTTTCCCTTTGGTAAAGGATTCAAAGATCTGATAGGCATCGTAATCGCTTAACAGCACGGCTTCCAGTTCTTCCGGTACTTCCACACCGTATTTTGAGGTGTCCTCAAAGAGTTGGAGTGTAAAATAATCATTAGGGAATAGTTCCAGTTCTTTTTGCTTGTTCTTGCTAAACATCATGGTGTAGTGCCCCCGGTATTTTTTTAATGCAGCGTAAAACTCAATACTGTTATTACGAAAAGATGCCCGAACTTTGACCCTGGAAAACCCCTTTTGTATAAAGGGCTCAGCTATGGTGTCCGGGATGATTACACCACGCATCCCCTGTACCGATACTTCAAAAATGGGACTGGTCATGAATCTTGCGGTTAACCCGCTAAAGGTAGAAAACCCCTAGTTTTTTTATGGTTTTTCTTAAAAAAGAGTATACGAAATCCGTCCATGATCCGTTTTGTATAGACCAATCCCCCGATTGGCAGTATTTGTTGAAGTAAACCTGTTATATTGGTCACAGTGCCTATTAAATACATTGATTTTTTTGTCTATTGCAATAAACGAAAAGCGTGTTGCAAGAGTTACCATCGTCTAAAGAAGCTAAGGTACAAAGGAGACATCGCTCAACACGACTACATAAAAAAACTAAAAAGTATCCACAGTTCTGCGCTTGAACTGGAAATCAAGTATTTCCATGTATTACCCATGCGCCTTTAACATCCAAAAAGCTAATCTATTAAGGTAGAAATTACCTGGGTTTCACTATGCAATGTGCGGTGTACCGGACACTTATCGGCTATTTGCAGAATACGTGCTTTTTGTTTTTCATCCAAATTTCCGGTTAGCCGTATCTCCCTTTCAAAGGTGTCAATTTTAGCACTATCCGCTTCGCAGTTCTCACAATCTTCCGCATGCTTTTTATCATAGGAAGTATGTACCTCTACATTTTCCAACGGCCAGCCTTTGTGTTGGGTATACATTTGGATGGTCATTGCCGTACAGGCGGATAGCCCTGCAGAAACCAATTCATAGGGGGAAGGGCCAAAATCATTTCCATTGTACTCCTCCGGTTCATCCGCCAGCAGATAGTGATTCCCTACTTTCATTTGTGTGGTAAACCCGTCCTGGGTATCCAGGCTGGCTACCACCTGGTGTTTGGTTCGCAAAGAAGTATCCACACGTCCTTTTGTGGGAAGATAGCGTTTTGCCCAGCCGGCAATCACTTCACCAACATAAAGGGAATCATTTTTGTCAAATAACAGATGGTCTGCACCATCCAATGAAACAAAGCTTTTAGGGTGATGGGCTGCGCGATAGATTTCTTCTGCATTATTGATCCCAACGGTATTGTCCTGAGGAGAATGCAGTACCAAAAGGGGCTTCCTTATTTTTTTGATCGTTTCCGGAAGGGATTTGGTTTCCAGGTCATCCACGAATTGTTTCTTTATTTTAAAATCCCGTCCGCTCAGATTCACCACAGCCTCTCCATTAGTTTCAATCTCTTCTAAGCCACTTTTTAATAAATGTTTTACATGGACCGGATTAGAAGGTGCTCCTATCGTAGCGATAGCATTGACAGAAGGAATTTCCGCAGCAGCAAAAATAATAGCAGCCCCGCCAAGGGAATGTCCTATCAACAAAGAAGGCGCTTCGTATTCGTGCTTTAAAAAGTCAGCCGCAGCGACTAAATCTTCCACATTGCCGGAAAAGTTAGTATCGGCAAAATCCCCTTCGCTTTCCCCTAATCCGGTAAAGTCAAATCGCAATACGGCAAAGCCGTTGGACGTCAATGCCTTACTGATATTCTTTACTGCAATCAGGTTTTTTGTACAGGTAAAACAATGCGCAAACAATGCAAAGTTATGCGGATGCCTGTCTGCCGGGAACTCAAGGCGTCCTACCAATTCTTGTCCTTCCTGATTTTGAAAGGTAATTTTAGTGGTGTTCATTATGACCTGTTAAGAGAGGTTTTGTTTTTTGTTTTCGCTTTTTTAAAGGTATCCCTTAAGTCGGGATTATAGAAAAAACCTATCTGTACACGATCAAAAACCCGGGTATTGAAGTGATTCTTCAAATAACCGATTTGCACATTACTGTTTTCGGTTAAATGTATCCCGCCGGCAAAATACAGCCGGTTTTGATCAAAAATGTTGTTCTGTAGGTTGATAAATACCTCGTCGTAAAAGTTCAGGAAAAAGGTGTCAGTCAACGGCAGCATTACCTGCAACCGATATCGCGCCCTGTGTTCCGTATTGCGCTCAAAAAAAGGGCTGTCTTCGTTTTCAACGGTGATGAACCGCTGCTCCAGCCGATAGCGGTGCTCAAACAACAATTCCCACACTTTGTTAGTGAGGATGAACTGTTGAAAAATTCGATGCTCCTTGATATTGTTTACCAGGGCTTCATCGCTCTCAAAAGAGGGATCGGTGTCAATATAGGCATAGCCTCCGGTTAGGATAGCGTTTGGATTGATGTGGTAATTGAGCCCTGTCCGCAGTAATAACTGATTGAAATTATCTGTGGTCTCGTACAACCGAAACTGGACTTCGGTATGCACACTTAAACGCTCCGAAATCCGGTTCATTCCAAAATACATATACCAGGCACCCAATTCTTCCTCCCCTGTCTGTTGGGCGGTACCCGTAAGGATTCCGCCCAGAAACAGGGTCATCAGGAATCTTCGCATACTAAATATCCCCATCCTTAATGGGTTCCCCCACCTCACCTTTTAAGTGGACGTCCAGGAACTCCAGTATTTTACCATAGGCCTCTATTTGGTTTTCCTTTTTTTGGAAGCCATGCCCTTCATCATCAAACAGGACATATTCTACGGGAACCCCATTTTTTCTAACACTGGCCACAATTTCATCGGATTCTACCTGCAACACCCTGGGGTCTTGTGCGCCCTGTAAGACAATCAGAGGTTTAGTGACCTTATTCGCATGAAACAAGGGAGATATCTGTTTTAAACGCACAGAATCAGCGCTGTAAGGATCACCTAATTCCTTGTAAAGCGCATCCTTAAAGGATTCCCACCAGGGCGGAATACTTTTTAAAGTACGTATCCAATTGGTCACCCCAAAAATGTTTACACCCACATCAAATTCTTCAGGAGCAAAAGTGAGCGCCGCCATCGTCATATAGCCCCCATAAGAGCCTCCGATTATCCCAATTTTATCAGCGTCAATATTGGGTTGCTGCATGAGCCAGTTCTTGCCCTCAATACAGTCCCTAAGGTCCTTATCCCCATGGTTTAGATCATCCATTTGAAAGAAGGTTTTACCGTAGCCACTACTTCCCCGGTTGTTCACCGCTAAAACGGCATAGCCATGGTTTACCATGTACTGGATGAGTGCGCTAAAATTCTGGCGGGATTGTCCCCCCGGACCGCCATGTACCCAGACCAATGCAGGTACCGGGTTCTCTTCGCTTGCCTGGTGGGGTTGATAGTAAATAGCCGGAATTTCAACACCATCAAAAGAATTGAACCGAACCACTTCCGCTTTGACCAAATGTTGCGGCACAATTTCATCATTAAGGACCTCCGTGAGTTTGGTTTGCGTCTCGGATTCCAGATCATAGGCATACAAATTGGAAGGAGAATTGGAACTCCCCACGTAAAATCGCATCATGTTTTCGTCTCTTGAAAAACCCACACTGGTAATGTCCCCACCATCAAATTGGGGTAAGTCAATATTCTGTTGTGCTTCGGTATCAAATATCTCAATCACATTTTTGGCATCCTCATTAACATAAGTAACCCGGTATTTTCCATGACGCGTAAAATAGGATCCCATAATATCCCATTCTTTTTCAAGCACATTTTCCGAGGTACCTTCCGCAATATTGTAACGTTTCAGGTACATGAATTCCCCGCCATCATTCGTGGTGTAATAGAGGTATTCACCATCTTTTGAAAAGTCCTCTGCAGAATTACCACTTTGGTTCTCATTTATTTTGGTCATCTTCTGGTCTGCCATGGAATACAGATAAAGATCGGTATCGTTGGTATTTATAGGCTTCACAAGGGCCAAATACCCTTCATCATCAGAGATTTCACTAACATCATAGCCTTCATCATTTTGATACATAAGGGTAGAGGTAAAGGTGGCAATGTCCATCTTGTAGATATCCTGAAATTGTGGATTCCGTTTATTGGAGCCGAAATAAAAACTCTTTTCGTCTTTGCTCCACCCGTAGAAATTGGCTCGGGCTCCCTCATCCGGCGTGAGGTTAGTGATCACTCCCGTAGTGTCGCGCAAAAAGATCTGGTAAATTTCATCCCCGTTATCATCCATATCAAAAAGCATACGCCTGTCATTCGGGAAATAGGAAATGGCGTAAATGCTGGAGCTGTCTGACTCGGTGACCGGCATGAATTCGCCTGTTGCCGTATTTACTTCATACACGTTATTGATGCCTGTTCGGTTACTGGAAACCATGAGTTTGGAGTTGTCCGGAGAAAAACTTCCTCCAAAAACACTTTCATTATCCATCATCTGTGCGATGGTGTAGGTCTGTAAGGTTTCTGCAATTGACGGTTCTTTTGGGGCTTCTTTACAACTCCAGATCAGGGAAATGCATAATAGTGCTACTAATTTTTTCATGAGGTTTTCTAGTTAATTGTAAACGTTTTGATCGCTTTGAAGGGCGATAGATCAGCACCTTCAATTCTGGTTCTATAGGGGGTCCATTTTTCGTTGAAAAAGGTATTCGTTTTCTCCAAAGCGGATTGTAAATCGTCCTCTGCAAATTGGATCAGTTGCCTTTCCGTTTCGGTGATACCCGTCTTTCGAGAGGCTACATAACCATAGGCAATACTTAGCCGCTGCATAACGGTGACCTCCGGACTCCGGGTGATCCCTTGCCGTTTGTCTTCCTTGCCAATATACAAAGCTACAACAGAATCTATTTGCTTCACGATATCATTGGAAGCTTTGATCTGGTCCTTGAATTTTTCCTTATCCAGATCCTTCATTTCCTTTTGGAATTTGTTGGCTAAATCCTTGCTTTGGACCAATTGCTTTACCGCGTTGGCAGCAGTTTGGATATGCTTCTCCAGGGTTTTTGAGGTGGTATATACTTCGTCAAGAGCTGCAGTGTTTACGGTCAATCGCGGATCGGTTTTAACTGTAATGGTAGTGGAATCCTGAGTTTCCCCATAGGAAACCCTCACCTTGTAGCTTCCCGGTTTTACGTCGGCTCCTCCGCGTTCCGGCCGATTCTTCTTTTTGCTGATCTTACGTGCCGGACGGTCCGGTCCTTTTTCATTGAGTCCCCAATAAATTCTATGGAAACCGGCTTTTTCAGGCGTCTTATACTTCAAGGTTCGGATCAGTCGGGAACCCTCGTAAAAATCGAACTGTATGGAATCCTTTTTCTGAACACCACTCATTTTTTCTGAAGTGTCGCCGGAAGCATCGTTTTCTTCTTTTTTATTTTCTTTTTTCGCTTCTCCCTTCCCTTTCTTTTCTTTTCCCTTCTCTTCTTTTTCTTTTTCCTTTTCTTTTTTCTTCTCATCCAATTCTTTCTTTCCTTCCTTAAGGTAATAGGTAATCATCGCTCCCCATTTTCTATTTTCAGCGTTATACAGGGCATCTCCCCCAAAACGACTTCCGGTAGCCTGTTGGTAAGCCGCCAGATAAGCCGTCGGGCTATCAAACAGCTTGATATCTTGTTGCAGTACGGACCTATCCGCTGCAATGGCACGTAGAGGACGAATATCATCTAAGATCCAAGCCGCCCGACCAAAGGTACCAATGACCAGATCCTCTTCGCGCGGGTGAATGACCAGATCCTTTGTAGAAACCGTTGGAAAACCTTCCGTCCATTTTTGCCAGTGGGTTCCAGCATCAAACGAGACATACAGCCCGTCATCCGTCCCTAAAAACAGCAGATTGGAGTTCTTTTCGTCTTCTACAATGGACAACGCAAAGCTTTTAGCGTCGTTTTCATCTACAATTCGTGTCCAGGTTTTCCCGTAATCTTTGGTTCTGTAGGCATAAGGGGCATAGTTGAACCTCCGGTAATCGTTGGCGATCAAAAGCGCCTCCCCTTTATTGCGCTTAGAGGCTTTTATTTGGGGTATCCAACTGCCTTTGGGTAAACCCTTGATATTGTCCGTTACTTCTGTCCAGGTTTGTCCACCGTTTTGGGTGTAATGCACCCGGCCGTCATCCGTGCCCACCCAGAGCATGTCCTTTTCTACGGAAGAAGGTTCTATGACCAAAATGGTACAATAGTTCTCTGCGCCGGTGGCATCCATGGTCAAACCTCCGCTCTCGCTTTGTTTTTGTTTTTCGGGATCATTGGTGGTAAGGTCTGGCGAGATCACTTCCCAGGTCAGGCCTTTGTTGGTAGACTTATGCACAAACTGACTGCCAAAATACACGGTAGCATTGTCAAAAGGGTCCTGGCCGATACCGGCATTCCAATTAAAGCGCAGCTTGGTTTCCGCATCCGGTGGGGTAGGGCGTACCAAATAGTTATTGCCCGTCTTCCAATCATAGCGAGACACAAATCCTTGCTGACTCATCGCGTATCCAAATTGATTGTTATCCTTATCCGGGACCACATCAAAGCCATCCCCAAAGGCGATTTCCTGCCAATAGCTATTCCGGATTCCCTGAGCGCGCCAGACGTATGCGGGTCCCCTCCAGGAGCCATTATCCTGCATACCACCATACACATTATATGGATACTCCTCATCAATATTGATATGATAGAATTGTGCCACCGGGAGATTACCGATAAATCGCCAGGTCTTTCCACCGTCCTTCGTGATGTTCAGGCCCCCGTCGTTCCCGTCAATCATAAACTGGCCGTTCTCCGGGTGGATCCACCAGGCATGGTGGTCCGGGTGTACCCCATTGTTTGCACCATAGGCCGGCATGAGCTGTTTAAAATTCTTTCCACCATCCTCAGACACATTGACATAGGTAAATATGGAGTAGACACGGTTTTCGTTCTCAGGGTCCACATAAATTTCAGAGTAGTAAAAGGGACGGTTCCCTATGTCATTCTTATCGTTAATCTTTTTCCATTTGAATCCACCGTCTTCGGACTTGTACAATGCATTTTTCTTTGCTTCAATTAACGCATATACAACATTGGGTTTGTTCGCGGCAATGGCGATACCCATTCTCCCCAATTCTCCTTTGGGCAGACCCTCTTCTTCAGTGATCTTTTTCCAATGGGCGCCACTGTCATGGGTCATATACAAACCGCTGCCTTCACCCCCGGATTTGAAGAACCAGGGGTCGCGTTTATGCTCCCACATCGCTGCTATTAACTTATTCGGGTTGCTGGGATCCATAACCAAATCCGCCACGCCGGTCTTTTCATTAACAAAAAGGATCTTTTTCCAGCTTTTTCCGCCATCAGTGGTCTTAAATACGCCACGCTCGGGGTGGATGCCCCAGGGGGAACCAATAGCTCCAACGTATACGGTATTGGGATCGTTAGGATGAACAATAATCCTATGGATATGCCGCGTTTTTTCCAGGCCCATACTTTTCCAGCTTTTTCCACCATCCAGGCTTTTATACACCCCATAGCCACCGTTAAGGCTATTTCGGGGATTGCCCTCTCCGGTGCCCACCCAAATCACGGAAGGATTGGACTGTTGTATGGCTACTGCACCAATCGAACCGGTCACTTCCTTATCAAAAATAGGTTCCCATTTGATCCCTCCTGAAGTGGACTTCCATAACCCGCCGGAGGCGGTACCCACATACATGATATCAGGATTGGAAAGTACCACATCAATAGCGGTAACCCTACCACTCATGCCTCCCGGGCCAATGTTGCGCGGTTTTAGATCCTGAACCAGATCCATGGTAAATTCTTGTGCCATCAGGGAGACCGATACCAGAAGCATCAGTAAAAAAGGAGTTTTTTTCATGTTTTGTTAGTTGTAGTTATTACCGGGAAGGAAGCACTTAAAATGTTAGCACGGGAACTCTGTTTCCCATGACTTTATGCGTTACTTCTCAGGACGGCTAAAGATAGCGGAAACCCTACAGGAGATTTCTTAAAGTGATGTTAAGGAAAACAAGAACACTGGAGCAATGCCTATATTCGATCGGCAACATAAACTCTCCCCATATCAGTATTAAAAAAACAAAACATAATGAAGAAAATAGATCGAATGATGACCAATATTTGCTCAGACAAATTACCGGAAACCAGGGATTTTTATACAAAACTCTTTGATTTCACTATTGATTACGATAGTGATTGGTTCATTCATCTGATTTCAAAAAACAAGCAACTTGAACTAGGGATTATAGACCGAACACATGAAATAGTGCCAAAGGAATGTCAGAATCAGCCACAAGGGTTTTATATTACTTTCGTGGTTGAAAATGCGGATGCGGTGTTTGAAATGGCCAAAAACAATGGTTTTGAAATAATAGCTGCGCCTGAGAATACATTTTATGGACAACGCAGGGTATTACTTAAAGACCCTAATGGAACAATGGTAGATGTTTCTTCACCCATTCGTTAAAACTTTTACTGTTGGTCATAACAGTTCAGTACATAAAACACTTGAGAGCAAGTGTAACAATTAAGCATTTGCATACTCCTTGGCAACAAGGAGTCTTGTTAAGAGGATCCATTCTCGTATTTACCTTACTTTACAACAGCATGGGATGGTTACCTTAAAAGAACAGACCCGTAATGTATTGAATGTATGAACCGAATTTATAGTTCAGTATGCGCAACACCTTTAACGGTATTTGCTTTGAACTACCTCGCAAATAACCATGAAAGATATCGAACAGGGTATTGGAATAGCGTAATGGCGATAAAAGGTACTATTCCTTTGGTTATGCTACTACTACTTACCAGTTGTCAGGGGCAAAATACGACTACCTTGTTGATCAATGATTTAAAGAAAAGGGTCGAAGATGGAGTGTATCCCAATATTGACGGTATTTTAGTTGAACAGGGGAACACCCTAATTTTAGAAGCCTATTTCAACCGATTTGAAAGAGACAGCCTCCATGATACCCGGTCGTCTTTTAAATCGATTACAAGTTTGCTGGCGGGGATAGCCATAGACAAAAAACTGATTGGACTGGATGATCCTATGGGACGCTTTTTCCCCGAATTACAAAACACCGATAAAGCAGATATTACGGTAAGGCACCTACTGGAAATGCGGTCGGGTTTGAATTGTGAAGAATTCTATGGAATTGGCCCGGAATGTGAAGATGAAATGTGGGAAACCAAGGATTGGATTGCATATTGCTTGAATGTTGAGGTAAAAAGTCTGCCGGGGATAAACTGGTCCTACAATTCCAATGAGCCTATGCTAATAGGAGAAATTATTTCCAGGGCGAGCGGCATGACGATCATGGATTTTGCTGAAAAGTACCTTTTCTCACCTTTGGGTATTGAGGGATATCGTTGGACAATTTCTCCCAAAGGTAGAGGAATGACTGCGGGGTCCTTTTATATCAAACCCGGTGATATGCTTAAAATTGCCCGACTGGTGCACCAAGAAGGGAAATGGGAGGAGAAACAGTTAGTAAGCAAGGCGTGGATTGAAGCATCAACAAAATGCGATATTACTATCGATTTCTCATTTACCCGATATTCAAAAATGGCGAACGCCAAATATGAAAGCGCGAAATATGGTTACTTTTGGTATCGGGAAAACCTCCAATACAAAGACATTGAGACTGAGGTGTTGTTCGCTTCGGGAAACGGGGGGCAATATATGATGATATTACCGGAGTACAATACAAAAGTAGTGTTTACCGGAAGCAATTATGGTAACTGGCGTGGGAAGCTTCCCTTTGAAATATTGCTTAAATATATTATCCCGATGCTTACCTAATAAATGTGCCGGGATGGTTAGGCTTAGTATTTACGGATTAATAAGGATATCAAGGTGGGGAATACCGCCGACTTAATGGTACAATGAAGGTTTTAACAAAAGGAGAGTATTTTGGGCAACAGGACCAGAAAGTTGATTTTAACGGTGTTCTGCTCTCCCGATATGATTACACGGTAACCAAAACCGACTGGCACTACCATGAGAACCCCTATTTTATGTATGTGTTACACGGTGTTATGATAGATGGTAATTCCAGGGCAACAACACCTTGTCCGTCCGGAAGCCTGATGTTTACCAATTGGCAGGAACTGCATTACGGTGCTAAGGTTTCAGATACTGCGGGAGGGTTTCACTTAGAATTGGAGCAACACTGGTTAAAGCAACATGGCATTGATGTAGCATTCCCCGAGGGTAGCCTTTTGGTTGAAAATCCCTACCTACATTTCCTTTTTGCAAAATTGTACCATGAGTTTATGGTCAAAGATCACTATAGCACGGTGGCCATTGAGGTATTAGTGGCGCAAATAGTTGAAGTTCTGGGAACTATAAATAGAATGCATGATAAAGATATTCCCAACTGGATTAAAGATCTTAAGGAACTGTTGCATTATGATACGGAGCACCTTAGCCTGAGTTATCTGGCTGATCAACTGGATGTCCACCCGGTACATATTTCCCGGGCAGCGCCAAAATACCTTACTACAAGCTTGGGAGAGTATATCCGGCAGGTAAAGTTGAAAAAAGCCCTTTCCCTTTTACTGGATTCTACTCACTCCTTAACCGCTATTGCCTATCACTCCGGATTTGCCGATCAAAGTCATTTTAACCGGGTATTCAAATCCTATTTCAATATGAATCCCGGCACTTATCGAAAAAATCTGAACAAATAGTGGCCATGTTAATCTGATACAAGTTTTGGAGTGGTAAAGGGTCTATTTTCGACCTTTAAAACGAACGATCATGATCAAATCGCTTATCCTCATCTCACTTTTTCTGTCGCTATTTTCCTGTAATTCCCAGGGAGGTAATAGCCAACACCTGGGAAATTGGGAAGGTCAGTTCCCCGATGCAAGAAGTCTTAATTTTTCTGTCCTTCTTACGGAGGGACCTGAGGCTTCCTATCAGCTCCAAATTGCAAATACCGAAACAGTAATCGATAGAACCGTAACCTCAACGGGTACGGATGACATTCACTTTACTCTTGATCCGCAAACGCGCTTTACGCTTTATGCGGATACGGATGGAAAGGCGCTTTCCGGGTTTATCGCCTCAGGAATATTGATGTACCATATCACTCTGAAGAAAACCGGGGCAACCACCTATACTGGTACCTGGAACCCCTTTATGGTGAGTACTTTACAGGATGATGCCGTTTACTTAAGCGTGGAGGACAATGGAACGGATACCCTAGCCGCGTACCCCTTTTTTGGCGACCAACGATTTACCGGTACCTGGTGTAGCGATTTTACCCAAAAAGGGGAGGATCTTTTATTTCGTGATTTTAAGACAGGGTTACAATTCAAAGCAGGATTGTCAAAAGACCAGATTCAACTCGAGGTACTACTGGCAGGGTCGGCAATCACCACTATACCCTTATCGCGGTCCAAGGAGGATTGGGCATTCGGGAAAAATACGAATGCGCAGAAACAATCACCATTTACCCCGGAACAGCGTGATGATAATTGGGAGGTTGCTGGTAGTGGTGCTTCAGGGCTTCAACAAGACCCCTTACTTCGCTTATTGAACACTGTTAAAGACAACAAACTGCCCAACACCCACAGTGTACTTATTGCTCAAAAGGGCCAACTGGTATTTGAAGCTTACTTTGAGGGCTACACCAACACTATTCCCCATGACCTTCGTTCTGCCTCCAAAAGCATCTCCTCTGCTATGATCGGGATTGCGATTGATGATAACCTCCTTAGCGGGGTAGATCAAAAACTGTACGATTGTATTCCGGAAGACTATCAACATACCAAAGAGGGGTTAAAATCGGAGATCCGACTGAAAGATTTGCTTACCATGAGCTCCGGTTTGGATGTTAACGGCGAAGTTTCAGAAAATACGTATCAGCAGACCGGCAACTGGTTGCAAAGCGTTTTGGAAGCACCTATGGCGGATGCCCCGGGGACCCATACGCTTTACGGCTCGGCCAATCCCTTTTTACTGGGAGTTTGTTTAAATGAACGTCTGGAACAACCCATGGAAATCTATATGGATCAAAGGCTCCTTGCCCCATTGGGGATTACCAATTATATTATTCAAACCGACAATACCGGGATGACACCTTATTTCGGCGGAGGTATGTACCTTACACCTCGCGATATGCTCAAATTTGGGCAATTGTACCTCAATAAAGGGCAATGGAACGGAGTACAGGTTATTTCGGAGAGCTGGGTACGAGAATCCTTCCAAAAGCACAGTCGCCTGGAAGATGCAAAGGATAAAAATGAATATGGCTACCAATGGTGGCATAAAACCTATACCGTAAACGGTTCGGAAATAGCATCCATAGAAGCCAGAGGGGCAGGAGGTCAGTACATTTTTGTGCTCCCCGGGTTGGACGCCGTGGCGGTAATCACTTCGGGAAATTTCAGAAATGGGAGCTTATTGCAGCAACCCGAAGAAATCCTGGAAACCTATATCCTTCCGGCTTTACAGCCCTAGAAAAGGCGAAACAGCAGGAATTGTTACATCATTACTACCCTACGACATCCGCAACCCAGCCAGTTAAAACGTTGCGATACTTAGCCAGGCAAATGCCGTAAAGTGTTTTTTACAGGGCAAAGAGCGCGGAAAGATGGTTTTTAATAGTTTCATGGGTTCTGTACCAACAGGAAGTAAGAAGCTCCAGCTGTCATTTTAAGTATGCCCATATAAAAAGGTCTTACTGCTAACAAAGCAAAAGGTAAAAAGCGACCCGGAACATTGTTGAATAACAGATCAGGGAAATGGGGATAATCCCTACCTTTAAGGGATATTGGAAACAGGACCAATGCTCCTGTTCAACTGTTGCGCATTACCATTAAAAACAAAAACCATAGCTTATGGATCTACTTACTGTCGGTGTTTTCGGGACCTCCAGAAAAAAACAGGAAAAAAGAGTACCTATTCATCCGGGTCAATTGGATTGGATAGATCAGGAGGTCAGGAATCATCTGCTGTTTGAAGAAGGATATGGTTTGCCCTTTGGAAAGAATGACGACGAAATTGGGGCCCTTTCCGGAGGTGTGCACAGCAGGGAAGAACTCTTTCAGCACTGTGATATTGCACTGTTGGCAAAACCACTTCAAAAAGATTTTGAAAGCATGAAACCCGGCACTATCCATTGGGGTTGGCCGCACTGCGTGCAACAAAGGGGCATTACACAAACTGCCATCGACCGAAAACTTACCCTTATGGCCTGGGAAGCCATGCACCGTTGGTCAGCAAATGGGGATTGGCAATTGCATATTTTTCATAAGAATAATGAAATCGCCGGATATGCCGGGGTACATCATGCGATGAATTTACTTGGGATTGATGGCAATTACGGGGCCAATCGCAAAGCAGTGGTGATAAGCTTTGGTTCAGTAAGCAGAGGCGCTATACAGGCACTACGGGGAAGGGGCATACAGGATATTACGGTATTTACCCAACGACATTATTTCCTGGTAGCCGACCAAATGGCCGGTGTAAAATATTATCAATTCGAGAAAAATGAGAACGGTGAGTTGATATCACTACATCCGGATCGGGAATCCAATCCCTTTATAGCGGAATTGATGGATGCCGATATCATTGTGAATGGGATCCTCCAGGATACGGATGACCCCATGCTGTTTGTCAAAGAAGACGAAAATGACCGTTTGAAACCAGGCTGTCTTATTGTGGACATCAGTTGCGATGAAGGCATGGGCTTCTCCTTTGCAAAACCTACCGATTTTGATGCGCCGATATTTAAGGCCGGGCAGGTGTTTTATTATGCCGTGGATCACTCTCCTTCCTATCTATGGAATTCTGCCAGTTGGGAAATATCCAACAGCTTGATCCCATATTTACCGCTGGTAATGGGTGGCCCAAAACAATGGGAGGAAAGTGAAACCCTCCGTCGGGCTATAGAAATAAAAGAGGGCGTTATACAAAATCCAAAGATTCTCTCTTTTCAAAACAGGTCGGCCGAATTTCCACATCCTGAACTATAATTTCTGCTCTGGTCTTCTTTGACTAAAATATATTAACTACAGTGTAGTTTATTAAAATAATATTAACTACATTTGTGATAAATATAAAGAAATGGGGCAGAAAACACTGGGAGAGTTTGAAGAAGTGGTGCTACTAATCGTTGCCATTCTCAATGGCGATGCGTATAGCGTTAGTATCATATCAGAAATTGACGAGCGTCTAAAACGAGATGTAAGTCTGGGTGCAATCCAAACCGTTTTAAAAAGACTTGAAAATAAGGGCTTATTAAAGTCGGTCTTTGGAGAAGCTACCAACGTACGGGGTGGAAAACGAAAACGGCTATATGAAATCACCACGGACGGCCAACAGCTACTTGACCAGACAAGAGCCCAAAGGAATTCACTTTGGGAGGCGATCCCCAGACTATCATTTGAATTGTTTTAAATGAACCAGAAAGACCGTAAACCGTCGCGAATGGCACTCGCCTTCTTCAATTGGTATTGTCATCCTGATTTTAAGGAGGAAATAGAAGGGGATTTAATGGAGCGGTTTAACATCCATGCTGAAAAGTACGGGTATCACAAAGCCAATAGACGCTTTGTAAAGGAGGTGCTTCTACTGTTTCGCCCCGCTCTTGTTGGAAACGTTTATCATTTAACAAATACAGATACTATGGTTATGACGAAGCAAAACAAAAGACGCGTCGCTATTTTGAGTATTGCAGTAGGGTTACTGTTCATACCCCTACTGGCGATGCACTTTTCAAATGATGTGCATTGGAAATTTTTTGACTTTCTCGTTGCGGGAGTATTGTTGATCGGAACAGGGCTAGCCTTTGAATTTATGGTAAGAAAAATAAAAACCATTCGATATAAAATTCTGTTCGGTATAGTCTTGTTTGTAGCTCTATTGCTTATCTGGGCGGAACTTGCTGTGGGAATTTTTGGGACGCCAATTGCAGGCAGCTAAAACGGCAAATGAGTTTAGGAAAGCAGCTCGATAAAATACATTACCAGGCAAGGAAAAACAAGTGGCTGGGCTATTTTGCCATATACTGTAGAATAGTACTTGCAGCGGGGTTTATCCCATCAGGGATGCAGAAAGTTCTCGGGGAGAGATTTACCGTCTTAGCGGTGAACCACCCAATGGGCCACTTTTTGGATGCTTTTTTCCACACAGGATATTACTACACATTCGTCGGAATAATGCAAGTATTGGCTGCTATACTGATACTTATTCCAAGAACAGCCACCCTTGGCGCTTTCCTTTACTTTCCAATAATTTTAAACATCTGTATTTTATCGTTATCCGTTAGATTTGACGGCTCTCAAATAACGTCCCCTTTAATGGTTTGCGCTGTGTTATTCTTGCTTTGCTGGGATTACCATAAATTCAAAAATATATTTCCGTTCAATCGTGGCATTGCTACGCAGGAGCTACCTGTAGCACATGAATTGACCAAAAAGTTTCCTTATACATTTTTTGCGGGCGTTTTGGCAATAACGGTATTGGTTGTTTTCCATACCAGAATGTTCTACAGAATCTTACCCAGAAACACCTTTTCGGATTGTATTACGCAATGCAATACAGAAAATGACACATCCTGTTTGGATTTTTGTGAATGCATTCACAAAGAGGGCCAACCACTTAAAAAATGCCTGACGGCCTTCAAATAGGAGACATAAAAACGGGATACCCTAGGGCTGTATCAGTGCTCAAATTGTTTTGGTTCCGATTGGCCAATATCCTTTAAACCGATCAGTACAGTTCTTCGTAGTACTGTTTTGCCATACGGTCCGAGCTGAAGTCCGGGGCCACATCATCCAAAGCTTTAAAGAGCATCTGCTGCCATTTTTCGGGGGTATCGTAATAGGTCTTCAAGACTTTTTTCTCCAGAATGTCGTAAAGATGAGCACAATCCCGTTGGTCCTGCTCTTCCACCGGAAGTCTATGATCCAATGCGGGCAAGACAAAACTGTTTTTGCCGTTCTTTTTAAACTCCGGGATCCACCCGTCATCCGTAGATACATTTAATGATCCGTTAAAGGCGGCCGACATCCCGCTTGTACCGGAAGCTTCCCGGGTAATTCTTGGGGTATTCAACCAAACATCGGAACCTTGTTTCAACAATCTTGACAATTCCATTTCATAGCCCGTGAGTACGGCAAGGTTTTTTGCATATTTGGTGGTATGGACCAGTGTATTAAAGGTGTCTATGGCATAGTAGTCCTGAGGATACGGTTTTCCCGCCCAGATGATCTGTACGGGATATTTGGGGTTGTTGATCAATTTTTCGAATCTGTCCCTATCGTACAGCAATATATCGGCCCGTTTGTAACCGGCAAATCGTCTAGCCCAAACAATGGTAAGTACGTTGGGATCAAAGATCTTACCGGTTTGATCTAAAACCGTTTTAAACAATTGATTTTTGAGCTCCAATTTTCTTTTCGCAAAGGCACTGCCGTTGGAACTCTTCCACGCTTTCCTTAGTTTGGTGTCTTGCCAAAATTCAAGGTTTTGCGCGTTGGTAATGGGGACAATATCGCAGGAATCCTGTACGGATTTCCACATGTCCTTGGCCACTTTACCGTGAAGTTTAGAAACGGCATTGGCTTTTTTTGCCATTTTCAGAGCACTTACAGTATAACTCAGGCGATCGCCGCCTGCACTTTCCTTTTTTAGTTCAGTATCCGATAAGGTTCTTCCAAAAAAACCAAAATGGTTCAACTCATAAATGTTCCGCTCTGTGTTGCCTGCCTTTTCCGGAGTATGGGTAGTAAACGCAAGTTGCTCCCGTGATACCCCTTTGTCCCTTAAATAGTAAAAAGCGGGTAGTGCATGGCCTTCGTTGAGGTGGTATACTTCTGCACCGCCCAGAGCCTCCACCACCTTTGCCCCGCCAATACCCAATACGATGCTTTGAGCGATACGGGTGACCTCATTAGCGTCGTAGAGGTAATTGGTAATGGTCCTAGAAAGAAAATCATTGCCTTCTACATCGGTGGACAACAAATACAGGGGTACTGTTCCAAAAATTTCGGGTTGTAAAACGTAGGCCCTTACTTTGACATTTTTATTGCCATTGATTGCGACTTTAACTTCTATTCCCGTGTCGCTCATAAAGTTATGGGTCTTCTCTACAAATTGAGGTTTAAGGGTTTGATCCTCGTTACGGGATTGATCATAGTAGCCGTATTTCCAGAGCATTCCAATACCTATCATGTTCTGTTTCAGGCTAAATGCGGAACGCATATGTGATCCGGATAAAAAGCCCAGCCCCCCGGAATAGATTTTAAGTGCCTGATCTATGGCAAATTCCATGCTAAAATAGGCAATGCGTTTTCCATATTTTTTAGTGGGGGTATACGGATGATTCCAGGTGGTGTAGTCGTGTGACATGGGTCTGTTTTATAGCGGCCAAAAATAAAGCAACCGATAGAAAAGGTAAACCAGATGCACGGTTTCTTTGTCCACAACTATGATTTTTTGAAAATCTTCAATTAAAAATCCGGTTTTTTGTCAATTTGATAAAAGCCGCTCGTCATAAGCGGTAATCCGGGAATTGTGGTGGTATTCGAAGTCTTTTCTTCCATCAATAGCTTAGGTATCCTTAGCGAAAAACGAATTCTTACAACAGCTCATTGCAGTAACAATTCTCAGTGGTAATCGTCAATACTGTATAACTAAAGCAACTAAAAATGAAAACGTTAAGGTCAATACTATGGGTTGTTTTACTATGCCTTGGGTGTAAAAACGAGCATAAGAATTCAAATAGGACTACCGTTTCAGCATCTTTTAACCTCTCTTCAAGTATTAACAAGGAATTAAATGCAATACAAAGCATTAGCCAATTATTGATAAACAACCCGGATAATCAGGAGGATCACGATACAAACGATTCGATTACCCGCAAAATAAGCGTGCACACTGAAAATATTATTGAGCTATTAATTACATCCTATGGAAAAACACCTACCGATACCATCTTTACGGTTTTGAGAAAACTGGACAATTCCGGATATATCCCCAACCCACTCTATGAAAAATTAAATGAAGAAGATTTTTCTACTGAAATTGGAAAAAGTGCAAACAAAGCCTATCAAAACTACTTAAAAGTAAAAGTTGATAAAACACATCAATTAAAACATATCAATTTACTGGACAAAAAGCTTTCCCTAAACAGGATCATTGAAAACGATACGGTAATGCTCCGGGATGTACTGCTAAAGCATAAGGGATATAAAGTTTTGGATTTTTGGGCTACATGGTGTGCCCCCTGTAGGGCATTTAACAGGAGGTTTCAAAACCACTATATGAAGTATAAGAACAAAGGGATAGAATTTTACGGAATAGGGATTAGCATTGATAATAAAAATGAACGGGATAAATTCCTAACGGCTGTTAGGAATGATAAAACACCGTGGAAACAGTTTATCGATGTAGATAATGAGATGTATACCCTTTTTGAGACTAATACAGTTCCCTATCAAATTCTTTTAAATGAACGTAATGAAATAATTAAAATACTATCTCATGATATTCATAAAGAACTGGATGAAGTAGTAAAAGCGGCAGATACCAACATCATAAATAAATAATTGCAGGAGGAATTTCCGTGGTTTACCCATGGGATAACACTTTTAACGGTCGGAGTTTGCAAATACAAACCCTAAGGCCACTTCCCTTCTACAGGACAGTTCGATCAATAGGGGGAATCCTGCATCTTTCCTTTCCTTATTTCCCGGTTTTTGGCTATTTTGTTGGGAGTTAACTATTCACACCAATCAATACCTGTATGAAGCTGTCCATTATGCTATCCCTTACAGGGATGCTCCTAGGTTTAAATCCCGGATTTTCTCAAAAAAACACTTATGCCGATGCCTTAAAATCCTATGAATGGCGGGCTATTGGCCCGGCTAATATGGGGGGTAGGGTCACGGATATCGATGGGATCCCGGGCGATCCCAGTACCTTCTACGTTTCCGGCGCTGACGGCGGTATTTTTAAGACCACCAATGGCGGGATCCACTTTGAGCCCATTTTTGAAGGGCAACGGGCGTATTCTATCGGCGCATTGACCATAGCCCCTTCTGATCCCAATATCCTTTGGGTAGGAACGGGAGAAGGTGACCCTAGAAATAGCGTGGGCTATGGCTGGGGCGTGTATCGCTCCGTAGATGCGGGGAAGAACTGGGTACATCTTGGTTTAAAGGAAACCGAACGTATCAAGCGGATTGTGGTGGATCCCAATGATCCCGATGTAGCCTGTGTTTGTGCATTGGGAAAGGAATGGGGCCCAAATCCGGAACGGGGAGTGTTCAAAACCACTGACGGAGGTAAAAGCTGGAAGAAAATACTGTATATCGACGAAGATACGGGCTGTGCGGATATCGCCATGGAGTTAAGCAATCCCCGGATTATGTATGCGGGTATGTGGACGTTCCGGAGAAAACCCTGGCGTTTTGATGATGGCGGAAAGAACACCGCCATCTATCGTACCATGGATGGAGGAGAAACCTGGGAAAAGATCATGAAAGGCCTCCCTGAGACCCCAATGGCCCGTCCCGGGATCCATATTGCGAAGAGTAAGCCAAATATCATCTACCTGATGACGGAATTTCAGGGTGGGGGCACCGCCTTCCGGTCCGAAGATCGCGGGGAGAATTGGGTGATGGTGAATGATGATCCCAATATCAACTTTCGTCCTTTCTATTACAGTGATGTACGTGTAGATCCGAATAACCCGGACATTTTGTTTTCCATCTCCGGCCGGCTCAGCCGCTCCAAGGACGGAGGGAAAACCTGGGAACGGATTGCCAACACGGTACATGGAGACCACCAGGCGCTTTGGATAGACCCTTCCAATTCCAACCGTATCCTGAACGGCAGCGATGGCGGCTATCAGGTGTCATACGACGGTGGGGACAGTTGGGAGATCATCAACAATGTGGAGTTGTCGCAATTCTACCAGATCTTTATCGACAACAAAGACCCCTATAATGTATACGGAGGTTTACAGGATAACGGTACCTGGGTAGGCCCCAGTAATTCCCTGTATTCGGCTGGTATACTGAAACGGCATTGGAAGGGATTGGCCTATGGCGATGGCTACTTTGCCGTACCCATTCCCGGCAGTGAACATGAAGTATATGCCAATCTGCAAGGCGGGGTGATCTTTCATGTGGATTCCCGTCATGGCAATGTCCGGAACATCCATCCCTATCCCAAGATCATTGGTTCTGCGGGTGATGCGATAGAAGACCATAAGTACCGTTTCAATTGGGATTCGCCCATTCTCATTTCGCCCCATGACCCCAATACCGTCTACTTTGGAGGGAATGTGGTCTTTAAATCGACAGATAGGGGGCATAGCTGGGAAGAGATCAGTGGGGATCTCACCACTAATGACAAATCCAAACAAAAGACCTCCGGAGGAGAGATCTACCAGGACAATACCGCCGCAGAATTCCATTGTTCTATTCTGTATATCGATGAATCCTCGGTGGAAAAAGGGGTGATCTGGGTCGGTACGGATGATGGGAATGTGCAGCTCACCCGGGATGGGGGAGCCACCTGGACCAAACTCAACGACCGGATCAAGGGCTTACCGGAATTTGCCTGGGTGGCCAAGATCCATGCTTCTGAGCACGATGCAGGGACCGCTTTTGTAACGGTGGATCAGCATCGCTCGGATGACTTCCGGCCGCATGCCTTTATGACCACCGACTATGGCCAGAGCTGGACCAGGATCACCAATGGACTGCCCCAGGACGATTATGTAAAGGTAGTGCGTCAGGACCCAATAAATCCTAATCTCCTGTATGCCGGGATGGAACACGGCATTTTTGCCAGTTGGGACAAAGGGAAATCCTGGACCAAGATCAATAATAACCTGCCCAATGTATCGGTAAGAGACCTTAGAATTCAGGCCCGGGACCGGGATCTGATCGTAGGGACCCACGGAAGAGGGGCCTGGATCTTAGACGATATCCGCCCGTTACAGGAGATGGGCGATACCGAAGGCAAAGCCACGCATCTGTTCCCGGTACGGAGAGCCACCTTATGGCATATGTTCTGGCGACTGGAAAACCTGGGAGACAGACACTACAAGGCCAAAAACCCGGACTATGGCGCCAACATCAACTTCTATTTGGCCGAGGGGAAAAAGGAAACGGCTACGGTGGAGATCCTGGACGGTTCCGGAGCGGTGATCCGAACGCTAAAAGATACTACGATAACCAAGGGAGTAAACCGTATGGTTTGGGATCTGGGGCATGAGGCCGCGACCCAAATGGAAGGCGCTCCGGGCGGAGGTTTTTTCTCCGGCCGGATGCATCCGTTCGTTGCCCCGGGAAGCTATATCGCCCGACTCAAGGTACAAGATGCTGTTCTGGAAACCCCCATCGAAGTGCGGGCCGATCCCCGGATAGAGCTATCGGCGGAAGGCTATGCCGCCAGGACGAAAACGTTGTTGGCGCTTCGGGAGCTGTTATCGCAAACGAATGTGTTGATCAATAGCACGAACACTTACAAAGAACAACTAGGGGCCTTGCATAAAAAAGTAAAACACAATAAAGGCCAGGATGCCGATGGCAGCTTATCAGCAGATATTAAAAAGGCGATGCAACGCATCGCTGAATTCCGGGACGACATTTTAAAACGTCCCCCGCCGGATATAACCTACAGGCAGCGGCCGCGCTTACGGGAGGAGATCCGTTCGCTGATGAGGGCGATCAACGGAGCCGTAGCCACGCCCACCCAACCCCAGCTGGCGCGGCTGGAGCAGTTGAAAGGCGAAGTAAGTGCCGCACGAAGTACGCTCAACAGTATTCGCAACACCGTTATCCAGGGGATCAATGAGAAAACGAAAACGCTACCTCAGATTTCGGTGGGGGAGTAAAAGAGGGTAGTTCGGCGTATCCTGGGGATATGATTAGTAATGATATACAGTTGTTAGCCATTATAAAAAAAGAAATTGGGACTGTTAGACAAAATATTCAAAAAGAAAGAAACTGTAACAGTTGAGTTCTATAACTCTAAAGATGGAAGTCTAATCGGTACTTCGGACATGCCTGTTTCTCAGCTTCCCGATACCTTTGAAGTAGCGACCACTATGAGTCTTCATGGTGAAGAATGGTCTGTTCAAGAAGCCATCCCTATGCGATCTGAGGAATTTCAAAAGAGCAAAAAGTTAACCCTCAGAATGAGCAAGATTGAATACATGAACCCTAATGATCTCCTGTATTCACTACCAACTATCTCAAATGAACTTCCTGGAAGAACAGATGAAACGCCTTTTTCTGCCGAACCATTTTCAATTCAAGAGGATGATTGGCGGCAATTCGAGTTTCTTAGGAAGGAGTCTACACCTTTAATCGAAGTTGAGTGTTCTAAGATTGAGCAATTGAAGAAAGAATTCTCCAAAGAGGTTGATGAATCTTTCACTGCTTACACGAATTGCCATGTGAGAGATGTTATCGGTTACCCGGGTTTGGATATTAAGCTATCCGAATTGACTCAGTTGCTTAATAGCGAGGAAATAGGAGGCTTAAAATTTCATGGTGATAGCGGTTTTGTGGAAGGTGGATTTTCAATCCCCACCGCATCTTCTGTCTTCTTCGGATTGGTAAAGAATGAAATTGTCCATGAACTTTGTATCGGCAATCTGACCGATGGAACAAGAAATGAAATACAGTCTATCCTACAAAGGTTCGACCTTCTATTTGTGAACTGGTATCATGCTGAAGTGATTTCAAAAGATGATTGAATACAAACGAAATATTCGAATCAGCAAATTCCTCAGTCTTGTTCTCCGTCATGCTCCTGAGAAAATTGGAATCAAACTAGATGATGCAGGATGGACGCTTATTGACGAGCTTGTTGACAAAATGAACTCTTCTGGTCAAAAAATTAATAGACAAGTTCTTCAACACATTGTAGCGACCAACAACAAGAAGCGATTTGCGATAAGCGAGGACGGACAGATGATTCGGGCTAACCAAGGACACTCAATCAAAGTCAAGCATGGTTATAAGTCAAAAACACCTCCTTCCAAGCTCTTCCATGGAACTGCCCTTAGAAATATGGAGAGTATTCTCAAATCAGGTCTCGATAAAAGAAACAGACATCACGTGCATCTAAGCGGTGATTTCGAGACGGCAATAGCCGTGGGTAAGAGACATGGCAAGCCAATAGTATTTAATGTCGATTCAGGTCAAATGTATGCAGACAGGATGGAGTTCTATCAATCTGAAAACGGAGTTTGGCTGACTGAAAAGGTGCCACCGAAATATCTGATAATGAATAAAGACAATAGCTAACAAGGTATATAATGCATAGCTTCCTGACGTCAGCTACGACACCATATACAAACCGTTGTAGACCCCTTATGAAAATGAATCATACAATACTAATCTTCTTATTATTTTCCTTTTTTTGTAAAGCTCAACAAAACTCTGAACCGATTGAGATTTATGAAAAACACAAATCAAAAGGGAATTTCTACATCGGAGGTGATGAGTTGGAATTGCATGAAAACAATCGCTTTGTGTTTCGTCATATGACCCACAGCCTATTGAATGAGGATTTTGGTTCATGGCGTAGAGTCGATAATTATTTGACCATAAAAATTGACTCAACAACTGGTTTTATATTCGGAGACGGAGTAATTGAATTTATGGTTCGCAAAAATAAGCTGATTGAGATTGAAAATGGGAGAAGAAATGGAGGGTGGAACTTGAAAAGGCGGAAATAGAAAACGCTCTTCAACGATTGCTGTAATTCGTTATGGTTTAGTACCACACTAACCCACCCGAACGGGGGCGGGAATAAAAGTAATAATCAATGGCTCATTTGCCAGTGGATGATTCCACAGCGCAACTATAGCTGAGCCTTTGTATGTAATATTGTATTGATATGGAAACCAAAGATATATTGTCCTTTAGTATCTCAATAATAAGCACAATCATTGCGATCTATGCTTTAATTGTAAGTCATAGGGCATCGAAAAAAGCGGCAAAAATTGAGTCATCTAATATTCTTAGTGAAATTCACGACAAGATTCGGAATGGCAGACAGGCCATGCGGGATATATTTGACATATGGCTGAAAGAAAAGAACAAAAGAATTTCACCTGATGAATTGCTGTTGGAAGAAAACAACAATGAGAAGGAGGATTTTATAAAGTATTACAATAAGAATTTCCACAGAAGTCCATCGGGTAAATTAGCAAAAAATCAAAGCGATGAAATTCATCAATACCTTCACCAGGTTCATCACCTTTGGGAAAGGTATGAGAACAAGGAATTCGCCAAAGAGGCCATAATGACAAAGTTCAAAGTAGCCATTAAAATGGACAAAACACTTTTGCAGTTATTTCTTGAAGCACATTGGAGGGAACATAAAGTACATGAAAAACCTCTTAGGAATAGATTTTGGAGTAATGTTCCAAAATTTATTGAAGAGGTTGATAAGTTGGATTAAAATAGTAACAATACTACACACAGCAACGCCCATTATCCATCTGGATTTTGATATAAAAACTAACTCTCCTAACTTTAAGGTACTAAACGGGTTCCTGAATGATTTGAGCGGTGTCCGGCCATACTCGAGATTCCAGAAAGATGATTAATCGAAGAAAAGAAATATCATTTCTCTATAAAGATATCCAAAGCACACGCCACAATACAAAGGGGTCGTAGCGAGGGTCTTTGTTGTGATGAAAAATTGAAAAAAAGTCTAATGAGTGATGAATTAAACAAAGAATTGTATACTCAGCTTAAAGATGAATACAAGCAATATGGTTTTTATGTTCAAACACTGACTAAAATGAAGTTTATTGCGATTTCGGCTCTTATCTCTTTTTTTATAGTAAATCAGGTTGCTTTTGATTTAATTAAAGACAATATGGAATTAGTATCCATTGGAATACTTTTAATTCCAATAGTCTCTTTCTTTATAGATTTAAAAATATTAGAAGTAACTCTACATATTCGTTCCATATCACTATTTTTAGCTGACAAATTCAGTAATAATTCTTTTATTGGTGAGTGGGAAAAACATGTGTGGTCAAAAAATTTTATTGTAATAAGTAGAACCTATTTGACGTTATTCTCGTCTGCCGGAATTAGTTTCATTATTCTTTGGTCATCACTTATTCTTGTTGGATTTTATTTGACCACCGAATGGAGGACGTATTGTCTAGTTGGAGGAATTCTCTTCTCTATTGGCGGAATACTTTTCAGTTCTATATTCTTTAGAAATATTTGGACTAACCAACATTAAATAACAACACATAACAACCGTTGTAGTTTATCACAGCTCAATTGCTTCACCAGTTCGCACTTTGTGTCGGTGTCATAATCGGAAATCATTGTGATTTACCATCTTCAGTTTTCGGCAGAACGATAGTTGAGCACTATTCTGTAACGAAACTATTGCCAAAACCATTAGCACAATTCAAACATTGTACAATACCCTGCATTGCTACTCATCGGGAGGGTAGTATACGAATTCCTCTGGCGTGGTTTAGATAAAATAAAAACGATACTTAGGTTGGATGCAATTCCTTAACTTAACCATCGAAACCTTACAACAGTGATCATGAGAAAGATTTTACTACTAACCCTTTGTAACACCTTTGTAATAACTTTTGGCTTCAGCCAATCTAAAGTAATGACGCCAGAACAGCTCATAGAATTGAACAGAGTTTCTGCTGTGGGCCTAAGCAGTGACGGGCAGCAGGTAATTTATAAAACATCAACTTTTGATTTAAAGACGAATACGCGCTCCAGTAAAACCTATTCAGTTGCTGTAGATGGTGGGAATCTGAAGCTTTTGGATGAAGTGGGGAAGCAGGTGAAGGATAAAAACGTATCCCCTGACGGAAAATGGAAGTTAGTTCCCAAAGAAGTGAAAGTCCAGAAAGTAAGCGGTACTGATCACTATACTGATGTCCCCAATTCAAATGTTTACATCTACGATCAACTCAACTACAGACACTGGGACACCTGGGAAGATGGCTCCTATAGCCATATATTTTTACAATCTGCAACCGATACCCTGGATAGCGGCATTGACCTGATGGAAGGGAAACCCTTTGATTGTCCGCAGAAACCCTTTGGCGGTGATGAAGATTATATATGGGGTCCCGATTCTAAAAAAGTGTTGTATGTTACTAAAAAACTAGCCGGCACCGAATATGCGGTCAGCACTAATTCGGATATCTATGCGTACGATCTGGCAACAAAGCAAACCACCAACCTTACCGAAAATAACAAGGGGTATGATACACATCCCGCATTTTCGTCCAAAGGCACCCTCGCCTGGTTGCAAATGGAAAGAGACGGTTATGAATCTGATAAGAATGATATCGTTGTCAGGTTACCTGAAGGAGACGTGAACCTCACTAAAGATTGGGACGGTACGGTCTACGGGTTTATTTGGAGTGAAGATGGCTCAAAAATCTATTATAACGCTCCGGTGAGTGGAACCGTTCATGTCTTTCAAATCGACGTTCCGGCGGGAAAGAAAACCGGGTCAGCGCCTAAACAAATTTCTGAAGGTCAATTTGATGTAAATGGTATTATAGGGCAAAGCGGGAATCATTTAATTGTGTATAGACGAGATATGAATCACGCTACCGAGATTTATAATCTGAATATCGCAACCGGGAAAATGAAACAATTGTCTGAAGCAAATAACGACATATATGAAGACATCAAAATGTCCAAAATAGAAAAGCGGATGGTCAAAACAACCGATGGAAAGGATATGGTTACCTGGGTGATCTATCCACCGGATTTTGACCCTGCCAAAAAATATCCCACACTGTTGTATTGTCAGGGTGGACCTCAGGGGGCTTTGTCTCAGTTTTATTCATTCCGATGGAACTTTCAATTGATGGCGGCAAACGGTTACATCATTGTTGCCCCCAACAGAAGAGGTATGCCTGGTTACGGTGTCGAATGGAATGAACAGATATCAAAAGATTACGGTGGACAAAATATGAAGGATTACCTCTCCGCGATTGATGATGTGGCCAAAGAACCCTATGTGGATACCGATAGATTGGGTTGCATTGGAGCAAGTTATGGGGGATACTCTGTTTTTTATCTGGCTTCAAGACATGAAGGTAGGTTTCAATCCTTTATTTCCCACGATGGCATTTTCAATTGGCGATCCATGTATGGCACCACCGAAGAATTATTTTTTGTGAATTGGGATCTTGGAGGACCGTATTGGGATAAAGAAAATGCTGCTGCTCAAAGATCGTATACCGAATTTAACCCAATAAATTTTGTGGATAAATGGGATACCCCCATCCTGATTATTCAGGGAGGAAAAGATTTTAGGGTGCCCATTGGACAGGGATTAGAAGCTTTTCAGGCGGCACAACTGCAAGGTATACCATCAAGGCTTTTGTTTTTCCCGGAAGAAAACCACTGGGTGCTTTCGGCCCAAAACAGCTTGGTCTGGCAAAGGGAATTCTATAAATGGTTGGAAGAGACCGTAAAGAATGTCAAAAATAAATAGCGGTAAATAGGCCGGTTGGCTATGGGTTGTGGTCATACTCCGCAAAAAATTCTCCGGTGTAGTACATTAAAAAGAAAAATATGACCCTTGAAGAAAGACTTATCAAATTATTTGGCTTGAATGAAAAGACATGGTTAAACCATGCCACTGCAGCAAGTGTCATCACCCGTGGATTAATTCCACCGATGATAACCCTTGCTGCACTTTCAAGGGTTTGGATAGGTCATTGGTGGTGGGCAGCTTTTGCCATAATTGCAGTTTGGACATTCCTAAATACCCGAATTTTTCCAAAATCAAAAAGCTATGATAACTGGTATGGGCGTGGTGCCTTTGGAGAACGGGTCTATGCAGCTCGGAAAAAGGTTCCTATCCCTAAACATCACGAATCGTTTGCGAAAGGACTCACAGTTTTGAATGTTGTTTTCAGTATTACTTGGATATATGGATTGATTTCCCTCAATTACGAACTGGCTATTACAGGGACATTCCTCCAACTCACTGCAAAGTTTTGGTTTATCGACAGAATGGTTTGGTTATTTAATGACATGTATGATCATCCGGAATATTTAGATTTAAAAGCAATTATTGAAGGAGAGATACCCGATTGAGTATTTTTCAAATGATGACGAAAGAATAGAAAGCGTGCTAGAACAAGGTATAACCGCAACCCGCCGGAACAACGGTTGCGCTGGTTACGGTGGAAAATCTATCCTTGGACATCGCTTATGGCTAGTCGATTTTCAGTGCCGCTACAAATCATAGCCGAGATCGTTATCGGCAAGCTGAAAACAAGGACGATAAAAAATGGAAAACAAAAAGGAGCATATAAATCCGGACGGACTTTTTAAAAGCCCGGCTTTTTCCCAGGTTGTTACTACCCGGGGAAACGGAAAGACAATTTATATTGGCGGACAAAACGCAGTGAACCAAAATCACGAAATTGTTGGTAAAAATGACATTGCATTGCAGACCGAACAGGTAATGAAAAATTTGGGAATTGCATTAGAGGCTTGCGGAGCGACTTTTGAAAGCCTGGTTAAACTAAATATTCATGTCGTGCAGGGCCAGGATGCCATGAAAGGATTTGAGGTTTCCCAAAAATATGTAGGACAAAGCGCAACGCAACCGGTAGTCACCGTACTTTTTGTGGCAGGACTTGTCCATCCTGATTTTCTGGTAGAAATAGATGCTATTGCATTTGTTCCGGAACCATAAAGAATACCGCAGGGTGAAAACAGTAGGCAAAACCGAAAGTTTAGTGCGTAGAAATTCGCTATTACTTATGCACAAGACTGTTGGCTGCGATTGAAAAAAGCAGGGCCAGTACATCAACACGGGAAAAATAAAGACAAAACGGACCCAATGAACCAAAAAGAACTTTCTCAATTAACAGACGAAGAGCTGCTGGAAGTAGCAAAAAATAACAAACCATCGCCCATATTTGATGCCTTTTTTATTGGGTTTTTAGTCGGAATAATTATTTATAGTGTTGTCGCAAACACCTGGGGGATACTGACTTTAATCCCTTTGTATATCATTTACAGATTCCTGAAGAAACCAAAGCAATATGAGGCCTTGCAGAAAGAATTGAAAGAACGTAACCTGCAATAAGTACAATGCTATCTAACTGAAATCAAACAAATACACCGGTTTTTGCCATTGGACTCACAGTTACTGCCTATCAAATACGTCATTTTAACATTATAAAAGAAAGGGATATTCCTTTAGATAGATGAATTACACGTTAACTTTATAAATCCAAACCTATTGCTAACAAAGCGTATACAGATCGTTAACTGCAAACTGCAAAAATGGAACCGAATCCACAACTTAAAGAGTTCATAGCACCTTATGACGAGGAAATTCAGAAGTTGACATTTCAATTGAGGGACTTCATTACCAATCTGGTGCCCCAGGCCAACGAGTTGATTTGGGACAATTATAATGCTGTGGCAATAGCTTACTCCAAATCGGAAAAACTTAAAGATGCATTTTGTCACATAGCACTTTATTCCAGGCACGTGAATTTTGGATTTAATCGGGGAGCAGAATTGACAAAAACAAGTGTTACGCTAAACGGAAAAGGAAAATTAATCAGGCATATTTCAGTGAAAAACTTCCAATCGTTTCCTAAACCCGAAATGGAAAAGATGATTTGGGAGGCCGTCGGAATTTCAGAAAACAGGAATAGTGAATTGATTAACCCAAACTATACCCCTAAAAGTATCGTGATGTCTGTTTCTGAAAAGAAAATAAGACCTGGAAAAAAGGCTAGTAGTTAACAAGGGCTGTAATTTACCCTTACCTTGAAGTAGCTTTCCAAATACGCTTACCTTATAATAATAAAAAGCAAGCGACTTGATTTCAACCTTGATGCCTTGCTTTTACAACCTGTGACTGTCCTTCGGAGGCGGAGTCGACCGGTCTTCCGGTTTACCTGCCTTTGGTATGGAGACAGGAATCCGAGGTGCCGTGTTAAAAAGTAAATTTTTCCCTTCGAATTGTAACGTTTTTCCATACAGGGTTACTTACAATCATTACACTCAATAATCATCAATCAAAATGAAAATCAAATCAAAAAATCTTTTAATCGTTTTAGCTTTACTAACTACAAGCTTTCACTATTACAGCCATGCCCAAAATCACATCACATATCCTGAAAATGAATGGGAAATGATGGAAGACGTATCCGATTTTGGTTGGAGTCAAGAAAAAATAAATCAGTTGTATCGTTACGCCATAGACAGCACAAATGCTACAGGCATTATTGTTATTCAAAGTGGTAAAATGATATACGATTATGGAGACACACACGAAATAAGCTACATCGCATCCGTTAGAAAAAGTTTACTTTCTATGCTGTATGGCAAGTATGTTGAGAATGGAACTATTCATCTGAATAAAACACTTAGCGCACTAAATATCGATGACGTAGGGGGACTTTTAGAAACCGAAAAAAAAGCAACAATATTTGATATTCTGACATCAAGATCCGGAGTTTTTCATCCGGCCAGCAATCCGGGTGGAAATGAATGGTTATTTCCTGAACGCGGCAGTAAGGAACCCGGAACCTATTTTATCTATAACAATTGGGATTTTAATGTAGCCGGTTTCATATTCGAACAAGAAACAGGTAAAAATATCTATGATGCCTTCGAAAGCGATATCGCTATGAAGATAGGTTTTCAGCAATGGGACAGAAGTAAACAAAAAAAGTCGGGTAATACCACCAAATCCAGGTTTAAAGCCTACCACTTTGAATTATCAACAAGAGATATGGCAAGGGTTGGTTATCTCATGCTGCGAAAGGGAAAATGGAAAAATGAACAAATCATACCTGCTTCTTGGGTAGATAAGATAACGACCATTACGACAAGCTATGAAGATATGT
Source organism: Croceivirga sp. (assembly GCA_028284285.1). GTDB lineage: Bacteria > Bacteroidota > Bacteroidia > Flavobacteriales > Flavobacteriaceae > Croceivirga. The sequence continues at coordinate 109,089 of JANQSA010000062.1, forward strand.
ACGAAGTTGACCCAAGACTTAAGGACTGGCCATGGTGGAAATGGGGACAAGGAATTATGTGGAGAATATGGGATACCCCAAACCTTTCACCGGAATTTAAAGGCGCTTATACAGCTACGGGCAACCAGGGGCAATATATTACCATCATTCCTTCAATGGATATTGTGATTGCGCTAAAAACAAAATCGATTTACGGAAGAAGAACAAATAAAGAGGCTTACGAAAGATTTTTGAATAAATTGTTTGACGCCAAAAAATAGCTGATTCTAAAATGAACAGCATATAACACAGTATATAAATAATAGTGGTTTAATTGATAAAATAATAACATATCAGCATTAAATAAAGGCCAATACAAAACCGAAGAGTTGGTGGGTAGAAATTCGCTTTTATTCACAAAAGAGACGGTTGGTAGTAATCTCTCTCATAAATTTACGTTTGAAAAATATCTAAACAAACAAATCAAATCAAATGAGAAACTTCTGTATGGTCTTTTTTTTGTCAATCCTGCTTTCATGCTCTTCTGATGATGAGAATCCAAACGGATTAGAATCAAACGACTTAATTATTGGTACATGGACGGAATTAGGTGGTGGAAACGTACTAGATGATGGGACTGACCAATTCTCAGCATATGACTATTTCTGTGTCACATTAGGTCGATTTTCCTTTGAGACTGACGGGAGTTTTAGAATTGAGACTTTTGATGGTCCGGATGATGGGTGCTTTAGCACAGGAGTTTTAACAGGAACATGGGAAAATCAAGGCAACACTTATCTCATTAGCGTTGTAACCGACACATCAAATGAATCCGAAGCAGGTCAGGAGGCAAATATTCAGATTGAATTTCCCACTACTGACAGAATGCAATGGATATTTCAGGTGGATTCAAATGGAATTGATTATGAGTACGAAATCTATACCAGAGTAGAATAAAACTATTGCGAATAAGGAGTATAATTAATTCCGGTTGGATTTCCCAAAGGAATCTCTGGCAAACAATTGTCTTTAAAAAGTAGCGAAAATCCTGGTTGTTTTTTTCGAAACGAATCATACACAAGACAGTTACCATACATTTTGCAACTATGGAACCCACTTCAGGCATAAATCATACTTCTAACCGGCGTAAGCAAGGGTATTGACCCAAAACAGCAAAACCCTTAGGGTAAACCGGATCATCCAATAATTGGAATCCGAAAAATAACGCCTGTAGTGTAACAAAGAAGTAAATCCCTGATCTCTGTGTTAGTAACTAACACAAAATGAGATGAAAAAGATACTACTTGGCGGTATTTGCCTGGCCATACTTTGGAGTTGTACAGAACAACCTCAAAAAACTCCTTCACCGGATGCATTAAGAATTGAAAATACCGTCCTTAAGCAAAAAGAATTATTCGAGGTGCCTGGTTTAGCCGTAGGTATGATAAAAAATGATACGGTGATATATGCAGATGCCCATGGAGTGCAAGGGTTGGATACGGGGGATACTCTCACCACCCGGTCGCTCTTTCATATGGCCTCTGTTTCAAAACCTTTTGTGGCTACGGCGCTGGTACAGTTAATGGAACAAGGGAAAATTGACCTGGACGAAAAATTGACATATTACCTTCCGTATTTTACCATGTCAGATGACCGCTATAAGGCTATTACCCTGCATCATATGCTTACGCATACTTCTGGTATTCCGGATGTAGACGATTATGAGTGGGACAAACCGCAATATGATGATGGTGCCGCCGAGCGATATGCCAAAAGCTTTGCTACTGTCCAACTTGATTTTGCCCCCGGGGAACAATTCAGTTATAGCAATGCCGCTTTTGACATTTTATGCGATGTGATCGCCAAGGTCTCCGGAATGCCTTTTGAAACCTATATGACCACCCATATTTTCGAACCAATTGGCATGAAAAACAGCACTTTTTTTAGGCCTGAAATCGATACGGTGCTAGCCACATCTCCTCATGTTTTTGACGATAACTTTCAAAAAGTGGTAAGCGCAATTTATCCCTACAACCGAAGACATGCCGGGAGTTCTACCTTGCATAGTAATGTGGAGGATATGCTATTATGGGCAAGAGTATATCTCAATAAAGGCGAAATAAACGGAACACGTATTTTTTCTGAAGCCTCCTATGACCTGTTGACCAGCTCGCAAATTCCTGAAAACAAAGGGAAAATAGGCCTTAGCTGGTTTTTAGGGAAACTAAAGGAGGCAAAGATTACCTATCATAGTGGGGGAGATACCGGGTATAGCACCTTTTTTGGGTTTATGCCAGAGCAAAAAGCGGCTATTGTGATGATGGCAAACACCGATTATTATTGGTCAACAAGCAATTCAACCCTGTTATTGAAAAATAGTGTCTTTGAAGATTCCTTAACGGCCATTGCACCCATACATCTGAAGTTGAAAAACTATATACTTACGGAAGGTATTGAGAAAGTAAGGGAAGTCTATTTTGAAGAAAAAGGAAGAACACCTCAGCACTATGAATATGATGACGGTTCTTTAGACGATCTGGGCTATTGGCTACTGGATGTCAATCAGCCGGAAAAGGCATTGGAGGTTTTTCTGTTCCAAACCCAAATGGAGCCGGAATATGCCGGATGGGTCGATAGTGTTGCCGATGGGTATCGCGCCATGGATAGTATCGCATTGGCGATACAGTGGTATAGAAAAGCCTTGGAAATGAAACCCGATCAGGATTTTTCTCAGAGAAAACTTGATGAATTGCTTCAAAGCGCAGAGTAATCCCTTAAAACGAAGTAGAAGACAATTGTCGGGGTTCAAGCGCTAGACGATACTTTTCCCAAGCCCTACAGCTGCCCGCTATCCCGCTTTTAAGATGGGATAATAGTTTAGGATATTTATGGAGTAACCCCTTTCCCAGAGCTTCCTGGAAGACTTTCAACGGGCCGGGCTAAAGGAAGAAACGATTAAAACTATAAAAATAAACTGGAAATCCCACAGCTTGAAGAAGTGGTGGGGCTGTTACAACAACTGGTAGAACCAAAATAATAACCTAACTTTTGGTCATTGTTTTTTAAAAGCCCCCTAGCAAAACCATCCCCTTGAAAGCAAAACAGTACCATTTCGTAAGGCGGAAATATGACAGAGAGTTTTTGATGGACTGCGTGTTCTTTTCGGAAGCAGATCGTAAGGTGTCCCTTAGAAAACCTTTTTGTTATAATTTTCATGGGATCTTCATACAGAATGAAGGACAGGCAAAAATCGCAATCGAGAATGAGATATCCCCCTTGGACAAGGGCGATTTTATATTTCTCCGGGCCAATCAGGTGCGGGAATGGATGGCAGTAACCCCTGATTTTTCGGGTTACCTTTTGATCTTTGAAAATGAATTCATTGAAACCTTCTTTAAGGATCCGCTATTCATTCATCGCTTTCAATTCTTTCAAACCAATCAACCCGCTATATTAAAGTGTGATGACCAATTTTTATTGGAACACACCGCTAACTGTGAGAGAATAAAAACAGAATTGGATAATCTTCAAGACGATAGCCATCACTATATACGTTCTCTCCTGTATACTATTTTAATACAAATCAATAGGGCGTATATCAAAACGTATAACCTATCGACAAAACTCTATCAGGATAATATTTCATTGCGGTTCAGAAAAGCTTTGGAAGAAAATATACGAAAGAAACAAAGGGTAGAAGAGTACGCAGCCTTACTTAAAGTCAGCCGTAGCCAACTCAATATGGCGATCAAAAAGACCTCCGGAAAGTCGACATCGATAATCATTCGGGAACGGTTGCTTACGGAAATAAAACGCGACTTGTTGTACTCTGAGAAGAATATCTCCGAAATAGGGTATGAACTTGGGTTTTCCGATAGTTCAAATTTTGTTCGGTTTTTTAAAAGATTAACCGGACATACCCCAAATGATTTTAGGTCTGTTCATTCGAAATGACCATTTATAATTCATATTGACCATTACCGCTATCTGTTTTACTTTTTTCTTTGTGCTGAGCAAAAAAGTTTTTATGAAATTCCGAATTATCATCATTTTAGTTGGCCTTTGTTTTATGCAAATAGCCTGTAAGCAAACAAAGAACGATGCGCAAGTGATCTCCTTAAAACAAAGTGAGGTGCCATCCACTATCTTTTGGGCGCATCATTATAATATGGAAATGGATGTGGCCTATGGTAATGCCCCTGACCAACGTCTTGACATCTATACGCAGGGAACTTACATAGGGGAACCCAACTGGTTTGAGCGAAGCAAAAACACAAGGCCTACTTTGGTCTGGATTCATGGTGGCGGTTGGCGATATGGCAATAAAGAAACCGATGCCTGGTTCTTTATACATTTTTTAGAGCGGGGATGGAATGTGGTCAACGTAGAATACCGCAAAGGCTTAGGAACAGCACCGGATGCCGCAGAAGACGTCCTTATGGTTATGAAATGGATAAGTGCCAATGCCGAAGAATACAGATTGGATACCGATAAGATTGTGGTTTCGGGTGCGTCGGCCGGTGGTCATTTGGCCTTGCTGGCAGGTTTGGTCAATAGCGTGCCGGAAAGTCATCCTTCTTATATAGGTGACAAAATCCGAGTTCAAGCCATTATAAATTGGTATGGGGCTACAGATATCCAAAAAATAGAAGCCTACCTGAGGGCTAAACGTCCCAATGAAAATTTTGTACTGAACTGGGTAGAAGAAAAAGAAAGGATCCCTGAGATTTCAAGAAAGTATTCCCCAATTCACTATATTACTGAAAACGCCCCTCCTGTTCTAACCATTCAGGGAGATCTGGATACCTTAACTCCGTACGACCAGGCCCAATTGCTTCATGAAAAGCTCGAAAACGTAGGTACTGAAAATCAATTATTGACCCTGAAAGGGGGGACACATCTCGGATTTACCGAAGAGCAATTTCAATTGATCTTTAAAACAATATTTGAATTTTTGGAAGCCAATCCATAAATACCAAAACTCAATAAAAATGAAAATTGATTTGATATGGGCATTCTTGTTCTTTTCCAGTCTGACTACAATGGCTCAAGAAACTCAAAAAAAAGTGTATTTATCACCGGAAGATGTTGAAACGCTTTCGGGAATTATAGCGACAGCATACGACGGCATTTCAGGTGAAGCGGGAACCTCCCGTCAGTTGGAAAGAATGCGAACATTGTACGCGCCCCACGCAATTATCTCGAAGAATACTCTAATTGAAGGAAAACCATCAAGGGAAGTTTTAACACTGGAAGAATTTTATAGTGGTATGGGTGATCTTCGGGAATCGGGATTCTTTGAAGAAGAAATTAACCGTGAGGTCAGGATTTTTGGAACGATTGCCCATGTATGGAGTAGTTACCGAATACGCAACAGTAAAAATGGTCCTATACTGCGTCGCGGTATTAATAGCATACAACTTCAATATAAGGATAATCGGTGGTGGATACTTTCCTGGATCTGGGATGCGGAGCGAGCGGGAAATAAAATTCCTGCTTCCTATGACGCGTATTAATTTTTAATAGTCCGGTGGTAATACGCCTTGTCATTAGACAATGTAATTGTAGTGAGTCCAAATACGTTTGATTCCCAAAGTTTTACTGCAAAATGTAATGACGGATGCTTCCAAACCGTTCCAACTGCCTCAGGGGACAGGCTGACGTCATACCATTGATTCTAAGAAACCCTGCCCTCGGCCTTCCTGTCGCATCCCCGAATCCTTTCCACTTTTTTCCCAAGCCGCAATACTCCGGATTTGTGTACATTTGGCGCTCAACCGTAGCACTATCGATATCTCCAAAACAACATCCGCTCCCTGGTACTATCTGGTATTGCTTATTTTGGCAGGGGAGGCGGTGTTTATCCTGCCCTTTGTATTACCCCGTATTTTTCGGCCTACCGTGCTGGATGTTTTTGAAATGGGTAATGTTGAATACAATCTAGGTCAGTCCGTTTATGGTTTAGTTGCGTTGTTTGCATATTTACTTGGAGGCCCGTTAGCTGATAAATATCCACCTAGAAAACTGATAGCGGTAGCGTTATGGTTGACGGCCCTGGGAGGGCTGGTCTATGCACAATATCCAGATGTAATGCTGTTACGCGTTTTATATGGTTATTGGGGTTTTACTACCATATTTCTCTTCTGGTCCCCCATGATTAAAGCCGCAAGGGTATGGGGTGGTATCCGAGCTCAAGGGAAGGCATTTGGGTTTTTGGATGGCGGCCGGGGACTTACAGGAGCCTTGTTCGGAGTGTTAGGGGTAGCTATCTTTTCTTTTTTCCTTTCGGGTGCTGATGATATCGTGTCTCTTTCTGATAGAAAACGTGCTTTTGCTTATATCATTTATACTGCCTCGGGTATTATTTCCTGTATTGCTTTGTTAGTCTGGTTTTATATGAAGGCTGAAGGGGAAGCACGAAGTAGTATCGAAAAGATTAGTCTACCGGAAATTCGGCAGGTGCTAAAATTGCCTTCCGTTTGGCTATTGATGGTGATTATTTTATCTGCGTATGTGGGTTATAAGATCACGGACATCATATCACAGTATGCCGAAGAGGTGATGTTATACAATCAGGTAGATGCTGCTAAAACAGGAACTTTATTACAATTCCTTCGTCCTACGACTGGTATTTTAGTGGGATTGATCGCCGACCGCTATCAGATTACAAAGCTATTATTCCTGGGTTTTGTGCTTTCAATTATAGGAGGATTACTTTTTGCCACGGGAGTTATTGCGCCAACTACCTCGTTACTATTCTTGCTTTCTGTCTTGATTCTCGGTGTTGCGGTGTATTCTACTCGTGCGTTGTATTTTGGTGTGTTGCAGGCAGGAAAAATTCCACTTGCCTTAACTGGCACCGTGGTTGGCTTAATCTCTTTGGTGGGGTATACCCCGGATATTTTTGCCGGGCCGGCCTATGGCTATTTATTGGACGCTCACCCTGGTGAGAAAATTGGCCATCAACACGTGTTTTTGATGCTTACCGGGTTTTCCCTGGTGGGGGCAGTGGCCTCCCTTATCTATCACCGTTTATACGGAAGATAAGTAGTAACCGTAAGCCTTTGCTTTAGGGGTTTTCGCAAATCGCTTTCAATTTCGCCAAAGCCTTTGGCCAGGTTTCCCTAAAATAGGTTTCCCATTCCGGGGCGGAATCCATAGCTACTTTTAACAAGGTACCCTGCTCAGTGGGTAAGTAGGTATATTCCTCTTTGGCCCCGGCAAAGGGGGCCACCTTTTTCCCTTCCATAATTTCTTTGCCGTCTTCAATAATGCCCAGGTGTTCTATGCTTATGAATTGGTTGGGTTGATTATCGTGAATACGGCTTACCATCCCACATACTTCACCGTCATCTTCATCTGCAAGAAAACAGATCTTTGCCCCTTTGTCCCAACTCCCTTCATATCGGGAGGTGGGACTGAATTCTGCTGTCCATTGCTTAAAGGTTTCTTCTGCCAACATACGGTCATAGACCTTGGCTGTTGAGGCATTGATGGTAGTTTCAAAGTGTAGTGTTTTCATTTTACTTTCAGAAGGCGAATAGCTTTTGTACTTTTTCCTGGCGTAGCCATAAGGCCAACCACATAACTATGCCGAACAGTACCGGAAATATGGTGTCGAACAGCGGATCCTGATGGATAACATGGGTGGCGACAGCCCCTCCCAACCATGCGGTAAGCAGGACTGCCCCAAATCCGGAGGTTTTGGGGAAAGCGTAAAATAATGTACTGATCAATAAGGCGATACCAAGATGAAGCACCGCAGATTCCGGGTAACCTAATGTGGTAGCTCCCGTAACCGCTTGTTCGGTCTGTAAAATGTTCATTACTGCTCCCATAAGGAACATGATTACGATAATGCCCTGAAGGATATACGAAATCCACAGGCGTGCTTTTGAAGTTTTCATGGGTTATGTTGTTTATTTTCAGTGTATTCCATAAAGGTATTCAAAATTGCTTGCCAACCCATACGTTGTTGCTCTAAAGTGTGGGTATCTTCCACTTCAAAGGTTTCTACTATCTTGACTGTGTTCCCTTCCTTTTTAAAAGTGACGTTCCCTTTCCGGGTATCTTCCAGCGTGTATTCAATTGCAGAATACGGGACAACTGCGGAATATTTCCCTGCATAATCAAAACCCGTGCTACCGTTTTTGGCTTCCATACGGTAGCTAAATGTACCACCAGGCCTCAAATCATTCTCGGCTCTGGGACAATGCCATTCCGGGCTGGCAAAGTTCCATTGGGTGATATGTTTGGGTTGGGTCCAGCACTCCCATACGTATTCCAAATCTGCATTCACTAGGGTCTCTACGGTAAGTGAGGTCATCCTTTTTGACTGTTTTGCGGATTGTAGTTGATCATCCATTTTACCCCGTAGCGATCTACAAAACTGCCAAAATAATCGCCCCAGAATTGGTCGGCCATAGGCATTTCAATTACTCCCTCCCTGGAAAGCCCCTCAAAGAGGCGATCCGCCTCTTCGCGGCTGGTAGGGTGCAAAGAGATATAACAATTACTATCTGCCGTGGGCTGTTGCCCCATGGAAGGCAGGATATCCGAAGCCATTAAAATGGTATTCTCTGAAATGGGTAAGGAAATGTGCATGATCCGGTTGCGTTCATCTTCGGGGAGTGTATCACTTTCCGGGGCATCGGTCATTTTCGTTTTGGCCAGGTATTCTCCGCCAAAAACAGCTTTGTACAATTCAAAGGCGGCTTCTGCCGTACCGTCAAAATTGAGATAAGGATTTACTTGCATTTTTATTGGTGTTTTAGGTTCTTATAATAGGTTTTCTCTTCTTTATCCAGTTTTTCTATAGCATTGCGCAGGGTACCCCGTGGCATAGTGCTCGTGTGAATGTCTAAAAAGGCTTTTAACCTGCTTTTGTCTTTTTTGCCGGCTTCCCTCAGCCAACTGCCAACGGCTTTATTGATCAGTTCTTCCTTGTCCTTAATCAGTATTTCGGCAATTTGAAAAGTGTCTTCTAGCTGTCCTTTTTTGATAAAGGCATAGGTAGCCACTATAGCGGTACGGCGCTCCCAAATAGTTTTAGATTTGGCTAACTGGTACAAAATGTCCCTGGGTTTATCCATTAGATATTCCCCGATGATGTTATACGCCCCCCGGTCTACAAAATCCCAATTGTTCAGGCGATCATGCCGGTTCAGATACAATTCAAAGAGTTCTTTTTTTCTTTCAGGAGACGTTTTTTTATTCTTTGCCTGGTAATCCATAATACTTACTGCTCCCATACGAATCTCATAATAATCGCTGTCCAACAATTTGTTAATCTCTTCCAAAGGCATTTGGGTAAATTCCTTCGCGGTTTTAAAAACGTTTCCAAACCTTACGCCGAACGCTTTGGTCTGCCCATCTTCGCCCTTGAAAAACTTTTCAAGCTTGCTTAATTCCTTTTCCTCCCGGAGCGCCTTTAGTTTTGCTATGTAGTGTTGAGCGGTCATGTACTTTTGTTAGAAAATGTTGCCAGCTTCTTGTTTAGGTGAATCAAAACTTATTTTGATTTCTCTTTTAAAAGATAACGCACTTCTGTTACCCAAACACCAGGATCCGGACTGCTTTCTGCACCTTTGAGATATAATTCTAACCGGGACTTCCATACAACCTCACCGCCCACTACCTCTTTTTGAAATTCCTTACCATTACGGGTTACCCATTCCTGAAGTTGCGCATGGGTGTCCACTAATGTAAGATAGGGTCCTTTGTGAACCAGTGCGGCGTATTTTCCTGCAGGCAAGATAGAGGTAATGAATCCTTCACTTCTTAGCGGAGCTTTTGTTGCCATGCCAATATTGACATGGATTGCACCATTTTTCATAGGCATACCCGAGGTATTCAGATATTGAATTACCGGATACCGAAGCGCATCAAAATCAATCTGGGGTTGTTTGTGTAGATCAATCAAAGTACGTTCTACGGTTTGGGCCAGAGCCGTAAATGAAGTTTCAACATTTTTGGAAACAAAATGAGTAGCGGGATAGTGTTTGATCTCAGGAATCATAACGACTTCATTTTATCCGGATCCATATACAACATATTCCAGCAGTGGTTGTCCGGATCGGAAAAACTGAACAGATACATCCAACCCTCTACTTCCTGGGGTTTTTGATATACCTTGCCCCCGGCTTTTTCAACGGTTTCGGCAAAAGCAGTTACTTCATCCCTACTTTGCGCATCAATGTTAATTAACATTTCGCTCTTGTTTTGGCCGATTGAAGAGGGATATAAGGTATAGTTATTAAAAACCTCCTCCGGAAAAAGCATCAGCACAAAATCATGTTCCCCGATCAGGAAACTCGCTAAGTGCGTTGTCTCTTTATGTAAGGGATTTTCCCTAAATCCAAGGGAGTTATAGAACGCTCTGGATTTTTGAATGCTTTTTACGGGAAGGTTAAGCCAGATACTTTTCACAATTTGTATAGGTTTGTTTATCAGTTGCTTACATCAAATATAAATAATCCGATCAGGAAGGAAGTGCCGTAATTCCGTCAATCCCGAGGGTTGATTGCGACAAGCTATTCCACTACCTTTATGAAATATAACTATGGCGTAATGAAGCATGTATCTATTTTAGTCCCCAAGGGGAACGTGAGTGTGGTTAACATTGCCGGGACACATCAGATGTTGTCCTGGGTAAATGCGTTGTATTCCGGGGAGGGGAAACTTCCGCTTTTTGCACTACAACTGGTGGGAATAGAAAAAGCATTGGACCCGCAGGGAGGACTGTTTGCCATTACTCCGGAGAAAACCATCGCAGAAGTTCAAAAGACCGATTTGATCATTATTCCGGCGATACATGATGATTTTGAAGTGGCCTACAGGCGAAACCAGGCTTTTATCCCCTGGTTGATAGAACAGTACAAAGAGGGGGCAGAAATTGTAAGCCTGTGTATTTCTTCTTTTTTCCTGGCTTCTACCGGGTTATTGGACGGCAAGCCCTGCTCTACGCATTGGCAATTTGCCCAGGTATTCAAGGAAAAGTTTCCCAGGGCTATTTTAACCGATGAAAAGATCGTCACCGAAGCCAATGGCATCTATACCAGTGGTGGGGCCTATGCTTTTACCAATTTGGTCATCTATCTTATCGAAAAATATGCCGGTAGGGAAGTAGCGGTTTTGGCAGCAAAAGGTTTTATGGTGGATATTGATCGCAGCAGCCAATCCCCCTTTATGATTTTTTCCGGACAAAAAAACCACAAAGATGAGTTGGTACTCAAAGCGCAGGAATATATTGAAGAAAACTATCCAAAAAAGATCTCAGTCAGTGAACTGTGCGAGGATGTTCCGTTAAGCAGGAGGACATTTGAACGACGTTTTAAACAGGCGACTTCCAATACGGTTTTGGAATACTTGCAACGGGTGAAGGTGGAAGCAGCAAAGAAAGAATTGGAGAAAGGAAGAAAAACGGTCAATGAGGTAATGTATCAGGTAGGGTATTCCGATTCCAAAGCCTTCCGTGAGGTGTTTAAAAAGGTAGTTGGGATGACCCCGGTGAATTATAGGAACAAGTATGTGGTAAAAAGTGTAGAGGCCTGATCAGCGTTGCACCCTTGCTTTGATATTCCGTTGAGCGTAATCCACAATTTCTGCAATCCTTTTTTGACGCGTTTCTTCGCGTTTTGCGTGATTCAACCAGTATAGGTAACTCTTTCGTTGCCCCTGGGTGAAGCTTTGAAAGTTCTTCCAGGCCTCCTGGTTCCGGTCAAAAGCTTTTTGCAGATCTTCGGGAATCACTCCGTTCTCTACATCGTCCAAAGCTGTCCACGAGCCGTTTTCTTTAGCGATAGCGATAGCCTGTAAGCCACTTTCGTGCATTACACCGGCTGCCGTAAGTTCTTCTATATGCGTTTTATTGACCTTGCTCCACACGCTTTTGGGTTTTCTGGGACAGAAGTATTGTCGGCGTTTGCCATCTCCTAAACTCTTTACCGTACTATCTATCCACCCATAGCAAAGGGCGACGCGAACCGCTTCTTCCCACCGCATGCTTGGCATTTCGTGGTCTACTTTGTAGAAGATAAGATACACCCCCTGGGAAGCATTATAATTTTGACTCAGCCACTTTCGCCAGGCGGTGTCATTTTTAAAGTAGTATTCTTTGAGCTCCGGCATAATCGGAATTGTAGTTTGTCGTTAAGAATGTGTCGCATCACCATTGCATCTTGCCCGTAATTCCCCTCTGCAAGGTAGTGGTTTGATTTGAGTTCGCACACTTTCTTCATTTACAGGGACCTCTGCAGGACCTATCCAGCATGCCAAGAGTGCTTGTTGGGGGTATCCATTTCCGTTTACTTCGTTCTTTTAAACAGGCTAAACAGGAAGTACAGTAATAGTAAAACCAAAGGAAAGCCAACAAGGGTATAGGAATAGTTCCAAAACCACCAGGAAGCCAGGGGTTGGTTGATAAAAGTGTTGCTCCAATTTCCACTTAGCATGCGTCCTACGGGCCACCAGGTTACGCTTAAGCCGATCGATATTCCGGCAAGAGTAACAAGATATCGATGCCATGTTCTATTGGGCCTTCCCCGCCAACGCAAGCTACAGAACGAGAGCACGGAAAAAGCGAGAATTCCCAAAGCGGTAGTTAAGTTTCCAAGAGGGATAGCGGCCTGTCCTCCTAAAGACAAAACCAGTAATGAAGATCCCGAGAGCAATAGCAAAAAACTAAGGATAAAGAAAGCCAGGGAAATCCAGAAAAGTACCCTGATCGTTTTCATCAGGCGACGGCCGTTTTAGTGATCACAAAGGTCAAGCCCTCGGGATCTTTAGTATGTAAATGTCCGAGAGCACTACTTTTTATCACAAGTTGACCCCCCAATTTCTCCACGGCTTTTTGCGACCTATAGTTGAATTTGTTGATATTAAACACCACATAATCAAAGTATTGAAAAGCGTGTGCTATCATAAGCTTTTTAAAAGCGGAATTATATACTCCGCCCCAATAGTCTCTTGATAAAAAGGTCCAGCCTATTTCTACGGTATCGGATGCGGAAGGATGCTGTTTAAATCGGGAACTCCCTATGATGGAATGGGTCATCCTGTCAATAATGACAAAAGCGCCTTGAGAATCCATGGCGCCTTTAAAGAATTCTTTAAATACCGGCAGGGTATAGCGATCCGGATTTTGATGTTGTTCCCAGATTTTGGGGTCACGGGCCACGTTATACAGCTCCTGGAAATCGGCTACGCGTAAAGGCCGTACTTTCACTAACTCGTTTTCTAAGGTAGGTTGGAGGTTGGGAATCATATATTCGTTTTTTATGCAAGCTGCAGCTCCAGCAGTCGGTGAATAGGCTGTAATGCAGTTATATCTTCCGTAACAGATTCCAGACTACTGGTTCCTACAACATCAAATTCTTCGTGTAACGCCTTGATACAGCTTTCCGCTTCTGCAATTTTAATCCCGTTAGGCACCTGATAGTAGGTTTTGTTGTATGCTGTAGGATCCAGGCAATCAAAATCAAAATGAATATAAAGGTATTGTATGTTTTTGGTCTTTAGGGTATGGATAAGTTCCGGAGTATTGGTCTTCCCGGAATGATAGATATTTCCCCGACGAAGTCGTAATTGCTCTGCTTCATCCAAATCGCGTAATCCAACGTAATGAATCTGTGCGCTTTGAATAGTGCTAAATAATAAGGGGTCCATTGCAGGTACTCCTTCACCTAATAAAGTGCGTAGGGGCATGCCGTGAAAGTTACCACTTGGGGAATCGGATGCAGTATTAATATCCCCATGGGCATCAAACCAAATGATACCCAGCTTAGGGTATATTTTGTTCAAATAAGAAACCGGTACAATTTCCAATCCGCAATCCCCGCCCAGAATTTCCAGGCTTTTCGGTTGTGTTTCTTCTAAAAAAGTTTTAAATCCCAAAAGTTGTTCGGTAAGCGCATCGTAATTATTGATGGCGAAACGTTGCTTTCCATCTCTTCCGGCAGGGATTTCGGACAGGGGAAGTTCATGAAATTGCTGCGCTCCAAGATAGTCGCGAATGGCAGAAGCGCCGCTTTGAATAGCGGTTCCTGAACCGGAGCCTTGCCACTGCGGAAAAAAGATCTTCATTACAGGAGCTTCGTTGCAATATAGAAATTCCGGTCGATGACCAGTTCAGTACCTTTTATCGTTTCCGTTTTCCATTCAGCGTTTTTTTTGGGGAACAGCCACTTTTCTTTACCATCTACAAAAACCCGGACCGGCATGTCAAAATCATCCACTACTTTGGTGTAGCGGTATTTCAGCGTTTTTCCGTCAAACTGGTATTCCAAAACAGGTACATCAGGGGTGCGCAGGTATTGTTCAAAAAAAGCGGACAGATCCTTTCCGGTTTCCCTGCTTAAGAAATGCTCAATCTGCTGTGTAGTGACAGTTTGATGATAGAAGGTAGCGTTAATTTTCCTAAGGATTTGCCGCCATTTTTCATCGTCTTCCACCAACTGCCTTAAGGTGTGCAGCATGTTCGCTCCTTTATAGTACATATCCCCAGAACCCCTTCGGTTAAGGTTGTACCTGCCTATAATAGGTTTGTCGTTCTGAATTCGTTTTCGGGTGCCGATGACGTAGTCGGAAGCGGCCTCCGTACCAAAATGATAATCCAGATACAGGTTTTCGGAATAGGCGGTAAAGCCCTCGTGAATCCACATATCTGCGATGTCCTTGTAGGTGATGCTATTGGCAAACCACTCATGACCAGCCTCGTGGATGATGATAAAATCGAACTTCAGGCCCCAGCCCGAATCGGAGAGGTCCATACCGCGATATCCATTTTGGAAGCCATTGCCGTAGGTAACGGAACTCTGGTGCTCCATACCCAAATAGGGTACTTCTACCAATTTAAAACCGTCTTCATAAAACGGGTAAGGGCCAAACCAATGTTCAAAGGCCTCAAGCATCTTTGTGGTTTGGCGAAATTGGTTTTGTGCTTTCGCCATATTATCCCGAAGTACATAATAGTCTATATCAAGGGCCCCCTTTTCCCCCTGGTATTGCTCCCCAAAATGCACATAATCCCCAATATTGACGTTCACGCCATAGTTGTTTATGGGGCTGCTCACGAACCAATGTGTGGTTTTTAGTGTATCGGACTCTTCAAGCTTGCGTAGTTTTCCATTGGATACATTCATCAGGTTTTTAGGAAAGCTTACGCTAATGAGCATGCTATCCACTTCATCATACATATGGTCTTTGTTGGGCCACCAGGCACTGGCGCCCAGACCCTGGCAGGAGGTGGCTACAAAATGGTTGCCATTCCTATCCTTTTTCCAGGAAAAACCGCCATCCCAGGGAGCACGTATGGCTTCCCTGGGTTTGCCGGAATATTGAACTACTATTTCATTAAGGTCTCCCTTTTTCTGTACCTTCTCCAAAAGCACCATATACGCATTGTTACCCTCCTTGCGGTAGGATAAGGGTGTTCCATCTTGTGTAATGCTTTCAATCCTCAAAGGGGGCTGCAAGTCAATCTGAAGTGTATTCTTCTTTTCCAGCACCTTATAGTGAATGGTGTTCCGGCCCGTAATGTATTTTTCATCCGGATCTACCGTGATATCCAAATGGTAGTAGGTGAGGTCCCACCATTCCCGTTCGGGAGTGATACTACCTCGTAAAAATTCATCTTGGGTGTAGCTCAAATCCTGCTGTGCGTAGGCGCAAAACCCCAAAAAAAGACTACAATAGAATATCACTTGTTTTGTCAAACGTCTTTTCATCTTAGTTGCGTTCAAGTTTTTTATAGAAATGGTAGGTATGCCACGAACAAATGGGCCCTAGCAGTGCATAGAAAAAACCAGGGAGCCCAATCCCGATTCCAATTTCAAAGAATGCCAGGATCACAGAAATAATGGCTACAATAACAAAAATGGCAAAATGCCGTGTGTAGAAATATAAATGGATGGCATTTTTCATGGCGCGGGATTTTTTAAATGCCCGGTAATACATCATAGTAAAACACAGAAAAATGAGCGAAAAGCCGATGCCGTACATCAAAAAAAGATTTGCCAAATCTGTTCTTGTCTTTACGCCTTCCCCCATCAACGACTGCACCATTGATTTCAAGGGAAACACGTAGTATAATGCCACAAACAATAAAATGCAATTGAGTACAATGATCCAGTTATCTATGTATTTGGTACGCCTAAAGAAATTATAGTGTACCCACCACAGTGCTACCAATACGAAGAAGCTTACGGAAAAACTGAGGAATCCAGTAATGGTGGTTTTGTTTAGGGCAAGGTCGCCGTTCATATCAAAATTGACTACCATCAGTGTGGCTGCAAAAGCAAAAACACCATCGCTGAATGCCTCGACCCGGCTAATATTGTGCGGCCATTTCATCCCGGAAAATTATCGAATAAAGGTGACTTTGGCAATTTTGCCGTTTTCCACTTCGTAGATAGCCACAGCGGAAAAGTTTTGTCCGTTAACGGTAAGATATTCCAGGTCAATCACTTTATTGCCAATTATCATGCGTTTTTTTATCTCGCAATTAAGGTCAGGGGTGCTTTCGAAGAAACCCTGGTACCTGTTCCGCATTTTTTCCTGTCCCATACTAGTGAGGCTGTTGGGATAATTGAAGAGCCTTACATCATCACTGTAGGTTGCCATGAAAGCATCAATATTCCTTGCGTTATAGGCTTCCAATTGTTGTTGAACGATGGCAACAGGATTTTCAGAATCCTTCTGTTCAAAAAGGAAGGTCATACTTGTGATTTCATCATTCTGAACCTGGTAAATAGCAACCTGGTGATTTTCCACACCATCGTCAACCGCCCTTTCCTCATCAATTACGGTATTGCCTATGACGATTCTTTTCAGCACGGCGACACTGGAAGACGCTGTTTGTTTAAAATAATCACCATAACGCTGTTTCATGGTTTTCCTTCCCCTATACAAGGTATCGTTGGGAAAGCGTTTCACCAGGACATCTTCTGAATAGCAGGACGCAAAGCCCTCCAGGTCTCTGGCATTATACGTTTCTACTTGCTTTTGCACTATCCCTGCCGGGGAAACTTCCACAACTACGGCAAGTTGAGTGGCGTCCTGGTTTACGGCAATTCGCGTAATATTGTTAACGTATTGATCCTCAAACGTGTAGGTTTGTGCCCAGTCGTTGTCCAGGCCCGGGTGAAACCTCAATAAGGTGTTTCCTTTCCCGGCCAACAATACACCATTGGGTAACCAGCAAAAATCCTGTTCATCTTGGGTATTAATTATCGGTTGTGTTGCTCCTGAGACCGGATCCATGGACTTTAAGACCGTTTTTTCAGGGGAAATGTCCAGAAAGCTAATGTCCTGGGAATTGGGTATTTGTAAAACAGAGCGCCCCACATTTTTCTGAAAGGTGTAGTTGGAACCATCGGATAGATGGCTTACCACTAAGTCCATTCGATTTTCAACTAAAACGGTGTTTACCAGGATGTCTTTGGAATACCAAAGATGATAACCCACTTTGGCCTCTTTTAAGATCGTTTTTGATTTTCCCGAGTTTATGTCGTATCGGTACAAGCGTTGCAGACCAGTGGTATCCAACCGAATTGCAGAGATCGCACTACTTTCAGGAATTCGGGTAGGGGAGTATTCACTTCCTGCCGGCGTATTGGTCAGCCAGCTGCTGGCTCCGGAGGTAATATCGTATTGACGGATATCGGTTTGGCCATTTCTTGTTGAAGCGAAAATGACGGTATGCTCATCATAAAACGAAGGTTGATTATCATAACCTTCATTATTTGATATATTGATCTTGTTGGTCAGTTGTATACCGTTTCCAATAATTTCCAGATCAAAAAGATAGATTTCCGTGTTGGATTGGGGACGTAATGCTATGCCACACAATAATAGCAGCAGTAGGAGGGTTCCTTTCATAGTGTCAGATATTGGTAAAACTCTTCAGTAATTCCCGAACTCTACTCACCCCTTCTACGTGGTATTTTGCCTGGGTTTTTTTTAACCCCACTTTTACTGTGACCGCTGAACTGGGAAGTTCCTGGAACATGAACTCATCCGTCCAGTCATCCCCAATAGAAAAAACAAAATCATACTCTTTCTCACTTAACATTCGCGTAGCCGCCCTGCCTTTATTTACGTTACTGCTTTTCACTTCCATGACTTTGTTTCCGTTAAGAACACTGATATCATCATTACCAATAAGGCTGGTGAGGACCGTATTCAATTCTGTGGCGCGTTTTTCCCCAAAATCCGGATCCGTATTGCGATAGTGCCAGGCCAGGGAATAATTCTTTTCTTCTATGAAAGAACCAGGGGTTCTATCCACAAAGGACTCCAATACCGGGGTGATCTTTTCCATCCATTCTTTTTTTACTTTTTCCAGTAATTTAAAGGTTTCCCCCTTTCTGGAGATCCATACGCCATGCTCTACGATCATATTGTACTTTTTGTTCAAAAACCATTTCGCAAAGGTCTCTTTGTCCCGCCCACTGATAAGGAAGAGCGTTGTTCCTTTTTGTCGGTGTAGCGTATCTAACAAATTGTACAATTCTTTATCCGGAGCAGCTTTTTGCGGGTCTTTGTGGAAACCTACCAACGTACCATCGTAATCCAGAAATAACAATCGCTTTTTAGCGGTTTTGTATTGGTTAATTATGTTGTCCTGAATAGCAGGGCTCCATTTTTGAGAAACAAAGGTTGCTTCACCATTTTGCTTCGCCTTCAATGAATTCATGAATTCATTGGCCCAAACTTCTACATTATAGCGCCTTAGACGGTTTTGCAAAAAAATGTTTCGTGCCATTTGTTGCTCTTTGGGCATCTCAATGGCCGTTTTTAAGGTATCCGCCTGTTGTTCAAAATTGTTGGGATTAATGAGGAGAGCCTCGTTCATTTCATAGGCTGATCCTGCCATTTCGCTTAGAATCAACACCCCGGTCTTGTCTATTCTTGTGGCAATGTATTCTTTGGCCACCAGGTTCATTCCATCGCGCAAAGGGGTTAACCAGGCGATATCACAGGAAGTATAGAGATCAATCAAACTTTCAAAAGGCAGGGACCTGTAAAAGTACCAGATAGGGGTCCAGTTTACGGTAGACAATTCGCCGTTTATGCGCCCCACCAGTTCGTCAATCTCTCGTTTTAGCAATTTATATTGTGGCACGTTGGAGCGGGAGGGAACCGCCAGGATGATCAAGCGCACCTTTTCTTTGTATTCCGGGTATTTGTTTAAAAAGTACTCAAACGCGTTGATACGCTTTGCAATACCCTTACTGTAATCCAGACGGTCTATGGATACAATGAGTTTAGTCCCAGGAGCGGATATTTTATGATCGTCCATTTTTTTTTGAAGGTCGGTCCTTTCTTTTCCTGTAAGAGCATAACTGGCTTTCGCGGCATTATGGAATTTTTCATAGTCGATTCCCATGGGAAAGGAATCCACTTTGATGACACGATTTTGCAAATAGATATCATTAAAACTCACTTCTAAGCCTAACAGTCGCCGGGCCGAACTTAAAAAATGCCGTTCGTAATCGTAGGTGTGAAACCCAATAAGGTCTGCGCCCAACAAGCCTTGCAGCACTTCTTCCCGCCAGGGTAATGTTCTAAAAATTTCGTAGGATGGAAAGGGGATATGTAAGAAGAAACCAATAGTGGCATCCGGACGTTTTTCTCTCACCATTTGCGGCACCAGCATTAGCTGATAGTCATGTACCCAAATAATGTCGTGATCTTTGGTTTTTTCTAAAATAGCATCCGCAAATTTTTGGTTTACCGACTTATAGATGTTCCAAAACTCCAATTCAAACTCTGTGTATTCCAAAAAGTAATGGAACAGGGGCCATATGGTCCTATTGCTAAAACCAAAGTAGAAGCCTTCCATTTCGGTATTGTTCAGGGGGACCTGAGCACAACTATGGGCCGCCAGCGCCCGGTCAATTTCCGGAATCAATTCCACAGGGGTATCTTCTTCTGTTAGGCCGGACCACCCAATCCAAAGGCTTTCCCCGCCGTGGTGAACGGATTTCATCCCTGTGGCCAGGCCCCCGACACTGGGTTTTGCCGTAAGGCCCCCCTCACTTATTTGTAATTGTACTGGTAGTCTATTGGAAATAATTATAGTTTTACTCATCGGTTAGTTTTTACTGGAAATGGTATAGCCGGCAAATTATAGGGTTAAGAAAGAAATTACTCACAAATCGACCTAAAGATAAGGACCTTAACATGGATAACCTAAATTACGGAATTATTGGAAACTGTAGAAGTGCGGCCTTAGTTTCGGCAACCGGATCATTGGATTGGTGTTGCCTGCCGCAGTTTGATTCTTCATCGGTGTTTGCGAAACTGTTAGATGATGAAAAAGGAGGAAGTTTTGAAATCATTACCAAATACAATTATGAGATCACGCAGCATTACCACGGTAATACGGCTTTGTTAGTTACTCGTTTTTCCGACGGGGAAAATATTTTTGAGCTATACGATTTCATGCCCAGATATCACAAGCCCAACGGGAAATATAATGCCCCTCCGGAAATTATCCGATATGTGAAATACATTGCAGGAGCACCAAAGTTCTCCGTGCGTTATGATCCTAGATTGGAGTATGCCAAAGGTGAGACCACGCATCATATCAAAGGGAATTTTGTAGTGAGTATTACCAGTAAAATACAATTTGACACATTATTCTTGTATACCTCTTTCAATAAGAACCATGTGATTAGTGGTGAGGAGATTACCCTTAAGGAGGATGGCTATTTCCTGATCTGCTACAACGAAAAGATTTTAAGACCCAGTACGGAAAAGATAAATCTGGAACTGGAGCGTACGAAGATCTACTGGCTGGATTGGGTAGACAGGACCCCAACCTACAAGAAATTTAACAAGGAGATCATACGAAGCGCCATAACCCTGAAAATGCTAACCTATGACAAGTCCGGAGCGGTGCTGGCTGCTGCTACCACTTCATTACCGGAGACCATCGGGGAGGTTAGAAATTGGGATTACCGTTTTTGCTGGATCAGGGATGCGTCTATGGCAATAAAGGTAGTATCTGAATTAGGGCATAAGAATACGGCGAAACGTTTCTTGCAATTCATTATCGATTTAATGCCGGATAAGGATGAGAAGTTACAGATCATGTATGGTATCAATGGTGAAAAAACGCTTACAGAGAAAACACTGGAGCATCTGGAGGGTTATAAAGGCTCAAAACCGGTTAGAATTGGTAACGCCGCCTACAAACAACGGCAGAACGACATTTATGGCATATTGATGGACGTGATTTATGAGCAACTGATGAAGTTTAGCAATGATATTGAAAATGGAGAGGAATTATGGAGTATTACCAAGGGCATTGTATGGATTGTAGATAAACACTGGAGGGAACCGGATAAAGGGATATGGGAATTCCGGGGAGAGGACCAGCATTTCACCTTTTCAAAAGTACTGTGTTGGGTAACTTTGGACAGAGCCATTAAGGTGGCTAATATCTTTGGAAAACACCGAAAAATTGAAAAATGGTCTGCTATTGAGCAGGAAATACGGGCAGATATTATGGAAAATGCCTGGAATGAAGATGTAAAGGCCTTCACACAATCCTATGATTTCTATCATTTGGATGCCTCCGTGCTACTTATGGAATCCTACGGATTTATTCATGCCAAGGACCCCAAATACATTAGCACGGTAAAAGCCATTGAAAAAGACCTAAGTAATGATGGATTACTGTACCGTTATAAGAATGAGGACGACTTTGGTTTGCCGTCTTCCTCATTTACTATTTGTACTTTTTGGTTTATCAATGCCCTGTTCAAGATTGGCGAAGAGGAGAAGGCCCTGCAACAATTTGAGCGATTATTGAGCTATAGTAATCATTTAGGATTGTTTAGTGAAGATATTGATTTTAAGACCAAACGCTTGTTGGGTAATTTCCCTCAGGCCTATTCTCACCTGGCATTGATAGAATGTGCGATCAACTTTTCCAGAAAGCAAAGTGAAGAGAGAATATTAGAGTCCATCAGCTGATATGTTGGGCGGTCTTTTTTATTTTTTCCAATAATTGCTGTAAATGATCTGCAGTGGTAAAGGGATTCATTAAACTGGTGCGCAAATACAAAGTACCGCGAAGTGTTGTCTGTACTATATAGAATTCCCCGTCGGCCAAAAGTTGTTGCCGTATCCGGGCATTCACCTGGTTGAGTGCATCTAAGGACATTTCCTTTTCTATCCATCGGAAACACAGAATGTTAGATTGCGGTAGAGTGGCCAGTTCAAAATGGGGGTCTTTCATAAGCATTTTAGCAAACGAATGGGCCAGATCATATTGACGGGTTACATATTCATCAAACAATTGCTCCCCGTAAACTTTCAGCAAAACAAACCAATGCAGACACATCATGGTTTTGGTACATTCAAAAGTCATCTTCCCGCTCTGATACCATGGATCTTCCCGGGAATCATCCAAAAGGTAATCTGCTTTTTGATTAAACGTATGGGCTGCGTGTCTTTGGTTTTTAAAAAGCAAGGCTGTGGTTATCGTAGGCATCAGCAGCATTTTATGTCCGTCAATAACCACGGAATCTGCCGTTTCAATGCCGGTTATCCGGGGTTGATATTTTTTGGAATAGATGGCTGCTCCACCGTGAGCGCCATCTACGTGGAACCATATCTCCTTTTCAGCGGCAAAACGTCCAATAGCTTCCAGATCATCATAGGCTCCCGTAGCCGTGGAAGGAGCAGAGCCTATTATAGCAAAGATCTTAATTCCGGTTGAAGCAGCTTTTTCAAAATAGGAGGGAAGCAGAGAGACATCCATGGAAAAGTCCTGATTGGCAGGGATTTTAATAATCCCTTTTTCCCCCAGTCCCATTATTTTTGCGGCGCGATCCACACAATAATGGGCTTCTTCACACACCATGATCCCTAGCGGTTGGGCATATCCTTTATTCCATACGTCATGTGGTACCACGGCTTTTCTTGCCGAGAGCAAGGCGGTAAGGTTGGCCAGGCTCCCACCCGAAGTCAAAAAACCACCGGAATTCTTGTCATAACCTATTTGTTGGCATATTTTATCAATCACGATCCGCTCTATGGCTGAAGGAGCCATACCCATCTCATATATTGCCATACCATTGTTGAGCAAAGCACTTACCAGCCCCGTTAAAGCTGTCACAGGAGCCGGAGCGGCCACCTGGTGTCCTATGTATTTGGGGTGATGGGTGTGTGTGGTATGTTGAAAGACCTGAGAAAAGAAGTCTTCCGGACTTCCGCCATTGAAAAAATCTTCCCAAAAGCGGAATACTTCCTCCGGCTCTTGCCAATGCATTACTTTTTCATTACTTCCTGAAAGGCTATTGGAGAGATGCTCTTGTGTGATCTGTAATAACCGCTTGGCCTGTTCCAAAAATGTTTTGGTGTCGTATACGGTATCCAGCAATGCGTTTTCCATGCTCAAAAATAAGGGCTTCCGAAAAACAATGCACCAGGGCTTTTAGTCAAAATATGACAGTTTTTAGAGAAAGGAGAATAACTGGCATCGAGATAAAAAGAAAAACCGCCCTAAGTTCAAGGGCGGTTCTTTTTCACTTCCAACGAAGTTACTTGAATTAGTCAAAAGTATAACCGTTATCTGCTGCTACTTTGTCCGCTATCTGGGTACGAAGCGCAACCACATTGGGATAGTTAGTGTATTTCGTAAAACGTTTTAATCCCATAAGCATCATACGTTGCTCATCTCCTTCGGCAAAAGAGATAATCGCTTCTTTGCCTTTATCATTAACAATGTCTACTGCGCGATAAAGATACAATTTAGACATTGCAATTTGAGGAGCCTGTGCTTCCTCTCCGAATCTCCTGGCATTTTTTTCTGTTCTGAGCAAGGCAGATTCCGCTAAATAAATCTGAATCAGAATGTCAGAAGCGGCCAATAGTAATTGCTGGTGCTCTTCCAGTTCCGGTCCAAATTTTTGCACCGCTCTTCCGGCAACCATCAAAAATACTTTTTTTAAGCGCTTGATCAAATCTTTTTCTTCGGCAAATAGTTCAGAAAAATCCGGTGTCTCAAAAGAGGGAATACCCATGAGCTCTTCGCCTACTGCGGTGGCTGGTCCCAAAAGGTCTACATGGCCTTTCATTGCTTTTTTGATCAACATCCCCACCGAAAGCATTCGATTGATTTCATTGGTTCCTTCATATATCCTGGAGATCCGGGCATCACGCCAGGCGGATTCCATTGGCGTATCTGCACTGAAACCCATTCCGCCAAATATTTGTATGCCTTCGTCTGAGGTATGTTGCACATGCTCAGACACGGCTACTTTAAGGATAGAGCACTCTATAGCATACTCCTCAACACCTTTTAACTCGGCTTCCTGATGAGAATTTCCTTCTGCTTCCCGTATCGCTATGCGATCCTCAATGTTCTTGGCAGCACGATAGCATGCCGATTCATCTACATAAGCATTTGCAGCCATATCAGCGATTTTTGCTTTTATAGCACCAAAATTTATGATCGGCGTTTTAAACTGTACCCTTTCGTTGGCATATTTGGTTGCCTCATTGATCACCCGCCGCTGCGCTTCCAAACAGGCCGCTGCCAGTTTGATTCGTCCCACGTTCAGGGCATTCATGGCAATTTTGAATCCATGACCGCGTTCGGAAAGCATGTTTTCCACCGGGACTTTAGTTTCGTTAAAGAACACCTGTCGGGTGGACGAAGAGTGGATACCTAATTTCTTTTCTTCATCCCCCAGGGTAATACCATTGTCAGGATCATTTTCCACGATAAATCCGGTGATATACTTATCGTCCTCGATACGGGCAAATACGATAAACAAATTACAGAATCCGGCATTGGAGATCCACATCTTCTGTCCTGTGATGCTATAGTATTTTCCATCTTCAGAAAGTACGGCTTTGGTTTTCCCCGAATTCGCATCGGAACCGGCTCCGGGCTCGGTTAAGCAATATGCGCCAAACCATTCTCCGGAAGCTAATTTTGGCACGTATTTTTGCTTTTGTGCTTCCGTACCATAGAGTGTGATCGGCATCGTGCCAATCCCCGTATGCGCTCCGAAAGCAGTGCTAAAGGAGCCTGTAGCCCCGGAAATATAATCGCAAACCAACATGGTGGAGACAAACCCCATTCCCATACCACCGTAAGCCTCCGGAACAGCTATGCTCAATAATCCAAGTTCCCCTGCTTTGCGCATGCATTCTTCGGTGTAGGCATAGTCTTTGTTCTCAAATCGCTCCCAATGGCCCCATAGTTCCCGATCTACAAATTCCTTGGTGCTTTCCCGCATCATTTGTTGTTCTTCCGTAAGGTCTTCCAGGGTAAACACATCTTCACAATGGGTTTCTTTGACCAAAAACTGTCCGCCCCGAAGGATTTCGTTATTTAAGATTTCTGTACTCATAGCGTTAAAAATTTTAGAATCAAGAATCCAGAACCAAGACTAGTTCAAGCCATCCTGGAAACCTGAAATCATTCTTTGTAATTGTTGAATTTTATTAGATAGTTGTGAAAATTGGTTTTCTTCGATATAATTTCTTCTCCTCGCAATGATTAGTTGTGTTTCCCACTCAAAAGCTGAACCGAGGCTATGCTCAATGTATCTATTAAAATGCCTGTCAGTAGATTTACTAGTTCCTTCTGCAATATTAGAAGGAATAGAAACTGAACATCTGAGCAATTGAGACGTAAGATTGAATTTTTCGAGTATTGGGAAGTCTTTGACCAAATCATATGTGTCATCTACAATTTGCATTCCTTCTTTCCAAATTTTTAATTTTTTAAAATTATGTCTCTTCATAGTCTTGGTTCTTGTTTCCAGTTTCCAGAAACTAATTCAAAAACTCAAAAATACCGGCGGCTCCCTGTCCGGTGCCTACACACATAGTGACAAGGCCATGCTTGCCTTGCATGTTTCGTTTCCGCATTTCGTCAAACAGCTGTACGGAAAGCTTGGCTCCGGTACAACCTAAGGGGTGCCCCAAAGCGATGGCTCCTCCATTTACATTAACGATATCATTGTTCAAGCCTAGTTCACGAATTACTGCCAGCGACTGTGAGGCAAATGCTTCATTCAACTCGATGAGTTCAATATCCTCCTGCTTCATACCGGCTTGTTTCAAAGCTTTTGGGACCGCCTTTACCGGGCCAATACCCATAATCCTTGGTTCTACTCCGGCAGCGGCATAGCTGACCAAACGGGCAATGGGTTCCAGGTTTAATTCTTTGACAAGGTCTTCGCTCATTATCATCACAAAGGCGGCTCCATCACTGGTTTGCGAGGAGTTCCCGGCGGTTACGCTGCCATTAGCCGCAAAAACAGGGCGTAACTTGGCTAAAGCTTGCAACGAGGTGTCTTTTCTCGGGCCTTCGTCTTTGGTAACAGAATACGTTTTTGTGGCTTTTTTTCCGTCGAGACCTACGTAGGTGTGATCTACTTCAATGGGTACAATCTGATCTTGAAATCGATCTTCCGACTGCGCTTTCAACGCCTTCATATGCGAATTGTAGGCAAATTCATCCTGATCTTCCCGGGACACTTTGAATTCCTGGGCCACCGCTTCCGCTGTATTTCCCATACCCCAGTAATAATCTTCATGGCCTGAATGGACCAGGTCGTAATTAAGTTCCGTTTTAAATCCTGTCATGGGTACAGAACTCATACTTTCTACTCCTCCGGCAATGATGCAATCTGCCATACCGGATTGAATTTTTGCCGTGGCAATACCAATGGTTTCCAAGCCTGAAGAACAAAAGCGGTTAACCGTTACACCAGGGACGTCCACAATATCCAATCCCATCAAAGAGATCAATCGCGCCATATTTAAGCCTTGTGAACCTTCCGGCATAGCATTCCCCACAATGACGTCATCAATTCTTTTTTTATCGAAATCGGTAAATTGACCTACTAAATGTTCTATGGTCTCCGCGGCCATTTCATCCGCACGCTTGAACCGAAACGCCCCTTTGGGCGCCTTGCCCACTGCGGTTCTGTATCCTTTGACGATATATGCTGTTTTCATTTCTTAGTTTTCAAATTCTGTTGTAGCCTTAAATTCTTCTTTTAGGTGCAAATCACTTTCGGTGTCGTAAAACCAGTATTCGTCTAACACGGATTTGTATCCTATTCGCATTCTCACTTTTGGAATATTCTCCAAAACAACACGGGTTTCCTCATTATAAGGAAGTCCGAACAACAGCTGTTCCTCACCCGACATAAACACGTGATTGCCAATGTTGTTGTTTCTTAAAATGTCATACCCAAAAGTCCTTTCCGGGTTTAACGAATCCAATAGGACCGCTACGTTTTCCATAGGGATACCCTTATAGTCCAGTTGCACTGAAGTTACAATGGCAGGCCCGGTGCCTTTGTTTGTAACTTTAATTCCAAAACCTTCACTATTATAGTGTTGCGTTACACTTAAATAGGGCCAAACCATAGATTTTTGCTGCGATCGCATTATGCCGGCCTCATAGATAGAGGTAACCATGGCGATAATACTAATGACCAATGCCAAAATGGTTCCAATGCTCTGAAGGCGATCGGCTCTGGTACTTGACATAAGAACTAATTTCGCAACGGTTTCCCTGTTTTCAACATATGCTGGATCCGCTCAAGGGTCTTTCGTTCCGTACAAAGCGATAAAAAGGCTTCCCGTTCCAGATCCAGCAGGTATTGTTCACTGACATAACTAGGCTCTGACAGGTCTCCACCCGCCATCACATAGGCCAGTTTATTGGCTATTTTTTTATCATGCTCACTAATGTAGTTACTGGCTTCCATGGCATCCGTCCCTACCAGAAACATTCCCAGCGCCTGTTTGCCCAGTACTTTTACATCTTTTCTCTTGGGAGGACGGGTGTAGCCCTGTTCGGCCATCAACTTCGCATGCGCTTTGGCAGTAGCAATCTGTCGGTCCTTGTTTACCACCACAATATCTTTGCCTTTTTGCAGGATGCCCAAATCATAGGCTTCATAAGCGGAAGTGGATACCTTGGCCATTCCAATAGCCAGGAAGTACTCTTGTAAAACGTTGAGCTCCACATCACCCTTTCTAAAAGAATCTGAAGCGCGCATGGCCATTTCTTTGGATCCACCACCTCCAGGGATTACCCCTACACCAAATTCCACCAAACCGATGTAGGTTTCTGAGGCGGCAACCACCTTATCGGCATGCATGGTTAACTCGCAACCTCCGCCCAGGCACATGCCATGAGGAGCAGAAATAGTTGGGATAGCGGAATACCGCATACGCATCATGCTGTCCTGGAACATTTTAATAGCCATGTTCAATTCATCGTATTCCTGTTCCACGGCCATCATAAAAATCATCCCAATATTGGCGCCCACAGAGAAATTGGCCGCCTGATTACCTACCACCAGGCCCTGGAAATCTTTTTCCGCCAGGTCAATAGCCTTATTCAGTCCCGCTACCACGTCGGGTCCCAGGGTATTCATTTTGGATTGGAATTCCACATTTAAGATACCGTCTCCCATGTCTTCGACTACAACTCCGCTATTTTTAAAGACCTCATTGGACTTCCGAATATTATCCAGAATGATAAAAGCATCTTGTCCGGGCACTTTTGCCATTGCTTTCTTTGGAATATCATAGAAATACGTGGCTCCTTCTTTAACACTGTAGAAAGTGGAGATACCCCCGGCTTTCATTTCATGTACCCAATCTGCTGCTTTTTGCCCTTCCGCTTCAATAAACTCCAAACCTTTATCCAATCCTACAGCGTCCCAAATTTGGAAGGGGCCGTGTTCCCAGCCAAACCCTGCTTTCATAGCATCGTCAATTCTGTAGAGTTCATCGCTGATCTCGGGGATCCTATGAGAAACATAGGCAAATAACTGCCCAAAACTTTTTCGGTAGAATTCTCCTGCTTTGTCCTGCCCTCCGCACAATACCGAAAAACGATCTATCACTTTGTCAATACTCTTGGTTAGCTCCAGGGTGGCGAACTTGGCACTCTTTTTTGAGCGATAGGCCATAGTATCCAGGTCCAGGGTCAAAATCTCACTTTTACCCTCCTTGGATTTTTCCTTTTTATAAAATCCCTGCCCTGATTTGCTGCCCAACCATTGGTTTTCCATCAAGGTGTTAATGAAATCCGGTAGTTTGAACAGTTCATGGCGCTCATCCTTAGGACAATTTTTATGTATACCGTTGGCGACATGCACCAGGGTATCCAACCCTACCACATCAACGGTACGGAAGGTTGCAGATTTAGGTCGGCCAATCACTGGACCGGTAAGTTTATCTACTTCCTCCACGGTCATCCCCAATTCTTTCACAGCATGAAAGAGACTCATAATGCTAAATATCCCGATCCGGTTACCGATAAAGGCAGGGGTATCCTTGGCCAATACAGCGGTTTTTCCTAGAAACTGTTCTCCATAACTGTTTAAGAAGTCCAGTACTTCAGAAGTTGTTTTTGGTCCGGGAATGATCTCAAAAAGTTTTAGATAGCGTGCCGGATTAAAAAAGTGTGTACCACAAAAATGCTTTTGGAAATCCTCACTACGCCCCTCACTCATAAATTGGATAGGGATACCGGACGTATTGGAAGTGATGAGTGTTCCGGGAGTACGATGTTGCTCTAAATTTTCGAACACTTTTTTCTTGATGTCCAGGCGTTCTACCACCACTTCAATGATCCAATCCACACCAGCCACGCCGGCAATATCATCTTCCAGATTTCCTGTGGTAATGCGGTGGGCAAATTTTTGATGGTAAATAGGAGAGGGTTTTGATTTTAAGGCCTTGGCAAGGGCATCATTCACCAATCGGTTCCTGACTACTTTGTCGTTAAGCGTTAATTCCCTCGCTTTTTCTTTCTCGTTAAGTTCTCGGGGAACAATGTCCAACAATAACACTTCCACTCCGATATTAGCAAAGTGGCAGGCAATGCCACTGCCCATGATGCCGGAGCCAATTACGGCAACTTTGTTGATATGCCTATTCATTTTCCGATTTGAGTTTAGTTAATCCGTTGTTGTTTTGGTGTATATTTTTCTGTCTTGTATCAGTTTGTTGATAGTATCCACCGTTTTAAAAAAACCATCCAGGTTGTCTTGACTTAGATTTTCCTTTACCACTTCATTAAAGCGTAGTACTACTTCTTTGGATTCTTTTCGTTTTTCCAAACCCAGGGCGGTCAGATGGATCAACACCCCCCGGCCATCATTTGGATTAGGCCTGCGCTCTATATATCCACGTTCTTCAATAGTCTTCAGAATCCGTGACAAACTGGTGGCCTCCATACCCATTCGGGGCCCCAGGGCGGTACTGGGGGTTCCTTTTTTCGCATCAATACTAAGCAGCGTAAAACCAATGGCCATGGTTAACCCGTAATTTTTGGCTTCTTCATTATACATTCTGATTACTGCCTGCCATGTTGCCCTAAGGGCCCAGTCAATGGTCAAATCCCGCATTGCTTAAGTTTGAAACCCAAATATAGGAAAATTTATTATGCATGCATAATAAATTTTAAAAGGAATGTCCGACTATTCAATGAAATGCTTAGTAAAAATTAGGGGATGTTTTTCTCCCGACGCTTTACTTCACCACCAATGACAGTAGCCAGCAAAGCAGGAAAGATGACCAGGGGGCCAAAAACGGTAGGTACCAGAAAAAGAAGGGGAGAATCTTCGTCCTTAGATACAGCATAGAGACCCATGCCCAAAGCAAAACAAAGTCCTGCCAATCCTAACACGCTAATGATCAGCAACCATCTATTGGCCTTTTTGAGCTGAGCGGTACTGTACTTTTCAAAGGCCATATTGCCCGATTATACTAATTAATACCCGTAGATATCGTTATACAAGTTGATATATTTTTCTTTGACCACTTTACGGCGGAGTTTCATGGTGGGGGTCAGGTGTCCATCATCTATATTCCAGACATCCGGGGTCAGGCGGAACTGTTTTACCTTCTCCCATTTAGCAAATTCCTCATTGGCGAGGTCCACTTCTTCCTGGAACCGGGCAATTACTTTATCGTTAAAACAGATATCGGAGTTTTCTCCCCAGGTAATGTGATTCTCTTCTGCCCAGGCATACAGGAATTCAAAATTGGGCTGGATCAAGGCGGCCGGCATCTTTTCACCTTCTCCAACGACCATGATCTGTTCTATGAAGCGGGATTGTTTAAAACGGTTTTCCAGTAGTTGGGGGGCTACGTATTTTCCTCCGGAAGTTTTGAAGATTTCTTTTTTTCGGTCTGTTATGCGCAAAAACCCGTCCTGGTCAATTTCTCCAATATCTCCTGTGTGGAAATAGCCGTTTTGGATAACCTGAGCGGTTCGTTCCGGTTCCTTGTAGTAGCCCACCAT
Organism: Croceivirga sp.; assembly: GCA_028284285.1. Lineage (GTDB taxonomy): Bacteria > Bacteroidota > Bacteroidia > Flavobacteriales > Flavobacteriaceae > Croceivirga. Next base: position 140,380 of record JANQSA010000062.1, read on the forward strand.
CACATTAGGGCCTTTACACAAGATCTCACCATCATCCGCGATCTTCACTTCCACTCCGCTGATGATACGTCCCACAGTACCAATTTTCCAACCTCCTCCATCTTCCTGATTTACCGAGATCACCGGAGAAGTTTCTGTTAATCCGTATCCTTCCATCACAGGCATGCCTGCAGCTGCAAATACCCGTGCCAGGCGGGATTGTAAAGCGGCACTACCCGAAACCATGGTGGTTAAATTACCCCCAAGGGCTTCTTGCCACTTACTAAATATCAATCTACGGGCAAGGCCGAGTCTTTTCTCATACCACCAACCTTTTTTGCCATAGGGCTCAAATTTGAGGCCTATATCTACGGCCCAGAAAAACAATTTCCTTTTAATACCGGTTAATTCACTTCCTTTAGCAATAATTGCATCGTACACCTTTTCCAGGAGTCGTGGTACCACCGTCATTACATCCGGCTTAACTTCTTTGACATTATCACTGATCTTTTCCAAACTCTCCGCGAAATACACCTGTATACTACAATATTGGTAGAGGTAAAGGATCATCCGTTCGAAAATATGGCATGCAGGCAAAAAACTAAGCGCTATGGCTCCCGAATCAAAAGGGACACGCTCTTCACTGGAAAGAACGTTGGAGACTATGTTATTATGGGTGAGCATTACCCCCTTGGGTTTTCCTGTAGTTCCGGAAGTATAGATCAAGGTGGCCAGGTCATCCGCCTGTACCGCTGCTTTTCGTTTATCTACTTCTTCCTGATTGGAAGTGTCCTTCCCTTTTTCCAAAACCTCACTCCAATGGTTGCAGTTCTTTAACTGATCAAAAGAATACACATCCTTTAACTTTTTGGTCTTACCGCTAATGGCAAGTACCTTTTGTAATACTTCGTCACAGGAAACAAAACAATATTTGGCTTCGGAATGGTTGAGGACGTAAGCATAGTCCTCTTCAGAAATGGTAGGGTAAATAGGGACATTTTGTGCCCCAATTTGAAGGACTCCAATATCCAGGACATTCCATTCCGTACGATTGGTCATAGAAATTACTGCGATCTTATCATTAGGTTTTACCCCCAAACGCAGTAATCCTCTGCTAATGGCATTGGCCTGATCAATGTATTCCTGAGTGGAGATAGCCTCCCATTTTCCATTATACTTGGTAGCGAAAGCTGTTTGAAGGGTATTGTTTTCCAGTTGGTAATAAGGGAAATCAAAAAGTCTGGTTACCGGATTCATATTAAGTTACTGTAAAGGAATTGCAAAATAGGGAATGCAACCCTTATCTTAAAGCAGATTTAATAAAATATTAGGGGATTTTCTGAAGATATTAAATTCTTCCCCTGTTTTTACTGCCAAACCCGAGTGTTTTTTAACCACTATATCCTATAAAACGGGGCAATTCCGATACAAATATTGAAAGTAAAACTATTGACAACGAGATTTTAACTACCAAACATGACAATTGTCATCTTATGTCAAATTAAGGGATTATAATTTCGCCTCGAAAAGCAATCAAATAGTGTTAACCATAAAAGTAAATTTAAGTGGTAAAAGAGCAGATTAAAGACGGAATTTGGACAAAAGAAGTAAATGTAAGGAACTTCATTTTAAGCCATATTAGGCCTTATCATGGTACGGCAGATTTTTTGGTGGGTCCAAGTGCCCGAACCAAAAAGTTGTGGGAAGCATGTAAGGCAGCCATGCAGGAAGAACGTGAGAACAATGGGGTACGTGCTATAGATACCGAGACCATTTCTACCGTAAGTGCGTTTGATGCAGGGTATATTGACCGGGAGAATGAGGTAATTGTGGGTTTGCAGACGGATGAGTTGCTGAAGCGGACCATGAAACCCTTTGGCGGTTTCAAGGTGGTACAAAAAGCTTTGGCGGAACGGGGATTGGAACCTGAGCAGCGATTGGCCGAACTTTTTTCAAAACACGTCAAGACCCATAATGACGGTGTCTTTAGCGCCTATACTCCTGAGATAAAAAAATACCGTTCCCTTGGTATATTAACAGGTCTTCCGGATAATTATGCCCGTGGCAGACTTATTGGGGATTATCGTCGGGTTGCCCTGTATGGGATATCGTTTTTGATCCAATCCAAATTAAAGGATTTGGAAAATCTCCAGAGCCCCATGACGGACGAGGTGATCCGTTTACGGGAGGAGGTCTCCGATCAAATCCAGGCGTTGAACGAAATGATTGTGCTGGGCGAAAAGTACGATCTGGATTTAAAACGTCCCGCCCGTAATGCCCGTGAAGCTGTACAATGGACGTATATGGCCTATCTGGCCGCGGTCAAGGAGCAGGATGGCGCTGCAATGTCTTTAGGAAATGTTTCTTCCTTCCTGGACATCTTTATAGAAAAAGACCTTGAGGAAGGCATGCTTACCGAGGAAGAAGCACAAGAACTCATTGACCAATTTGTAATGAAGCTACGCGTGGTAAGGCATCTACGTATGGCTGCTTATGATGATATCTTTGCTGGCGATCCCACCTGGGTAACGGAGGTTATAGGCGGAATGTTGAATGACGGTCGGACCAAAGTAACCAAAACCTCCTATCGCTTCTTAAATACCCTGTACAACCTGGGACCTTCGCCGGAGCCTAATCTTACTGTTCTTTGGGCGGAAAGCTTGCCGGAAAACTTTAAAGCCTATTGCTCTAAAGTAGCCATTGCCACCTCTTCCATCCAATTTGAGAACGATGATCTAATGCGAAACCTAAGAGGATCAGATGATTACGGTATCGCTTGCTGTGTGTCGCATCAGGACTTAGGGAAATCCATCCAGTTTTTTGGTGCACGTACCAATTTGGCCAAAACGTTGCTGTTGGCACTTAATGAGGGTCGTTGTGAGATTACAGGCAAACAGGTAGTGGATGGTATTGCACCTCTGGAAGAAGGCTATTTGGATTACGAAAAGGTGATGGCCAATTATAAAATTGCTTCCAAAGCAGTGGCAAAGGTCTATAATGATACAATGAACATCATTCATTATATGCATGACAAGTATTATTATGAAAGAGCACAGATGGCGCTTATTGATACCAATCCAGCTATTGATATTGCTTATGGAGTAGCCGGATTGTCTATCCTGGCAGATTCCTTTTCCGCTATTAAGCATGCCAAAGTGCTGCCGGTTAGAAATGAGGAAGGATTAACGGTAGATTTCAAGATCGAAGGGGATTTTCCCAAGTACGGCAATGACGATGACCGGGTGGATACTCTCGCAGCAAACGCCATAGCAGATTTTAACTATGAGCTACAGCAACTGCCGGTGTACAAGAATGCCCGTCCCACCTTATCCGTATTGACCATTACCTCTAATGTGGTGTATGGTAAAAAAACGGGAGCTACTCCGGATGGCAGGGCCATGGGGGTTCCGTTTGCACCTGGGGCCAACCCTATGCACGGTCGGGATTCCCACGGGGCAATTGCTTCGCTGAATTCAGTGGCTAAAATCAGGTATGAGGATGCTTTGGATGGTATTTCAAATACTTTTTCTATCGTGCCAAAATCATTAGGCGCTACGGAAACGGATAGAACAGATAATTTGGTCGCTATTCTGGATGGGTACTTTTCCAGGAACGCACAGCATGTCAATATCAATGTTTTGAACAAGGAGACGCTGATTGATGCTATGGAACGTCCGGAGGAATATCCACAATTGACCATACGGGTTTCTGGTTATGCGGTGAATTTCACCAAACTCACCCGGGAACAGCAGCAGGAAGTGATCACACGCTCCTTCCACGAGTCTATGTAATTGCTTTTTTCCATGATAAGGGCACCTGAAATGAAGAATAACATTCCTTTCAGGTGTCCTCTTATCCCAAAACTACCATAATCGAAGCTACAAATACTATATTACGGGTTCACTCTATTGAATCGCTAGGTACCCATGACGGTCCGGGGATACGAACCGTTGTGTTTTTACAGGGATGTAAACTAAAATGTGTGTACTGTCATAATCCGGATACCATTGCTATGGATGGAGGGGAGGAATATGAGATAGATGCCTTGGTAGATAGGGTCTTGAAGATGAAACCCTATTTCGGAAAAAGGGGAGGAGTAACCGTTTCCGGTGGAGAACCCTTATTGCAGTCCAAATCCATTTTACCTTTCTTTAAACGTCTGAAACAAGAAGGGATTCATACCAGTATTGATACCAACGGACGAATTCTGAATCATTTTACCAAAGAATTACTGGATGATTATACGGATTTGGTCATGCTGGACATCAAGCATATGACGGAAGAAGGCTACCAGGCGTTGACAGGTATGCGCAACAAGGAGACCACCTTTAATTTGGCCAAATACCGGGAAGCCTCCGGAAAAAAAATGTGGCTTCGCTACGTTTTGATACCGGGACTGACAAATGTCCCGGAGTTATTACATGCCATGGGAACGTATTTTAAGGACTATAAAACCATTGAAAGAATGGAAATCCTGCCCTATCACCAACTAGGGGCCCATAAATGGGAAGCACTGGGATGGGAATACCCTTTAAAAGATGCACGGGAAAATACCCAAGAAGAACTGCAAGCCGCAGTAGCTATTTTGAAAAACTATTTTAAAGAAGTAACCTTAAACTAAAGGAATTCAGTAAAACCGTGTTGATGAGCAGCACGTAAACGGAAAACGATATGAGTACACAAAAGCTTAAAAACCGTTGGTGGATAGCTGCCTCGGCTGTTGGGATCCATATTTCAATCGGGTCGGTCTATGCTTATTCTGTGATTACCAATCCCGTCAAGGATATTTTTGATGTTGATGGAAGTGTAATCAAATGGGCTTTTAAAATTGCTATTTTGCTATTAGGGCTCTCTGCAGCCTTTTTAGGCAGATGGGTGGAACGAGCAGGTCCCAGGGTGAGTGGTACTGCTGCCGGATTGTTTTATGGTGTGGGTATTCTGGGATCGGGACTAGCCGTGCAATTGGAGTCCCTCACATTGTTTTACCTCTGCTATGGTGTTATTGGAGGAATCGGTCTGGGTCTGGGTTACATTACCCCGGTAAGCACATTGGTCAAATGGTTCCCGGACAAAAGAGGGCTGGCCACCGGGATGGCTATCATGGGCTTTGGCTTTGCCGCTTTGTTGTTTGGCCCGGTTATGCAGGCGCTGTTTGATTGGGTAGGAGTGGCTACCGCATTTTACATTTTAGGGGGTATTTATATGTTTTTGATATTGGTGTCCGCCAACTATATGGAAAAACCACCGGAAGGCTTTCTCCCGGAAGGATTCGTCCCCGGAGAAGGCAATAAAGTGAAAGCTGACCTGGCCAATATTGATGCTAATGCAGCCTTGAAAACCACCCGTTTTTACTATATCTGGATCATGATGTTCATCAACATTTCCTGCGGTATTGCGGTCATTGCTGCGGCCAGTCCCATGATGCAGGAAAAACTGAATTATTCTCCTATGGAAGCTGCCGGGATAGTGGGACTGATAGGTGTTTTTAATGGTTTTGGTAGAATTCTTTGGTCAGGCCTTTCGGATTTTCTGGGCAGGGCCAACACGTATATCATCTTTTTTGCTTTTCAGGTTTTGGCGTTCTATTTCTTACCAAAAATTGCAGTTGAGCTGTTGTTTCTTACCGTATTGTTCCTTGTGATTACGATGTACGGAGGTGGATTTGCTACCCTACCGGCATTTTTGGGGGACTTGTTTGGTACCAAGCAACTGGGCGCTATCCATGGTATGGTGTTAACCGCCTGGGCGTTGGCCGGTGTTGTGGGACCAACAATTTATGATGTTGTGAAAAAGACAACCGGTTCCCTGGATGCCACTTTAGGAGTGTTTGCCGGGTTGTTTGTCATTGCTTTGTTTGTATCCTTGTTAATGAAACGAGCCGTCACCAAGGCCTACAAAAAAATGGATCAGGAAGTAAAATTGGCAAAGACATAGCCGGAGCTTTATATCTCCAACATATTGCTGGTTTCCGGGAGATGAGCTACAAATGATGTTTCATCCCTTCATGGGAGGCTTTAAAACCCAAGTTTTCATAAAATCGAAGAGCATCAGGTCGCTTTTTATCTGTTGTCAATTGTACCACATGGGCCCCTTTTTCCCGTGCGCTGTGGATAGCCCATTCGAAAAGAAATTTGCCAAGACCCTTTCCACGGTGGTTTTTGTGAATTCTAACCTGTTCAATTTGCGCCCGGATACCGCCTTGATACGTAAGATAAGGGATAAAGGAAAGCTGTAAAGTACCGACGATACTGTTAGCTTCGTCCACCAGAACTATCAACTCCTGATTGGGATCGGCTTTGATCTTTTCAAAAGCGATGTAATATGCATTTGGTAGGGGTATTCGAAAATCTTCTCGTTGTTGCCCTAACTGGTCATCGGCCAGCATTGCTACAATATCAGCAACATCTTCTCTTTTCGCCCTACGAATTTTCATTTCCTAATGACCGTTCAATCATTTTGTAGTACCCATTCTCGTGCATTGATAAACGCCTGAATCCATGGTGAAACCTCGTCATTCCGATCCTTAGGGTAATGCGCCCAGTTCCAGGGAAAGATGGAACGTTCAATATGGGGCATGGTTACCAAATGTCGTCCGGTGGGATCGCAAAGCATGGCTACATTGTAATCACTGCCGTTAGGATTGGCAGGATATTCCGCGTAGCCGTATTTAGCAACTATGTCGTAATGGTCCTCGGCTAAGGGCAAACGGAACTTCCCTTCGCCATGGCTTATCCAGACCCCGAGGGTGGCACCTTCCAGATTGGACAACATCACCGAATGGTTTTTTTCGATCTTGACCGAAGTAAAACTGCTTTCGTGCTTATGGGAATCATTATATGTCATTTTACCATGTTGTATGCCATGCTCCGGATTAATAAGATCCAGTTCCATAAACAACTGACAACCGTTGCAAATACCTACCGAAAGTGTATCCTTTCGGGCAAAGAAGTCTTGGATGACTTTTCTGGCTTTTTCGTTGTATTTGATGGCTCCGGCCCAGCCCTTGGCGCTGCCCAGTACATCACTATTGGAAAAGCCCCCTACAGCGCCCAAAAACTGAATGTCTTCCAAAGTTTCACGGCCGGAGATCAGATCGGTCATGTGTACATCTTTCACCTCAAATCCTGCGAGATACATAGCATGGGCCATTTCACGCTCGGAATTGCTGCCTTTTTCCCGGAGAATAGCGGCTTTGGGTCTTTTACCAGGCTCTAACAGGGTTAAAGTGATTTCCTGTGAGGGAAAATGGTAGGTCAGGGGTTGTTTCTTGTAATTTTCATAGCGTGCTTTAGCCAGGCTGTTCGCGGTCTGCTTATCATCCAGGAGATACGAAGTTTTGTACCAGGTATCGCGAAGGGAAGGAAGGTTCAAGCCCAGTTCGACTCCGTTATTTCTGATTTTTAACGTACTCTCATACATAGGCACCCCAATTTTTACGACCTGGATCCCCTGATCCTGTAGTTTTTGAGCGGTGCCCGCGTTGGTTTGGAAAACGATACCCGCGTTCTCTGAGAAGAGCAGTTTTAGGGTATCTCCTTCCCCTATGGAATTTAGGTCCAACTCCGCCCCTAAGTCATTATCCGCAAAACAGAGTTCAAGGAGTGTGGTGATCAGTCCTCCCGAGCCTACATCATGCCCGGAAATAATATTCCCCCTCTTGATCTCCTCCTGCAGTGTATTAAAGGCCTTTTTGAAGTAGGGAGCGTCGACCACTGAAGGCGCTGCGCTGCCTATGGTATTCAACACCTGATAAAAACTGGAGCCGCCTAGTTTGAAGGTATCCCGGCTTAGATTGAGATAATAGATATCCCCCCCATCTTTTTGCAATACGGGTTCTACCACTTTTTTGACGTCGGAACAGTGCCCTGCTGCAGAAATGATCACAGTTCCCGGGGCCAATACCTCCTGGTCCTTATATTTCTGTTTCATACTAAGGGAATCCTTACCGGTAGGGATATTGACCCCAAGGGCAATGGCGAAATCAGAACAGGCCTCCACCGCCTGGTATAATCGGGCATCCTCTCCCGGATTTCTACAGGGCCACATCCAATTTGCGGACAGGGAAACAGAGGTAAGACCTTCTTCCAGGGGTGCCCAAAGGATATTGGTGAGTGCTTCGGCAATACTATTCCGGCTTCCGGCCACAGGATCGATCAAGCCGGAGATAGGGGAGTGGCCCACACTGGTGGCAATACCTTCCCTGCCTTTAAAATCCAGGGCCATCACCCCACAGTTATTCAGCGGCAATTGCAAGGGTCCGGCACACTGCTGTTTGGCCACCCGGCCGCCCACACAACGGTCCACTTTATTGGTCAGCCAGTCTTTACAGGCCACGGCTTCCAGTTGCAACACGCTTTCCAGGTAGTCGTGGAAATGTTCCAGATGATATTTGGCATCCTGATATTGGGGGGTAATCGCAGTGTCTTCCATAATGGTTTTGGGGGAACTCCCGAATAGTGCAGAAAGCTCCAGATCCATAGGCTTTTCTCCGGTACTTTTACTCTCAAAAGCAAAGTGATGATCCCCGGTTACCCGGCCCACTTCAAATAGGGGAGACCGTTCCCGTTCTGCAATTTTTTTTAGCAGTTCCATATCCTTTTCAGCCATCACCAGTCCCATACGTTCCTGGCTCTCGTTACCAATGAGTTCCTTGGCGGATAAGGTGGGGTCGCCAATCGGAAGTTTGTCCAGATCGATCTTTCCTCCGGTTTCCTCCACCAATTCCGAAAGGCAGTTCAAATGGCCTCCTGCGCCGTGATCGTGAATGGAAACAATGGGGTTTTCTTCACCTTCTACCAAACCGCGAATGGCATTGGCGGCTCGTTTTTGCATTTCCGGGTTGCTTCGCTGTACCGCATTTAATTCAATGGCAGATGCAAACTCGCCGGTATCGGCACTGGACACAGCTGCGCCCCCCATGCCGATGCGGTAATTATCACCACCCAGGATCACGATTTGATCCCCTTTTTGTGGCGTTTCCTTCAAGGCTTGTTCCATTTTGCCGTAACCAATACCTCCCGCCAGCATAATGACCTTGTCATAGCCCAACCGTGCCGCTCCTTCTTGATGTTCAAAGGTTAACACCGACCCCGCAATCAGGGGTTGCCCAAATTTGTTCCCAAAGTCGGAAGCCCCATTACTCGCCTTGATCAAAATGTCCATTGGGGTTTGGTATAGCCAATCCCGCTCGGGGAAGGCGTTTTCCCAATTTCTGTCGGATGTCAGGCGCGAATAGGACGTCATATACACTGCGGTACCCGCCAGGGGAAGGCTTCCCTTTCCTCCGGCCAGTCTGTCCCGGATCTCTCCGCCGGAACCTGTCGCAGCACCGTTAAAGGGCTCCACCGTGGTGGGGAAGTTGTGCGTTTCTGCTTTTAAAGACAATACGGAATCAAAATCACTTTCCTGATAGTAGTCCGGGATATCAGATCGCCTGGGGGCAAACTGTACGGCTTTAGGTCCTTTTAAAAAAGCCACATTGTCTTTATAGGCCGAAACAATGTTGTTGGTATTTTCCTGAGAAGTCTTTTTTATGAGTTTAAACAGTGAAGTAGGTTGTTCTTTGCCATCAATCACAAAAGTCCCGTTAAAGATCTTGTGGCGGCAGTGCTCGGAGTTGACCTGGCTAAAGCCAAACACCTCAGAGTCCGTGAGTTTACGCCCCAGATCTTTGGACAATTGTTCCAAATAGCCTATCTCTTCTTCGCTTAAGGCTAATCCTTCCTGTTGGTTGTATGCAGCAATGTCTTCAATCTCCAGGATAGGTTCCGGGGAAATATGGATGGTAAAGATCTCCTGATCCAGGCAGGAATATTTCTGGAAAAGCATGGGATCATAGTCGGTAAAATCTTCGGTTACCGCCCTGAACTCTTCAATCCGAAGTATTCCCGAAATCCCCATATTCTGGCAAATTTCCGTGGCATTGGTGCTCCAGGGAGTAATCATACTGGCTCGGGGACCAACAAAAAAGGCGTCGATGGACGCCGTGTTGAGTTGGGGTTGGTTGCCAAACAACCAGCTTAGTTTTTCCTGATCTTGAGGGGTGAGGGATTTAGGGGTTTGCAGCGCGAAAACCTTGGTGGTAGGGTCTCCGAAAAAGTGGATCATAGTAGCAAAATTGAAAAACGCGAATTTACCAAATTGTTTAGGATTTTGGTAAAGGGTGTAGTGGAGTTTTTAACCAATATATGTTGATACTACTTTTTAGAATTCAACAACTACAAAGTGCCATGATAAGCTGCAATAACAGGATGAATTCTAAATTTGTTGTCATATTTACTAATTAACTGCCATTTTTCTAGGCGTTTAATTAATGAATTAACAGCTAAGGTTTTGAGCGAGATACTCTCTTTTCGTAGTTTCTTAATTTTATCGACTAAATCCTGTTTTTCAACATCTTCCTCTATGTTCGACAATAAATCGAGTAATTCTTCAAATCCATCATTTTCCAATTGCCATTCTGGAGTTAACCAACCAATTACACTTCCAGCGTAATCGTTGAGGCCAATTTTCCAGATTATTTCGGATGACTCTTGAGGATTCTCTATTTTAGCTTGAATACAAAAACGTACAAGTTTAACAATATCTCTAGGTCTTTTAAAAGAATACTTTATTGTTTCGGCAATTTCGATCCCAAAATTGGACTTTAAGATGTCATCAAATTTTGTCTCTCCGAGTACAACCTCAATTCTTTTTTCGATTAATTCTTGCAATTCTTGCTCGTTCCATGCCATCTTAATAAATGCATCTTGATTAGGAAGATGACCTCCTTTGTTCTGATAAATTCTAAGCAGATTCGATGGTAATCCCATCAGGAAAAAAAGTTGACCATTTGATATCTTGTATCTTGAAAATAAGTGTTTAATTAAACTACCTGTTAATAGTGCTGCTTCATTAGCAAGTGGCTTAGTTGGTTCCATAGAATCTATAACTACAAGAATTTTTCTGGATTCAATATAATTTTCAATTAATGGCCTTATTTTCAAGCATAATTCCCGATACCTCCTCATATTTATATCCTTTTCTTTAGGGTTTTCCAGTTCGATACCAAATACGTTTGACAATTCAAACTTCCTAATTCTTTTAAGACCTGAAGTTATCGAGTCAAAAACCCTTGAAATTATATCACCATATGGATTTAGGTCTAGCGCTTTCAATTCCTGAATTAATTTGTTTTCATCTAATTTACTTACACCAAATAAAGATGTTTCAATTAAGTTTAGGATTAGATGAAGGTTGAGCAGAGTCTCGCTGAAAGTTGAATATTCATTGGTTTTGCTAACTTCATTTAATTCTTCATTAAAAACATCGGAATTAAGATATATGTTTATTAAAAAAAGATTTTGAAGTGCTTTCTCATTTTCGTCAACCATTTTTTTTATTGTGGCTGATTTGCCAGAACCATATCTCCCAAGAAAAACATAAGGTTTCTCAATTTCCAAGAGTTTAAGTTTTCTGATTGGTATAAAATAATTAATTAGGTCCTTGTCATCGGAAGCATCCTCATGCTTAAAAGCATTCATTAGTTTTTTCAACTGCTCCTCTTTTAAAACCATGTTTTTGCAATCTATGAATCTGTTAAACCTTTAATCCTCTCATCCTTTGAATTTAGATAAAAGGGTACTCTTAACTGCTTAAGCGTGTTACATGATTTACTTAACATTGATAATAACTGGGAAAACCTTTGTTTATTTAATCTATCATCAGTAAAGATTAGATCATCATTAGCTTTTAAGAGTGTCCATATTCTATGGGTAGTTGGGATCGTGTTTTGTGGAAAACCACCCATTTTTTCAAGGAATCCTTCCAAATCGAAAGCTTTGTCCTGATCAATATTATCATACCAATCGCTTGTTTTACTATACAAAATATCACTCAGAACACCTTCGAAATTTCTTTTATTAAATGAATTACCTTGCCTACTGTCTTTCCCAAATTCTGTTAGTTTGCATTTTGAGCCTTCAACGGTAATAAGTTTCCACCAAATAGTTTCAGTAATAGAAATGTTAATTGCACCATCTTCAACGCATTTTAACTCACCTTCATTATTTGTGTACCAAAAACCAATACACTCATTTTTTTTTATTTCTTGTTTTAATTTTTGTCTCTCAATTCCTGATTCTCCGATTAAGTTGAGTAGAGTTATTACTTTCTCTCCGTAAGATAGTGCCATATTATTTTGTGCTAAGAACTTGATCAATCTTTTTAGGGGGAGGGTTGATACATAGCTCACTTTTAAAAGTAGGAAATAATTTTAACATTTGTAAGTCAGCTAGAATTTTAGTGCATTATTAAGTTAAAAGTTTTCAATAAGATTTATCATCAATGTAAATGTATTAACTCAATAGTATCCAATACCAACTGAAACTCTTGCGGTTGTTTATTCCCGATAAGAAAACCCAATTCTTCCAGGGTGGTATGGTTAAAATTAGGTAGGTCCAGGCGTCTTCCTCTAAAGACAGGGTAAAGGTCACTTAGTTGAAATTCCAGGGTTTGCCAATCCCCTGTAGTGTCAAACCTGGTGAAATAACTGTAATTGCGTTTGGCTTCATCCCTGACCCGAAACTGAAACCGATTGCCATCGCCTTTTAACCGTATCCTGATCTTACTTTTAGGGCTTACTTTTTGGGGGGCCATGGTAAAGCGTACGGAGGAGAAACCGCCATTGTTTTCCAGGGAGACTGTTCCTGAAAATTGCCCGTAACCGTCTGCATTAATAGAAAATTTACCCGAGGAGCGGCCTCCCATGACTACATCATCTATTACATACCAGTTTTGGGTGGAGGGATTGGTTTTAAAGTCGACAAGGGTTTGGGCATTCATAGTGGTAATTAGTAGTAAGGGGATTAATAACAAATTTAAGTTTTGCATTATAGATATACGTAATTAACTTTTTGTTCATTTCACTTCGGTTTCAGAATTTTAGATTTCTCACACGCTCCTGATGGCTATCAGGGCTCTCCCTACCTGACGGTAGGCTGGTTCGAAATGACAAAGGGTTACAAATTGTCATTTCGACAGAGCGTAGCAACGAGAAATTTAAAACAGCGCTACACAGTGTTTTAGTGATAGCTAAAATCCTGTGGTTTCCTTTGAAAACCTGAGTTTCAGGGTTTGTCTTCGTTATTCTGACGAAAAAAGACTTTTAGAAAAGCAAAACGTTCTGCTCATTGCTTTACAAACACCATACAGTGCTGCCAGGGCAGGTTGTCTATATTCTGCTCCAATTGGAATCCGGTGGCCTTCATTTCCTTTACGGCCTGGGCCTCCGTCATTTTGTGCAGCCGTTTAATGGGCACCTTGGGATCTTCCCCGCGATATTCAATCAAATATAGTTTTCCTTCCGGTCGTAGGGCCGCTTTAATGGAGGCCATCATCTCCACAGGAAAATTCATTTCGTGATAGACATCTACAATCAACACCTTATCCACTGAATTAGCGGGAAGATTAACGGTAGTTTCACCGCCCTTTACAATTTCCACGTTGGCTACCTTCCTCTCTTCTTTTTTGATTTTCAATGCGGCCAACATCTCATCCTGGATGTCCACAGCATAGATAGTGCCTTTCGGGGCCAATTGGGCCATTTTAAAGACATGATAGCCGGAACCTGCACCAATGTCTGCAATATCATTGGTTTCGGAGATTTCCATGTTTTCAAGGAGTCGCGTAGTGCGCTCTTCCGTTTCACGTTCCGGGCGCTCCAACCAAAACATCCCCTGAAAACCCATAACATGGGCAATTTCCCTACCCATATACCATTTCCCAATTCCGTTGGGGTCATCGCTTTTATAGGTGTACGAGTCCTTTTGAGCAGTTGCTGGCGTTGCCAAAAGCAAAAAGGAAAGAAGGCCAAGGAAGCGCATAATTTTTGTGATTATCCTAACTGATTTTTCCCTGGATAGGTTGTGGGGTAAAAGTAGGGGATAGTGTAGAATACCTTCCTTAAGAAATACTTGAAGTTAACCCGATTACTCCAGTTTACTTTTCAAATAGATAAAGGCCCCGTCTATCTTTGGAAAAACATCCTGAGCAGGTACTAAATCCGGAATCATGTTAATGGATTGCAGTTGGTTCAAAGGTTGTTCCTGCAGACCGGCAAAGATTACCTCAATATCCTGGGTACGTAAGACCAAAATGGCATCCTCCAGCGCATAGAGGCCGGATTGATCAATGTAGGGAACACGATCCATTCGGATAATTAAAGCCTCAACATCCTTGCCCAGGTTCTTAATTTCATCCTTAAAATAGGACGTGAATCCAAAGAAAAAAGGCCCGTATAAATGTTTGATGATCACTTTGTCCTTATACTTCTCGTAGAACTCGGTTTCATCCTGCCAGGGTTTGGCCCCATCAAAATCAGATACCGGTCCCACATCCATCCCCTTTCTGGCCAGGTCGCTTGATTTTTTCATAAATAACAGAGAAGCCAGGGCTACTCCAATGACCACCGCATGGATAAGGCTTCCAAAAGTAGTGATGAGTAAGACAATGAGTAAAACGACAGCATCGGCACGGGGTACGGCTCTAAGATGTTTGAATCCTTTAAAATCAATGATCTTAAAACCAATAGGAATTAACAAACCGGCTAAAACCGCTAAGGGAATATGGGCGGCTAAGGTGCCCAGGCCCAGAAGTACTGTCAATAGGAATACACCATGCAACGCACCGGATAAGCGGGTTCGGCCACCGGCATTGATATTGACTACGGTACCTTTTGTGGCACCTGCACCCGGAATTCCTCCAATGATCGCGGCTAATATATTTCCAATACCTTGCCCGATCAATTCCCGATTGCTGTTATGCTTGGTTTTGGTCATATTATCTGCAATAACCGAGGTTAACAACGAATCAATACTCCCTAAAACCGCTAATATTACGGCATATTCCGCGATAATGACATAAGCCTCAGGAGCAACGGGAAAAAAAGTATCTGTTTGCAATGAAGGTAATCCGGAGGGGATCTCCCCAATGACAGGGACGTCCCATTGTAAAAAATAACCCACCAGGGAGGCCACAACAAGGGCCACCAAAGCACTGGGTATAGCCTTGGTGATTTTAGGAAATACGTAATAAATAATTACCGTTAAAATTCCCAACGCCAGCGCATACCCGTTACCTTCGGTAAACATTCTGGGTAGCTCCTGTATCACGGAAATGGTAGACTTGGGAGAAGATAAGCCTACGAGTGGGAATAGTTGTAAAATAATAATGATGAGGCCTACGCCGCTCATAAATCCTGATATCACTGGATAGGGAAAATATCGTACATACCCTGCGATGTTTAATAAGCCAAAGATAATTTGGATCAATCCACCCAATAGGAAGGTGAGTAAGATGACACCCATGGCGTTTTCTAAACTGCCGTTGAGTTCCAGGGCAGTAGCAACCAAAGCAGCAGCTACCACAGTCATTGGCCCTGTTGGGCCACTGGCCTGGGTATCCGTACCCCCAAATAAAGCCGCAAAAATCCCTACTGCTATAGCACCGTAAAGGCCCGCAGCGGCACCCATGCCGGATTGTACGCCAAACGCTAAGGCCAAAGGAAGTGCAACCACACCAGCTACCAAACCGCCGGTCAAATCCCCTTTAAAATTTTTAAAATCGTAGAACTTTTTCATAATGGTGTTCGGGTTGTCATACGTCTTGTATGATTGTACGGGAAAGATAAGGAAAGTATGCCTCAAAACTGCCTGTCAAATCATATTGTAATCCCTATTGTTTTTTGAAAATTACAGTAGTGCAAATAAACCCAGGCTTTTGAGCTCAAAACAGCTACCCACAGGTACTGAGTATGTAGCTAAAGAACATTTTTCTTCAACTATTGTTTGATTTTTTTTCGAGGAGCGCCATATAAAACCCATCATATCCTTGTTTTGAAGCCAGAAGACGGTTTTCTCGTATGAATCTGAAGGATGCTCCGGATTCAGAGGCTAAAAATGTCCGGACCTGGTCTTCATTTTCCTCCGGAAGGATGGAACAGGTGGCGTATACCAATTTTCCTGTTGGTTTTACCATTTTGCTGTAGTCCTGTAAGATCTTTTGTTGTGTCCTTTTAATAGTAGTGATGAACTCAGGGGTCAGCTTCCATTTGCTGTCCGGATTACGACGCAATACCCCTAAGCCGGAACAGGGCACATCTAACAATACACGGTCTGCTTTGCCATGTAGCTTTTTAATCACTTTGGAGGAGTCAATTACCCGGGTTTCCAGGTTATGTATTCCGTTTCTTCTTGCTCTTACTTTCAGTTTTTTGAGCTTACTCTCATAGATATCCATGGCAATGAGTTGGCCTTTGTTTTGCATCAAAGCGGCGAGGTGTAGTGCTTTTCCGCCGGCTCCGGCACAGGCATCTACCACACGATGCCCGGGTTCCACCTCCAGGTAGGGCGCCACCTGCTGGGAAGAGGCATCCTGTACCTCAAACCAACCGTTTTTAAATGCGTGTGTGATAAAGACGTTTTTACGTTCCTCCAGTTGCAATGCATCAGGATAATCCGCTAGGGGAGTGGTGACAATGCCTTCCTGTTGCAATGTTTGCTGCAGTGCAATTTTGTTCGTTTTAAGCGTGTTAGTACGAAGAATTACGGCAGCCTGCCGATTTAAAGCGGCAATTTCTTTGGTCCATTGTGTTTCACCTAAGGCTTTTGTGCCCAATGCATCCAACCAATCCGGGATAGATTCTCTAAACTTTCGAATTTTGGAGAGCTCATCAAATCGGCCCTTTATCCTTCGGGAAGGAGTATGCTCCAATGATTTCCAATCCGGCAAAGGTATTCCTCGTAATACGCACCATACCCCAAACATTCGAAAAAGCTGTTGCCGGGAATACGGAGGGTGTACCTCGGCGATTTCAGCATACAACCGTTGCCACCGTACTATTTCATAGGTGGTCTCGGCCACAAAACCACGATCTCGGGCACCCCAGCGCTTGTCATATTTTAACACCTTTTCAATAACCTTGTCTGCGTATTGTTGTTCGTTAAAAATGAGATGCAGGGCATCGATTACGGCAAAAACCAGATTTCTGTGAAGACGCATAGTTATAGTTAAAGGCAGGCAAAGGTAATGGTAAACTTGTGGAGATTCTAATCGCTACTTTTGAGGAAATCCTGTATTCATGGATAAATTACTTTTTGTTTTTGGGATAATTGTACTGGTGGTTTCTTGTGCACCTAAAGAAACATCGCATAATTTTTATTCCGTTCAAATTGAAACCGTATTCAAAGACTCGGTTAGCCTACGGGCCATAACGTTTTTGGATGAGACCACCTTGGCTTTCGCCGGCAGTAATGGCA
The DNA here is from genome assembly GCA_028284285.1 of Croceivirga sp. Lineage (GTDB taxonomy): Bacteria > Bacteroidota > Bacteroidia > Flavobacteriales > Flavobacteriaceae > Croceivirga. The sequence goes on from JANQSA010000062.1 coordinate 157,653, forward strand.
TCTACGGCAGTGTAGATTTGGGAACCCATAAGGTACGGACCAATATACAAACCCATGACACCTTAATTCCAGAGTTCCGTGCTGTAGCACATACCAAAACTGATTTTTTCATGCTCTCTATTGCAAATCCGGCATTACTTTATAAAACCGGGACATCAGGGGAAATGGAATTGGTGTATAGGGAAGACGGAGAAGGCGTTTTTTACGATGCCATGAAATTTTGGAATGACAGAGAAGGCATAGCGATTGGCGATAGTATGAACGGATGCCTTTCAATACTAATTACAAGGGATGGAGGGAATACCTGGAATAAAGTTCCGTGTTCGGATTTACCCCAGGGAATTGACGGAGAAGGGGCTTTTGCGTCCAGTAATACCAATATTGAAATTATGGGCGATTCGGCCTGGGTAGCCACTACTGAAAGCCGAATTTATTTTTCTCCGGACAAAGGTAAAACCTGGAAGATCCAAACTGTCCCGATAGTGAATACAAAACCAACCGAGGGCATTTATTCGGTCGATTTTTACGATACGCTTTTGGGTGTTGCGATTGGAGGGGATTATACCAACCCTAATGACCCAAGAAATAATAAAGCGTTGACCATGGATGGCGGTACAAGCTGGAAATTGATTGCCAATGGTAATCCACCCGGATACAAAAGCTGTGTCCAATTTGTTCCTAATTCCGGGGGAGAGGATATAGTCGCCTTAGGTTTTTCGGGAATTATGTACTCGAACAATATGGGAGCATCCTGGACCTCTTTAAGTGATGAAGGCTTTTATACTATCCGATTTTTAAATGATTCCATAGCGTACGCGGCGGGAAAAAATAGGATTGCGAAACTCACTTTTCGATAACTATAGCAATGGCTTTTGTTGCAGTTGAAGGGTAAAGCTATCAGCATCCAATACCGCCTCAATGCCGACAGGAAAAGTAAAGCTTTCCGCAATGTGCCCAAAACTCATGCCGTAAACAGCAGGAATGCCCATCGGTGCAATTCGGTCCATAACCACTTCTTTTAAGGAAAAAGAGTCAGAACCTTCTTCTTTGTCACAGCCTTTGCACACTCCGAACAGTACGCCAGCCGCCCTTTTAAAACTGGGAGTAGATAATAATTGGGTCAGCATACGATCAATACGATACGGGGCTTCATCTACATCTTCAATACAGACAAGGCAATTGCTGTAATCAATATCGTAGTCCGTACCGTTCATGGCCGATAATAAGGAAAGATTCCCTCCAACCAATTTACCGGAGGCTGTTCCAGAGGTTATCACATATCGGTCATATACGGGATCAGTCAGGGTTTCTTCATCAAAGTGATAGTTGTTTATGGTGAGTTTTTCCGCAGGGTGCATAACCATGGTTTTTACGCTCCCATAGGCATAAGAATTTAATTCAGGCCCCATGGCCCCGTGAAAACCAACCAATCCAATTTTTTTGTAAAGGGCATTTAGTAAGGCCGTAACATCACTATACCCTAAAAGGATTTTTGGATTATGTCTGATGATGTCATAATTGAGCATGTTAAGGATGCGTGTGCAACCATAACCTCCGCGAATGCAAAAAATACCCTTAACTTTTGTATTGGTAAACATGTGCATAAGATCTTTGACACGTTCATCATCAGTATTG
>JANQSA010000064.1 GCA_028284285.1 Croceivirga sp.
CATTTTCGATTTTAATTGATTTGTTTTCATAATTTTCAAATTATTAGGTTGTACTTTATTTTAAATTTTGATACAATGTTATTGATGTGAATTCCGCCCCGCCATCACCATTTCCCGAATGGGGCGTTTTGTCTTCCCAACGTTACTCTGTGTTACTTTTCTTTTGGAATATGGCTTTGGGAATCAGGGCAGTAAAGGAGACTCTAAATGTCCAGTCACCTCCAGTGGGTTCTGGGCTTTCAATTAGGTAATCGGCTCCAATCTGCACATTAAATGGAAGAAACCCTTTTGGTTTTACAAGTTTTCCAAAACCGATCCCTATTGGAACCGTCCACCGATTATCTGAATCCGCTTCCCAGTTGGCCACAACTTTGGGAGAGCTGGATAAATAGTATCCGTTGGGCAAATTGTAGTTAATAAAGGGCTGAATCGTAAATGCCGAATTATCGCTTTCTAGCGACCAAACATTATTGACCAGCATGCCAATCACCCAATTGCTTGGTTTAAGTACACCAACTATGGATGGTCCTGCTCCCCATTCTTTAAGGCCTAAATTGTCACCTGCGGTCGGCAAGTTGAATACTGGCCCTATCCCCCAACTTACTTTACCCTTTTTTGTGTAGAAAACAGAAAGGTTTACATCACCTATGCCGTTAAAATTTCCTGACTCGGCAAGAACATTTGGCTGGTTGACAATAGGTAGAATTACTCTGGTTATAATTTTGCCATCTGCAAAGGGTATTACCGGCTGAATGTTGGTAATGTTCATTGTCCGGTCAAACTGCCCCACACCAAATGTGGTATTGTTCTGGAACGGTACACTAATAATGTTCGCAATGGGATCTTGGGCGATTTTGGCCAAATCCTCTTCTGTAAGCTGACCATACATTTTCAGGTTTCCCAAGTACAAGCATAGCAGTATAAATACTATCGGTTTAAGAGTTTTCATGACTTCTGGATGTATTGATTATGGCCCAAAACTAGAAGTGCTGTATGCCACAAACACCCTTTAATTACCCATCGTAATTGTATGGCTTCCTAACGTTTTACTTAGGAAGGGAATAATTATTCCTTTGTTGACCCTTTTATTTTTGAGACTCTTGAATCAGATATTTTCCCACCAACATGGCAACTAAAATGGTAAGATAGAGTTGCCCTGTTATGCCTATTAAAAGGGCCATTGATTGTGCGGGAGGTGTAAGGGGGAGCACATCTCCAAATCCGAGGGATGTAAGGGTTGTAAAAGAAAAGTAGGTAAGTTGATACAAATCACTTCCGTTCTCCAGATTATATGACTCGGGTACCAATAGGTTTATGAATTGACATAATTGTCCCCCAAACAGCCCAATCAGGAAGTAGCCGGAAACAGCAGCAGCGATGATATTCAACGTAATTCTTGGACTATTCCAAATAATGCTAAACAGGCGGTAACCCAAAAAGGTTAAAAACGTGCTTGTAAAAAAAGCTCTGGAAAACTTTACCAAAGGCAGCTGTCCAGTTGCTACGCCCAGCCAAATAAAAATTATGGCCGCGATACCTATCACAAACCCAATCAAGAAATGCCGAATGGAATTGGATATTAACTGTATTCCTGCAAAAACGACAAACGACAAAACTATTTGAAAAATCAGCACTCTTAAGTGTGGCATTAAATAAACAGGAATAGGCAACAAGAGCAAAAGCACTAGGCTTAATAAAAGCCATGTGGAGTTGTTTTTACCACGGAAAAGAAACCGTTGCAATTTCAAGTGATAACGATATGCTCTTCGTATTCTTTTCAAGGCCCTTTACTTAATGTTATATCGAAGCTTTAGCAGTGTAAGTTCTTCCTCCAGTTCATGTCGAAGATCCGACAAACGATCGCTGCCACTTCTTCCTTTTTGACCAGCTATCAACCCATTAATACATTTTTTTAAAAAGGGGACATCTACGTTCTCAGAGTTATTTATAAATGCCATTGTTCCTTTGAGTGCAAATAAAAAATATTGGGTTTCTGCTGTGTCCTGATAAAGGGTCATTACACTCTCTGTCTTGTCCAAATAATACTGCAGGACCCTTTGACATTCGTTCAAAAGTGTTTGTTTATCGTAAATGGTCATGACAAGAATTTTGTTCAAAGGTATCTGGTCATCTCAGGGGTGTTTATCCGTAATTTCCCAACGTCCTCACCTGACTTCCGAACGTATTACGTTATTGCCCTTTTATTAATTATCTTGAGGTTGTCATGATCCTAAGACCAATGTCCTTCTCTGCTAAGTTTTCCGATGTGGAAATCAATGTTCAAGACATTGATGGAAAGCTCATGTTGACAGAGCAAATAGTTTCGGACCGAGAGGCAAAAACCATTGAAGTTGATGTTCCCAATTTTTTAAGACCCTTAAGTATGTCCGGGTCTAATTATTTTGTATATGCTTTCGAGTATTTAAAGCTTGAACAATTTGACCCAAAGACTCCACGAAGCAAAGAGGAAATCACCGAATTATTAGCAAAGAGCATTACTTTGGTTAAAACGATCAAATCCTTGCATCAAAACAATTTGTCAATAGGTTTACTTTCTTCAAACAGATTCTATTCAAATGACAAGAATGAACTAATAATACTCGGTAACTCTTTAATAAATGATACCCCTGCCGAATTTGGGTTTGAATATTATGCATTGGAAGATTTCTATTATTTGGCTCCGGAATGCTACAGGAATATTCACCTGACCCCAGGTTTTTGTGCCGACTTTTATTCTCTTGGGGTCAATTTATATGTCTGGTATACAGGAAGCCTTCCGTTTAAGGGAGATGACAAAATGCAATTAATGCATCATCACCTAACAAGAATACCCATTGCCCCTAGAGAAATCAATCCAGCAATTCCTCAAGGTCTCAATGATATGATATTGACCTTATTGGCCAAACAGCCAGAAAACCGATATGCTTCGGCATTTGGAATTCTGCAGGATCTGGAGACTATTCTCAAGGCATTTAAAAAAGGCGGTGATTCGCCTATTCAATTGTACATAGACTATAACCCGGGAAAAATTGATTTTGGAAAGACTTTGTTCGGTCGGGATCGAATGCTGAAAGAGCTGGAAGATTGTTACAGCAAAGCAGAACACTTTTATTCGCAAATCGTCTTTGTAGAAGGGTTTTCCGGTGTGGGAAAAACCAGCTTGCTCCAAAGGTTCATCAATGGGATATCATCAAAAAAAACAATTGCCCTGGAAGGTAAGTTTGACCAATACAAACAAGCCCCTTATGCAGCCGTTAAAATGGCCTTTAGCGACCTGGAAAGGCAATTATTGTTAAAATCCGGTATTGAGAAAAACCGGTTTAGGAAGATTTTGGTCGATGAATTGGGAAAAAATGTTGGTGTGCTTCAGGAAATAGTCCCAAATATTGGTTTTTTAGTCGGGGATTTTGAGCCTGTGGAAGTCTTGAATCCAATTGAGACAAGAAACCGTTTCAATTATGTATTCCAAAAATTTTGCAAAGCAATTACCGCTCTGGGACTACACCTTGTTTTGTTCATAGATGATTGGCAATGGTGCGACCCTCCTTCTTTAGAATTGATGAAATCATTAGTACAACAAGAAGGAAAAGGGGCTTTGTTTTTATTCTCCTTTAGAGGCAATGAAGTAGATGGTAACCATCCATTTCATTTGTTTAAGACTGAAAATGCCAAGTTGCCACATTCCCATCATTTTTTTGTCGACCCACTGGAAAGAGGGTTGGCAAATCGAATGATTGCCACTGCATTGGGAATGGATGAATCCGAAACTACAGAGCTTTCAAAATTGATTTTCGATAAAACAGGAGGTAATCCATTTTTTATCAAGCAGTTTGTCAATTCATTATATCAAAAGGGACTTCTTAAGTATGATTTCGACCAGCATATGTGGAGCTCGGACAAATCCGGTATCAAAAAGGAGGGGCTCGCTCAAAATGTGATTGACCTGATTACCCAAAAAATTGATACACTTTCATATGAAGTACAGATTATTTTCAAAATCGCATCATGCATAGCCGGAAAATTTGACCTGGATTTGATTTCTGAAATCAGCGGGATTGAAAAAACACTTATTCCAATACTACTTGATGTTTCCATGGGCAGCGGATATATCTCAAAATCAATACAAAACGATGTACGGCAATACCACTTCACCCATGACCGTGTACAACAGGTATCATATCAATTAAAAATTCCGGCATTTCCATTGACCAATGAACAGTTGCACCTTCAAATTGGGGAATATTTTTTGAAAAAAGGAGCGAATGAAAGCTATTCTGTTGGGGAAATTCTTCTGCACTTTTTGGCAGCCAAAGAATTGATTTCCAAAAAAGATGCGACGACAATAATCAATCTTATACTTGGGCTAAATGGCGATTTGGCCTTATCGGTAACACCGGAAGCCAGCAAACAGCACTTTGAACTGGCACTTCATTTGAGTAAAAAGTTCAAGATCAGACAGTACCTATTCGATTGTTATTTAGGCTTATCAGAAGCTTGTTGCTTATTAAATGATTTAGAGTCTGCAGAGGTATATGCCGATAAAGCATATGATTCCACGGAAAACATATTGGAAAAAGTAAGGCTGCTACGTATGAAGATGCTTTTCTATGAAAGCTATGCCATGTTCGAGAAAAACATAGAAACCGGTCTTAAGGCACTCACCCTTTTTAAAATTGACGGAGAACAACATTTTGTAAAAAACACTTTAGAGCCTCTTATAGAAAAGGAATATCAGCTTTTTAACTCACTCACAGAGACAGGAGACTTGTTCAACGAGCTTTCAAAAAAGAAAATGACATCTCCCGAAGAACTTGCCATTATGGATGTTCTGGTCAACATGAATGCGTCTGCCTACTTTGTCAATCTATACTTGTTTGCTTGGGGCACATTGAAAATGGCCAACCAAACCTTGCGTCATGGCCTAACCAATTCCACTCCCTTTGCTTTGGTTTTTATGGGCTCCCTGTTGGTTGCGTTTTACAAAGAGTTTGACCGCGGCTACAATTTTGGAAAATTGGGAGTAGAGCTCTTGAAGAAGGTGGAAAACGATCAATACAAAAGCAGAACACTTTCCGTGTTTCCGATTTTCATCCAACACTTCAAAGAACCCATTCTTGCAGGTACAGCAAATCTTGATGAGTCCATTTACAGCGGTCTTGAAACGGGTGATCTTCCTTATGCTGGCTATTCGTTTTACGCCAAGGTCAGGGATGTTTTTTTAGCTGGGAATGACTTAAGCGAGACCTTGAATCTTTGCGATGAAAGCATTGCATTCATGCAAAATGTCAACAATCAAGGTCTGTTGGCATTAATGCGCTTGTTAAAGGGCAGTATCCTAAAGCTTTTAAACAGGTATGATTCCGACTATGAACTTGTTGAAGAGGAGGCTCTGAAGTTACTTCTTGATGTTAAATTCTTTACCGCCATATCACATCATTATATTTTTAGGAGTTGGACGCACTGCATCTTAAAGGAATTCAAGCTAGCCACCGACTTGTTAAAACAAAATGAGGAAATAGTGGTGTACGCTGCGTCCCAACCCCATGTGCCAAAACACTATTTTCTTGATTCCCTCTGCTTGTTTTACCAAAATCAAAAGTTATCGAAGCCACTGGAAAAAAGAATTCAGGATAATCAAAGCATTTTGAAACTCTGGAGTGAAAGCATGCCTGAAAATTTCAGTGCAGAGTATCATTTGATAGAAACGCTACTGAAAAGTAGGAAAGGAAATATGGAAGATGCGTGGACGTCTTTTAATTTAACCCTGAAATGGGCAGAAAAAGGGGAGCTTATGGGTGTAAAGGCTCTTTCTTACGAAGTAGCCTTCGACATGTTGAAATCCAGCGAGTACTCAGTACTTGCCACGGGTTTTAAAGAGAATGCCAAAAGTGTCTATAACCAATGGGGGGCTTTGGCGAAAACAAAAATAGAAGAAAAAGATTTTTATAGTAAAAGCAAAGGTACTGACCTTGATACCACAAGCCTTATAAAATCAATGCAGGCCATTTCCTCGGAAGTTAATAAGGGAAATGTGATTGGAAAACTTCTCAGCATAATTATGGAGAATGCAGGAGCGGATCGAAGTCTATTGATTTTAATTGAAAAGGGCACGCCCTATGTTGAGGCTGAGATTACCTCAGAAAAGGAAATGAAATCCCTTGGAAAAAAACCCTTGGCTGAAAGCAAAATCCCGACCAATATTATCGAATATGTAGTTGATTCAAAAAAGGAATTTGTACTTGAAAACCAAAAGACTATTGCCGATGTCGACAATAAATACATAGACAAAAATAACATTTTGTCCTTACTGGCTTTGCCTCTCATTAGACAGCAACAGCTTATAGGGGTACTCTATTTGGAGAACCATCAATTTTCAGGCTTATTTAAGGGTAGCGACCTCGAAATCCTAAAGGTTATTGCATCGCAAGCTGCCATATCAATATACAATACCGTATTGTTTGAAGAGACCTCGGGGCTCAATATAGCGCTTCAGAAATCCAAAGATGAGCTGAGCAAGATGAACCTCTTATTGGAGGAGAAAATAAAGGACAGAACCAAGGTGCTTCGTCAGGAAATTGAAATAAGGAAAAGAGTCGAGGTTGAATTGAAAAAAGCGCAGCGGGAAGCCGAAAAATTCCACCAGCAACAAATTAAGGAGGAGCGTCAAGAGGCATTACAATCTAAGATGATGATGTTGTCTTCACAAATGAACCCACATTTTATCTTTAACTCACTTGGATCCGTGCAATCGTACATCTTGAGTAACGAAACGAATAGAGCAGTAGATTTTATTTCCGAGTTTGCCGGATTGATGCGTAAGAATTTGATTAATTCGACCACAAAATATATTTCCATCTCAGAAGAACTAGAATTTTTGGAGAAATACTTATTACTGGAAAAAATTCGCTTCAACAATAGTTTTGATTACTATATTACCGAAACCATTGATAACCCTCATGATACGCTGATTCCCCCAATGCTTTTGCAGCCCTTTATAGAAAACGCAGTAATTCATGGGCTAAGTAAACTCAAAGAACGAAAAGGGAAATTAAAAGTCAATCTGGCTGAAGTGGAGGAAAAAATAATTTGCACTATTGAAGACAATGGTATAGGAAGAGAAAATGCTTTGAAGCATCGAAGCCCCGGACATAAATCTGTAGCCATTAGCAATTTGGAAACCCGTTTGGAGTTGCTGAATAACTCTGAGGAAGCCAATGAATACACCTTTGAAATTGTAGACCTGAAAGACGGGAAGGGTCCAATTGGAACTAAGGTTACCGTTTGTTTTCCAAATGACCTACATTAATCGATTCAACAAATCATCTTTTTTTCTTACTGAAACATCCACATGTGAACCATCATTCATGATTACGTACCCCCCTTTTCCCTTTACGTATTTTTCCAAATGCGTCAGGTTTATCATGTGCGATTTATGGACCCTAAAGAAATTACATTGTTCCAATAATGCTTCGTATTCCTTCAATGGTTTCGAAACTAAAATCTTTTTGCCACTTTGCAAATAAAAATTTGAATATGAGCGCTCAGCTTCTGCTCTTATGATGGCTTCTGCTTCAATGAAATCAATACCATCGGAAGACGGAAGGGCTATTTTGGTGAAGCGTTGGTCTTCTAGCCTCAAATTCGATTTTAGGACATTGATTTTTTCAGTACTCGTTTTATCCTCCTTTTTGTTGATAACCTTGACTGCTCTGGTAACCGCATCTTGCAATTCCCTAATGTTAATTGGTTTCATTAAGTAATCAAGGGCAGCATATTTAATCGCATTGATGGCATAGAGGTCGTGGGCGGTTGTAAAAATCACCTCAAAAGGCGGTTCCTCAAAATGGTCAAATAGTGTGAAACCATTGCCCCCTGGCATCTCAATATCCAAAAAAATGATTTCCGGATTCTTCTCTTTAATAAGATTTACCGCCTCCTTTACGTTATATGCGTTTCCCAATGTTTCAATGTTCGGACAAAAATTACTGAGCATCTTGCCCAATGTTTCATGATGTCTTTCTTCATCATCTACGAGAATGGCTGTTATTTTATTCTTGTCCTCCATTTTCATTTAGCTACTAAGTAAATATAAGGTTATTCGCTCTTTTGAAATTCAAGGTTATTTGATAATTTAGTTAGCACATGATAACTTTAGGAGCCACAGCACCAGATTTTTATGCCAAAACAACAATGGGTGATTTGCAATTCCATACGTGGTTGGGTTCCAAGTGGGGTCTGTTGTTTTCGCATCCCGAGGACTATACCCCAGTTTGCACAACCGAATTAGGGATAGTGGCAAAGCTACAGGACGAATTTGAAAAACGGGATGTAAAAGCCATTGCTTTAAGTGTTGATAGCCTTGAATCCCATAAGGGTTGGATTAAGGATATCGAGCAATCCATGAACGCCAAAGTCAACTTTCCCATCATCGCCGATGAGCATGCCGATGTAGCCAGACTTTATGGCATGATCCATAAGAATAGCTCTGAAAAGCATACAATTCGTTCCGTCTTTGTAATTGGTCCCGAAAAAGACATTAAGTTGATGCTTACTTACCCTATGGCCGTTGGGCGAAATTTTGATGAGATTCTTCGCGTTGTGGATGCGTTGCAGCTTAGTGCCAAGCACCCTATTGTGACCCCAGCTAATTGGAAGCAACAGGAGGATGTAATTATTGATCCTTCACTTTCTGAAAAGGAAGCCCATACTAATTTTCCTAAGGGGCATGAGAAAGTGACTCCTTATTTGAGATATACGGAGCAACCTGGTTAAAGTAACACCTACTCTCTTAGGTTATCCAGACTTAGGATCAAGTGCCGGGAGGCGTGGGGGTTCGACTCCCTTCAGCCGCACTAAAAAATAGAAGCCCTCAAGATTGAGGGCTTTTTGTTTGGATATTGATTATTCTGTAAACCGTCAAATAGGCCCGCTGTGCGAAATTCCCGCCAAAGGCGGGCAAGTGAAACTTCGCACCGTATCGCTTTCTTTACAGTTGCGAAGTGACACACTTCGCAGATCTGGATGCTTCAATGGAACAATCAAGGTGGTACCCGTTGAAACCGTAGCTGTTTTTAGGGGGCACTTACCCTTTTTGCACCCTTTGACGGATCGGATTTTTTGAATTTCCCATTTTATCTATTCCCCTGAATTGTTTGTATTTGATTTTTGTAGAATTGCATTAGTGTTTTGACCACCTCCGGATGTTGAGCGGCAACATTATGCTGTTCCCCGGGATCTTTTTCCAAATTAAATAACATCATATTCTCGGGCCCTTCACCAGAAAGCAATCCCGGATATTCAGAAGGCCTTGGTTGCTCATAAGGCCCTAAAATGGTTACCCCGTCCGGGCCTCTTGGGTCTTCCCAGTCCGTTAACATATAGTCCGGTGTATCGGTACGGGCTTTTATATGCAACTTCCACGGGCCACTGCGTACCGTATAGATCTCCCTTCCGAACATACCTAATAATGCTTCATGCGGTGTTTCCGACGATGAAGTCAATACCGGTGTAATGTCCTTTCCGTCCAGTTTGTTCTTTTCGGGTAACGCAATACCTGCCATATTGAGCAATGTCGGGAAAATATCCATAGAAGCTACCGGATTATGCAGCACCTGATTTTGGGGTATATTCCCAGGCCATCTGATAATAAATGGGACCTTTAGACCTCCTTCCCAGGTAAGCGCTTTCATTCCCCTTAATCCCCCGGTACTCCCTCCAAACCAGGGACCGTTATCGGACATAAAGATTACAATGGTATTTTCATTCAGTGAAAGTTCGTTCAACTTGTCCAAAATCATTCCAACCGAATCATCCAATTCCCGTATCACATCGGCATACAGGTCATTTTTGGTTTCAGGGGTGTAAAAATCAATAGATGGTGCCAATGGCTTATGGGGCATGGCATGTGGTAAATACAGAAAGAACGGGACATCCTTATTTTTTTCTATAAATTCCATAGCTCTCATGGTATATCTCGAGGTAAGGGTAGATTGCACCACGGGATATTCAACTACGGTTTTGTTTTCCAACAGATGGACCGGTCGCATATCATTTGAATACGGAATGCCATAATAGCTGTCAAAACCCCGCTGCGTAGGTAGATATTTTGCCTGATGTCCAAGGTGCCATTTTCCGATGCAGGTGGTGGCATACCCCTGTTCTTTTAATACATCGCTCAGTAAGGTTTCTTTTAGTGGCAACCCCACGGTATCAAAATAAGCCGTTGCATCCGGTGCCGGATTGTCCATCAATCCATGATTGAAAGGATATTTCCCCGTCAATAGTGTTGCCCGTGAGGGAGCACAATAAGGGGTAGGAACGTAAAAATCGGTCAAACGGACACCTTGTGAGGCCAGATTATCGATTCTTGGCGTTTTCCATTTCTTTTGACCATAACATGAAAGATCTCCATAACCAAGATCATCAGCTACTATTAAAACAATATTGGGTAATTCATTCTTCGTCTGAGCCGGGCTTTTTAAACCGAGTACTAAAAGTGTACCAACAAGGACCAATGTTCTCATTCTTTATTTTTTAAACTGTTTTTTCGTAGTGATTCCATACATCAAATTAATCAACACGGTCACAAGCAACACCAAAAGGGACTGCCTTGAAATAAGTCAGTTATTTTTCATTCCCATGGGTTTCTTTATTCTCATGTAACCTGAATTCCGCACGCATGCATTAACCCTTTTATGTAGCCTACCCCAAACAAGCTACCGTTCATTGCGTAACCCGTATTTTTATTGTCCTCTCCTGCCATAGTGGGAACATGATCTGAACGCACAGGGACATTGCGTCCAAGCTCTTTGTATAGTTGCATCATCCTGAACATATCCGTTGGACCATTATCATGAAAAGTTTCCCGGAAATTAAAAGGAGTGCCTATTACATCCCGAATATGAACGAAGAAAATTCTATCGTTCTTCTTATACTTTAAAATCATTTCCTCCAGGTTTTCGTTCATTGTCGTGAACGTGCCCTGGCAAAACGTAAGTCCATGAGAAGGACTATCTGAAAAAGAAAGTGCCTTTTCCATTGCTTTTGCCGATGTTAGAATACGGGCAATTCCATGAACGGGACTAATGGGTGGATCATCCGGATGCAAGGCCATTTTTACATTATTGGCCTCTGCGGTCGGCATTACTTGCTCAATAAACCATTGGTAGTTGTCCCAAATCTGATTTTCACTAAACTCCCCATAGGTCGAAACAGGTTCATTTTTGGCCGTGTCATAATTGAATCCGCTCACCAATGCACCTCCGCGTTCCGGCAGGGCATGATGGGTGCGGTACCATCCTGTAGCCATAAAATTATAGCACAGCAGGGAAACCTTCAATCGCCCCATATTTTCGAGCATTTTTTGATATACTTCAATATCCCTTTCTTTTCCTGGTAGCCCAAGTTTAATGCGATGCATGTCGAACTGATCGCCCTCCAATCCGCAAAGTTGAAAGCCGTGTTCCTCAAAAATCATTTTCGATCGGGCGAAAGATTCGTAATGGTCTATGGATAGGTCTCCTGTTAAATTGGGGGCCAGTTTTGCAATGGCATGGTCTATTCCCATCTGACGGCACAGCTGCCATTTTTCATCAGGTTTATTTCCAAAAAAAAGAAAACTGAGTCTCATTCAATGGTAATTTTCTATCCTTTCTATTGCGATAGCGTTTTAACGCTTTTAGAACACCTGGTTTGTTCAAGACGTGGAATATTAAAAATATCCCCCCTTATCCGATATCTCTTTCGCCGTTTGACCCTCCTCTACCCAACCGAAAATTTTCTTTTCGTTTTTACGGATATCTTCTGCTCTTAACAGCACTTCATAAGCAATATCCCTGGGCACTGAAAGGACACCATCAACATCCCCTACAATAACATCTCCCGGTTTTATAAAGCATGTATCTATTTGTATTGGAATTTGGTAATCCGTAATCAGGCATCGGCCTAAGCTACCATTGGAGGAGCGGTACTTGTAAAATACAGGGAAATTGGCCCTCAATATCTGGTGTGTATCCCTAATACCACCATCCACACATACGGCCCTTACGCCTTTACTTTTTGCCGTTGCGGTCATGACCCCGCCCCAGGAAGTAGATGCTTCATCACCACTGGTGTCATATACTACAAAAGCATTTTCATGCATTGCATCAAGCATTTTGGTACGGTATTCCATCTCGCCACTGATCCTTGTGCTGGAAGAGCTCTTTACTGTAAAAGCTATGCCTGCAACCGTCTTGTAACGTTCTAAAGGTTGTATCCGTATTGGCAATGCCTGGTCCAACAAAGTAAACTCCCGTAATACATCATTTATCGCCCCGGTATATATGTTTTCGAAACGATCCAAAAGTTCCTTTTCCGGAATGGGGAACTTTTGGGTAGGGATACCTTCACGCACCTGAATCAATTTTTCAAGATTCATCATGCCAACCTCTTTTTTATAATCATCTGTACTCATCCTTCCTGGTTTTATCTATTCTTTGTACGCTATCTGAACAAGACTTTTATCTGCAATCAAAATGGGGGAATCATAAACAGGAATATTTAAAAACTCATAATATGTCCCGTTTTTATTCCAGTGGGTTTTCAGTATTTCGTGTATCTCACCGGTTCGCATATCCACATAAACAGGCTCACCGAAATTTGCTTTGGGGAACTCGAATTTTACACTGCTTTTTTCTGTGAAGTCATTGGGGATATCACTATCCTTCCAAATAACAACGATCTGATAATCGAAATTTTTCGATTGGAAGCCATATACGGAAAGGGAATCCGGGGAATCGGTCCTGTATGGATAATTGGAAATTCGCGTCAATGAATGGTCAAAAATCGACGTTAGGTTTTGAAATGCGGTATAGGAAGGTTTTAAATACGCTACAGTATTATCCTTATTAGCTTTTATCAATCCTTTCGTATTTACAGTGTATACGGGTTCCTTGAGTGGTATTACTCTTCCATTTTCATATCCTAAGACCTTGACATAATTCATATCGATTATGGAAAAATATAAGGAAGGAATGTCACGGCCCAGATCTCCCAGCATTTTCCTCAAAAGCCATTTTGATTGCGAAACTTCTGTCCAGGGGTGATTTCTAAGCGCATAATGCGGCTGATTTTCCGAAGGACAACCCAACTCGCCCTGACCGATTATGATATCCTTGGAATACCTTGCCACCAACTGTCTTATTTTTTGATATTTTTCATAACAATCCTCGGGGCGGTACGTATATCCGTGGAGTGTGACTACATCAACAAGGTGAAGCTTATCCCGTTCTTTTAAATAGTGTAAAAAAGGTGCTACATACTCGGTTTCAATTTCGGCCAAAGACAAGGCATAAATTTGCGCATTTTGTATTTCGGAGCGTATGATTTCTGCAGTACGGATGAAAAGCTGGGCATAGGCCTCCGGTGTATTTTTAGGATTACCATCACTCTCGTTCCAAATTTCCCAAATCCTAACTTTTCCTTTATATCGTTTGGCCAATTCAGTGACCCATTTGTCCCATGCGGCCAATGCTTCCGCGGATACCGGAAAGCCTCCGGATAAATTAGGCATACCCCCGCCTTCATAAATTGGATTTCCGTAAGAGGTTTGCAACCAAGGTTCTACGCCCTGAGCAATGACCTCATCAATGATAGTATCGAGCCATTCAAAATGGTACTCCCCTTTTTGGGGTTCACATTTGGCCCAACCAGCCTGTAAACGGATTTTTTTTGTTCCCGTTGGGCCCAAATATTGTTTCCATTCATTGAAATCGGTAAAATCCCGATCCATGGTTTCACCTCCAAGTGACCAATTGGAGGAAGCTATTTCATGAGCGTTTCTTGGTCGCACGTCTCCTATTGGCTCGGATGCAATACCCACGCCCTGTTGTGCTGTAATGGATGCATATAGCAGCAAAGCAAAAAATAGACATTCGATCTTATAATCCATTATCATTTCATCCTCTCTAAACCTTTTAAACTCCGGGACACGACAAGAACCCCCCATCTACCGGAACAGTTATTCCTGTTACAAATCCAGCATTTTTTTCATCAATCAACCAATTCATACAGCCAATAAGTTCTTTTGCTTCGCCAAAACGGCCCATGGGGGTGTGTGACAGTATATTTTGTGCACGTTCCGTAGGCAAACCCACTTCATTGAACATCATCGTACGGCTGCGATCGTTTAAAAAGAATCCCGGCGCAATGGCATTGACACGTATATTGGCAGGGGCCAAATAGGCGGCCAACCACTGTGTGAAACTTACAATGCCGCTTTTGGCCATAGCATAGGCCGCCACTTTGGTAATAGGTCGATAGCTCGTCATAGAAGCAAAATTGATGATGCTTCCTTTTTTGTTTTTTGCCATACTTTTCCCAAAAACAAAACACGGAATGACCGTACCCATGGTATTGATATGGAGCACGCTTTGAAAAACGTCCATGCTCAAATTAAAAAAACCCTTCACCTCTTCGGTGTCATTAAGTTCACGTTCGTCAAATTCTGCAATATTGGGCAAGGCATCATTCTGGTTTCCTCCGGCACCATTTATTAATAAGGTGCAGGTTCCCAGTTGATTTTCAATGACGTCTTTTGCTTTTTTTACGGATACCTCATCCGAAACATCAGCGGAAACACACAGGGCAATACCGTTATTTGCTTTTATTTCATCACCGACCTTTTTTAGTTTTGACAAGGTTCTTCCCAACAAGGCCACTTTATACCCCTGTTTTGCCAGGTCTATCGCCATTGACGAGCAGAGCGTACCACCAGCTCCTGTTACTACTGCAATCTTGTCGTTCATAATTTGATAGTTGATTTCAATATCCAATTTTTTGCATTTCGGTAACATACATCTTCGACAAGTCCTTTTAAAACAGCATTGTCATTAGGCAATAATCCTTTCTTGACCCAGCCCGATATGAATTGACAAAATACCCTTCTAAAATACTCATGTCGGGACATGGAAAGAAAGCTTCTGGAATCTGTGGTCATACCTATGGAATTATGCAACAGGCCATGACTCGCCAACGCCTTTAATTGATTTATGATGCCCTCGTAATGATCATTGTACCACCATGCCGGACCAAATTGAATTTTCGCTACAACAGCATCCTCAGAAAAGGAACCTGTCAAAGAGGCAAAAGCAACATTATCGACCGGATTTAGATTGTAAAGAATCGTTTTGGGCAACTGCCCGTTTTTATCCATTGTATCCAGAATAGCGACCAGGGTGGCCACATTACTGGGAGCTCCTATGGCAGCAAAGCCTCCTGTATTTCCCAGCAGCTGTCTTAGGCGTGAACTGGTCTTGCGCTGTGCCCCGATATGCAGCTGTAAAATTAGACCACGTTGGGCGCAGGCTCTTCCTATCCAGACCAAAAGATAGGACTGTAAGGAAACTGACTCCAAATCGTTCAATCGCTCTCCTGCCAAAAAATGTTTGAAAATAGTGTCGGCCTTGGATTTATCAACCCAATTGAATTCAAAACCAGCGTCCAGGGCCTGGTCAACCAGTTTGCATCCTGCATCTGAAAAAACATCGAATCTTTTTTCCAAAGCGGCTTCAAAGCTATCCAGATCTTTAATTTTGGTTTGAAGCAAACCTTCCAAAACAGTACACCATGAATGGAATGTATCTGATTGATCCAAGATACTATCGGTACGTAAAGAAGGTAAAACCTTTACACCTTTTTCAGAAGCCTTTTTATGTGCTGAAATATCATCCAGTAAATCATCGGAAGTACATAATACTTCAACATTGAATTTTTTTAGGAGCATAGTGGTTGATAGCTTGCCCGAATTAATCTGGTCCTGACATTCTTCCCATATCTCCCTGGCTGAACTTTCATCTAATTCCAAATGGATGTCAAAAACGCGTTGAAGTTCAAGATAGCTCCATTGATAAAGTGGATTGCCCAGCGTCCTTGGTAAGGTCTTGGCCCAGTTAAAATACTTCTCGTAATCGCTGGCATTTCCGGTTATGCCATCTTCCGGAATACCATTCATGCGCATGGCCCGATGTTTATATTGATCTACCATGACCCATAATGTGAACAAGTTTTCCGGCTGATTGTCATTCGCAATCATAGAGGGATTCAAATGATTGTGAAAATCGATTATGGGCAATGTTTTGGCAAAATCATGGTATAGCGATTTCGACAGCTTATCCGTTAGTAAAAAATCATCATGTACTAGAGAATTCGTTTTTATCATCTCAAGGATTTTTTTGAAAATTTGAATGTTCCCGTAGTGAACCATTTTAAAAAGACAGATAATACCATACAGAAAGCTCCCATACCCAACGCAATTTTTCCACTGGCCTGTTCAATGGAAACAACACTGACAGCACAAAACAATAAACCTGATACTGCTATGGCAATTGAAAAAAGGTTGGCCAGTGCAAAACGAAATTCTGGGCTTGACTTGCCAATTTCATCTGGTGCTAAAGGGGTTCGTATTTTCATGAAAAACGTATTCACTTTTTCCCGATAGGCTTGTTCTGAGTCTAAAATGAATCCGCTGGCCAAGAATACAACAATGCAACTTGCCATCTGTATCAATGTTGCCATTTCCCAAGTGATACCGCCATATATAGTAAGAGACAGGCCGGTAAAAATACCTGTCAGGACCGTAAAGAAGGCTCCGGCCGAGTTTGTTCTTTTGAACAGCAGCCCTAAAACAAGTGGAATAGCCAGAGGAATGGCAAAAAGTCCTGTCAGTATTTTGTTTGCCTCAAAAGCACCGCCCAATTTTCCTATGAACAATGAACCAATGATCACCACAGTACCGACAAGGATGATATTTAAACGCGCAACAAAAATCAATTGTTTGTCGGTAGCATGAGGATTAATCAAACGTTTGTAGATATCGTTGGTCAAAACCGCAGACATTATATTGAATTCTGAATTCAGGGAGGACATGGTCGCCGAGAACATAGCAGCAATCATAAGGCCCAGCAAGCCTGCCGGAAGTAAATGCACAGCTACGGCCACATACGCCTGTTCGGGATCTTCCAGGCCCGGAAGGATATCTGCAGCGGCAATAGCCGGAAGCAAAAAAACAATGGGAAACACAAACAACAATGTAGCTGAAAGGAAGCCAAGTTTTCTAGTGGCCCGCTCATCTTTTACACTATAAAATCTTTGGATAAAGACCCAATTGCCGTTATACTTAAAAAGTATCATGATAAAGTAGACCGTTAACCATAAAGGCTGTCCTTTTGGACCTGAGAAAAACGTAAAGTGTTCGGGCAATTTGTCCATGAGTACACCAAGTCCTCCAGTTGCTTCCAGGGAAAGGGGTACTAACAGAAAAGAAACAAAGATCAGGATAACGAATTGTAAGGTATCCATCACCACCACGGCCCAAACCCCACCAACGATAGTAAAAAGTGTTGTGATCATCCCCGAAAAGATAATGGCTTGAACAAATGTTAAATCAGTGGCCGTTACCAAAAAAATGCCCATAGCGTATTGCCTGACCATATTATCAAGAAAGCGCATACCCAGACCTGTCCATCCAAACAGTTGCCGAATATTGGCATTGAACCGTTTTTCCAGATATTCAACTGGCGTGAGAATCCTTGAACGCATCCATAGTTTTCCGAGAATCAATGCGGCAAAGAAAAAGGGTACCACGGCACTCCAGAGTACGGTAACCCCAATGAGGCCGTCTTTGTAGGCAATTCCCGCATAAGCAATAAACACGAAAGTGCTCAAAGAGCCCATAAAGTTACTAATGCCGGAAATGCCCCAGGGAATAGTATTGCCGCCTTTGAAATACCCTTTGATATCCTTTACAAACCACCCAAAAAACAAACCTACGCTTGCCATCAGAATTAGATAGATGCCCAAAGAAACATAGTCCAATGTTGCCAGTTTATCCAAATTTTTCTTTTAATAGGTTATATACCTTTGCTGTAGCGATTTTAAAATTAAGGCCATCATTAAAAAAACAATCAAAGTCCCAAGAATTACTCCCTGGGACCTTTTTAAAAAAACTAAACTAACTCAAACTACTTGGTATCAATATCCTGGGTTTTGTTCAAGGTTACCATTGATATTTGCTTCTATTTCCCTTGCCGGAATTGGCCAGAGCCCATGAAAATCTGCTATGTCGTCGCTGTTCAGATCATTGTACAGCCGTACCCTTTCCACCAACTTGCCGGTACGGTGCAAGGTTATTCTTCGCATCTCCTCCAAGCTTAATTCCCGCGCACGTTCATCTAAAATATAATCGATATCCACTTCCCCTGCAGAAACCAGGTTAGCATTGGAGCGTTGGCGCACTACATTGATATCGGCTGCTGCATTTCCTGCATCCCCTCTTCCTAAATAGGCCTCTGCGCGGAGCAAATAAGTCTCGGCCAATCGTATGTAATACCGATCTCTATAAGTGGTCCCGGCAGAGGATTTTAACAACAGTCGATCCGGATCTTCATAGAGTTCAGGTGGATGGTTGCCGGGTGTAGTGGCCTTGGTCAACCAGGGATACCACCTCCAACTTTGGGATAGTAGCAATGGCCCGGGATTATCCCTGGCACTTTGGCCGAAGAAGGGGGAGTCCGGATTATCATAAAAAATATCCCGGACGTAATTTGCCTCTGAATTTCGAATGTCATTGTCAAAATCGCTTTCCCATAGGGTGTTTTCGAAAAAGGCCGTAGGTCTCATGAACGAAACCCCGCGGCCACCAATGTTAGTGTCACCGACCCAACCGAGCATCCCGGAATTGCCATCGGGGTCATTAAGGGTCCAACTGGCAGGGACAAGAAAACGTTCCAGATTGTTGGTTGCGGTGTTGGCGGTGGTAATAAAACCTCCCGGAAGGTCCACTTCCATTTGGGAGACCCAAATGGCTTCGCTATTTCCGGACGACCTGTTTTGGTTTCCCCTGCGGAAAAGATCCCAATACACATCTCCGGGCTCAGTGGCACGCGAACCAAACCGATTCATCATCAAAGCTGTTGCAGGATCGTTAATGACAACGGATGCCGCTGTTATCGCGCCATCAAAATTACCCAGGGAGATGTAAGTTTCCGCTAAGAGGTGCGAGGCTACCAAATTGGATAATTTACCATCTACCACCTCTGAGATTCCCGGGAGATGCTCCGTTGCAAAAACGGCATCCTCCACAATTTGATCGAGCACTTCTTCCCTGGAGGCTCTTACAAAATCAGTTTGGGGTGATGATATTTCGGCTATAATCAAGGGAACACCACCATACAAATACACCAGATGTCTGTATGCCAGAGCTCTAAAAAGTCGTGCTTCGGCTTCTAAGGGGAGCTGTTGGTCAGGGTCAATTTCCGAATCCGGTAATCTATCAATGATTGTATTGGCATTGGCGATAATCTTGTACCAACGGTCCCAATGATATTCCGGAATAAAAGAGGTGGCATCCAAAGCGGCGACATAATTTCCAAACCTGTTGCCGTCCTCCGTACCTCGAGCGTTGAACATGATATCCGTGCCCAGAAAATGATTGTAATTCTCAAAGGCACCATTATAGTATATAAACCTGTATTTGGCATAAAGGTCCGTTAATGAACTTTGGAAGTTCTCCATGGTAACAAATGAGTTGCTCGGGCTAAAAAAGTCCAAAGGATCTTCCCTTAAAAAATCTTCTTCGTCACAAGAGACAAAAACAAACAATACGGTAAATAGGGCTATTAAATTATGGTTGAACGTTTTCATAGTTTTTTATTTAAAATGAGAGGTCTAGACCAAAGGTTATACTCTGCATTACAGGCAAAAATTCTATTGTTTGATTATTTCGTGTTGCAGAAAAATCAAGCCCCTGTCCAGTCTCGGGATCCCAACCTTCCCAATCCGTCAGGGTAATGAGGTTCTTGCCACTTAAGAATAGTTTCAAGCTTTGAAAGCCTATTCTTTCCAAAACTTTATCCGGTAGGTTATAGGCCAATGAAATGTCCTGCAATCGGATAAAACTACGGTCAAAAAAGCGTCTTGCCGTAACCGGACCAACTAAGTCCGGCCTTCTATATCTGGCGTTGGGGTTGCTGGGGGTCCAAAAGTCAACGTCCGCAAACTTGTTGTTGTTCTGAGCGTTGCCTGGCGTTTGAAATCCGCGTGTCCAGGGATCATTCCTTCCCAGGTAACCATCCCTTCCTCCCTGTATGGAGTTGATAAAGAATTTAAAGGAGAAGTTTTTATATGTCAGGGAATTGGTGATACCAAATTGATAGGCAGGCTCTTCCCTTCCCAGTATGCGCCGGTCACCTTCGGGGGAGATACCCTCTTCCCCGTCCAGGTCCACCAGTCGCTGAAACCCAGGCTGCCAGCCATCGGGAATATCCGTATCGCCTATTTGGTAAAGGCCGTCTACCTCATAATCAAAAACAGTACCTATGGATTCCCCAATAAATAGTCCATTGGCGATAAGGTCGTCCTCCCTGCCGTCGCCATCCCTATCCTCTCCCAATAAGCTCTTGATCTGGTTCTGGTTGGTGGCAAAATTTATCCCAAAATCCCAATTGAAATCGGTTGAACGAACGGGGCTGAAATTCAGGACAAACTCCAGACCGGTATTCTCTATTTCCCCGATATTAGCCCGGATGGAATTAAATCCGCTTAATTCCGGAAGTATAAAATCCCATAGCAGGTCGTTGGTGGTTGACTGGTAATAGTCAATGGTGCCCGAGATACGGTTCTGAAACAGGCCAAAATCGACACCGATGTTTATTCCATCGGTACGTTCCCATCTTAAATCGTCGTTGGCGAGGGAAGCCACGGTCTGCCCGTTTATCGTAGAACCTCCGTCGCCAAAAACATACCTGGAACCTGTAGGAGCCGTAATCCGCGCCAGGGAACTATACCTGTCGGTCAGGTTGCCATTACTACCATAACTTCCGCGAAGTTTCAGCAAATTAATAGCTTTAGAGGTGCTTAAAAAACCCTCATTGGACATTACCCAGCCTAACCCTACCGAGGGAAACAGGGCAGATTTGTTGTTTTCCGAAAAGCCACTGAAGGCATCGCGTCTAAGGCTTGCATTGATGAGGTACTTTCCCTGGTAATCGTAATTGATCCTTCCGGTTTGGGCTGTAAAACGTTCCTCCCAGGCTCCAGAAAAGTTTTCCTGAATTACGGCTTGTTCCAAACTGTTGTAGGATAAGGCTAAATTGGAGAAGTTCGTACCTTGAGCCCGGGTCTCTTCAAAATCAATAGTATTAAACCCGGCGACCAGAGTCACTTTTAATTTATGATCCCGGTTCTTCCCAAACCGTTTGTCATAGGTTAGAATATTATCCACCAACACATCATGGGTAGAATTGGTTTGCTTAAAGGCGGTGCCCGTTAAGCCGGCCCCATAGATGTCCGAGTTGCCCCGGAAATTCCAGCGATAGTTATTACTGTAGTTGATCCTGAAATTTAACCCGGGTATCTGTGGAACATCTATAGAGGCATAAAAAATGGCCGAGATATTGTTCAGGTTATCACGATCATCCTGTTGGCTTTGTAAGAAGGGGTTTACCCTAAGGTCGGCCATGGGATTTATCACAAATTCCCCTTCTGCGTCCCTTGGGGTTACCAATGGGCTCATTAATGCAAGACTTACTATATCGGGGCTAACCCCGGAAAAGTCGGAGAACGAACCAAAGGTATTGGCGCCAATGGTTAACCAATCTGTAAGTTTGGTATCAATGTTTACTCTCACCGTTTGGCGGTCAAAATTGTCGTTCAACATCCAACCTACCTGTTTGGTAAGACCACCCGAAATATAGTAGGAGGTTTTTTCAGAACTTCCCCGGACGCTCAGTTGATGGTCCATAGTATATCCGGGATTGGTCACCTCGCCAAACCAATCAAAATCAGTCCCGTTTGCCAGACCTTCCAACTGAGGCGGAAGGAAAAAAGTATCGTTCTCAAGCGTCCAATCCGGATTTTCCTGTATAAAATCGGGGGCCAAAAAACTGTTCTCCCAATCCAAATCCCTGGCAGCTCGCAAATATTGCTCACGGTTCATGGTTCTCCTGTTGTTTGTAGGACTCTGTACCGCATAAAAGGTAGAATAGTTAAATACGGGTTTTTGTGCAGTCCTTCCTTTTTTTGTACTTACAATAATGATACCGTTGGCGGCTTGGGCTCCATAGATGGCTTTGCTACTAGGGTCTTTAAGCACATCCACGGATTCAATATCCTTTGGATTCAAGTCCGTCAATCTACCACGATAAATTATTCCGTCCAAAACGATCAATGGGCTTTGATTACCGTTTAAAGTGGATTGTCCACGTATCTGAATATCCGGTTCTGCACCTGCTGTGGAAGTCTGCCCAATAGTGATACCGGGAAGGGAACCCTGCAAGGCCTGTAATACACTGGTATTGGGCGCTTCTTGGAACTGTTCCAGATCTGCGGAGGAGATAGCACCGGTTAAATCCTGTTTGCGTTGGGTACCGTAGCCTACAAGTACAACTTCACCCAGGCTTTGTATGTCTTCTTCCATTACCAGATTGATGGTTGTTCTTCCACTTACCGTAATTTCTTGATTTACAAATCCTATGGAACTGAATATAAGAACTGCATCTGCATCGGCAATGGTTATCGTATAATTTCCATCAAAATCCGTTACCACACCGTTTGTGGTTCCCTTTTCTATAATGTTGACCCCCGGCAACGCTTCATCGTCCGTTGTGGTAATCGTACCACTAACCTGTTGGGATTGAGCGCTCATTATTTGCAACGAAAGCAGCAATCCAACGAGATATGAAATTGACTTTTTTTCCATGCTAGCTAGTATTAGTTGGTTAAAACAGTTATCAAGTTGTGTTTCCGTGTGCGTTAACGGTTTTAGGGTAAAAAAAAATCCTAACTAAAATTGACTTTTATTTTTTTAAAAATCTTTTTGAACCTATTTAATATTTACATTTGATTAGAAAGCTCCGTTAACGCACACGGGACGAAACAAATGTTTAAATTAAATTTGAAATATCAAAATAAAAAAGCGTATTTTTTGAATTTTATTTAAAAAATCGAGCAATAATTGCCAAATATTCATGGGAGAAAAACCAACGATAAAGGAAATTGCCAAACTTGCAAATGTTTCTGTAGGAACGGTAGACCGTGTCTTGCACAACAGAGGGGATGTTTCAAAGAAAACCACCCAACTGATCAAAGACATTATGGAAAATCTCGATTATGTGCCCAACACATTTGCCCGTAACCTTGCCCTGAACAAAAGTTTCAAAATTGCCGTTCTG
Source organism: Croceivirga sp. (assembly GCA_028284285.1). Lineage (GTDB taxonomy): Bacteria > Bacteroidota > Bacteroidia > Flavobacteriales > Flavobacteriaceae > Croceivirga. Next base: position 23,208 of record JANQSA010000064.1, read on the forward strand.
CTTCCAAAACATCAGGAGGGTGAGTATTGGTCCGATCCCGTTCGGGGAGCTAAGAAAGCAACGAAGGATTTTAAGGCTCTTGGGGTCATCGTAAAAATATATCTCTATGACCAAAATAAAAAGGAGTCATTTTCAAAAGTCGGAGAACAAATAATCAAAGACAAAAATGAAGCAGTACTGCTGGCTCAAGTTCTTTTTGACGAAACCAACGTATTTATACGCAAATGTAAAGCCAATAAGATCCCATTTGTGCTCATTGGGTCCAGTCATTACGATTCCGGGGCGATCAGTTATATTGGACAAAACTCGCATCAAGGGGGTCGTCTTGCAGGAGAGTTGCTCAGTTTTGGCCATAAAGTTGGCTCCAGCTATTTAGTGTTCAATATAACTAAAGCAGAGAACCCTAATTTTAATGTGAAAGAACGTATTGAAGGGTTCCAGGAATATTTTGAAAATAATGGAATTAAAAAAGCCACTATAGAGATTTTTTCCATTCCCCAGGAGGATCACAAGTTAGTTGAAAAGGCCAAAGCGAAGCTAAACTCAATTCCTGACCTAAAGGGGATTTTTGTGCCCAATTCAAAATCATACGTCTTGTCCAAAGCACTTTCAAAGGATTCTGATATTCGTATTGTAGGTTACGATCTTTTAGAGAAAAACAAAAGACTATTGCAGGATGGAACGGTACACTTTTTAATTAACCAAAAGCCTTATGAACAAGCCTATCACGGTATTGAATATTTGTATAAATACTTAGGTATGAACCAACAACCACCTGAAATTGTAAGCCTCCCATTGGATATTGTCACACGGGAAAAATTAATGTATTATTAAGTGTACATCCTTCTTGTTCAATGCTGTAAAGGAATAGTGACACCTCTAGTTTTAAAAGATCAAATAGCTCGGATGCTCTACCTATGACCGGTATCTAAATTGGGGAGGAGGTCAAAAACACCAATTTGTTTTTTAAGCTCCCAAAAAGACGATTGGACAAGGTGTTTTCATACAACCTATACCCAATTAGTCTTCCAATCGTGCTATAAATCCCCAATTCGTATGTTGGTCCCGCCCCAGGTAGCGAAAGCCTTTTCCGAAAAAGGAAGCATCCCCTTCTGCAATTACGGTTAGCTCGTTGTCTCCTTTTTCTAAGGGTAACCCAACAGTAAAGGTGCCATCAAACATCCGTTCGAACCTGATCTTATGATAGTCAAATAGTGGAATTCCATTCAATAGTAGTTGCACACGGCCCACAAAATCGAAATGTAGTTTTTCGTAAACAGCCTTTTTACTTGCAATAGTGGTTTTGGCCACCACCACTCCCTTGGGATAGTCAAAATAGCGGGCAAAGTTGACATAATTGTCTTCAGGGACATCAATAGGTTTCCATTGTTTAGCGGTATTCGCTTGCTTCAGGATCTTTTCAAAATCACTGGCGGGGGTGGCTCTGGAAAATTCCCCGGAGATCTCCCATTTCGTAAGAAACTTGCTTTTTGATTTGTTTTTGGCAGCGACCTTTTCTTCAGGTAAGAGGCGGTAGGTAACGTTAGCAAAATAGGAAGGACCAAATAAGCTCCGGAGCAAAAGTTTTCCTCCTTTAACCGGGTTTTCAAAGAGGATGATATCCATTTTGGGTTCTTTTTCATCATTCACAAAAACCTTTAGGTTATTCCCCCTCACCTCAAAAACGGCATGAAACCACTCCAGTGATTTTACATCCGCGGTAGTCTCGTAGGTAGGATAGTTATAAAACACCCAACTAAGTGCTCCATTATATATGGGAATATATTGAATGGCTTCCTGGGTACCCCCCATACCGGGTCTGAAGTAGATAAATTGATAATTGAAGCCGTCTTTTGCATGGAAACCTAAACCGGACATAACCGCTCCCGCAATGTCCATTTCCACGCTAAAATTCGTTGCCTCAATACCCTCTAAAAAAGCTATGGCTCTACTTTGTCCGTCGAGTTTTAAGGCGCGTTTTCCCTGGAATATCGTATCCGTATAAGCCACCCTTTCATTATCTTCCGAATAGATAGTGCACTGATCCTTTTTAAATATAGGCTGTTGGGCGCTAAGGGTGACCACCGCAAATAGGGCAATAAGCTGTAAATTAGTGTAACTGATTTTCATTTTGATTGTCTTTTTTTTGAATTGATGAACCTAAATGTAGTCTGGTCCGGATAGGGGAGGACAGCATTTTCAGTTCATTTTCGATTCACTTTTGGTTCACAAGTGTAATACGCTGCTAACAAAGGAGATAATGAGTTCTGACTGGGAACTTTTAGAAGAAATAAAGCATCAGGTTGAGCTGAAATCCGGTTTAACCAACGGACAGGACTGGACACAAAAAGACTATGATTTTCTTTCGTTTTACATTCAGGAACAAACCGGATGCAGATTAAGCGTATCCACCTTAAAAAGGATATGGACCAATCAGTACCATCGCTTACCGCATATCTCCACTTTGGATGCACTAACCCAGGTAGCCTTTACTACCAACTGGAAGCACCTTAAAGCAGAACGATTGTCGGGGAATGGCAGCACCGGGAGAACTCCAAAAAGCCGAAGGAAATACAAACTAAAACCTAACATTAAAAAGATTGTAGTAGCGGGGCTACTGCTGCTCCCTTTGATTTTAATCTTCTATAGCATGCAAGAGGTACTGACAAAGGCACAGAATGACCCTGCGGAGGTGGACTTCTCTTACCAAAAAACAGTGGAAAACGAGCTTCCCAATACGGTAGTCTTCACTTACGATATTGAAGGGTTGAAAGCGGAACATTTCTTTTTACAGCAAAGCTGGGATAGGTCGCGACGGGTGGAAATTTTCAAAGGGACCTCTGAACGCACCGATATTTACTACATCCCCGGTTATTTTACCGCAAAGCTCATTGCGGATGAGCAGATTATCAAGGAAACCCCTGTACATGTTACCTATGAGGACTGGTTTATAGCGATACGCCAACCCATGTCCAACATTATCACCTTTGGAAAGGAACACTGGTTAGCGGAAGACTATTTGGCCCTGGACAAAGAAAAGATAGGGGCAAAGGGGATCGATATCAATCAAAAATTCCAACAAGCCTTTTACCAGGTTCGGGATTTTGAATTGGATGGAGACAATTTAAGTCATACAACTACCTTCAGGATGGCCCCGCTGGAAGCAGTGGACTGTCCTATGATCAGCATACATATTCAGGGGGTAACAGGATATTATTGGGTTATGCTGGGGAGTAAGGGTTGTGCCAGCGAATTGTCTGTAATTGTGGGAGACCGGCAACACAACGGAAAGACGGAAGATCTCACCATGTTGGGGACCAATATGTACGCCTGGAACGATGTGGAAATTCGTACTCAGGACAAAAATGTGGTGGTACAATTGAATGGTGAGACGGTTTTCACTACCTCCTATGTGGAATCCGTAGGACCGGTCATGGAAATCAGTTATTTCTTTGATGGGATAGGAATGCTGGACAATGTGGAACTTCAGGACCAAAATGGGGATGTGGTTTTTAGTGATGATTTTACCGTAGCGCCGGAACAAGAATAAAACGTTTGTTTTCTCTTTCCAATCCTAAGCAGATGCTTTGAAAAAGAGCGTCTTTCAAGTCAAAACAGTTCTGGAATTGGAGACATATCAAAAAAAGAGACTCATCCTCACTAAAAGATATCACTTAAGTACAATAATAATGCCTCGATGCAGGTCAAGCTCAATTGTTTTCATTTGAACTTAAGGAGTATTAATTCGCTCAAAGATTTGTTTTAAGGAGCCCTATCCATTTGCACGATTTTAAACATTTAAACATCCCGGCAATTCTAATATCATTCTAATCACTTTAAAAGAGGGTGTTGTACCCCATTTTTTATCTTTAAGATCATAAATCCCAATATCACTTGACACCTCAGTAGATGTCCAAAAGAATACTAGTCATAGAAGACGAACGAAACGTAGCTGCCTTTATAGAAAAGGGACTTCGCGAGGCGGGCCATGAGATTTTTTTGGCTTATGATGGGCCACGGGGTCTGGAACTGTTGGAGCAGAAGGAAATCGATCTTTTGATCCTTGATATCGTACTCCCGATGATGGACGGACGTCTGGTGGCAAAAAAGGTCAGGGAACTCGGTCACGAAAACCTGCCCATTATCATGCTCACCGCTCTAGGGACAACTGAGAACGTGGTGGAGGGGCTGGACTCTGGGGCAGACGACTACCTGGTGAAACCCTTCAAGTTCAAGGAGCTTTTGGCAAGGATCCGTGCATTGTCAAGAAGGCACGTTCCCATGGGGATAGTGGGCCGAAGACTGACTGCGTCCGACTTGGAACTTGACCGCGATGCTAAAACGGTAAAAAGGGCGGGGGACGACATCAAATTGACTTCCACGGAGTTTCGGCTGTTGGAGTTTTTTCTAAGGAATAAGAACAGGGTATTGAGCCGTATCGATATTCTCGAAAGCGTATGGGACATTAACTTCAACCTTGGAACTAACGTTGTGGACGTCTATGTTAATTATCTGAGGAATAAGATCGACCGACCGTATGGGCCAAAACTTATCCATACCGTGATTGGTATGGGCTACACTTTGCGGGAATCCGAAGAGCATGAAGATTAGGGACAAAATAGCGTTGATCTTTGTACTCCTCACCGCCCTGCTGTTGCTGTCGGTTCTTCTGTTCATCTACTTTTCCGTAGAAAACCATATGCATAACGAATTCTATCTCCGTTTGAGGCAAAGGGCATCGATCGCGGCACAGGCCTATCTGGAAAAAGACGAACTAAGCTCCAGTATATACGAGGAAATCCGCAAAAAGCACGTACGAACCCTGCCCAATGAAAAAGAGGAGATCTTTAAGATCAATATGGCCAAAGGAACCCTGGTTCCCCCTAATACACTTCCGTTGGAAAAAGAATTCTTTGAAGAGGTTCTTGCTGCCGGCCATGCCAGGACCAAAGTTGGAAAAGACTATTTTACAGCCATCCTATACAGGGACAATCAAGGGGATTTCATAGTAGTGCTGTCCGCGGAGGACCTTTATGGATCGGCTAAAATGGGAAATCTTTCAAGAACCTTGCTAATAGCCTATGTCCTAAGCTTAATCATACTTTTTGTATTGGGGCGGTACTATGCCAAAAGGGTCCTAAAGCCTATTTCGGATATTACCCGCCAGGTCAACGGGATTCGGGCGAAAAAGCTTCATTTGCGATTGCCTGATGGGAACAAGAACGATGAACTGGGAGAGCTGTCCCGTACCTTCAACAACATGCTGGACAGGCTGGAGACCTCTTTCGAGATGAAGAACAGTTTTGTGCGCAATGCCTCCCATGAGCTTAAGAACCCCTTGACGGCCATCATCGGTCAGACCGAGGTCGCCCTTGGCAATGCGCGAAGCGAACAGGAATATGTTGCCACCCTCCGGACCATTGAAAGAGAGGCCTCACGGCTCAACGGGCTCGTCAATGCCCTGCTGGAACTGGCCCACACCGAAAACGATCCCGAGGCACTGTTGGGGGAACACATAAGGGCCGATGAGCTGCTAATGGAACTTCAAACGGAATTCAATGTACCCGCTTCCGGCAAGTTAAGTTGTGACCTTCGGTTCTTACCAAAAGATCCCAGCAGACTCATTTTCAAGGGGAACCACAGGCTTATTCAGGCGGCCCTGTCCAATGTCCTGGATAATGCATTGAAGTATTCCAAGGATGGGAAAGTTGACCTTGGTCTCCTGGTTAGCGAGCATACCATTCTGATCTCCATAAAGGACAAGGGCATCGGCATTCCTACTGAGGACCTTAAAGATGTATTGGAACCGTTTTCCAGGGGCTCGAATGCCAGGGGTTTCAAAGGCTTTGGCCTTGGCCTTCCGCTATCCCGAAAAATAGTGCTTCTGCACGGGGGTGAACTGCGGATCGATTCGGTGATTGGGGAGGGGACGCGGGTCATCGTACAGTTGCCTAATATCCTTTCAGGGACCAAGACGGGTCGCTGAAAATCTAATGTCTTTCCAATCTCTTTCTTATCCGGTTTTAATGTCCTGCACATAGTATTGTTCCCATATAAAACCATAGTGTCATGAAAAAAATATTAGTCCCCACAGATTTCAGCGTCAAGTCGTTAAAACTGGCAGAGTATGCGTTTAAGCTGTACTATCAGCAGATTATCCATCTTATCCTGGTCCATCCCTATAGAATGCCCTTATCGGATTCGGAGCTATATGATTTCTCGCCGCGCAAGATAGTATCGGAACTCGAAAGCGATGAATTCCAGAGGGCAAGAAACGAGCTCGTCCAGAGGTTCTATGTGAACATCGGTTCCATCCAGATGGAACTTTTCACCGGCCTGAACGCGCTCGCCTTTCAAAACTTCACCGAGAGCCTCAAGGTCCGGACGGCAGTGGTGCCGCAAAAAGGCTTTCTGGACTTTTCGCATACTACTACGTTTGACCTCTTGCCCCTTATCCAAAAGAACATCCCTGAGGTACATAGTGTCTGCTTTGGAGAAGGGGATGCCGGCGAACCGTTTACCGGGCAACAGAATAAGAGTTTTTTTTCCTCATTGAAAAAGGTCTTTCAAGGTTCTTGAAGAGGGGCATGACCCATGTTCCAGGGGAACGGCTGAACCTTGTCCGAATATGGGAAAAATAGTCCCTCATAAGGTCTCTTCCCGAAAAACGGTGCTGTACAGACCGGGAAACGCGTATAAAATTGATCTAAGGAACCTATTGACCAACATTATAATACCATGAGATTGACCATTGTTCTAATGCTGTTTGCCCTCTCCAAGATCAGGGCGCAGGAAACGGAAAAACAAGATAGGGATAGTATTTATATACATCACATCGAAAAAAAAAGGGACCCTGTGAAAATCCTGCATGCGGAGCCCCTGTATATTGACCTGATCAGGGACCTGGGGGCAAGAAAGGGGGAAAGGGAGTGGAACATCGGGTTTGGCATTACCGATAGAAACCGATACGATCAGTACGAGGCATTGATTGAATACGAATGGGCCCCGGTAGACAGGCTGGGCCTTGAGGTAGAACTTCCCTTTTCCATTTATCCCCCGTCCCAAAACGGTGCCGCGCCGGATAGCAGGCTAAACAGCCTTAAGTTCGCAGGGCAATACTCCTTTCTCGTTGCCGAAAAGATCAACACCTCCATGGCCATTGGCTATATCCACGAGTTGGAGATGACGGAGTTCACCAACTACGGAAAAGGAGACCTGTTCACGGGAAATGTTTACAACCCGTTCTATATTGTTGCCAAGCGATGGGGACGCAACCTCCATACGCTATTGTATACCGGTCCCCAGTTTGTCCACCATTTTTCGGAGGGGGCCATAGACACCAATTGGCAGATTAACACCAATTTCCACTATATGATCAGCGGAACGCGGAACTTTATCGGTATCGAGTTCAACAAGAACACCGGGAGATCTTACTTTGATATGACGATAAGGCCTCAGATGAGAGTGGGGATAGCCGACAACCTGTTAATAGGAATCGTGACGGGGATTCCTGTAAGCCGTGAGAATGAAAGGTTGAGCACCTTTCTACGATTGATCTACGAACCCGGACATTGAAAAACCTGAGGTATGGGTACAGGAACCAAATTACTTTTCACAAGGGAAATTACCCCACTGATCATTGCCGTATGAAAGGGATGTCCGGAATGCAAGGGAGACACAAGGGAGAAAGGCCAGGATGTTATCCGCTTCTGAGGATGTTCAAAGCCACAGCACTTGTGTTCACCCTGGTAATCACTACCCATTGGCTTGACCAAAAACACCTTTCAACGGTACAGCAGACTTCCGGGACCGGGCATACCCTTAGCGGATCTAGGGGATCCCTGCTTCTGGATAACCTTAAAAGAAAGCACCTGGACCTGTTGGAACTGGAAACATCCCTGATGCAGGGTAAAGATGCAGCCTTTGAACGGGCATGGTTCCAAATGCATGCCAGCCTGGATTCTATCCTGTCTACCCTGGACAGTTTAGCGGCCGCCAGGCCAGGGGAGTACGCACCGCTTTTGGCGGCGAAAAAGGAACCATCGCACACAAGCCATTTGCTGCTAAAAGTTGAGATGGCTTTTTTAATAGTTATCGGTATCATCATTCAAGTAGTCATTCTCCATCCCCGGAGGCCCTGGTTGGAGTCCTGACGATACCTTAGGCAAGGAGGTAAGGAGCGGCATTGAACCGTTCTGTCCCGACCAAGTCTAAAGTGAGTTGAACGGATGGAGCTTAAGGCAAAATGAGAGGTTGTCGTTATGCAGGGGTTAAGCCTATGCAATAAGTGGGTAAACTTGAGATCAGTTTGATCAGATTATGGTGATCTTAGTTATTCGGGTATTTTGCCAAAGGACCTTTGTCGCGTAAAACGCCAGATAAGAAGGAAAGGAATCTTTGATTCCTAAAGAATATATCGTTTATAGGTTGGAATGTAAGGAATTCCTGCCGGCAGGTAGGCAGGGCGGCTATAAAAATCCAATGCTTCTAAGACTACTTCTCTATAGTTATTGTTCTTCAATTAATGTAGTATTTCTATCGCTCTTTCCAGAATTCGATCAATGTTATTATCCTCTTCGTCTTGAGAGATCATAATTTTTTCATCAGGCACTATTCCCCCTATGAATGGTTCTTTATCAAGATTGTAGCTAACGGCTCTTGATACTCTATAGGTCCAGCCATTTGAAAGGGTTTTCCTGTCCGGACCTGTAGCAAATCCGCCCCAGGTGTTATCACCAATGTGCGTTACATTGGGCAGGGCTGTCATCATTAAGGTAAAATCTTCGCCAGCACTAAAGGTCTTTTTATTAGTCAAAAGCACAACATCCCCTAAAAATCTTTCTGCTCCAACAGGGGGATAACGCAATTCTATAAAATCGGTTAGTTGGTTGGGTTCACAACCGTCTTTAAGCCTTCCATAGCGATATTTCACTTCGGTATTGGTGAGTCGTCCTGCAATTTCATAACCATTAACTTCTTCACCACCGTCATTATTTCGTATATCAACGACAATTCCTTCAAGGTTTTCAAATTCACTCAAAAGTCTGTCAACAAGGTTAAAATCGGATGCTTTGCCTGAGAAGGTTTCAACTCTTAAATAGCCAATACTTGTTCCTTTTATGCTTCCATAGGCCAACTTACTATTAACTTCAGTGGTGTTTTCGAGATAATTGAGCTTTAGATCGTTCCAGCCAATGTAGTTGTTAGGTGCAGCATTGGCAACCTCGTAATAATATTGAATATTTCCTAAACTGGAATTTGTTTGCAAATCAGCGTGAGCATCCTCCAAAGCAAAAAGCATTGATTTAAACACTTCAAATAAAACCACGGAAGAACTTGCTCTGGTTACTTGCGGTCTATAAATGTCCCTTATTTCATCCCAGTCCTGGTTTAGAATTTCAAAAGCGGCATATTCCTGGTCAAATGTCATCCATAATTCATCAAACATATCTAAGCCTTCCGGAAGTGAACAACTCACAGGCCCATATTCGTCCTCGGAACAATTGATAAGAAAACCACTAAATACCAATACAATTATAATTCGTTTCATATATTATTTTGTTGGTATGCTTAAAGCCGTTAAACACTTTTTTCATTCCTGAGCCTAACCATTGGATGTAAGTATTGACTGATACATAGATACAGGGTCATTGATCATATTTAACACAAATGAATTATCGAAGGGGAGTTTCAAAGTCCTATTAGAAAGCCGAATGGTATGAACAGGCAAAATTTCAAAAACCCCTTGTTTAAAAGACTTCATCTGAAATGGTATGTATTGAATTTTCCGGAACTTGGAAATCCAAAATCCATATTTAGTTCGCTATACACTCATATTGTATTAACTTATAGCGTATCCTCTCTAAAGTAGTAGGGTTCCCATAACGAAGCAATGATTTTTGTCAGATTTGAATATTTGAATATTTGATATTTGTCATTATTTCTTTTCGCCTATTCCACGTATTGCTGCACTTTTTAAAAAGGAACGTATTTAGGCGGATCAGCACTACCGGAATTGTTAAGGTCCAGGACACCATATATCTAAACAGGGGCTATGGTCAAACAAATTTTATGATTTTAAGTGCCTCTTCCTGATGCGGGTCATTTTGCAGGTTAACAGGCTGAAATATCTTTAAGTAAACCATAAAAATAGATGCCATGACACCTAAAAAGTATCCTAAAGCAGACATTAACAGAAACATAGGGTTATACTTTTTGATAGGTCTCAATTTAGCGTTGTTTACAACATGGAGGCTTCTCGAAATGAAAACCTATGAAAAACCGCAACAATTTGCCGAACTAATACATGTGGTGGAAGATTTCAGTGAAGAGGTTCCTAAAACCGAACAGATTAAGGCAGAAGCACCACCACCTCCGCCTAACGCACCGGATGTCATAGAAATTGTTGATGATGTAGTTGACATTGAAGAAACCATTATTGAAAGCACTGAAAGTAGCCAGGAAACATATATTGAAGATGCCATTGTGCGTATTGAAGATGTGGTGGTTGAGGAAGTTGAAGAAGAGATATCAGTGCCATTCGCTATTATAGAAAAGGCGCCGATATTCCCGGGTTGTGAAGGCTTGGAAAGTGAACAGGAAAAAAGAGAATGCTTCAATCAAAAAGTACAGGAACATATTCGGGAAAATTTGGTTTACCCCGCTGTTGCCCTGGAGATGGGGATTAAAGGAAGAGTATTTGTCATCTTTGAAATAGATGCCAATGGGAAGGTAGCGAATATCAAGAAACGGGGGCCTGACCGTCTTTTGGAAGAGGAAGCCGTAAGAATAATTGCCGGTTTGCCGGAAATGACACCTGGTCAACAACGGGGAAGAAAGGTCAAAGTAAGGTACAGCGTGCCCATTAACTTTGTTTTTAAAACCCAATGATCCCTATTTTGATTCGATACAATAGGCACCTGAAGGGTCCCCTTTTGTACCTGACAAAAATCTCAAAAGTCTTTACGAATGGATTTGTATCTCAGTCTCAGAATTGGCAAACCAGCCCAAAGGATAAGAACAAAGATGGATATCCAAAAACCCCAGTGGGTTCCGAAGAATTTTTTGAATATGGCCCCCGTATAGCCCATAAGTGCGGAAATATCCAATTTCAAAAGAATAAGGGTCCTGGAAAGGTCTATGGGATTCAATGCCGTTGCGATAATGGAAAAAGTGTCCAAGGGATATTCTTCAAAGAGGATAAGTGACAACAGAAAAATACCGTCATATATCACGGCCATAAAAAGCCAAAGCAATACGGCATAACCAAATCCTTTGATCTTGTTTTCGTTGCTTATGGCAATATTAAAGGCCAAAGCGGTGAAAATTAGGGTTAGGAAGACACCGATGCCCAGCAGTAAAGAAAAATTGAATACGGCGCCACTCCTCAGAAGACCGTAGGCCATGAAGGGTATCCCCAGACCTAATACCAAACTCAAAGACAAAGATCCGGCCACACCAAAGTATTGGCCCAGAAAAATATCGGAACGTTTTATGGGTTGTGCGAGTAAGAGTTCGGTGAATTCTTTGGAATTGTAGAAGTACATGGTGCCAAAGATGGTAGCGATCAAGGGCACCAAAACTATAATAATATTCATCAACGTAATGACCGCTTTGGATAAATCACTGTTTAAGAACAGTAACACAAAACCAAGCGCCAGATAAAACAGCAAATAAATGTAACTCCAGCGACTTCTGATCAAATCGTAAAAACTATACTTAAGTACTTTCCCCATGTATTTCGGATTTCATAAGTTCCGCCACAGCATGCTCCATATCTATCTGTCCTGTTTCCTTTTTTAGTTCGGATGTAGTACCCTTGAAATATATTTTTCCTTCTAATATATAGATTACTTCATCGGCTACTTCTTCCACAAACTGCATCACATGAGAAGTGATCAACAAGGTTTTTCCCTTTCCTCTATGTTTATTTAGAAGTTTTTTGAGTTTAATTAACGCTCTGGGGTCTAGCCCTGTATTGGGCTCATCCAATATCAGCAACTGGCTGTTGAACATAAAGGCCAATATCAGATTGACCTTTTGTTTGGTTCCCCCGGAAAGATTAGCCATCTTCTTTTCGAGGTGCGGTTCTAAATCAAAAATCCTGATAAGCTCATCTTCCTGTCCAGGGGCATTCCGCAGGTCTTTGATCATTTCGATTAACTCGTTGACCTTCAAATTACCGGGAAAATTAGCTATTTGCGGAAGATAATCTATTTCTTTCCGATACCTCCATCCGTTTTTTATGGGTTTGCCTAAGACCTCTATAGTGCCCTTACTGGGAATGACCATACCCAGGATGCATTTTATCAGAGTGGTTTTCCCGGAACCGTTTGGACCTAAAATGGCATAGATCTTTCCCGGATCTATGTCAAGATCTATACCTTTTAAAACCTGATTTTTTCCAAAGGTTTTATGTAAATCGGTAATATGGATCATTGCCGCTTTTTCATTAAAGGTTCAGCATCCATTAAGTTGTCCGGAGTAAATATTGGAGAGACCTTTTCGGAAAAATCAATGATATCCATGAATAGACTCCTTAATAAGATGATGGTTTCCGGGGTTTTGTTTGCAATATAGGAAAAGAGTTTAACGGGTCGGTAAGGTACGTCGCCAATACCATTCCGGTCCAAATCGTATCCTGTGTAGTTGTCCCAATAATTGGATTTGAACTGATTATCATTCAGCTTACCGTTATACGAAACGTCAAAAGAGTTGTTCATAAAATTGTTGCCTGAAAACGTATTGGTGTAACATGCTCCAATAACGCGTATGGCCCAGCCATTTTTGATGAAATCGTTGTCCTTGTAGCGAATACGATTGGACCCCTCTATATTTATGGCTATGGTATTTTCTTCGAAGGTATTGTTCACTATTTCCGCATCATTGATCTCTTTTAATAACATCCCATAAGCAGACGGCCCCCAATTCTTTTTAAAGGTATTATCGTACATTTTAATGTTTCTTGAGAACATGACCGCTACTCCTGCTCCATTCTCCTCAAAGGTGTTTTGAGTATATACATCATTATCCGAAAACATAAAATGCAGGCCATATCTCAAGTTTTTAGTACTGGTGTTTCTCTGGATCGTAATATGGTCTGAAAACTCAAGATAAATCCCATCACGGGTTCCCTGTACGTGATTGTGGCTTACTTCTACATAATGTGAATACCAAAGTTGAATACCGTTACCGGAGTTATACTCATCTTTGGCTTCTCCGATGATCTTATTGTGATACACTTTGCCATGCGATGATTTTTCGAGATAAATCCCAAAAAACAGTCTTTCCAAAACATTGTTTTGAATGGTGAACTGCTCACTTTTGATGACCCTGATTGCCGCATGATCTGTAGTGTAGCTCACCCCTACATTTATTATAAACAGGCCATCTACAGTAACATGATCCGAAGTTATTTTGATGATCTCTCCTTTTTCCTGACCGTCAATAACAGGATAGTTTTCTCCTTTCAGCGTCAAGGGCTTATCAATGTAAATATCATATTCAGGATATGTCCCCTTTTGTATTAAAACGGTATCGGACGCCTGGGCAATGGCAATTCCTTTCTTTACGGAATCCACAGGACATGTTTTACATACCACAACAGTATGGGCTGAGATCTGCCAGGAGCACGCCCATAAGAAGAATACGATGGATGCAACCCCTTTTTTTATCATCGTATGATGAGAAATTTTGAGTCCTCTAAAGCCTCTACCCAATGTTCGGTGTGCTTGGGAAAACGTAGCTCTTGATATTTTGCGATATGAATCGGGTTATCTGCGATGTAGAAGATAATATGTCCTTCCAGTAGGATCAAATGGGCATCTTCGTTGGATTCATGAGGGGGAAAAACAGCATTTTTAGCTAAGCTGATACTCAATACTTCAAACCGGCTGTTTTTTTCCAGTTGTTTGATCTCTAACCCCTCAAAAGACTGATTAGCAATGGTATTGTTTATGTTTATTGTATACATATATCTGATTTCTGCTATTACTTTTTAAATCGTTCCCGCAGTTCTTCCCAATCAAATAGCGTTCCGCCATGCTCTGCTTGTGCTTTTACAGCTTCCTCATACGTCTTAAAGGCGGTTAAGAATTCTCCCATCGGGCTGGGGATCCCTTCACTTATTAAAAAGGTGGCCTGGTCCACCTCAACCAGTTCTTCCGGATAATGATAGGTATTGGTTAAAAGGACGCCTATTTTTTCCTCTTCCAGCTCATTTAGATGGTTTAGCATACACTCCAAAGCATCAAAATTGAAAACTTTACCTTTATTCGTTACCAACTGGGAAGCATGCTGTTTATCCACGATGGTCATGCTACAAAAGTGGCAGGACACCTCACCATATGCTATGGGTTTTGGCCCAACAGAACACCCAAAAAGTAAGAGCAAAAAATAAGCGATCCCTTTTTTCATGTGTTTAAAATTTTTAATTACTTATAAATAAGCTACTTAAAAGCCCGCCTGCGACGGGCAGGTTTAAGAACTCATGCGGCCCTGCCTGCGGCAGGCAGGCACTCGTAGCACTCGTTCTTATATGAATTTATTTTAATCATTATCACTGTATGAATTTTTGATCAAAAAAATTCATCTTCGTTTCATCTTGTTGCCAATTGTTTTTTAGCTATTGGTTTTGTTTTCCTTCGCATTCCATTACATCCAAGCCATGCGGCTAAAAGGGTGAAGCACATTCCTATGAACATCAGGTAACCTCCCATATGGGGGTAGGAATAGGCATCAAAGTTCAACATCTTTTTATGTCCTAACAATGGCGGTTTGTAACTCATTGGGGTCCCATCGGGATTTTGAAGTTTCATAATGGCATTTGGATCTAAATTCGTCCCGTAATCTACCATCCAGGCATTAAAGTCATACATGCCCAGGATTCCCAAAATGGTCATTACTATAAACCAACCCAAAAACCACATATAGCTCAATTTACCCAGGTATCCCAGAAGCCCAATGAGAATGCCTATAGCGGCCATACCCCCTACAACAATAGGGAAGACGGTAAACTCCCACATGTCTTCCGGTTTGGGAAGGGTTTTCATACCAATGTAATGATTCAAACCATCTATGTTCTGAATGTCAAATTCGTTTTGACCCTGTAGTCCGTTGATATGGATATTAAGACCCAAAGGTTCGGGATATTGTGGTGCTCCCAGTTCTATGTTCCACAAAGGAAAGAAGAACAGGCCCAGTAATAATGCTGAACCCACTATCATTAATACACTTGCTCTTTTCATTTTCTTTTCCACTAAAAAAGGGGCCAGAACAAAAACTCTGGCCCGTTTGGTAATTAAAGATTTGATGGTTATTCACCCAAAGACCAGGACAATTCAATATTGGAATTTGCCGGAGAAACCCTTACATAACCTTGCATCTCCTGATGTAAGGCAGAACAGAAATCTGTGCAATAGAAAGGCCATACGCCTACCTGCTTGGGTTCCCAAACCGAAGTTTTGGTCTGTCCGGGCATAATCAACAGTTCCGAGGTATTCTGACCCAGTATGGCAAATCCGTGAGGAACATCAAAGTCCTGTTCGTGATTTGTGATATGGAAATATACCTTGTCCCCAACTTTTATCCCTTCAATATTATCCGGGGTAAAGTGGCTACGAATGGTGCCCATATAAACGTGGACCTCTTTTCCGTTTCGTTCTACCCGTGCATCTGCCGGACTATTTATACCGTAAGGATGTTTGTTCTCATCCAAACGATATATTTTTTTGGATTTTGGCGCCAGTAATTCGGCGGGACATCCTGCTGCATAATGGGGTTCCCCATGTGTTGGGAAATCGTAGATCAGTTCCATCTTCTCTCCGGAGATATCATAGATCTGGGCTGAGTGCTCTAACTCAGGACCCGTAGGCAAATACCTGTCCTTAGTGATTTTGTTCATGGCCACGACATATTTTCCAAAGGGTTTTCTTGAGTTCCCTCCAGGGATCATCAGGTGTCCTACCGAATAAAAAGTGGGCTTTCTGTCTATGACTTCCCAGGATCCTAAAGCCCATTTTACGACTTCGGAGGATATAAAGAAGGTGGTATAGGCGTTGCCTTTATCGTCAAATTCGGTGTGTAATGGCCCTAAACCACCACTTTTGACCTGTCCTGTCATTACATCCTCAAATTTTAAAATGGGGATACCATAGGCTTCACCGTCAAACTTTTTAGCTTCAATGGCTTCCAACATTTTTGTAAAGGAATGTACGGTAAGATCTGCAGACAGTTTTCCGGAACCAATAATATATTCACCGGAAGGATCTACATCACAACCGTGAGGGGATTTAGGTGTGGGTAAGAAGAACACCGCATCCGGTACCTCGGTAGGATCTACGGTTAGCACCTCTTTCTTCATGGTAGAAGTACCCATATGGGTTTCATGGCTATATACATTATGGGCATAATTGGTAGCCATTTTTTCACCGCCACCATTGTTGACATATTCCTCTATTTTTTTCCAGTTAATAGCGGCTATAAAGTCTTTGTCATTTTGAGAGGAGTTTACTTCCATCAGGGAGTTGGCCTCTTCGGTGTTATAGGTGCTGAAGAAATGCCATCCGTGTGATTTGCCCCTGCCCGGATGGGAAAGGTCATAGTTGAAGCCCGGCATCATTACCTGAAATTTCAGGTCAAGTCGACCAGATTCCGGGTCAACACTGATAAAACTTAAAGCTCCTTTAAAATTTCCTTTGTATTCGCTGATCGGCATATCGCGTTGTGGAACCGGAACAGCAAAACGAGTACCTGCAATTACATACTCCGTGTTTTCGGTTATGAATGCAGAACTGTGATTTCCGGCGCTATTGGGAATCTCAATAATTTCCTCGGTCTCAAAGGTTTCCAGGCTTACCCGTGCTATCCTCGGGGTATTATTCCCATTCACAAAGACCCATCGTCCATCCAACTCACCATTGGTTTGCGAAATGTCCGGGTGGTGCAGGTCATCCCAGGGGATAAAACCATGAGAGGTATTCAGCATAGGTTTTGTTTCTTCGGAATATCCATATCCGGAGGTTGGGAATTGGGAAAACACAGGGATCTCCTTGAACATACGCCCGGAGGGCAAACCATAAACGGTCAGGTTCCCACTATAACCACCGGAGAGAAACGCATAATATTCGTCTTGTTCTCCAGGGGCTACATACACTTTTTCTGCGGCGGAAGATGCTAAAGCACCATTGGCATTTGAGCCCGCCTGATTACAGCCCATGTAAACCAGGATTACGGCTAACAGGCCGCCAATTACGTAATAGATTTTTTTCATTTTGTCGTTTTATTTATGGGTATTTAGCATTTTTATTCTTCCGGGGGTAGGATTACTTTATCCACTACGTGTACAATACCGTTGCCGGCATTGACACTACCAATGATTTTGGCACCGCCAACGTATACATCATCGCCCTTGACTTCAATAGTGGTATTCTGGTCATTGGCTTGTCCGAGCTTTTTAAACTTTTTTAAAAATTCCTTGTCGTATTTACCTGGAGTCACATGATGTTTTAAAATATTCTGTAACGTAGCTTTATTCTCCGGCTTTAACAAGTTCTCTACCGTACCTTCCGGTAGCGCGGCAAATGCCTCGTTTGTTGGCGCAAAAACCATTAAAGGCCCTGCATTAACCAAAGCATTTTCCAGATCTGCTGCCTGAACCGCCGTAACCAGTGTGCTGTGGTCAGGTGAATTGATGGCTATACTTAAAACAGTAGGGGTCGATTCATCATTCTCTATAAAGGCCTGGCCTTGCTCCTTATTGGCCTCGGTATCATTAGTGAATTCGGAGGCGGATGTTTTTTCCGCCTTATTCGCAGAATTACAGGCCGCCACTAAAAACAAGATTAGCAGCGGATAAGCGAACAGTTTATGTTTGACAATTGTTTTCATATAAATAGGTTTAGAGTGTTCTGAAATATTCGAGGAGCGAACGGGTCTGTTCTACAGTTAAGTTTTGATTGGCCATAGCCGCTCCGTTGAACTCCACCAAAAGGTCTTTGGCACAGCGGTCTTCTTCCACCATGAGTTGGGGGTCTAAGATCATATTCATTACCCATTCCGGGCTCCGTCTTTCCAAAATACCTTGCATCTTTGGGCCAATGAAGCGTTTGTCCGTTTTATGGCAGGCCGTGCAATTGGTTTTGAAAAGCGCTGCCCCGGCATCGGCCATTTCCGTGTTGATCTCAGGATCAAGGGTAATCTCTTTTATTTGCCCCACACCTTTGTTATCTAAGGTGATTCTTTGCGAGGCGGGCACCTCATTGTTCTCAGGAGCAGACTGTTCCACTTTTTCGGGAGATTTAGTCCTGGTGACGCTGAATCCTTCCTCTTTCTTTTCAGTCTTTCCACCGCAACCCACGCAGGTAAACAAAAAGGTGAGAAGAAGTGTTGGAATTGCAATATTGGCTTTCATTTGCTGATTGATTAAGAATTGCCCAAAAATAATAGGGGTCTAATGCGAAAAAAATGATTTTCGTCATAAAAAAGATAAAAAAGTCTTTTAATATTTAACTTTGTAAAGAAAAGGCTACACCATGTTTTCAAACTCTTCCAAGTATGCGATCAAAGGGGTATTGTATCTCGCGGTAAACGCCAGTGAAACCAAAAAGATTTTGGCGAAGGATATCGCCAAACCCATTAATGTGCCGGCCTCCTACATTGCTAAACTGTTACAGGAATTGGGTAGGCATGGGATCGTTTCTTCTGTTAAAGGTCCTTACGGCGGATTTTACCTGGACGAGGAGAATTTGCAGACTACACTAATTAAGATTGTGGACATCATTGATGGAGAACAACGGTTGCGTTCATGCATGTTGAGCTTACATGAGTGTCATGACGAGAATCCCTGCCCCTTACATCACCTGGTGGGCGACGCCAAAAATAGTCTTATTAAGAATTTGGAGGAAACCACTATTTCACAGCTGGTAGCCAACCTGGCGGAAGGGAAATCAGTATTACCACTTTAATATCCTGAGTTATCGTGGTTTTTTGGAGTTGATACGAATCCCTGTTCCAATTCCGGGGAATATGCTTAACTAGCGTGAATAATGAATAAGACATTTGTGGCCGAAAATCTTATTTCCCTAGCCCTAAAGGGCAAAGATTTTCTTGAAATTCGGTGGTTCCACGGAATTTTTACTCCCCTGTCTGCCGATTTATCTGCCGTAGGTAGACAAGGCAGGCTTTTAGGGCCGGGGAAAAGAAAAATTCAATCTGAAAGCTTATCCATTATTCACGTTAGTTAATGAGCTACTTAACCAAAAACAAAAGACCTTCTAAAACACGTTCTCTTAGAAGGTCCTGTATTTAACAAATTGCCTTTTGTCAGAAAACAAAATTTATGGAGGCAAAAGCGTTACGTCCCGGGGCAAAAATGGGGGTGTTGTTCCCTCTTACGGAACGGTTTAAATGCTCAAAGTAATTTTCGTCAAAAAGGTTGTTCACACCCGCTGTAATTCTAGCTTCTTTTGTCAATTGACAGGCTAATTGAATATTCAACAGCGAGAAAGAAGGGGTTTCCGTCTCTCCAAATTCAGGGGAAATTCGGGATTGCTGTAAAACATGCCTAAAAGTCAGTTCAGGTTGTAGCTTGCCCTTCATATAATCCCCAACCAGGACATACCTAAAGTCCAGGGGAGCAATTTCAGGTAGCGGCTCATCCCGCTCCAAATCTTGCGCATACGTATACGCTATACCTACCTGATGCTGAAGCCCAACCAATAATTGTTGCTTCCAATTTACTTCAAAACCGGCTTTGTACGCATCCTCAATGTTTACAAATTGTCTAACTCCGGGACTACTGGGCAATCTTGGCGTCAAGTCTTCATCAATAAAGGAGGAGATAAAGTCTTGCAAATATCCTGCAAACAGGTCCACATTTATACTGGTTTGCTTACTATTCCATTGGAAAGAAAGATCCAACTGGTTGTTGACCTCGGGATCCAATTCAGGATTTCCCACTAATTCAAAAGGATCTTGTCCTACGGGAAAAAAGTTGATAAAACGTTCCGTAAGTCCTGCACTGCGTTGCGCACGTCCCAGCCAAAGTCCAAGGGTTATCTTTTCACCAACAGTTTTGGTAGCTCCCAAACTAAAACTTGGATTAAATTGGGTCACCCGTGCCTCTCCATTGGCTTCGGTAAATTTCTCAGCGGGATCATTGATATCCGCCGCGTTAACCTCCAGTCTTGTAGAGAAAACGAATTGGATATTTTTTGGTTTGAAATGATATTCGGCAAAAACACTGCTTTTGGTAATAAAACCATCTTGCCAGGCATTGTCCTCAAAAGTACGGCCCGCATTGGGCCCCGTTAAGAATTCACGTACGCGGGTACCCTCTGCCCCTTCACGCCTGAAATCCGCCCCTGCAAAAAGATTGGACTTTTCGAAATTCCAGATACCTTCCGTCCTTCCCCCATAGTTGTAGGTGGTAGCATTGGTTCGGGCATTTAGCATTCTGGGATCAAGGGGTTTTAGCAGATTGTCCATTAAATGGTCTACAAATGAAGCAAAAACTGTGGTATTCCATGAACTCAGGTTCTTGTTGTCAAAAGTAATGTCATGCCTTGCATTAAACAGCCAGGTATCGTCATCCCTAAGATCCATGGGCAAAGCCGGAAAATCAGCATCCCTGGCCACATTATAAATAACCGATAATCGCAATTGGTGGTCATCGGAAATGGTGAACCCCAAATTGGTGCCAAAACTACCACGGCTAAAATCGGCGGGGATGGTCTGGTCATTACCGGAGGTATAGTCGTTACCCTGGGACCAGGACCCGAATACGGCCATGTCCGTGTTTTTTGTGCTAAACCCAAGTTTACCTTCATTTCTAAATACGGTGCCATTGCCTTCATATCCGCTGGATACTCTGCCATATAGGGCATCCTTTTCGGTGAAGCGGAGTTTGTTGGGAACAAAATTGATAGTGGCTCCGAATCCTGTTCCAAAACGAAGGGCATGTGGCCCTTTGAGTACTTCGATCCGATCCAACATATTTGGTGCCATTTGGCTGGTGGGGGGATCCATTCGATTGGGGCAGGCGGCAGTGGCTCCTTGCGCCCCATTCAGTACAATATTTAATTGATCGTACTTAAAACCCCTGAAAACCGGGTCAAAACCATAATTACCTCCCTTGCGGATACTGTTCAGGGCAGGGTTTTGGTTAAGGACAGCGGCACCATCGTGTGCCAATTGCTCCTGATAGTCCAGTTTTACCTTTTCCGAAGGTTTTTCATCAGGCCGTAGCGCAATGACGGTTACGGGATACAAGTTGACAATTGTTTTTTGGCGGTAGAGTATTTTTTCACTTTTTAGTTGTTGTACCTCCCCATCGTCAAGTGTCCATTTTCCATAGTTAATATGCGAAAAATGCATGGAAAGGCCCTCTTTGTAGGCGAATTGAAAATTGCCTTTATCATTAGTGGCACCATTTTGTTGTCCATATTCAAATGTTGCCCCCACGATGGGAAAAGAATTCGTTTTATCCAATAGTTTAACGGTGTTGGTTTCCTGTGCCCATATCGGAAAAAATGTTAGTAAATGGACAACGACAACCAACCACCCTTTTTGTGCAGTCTGTAGTAAAGTCATGATGTTATGTTGATAATTCAAGTATTCTGAAAACGTAGACGCATGCTGCGTCACTAGCGGTCATGTTATGAACTCATTTGGACTTTTTCAATTGGCTAAAAGAATCGCCCTTTTTCACACAGCGTACCAGTTGGCTCCTCATCCAAAAGCCAAATAATTGGCTTTTTCCTTCGGCCCTGACTTTTTTTCTTCCGTAGCCCTGCTACCTGCCCGCTCAGCAGGCGGGTGCAACTCAAAAAAGCCTGCCCGTTCCATTCAGGCGGGCCTTCAACCAGGCAAAAAATGACTGATTTTCGCTTTAATTCAAAAAGTCTAAATGAGTTCAATTTCAAAATCCGGATCAGAAGCGCTCCGGCGGTTGAATTATCTTGGAAATGAAAAGAAAAGTGTGAAGGTTTTGTATGTACCCGATGGGGACATTTTTATTGCTGAGCAGAAATTGTACGCCTTTTAAGTGAGAGGTAGTTTCGGTCTCTAATATCAGTGGCAGTTCAAAGATCAATAATCGGGTAAAAGGATTTTCTTGATTTTGGTCGGATTCCTTGGTCAATAATTCCGTCAAGTAACACTTACCATCACATTGCAACTGGGGCCGGTCTTTATTTACGCAAAGGTGGGTCACAATGTAGTCGTAATTGATTACATACGCTGCTATGGGCCATAAAGGTTTGATTAGTAGCATTATAAGTATGGGTATGACCAATAGCTTTTTCACAATTCAAAAGTAGAGCGTGAGGGGGATGAAAAAACTGATTTTTATCATAAAAAGACAAAAATATCTTTTTTGTTTAAAACTTTCTTTTGTAAGCTTTCGGGCTGGATTTTCGAAATGGGTAACTTTAACCTGCCTAATCTATTTTTAAACAAAAGCATCCGTGGTACATACGATCGATAACGCCATTCGATTAGTTCCCATAGAGGAAGACCATGCACCAGCTATTTTTAAAGCTTTTGACCGGGATGTGATCAAACATTTACCTATTGATGCTCCACCGGGAAAAATTGAGGAAACCGTCGCATTTGTGAAATATTCCAGGGAACAAATGAAAAGGGGGGTTGACCTTGTGTGGGTTATTCTCTTCGAAAATCAGTTTGCCGGCTGTCGTGGCATTCATGATATTCCTTCAAAACAACCGCATTTTGGACTTTGGATAAAAACCGAGCTTCAAGGTAAAGGTATTGGTAAAAAAGTGGTGCATTATGTCCTGGACTGGGGAATCTCAAATTTGGATGTTGAATACATTAAATATCCCGTAGACCGAAAAAATGTAAGAAGTATTAAGCTACTCCATGGGCTGGGGTTAACACTGTCTGATAACTACGAAATGGGAAATACCAAAAAGTTAGATGTTATTGAATACCGGTTATATAAATCCTGATCTGATTTATTACAATTTGTTCGGTGCTCCTTTCTAAAATGCCAATCTATAAATGTCATACAGAGTATTCCTTTGACAGGATTCATAGTACTTTTTGGAAAAAAGGGGTTCTATGTGGCATAACTTTCTTACCCATTCCCCCGTATTGCAATTTTAAACATTTCGGAACTTTTGGTTTTACGCTCTATAAAGCCATAGGTTTTATACAATTCCTTTGTTCCCTTCCCGGCGATTACGCCTACATAAAAGTGCCGCGATGCTACGGTTTCAAAATAGGCCTCAATTTGGTCCATAATCAATCTACTCACACTTTTGTTACTGTAGTTGGGGTGGACGGTAATGTCCTGGATACAGAAATAGATGGCCCCGTCACCAATAACCCTTCCCATCCCAATCAAATTGGGGCCATCTAAAACCACCACACGAAACACCTCTTTTCCGAAGGCAGTTTTTGTAAATTGATTCTCCACCGTATACCCGTCGGATTGATTTGTTAAAGACCGATACTCTTCCCGGGTAGGGGAGCGCTTTTCAATTCGCAACTTTGCAACTTTTTCTGTTACTGTTTCCATACGTATTTGTTTAATTTCTTATTACCTATATTCTATTTCCACCTGTCCCTAATGACCAGGGGGATTTTGAATCTTACCCCTGGCCATTGCTCAACCCAACACAAATTCATTTTTATGGAACAGTACTATTTGCGGAGTTGAAGGACGGGTTTTACTATTATTTCAATTAGAGTCTTTCCATTTTTCATTGTAACGTTCCGGCTGAAAACTACAGTTGTGGGGTTAAACGCAAATACGGTTTCACCTCTACAAAACCCTTTGGGAAAAGCCTTTCCGCTTCTTCGTTGCTAACGGAAGGAAGAATGACAAGGTCATCGCCATTTTTCCAATTCGCCGGCGTAGCCAGATATTCGTAATACGTTAATTGAAGGGAATCTACAACTCTCAACAATTCATCGAAGTTTCTACCGGTAGATGCGGGATAGGTCAAGATAAGTTTCACCCTTTTGTCCGGGGCAATGATGAATACCGAGCGAACCGTCATTGTTGCATCATTATTGGGATGGATCATCCCATACAGCTTTGCTACCTCACCTTTCTCGTCCGCGACAATGGGAAAATCCACCCGGGCGTTCTGGGTTTCCTCAATATCTTTTATCCAATTAAAATGGGATTTCAAAGGGTCAATACTGATCGCAGCAATCCTTACGTTCCTCGCTTCAAATTCCTCTTCATAATTGGCCATTGCCCCCAGTTCCGTGGTACATACAGGTGTGAAATCTGCAGGATGGGACACCAACATACCCCAGCGGTCCCCTAGCCATTCATGAAAATCCAAACTTCCTTCAGTGCTTTCTGCACTGAAATCGGGGGCTATATCACCTAATCTGATCATGTTCATAGTTGTTGTATTTAGGATTTAATTTTTTTTTTTAAAAGCTGTATCGAAATCTTAGGAATATGCTGTTTCCCAGATTTTTGAATTTGTTTTCTTGTTTCCCATAGAAAATTTGACCGGTTACATCAAAGTCCCAGTTTTGGGAAATGTTATAGGTAAATTGTGGTGTTAGGAACACCGAGTTCAAGTCCACGGCATAGATGGAAGCCATTGATCCTGTAATTGCAGGCGTAAAGGTTTTTGAAAACTGACCAAACAGGGACCACTTGTTCGGCATTAGATTTTTGGCATCAATTGTCGCATTATTCGTCAGTGAACCGCCAAAAAAGTCAACATCCCCAAGCCCGTTACTATTATAAAGCGTGGATACATTGACAGACATGTCGTTAGCAAAGTAGTAATCAAAGGAAACAGATCCTACAAAGGAATTATTCCCTTCCGAACGGTCATCTGGCATAAAATAACTTAACTCGCCCTTAAAACCTACATCTTTGATAACACCTTCCCAACCCACTCCCAGTGTAAAGTCATTCAGAAACTTGGCTGCTATAAGTTGAAAATCGTATTGATGTTTATTGAAATTATACTTAAGGGCCACCGTGTTGTCCTCCCATACATCCGCATAACTGATGGCAAATTCCAAACTGGAATCTCCTGAGGTAAAATACTTTGCTCGTAAAGCATCTGCTCCCGGACGTTCTTCATAATCAAAGTCCAAAAAATTGTAGGCGTTAAAAAGATCGTTGGGATTCCAAACCAGGTTTTTCCCCCAATTTATGCGCTGACGACCCAGGATCAACTGCCATTTTCCTTTATGGTAATCCACATACAGACGGTCTATGGTGGAAAGCATTAGAATGGCCGGTTCATTGAGCAAAAAAGCATCCAGGTTGATATCCTGATTGGGATTCTCCACGGTTGAGGCAAAGTCCGGTATAGCCCTAACAGAGGTACCCCAAAACAACCTGTTCCGCAATTCGAGCGCCAATGTTAGATTATCGCTGGCGTACATTCTAAAATTTGTCCGGTTATGGATCAAGTTATCATTGGCAATACTATCCAACGAAATGAAACTGGATGTGTTTAAAAATTTCACATAACCTGATACATCCAGATGTTCGGAAGCCCAGCTTTGTTTTTCTTGTGCCACTGAGTTGACCATGAATGCAAAAACCAACGTACAGGATACTATGTGCTCTTTTGGTATCAATTGGATTGTAAAATGTCCGCTATTATTTTGCCGTCTTCCATGGTGACCACACGACGGGCCCGGTCTATTACCCTTTGGTCATGGGTGGAAAAAACAAAGGTGATCCCTTCTTTTTCGTTGAGTTGCTCCATGATGTCCAGAAGATCCGATGTGGATTTTGAATCCAAATTGGCCGTGGGTTCATCGGCTAAAACGAATTTGGGTCGGGAGGCCAATGCCCTTGCCACGGCAATACGCTGTTGCTGGCCCCCGCTCATTTCATTAGGACGTTTTAAGGCCTGGTTTTCCAAGCCAACCGATTTCAGCAATTCTTCCACCCGCGCATCGATGGTTTCTTTCGATTCGTGTTGTAAAAGCATGATGAAACCTATGTTCTCTTTCGCGTTCAGTACAGGGATCAAATTGTAGGCCTGAAATACAAAGCCTATATTCTGTAATCTGAAATTGATCCGTTCATTTTCTTCCAGCTCAAGAATGTCAATTTCATTCACAAATACGTTGCCTGAATGGGGTTTGTCCAAACCTCCGATAATATTGAGCAAAGTACTTTTTCCAGATCCGGAAGGGCCAACAATGGCGGTAAATTCGCCCTTTTCTATAGCCAGGGACAAACCGTTTAAGGCCCGCACTTCATTTCCCTTTCCCTCGTTATAGACCTTCTTTAGATTCTCAGTTTTTATAACATTCATGTTGTTTGTCTTTAAATGATAATTCAGGTGTAGATCTTTTTAAATGGCCTTCACGGCTTCAGCCGGATTTAGTTGTAAAGCTCTTCTTGCCGGTACCAATGCAGCGATCAATGCCACAATGAGTGTCATCAAAGTAATATTCAAGTACAGGACAGCGGGTAATGTTGTATATACTCTGGAATCCATTCCAAAGCTTTGCAGTCCCTTACCAACAGATGAGAGATCTATTCCTTGCAAGCCAAAATATTCTATCGTCCAGATTGATAACAGGACCCCAAGAGGCGCTGCGATCATGGCCAAGAAGAGTGTCTCCAACATAATCATGGCGAATACTTTTCGTCTGTCCATACCAACGGAAAGTAACATGCCTATTTCCCTTTTTCGTTCCAAAACTGCCATGAGCATGGTGTTGACAATTCCGAATGTCAATGCCAGTAAAATGATACCCATGAAAATGTAGAGAAAGTTGTTCATGGTTTTTTGTGTATAGCCCAGTTCTGGTGCGAGTTCATCCCAGGTTTCCACTAAATTATCCGTAGAAATTTGATTTTTAACCGGTAGGGTCTCTTCAACATTGGTACAGAGAATGGCTATTTCGTGGTATTTGCCACTCAAGTCAACTATGGGAGCTAAATCGTCATATTTTACAAATACATTTGCTTCATCAAATGAACTGTTCACTGTTTTAAAGATGCCTTCTACTCTGAAGCTTGTGGCGATGGTATTATTACCGGAATCCTGAAAGTTGAGCACAACTTTGGAGTTGATCTTTACGTCTAATTTATGTGCCAGTTTTTCGCCAATGACAATGGGGTTTCTTTTCAGTTTGTGCAAATAGGTGCCTTGCACTAATTTTTTAGAAATAGCTGTTACTTTTTCTTCTTCTTTAGGATAAATGCCCAAAATCTTCACACCATAATTGCCATGGGCAGTAGATGCCATTCCTTGCAAAACCAAACGTTTTGAATACGCCTTTACGTGACTCATGGTATCTATATCATTTAAAATGGTTTTGCTACCCGTGATGGTATCTTTTTTGTCAAAGTCTTCTAAAAATCCTGGATTGTGTATTTGAATATGGGACAAATAGGTATCAATGGAACTTTTTAAACGCTGGTCGTTCAGCCCTGCGGTCATGGCCATGATAAACAGGCCGGCCCATATCCCTACGACTATGGAAGCTATAACAATACTGCTTCGTAGCTTGTTTCTCCAAACGTTTCTCCATGCTATTGTTAGTAGTGTTTTCATTCGCATCATGATTTAGCCCCTCATGGCTCTTAGAGGGTTGAGTTTTTTGATGATTACAATAGGGTAAAGCGCTACGAGCAGAGCTATGGAAAAAATAAGTGATGCGTGAACCAATGGAAGGTCGGGTTGTATGTAAAAAGGGATCTCTGCACTGAAACCAAAAGTTTCCATCATTTCGGCTTCCGTACCTGGCAATACCAAAGGATCATAATGTTTCCAGAGCATAATAGGGTAGGCCAAAAGGACTCCTGCCAATACGCCCAGTAGGGATAAAATGACGGTTTCCATAAATACCATGAGCATTAATTTGCCTTTTTTCATACCGATCGAGACCAACACACCAAATTCATATTTTCGTTCCTGGGTCATCATGAGTACGGTACCAAAAATGCCGAAGATGAGAATCATATAAAGTATGGCCACCATCAACAATCCGCCCACGTTGTCGGCCAAAATGGTTTGTTGCAGTTCAGGCATCATTTCTTGCCAGTTCATGACTTCATAACTGTCGTCCAATTTATCTGAAATAGCCTCTTGCAATGATTTTAAACGGGCATTGTTCTTTTTGTCTATTACCAGACTCGTGGCAATACCGTCAGCACTGAAAAGATCCTGGGCACCTTCTAAGGACATCAGTGCAGTAGCCTTGTTTAATGTTGGGTTTTTTAGGTCTATGATACCTGAAACGTTAAACTTATCGGCGGCCATCATGCCGTGATACCCTTGTCCCAGAAACACTACCGTATCATTTATATCTGCTTTGAAATAGGACGCTACTCCTTTTCCTATGATGATGTCTTTTGGATTTTTGGGGAGGGTTCCGTTCACCAGTTTTGCATCAATATTTTGGAGCTTTTGTTCCTTGCTAAAATCCAGTCCATTCAGCCCGATTACTTTGGTGAGATCCCCCACAGATAGTAATCCGTAGTTTTCCAACCGGGGCAACAATGCCTCAACACCTTCCGTGTTTGATACTTTACTGATCAAACCGTCGGTCATGGCAATGGATTTATCTATGGAACGTTTGTCCCAGTAACCATTTTCATGTATCTGGATGTATCCCGTGTAAGAACCCACAACATTGTCTATCATGCTTTTGTAAGTTCCCAATTGTACAGAACGCATGATGAGTGAAAGGAACACCGCAATCAAGATGGAAGCTGCCGTAATGAGACTTCTTTTTTTGTTTCGCCAAATATTTCGCCAGGCAATCTTTAAAATCACTGCTTTACCATTTGAGGGTTAGTGGATACGCTTCATGTAATTTGTGGTAAAGTATTCATCCGGGATATCCATATCAAACTTCCACTGGTTGTAAGTAATCACGGTGGATTGCCCTGGTTTATCAACAGGGGTAACCGTCAGTTTTGAAGGGAGTAGCTTCCCGTCAAATGTCTTGACCATGGATCCAATCATGCGGTTGACCAAAAACATATCTTCATCATAGTAGTCCGTTTGCATCTGCATGTACTCCTCTTTGTCAATCCAGATGATAATTTTTCCCCAAACAACGGCAGCATCGGGTTTGGGAGTCAGTTCAATCTTCCAGCAGGGGTAACCTTCCTTCTCTTCTTCACCTATGATTTCTTTGGTATAATCGGTTACCAAAGAAGATTGTTTGATCAAATCATCATTGGTCAGGTCCGTTCCCATCCAATTTTGCAGCATCATAGAGGGTGGGAACTTTATAGTTCTTTCCAGGGTAAGAAGGTAATTCCAAACCTCTTTTTCCCGCATTAGGAACACTGTGCCTTTTTCTTTTGCAGGACTTGTTATCACCGAGACAGAATGGTCTGAGCCCCTGGTCCATCCTCTCATTTTCATTTCTTTGGACCATTTTGGCCGAATGATATCAATGGTCAGTTCCGTATACGAGGACGTTCCCCTTAATTTGGCATCGGATTTTTTGACAATTTCATCAGCATTTTGACCGAGTAGGTAGCAGGGTAGTGCTAATACCAGGATCCATACGTTTAGTTTCATTGTTTTAATTTTTCTGGTTCATATAACCGTTTATAATGTTTTCCTTGATTTTGTTCAGGGGATAACTTTTACCAAAAACCATATATTGAATGCCTATGCCATCAATCAAGGCTCCAAGTTTAAAGGCTTCGTTTTCGGGATCATGATGACCCATACTGGTAAAAAGTTCCTGTAGTTGCAAGGTTAGATCTGTGTATACTGCAGAAATTGTTTGATGTACCGATGGAATGGATGCCACATGTACGGCCAGGGAAACTATAAGACTCCACAACTCTTTCTTTTCTTCTAACACCCTGAAAAAGCCCTCAATGATTTCCCGGATGATTTCTTTGGGACCTAGCTCTTTTAATTGGTCTTCGGATAAGTTAAGTTCGGTGGCCTCTTTCAATGCGAAGTCAATAGCCGCATTCAGTAATTCCTCTTTGTTTTCAAAATAGCTGTAAAGAAGCCCTTTTGACATTTTTACCTCTTTGGCAATATCACTTATTGAGGTGTTGAAATAGCCTCTTGTGGCAAATAAATGCAGGGCTTCGGAAACAATTTGTTCTCTCTTGGCCCTTCTGTGTGCAGCGAGTTGTTCTTCTGTTCTGGGACTCATATTTTAAAATTGAACGATTGGTCAAAATTAAAAAATATTTGAGTAAGAAAACAGCTTTGTGAATTATTTAACAAAAATCAAAAGTGACCAATGAATGCTATGGTCAGTCCTGGGAATGCGTATTCGCAAATGAGAAATCCGGAATGCAATGCGTTGCTCAAAGGATAAACTATTTGAATATGAGTTATTTATGGCAGAACAGAATGATTGTAAATAGGGAGGGATTACCGTAAATTCTCTTTTTTTCGTGATCTCTCGGCACTTATTCAAAACCCAATCATACGTCTTCGGTTTTTTTAAAATGCCTCTGATAGATTAAAGGAGAAAGTGGTCTGCCTGCCGTTGACACCATTGCTGCCTTCCCGAAGACCATAGGCAAAATCAATTCTGAGGTTCATACGATTCTTTTTGTTGAAAAGAACTCTTAAGCCCCCTCCCAATGCCAAGTTGGTATTGGATATTTTGTAAGAACCCGTTTCTCCATAGGCCTGCTGACCATTAACGAACATCACCATACCCAAGCCTTTCCAAAAATGGGATCCGGGATATTCCAGATTTTCATCACGCCAAAAAGGTAAGCGGTATTCAATATCAATTTGTTGTGAATGCCGGTCCTGGAAAGTTCCTCGAAAATAACCCCTGCTGTTTGGGCGGGAAAGCCCGTATAATGGGATATTACCCGTGCTGCCAAAAGGATGTTTCCAGTCTTGGATCAGGCGAAAGGCCAAGGTATGGTTTTTAAAAGGGTTAACGTATTTGATAAGTTCAACTCGCGACGCATGGTACTCAAAATCACTTCCAAAGATTTTGGAATTGGCCAGAAACGATAACTGAAGAAAATGTCCCCTTCTCGAATTAATGATCTTATCCCGGGTATCTGAGGTCAATAAAAGTCCCAGGCCAACTCGTTTTCCCACTATCCGACTTTGGAGACGATTTAGTTTTTCCGCACCCTGAAGTATTTGAAAAGAATTGGGAATGGGGTCGTAGTCCAGGACATTTTCGATATTGACCGTAGGACCAAAGAACAGTTTTTCCCCTACTTTTTTTTGATAACTTCCCTGAAAACCAACTCGCGCTACCGTTACATTCAGGTAGTTCAGGACGTCATCTGAATCATTTTCGGTGAGCAGAAGGCTTGGATCATTACCAAGGCCATAATTTCTATCCGGGGCATCAAAATAATACAGCCAGCCATTGATGCGGTCATTATTGGATAAAAAGAATTGATTGCCGGACTCCAAAAACAATTGGTTGCGTGTAGTGTAAATTGCCGACATGTTTACGAAAGAAACAGGGATGTCCTCTTTTCCCTTGCTCAGATCAAAGTACCGGAACCCAATTGCTCCCAGGTTAAGTGCAGATTCAGCAGAATAGGTGATAACAGGAAGCCAGTCGTACTTCCTTGCCGAGGCAGAATCCTGTGCGGTTGTAGCTTGCCAAAAAAGTGCTGAAGTTAGAATTACAAGTATACGTTTCATGATTACATATGGATTTTGATTGATGATGTAAAGCGATAGGGGCTATCCTACCTAATTATCCGGCTTTTTGGGTTTCCTGGTTTTTAATGTTAGTTTCATGATTTTCAATACGGGAAGACCAATAAGACCTACAGCAATAGCCCCCAGAAATACTAAACTGAAGTAAAACGGGCTATAATGTGAGCCCATCGTTGGGAAAACAAAAACAGATAGATTGATTTGCATATGGAACAAAATGGTGATAAACACATTTCTCCCGTAGTTCAGGAATAACCCTACCATTACAATCCTTTTTAGGACAGAGGCAATACCTTGCCAGAAGATCCAATGGAGTTCTTTCCCCATTTGGATATAGGGTATTAAATGCCAAATAGCCCAAACAACACCCACGATTAACCCCGTATATAAGATGCCATTTCTTTTTAAAAGGGCATTGGTGGCGTATCCTGTCCATCCAATTTCCTCCAATGCCGCACCTATGAAAAAGAATACTGCTAAAAACATTATGTCATGGAGGGAGGTTTGGATGGGCGGTAAATCAATTCCCGCGCTACGCATAACGAAAAATGTCAAGGTCAAAACGAAGGGCATGATCAGAATGGCCAGTACGTATCCGACCATAGGGGTAGATTTCAAATCAAAGGATTTCCAAATAAGTTCCTTCAATTCCCTAAAAGAATGGTGAATCCCCAGTGCAAGTGCCGGGCATACCACCATTAGAGCGCTAACGGGTAATCCAACGGGCAACAAGCCATCACCGAAATTCCCTATCAAATAGAAGGGAACGGAAAGGATAACTATCCAAAGGAAATAGCTAAAAGTCTTTAAGGATATTCGCATTGTTTTTGATGTTTGATGGGAAAATGAAATGCCTACATCCACCCAAATACCAATACTGTCGTTTATACAGCCGTTTGTCTATGAGTCAAAAAAGGATGGGTTTCACACTTTTCATCTTCCATCCTTAGATAGTTGTGAACAAAGCTCTTTGGTTAAAATGAGAAGAAAAAGGAAAGGGTGTTCCGGAAACCGTATTCAGGACAAATTCTTAGGTTACCGAAATTTGATTTCGAAATTGTTTGCCTGTCTACTTGCTGGCGAACCATTGCCGCTACAGTACTACCTGGGGCAATTTATAAGTCATACTTTTCCTAACAACAGTATCATGGATTCGGCCGGATGGAATTGCTGCTCAGGCATTTTTTTCAATAAACTCAAGGGTAAGCGGTATGGAATCTTCCGAGTCCTTTCCTATCCAAAAGAGATGCCCCCACGTATTACGGAGGATTTCAAATTTTGAATGGGGAATCATTTCATGTGCATGTCGGGCATGCGCTATGGAGACAGAAGTGTCATTTTCACTATGGATGATCAGCGTAGGACATTTTACTTTCGCAACCACATCCTTAGGGACATCTTGATCGATATCATTCAAAAAACCGTATCCGGAATTATAATATCTCAGGGCGGATATCAATTCCCGGATAGCTTCCCTGGTCAATTGGTGAGCAGGATGCATGGAAAACTGGGAATAAAAACTTCCGGCCATCATTTTGGGAAAAATCCTGGAAAAGAACCTTACCATTCCCCAGGTGAATTTTTCAATTTTCGGGTGAAATAGCAGTTGTGCCGTTTTATAGATTTTTCCATTCTCATCCAGCCATTTTTTAGAAATTGCGGAAGCCAGGATTAGTGCATTCACCTTATTGGGATAATTTGCAGCCAGTTCAATCGCTGTTAGGCCCCCTGCCGAAATACCGTATACCGTCACCTTGCTCAAAGACAATACACTTAATAATTCCGCAATTAGATCGGCAGACTTCCGTGGCGTCCGATTATCGTTCAAGGGGGTTTTACCGTAGCCCGGGCGAGATGGGGTGATCAATTGAAATTTTTTCAGGTCAAATCCCTTATGGCAAAGCGTCTCCCGGCAATTTGAGTGTCCTCCATGTATAAACACTATGGGAATTCCGTTTCCTATGGCACTATACTCGATATCCCCCAGTGGGGTATGTATTACTTTACTGTTCATTTGCATTTACCCTGCATGTGTAACAAATAAGTAAGTCTATTTATTGTTTTTCCTTTGGGCGTAATAAAATTAAGGTTCTACTCTTTTCAAGCGCACCGGAATACTGGCGGTATCTCATGATTGAGGTTTTTGTTCGTAAACAACATACTTGACCGCATTCCGTTGCTTTCTATACTTCATTTTCTTCCGTCCAATTTGTCTAAATTCCTCGACGGTAAAAATCTTCGTCGTAATTGGTACTAAAGTAGATGTCATCACCAGTAAAGTATCCTATGGTTTGGTCTTCTACCTTAACAGTAAAACCCGTATGGGTTGGGACTACTTCGAATTTATTGGTTGCTAAACTTTCATGGGAGCAGGATCAAAAACATACGATTTTTTAGTTTTTCACGTTTTAGTAAGATATATCTTACATTATGCGAATATTCCAACACTCCATCCTGTCATCAGAAATGTTAGCAGAAATGAATATAGGTTTTGACCCGGATGTCATTTTTCTTTTTGTATCACCTCAGTTTCGGAAAACGGAAAAAATTGTAGGCGCTTTGAAGGTGCAGTATCCGGAAACTGTTATCGTAGGATGCTCCACAGCCGGAGAGATCATGGGGGATCAGGTATTGGACGGGAGCATTGCATTGACTGCCGTAAAATTTCGAGCCACGAGGGTGAGTTTGGCCGAGACTTTTGTAAGCCATCACAAAGACAGTCTATCCACGGGTCACCACCTGTACGAACAACTTCGTGCTGAGGATCTGAAGCATATCCTTGTTTTTAGCGATGGACTTCTGGTGAATGGGGCGAACCTGGTTAAGGGACTTAATCAAGGGGCTGATACTACCGTTAGCATTACCGGTGGTCTCGCAGGTGATGGTGTGGATTTTGGGAGCACCTTTGTCATATCCAATGAGGGGATTGCTTCCGGAAAAATTGTGGCTTTGGGGCTTTACGGTGATGCGTTAAAAGTAGGCTACGGTTCAAAAGGGGGATGGGATAGCTTTGGTGTGGAACGCCTGGTGACCAGGTCAAAGGACAATGTACTATATGAGTTGGATGGCTTTCCTGCCCTTGAGCTGTATAAATCATTTTTAGGAGATAAAGCCGAGGAATTGCCAAGCTCAGGTTTGTTGTTTCCCTTGAGTTTACGGGACGAAGAGCATCAGATTCCAGTGGTGCGTACCATTCTCTCTATAGATGAAAAAGCCCAAAGCCTGACTTTTG
Organism: Croceivirga sp.; assembly: GCA_028284285.1. Taxonomy (GTDB): domain Bacteria; phylum Bacteroidota; class Bacteroidia; order Flavobacteriales; family Flavobacteriaceae; genus Croceivirga. The sequence goes on from JANQSA010000064.1 coordinate 58,047, forward strand.
CAGGTAATATACCGGAAGGGGCCTATGTTCGGTTGATGAAGGCCAATGTGGATCACCTTATCAATGGCGCAGAGCAATCTGCCAGAATTGGCGCTCTTCAAGAAGCGCAAGGAGATCAGTTGGCCTTTCTGATCAGTTGTGTGGGCAGACGCTTGGTGCTCAAACAGTTGGTGGAGGAAGAAGTAGAAGCCGTAAACGGTATTCTGGGTAAAAATACCTTCACCACCGGGTTCTATTCGTATGGGGAGATTGCACCTTTTGATCAGTTCTCGCCATGCACCTTACACAACCAAACCATGACCATAACCACATTTACCGAATGAGGACCTACCATAGACTCCTTAAACGCCAGCTCAAAAAGTTGAATATGAGCGAAAAGGACCGGAAGCCCATTGCTGACTTTTTAGAGATGGTGGACACGGCCTATCACTCTTTTGATCGGGATGTGGGTCATTTGGAAACCATTTTGGAAAAGAGTTCCCAGGAACTTTATGAGGCTAATAGACGGCTTAGGGACGATGTAATGACAGTGTCCCAGCAGCTCACCAATGTTGCGGCGAACATAAAGGATGTCATCTTTGAAATGGATACCTCCGGGAAATGGACCTATTTGAATCCTGCATGGGAAGTGGTAATGGGTTGTTCTGTTTCACAAAGCCTGGGAACACCCTATCACCTTTGTTTTACAAATAGCGACGGCGTTCCCATGGGAGATTTTCTTGAGGTGAACACTATTGGTCTTGGTGAATGCAGCCGGAGAGTTGAAATTACCTCAGCACAAGGGAAACGGAAATGGATAGCCTTATCTCTAAAACCCTTACTATCTGAGGAAGGAAATGTTTTGGGGTATATCGGAACACTTTCGGACATCACGCAGCTAAAAAAAACAGAATTGGCGATGATGCGTGCCCATAGAACAGCAACCAAAGCAAACAAGGCAAAGGACGATTTTTTGTCAATGATGTCCCATGAGATTCGTACGCCACTTAATGCAGTGATCGGAATAAGTAACTTGCTGCTTTTGGAGAACCCAAAAGCGGATCAGATGGAAAATCTGGATGCCTTACGGTACTCATCAGAGCATCTGTTATCCCTGGTGAATGATATTCTTGACTTCAATAAGATTGCCTCGGGCTCCATGAAACTGGATGCACATGTCTTTGATCTGCGAGGATTGCTGGAGAAATTAGAAAGGATTTTTCAGCCCAATGCCAAAGAGAAACAAATTGCCTTAAGGGTAACCATAGATCCGGAATTGCCGCACCTGATAGTAGGGGATAGTTCCGGAATATCGCAGGTATTAACCAATCTACTTGGCAATGCGCTTAAGTTTACGGAAGTAGGAGAAGTTTCTTTACGCGTAAAGGTACTTAAGGTGACGGCTTCCAACTGTAGGCTTTCCTTTGCCGTTGAGGATACGGGAATTGGAATCCCCAAAAAGCGCCTGGAAACTATTTTTAATCCTTTTGAACAAGCAGATTCCAGCATTGGCAGGGAGTACGGTGGTTCAGGATTGGGCTTGGCGATTTGTCAACAACTTCTGCAATTGATGGACAGTTATCTGGAAGTAGTCAGTACAGAAGGTCGGGGAACCACCTTCAGTTTTGTTTTAAATCTGGGAACTACCAGGGAAACTGCTCCGGTAAACGTAATTCCAAAAGTATCCGCTTTTACAGAGGAGGAGGATTTCCCCCTCAAAGGCGTACGTATCCTTGTGGCCGAGGACAACAGGGTAAATACGATGGTCATTGAAAAATTTCTGAAGAAATGGCAAGCGGACTATGATTTAGTTGAAAATGGGAAAATAGCCACCGAAAAAGCAGCTTCTCAACGGTATGATTTGATTTTAATGGATCTTCATATGCCGGTGATGGACGGTTTTGAAGCCGCCAAGACCATTAGGGAATCGGAACTTTCCAAAAATAAGTCGGTTCCGATTTATGCGCTATCAGCTTCAACAGGAGTATACACGGACAAGAACATTAAAGATTTTGGTATGGGAGGGCTGATTCCAAAACCTTTTGATCCTGGAAGACTGTTGCAGCAATTGGTTCAAATTGTGAAAGAAAGTCTTGCAGACCACTACCTTAAATTATAAAGGTTCAATTTGATTCTTAGGTAAAAGCTCAAAAAGCAAAGACCGTATCGGGCTTGACTAAGCTTTACGTAAATTAATTTGTAAATCCGTTTTTAGGATTGAAGTAGCTTTTCCTCTGACACTTCCGGTTACAGGCATCGTATTTTGGTAGTTGGCGCTTGCGCAAAGTGGAAAATATCTATCTGTGGTTTTAATGCCGTTAGAGGGATCATATCCTATCCACCCGGCCCCCGGAAGAAATATCTCTGTCCAGGCATGTAGTTCGTAAATTGGGTTTTCCGTTTGAATAAAATAATATCCACTCACAAACCGGGAGGCTATCCCAATGTGCCGCAGCAATTGAATTTGCATCCAGGCAAGATCCCTGCAAGACCCCTTTTTCGAATTAAAAGTCTTGTTTGCTGAGTTAGGTTCACCAACTTCTCGTGTTTCCAAGGTAAAATCCGTCTGAATCCGCATAGTCAATTCACTCATAAACGGAAGGGTCTCTGAATTTACGGTTCTCAGGATCTGGTTTACATACTCTTGCAGGGATGTATTGATCAATGATATTTCCAAATACGGACGCAAAATTTTTTTTAGGGCCTCGGAATAGAAATACGGGATTTTCCTGTATTCTGAAGGCCACAAAAGAAAATTAAAAGGATTATACTCTTTTTTAGATACCATCGATATTGCCTTTATATGTAAACGGTGGTGCTTGCCCTCAAACCAACTGAAATGAACAATGTTGTTTTCAACATCGGTCTGTTCGGAGATTTCCACCGGTTTCGGGGATATCATCAACCTGAAACTTTTTAGATGTACATAAGGCACATCCTGGGGTCTGAACCGAAAATAATGGGGTTCAAAAAAGACGTTGTCCCCATAGATGTATTCCGTTTCATGTATTATTTCAAGTTCCATAATTACTGCTGGTTAGCAGCTTGGGCATTTCTCAAAACATCTATTGATTCGGCACTCTTTAGATTATTTATCCAATCGTCGGGAAGGGTTTTGATGGCGTCACTCAATATACCGTTCCATAGTCTTGAAATGTTCTGAAGCTCCTCCTCCTGGTATCTTTTTTCAATAATATGGAAGGAGTCTTTTTCATAATAAATGATGTCCAAAGGAAAATCCACATCATTTGCACTGATCCGCGTAGCATCAAACGAAAGAAAGCCGGCCTTAAGAGCAAATTGCATTGACGAATCGTAGTTGATCGCACGATCCAAAATGGGCTTTCCATAACCATTATTGCCTATGATAACAAAGGGAGAACCTTCGGAGACCTCTATCCAATTTCCTTCCGGATAGAGTAAATAAATCTTATGTTCTTCGTCATCCTCCAATTGTCCACCGATGATAGAAAACAAATTGAAACTCAATCCCGCCTCCTTTAAAGACTTTTTGTCCTCATTTGCAGCGCGTTTGACTTGAGCGGAAAACGCATTGACCGCCTTATAGAGTTTGTTGAACGAATCGTCGTTCTCCTCAATGATCTCTTTAAAGTAGGTTATTGATTTATCCCGAACCGACCGCAGGCCGGAAGTCATTATAAAGAAAGAGTGCTTTTTCCTGTTTACGGTAAATACTTTCTTTGCTTGAGTAGTTTGATGTCCTGAAGTAATTCTGGTATCGGCTATGCCAACAATTCCCGATTTCAATTTAATTCCCAAACAGTAGGTCATAGGTTTTGTGTTTTAAGATTTGGTGTCGCATATTTATTGGCAAAGAACGATTCGTAAATCGCCATGGAAATGGTATTGAGTTTTTTTTGGAGTTCGTCAATGTACTCATGAAGTCCCCCTGAGAAAATATCGTGAATATCCGCAAATTCCAATTGTGCCTTTAGTTTGCCCAATTGTTTTTCAGCATTATTTGAAAACCCGGCATGGTATCCGGTAATTGTATTTAATGATTTTCCAGCCTGGATTAAACAAAAGTTGACGGAACGAGGGAAAATCTTATCTAAAATCAGGAATTCGCAAATGTTTAAGGTAGTAAGCTTACCATATTTTTTTCGATACATATCATAGGCCGATACTGATTTGAGCAATGCCGCCCACTGGGCAAGGTCCAAAGGAGTGCCCACGTCTTTGGGTGTGGAGAGCAAGATATGATATTTAACGTCAAGGACTCTTGAGGTTTTGTCAGCACGCTCCACCAGTTGTCCTATTCTTCCAAAATGCCATCCGTCATTTCGTGAAATGGTAGTAGTAAAAATTCCGAATAATAATTGACAACCTTCCTTAATCGTATTGAAGAAGATACGTGGGTCTTTGTTTTTCCAACGCTTTTTTTCGAACCCTTCCTTCATTAGGAAATAAATATGGTTTATTTGCTCCCAGACCTCTTTTGTTAATTCAGGCCGAATTGCCCGCGCGTTTTCCCTTGCCTTGATGATAGAACTGTAGACCGAGTTGGGATTTTGTAAATCGAAACCCAGAAAATAAATGACCTTTTCTTTCTCCACAGTTTCGTAGGATGATTGGTACAAAGGCCAATCTCCGGTGATAATTACCAGAGGCTTCCACTGTTGTATGCTATCAGGAGCGGATTCCAGGGAAAGATTAAAATTTACATCCATGAACCGGGCATAGTTTTCGGCACGTTCTACGTACCGGTTCATCCAATACATGCTATCCGCTATTCTACTCAGCATATTCTTTCTCTGTCAGTTATCCAATACCCAGGTGTCTTTACTCCCTCCGCCTTGAGAGGAATTCACCACTAAGGATCCTTTTTTAAGGGCCACCCTGGTCAGGGCTCCCGGGATGACCTTGATTTCTTTCCCAAAAAGGATATAAGGCCTTAGGTCTACATGCCTGCCTTCTATTTCATTTTCGCATAAAGTGGGAACCCTTGAAAGATTGATCATGGGTTGCGCTATGTAGTTTCTGGGGCTGTTTTTAACCTTAGTTCTAAACTCTTTTATTTCTGCCTGGGTGGCATGAGGCCCAATAAGCATACCGTAACCCCCTGAACCATCGGTTTGCTTCACCACCAGATTTTCCAAATTTTCAATAACATATTTATAATCCTGCTCTTCTGAACAGATATACGTTTTAATGTTTGGAATAATAGCCTCTTCCCCCAGATAATATTTTATCAATCGGGGAATATAAGCATAAACCGCTTTATCGTCCGCCACCCCTGCCCCGGGTGCGTTAACGAGTACCACATTTCCTTTTAAATAGGCTTCAAAAAGTCCGGGAGTACCTAACAAAGATTTCTCGTTAAATACCAAAGGATCGATAAAAGCATCGTCCACCCTGCGATAAATGACATCCACCTTTTGTAGCCCTTTAGTGGTGATCTTATATACATAATCATTTCGCACCACCAGATCTCTGCCCTCCACTAATTCAGCCCCCATTTGCTGGGCAAGGTAAGCATGTTCAAAATAGGCGGAGTTAAAGATTCCCGGTGTAAGTACTACAATGGATGCGGGATCAACATTGGTAAGTGATTCTAACATATCCCTTAAATAATGGGAGTAGTCATGTACTGGTCTTACTTTTAACTGTTCGAACATTTCAGGAAACGTACGCTTTAAAATTTCTCGGTTCTCCAACATGTAGGACACTCCCGAGGGGCATCTTAAATTATCCTCCAATACATAGAAGTTCCCATCATTCCCCCTAATAAGATCCGTTCCCGAAATATGGCTCCATACATTTTCAGGGGGTTTAAGACCGACGCATTGTTTAAGATAACAGGCACTGGAAAGCACCAGCTCCTTTGGTATAATTTTATCTTTTAAAACCCTTTGCTCATTGTAGATATCATTAATGAACAGATTTAAAGCCACAATCCTTTGCTTAAGCCCATTGGTCAAATAATCCCAGTTCTTGCCACTTATTATTCTCGGGATAATATCCAAATGAAGGATCCGTTCTACGCCTTGATTATCACTGTATACGTTGAAGGTCATACCCAGCGAAAGTTGGGCACGATCCGTTGAATGCTGAAGAAAATTAAGTTTTTTCCATCCTGTATTTTCCAAATATTTCTTGAATAGGGTATAGCTGGGCCTTACGGAATCGGAATCCTCAAACATCTCATCATAAAAATCTTTCACCTCATATTCCTTAAAACTTATTTTCCCCATGTTTATGATCAGTTACTTCAAGGGTTACTCCTACAAAACATCACCAATCACTACCCGATTAAATATAATGTTAATCAATTACTTACGCCAAGTTTAGGTTGACCAAATGAAGATTCCGCATTTTTTGGCCCTATTAATTATCAAATTCTATCTTGTTGGTTCCCCAAATTCCTGTATGGTTCAGCCTTTTTCACTATAACTGAAGCTATAAGTGGCCTGTCTTGCCTAAAACTTAGATCAAAAAATACTGAAGTAAGATTTCGAAATCAATAGTTCTTACGAGCTATAAGCTTCTTGTATAGCATAGGAGGCACTATCTCTTCTACCGACTGAAGTAAAAAGGTAAATGCTTTTAAGTGCTTTCTATTCGAATGGCAGTCCTTATCTGTTCTTTACTATCTCAAAGGCCTGTTTGGCAATTTCCAGTTCCTCATTGGTCGGAATCACAAGGATCTTGACCTGTGAAGAGTCTGTATTGATTTCAAAGATCGAATCCGACCGGGATTCATTTTTGGCATTATCTAGTTGAATGCCGAGATATTCCATTTGGGTACAGACCATTTTTCGGATTAAAGAGGAGTGTTCCCCTATGCCCGCAGTAAATACAATGGCGTCCAAACCATTTAGGGCAGCGGCGTAAGCGCCAATGTATTTTTTGATGCGGTAGGCGTTCATCTCCAAAGCCAGCTGGCAATCCGTATCTCCTTTTTCCGCTGCTGCCTGGATATCCCTCAGATCACTATATCCCGTAAGACCCAGCATGCCACTCTTTTTGATCAACATCCTATCTATATCCGCTAAGGTATAGCCCAGGGTATCCACTAGATAAAAGATGATCGAGTGATCAATATCGCCACTTCGTGATCCCATGATAAGTCCGTTAGAAGGGGTAAACCCCAGACTGTGGTCCAGACTTTGACCATTTTTAATGGCGGTCATGCTGCAACCATTTCCCAGATGGAGGCTAATGATCCTGGCCTTGGTATTCTGCAAATAGTCTATGGCTTTTTCGCTAACATATTTATGACTGGTGCCATGAAACCCATACACCTGAATGCCGTATTTTGAATAGAATTCATCGGGCAAGGCGTATTTTTTAGCCTTTAGGGGAAGGGATTGGTGGAACGCGGTATCAAAAACCGCAATTTGCTTTGCTTCCGGAAAGATGTTCTCCGCCAGGAGGATCCCTTCCAAATTAAGCGGATTATGCAGCGGAGCCAGGACTGAAAGTTCTTTTATCCGCTCTTTTACTTCTTTTGTGATCAGTGTGGTGTCTGAAAAGGAATTGCCACCATGTACCACGCGATGGCCCACAACTTCTATTTCGCCGGTGTCTTTGATAACACCTATTTCAGGATCCAGCAGGAACTCTGCTATTTTTTGGAAGCCTGTTTTATGGTTTTGTATTTCCAGTATGCTTTTCTTTTTAACGGTATCCGTTTCATAATGTAAAGCGGCATCCTTGAAACCAATCCGTTCTACACTACCCGTGCAAAGGACACGTTCCGAAGGCATACGGATCACCTGGTACTTGATGGAAGAACTTCCGGCATTGATGACGAGTACGTTCATGGTTTTGTTTTACGGATTTATTCCCTGTGCCTGTATGGCCGTAACTACAACAGTATTGAAAATGTCGTCCACAGTACACCCACGGCTTAGATCGTTCACCGGCTTATTGAGTCCCTGCAGCGTAGGGCCAATGGCCAAAGCCCCTGTTTCCCTTTGTACGGCCTTATAGGTGTTGTTGCCTGTATTCAGGTCCGGAAAAATAAATACCGTGGCCTGGCCCGCCACTTGAGAATCGGGAAGCTTGCTTTTGCCTACCTTGACATCTACCGCGGCATCATATTGTATGGGGCCCTCAACCTTCAAATCGGGCCGTTTTTCTTTTACGAGCTCGGTTGCCCTACGTACTCGTTCCACATCCTCACCTTGCCCTGAGGCACCTGAAGAATAAGACAACATGGCTATCCTGGGCTCAATGCCAAAGGCCATCCCGGTATCTGCCGATGATATGGCGATTTCTGCCAATTGTTCTGCAGTAGGGTTGGGATTAATGGCACAATCGCCAAAGACTACCACCCGATCAGGAAGACACATAAAGAATATGGAGGATACCAGGGATACGCCTGGGGCAGTCTTTACGAATTGTAGCGCCGGCCGTATGGTATGTTGTGTGGTATGAATGGCACCCGACACCATCCCGTCCGCATGACCTTTATAGACCATCATGGTGCCAAAATACGCCACATCCGTCATAAGGTCTTGCGCCATGGTAAGGTCTACATTCCTATGTTTCCTAAGCTCGTAAAGCGTTGCCGCATAATCATTGAATTGTGATGATTCCAGAGGATTAATGATGGTTACTTCTTTTAAGTTGAGGTCAAGATCCAAACGTTCCAAGGTGTCTTTGATCTTTTCGGGATTCCCCAAAAGTATAATCTCAACTGCTTTATGATCGATGAGCTCCTTGGTGGCCCTAAGAATACGCTCGTCCTGACCTTCCGGCAGTACAATACGTTTTTTATGGGCCTGAGCTTTTTTGAGCAAGTTATACTGGAACATTCTTGGGGTTATCCCGTTGGGGATGAAAGCCACCAATCGGGAGGTAAGTTCGTTCTCCGGGACAAACTTTGAAAAATCCTGAATAGAAGTGGTGATCTTTGGAATATTTTCGGCATAGATCTTTGGAGTAATTGCTCCAATACGGTTGGCAATTGAAAAAGTTCCGCCCTCCACCACTATGATCGGAACAACTTCGGACAATCCCTCGATCAATTTAATAATGGCGTCCTCGGGGCGTAGTCCTCCGGTAAGTACTATACCGGAAACCGTGGGGTAGTTAGAGGATAGATTGGCCTGAAGCGCCCCCAGTATGATATCCGATCGATCGCCGGGAGTAATTACCAAACCATCTTCTTTTAGATACGTAAGATGATTGCGCAACTGCATGGCACCAACACTAAAATGACCGGCTTGGTTATTGAGATGGGCCTCGCCGAAGAGTACTTCGCCGTTTAGCTCTTCCACAATTTCCTTTATGCTGGGGTTGCCCAAAACAGGATTTAGTGGGATAGCAGCGATCAGTATATTTTCCGGGAGTTCTTTTTTCAGGGCATTTTTGACCAGGTCTATGTTTTCGGGTTGTATTTTATTGGCCACCAACATCAGGACTTCCACCCCTTTGTCCTTAAAAGAGTCGTAAGCCAAATACATATCCCCTATGAACTCATCAAGGGTCTTACCTACACCACTGGTTAGTATGATGGTGGGGATACCCAGGTTCTTTGCCATCAACACATTGATGTCCCACTCAATAATGCCCCCTTCTCCGGTAAAATCAGTGCCTTCAACTAATACGAAGTCAAACCGATCCTCAATGGCCTTATACTTTTCAATAATCTTGTCAAGTAGTTCGTCTTCCCTGTTTTTGCTGAGTATTTTTACCACCTGGCTCCGGGTAAAAGCGTAGGCTTCGTCGTGCTCAAGGTCCAATTTGAAGTAGCTGAGGACGGTACTGATATGGTTATCTTCCTTAGCTTCTTCCAGGTCATCAATAATGGGTCTGAAGTATCCTACTTTGGCAATTTTACCCAGCAGTACCTGCATTAGTCCTAAAGAAACAATGGATTTTCCACTCCTGGGTTCGGTCGTGGCAATGTAGACAGCTTTATTCATGAATTATAGTGTATTGGGTATGTAAATTTAGGGATAGAACTTGAGTTTTTATTCATATGTAAGACATATAGTCCTTGTTAATAGGCCGCAAAAATATACCTGTATTTTCAGTATTCTTGTTAATTAATCTTTAACGATGCTGTTCGGGATCAAGAATTGCAGTAAAAAGGCCTAACATAGGGTATAACCAATAGCTAAAACGCCTCAAAGTACTACAAGCTGTTCTAAAATAGTATTTAGGTATGCTGATCCACATAGTCCTAAACGCATTGAAATACAATTGCTTTAAGGGAATATTTTTTAGCGGTCTATATCGTGTCGGTGCCATCGTTATTTTTTGAGTTCACGTTGTTTAAAAAACGGATCGTATGTAATTTTACCTTTTCACCTTCCTTTCCCCACCATACAAAATGCCCGCCTGCTTTAACATATTCCATAGTGAGGTTGGGGATCATTTCTTCCAGTCTTTTAGGGTGATCCATACTCACATCAATATCAACGGTGGAATGCACGGCATAGGTAGGGCACTTAATTTTGGACCAGTCTGTTTCTTTAAGTTGTTGCGCTTTCCTCACCTCATCCATCATTCCTTCGTAAAAGGCCCCCATAGGGGTCATAGAGTCAATAAATAGCATGAAGTCGCTTTTGCTTTTAGACGTGTTCACCACTTCCTTCGCTATTTTGTTTTTTTCTTTTTGGGTTAGATCCGCTTCTGTCTTTAAGAAGGCTTTAATGGTCATTTTTGGGAAATATCTGGCGGATACTTTTAACAGCCAGGAAATCAGATTTTTTCCTTTTTCGTTCAGTACCAGCTTGCCCAGAAAGGAATCAGCAGATGCTTTGTTCACCTCATACTTTCCGGTAATGGCACTCCAGAGCACTAAGGACCTGGTGGGGTATTTTGAAGCATAATACAAAGCTGAGAGCCCACCCATAGACACTCCAAAAACATTGATCTTCTCTTCAATTTTGAGCGACTTGATCACCTCAAAATAAATATCGGCATGTTCCTCTATACTGCTCGCCTGATGTAATGGCAGATCATAATATCCGGGACGGTTTACAGATAGTATCCGGTACCCCTCATCACACATCCATTGAAAAGCCAATGCCGCTTTAAAACTGCTTCCTCCACCGGTAGAGAATAGTAGGATCTTGCCATCGGCAGGTCCTATGTCCAGATACTGCACGGAGCCGTATTTTGTGGTGGCCGTCTTGTGGTTACTATTTTTTATGGTCGCCAAGTTTTTTCTATTATTTCATGAACCATTTCCGGTTGATTCTTCTGTTTGTAACGATATTCCTCTGTTTTTTAAGTCCTCAAATAAACGATGTGCATCAATCACCTGCCCCATCAGGTACAAACCGGGTCTTGAAATAGATCCATCAAAGTATTGATCCAATAGGGCCAGTAGGGCAAAGGCCGTCAATTCAAAACTGTCATCGGATTTCAGCCGCAGTGTAATTTTTCCGGGCTTTCCTTTTTTGGATCCGTTGGCTACTAGAACGAGTTCCACTTTTGGATCACGTTTGTTCTTTTGCCGAACTCTTCCGAAGAACAGTTGGCTACTGATATTCAGGCTTAATTTTTTATTGAACCGGCCTAATACAAAAGCGAGTGGAAAGACAAAATTATCAATATAGCTATCAAACCCAGAGGCGTACACACCGCAATGGCGCAATCCCAGTTCCTTTTCAACCCCATGAATTTCCCGCATTTGTACCGGGTAACAAACTCTTTTTCCAAAGTGTGCTGAGAACTTAAATGGTAATGCACTTTTGTGATCCACCTTTTTCCAACATCCATTTTCAAGGATTTGGGCGTTTGGTGTGATCACTTCGTAGAGGATTTCCTTGATGGCTTCCGGTTGTTCAAAGACCCCCTCCATAGCCATAAATACCCGGGCTTCATCACAATTGTCAAAATAGGAACCGGCCCTTTTTATCATTGGGGCGATTAACCCGGGATGAAAGCCGCATTGCGTTAGGAATATTCGGTTGTTCTTCTTAATGGTGTTTTCATACTTTCTCAGGACATCCACAACATCGCCGCGTATCAGAATATCCAACAGGTCGATATTGCTTTCCAAAGCGACCTCAGCAATTCCTTCCATATGGTCGGGCAGGGTTGCAGTTACAATAGCCAAATCCACCTGTTTAAAATTCTCCAACAGTGAATTCTTATCGGTGGCGTCCAAATAGGCCTCCCGGATGTCAGCATGCGGAAATTGAGAGGCGATTTCATTTTTTAAGGCCCTTCCTTTTTGGATATTGGGTCCGCCAATGATCACGCTGTAATTGGAATACCTTGCCAAACACTTCGCCAATGCTTTACCTACCCCGCCATATCCACCAACTACCAAAACCCTAGCTGCCATTTCGTACTTCTAAATTGGTATATAATTGTTGGAATGTACTACATGGGGTATTGTCAAAACCGTTTTAGGATTTGATTTCAGATGTAATTTCCAGCTAACGGTTTTCATTATCTAAGGATAACTACTACAAAAATAGCGTAGTATTTGTTTTCCAAAACTTCATTTTTGCAGGTTAACAAGTGGAAAAATGCATCCGGTAGCGACAGTTGTTTCAAATGCATGGATTATTGATATCTTTAGGATTCATAAAGAACAAAACGAATGCTTTTACCGCCCGATCAATTTTTGGGATCTGAAGATGCGCACCGCACTATTAAGCGTAAGGATTGCACTGTGGTGGAAAGCTGTTTCTATGAGGAGCGCTTGCGGAACATGAGATCATCTATATGTTATCAGGAAAAATAAGCATCATCGCATCGAAACGGAAAGTAGAATTGACTAAGGGGGAGTTTGTGCCTGTCAAAAAATTGTTGTGATTTTTCTGGTCAGGGTGTAACCCTTTAAAGAATCTGTTGTCTACAGGGCAAATGCTACCTTTGGAAGCATGTACACCCTTTAATTCCGGAAAAACCATGAAATGTATTCCAATTCTTTCAGCTTGCCTGATCTATGGCTGCTCTTTTCTTTCCCTGGCACAAACCACCAATGTTATACTCTCTGGCAGGGATGACACTCATAGCTTATCGCAGTTCACATTACAAGGCGATCAGATCAAGGTGCGGAATGACGGCACTTTTGACCACCCCCTTTTTTTGGACGTCCCTTCTTTTGTAAACCTGGAAAAGAAGGGCCAAAATTTTGAATTGTTTTTACAGCCCGGAGACAGTTTACATATCTTCTTTAACGGAGAGGGGGTACGGTTTGAAGGCAAGGGTGCCGAAACCAATACGTTTTTGGTACATCACAAAAAGCTGGCACAGGATAACAGTAAGTATCTGGATACAAAAAATGCTTTGGTATTCACACAAACACCAGAGGTTTTTACCACCACCATCGATTCGTTAGAAAACCTGGAAACCGCGTTGTTCCAGGAATTTTTTGGGAATAATACGTCTGTCAACGAACATTTTGTACAGCGGATCAAAACGGATATCACTTTTAGAAACCGAAGATATCGGTTGCTCTACCCGCAAAACTATCACCGCCATCATGAATACAAGACCCTTGCTCCGGTAAAATCTACATACTTGGAAGACCTTATGCAGGGAAGCTTCGATGATCCTGAATTCACTACATCCCCGCATTTTATGCGATGTGTTAACTTCTATCTTGATTTGTTGGCCACCGGGCCGTATAAGATGCAACATCCGGATCATGCACCGTTAGAGAGAATAAATGCCCGGTACGATGCTATTATCAATCTCAATGCGGAAAAAGCGGTTCAGGATGCCCTTATTAAGGAACACTTTAATCAACATATTTGGACCTATAGGGTAGAGGCCTTAGCCTCTGCTTATGATCGCGCAAAATCGGATGTAAAGGACTCCGCTGTGTTCAATGAGATCAAAAGTTTTATGGATATGGGTCATAACCGACGAAGCGATGCGGATACTATCCTGTTATATAGAACTACATCGGAAGCAAAACTTTATGCCCATATTTTCTTCCCAGAGGATCAAGGTACCCTTAGGCCTGCCCATTTGTTTTTTCACGGAGGAGGATGGGCCATGGGAATGCCGGAGTGGTCTTACGGTGCCTGTAAGGAAGCTGCGGAAGAAGGAAGAGTCGGTATCGCTTTTGACTACAGGCTACGGAGTATTCACGGTGCTACTATCCAGGATGCGGTTGTCGACGCTTTGACAGCGGTAGCTTGGATCCGGGAAAATGCGGGACAGTTGGGGATCGATCCTAATAAAATCCTGGTTGAGGGCTTTTCCGCCGGGGGGCATTTGGCCTTAGCTACTGCTATGATAGATCAAACCAGCTTTGGAATTCCTGAGCAGTACAGTGCCCGACCAGATGCTATTATACTAGGCTCAACCCCTTATGATGTAACGCACAGGGATGTGTACGATATAGACTATGACGCCAAAAAGATTTCTCCCTTATTTCTGGTCAAAGAAGGATTACCCCCCATATTGGCGTTTCATGGGGAAAGTGATACCATGGTAAAATTTACAGAATTTGAAGCCTTTTGGAGCAAAATGGAAGAGACCTCGAATACTTTTCAATATCGATCATTTCCGAATGCAAGGCATTTTTATAGTGGTGGTGCGCCAGGGGATAGGGCCGTACGAGAAAAGATGCGCAATGATTTTTTAAGTCAAAATGGCTTCTAAGCCCTTAAAGCCAAGCCTGTGTTAAAAAAAATAAGCGCACTGGACTATTCTTCTTCTTTTTTCATCCACCGTTCAAATTGGTTGTTTAACAGCGCTACTGCCGGTTTCCCTCCTTTATCCAACCCCTGGATGGCTAGTTTGAGAATCGCATCGTCTTCCGGGCCATAGATCATTAAGAAAGCGGATCGCGCATATTGATCGCCACATCGGCTGTCCCCTCCCGCTTGTTCTCCTGCTCTAAGGGCAAGCATTAGTCGTTCAGCCAATGATTTATCACGATTGGCTTGAAAAGCACGATAAGCTGCTGAGACTACCACTTCACCTACCAAAATATTACCCATTACCGCAAAGTCTTCACCAATTTGTTCTCCGCTCCATGCGTTGATCTCTTTTCCGGAATACACCAAAGGTTTGGTATTGGTGTCTAACACAACAACGCCGTACTGTTGATTTTCCGGATCAAATCGATCATCACGCATGGCATTGAGAATCTCTAGTATATCGGCGTTTTCGGACATGAGATCTACACCTCGCATACGGGCGAAATAGCTGCTTTGTGCCTGCACAACAATGGCGCCCCTCCCGGGAACAATGGAGGCAATACCGGAAACGTCAAAGGTACATGAGGCGCCTGCGATACCGATCTCTCCGGTAGTTCGGTCTACAGCAATGATAGACCAGGTGGCAAAGCTTTGTGTACAACTTAATATACAGATCAGGATCCATAAACGACCCGCTTTTTTGATGTGTTCTTTCATAATTGCATTGTGGTTTCGTTTTCTTTTAAGGACAACGCAAATGGGAAATCGTTACATCATGAGGTAGTTTTTTAGCTATTCAAAACCCGGATTGCCCCGATTTGAATTCCGCAGGGGGTTAGCCCCGTGCTCTTTCTATTAACTGTTTTGTAATTTTTCTAAGATAGTACGATCGATAGAAAGCCTTCCCCCTCCGGAGATCGCTAAGGCCGCGCAAATCGCTAATACGAGCAAATGATATTCATACCCTTCCTGACCCGCCTCTAATTGCCCGGCCCAGTTCATTTGGAACCCAAACCGGGCATGTACCATGATAATGATACCAACAAAAAGACCAAACAGTAATAGGGCGTTAATGCGAGTGGCAAAACCTACAATAAGCGATATGCAACATACCGTTTCAATAAAAACAGTAGCCCAGCCCAGGATAGCAGGTACACCCATGCCATTCGTTACAAAATCCATGAAATAGTCAAAACCAGGGCCTATTTTGTCCAAACCATGAATGAATACGATACCTCCTAAAGTTACTCTTAGTAAAAGGGAGGCCAGATTATTGTCTGTGGTAAAGATCATTTGTCTCATTTGTTATATGTTTTAGTTTGAAGTCATTGGAGTTCCATGCGAAGGAATATCCCGGGTTCCGTATCAAAAACCCAATCTTTTCCTATCTGGGTAGTATTTATGGCTAATCCTCCCTGTAAAAAACCAAAGTCCAAGCCTATTCTCAGGCGTTGAAAACTAAAGTCGTGACCGTCACTGTTAAAATTCATGGCATTTTGAAATTGGGTAAACAGCTTGAGTTTCTCGTTAAGCTTTGGGCGGTACTGTAGTAGCGTATACCACTCAAAAAAAGGATGGTTCCGTATTTCCGAGGTGAAATTTGTGGTAATGAAAAATACCGGTGTATACTTCGCATACTGAACCCCGGCCAGACCGGATACCCGGTTTTGCAAAAAGCGGGCACCTAAAACCGGACCAAAACCTTTGGCAACGTCATATCCCGCGATGGTATAGGACATGTACTGTGTGGTCTCCAAATCGTAATTATGGATTGCCTCGTTAATGCTGAAGAAATTGAACTTTGGATTAACCTCCAGGGTTTTAAACCACCAGGCCTCTAAGATCAGGTTATCATCACTGCTGAACACCTCCATGGTGGTCTGTGTAAAACATGTTTTAGCGAAAAGTAAAAATCCACATATCCCGAAAAAGCTTCTGGTTGTTCCCAACATAGTTTTTCAAACTGTTTTGTACGGGCACAAAGCTAAACGCCTTGAAAAGCTTTCTTTTTATTGTTTTTTAGGTAAAAATGGTAAAATATCAGGATTTCTTCGAAACTTATGAGGAGTAGTACCCACAGCCTTTTTAAAATACTTTACAAAATTGGAAGGTTCGTCAAAGCCGAGTTCCTCCGCGACTATGGCGATGGTTTTATTGGTCTGAGTAAGCAGCGATTTCGCTTGTAGGATCACATACTCTTGAATTATGGCATGGGGTGTTCTTTGGGTAGCCGACTTAACTGCTTCTGAAAGATAAGCACTACTTAAGTGGAGTTGTGCCGCATAATCACTTGTTTTAAGCTTGTAATTGGTACGTGTCTTTACCACATTTTCAAAAAGAAAAGTGATTTCTTCAGCCCTGCTTGTAAACCCGCTTGAGGTGGATTTATGGCCATAAAACATTTTGATCTTTTCAAGGAGAATAGTGAGGTAGGAGCGTAGTACGAGTTCATTAGGTAATGGGTTGTTTTGAAACTCATGCAGCAGGTGCTGCATGATACTTATAATGACCTCTCGTTGTTCCGGGGTAAGAAAGACCACAGGGTTCGCATGTAAATTGAAAAAGGGATAGCGGCTGTGGAATGTAATTTGGTTAAGGTGTTCGCCAAGTAATTCATATTTAAAGAAGATCATAAATCCCAAAGAATCCGCTTTGAATGTATTTACCTTCCAGGAGGACAACTGAAAAGGGGAAACAAATGAAATAACATCGTCAATAGGCTTAAAATCGGTGTTCCCTATTTTAATATCTACATCATGGCCGGAGCCATAGGTCAGTTCGAAGAAGTCGTGTTTATAAGGACCCAAAGCCATAGGCTTATCTCCAAAATGATCCTCAATACGGTAAATAAAAAAGTTGGGTGTTACCACCTTTTCTTCAATCCCCATATCTGCCAGTAAGGTCGCTATTTCACGGTATAATCGCATGACTTCGTGGTATACATCTACGCGCTTATTTTCTTGAATCGCTTACGGCCTTTTTGAGAGCAATACCTGGAAAAAAAGCCCTCCTGGAAGCATAGTGAATGCTAGGTTTTACTCCTTCAAATCGTGTTGGTCCAAAAAAGCATCTATTTCTTTGATCGAGGGATTCTTTAGAAAATCCTTCCCATAGGTTACCGTGGGAAACTTTAACTGTCCGTCATACAGGGCTCTAACTTCCTTATCCGCTTCGGGCTGGGTTTCCACGTTATAGTCTTCAAATTCTATCCATTCGGATTGTAAATAGTTTCGAAGATTAGCCGATTTGGGACACCAGTTCGTACCGTACAATTTCAATTTTTTTTCAGCCATGGGTTTTCATTCCAAATAGTTTTGCAAAGGTAGGTTGAATTCGTTCTGCCTGGCTAACAATAAAAGGAGTTACCGACATGAGCAGGATAGACACTGCCAGGAAGATCTGATAATTGTTTTGGCTGATAAGATCGTACTTCAGGCCACTTTGTGCCAAAACAAAGGAGAACTCCCCAATCTGGGCGATGGAAAAGCCCACCGCCAGAGCCGTTTTCCAATCTAATTTCATCACCTTAACGGCCAGTATTCCTGCAATGGCTTTCACAACCAGGGTAAAGAAAAACCAGAAGACAATCCATCCGAAATCTGTTGTGAAGATGTTGTAGTCCAATAACATACCCATAGAGATAAAGAAAAAGCTCATGAATACGTACCGGAAAGGAAGAAAACAGGAGATCGCCATCCTATGGTATTCCGTTTCCGCAATGATCAGACCCGCGATAAAAGCTCCCAGGGCCAGGGATAGACCTAATTCTTCCGTCAATAGGGCGATGCCGGTAACAAGAAAGACCAATGCGATCAAAAAGACTTCCTGACTTTGCACTTTCATCACCGTCTTTAAGAAAAAAGGGATGACAAAGCGTGCCAGTAAATAGGCAATACCCCCCATAACAACCAGTTTTCCTAACAGCCAAAGCAACGCTTCCAAGGGACTGCTATCACCTGCCCCGGCCAGGATAGGCGTAAAGAGCATTAGGGGAACGATCATAATATCCTGGAACAACAACACCGCAAGAATGAATTTACCATGAGGTGTGGTTATCTTATTCGTATCCTGTAAGACCTTTATAACGATAGCGGTACTACTCAAGGCATATAAAAACCCCCAAAAAATACTTTCTTCTGCGGAAGGTCGCACTAATAACCAAATCAGCCCCGCGGTGAGGAGAATTGTAAAAAATACCTGCGAAGCGCCTCCTATCAACACATAGTTTTTGATGCGCTTTAAATTGCTGAAGGAGAATTCAAGTCCAACCGTAAAAAGCAACAGGATGATCCCTATTTCCGCGTACACCTCTACCTCTTCCATATCTGCGAAGTATTTACTGGTATTCGGGCTTAACAAAACCCCGGTGATCAGATAGCCAATGATGTATCTAATTTTTAGAAACTTACAGATGACGATTACGGCTGTAGCTACTCCAAAAATGGCAAACAGGTTAAGAAGAACATGGTGTTGCATGGGCTGGATTTTAGGTGGATTAAATTACGAATATTACGGGATAGGGAAAATGAAAATTTAGGCTTTCAATTGCCGTGGAGTTCGTTATCTTTCGGTAAGGAAAAAGGATGATAGTCCGGAAACAGTTTACAGGAAAAAATGATAGATACTTTAAAGCAATTTCCACAGCTTCACGACATACCTGAGGAGCAGTTAGCCTGGTTAGGCAATCATTTGGAAATCGAGGAGATTCCAAAAGGGGGATTTCTCTTTGAAAAAGGAAGTGCCATAGACAATCTTATGCTCATTTTTGAGGGGGATTTTGAGCTCTATTTCATGCAAAATAAGAACAGGAAGGCCTTTGGAAGGCTACAAACGCATGATATTTCGGGCTTGCTGCCCTATTCCAGGGCGAAAAATGCCGGCGGTTTTGCCCGGGCCACCCGGCCTTCCAGGGTGGGAAAATTGAATAGAGGGTTACTTCGGGAACTGATAGGGCAGTATTATGAATTAACCGAGGTGTTGGTGCACGAAATGAATAACCGGATTCGGAATATTACACAGATAGAAGTACAAAATGAAAAGCTGATCGCCCTTGGAAAATTGTCTGCCGGTTTGGCCCATGAATTAAATAACCCGGCCTCGGCCATGGTTCGTAGCGCCTCTCTGCTACAGCAACACCTTATGGGGCTTCCTGAAGACTTTAAGAAAGTGATCAAAATTAAAGCGGATGATGAGGTCATTGATAAGATCAATCAGTTTATGTATGGAAAACTGGAGGAAAAGCCTAGTGAACTTTCCATGTTGGAAAAAAGTGAACTGGAAGATGATCTATATGATTGGTTCGCTAACTGTAGCCTGACAGATAAATATGACCTGGTGCCTCTGCTGGTGGAATATCAGTTTTCCACGGATGATCTGCTCTACGTGAAATCGCTGCTCCGGGAAGAAGATTTTAACCCCATACTAAAGTGGATTGTGCAAAACATGACCACGAATAAAACGGTAATGGATATCAAGGAAGCCTCTACACGCATAGGGACCTTGGTGCAGTCGGTGAAAACCTACTCTTACATGGATCAAAGCCTGGATTTTCAATTGGTGGACCTGCACATAGGTTTACAAAGTACATTGAATGTCCTTAACCATAAACTGGCCAAGGTGGGGCATGAGGTACTGGTGGATTTTGATGAAAAAATGCCGAAGATTTTAGGGCTCCCCGGAGAATTGAATCAGATTTGGACCAACCTTATTGATAATGCCATTGATGCCTTACCGCAAAACGGAGGAAAATTAACCATACGGACAAAGGCCTCGGAGAATTTTGTGTATGTCTATATTCAGGATAATGGGCACGGTATTTCCGAAGAACATCAAAACCGCGTTTTTGAACCCTTTTTTACCACTAAAGAGATTGGAAAAGGGACAGGTTTGGGCCTGGATATGGCACGGAAAATAGTAAAACAACACAATGGACAGATCAAAGTGACCTCAAAACCGGGGGAGACCATATTTGAAGTCTGTTTGCCCATTGGGAACAAAACCGAAGAAAACACGTGAAAAAACCAATAATCATTGCTGTAGATGATGATGCCCAGGTCTTATCTGCAATACGAGGCGATTTACGATCGCGATACCGAAATGACTACCGCATCATGGCGTCGGATTCGGCTAATGAAGCTCTGGAAGCCATTAAGGAACTTAAAAACAAAGGAGAAGAAATAGCGCTTTTGCTTTCCGACCAGCGTATGCCGGAAATGCTGGGAGTAGATTTTTTGGAAAAAGCGATGGCCACCTATCCACAGGCAAAAAGAGTACTCCTTACGGCCTATTCTGACATAGATGCTGCAATAAAGGCCATCAATGATGTGCAACTGGATTATTACCTGCTAAAACCCTGGAACCCCCCTGAAGAAAAGCTGTTTCCCGTAATTGATGATGTTTTACAAGATTGGCTGGGGAATTATTCTCCTCCATTTACCGGATTGCGGATCGTAGGGTACCAGTTTTCACCCAACACCCATAACATCAAAGATTTTTTGGCAGGGAATATGTTCCCCTATCAATTTCTAAATGTGGAAAACGAGGCTGCGGCAAAGGAATTAGTGGGGAACAACGATTTGAATTCAAAAGACCTGCCAACAGTCTTTTTTGAAGATGGAAAGATACTTAAAAACCCCAGCTTGACAGAAGTTGCCCAAAAGTTGGGGTTGAATGTTAAAGCACAGGAAGATCTCTATGATGTCATCATAATTGGCGCCGGTCCGGCAGGTCTGGCCGCTGCGGTCTATGGAGGAAGTGAAGGGCTTAAAACCTTGCTCATAGACAGGAAAGGACCTGGAGGCCAGGCCGGTACAAGCTCAAGGATAGAGAATTACCTGGGATTCCCTAAAGGGCTTAGTGGTTCGGACCTGGCACGCAGAGCCATCACCCAGGCAACACGTTTTGGAATAGAGTTTCTTTCTCCGGTAGAAGTCACGCATATCACTACACAAGACTCCTACAAACATATGGAGCTCTCTGATGGAAGTAGCCTGAAGAGTAGAGCGGTAGTCATTGCCACTGGGGTAGACTACCGGAAATTGGCTAACAAAGGAATGAACCGTCTTACCGGTGCCGGGGTGTATTACGGAGCCGCTACTACTGAAGCCCATACCTGTAAAGATGGCAATGTTTATATGGTAGGGGGCGGGAATAGCGCTGGACAGGGGGCTATGTACCTCTCTAAATTTGCCAAAAAGGTGCATATCGTTATCAGAAGAGATTCCCTGGACAGTACCATGAGTTCATACCTGATTGATCAAATTGACAACACGGAAAATATTGAAATAATAACGCATTCTGAAATTGCAGAGGCCATAGGAGAGCAACATCTGGAACAGCTTGTGCTCCGAAATAATCTTACCGGAGAAGAAGTCACCCGTGATGCGCGCGCTATTTTCATTTTCATCGGAGCGCGACCTTATACGGAATGGACAGGCCAGGTTTTTTTAAAGGATGAAAGGGGTTTTCTGCTTACCGGAAGGGATGTGTTGGATAATGATGCAGGGGCACTACAATGGAGGCGACCACAACCCCCCTATCTTTTGGAAACCAGCGTTCCCGGGGTTTTTGCTGCCGGAGATGTCAGGAGTGGGGCTATGAATCGGGTAGCCTCCGCCGTAGGGGAGGGAGCCATTTCCATTAGTTTGGTACATAAGTATTTAAATGAGAATTAAGCACTTGATATGGCCCATTTAATGATAGGTTGCTCTTTTACCTCCGAAGCAGTGGGGAAGCACAGCTTGGAACTTTGTTAATCTTGTCACAAACCCTTTTTGTGTTCAACTATCATTTGTAATTTGTTAAACAAAAAAGTACTATGAAGTTTTCTGCAATGAGCATTGTTGCATTCACCACGCTTGTTTTGGTTACGGTAACCATAATGGCCAGCATGAACTTTCCCTTTAACTGGGTGTTCTACGTTACCGTATTCGGGCAGGCTTTGGTGGTGTATATGGTATACAAAGTACTAACCGATGATTACCAGACCTCCAAAACGTTCGAAGACTTTTACGAAGATTTCCCTATCAATAAGGATCAAGGATAACTAAAGCGCTGCGACTTCCATCTCTTGTTTTTTGGGAACAGCATGCATTCCCAGTTCCGGAATAACCAACAAAGGGATCTGCGTATGGAAAGCGGTACGCCTGACAATCGGCTCTCGGGTCATACGCTCTACATAGCTGTGCTGATAATTTAGCATCGCCAATAAGTGAATATCCAGCTCTTTCGAAAACACCTCCAGGGTACGCGATACCGAATTGAGTTCGGAAACCGTATGCACATAGTGTTCTACATTAGTGAAGTATTTCCGAAGGATATTCAGGTTGAACTGCTGCAACTCCGTAAGTGCTTTGATTTCATATTGTACATAAACAATACGGATAGTTGCTGAAAATGTATTGGCCAGATCTATTAAAGGTTGTAATTCCGACTGGGAATAAAACCGGTTAAAATCTGTAGCAAAGGCAATTTCAGACGGGGTATGGAACTCGTAGCATTGTGGTATGGCCAGAATAGGACACTTTTTAGTGGCTTTGATGATACGAACGGTATTGCTCCCCATAAATATTCCTTCCATTCCGGAAGCTCCTTTCGTACCGGTCACAATCAAATCTATCCCATAGGCATCCACAACCTCTTTCACTTCCTCTACTAAAAGGTTGAACGAGGAGAGGAGTTCAAAAGCATGCTTATCATTGGAAAACTCTGAGATTATGCGCTCCAGGGTTTTTTCCAATCCCTTTTCCGAGGTGGATCTAACAGCATCTTCTATTTGCATGCCATTGACCATAGGTGCCATAAATCGGCTACTTGGAATGGCAGGAGTATAAGTGTTTAACAAAAAGAAAGCACAGCTTTCGTTCTGAAACAATTTTACGGCATAACGGATGGCGTTCCACGCGTTTTCCGAGAAGTCTGTAGGTATTAAAATCCGTTTCATCCCAATTTATTAAAAGATGAGATAAAATTAGGAGAGGGTAGATAGTAATACTATGATAATTATCAGCTTTTATGCAGAGTAGAACGTTAAAATCCTTCTGCCAGATCGCGGAGTTTGCGCTCGTCCTTGATACCTACTCTTTTGCCTGAAGTATGGATGAGCCCTTTCTTTTTGAATTCTGAGATAATCCGTATGGCCGATTCGGTGGCGGTTCCTACGACATTAGCAATATCTTCCCGGGAAAGGGTAAGGGCCAAAAAACCTTCTCCATCCTCACCAAAATTATTCTTTAGATAGAGGAAAGCTTCCGCAATCCGCTGTTTTACTGTTTTTTGGGACATATTCACGATTACATCATCCGCCTCCTTTAGATCATGTGCCATATGGCGCAACACCTCCAGGGTAAAATTGGGATTCTTTTGTAACGATGTGTTGATGGTCTCTTTGGGGATAAAACAAATCTCCATATCGCTGACGGCAACAGCGGAAAGATTGGAGTGTTCTTCCGCTATCACGGAACGTTGCCCCATTACCTCTCCTTTAGAGGCCAATTTTACAATTTGATCTTTTCCGTTCGCGCTTAATTTGGAGAGTTTTGAAACACCATCCCGTACGCAATATACCCCATTGAGCTTTTCCCCTTCCTCGAAAAGGGGCTGCCCTTTTTTGATTGTTTTCATGGTTTTGGAATCCGAAACCTTTTTCAATTCCTCCTTGCTCATAGCACGTAAGGAATTGAACTGACGCACGATGCAGTTTTCACATCTTTTACGATCCATAAAGAAAAAATTACCTGACGATTAAAAATAAGACTTTATTCAATAAAAAAAACTGTAATTTTTTAAGTATTGCCTATTCTTTCCAACCCGGATTTTGATAGTATCTGTATTTCGCTTTTTATCGTTTTTATAAGACCCGCTTTTTTAAAGCTCTTTAAGAGGTTAATCACATATTCCTGGGAAGTGCCCAGGGTGGCCGCCATATCTTCTCGTCGTAATCTAAGATTTAGTTTACCCTTACCATCCGTTCCGTATTTTTCGGAAAGGTACAGCAGTAATTTGGCCAAACGCCCTTTAATGCTTTTGCTGGGACTGAAAATTACCCGGGTCTTGTCGCTAAGATTGGCCTCCTCCACAAAGGCCTCTAAAACATCCTGACAGAATTCAGTGTTTTGATTTAAATGTTCCAACACCTCTTCCCTGTCCAAACAACAAATTTGAGTAGCTGTTAAAGTAGTTGCGGCCACTCTTGCGCCCCTTTTGGAGATAATGGAACGCTTCCCCATTACTTCGCCTTTTCCCAGAAATCGAAGGATATGCTCTTCCCCGGAGTCGTCAAACTTACTGAATTTGCAGGCTCCTTTCTTAATACAATACAGTTTGCTCAAATACTCATTTTCTTCAAAAACAATAGCTCCTTTGGGCAAATGAAGTACTTCTGAAGACTGGTGCAATTGCTTTTGGGACGCTTCCGAGAGCGCCTGAAAATCCTTGAGTTGTTTGGCATGTATATCAGAACATCTATCCACACCACAAAAATAAACAGGGATAAAATCAAAATACCTGACATATATCATGTTTTGACGAAGGGGCAACTTGCAAATTTGTAGTAAGGTATAATGCAAGTGTGTATGGAGCATTCCAACTGCTACCACTGTGGTGATCCTTGTGGTGCCCGGTCCGTAGAATTTGATGAAAAGGTATTTTGTTGCCAGGGATGTAAGGTGGTATATGAGATATTTAGCACCAACGGGCTGGAATACTACTATGATCTGGAAGACGCTGCAGGAACTTCCCCGGATTTTAAGCCGCAGAAATATGAGTATTTGGATAACCCGGATATAGTAGACCGCTTGTTGGAGTTCAATGAAGAAGGCATACAGGTCATAGAGCTTCATATTCCCAGTATTCATTGTAGTTCCTGTATTTGGGTACTGGAAAATCTCAATCGTTTGAACTCTTCGATCAAAAGTTCGCAGGTGGACTTTCCCAGGAAAAAGGTGCGAGTGACTTTTGAGAATAGTGAATTTACCTTAAAACAATTAGTGGTACTCCTATCTAAAATAGGGTATGAACCTGCTCTCTCTTTAGAGGATTTTACCCGAAAAAAGAGCCCTGTTGATCGTAGTCTGTTGTACAAATTGGGGGTGGCCGGTTTTGCCTTTGGAAATGTGATGCTATTGTCCTTTCCGGAATACTTTGAAGTACAGGAGTTTTGGTTAGACCAGTACAAAATTGTTTTCAGGTGGTTAATGTTTGCCTTTTCCCTGCCGGTAGTGGTGTACGCCGCCCGGGACTACTTCATTTCTGCATACAAGGGATTGCGTTCCAGACTGTTGAATATAGATGTGCCCATAGCCCTTGGGGTACTGACACTTTTTGTGCGAAGCACGGTAGATATCCTATTTGATTTTGGCTCCGGTTTTTTTGATAGCCTTACCGGATTGGTTTTCTTTTTGCTGGTCGGAAAATTTTTCCAACAAAAGACCTATGCTTTTCTATCATTTGAACGGGACTATAAATCCTATTTTCCCATTGCGGTAACCCGTATCAATGCAAACAAAGAAGAAGAAAACGTTGAAATATACAAGGTTAAGGCGGGCGATACCTTGCTTATTCGAAATCAGGAGATTATCCCGGTTGACTGTGTTCTAAATCACGGAGATGCCCAAATAGATTACAGTTTTGTTACCGGCGAGTCTCAGGCAGTGGTAAAAAAAGCCGGGGATATGTTGTATGCCGGCGGGAAACAACTGGGAGGTATTGTAGAAGTAGAAACCCTGAAATCAGTTTCCCAAAGCTATCTTACACAGTTATGGAGTAATGCTGTTTTTTCCAAAAATAAGGCCAGTGGATTTCAAACGATCACTGATGCAATCGGAAAACGATTTACCCTTGCCGTACTATCAATTGCTATCATAGCAGCCGGTTTTTGGCTTTGGTATGATCCCGGCAAAGCATTAAATGTTTTTACCGCGGTCTTAATTATTGCCTGTCCCTGTGCTATAGCATTAGCCGCACCGTTTACCTTGGGCAATATGTTGCGGATATTTGGCAAGTATGGATTTTATCTTAAAGATACCAATACTTTGGAGCGAATGGCTCAGACAGCCTCTGTGGTCTTTGATAAAACAGGAACACTTACCACATCGGATGAAAACCAAATCGTTTATGAAGGGATGGAACTCACTCCCGAGGAAGCCTCTCTATTGAAGACTACGCTTAGGGCCTCCAACCACCCGTTAAGCCGATCCTTGTATCAGCTTTTACAGGAATACGATATCCAAACATTGGACGAATTTACGGAAGAGGCCGGTAAAGGGCTGGAAGGAAGGACCGATCAGCAATCCATTAAAGTGGGTTCCGCAGGATTTGTGGGCGAAAAAGGAACTAAAAAGCCTGTGGAAACCGCCGTCCATATCAGTTCAAATAATGTCTACAAGGGAAGATTTGCTTTTAAGAATACCTATCGCGAAGGCCTTTCCCAACTTTTTTCACGCTTGAAGGATAAAGTGGGATTGTACATTTTGTCAGGAGATAATGAAGGTGAACGCCAAACGCTGGGGCAATTGATTTCCTTTCCCTTACCTATGTTTTTTGACCAAAAACCGGAAGATAAACTGGTATTTGTGAAGGATCTGCAGGAAAAGGGTAAAGTAATGATGGTAGGTGACGGATTAAACGACGCCGGAGCGTTGGCACAAAGTGATGTTGGCGTGGCAATAGCTGAGAACGTCAATGTATTTTCCCCGGCAAGCGATGCCATTTTAGATGGAAAGATCATTACCCATTTATGGCGTTTTATGGATTTGGCGAAACAGTCAATATCCATCATTAAGTGGAGTTTTGTATTGTCGCTTTGTTATAATGTAATTGGACTCTATTTTGCCGTTACCGGACAATTAGAGCCCGTGGTAGCCGCCATACTGATGCCTCTGAGCTCCATAAGTATTGTGGTTTTTACCACAGTATCCACGAATTTTATTGCAAGAAATCTTAGAATTAAAAGCTGATAAATGTCATTTTTTTCAGGATATCCTCAATGTAGTTTTACGCTGGAATTTACACGGCAGGTATGAGTGTAATTTATGTGTTGTTGGCGATAAGCATAAGTGTTGCCATTGTGTTTTTTATAGCCTTTGTTATTTCTGTAAGACAGGGGCAATATGATGATGCATACACACCTTCTGTCCGTATGCTTTTTGAAGACGAACTCGTTGATCAATCCTCCGAAAATAACAACCAAAATAAAAGTCAAACCGAATAATTATGGAAGTACAGCAATTTCATTACGATAACAAGATCGTACAAAAATTTCTCTATGCCACGATGCTATGGGGAGTGGTGGGGATGCTCGTGGGGCTTCTGCTGGCCTTTATGTTCTTGTTTCCCAATATTACCGATGGTATTTCTTGGCTAAGCTTCGGGCGTTTGCGCCCCTTGCACACCAATGCAGTGATTTTCGCCTTTGTGGGGAATGCGATTTTTGCAGGGGTGTATTACTCGCTTCAACGTCTCCTAAAGGCCAGAATGTTTAGTGATGTGCTGAGCAAGATTAATTTCTGGGGTTGGCAGCTCATTATTGTAGCCGCAGCATTGACACTACCACTGGGATATACTACTTCAAAAGAATACGCGGAGCTGGAGTGGCCAATAGATATAGCTATTGCTGTGGTTTGGGTGGTTTTCGGATGGAATATGATCGGTACCATTTTAAAACGAAGACAGCGCCACCTGTACGTAGCCATTTGGTTTTACCTGGCTACTTTTGTAACCGTAGCTGTGCTCCATATTTTTAACAGTCTGGAACTGCCGGTAGCCGCTTTAAAGAGCTATTCAGTGTATGCCGGAGTACAGGACGCCTTGGTACAGTGGTGGTATGGGCACAATGCGGTGGCATTTTTCCTTACTACTCCATTTCTGGGGTTGATGTATTATTTTGTGCCTAAGGCGGCGAACAGGCCGGTCTATTCCTACCGCTTGTCCATTGTACACTTCTGGTCATTGATCTTTATTTATATCTGGGCGGGCCCACACCATTTGTTGTATTCAGCACTTCCGGACTGGGCACAAAATTTAGGGGTTGTTTTTTCCGTCATGCTTATTGCTCCTTCCTGGGGAGGGATGATCAATGGACTCTTGACGCTAAGGGGAGTTTGGGATAAGGTGCGTAGCGATGCCACCTTAAAGTTTATGGTGGTCGCTATAACCGGTTACGGTATGGCCACGTTTGAAGGTCCTATGTTATCCTTAAAAAATGTGAATGCCATTGCTCATTTTAGCGATTGGATCATTGCTCACGTACACGTTGGCGCTTTGGCCTGGAACGGCTTTCTCACATTTGGTATGATCTATTACCTGGTGCCTCGCATGTTTAAAACGCCGCTTTATTCCAAAGGGCTGGCCAATTTCCACTTTTGGATCGGTACTCTGGGAATAGTATTATACGCACTGCCCATGTACGTATCCGGTTTTACCCAGGCGTTAATGTGGAAAGAATTTAACCCGGACGGTACCCTGGTCTATGGTAACTTCCTGGAAACCGTACAACAGATCATCCCGATGTATTGGATGCGCGCCATTGGTGGTACCCTATTCATCGTGGGTATGTTGGTAATGGTATACAATATAGTGGTTACCATTCGAAAAGGAAGCTCCGTAGAAGATGAATTGGCAGAAGCCGCTGCGTTGACCCGGGTGACCAAAAGAAGGGTTGCCGGAGAGACGTTCCACACCTGGTTAGAGCGAAGACCGGTACAGCTGACTATTTTGGCTACTGTAGCTATTCTCATAGGAGGTATTGTACAAATAATACCCACCATTTTGGTCAAATCCAACATTCCCACAATAACCAGTGTTAAACCTTACACACCTCTGGAATTGGAAGGTAGGGACCTGTACATTCGTGAAGGTTGTGTAGGCTGTCATTCTCAAATGATCCGTCCTTTCCGCAGTGAGGTAGAACGGTATGGGGAATATGCCAAAGCAGGCGAGTATGTCTACGACCACCCCTTCCTTTGGGGAAGTAAACGGACGGGTCCGGATCTGTTACGGGTAGGTGGTAAGTATTCGGATAACTGGCATCTGAACCACATGTATGACCCGCAAAGTACTTCTGCGGGCTCCATAATGCCGGCCTATCAGTGGTTAGTGAAAAACAGGCACGATAGAAGTAGCGTAGAAGCCAAAATGAACGCTATGGTAAAACTGGGAGTGCCGTACACGGATGAAGACATCAACAACGCACAGCAATCCATGGCAGAGCAGGCTTTGCAAATTGAGAAGAATCTGTATAGCGATCCGGAATTTGTCAGAACCTATGAGGAGGACAAAAAGTACGCAGCGGAGAATGGATTGGAGTTTGTGGAAATGCGTGATCGCGAAATTGTATCCCTGATTGCCTATTTGCAGCGTTTGGGAACGGATATCAAAGTAAAAGATAACGACGGTTTACTGTCACAAAACCAATAAAGAGTTATGTTGAAGTTTGTAAAAAACCATATGGAAAGCATGGAAGGGATTGCCACCTATCCTATGGTCTCCCTGTTGATATTCTTTGTGTTCTTCGCGCTGCTCTTTTGGTGGGTGTTAACTGCCAGTAAAGCGCATATAAAAGAAATGGGGGAACTCCCTTTAGATAATGACAATGACCAACCTCTAAACAAACAAAATCATGATGTCTAGAACACCTTGGTGGGTAAGAATACCGGTACTGTTTTTCATCATTTTCGGACTGATGGAATACTTTGTGGATTCCGGGGACAAACCTGCAATCATTGAATATCCGATCACTCAGTTTTTTATGTTGATGGTTTTGCTGATTTTGATCGCCATCGAAGTTATCCTGAAATCCATAGAAAACGTAATGTTCCAAACCCTTACTCCTGAGGCACAGGAACGCTATTTGGCGGCTAAAGACAAAAAAATAGAGTTTAAATGGTTGAATTCACTTTACAAAAAATTAACCAGTAGCCGTTCCATTGAGCGGGAAGGGGAAATCATTTTGGATCACAACTATGATGGAATTCGTGAATTGGATAACGTACTCCCGCCGTGGTGGGTATATCTGTTCTATGTAACTATCATTTTTGGCGTGGTGTATTTGATCCGGTTCCATATCGTGGGGGACTATGATCAGGAGCTGGAATACGAACAGGAAGTGGCCGCGGCACAACTCGCTATTGAAGAATATAAAAAGACCGCAAAAAACCTGGTGGATGTCAATACGGTAGAAGTATTGACTGAAGCGGGGGACCTTTCTGCCGGCGAAAAAATATTTACTGCCAATTGTGTAGTATGCCACATGGCCGATGGAGGCGGAGGTATTGGTCCAAATTTAACTGACGAGTATTGGATTTTAGGTGGAGGGATTAAGAATGTGTTCCAAACCATATCTGAGGGAGGCCGGGACGGTAAAGGAATGGTGGCCTGGAAAAATAGCTTAAAGCCCTTGGAAATGGCGCAGGTGGCTAGTTATATATTACAGTTTCAAGGAACTACACCTGCAAACCCCAAGGCTCCGGAAGGCGAGATATGGATAGATCCTGATGCCCCCGAGGCAACGGAAGAAAATTTGGAGGAAGCCCCGGGAGAACAGGCAAAGGACTCCACTATTGTGGCAATGAATTAGATAGTGTCTCCTGCAAGTAGGCGGGAACCAGAAAAGCGAGGTTGAAGGAAGTGGCTATGGAAGAAAATTTTAGGGATTCAATTGCAACAGTAACAGCCGAAGGCAAGCGGGCCTGGATGTATCCCAAAAAGCCCAGTGGCCGGTATTACGAATACCGGAAGTATGTAAGCTATGGGCTGTTACTGTTCCTTTTTGCAGCTCCTTTTATCACCATTAACGGAAATCAGTTTTTGATGTTCAACGTGTTGGAACGCAGGTTTAACATTTTTGGCTTTCCGTTCTGGCCGCAGGATTTTCACCTTTTTGTGATCTCTATGATCACAGGGGTGATATTCATTGCATTGTTTACCGTAGCCTTCGGTAGGATTTTTTGTGGTTGGATGTGTCCTCAAACCATTTTTATGGAAATGGTTTTCCGAAGGATCGAATACTGGATAGATGGGGATAGAGGAGCTCAAATGCGATTGGATAAGGCACCCTGGACCACAAAAAAGATTCGGAAACGATTGTTGAAATGGAGTATCTTTTTTGTGATCTCCTTTCTGATTGCCAATGTTTTTTTGGCCTATCTCATCGGAAGTGAACAACTGATGCGATATATTGTGGAAGGTCCATTGGCCCATTTGGGGACATTGATTCCTTTGCTCATTTTTACTGCGGTCTTCTATTTTGTCTTTGCATGGTTTCGGGAGCAGGTATGTATCATTGCCTGTCCTTACGGACGTTTGCAAGGGGTTCTATTAGATGATAAGTCTGTGGTAGTAGCCTATGACCACAAACGTGGAGAGGGGAAGAACGGTAGAAAGAAATTTCGAAAAAATGAAGATCGGGATGCGCTGGGCCATGGCGATTGTATTGATTGCTTTCAATGTGTAAATGTTTGTCCTACGGGGATTGATATCCGTAATGGCACGCAACTGGAATGTGTTAATTGTACTGCTTGCATTGATGAATGCGACCATATAATGGATAGCATTGACAGACCCCGGGGATTAATACGCTATGCCAGTGAAAGTGAGATTACCAACAAAGAACGCTTTCGGTTTACGGCCAGGATGAAAGGGTATGCGGCCGTGCTAACCATCCTGATCGGGGTGTTGATAGGGATGTTGTTTTTGCGAAATGACCTGGAAGCAAACATTCTGAGACTGCCCGGACAGCTATACGAGCGTAAGGCAAACAACATTATTAGTAATGTATACACCTACAAGCTAATAAATAAGACCACTGAGGATATTGACGCGGTAAGCTTTAAACTGCTTTCGCACAATGGCACCATCAATATGGTGTCTAACAATAGTTTTCAGGTACCGGCGCAGGATCTGGCAGAAGGCACTTTGTTTATAGAAATTAATGGCGCTGCATTAACAGGAGACAAGGATAAGTTAGAAATAGGAGTGTATAGTGGTGATGAATTAATAGAAACTACCATTACCCAGTTTCTGGCACCTAGGAGTTATAATTAAAGAAAGATTACTATGAAGTTCAATTGGGGAACCGGGATTGTGTTGGCATTTATACTTTTCATCAGTTTTATCCTGTATTTCGTAATACGGATGAGTACAGATGATAGCAATAAGCATGAATTGGTGACCAAGGATTATTACCGGCAAGAGTTGGCCTATCAAAAGGAGATTGATGCGGAAAAAAACGCTGTAGCCATGAATGCCCAAGTTAAGGTCACTGCCTCCGAGGAGGGTATCCTTATTGAATTTCCCGAACGATTTGAACCTGAAAAAATCACTGGTAAAGTGTCCCTATACCGACCGTCGAACCGGCATTTGGATGTTAACTTTCCTATAAGTTTATCCAATACACATTTGCTCATACCTGACAGTCAGCTGGTAGACGGTCGATGGGACATTACCATTGAATGGCAGTATAAAGGTAACAGCTTTCTGCACAAGGAAAAACTAAGATATTGAGTTTATGGTGTTGTCAGCCCTCGCTTTAGGCCTGTTAGGAAGTTTACATTGCTTAGGGATGTGTGGCCCAATAGTGTTCATGTTGCCGTTGGACAGGACCAACCCTCAAAAAAGGATATCTCAACTTTTTATATATCATTTCGGAAGGATTTTGGCGTATGGTATTTTGGGAATTGCCTTTGGCCTGGCAGGTAAAGGACTTTACCTTTTTGGGGCGCAACAAAAGTTGTCCATAGGTATTGGGGCGCTCATGATCATCTTGGTACTCTTACCAAAGAGAGCCCTCTTTAAGCTACAGGTTCTGGGTAGATTTCAGCAGGTATTTACCAGATTGAAGTCCAACCTGGGAAAAGCATTGCAAAAGAGAACACCGGACACCTATCTAACCGTTGGGTTTTTGAATGGGTTTCTGCCTTGCGGGTTAGTGTATATAGCATTGATTGGTGCTATAGCCATGGGAAACCCCATTCAAGGGATGTTCTATATGATGCTGTTTGGTTTGGGGACAATTCCATTAATGACCTCGGCGAGATATCTCGGAGGTTTTTTGGGAACGGGGGTAAAATCCAAAATAAGGAGAATGGTTCCCGTATTTGTAATGGTAATAGGAGCGTTATTTATCCTTCGTGGAATGGGTTTGGGGATTCCCTATCTGTCCCCTAAATCCAATTCGCAAGAAATGGTCTCCACAGGATTGGAGTGTCATGAACCTTAGAATCTTGAGTTTTTTGGAATAATACAAAATGAAAATAAAAAATAATGAAAATAACAACTGTTGAAGAAGTAGTTAAGATTGTTAACTCCGGAGATCGGGTGTTTTTACAAGGAGCTGCCATGACACCCAACGAATTGATCGATGCACTCTGTGAACGCTACACGGAACTGAAAAATGTAGAACTCATTTCCATACATACGGAAGGAGGGGCCAAATATACCCAGGAACCCTATAGTGATGCATTTCGGTTAAATTCCTGCTTTGTTGGAGGGAATGTTAGAAAAAGCGTTAACACGGTAAAAGCAGATTATATTCCTATATTTCTAAGTGAGATCCACAGATTGTTTTATGAGGGAATTTTTCCTCTGGATGTAGCCTTTGTACAGGTCTCCCCTCCGGATAACCATGGGTATTGTTCCCTGGGAGTATCTGTGGACGTGGCCTTACATGCCGTTCGATCGGCTAAAAAAATTGTAGCACAAATTAATCCCTCAGTGCCCAGAACACATGGAACGGGAATAGTACATGTTGATGACATTGCCTTGGCTTGTGAAGTAAATCGGCCAATCCATGAACATGAACCACTGACGATCTCTGAGACCGAACAAAAAATCGGGAGTAATGTAGCGTCCCTAATTGAGGATGGTGCGACCTTGCAGATGGGTATTGGTAGTATTCCGGATGCGGTTTTGGCCAATTTGACAAATCATAAGCATTTGGGCATACATACCGAGATGTTTTCTGATGGAGTACTTCCCTTATTGAAAAGTGGGGTAATTACCGGAAAACTAAAAGCGGTTAAAAGAGGTAAAATAGTGAGCAGTTTTGCCGTGGGGTCAAGAAAGCTGTATGACTTCATTGATGACAATCCTGTTTGCGATTTTAGGGATGCTGCCTATACTAATGATGCCGCCCGAATACGGAGAAATCCTAAAACTACGGCGATTAATAGCGCCATAGAAGTTGACCTTACCGGACAGGTGTGTGCAGACACCATTGGTAGTTATCAGTTTTCCGGTGTTGGCGGACAAATGGACTTTATCCGGGGGGCAGCCCTTTCTAAAGGGGGAAAACCCATTTTTGCCATAGGGTCTGTTACCAAAAAAGGGGTATCTAAAATAGTTCCCTTTTTAAAGCAAGGTGCGGGGGTAACTACCACGCGTGCTCATGTCCACTATGTGGCTACAGAACATGGAGTGGTCAACTTGTTTGGTAAGAATTTAAAACAACGGGCCAGAGCATTGATTTCCATTGCACATCCGGACCATCAGGAAGCTCTTGAAAAAGCAGCATATGAACGTTTTAACGGAGGCTTGGTCAGTAGTAACTAAAAATGGACATAAGTGCGCTCATTGAGGAATTGAATTGTATTTACCGCGCCATTGTGTACGGGCAGTCCAAAGTTGCTATTCCAAATGAGCGCATTCATCCGGAGTTTCAGCAAAGCGCTAAAAATCTTTTTCACTATTTGGTATTGCGTAGCTTTGATCTAAGACCCTATCAGGACGTGCTTTCGGAATTAGGACTTTCATCGTTACGTACTGCAGAGGGCTATGTATTGGCTAACCTGCATAATGTAATTGTTTTGCTAAAAAAGCTGAACGGCGATTTTAACCAAGCGGATTCTAACCCGATGGCACCAGGATTTCAGGAAAGCAGACACTTGCTGAATCGTCATGTTCAAAGGTTGTTTGGGGCCTCCGGAAATGAGCAACGCGTTAGAATTATGGTGACCTTGCCAGAACAAGCGGCCTATGAAGAGGATTTAGTCTATCGTATGGCCAAAAACGGGATGAAGGTAGCTCGAATCAATTTGGGACGTGATCATGAAGGCATATGGAAATCCATGGTAGATACGGTAAGAAGGGTAGAGCGGAAACTGGGCAGGCCTATTAAAATCTATATGGATTTAGCAGGGCCAAAAATCAGGACGGGGCAAATAGGGTTTCCCAACAAAAAGGGAAAGGAAAAAAAGCGCATCCCTGTTCGGGAAGGGGAACGTATTCTGCTTTCCAAAATGCAAATTATAGGGGTTCCTTCAAAATTTAACAAAAAGGGAGTGCAGCTATCAAAGGCTAAAATTGCAGTTTCCTTGCCTCAAGTAATAGACGATGCTTCCATTAATGATGCCGTGCTATTTGACGATGGCATGATCCGGGCCCAAGTTGTGGGCAAGGATAACGAATCCTTAGAATTGGAGATAAAAAAATGTTTCAAATTTAAACTGGGTGCACAAAAGGGCATTAATTTACCGGATACCAAACTGTATCTTCCCGCTTTAACGGAGGAGGATATAAAGGTGCTACCCTTTGTTTGTGAACATGCGGATATCCTGGGATACTCTTTTGTTCGAAGTGCTAATGATGTGGCGTTATTGTACCGTGAACTTGATAAACTACAGGCAGATACCCTTGGAGTGGTCTTTAAGATTGAAAATCAGGAAGCTTTTGAGAATTTTCCCAATATTCTTTTTAAAGGGATGGAGCGCAATGGAATTGGTGTAATGATAGCTAGGGGCGATCTTGCGGTGGAAATGGGTTTTGAGCGCATTTCAGAGGTGCAAAAAGAGCTGCTTTGGCTTTGTGAGGCAGCTCATATTCCGGTTATTTGGGCTACACAGGTCCTGGAAAACCTGGCCAAGAAAGGAATAGCGAGTCGTGCCGAAATTAGTGATGCTGCGGAAGGGGCAAGGGCAGAATGCGTAATGCTTAATAAAGGGCCTCATATCCATGAGGCCATTCATACTCTAAGAACCATTTTGGATAAAATGGATGGGCATATGTCTAAAAAGAAAGAGTCGCTTAGGGCATTGAATATTGCCAATACTTTTCTTTCTAAAAATGAATTAAAGTTGGTAGAATGAAAAGACAATTGAGGAGGATGAGCACCCTAATGCAGGAAAGCTAAAGATAGTAAAAAAGTGGAATTAAAATAGAGACAGAATCAAAGGAATATGGCGCAACCAAAAACTAAATCAGAATTGTTAGCATTAAGCAAGGCTAATTATGACAAATTGATCAATTTTATAGAAGGTCTTTCCAAAGAGGAGCAGGAAAAGGAGTTTCCGGTAGGCATGCTAAATAGAAATATTAAAGATGTTTTAGCATGTTTACACTATTGGCATTTGATGATGGTGGATTGGTATACGGTTGGAATGTCCGGTGAAAAACCGGATATCCCTGCAAAGGGATATACCTGGAACAACTTGCCTGAGCTTAATAAAACCATTCGTCAACGATATTGTAAAGTTAGCCTGGAGGACATTAAAGGATTGTTGCAACAATCGTTTAGAGTGGTCATTAAGATCATGGAAAGCCATACGGATGATGAACTCTTTACCAAAAAGAAATATCCATGGACCGGCACTACTTCTTTGGGGGCGTATTTGATCTCTACTACTTCCAGCCATTACGACTGGGCCTTCAAATTGATTAAAAAGACAAAAAAAGAGGAGGTCTTATCCTCTAAAGACCTCCTCTCCTACAACAAATCAAATCTCAAACCAACCGTATCATCATCTGTTGGCGAATATTTTAATATTGATCCAAAAGGTATCTAATCAAATCTGTAGTGGTGACTATACCCACAAGTTTTCCCTCATCAACAACGGGCAAAGCGTGAAATTCTTTCATTGCCAGAAACTGTGCAACTTCTTTCACGGTAGCTGTAGGCGGAACACTAACCACATCCTTTACCATCACCTGTTCTATACTGAACATATTGTACACCATAGTGTCCACATCGTATTCCTCTTCATCAATAGCATCAGCAAAGCTTATTCGCATAAGGTCCGTATAACTTAATATACCTAAAATAGTATCCTCCCTAACCACGGGAATGTGGCGGATGCGATGCTTTTTGAAAAGCTCTTCAGCCGTAACTAAATCATCTTTGGTACTAAGAGTGACCACTTTTTTGGTCATTATCTGGGATATAGGAACGTGCTTTTTCATGATACTGGCTTTAAAATTACTACTTCAAGATACGTCCCTTAATTCATTATTAACATGACAAAAGTCAGGGAATACCAGGCAAAAAAAAAGGGAGTCCTAAAAACTCCCTTTAAACCATGAAAAGCACCTGTTGTATTTAAATCTTAAAGGTAACCACCGGTATCTTGCTGTGATTGGCAATATCTTCCCCAATACTCCCCATAAAGAAATGAGATAATCCCTGTCTTCCATGTGTAGGAATACCAATCATGTCTGCGGCATTGGTTTCAGCATAGTTAAGTACGCCTTTTTCCACGGTGTAGTCATTATAGATATCCACTTCAAGCCCTAAGTTGGCCATGCTCAAAAACTTTGAAATTCGCTGGTAGGCATCACCGGTACTCAAAAAGGCATCTGCCGGCGTGTTGATATAAACCGCTTTTAGTTCTGCTCCTAAGGTAGCAGCAAAAGTGACCGCTTTTTTTAGCGCTGGAACACTCTCTTCTTTAAAATCACAAGCAAATACAAAGCGGTCCGGTGTAAAATTTTCCACTTCCCCTTTGACCACTAATACTGGGATATCGGCGTTTCGGACTACACGTTCCGTGTTGGATCCGATAAAGATTTCCTGGAGGCCGTCCACTCCGTGAGATCCCATTACAATAAGGTCTACGTTATGTTTTTCAGCAAGATCATTTACCTCACTAAATACCTTGTAATGTTTAATAATAGGAGTAATATTAATTTCTTTCAGGTAGGGTTTATCCAGGAATTCGGAAAAACGTCTTTCCGATATTTTTATTAGATGAACTATGTGTTCCTGCGGGATATATTCCGTGCCACTCATGATTGCCGGGGATAACTCCAACATATGAAGAACATAAAGTTCGGCTTCATTTTTTCGGGCCAGTTTGGCCGCTACTTTTAAAGCAATTTCAGATTGCTCGGAAAAGTCTATGGGTACAATGATACTTTTCATTCTTATTTAGATTTAGGACCTGTCTGTGGACAGGTAGGTTAAACGGTCATGGAAAATAATTGGGTTTCCGGTCGTTTTCGATGTAATTTAAGGTCAAATGCCATGCAAATGTTCCGAATAAAAGGCTTCCCTTTTTCGGCCACCTCAATTCGATTTGCCGAAATTCTGACTAGTCCGTCGGTTTCCAATTCCCTTAAATTATCAATTATGCGCCGGAAATCCAATACATCAGTTTGCTCTTGTTCCCAGTGAGTTTCAAAATGACACATCAGATTCAGGATGTGCTTTCGAAGCAATTGATCTTCCTGATTTAACAAATGCCCGCGATAAACGGGAATTATGTCATGGGCTACCAAATGTTGGTACTCTTCTATGTTTTTTACATTTTGAGCAAAAGCATACCAACTATCACTAATGCTAGAAACGCCTAAACCGATCATCAATTGTGTTTTGAACGGGGTGTATCCCATAAAGTTTCGATGCAATGTTCCTTTACTAATAGCATTGTAGAGTGAATCTGTTGGAAGTGCAAAATGATCCATCCCAATTTCTTCATACCCCATTTCAGTGAGATGCTGTTTGCCAATTTCGTATTGTAGTTTTTTGTCCTCTGTAGTGGGGAGGTCTGTATCCAAATACCCTCGTTGCCCATTGCCTTTTCGCCAGGGAACATGTGCATAGCTGTATAGGGCAATACGGTCAGGTTGTAATAGTGAAGTAGTGGCCAGGGTATTTTTTACATCTTCTACGGTCTGGAAAGGCAGCCCGTAAACAAGGTCATGACCTACAGAAGTATAGCCAATTTTTCTCGCGGTTTCGGTTACGTCCCTTACATGTTCAAAAGGCTGTACCCGATTGATGGCCTTCTGAACAGTTGAATTGTAGTCCTGAACCCCAAAACAGACCCTCCTGAAACCAACATCATATAAGGCCTGCAAGTGTTCCTTAGTGGTGTTATTAGGGTGTCCTTCAAAACTAAGTTGGGCATTATCCGCTACATAGGCTAACCTGAAGATGCCCTTTATCAATCGAACAAGGTTTTCAGGAGAAAAAAAAGTAGGGGTTCCTCCACCTAAATGTAACTCCTTAATAGTGGGTTTAGCGCCTATAAGATCCCGATAAAGGTTCCACTCCTTAAGTAAGGCTTTGATGTAAGGTGCTTCCAGTTCATGCCTTTGAGTAATTCGCTTGTGGCAACCACAGAACGTACACATACTCTCACAAAATGGCAAATGGATATAGATGCTTATACCTTCTTCTTTACTCTCGGCAAAACGCTGTCTTACACTTTCCTCCCATTTTTTACCGGAGAAGTCATCTACCTCCCAATAGGGTACGGTTGGATAACTGGTATACCGGGGTCCGGGAATATTGTACTTGTGAGTAAGCCTACACATACACTATTTTTGTGTATTCGAAATTACCCGGCTGGGGCGAAAAAAAATATGATAATTGTCATTTGTCTTTGGATATCCTAAAATAAGTCTGATAATTATCATATTTTCAGGGTGTCTCAATGCATAAGTTTGTGAGTTAAGTACCGTACGTATGGGCGAAAGGATAAAAAGAACAACTGCTGACACAGCCGAAAGAATGGCTTTTGTACAGCATTTGATCAATGATGTCAAAGCCTTGGAACTCCTTTTGAAGAACGGTCAATTTGAGGATGATATCGTCCGGATTGGAGCAGAACAGGAGCTTTGTCTTATAGATGACCACAACCGTCCTTTTGGCATCAATTTGAAGTTGCTGGAGGCTATTAATGATCCTCATTTTACCACGGAGCTGGCCAATTATAATATCGAAATCAATCTGGATCCTTTTGAACTGAGCAGAGGCTGTTTTTCTCAAGTGG
This sequence comes from Croceivirga sp., assembly GCA_028284285.1. Taxonomy (GTDB): domain Bacteria; phylum Bacteroidota; class Bacteroidia; order Flavobacteriales; family Flavobacteriaceae; genus Croceivirga. The sequence goes on from JANQSA010000064.1 coordinate 98,596, forward strand.
AGGCACAGCTTACCGAACTTTTGGAAAAAGCGGAAGATAAGATCAAAGGTTTTAACGGGAGATTACTTTTAGCGGGAATTTTGCCCACTATAAGCAAAAAAGAAGTGGGCCTGGATCATCTTACCCCAATCCCCAGGTATTTTGCGTTGAACGATACGCTTAAAGCATTTAAAGGGGACGATTTTAGTCTGAAGATCAGAGGGGTGGATGAATTGTTTCTCAAACATGATTCGGTAATGTTTGAGGCCTGTAACACCAGTTTTCAGTTACACCTGCAAATACCTTCCCACGATTTTGTAAAAAGCTATAATTGGGCGCAGGCCATTGCAGGGCCTGTGCTATCTGTTTGCTGTAATTCACCTATGTTAATGGGTAGGGAACTCTGGAAAGAAACCAGAATAGCGCTGTTTCAACAAAGTTTGGATACCAGAAAGACCGCTTTCTCTTTGCGGAACCAAACGCCCAGGGTGGGCTTTGGTGACCATTGGGAGACAGGTTCTGTGGCAGAGATATTTAAACAAGACATTTCCAAACATCGCGTATTGCTTACCAAACCAATTACCGAAAACGCTTTGGAACAAGTTGGCAAGGGTAAAATTCCAAGACTGCTTGCATTATGTTTGCATAATGGAACAGTGTATCGCTGGAACCGTGCTTGCTACGGAATAGGCAACGGAAAGCCGCACTTGCGTATTGAAAACCGATATATTCCTTCCGGACCTTCTGTGATAGATGAGATGGCTAATTTTGCTTTTTGGGTAGGACTCATGAAAGGACGGCCCAAAGCTTTTGATGACATGCCCGCTATGATGGATTTTAAGGTGGCCAAGACCAATTTCATAAAAGCCGCACGGACGGGCAAAGAAACCTTATTCCTTTGGTGTGGAAATAACTATAGTGCAAAAAAACTAATAACCAACAAACTACTCCCTATTGCATATGAGGGGCTACTGGCCTCTAATGTGGATAAAACGGATATCGACCGTTTACTGGGAATAATAGAGCAGCGCACCCGTGGCAGGACAGGAGACCAATGGCAGGTGCATAATTTTAGGAACCTTAAGAAAAAGTTTAAAACGGATAAAGCTTTGGTGTTGCTCACCAAGGCCATTGAAGAGCACCAAAGTTCACGTGCTCCCATTCATAAATGGCAGGATATTGATACGGAGAAGATTATCAGAAAACCACATTTGGTAAAAGAGATTATGACTACTCATCTACTACGGCTTAACAATGATGATTATGTGAACATGGCAGAAGCCATAATGCAATGGAATAATATCCATCATGTTCCTGTAGAGAATGATCACGGGGAAATATCCGGTTTGTTAACCTGGAGTTATTTGCAATCCAAGACAAAAGACTTTGATTTTTCGAAAATCAAGGTCTCGGAAATCATGATCAAAGATGTAATAACCATATCCCCAGTGGCCGAGATTGCATCTGCGAAGCAATTGATGGAGGAGCATAAAATAGGTTGTCTTCCTGTTTGTGAAGGCAAGACAATGGTAGGTATTATCAGCAAAACCGATTTGTCTTAATGCAGAGTTCCCTTGTCAAAAAAAATAGTCGGACTATTGAGAGCGTTCAAAGGGTCATTGGCCATGTAAAGGGAGAGTTTAAAGGACCCACTGTGGTCTTTTTTGGTGGAGTACATGGGAATGAGCCGGCAGGCGTGGTAGCGCTTCAAAGGGTCTTTTCGGCCTTAAAAAATACTTCTTCGCCTTGTTTCGGCGAGTTTTTTGGGATTGCCGGAAATTTACCGGCACTTGAAAAAGAAATACGCTTTTTGGATGAAGATCTTAATCGGATTTGGTTTCCACATAGATTGGAGAGCCTGCATCGTGATAGTAGCGTCCAAAATGCTGAAACCGGGGAAATGCTGGCGCTTTACCAATGTATAAAGGATATCTTAGCAACTGCTTCGCCCCCATTTTATTTTATAGATATACATACTACCTCCGGAGAAACCGAGCCTTTTATTGTAGTCAATGACAGTCTGCTAAATCGAAAGTTTACCTCCAGCTACCCTTTACCGGTTATCCTGGGGATAGAGGAGTACCTTACCGGAGCTATGCTTAGTTACATCAATGAACTAGGTTACGTGGCCTTTGGGTACGAAAGCGGAAAACACAAAGATCCGGAGGCAATAACAAATGCTGAAAATTTTATTTGGTATACCTTGGGCCTAACAGGTTTTTATCCTCTGGATGCCAAGGGTATTGATAAGGCTAAGGCAAAATTGGATGTATCCAATATTACCTCGAAGCGATTTTATGAAATCTATCATCAATACCTTATTAAAGAAGGCGCTTACTTTAAAATGTTACCCGGTTTTGAAAACTTTCAAATAGTACCTAAAGGTCAGGCAATCGCCGTAAACGGAAAGGGAACTATTTTGACCCGGAAAAAACGGCAACTGTTTATGCCTTTGTATCAGAAAAAAGGAAGGGAAGGATTTTATTTCATAAGAAGTGTGCCGAAGTTTTTTCTTTGGGTTTCCAAATATTTACGAATGTTAGGGGCAGATACCCTATTGGTGGCGTTACCCGGAATTAAATGGGCGTCTTCAAAAAAGGAAGCGATACTGGTAGATCGCCGAATCGCGCGTTTTTTCGCGAAATCCATTTTTCATCTATTAGGGTACCGCACAAGACAAGCCGGTAAAAATCTATTTATTCTCAAAAACCGGGAGAGAAGCTCCAGAACCTGGGAATATGAAAATACCCCGTGGCAGTAAAAGAAAAAGGCCTTGGAAATACGATATTACTTCCAAGGCCCTAATGCATGTTATGAAACCCGTTACTGCATTACAAAATTTATAGGAATGCTATAACCAACCTTGGCTGGACGGCCCCGTTGCATTCCAGGTTTCATCTGAGGCAAAGCGGCAATAATCCTTACAGCCTCATCTTCTAACAATTTATCCGGGCCGCGTTTCTTTATATTGGTAACCTTTCCTTTACCATCTATTTCGAACTGTACAAACACTCTTCCGGTAATTCCGAGTTCAAGCGCTGTTTTCGGATAGTTAAAGTTTTTTCGAATATGTTCCTGTACTTTTTGAGCAAAACAAACTTTGCGCTCCGCTTCGGTAGCTAGATTCTCACATCCCGGGAAAACCGGAACATTCTCAATCACAGCAAAAGGAACAGAGATGTCTTCTTCCACTTCCCCTACATCCACATCGTCCACGCTTACTACGTCTTCCACAAACGTGTCCTGGCTACTTTCTGTACTTTCAATAATGGTTTCTTCCACTTCTTCAAGATCTTCTACCACCTCAATAACTTCTGGAGCAGCAGGAGGTGGAGGAGGTGGAGCGGTCCGCAATATTTCGGTTACCGGGACTTCCTCACTCATATCATCAGATACATCCAACACATTGACGAATTCTTGATCCGACGGATAAGTCTTATGCTCTAGAAGACGCCAGGTGGCAAATAGTACAATAGCTAGCCCAATTACAAAATAAAGGCCACTATTTCGATTCAAATCGGCTTTTGGGTTTTTCTTGGGTTTCATGACAATCGACATTTAATTTTGATAAAAGTAGAATTTAGACGGCATGAAAAACATGATATTTATCAAGTTTTGATTTTTATCACGTTTTTTTTGATGAATCCTCAATATCGACTCACAATGTCCTTTGTGCTATTTCAAGAAAAGCGGTCTTGGGATGAAGGGCTACTTCGGTTCTGATAAACCCAACCACTATCGCTTCGATTACATTTTCCTAACATAAAATGCCACTGACGGAATGCTCCGATCTTCGGAAGTTGGATTGTCCGGAGCTACAAGGATCCAACTTCCCGGATCCTCGGATTGTGTTTCTTGTGAAAGACCTGAGAAATGGAAAATACTGCTAGAGCGAACACAATTAAGCTACCGTGTTTAACCCCTCTGGAAATACTTGGATTTGGCATAAAGGGGTACACCTTATTATTACAAACAAGTAAGAAGAATGATGGACGTGATAATTTGGGAAAAAAAGGTAAAAGTTAACTTCCGAAATCAAAACTGACATCTATCATGTTTTGGCTTGAAAGCTCCTGTTACTTTTGGATGGAAATTGAATGAATAACGGATAATCTCAATAGGTATGAGCTTAATTAAAAAAATCCTGGTTCCCTTTGACTTCACGGAACCGGCAATAGCCGCTTTGGATTATGCATTGAACTTTGTGGGACTTAACAAACCCATTCAGGTAAATGCAGTATATGCCAGTCCGGTTTCGGTTATTGAAAAAAACAGAAATGAGGCTATGGAGAATTTTGCCAGAGTGGTAGCCTCGCTAAATCGGCGCACACATTTGCACCCGGAATTGATCGTAACCGAAGGTACCCTGGTTGAATCCATATTGCGTACGCGGAAAAACCAAAAGGCGGATTTGGTAATTATGGGCACCCTGGGGGATAGTAGTATTGAAGAAAATGTAACCAATACTTCCACCTTGGTTTTGGAAGCAGATTGCCCTGTAATAACTGTTCCTTTTGGGTCGGAAACCACTATCCCTGAAGAAATAGCTTTGGTATTGGGAAAAGAAGTAATAGAGAATCCTAAAATTTTGGGCCTACTGCTGGATATAGCCAGAACCTTTAATGCCAGGGTTCACGTACTAACGATTTACAAAGAATCTATTTATGATGAGAATGCGGTGGTAGAAACCAATGAAGCATCCTTACAATATTACCTGGAACACTTTTATGCCGAACATAATTTCGAGAAAAATCAAGATATAGAGAAAGGAATTTTGGAGTATATAGAAGAAAAGAACATTGACCTTTTAACCATTTTACCCCGTAATCATGCCCAAAAGACGAAACCATCTGAGGGTCGGCTTACAAAACTACTGACACTCCATTCCAGTGTGCCGGTGCTAACATTGGATTAAACTATTGCCTTTAATGGTTACACTTTTAACAATCCTTAGCATTACCATCCTCTTGTTTATTTGGGGAAAGTTTCCTCCGGATGTGGTGGCATTGATTTCCATGATCGCATTATTTCTTAGTGGTATTCTTACCGTTGAAGAAGCGCTTAGCGGTTTCAGTAATGCTACGGTTATTATGATTGCCGCTTTATTTATTATTGGAGAAGGCCTCTCCAGAACAGGATGGACGGCCTTAGCCGGGCAGCGGTTTGTGAGCTGGGCCGGAAAAAGCATACCAAAATTGTTGGTGATAGTAACTCTGGGCGCTAGTGTACTTTCCGGTTTTGTAAGTAACACCGGTACAGTTGCCGCCTTGCTTCCTGTTACCGTTTCTGCCGCCTGGAGCGCTGGAACTTTACCTTCAAAGCTATTAATGCCCGTAGCTTTTGGCTCCAATACCGGAGGGCTTTTGACATTGACGGGAACGCCTCCTAACATCATCGCCAGCAATGCTTTGGTGGAAAGGGGTTTGGAAGGATTTAGTTTTTTTGAATTTGCTTTGATTGGTATTCCCTTACTGATTATTACCATACTCTATTTCAGATACGTGGGCTATCGTTTGTTACCTGCACACACCACGGAGGAACGTCCGGCGGATATTGATGTGGAAATGCATAAGTGGATAGCAAATTACAGTATCGGAGACAACTTGTATCGTCTTCGCATTCGTTCCATGTCTCCATTTATTAACACTAAGATCGGGGATTGGAATTTTGAAGAAGAACATCAGGTATCCGTAATGCGGTTAAAACGACGACACCCCAGCCCACTGAAACAACGCGTTCCTTTGTTTGTGGAACTGCCGGATCCCGATACCGAAATGCGATACCACGATATTATTACTGTGAAAGGAGCTCCGGAAGATGTAGATAAACTCGTGCTTAAATTCGCTTTGGGGGTAATTCCAAATCCTGCTGAAATGGATCATCTGAAAAATGAATTGATCAATCAGGAAGTAGGGATGGCAGAAATGTTTATTGCCCCTAGTTCGGTTTTTGTGGGGAGGGTTATCAATTTGGGCTATTATCTAAAACAAACCGGAGTACAGCTTTTGGCAGCATCAAGGGACAATCGTCCTTTGACCGGTAAAATAAAGATAGAGGCCGGGGATGCTTTTGTGATCCGTGGAACCTGGGAAAATATTGAGACGCTGAAATCGCTTTATGAAAATGTAGTGATCTCCGGAAGTCCGGAAGCCATGTCAAAGAATGTAGCTTCGTTGAATATCAGGAGTTATATCGCAATGGGTACTTTGATATTGATGATACTGCTGTTGGTTTTTAAAGTATTGCCCGGCGCCATGGCCGCGCTTATCTGTGCAGGGATTATGATGTTAACCCGATGCGTCCCCATTTCAAAAGCGTATAAAGGGATAAGTTGGACCAGCGTAGTAATGATAGCTGCTATGATCCCTATGGGCTTGGCGTTGCAAAAAACGGGAGCGGCTCAAATGGCCGCCGATGGGCTGGTTAGTGCATTGGGAAGTGTACATCCTACTGCACTTTTAGCGGGGATCTTTTTATTGACCACAGGTTTTAGCCAAACTATTAATAACTCGGCTACTGCGGTACTCATGGCACCAATTGCCTTTATTGCAGCTAATTCTTTGGGAGTATCTCCCAAACCCTATTTAATAACAGTGGCCATAAGTGCCTCCACGGCATTTTTGACTCCTGTAGGGACGACCACTAACGCCATGGTATTAACTGCTGGCGGGTATTCTTTTCTGGATTATGTAAAGGTGGGAGGCCCTTTGCTGTTCCTCTTTTTTATCATAACAATTTTTCTGGTGCCACTGATATGGACTTTTTGAAAACAACTTTTAAAAATAACGATGTGATGAAAGATTTGAACGGCAGGCTAAGCGTTAGACCAAAAAATGAACACGTCTTTTTAAAGGATCTTGTTCTAAGGGATGAGCGGTTCAATACAATATGAATGATAACAATTGAAAACCATAAATCAATTTAAATAAATCCAAAAAATTAAACTATGGAGGAAATGGAAATGACCGAAAAAAAATTACCGGTAGGAAGCATTGCGGAGCTTCAAGAACTATTGGATGTTGCACCGAGCGTTACTGTTGCCAGGAATGTACATGAATTGGTGGATCTTGCTGCCGGTGGCAAGGATAGCAGTTTTCATGAAGTGCGATTCGATCTGCCGGACGGGAGCAGTTTTCTGGAAGCAGAAGTGGCCAGAACCAAAAACGGTATCGCGGCCAATTATACGGAAGTTTATATGCGCCGTCGTGATCCGAACTGTATGGTGATAGCGGATGATTTACCCACAGATAAACCCACCTTTGAAAAAAGGTTTGGCTATGCGTTTGATTCCCTTAGAAAGGAAACTTTCGAATGGTTAAAGACACAACATTTGGGAATGTTTTATTTCCACGCAGGTCAACCGGGTATGGGATACAATGCTGTAGCTGTAATCCCGGCCAACACAGGATTTTTTGGATTGGGATTGGCTTTATTGCAAGGTATACTTGATCCAAATGAATTACCGGAGGATTTTGCTCCCGAAGCGGTAATATATGCTGCTCCTCCTTTCCGTCATACCCATTTTGAAGGGAAACAGGTGGTGGTGCATAACAGGATACCGGGCAAATACGAAATGTTCTCATACAATCTATATCCCGGACCCAGTGCAAAGAAGGGGGTGTACGGTATGTTGATTGGTAAAGGAGAAGATGAAGGTTGGGTTACGGCCCACTGTTCAACCGTACGGGTGATCACGCCGTATGATAATGTGGTAACCATGATGCACGAAGGAGCCAGTGGCGGTGGAAAAAGTGAAATGCTTCAGTTGCCCCACAGACAGCCGGATGGTAGCCTGCTGCTGGGCAAGAACATCCTTACAGGTGAAGAACGTACACTGGAACTTCCCAGAACATGCGAGCTACAACCTGTTACCGATGATATGGCGTTGTGCCATCCCAACCTTCAGAAAGATGCCAAAAAGCTATGGCTGGAAGATGCAGAGGATGCCTGGTTTGTTCGTGTAGACCATATTGATGACTATGGCAAGGATATGATGCTTGAAAAAATCACAGCGCTTCCGGATACTCCATTATTATTCTTAAATATTGAAGCTGTGCCGGGAGGTCGTGCCATGATTTGGGATCATATTCAGGATGAGCCGGGAGTACCCTGCCCGAACCCAAGGGTGATCTTACCGCGCGACTCGTTTCCCGACGTATACTCGAAACCGGTCAGAGTTGATATTAGGAGTATTGGACTGCGAACTCCACCCTGTACCAGAGAAAATCCAAATTATGGAATTGTGGGGATTATGCACATATTGCCACCCGCATTGGCCTGGTTATGGCGTTTGGTAGCTCCCAGGGGTCATGCGAATCCCAGCATTATCCAAACCAAGGGGATTAGCAGTGAAGGTGTGGGTAGTTACTGGCCATTCGCTACGGGTAAAAAAGTGAAACAAGCCAATTTGTTACTTGAGCAAATACAAAGAACCCCGGGTGTGAAGTACATACTTACTCCAAATCAACATATCGGTGCCTGGAAAACGAGCTTCATGCCCCAATGGATTAGCCGTGAGTATCTTGCACGAAGGGGTAATGCTAACTTCTCTTCACATCGGTTAAGTCCTTCCAGATGTAGCTTGTTAGGGTATGCCATGAATACCATGAAGGTAGAAGGGCGGCAAATTCCCAAGTGGTTGCTAAAAGTGGAATATCAGGAAGAAGTAGGAAAAGAAGCATATGATCAAGGAGCCAAAATGTTGTACGATTTCTTTGTTAAAACATTAGGGCAGTTTCAGGAAGATACTCTGGATCCTTTGGGTAGACGTATCATTGAATGTTGCCTGGACAATGGTTCTATAGAGGATTATGAGCAGATATTTATATCTTAGAAGTAAGTAATAAAGCGTATGAAGTGGTTCAAACCTTTTTTGGATTGAGGAGAACCCGCTTAGCCGAAAGGCAAGCGGGTTCTAGCCCACTTGGATATTTAGTCTAAGTAGCAATCAAAACCCAACAGTCGGGTGTTTTTTTTGGTTTTAAAGGTAAGTGGCCACTGTTTTTTATAACCTCGGTGCTGATTGCGCCGTTGGTTTAAATTGTTGGACACAATCTTTAAATCAATAAAATTATGAACGCCATTAGTGGAAAAACCAGCGAATTAGAAAAGTATGGAATTAAGGATGCCACAGCGCATTGGAACCTGGACGGGGAGATTTTGCAAAGAATCACCGTGGAAAAAAACATGGGAAGGGAGACCGAGAATGGAACTTTAAGTATCAATACGGGTAAGTTTACCGGTCGTTCACCAAAAGATCGTTTTTTGGTTAAAGATGATTATACCAAAGACCGGATTTGGTGGGGCCGGATCAATAAGGCGATCTCTCCTGAAAACTTTGACAAACTGTACAATGAGATAGTAAAGTACCTGTCCGGGAAAGAAATCTATGTACGGGATGCCGCAGTTTGCGCGGATCCCAGGTATACAATGAATGTAAGGGCGATAACGGAATACCCCTGGTCCAATTACTTTATCAAGAACATGTTCATTCGCTTACCGGAGGAGGAACTGGAAAATTTTGAAGAAGAGTGGTTGGTGCTTTGTGCTCCTGGTTATGAGGCCCCGGATCCCGGTGAGTTTGGAATTATTGCCGGGAACTTCTCAATTTTGAATTACACAAAGAAAATTGCGCTTGTAGGTGGTTCAGAATATCCAGGAGAAATGAAAAAAGGGGTATTTACTGCGTTGAATTTCATTTTGCCGGTAGAGAAGAATGTTTTACCCATGCATTGTTCGGCGAATGTTGGTGAAAAAGGGGATACCGCTATTTACTTCGGGCTTTCCGGAACGGGTAAAACCACACTTTCTGCTGATCCCAATCGTAAACTAATTGGAGATGATGAGCACGGCTGGACTGAGGAGAACACCATTTTTAACTTTGAAGGAGGTTGTTATGCCAAAGTGATTGACCTGACTGAGGAAAAAGAACCGGATATCTACAGAGCCATACGCCCCGGAGCACTCCTGGAAAATGTGGTTTTTAAAGAAGGAACCAAGGAGGTAGATTATTTTGATAGTTCCATTACACAGAATACACGGGTAAGCTATCCCCTGGAACATATAGATAATCTTCAGGTCCCGTCATATGCGGAAAACCCTAAAAACATCTTTTTTCTTACTTGTGATGCCTTTGGGGTCCTGCCTCCGGTATCAAAGTTGACGCCTGGACAGGCAGCATATCACTTTATTTCCGGATATACTGCAAAAGTAGCAGGTACAGAAGCTGGTATTAATGAACCGGTACCCTCATTCTCCGCCTGTTTTGGAGAACCCTTCATGCCTTTACACCCTGCAGTCTATGCCGAAATGTTGAGCAAGAAAATGCAGGAGGCAGGAGTAAATGTCTGGTTGATCAATACCGGGTGGAGTGGTGGTCCCTATGGTGTGGGATCCCGAATTAAACTGAAATATACCCGAGCCATGATTTCTGGAATTCTGGAAGGAGAACTGGATAAGGTAGATTATGAGGTGCACCCAATTTTTGGTCTGCATATGCCAAAGTATTGTCATAACGTACCTACAGAAATATTAGACCCGATGAACACCTGGTTGCAGAAAGGGGCTTATATTAGCAAAGCAATTCAATTAGCGCATTCGTTCCATATTAACTTTGATAAATTTGCCAGTGAGGCATCCGAAGAGATTTTAAATGGCGGACCACTAATTGATTCACATCATAGTTTAAATGAAGATTTTTAAATATATAAATGGATATTGGCAATTCACCCTCTTTTGACATAGAAAGTTTAGGATTGGCAAAGGTAAGGTCCCCCCTGCAGTTAAGTACTGTTAGGGGGGACAATATCTTTAACTTTGTGGATGATGAAGACACATTGGTGTTTGATCTTTCCTTTGAAACCTATACACAATGTTTGGAAAACCAAGTACAACCGCGATGTTTGGAAAAGGCAGGACCGCGGCAACAGATCTATTTTGACCCTGAGCAAACCACTGCCGCTATTGTTACCTGCGGAGGTTTGTGCCCGGGTATAAACAACGTGATTCGTGGGGTAGTTATGGCGCTACACTATTTCTACGGGGTGAAGCGAATATTGGGAATCCCCTATGGGTATGAAGGATTGAACCCTGAAAAGGGACATGGGTTCATAACGCTAACCGCTGAAAGGGTAAAAGATATCCATCAATTTGGAGGTACTATATTGGGATCTTCCAGAGGAGGTCAAGAGGTATCCGTTATGGTAGATACCCTTGTTGAAAACAAAATTGATTTGCTATTCACAATTGGAGGAGATGGCACTTTAAAAGGAGCAAATGCGATTGGAGCAGAGATACAAAAAAGGGGATTGGATATCGCAGTGGTAGGGATACCGAAAACCATAGACAACGATATTGATATTATAGATAAATCGTTTGGGTTTGAAACTTCTTTTGACATTGCAAGTCCTATTTTGAGGGATGCCCATAATGAAGCCAACGGGGCGTACAATGGCATTTCTATAGTAAAGCTCATGGGGCGGGACAGCGGTTTTATTGCAGCATCTGCGGCTTTGGCTATGCCTGTGGTCAACTTTGTATTGATTCCTGAGTTGGATTTTGAGCTTTACGGGGAGCATGGCTTTTTAGAGACCTTAAAGAAAAGATTGGAAGCAAAACATCATGCGGTTATAGTGGTTGCCGAGGGAGCGGGACAACACCTTTTCAAAAAAGAAGAGGTGCGTACAGATGCTTCCGGAAATGTTCAACACGATGATATCGGCATCTTTCTTAGGGATAAGATAAAAGAGTATTTTAAAGATATTTCCCCGGTAACCATAAAATATATTGATCCAAGTTATATCGTACGTAGCGCTGCTGCCAATTCCAGTGACAGCGTATTTTGTAGTGGTTTGGCGTATCAGGCCGTACATGGCGCCATGGCGGGAAAAACCAAGTTTGTGGTAGGTAGGGTAAACAACAAGTTTGTATACCTACCTATTTCCGCGGTAACTACCAAACGAAAAAAAATAGATTTGGAAAGTGAGTTTTGGTTCGCTGTACTGCAAAGTACGGGTCAACCTTTCTTGATGTAATCGGTTTTTTTGACCTATTGTATTGGGTAACACCTTAAAACTGTATGCCTAACATGTCAAAGAGACCTAACAGGTCAAAAACAATGCATACGGGAATTGCAATCAAAATCACTACAAGAGCGAGGACCACTATTCTAAGAAAACCGTCCAAAAAGCTAGTACTTAAAGAAGTAGTTTTGGCCATAGTTGTTTAAATTTCTATCTACAATATAATAATTTATTGGCAGATAGGAGGTTATCGTCTTTTTTTCTGGTAGTTCACGACGATAAAGAATAGTAACCAAAGCTATGAGAGAGGGCTTATTCGTTTCTTAAACCTAACTTTTTAGCTAAATCCTCCAGTGATATTCCCTTGGTCTCCGGCATCAGGAAAATCACGAATAAAAGCTGTAGGACCATCATTCCGGAAAAGAAAACAAAAATAGGCCAGGGGTTCTCTTTGAAGATGCCAATTTCACTATCCAAAAATGTGGGGGTCAACAACGTAATTAAGGCGGCAAAGACCCAATGCGTTCCTGTTCCCCAGGATTGACCATAACTGCGTACTTTGTTGGGGAAAATCTCCGAAATAAACACCCAGATTACAGCACCCTGCCCAACAGCATGGGAAGCAATGAACACCAGAATAAAGACCAGTAATAGTACGGAACTGGCTCCGGAATAAAAGCACCAACCTACCATGGCCAAACTAATAATATAGCCTAAAGATCCTATATACATTAGCTGTTTTCTCCCCAATTTGTCAATCAGTGCAATGCCTGCAAAGGTGAATATGAGGTTTATGATCCCTATGGAGATAGAGCTGAAAAGGGACTCACCAGAGGCCAATCCTGCACGTTCTAAAATTTCAGGGGCGTAATACAATACAAAGTTTATTCCCGAAAGCTGATTGAAAAACGCTAATAAGAAGGCCAGTAGGAGGGGCTTGTTGTACTTCCCCGAGAATAGCTTCTCTTTTTTATCATGAACGGATTCAACCAGCGATATTTTAATTTCAGACAAGGCTACTCGAGCATTATTGCCCTGGATACCCAATAGGGAAAGGGATTTTATCACGACTACATCAGGATATGCCTTAAGCAACAGCCATCTTGGGCTATTTGGGATTTTCATTACCAGTAGAGTGTAGAGCAGGGCGGGAATTCCTTCCACCCCTAACATCCAACGCCAGGCAGTATCCTCGGAAAACAGCGAACCAATTAGGTAGTTGCTTATGAATGCTATCAGGATCCCAAAAACAATATTGAATTGATACATGGCGGTTAGTCTTCCCCGATTTTGTGCGGAAGAGATCTCCGAAATATATATGGGCGCTGCCACCGAAGAGGCACCCACGCCAACCCCGCCAATGAATCTGAAAAAGGAAAAACTATAGGGTTCCGGTGCAAATGCAGATCCCAGCGCAGAAGCAAAGTAAAGTATACCAATCCAGAATAAGGTTTTTTTTCTGCCTAGCCGATCGCTGGGAATACCGCCTAATAACGCACCTAAAACCGTACCCCACAATGCCATGGACATGATAAAAATGCCGTGAAAAGTGAAGACGGATTCTCCTAAAAACCAGTTGGTATTCCAAAGCGCTTTAATGGGTTGGTTGGCCCCACTGATCACTACGGTGTCAAAGCCAAAAAGGAATCCTGCTAAAGCCGCGGTTAGAGATATTCTTAAAATACGTCTGTCCATGTAATGTTATTATATCAAATGAGGTCCGTAATATACTGCATTATGGTGTTGGTTGCTCCTACTTTTTGTTGAATATAGGCGTTGTTGATCGCTCCGGTTTTTGTTTTGAATTCCGGGATATCCAATAATTCTCTTGTAATGGTCTCAAATTCTTCCGTATTGCGGATCACAATAATTCCTCCTTTCTGTACGAGGTCTGCGGCTTCAATGAAGCCTGAGTAGTTTGGGCCAATAATTACCGGAATTCCAAAGACTGCGGGTTCCAGGGTGTTGTGAAGGCCGGTTGCAAATCCGCCGCCCACATAAGCAATATCCGCATAACTGTAAATTTTGGTGAGTAGCCCTATGGTATCCACGATCAATACATCCGCCTCATCGGGATCCTGGTTTTCCATTTCGGAGTAAAGAATCGTTCTTTTTGAGATTGCCGCCTTTAAATCTTGTATGTGTTGCCTTTTAATATTGTGAGGGGCAATCACGAATCTCAAGTTTCTTTTATGGGCGTTAATAACCGGTAATAGAATTTTCTCGTCCTCCGGCCACGTACTTCCTGCTACAAGACATAAATTATCCTTTTTAAATCGCCCAATTTGTGTCATCTGATTGTCACTGCCTAAGATATGGGAAACCCGGTCAAAGCGGGTATCACCGCTAATGGTAACATTTGTAAAACCAATAGCGGCCAGGAGTGCTTTGGAGTTATCATCCTGAACAAAAAAGTGCGTAAAACACTGCAACGCACTTCGTAGGAATCCTCCATACCAATTGAAGTAAGCTTGCTTTTTTTTAAAAACCCCCGAGACAAGAAGCGTGGGAATTTCATTCTTTTTGAGTTCAAAAAGATAATTGGGCCAAATCTCGTACTTTATAAATACAGCCAGTTTTGGTTGGACAATTCCCAAAAACTTCCTGGCATTGGAAATAGTGTCCATAGGAAGATACACTACAAGGTCCGCCGGGGTTTTATCTTTCTTTACCTCGTACCCGGAGGGTGAAAAAAAGGTGATGACCAACTTGTGATCTCCGTAGACCTTTTTCAATTGTTCCAGTAAGGGCAACCCTTGTTCATATTCGCCCAAAGAGGCTACATGCATCCAAATTACTTTCCATTGTGGTTGCCATATGTTTTCCAGTTTCTGGAAGGTCTCCTTCCTGCCCTTTACAAAAAGTCTGATTTTGGGTTGAAACTTAGCGACCAATCTAAGGAGATACCATACAATTTTTACAAGAAGGGAATAAATACCTTTCACCAATTGCTTTTTGCGAAGTTACATTTCTTGATGCAAAACCAATTGTACTACCCTTATTTCTTACTTTTGATGCAGAATTGTATCCAATGAAAAAAATACAAATGGTAGACCTGAAAGGTCAATATGAAGGGATAAAGAATCAGGTAAATACTTCTATTCTAAAGGTTTTGGAATCCTCGGCCTTTATCAATGGGCCGGAGGTACATGAGTTTCAAAAGGAGTTGGAACAATATCTTGGGGTGAAACACGTGATTCCCTGTGCTAATGGTACAGACGCCCTTCAAATATGTATGATGGGTCTTGGATTACAACCCGGAGATGAAGTGATTACTGCAGATTTCACCTTTGCGGCTACGGTTGAGGTAATTGCACTGTTAGGGCTTACCCCTGTGTTGGTAGATGTTGAACCGGATACTTTTAATATTGATGTTTCGGCCATTGAGAAAGCGATTACTCCCAAAACCAAAGCTATCGTACCGGTGCATTTATTTGGGCAATGTGCTGATATGGATGGTATTATGGCATTGGCAGAAGCTCATGATCTTTACGTAATTGAAGATAATGCCCAGGCTATTGGAGCAATACATACCTTCAAAGAAGGTAGAAAACAAAAATCAGGTGCCATCGGGCATGTCGCCTCCACCTCATTTTTTCCTTCCAAGAATCTGGGATGTTATGGGGACGGTGGAGCCATATTTACCAATGATGATGAATTGGCGCATACCATACGAGGCATTGTGAACCATGGAATGTACCGGCGATACCATCATGATGTTGTTGGAGTAAATTCCAGGTTAGATTCTTTGCAGGCTACGGTACTGCGTGCTAAGTTGCCTAAATTGGACGAGTACAATTCCAGAAGGCGAGAGGCAGCTAAAAAGTACAACACCGCTTTTTCTGGCCAACCTCATCTTGTTACTCCAAAGACGGTCAACGGTTGCGAAGGTATTTGTGATACCTGTGATTGCCACGTCTTCCATCAATATACGTTACGCATTTTGAACGGAAAAAGAGATAGCCTGGTGCAACATCTACAAGAGAACAGCGTTCCATGTGGTGTATACTATCCTATACCTTTACATAAACAAAAGGCATATGCGGATAGCCGATACGATGAAGCTGATTTTTCAGTCACCAATCAACTGGTCAATGAAGTGATTTCACTACCTATGCACACGGAACTGGATGATGAGCAAATAAGATTCATTAGTAAGCTTGTGATAGATCATATAAACAAATAACCATGGACAACAAAATATTAGTAACCGGGGGGCTGGGATATATTGGTTCACATACCGTTGTGGAACTTCAAAATGAAGGATTTGAAGTAGTGATAGTGGACAACCTATCCAATGCAGAAGAAAGTGTGATGTCAGGTATTGTGGCTATAACAGGTCAACAACCGGAATTTGAAAAGTTTGATCTTAGGGATAAAGCTGATGTAAAAGCGTTCTTTGCTAAATACACCGATATCAACGGAGTAATTCATTTTGCGGCCTCCAAAGCGGTAGGTGAGAGTGTTGAAAATCCTTTGTTGTATTACGAGAATAACCTGGGGGCACTCATCTACCTTCTCCAGGAAATGGCCAAAAAAGGAAGCGCTCAGTTTATATTCAGTTCCTCCTGTACCGTATATGGACAGGCAGATACTATGCCAATAACCGAAGATGCCCCGGTTAAACCGGCGGAATCACCGTACGGAAATACAAAACAAATTGGAGAGGAGATTCTAAAGGATGTTTGCAGAGTAAATCCACAACTATCTTCCATAGCCTTAAGATATTTTAATCCCATAGGGGCCCATCCCAGTACGGAAATCGGAGAGCTGCCTATTGGTGTACCACAAAACCTGGTACCCTTTATCACACAAACAGGAGTGGGTTTACGGGAACAGTTATCTGTATTTGGGGACGATTACCCTACTCCTGATGGAACCTGTATTCGGGATTATATTCATGTAGTGGATGTGGCAAAAGCCCATGTTGCTGCTCTAAAACGTCTTATGCATGGGAAAAACAGCGAGAATTTTGAGTTCTTTAATCTGGGTACCGGGAAAGGAAGTTCAGTGCTTGAGGTAATTCAGAGTTTTGAAAGGGTTTCCGGAAAAAAACTGAACTACCGAATTGCCCCCAGAAGAGCTGGAGATGTCATACAGGCTTATGCAGACACCAAAAAGGCAAATGGGGTTTTGGGCTGGAAAGCACAATCTACTTTGGACGATGCGGTTAAGTCCGCCTGGAACTGGGAAAAGAAAATTAGGGACTACGAGGAAATGTCTGTATAACGAGTCATTCCAAGAGCTAAAAAAAGAAGACATCCCGTCTTCTTTTTTTGTGCCTTTTCCAATTGTCAAAGCCAACTAAAATGGCCCCATTCCTTGCATTCTACTTCTTTTGGTATAGCCGTAATATCAGGAAAAGTGAATTTTTATGATTAAAGAGGGCAAAGTATACAAGCAATTTGAAATTAAAAATAGACCCGTACGAAAGGAACCCAGGGATCAACAGTTAAACTTCGGTCTTCATCAAATAAGAGGTCATAACGAATACCAAAGGTGACATTGTTGGTCCTGTAGCCTATTCCAAAAAATAAGGACGTCAACCAATAGTCATCCTCCCGAATCCCACCATCCAGAGATTCCTCCCTGTTAATACGCCACTGTTCCAATTCCGTGGAGAGTTGGATGTTTTGAATGGGATTGAAAAGCCCTAAAATGGTACCGCCGTAGCCGAGAAATTGAAAGTCTCCAATTTGAGCATAATTCAGTTGAAGTCCTACTCCAGTAGCAAAATAGGGATTAACTTCATAAATAGCACTTGGTGCCAGCAGTAAGTTAAAGCTGTTATTACCGAAGCCCAGCCCCAAACCTCCTCCATATCTTACGTTACTCCAAAAAGAATCCGTTTGTGCCAGGGAATGGGTGGTTACCAACAATAAGAACAAGTACAAAATTCTTCGAGTCATCACTAGTTAAATTAATCACTTGCAGTTCGTTCTAAAATACGGGGAAATTATTTGTTTATCGTACTTTTGAGCTAATTTTGTCATAAGTTTCGAAAGAACTTCATCCATGGATAAATATTCCTTTTTAAATGCTGCGCATACTTCTTTTTTTGCGGAGCTGTATGATAGATACACAAAAAATCCGGATAGTATAGAACCCAGCTGGCGTGCTTTTTTCCAGGGATTTGATTTTGGTCTGGAGAGCTCATTGGAGTCATTGGATATTCAGCCTTCCGCCAATGGTACTACGGCTTTGGTCAATGGACAAGAGGTGTCTGTTCCTCTTTCATTGCAAAAGGAATTTAAGGTAATTAGCCTGATAAACGGTTATCGTTCCAGAGGTCATCTCTTTACAAAAACGAATCCGGTTAGAGAGCGCCGTAAGTACGAACCCACGCTGGATATTGAGAATTTTGAGTTGGAAGAAAGCGATTTGGACAGCGTTTTTGATGCAGGAGAAATAATCGGTTTAGGATCCAGTTCGCTCAGGAAGATAATTCAACATCTGCAGAGTATTTATTGCGACTCCATCGGGGTTGAGTACATGTACATTCGAAAGCCGGATCGTATTGAATGGATACAACGTTGGTTAAATGTAAATGATAACCATCCTGATTTCTCTCCTGAAGAAAAAAGGAACATACTTCGTAAGTTGAACCACGCGGTATCCTTTGAGAGCTTCTTGCATACGAAATATGTGGGGCAGAAAAGATTTTCCCTGGAAGGAGGGGAATCCCTGATTCCGGCGTTGGATGTTATTATTGAAAAGGCTGCCAAGGCAGGGGTAAAACAATTTGTTATGGGAATGGCTCATAGAGGCCGCCTTAATGTGTTGACCAATATTTTTGGAAAATCCCCCAAGGACATTTTCAGTGAGTTTGACGGCAAGGATTATGAAGAAACCATTTTTGACGGGGATGTCAAATACCATTTAGGATGGACCTCCAGACGGGAAACAGATTCCGGTAAGGTGGTAAATATGAACATTGCCCCTAATCCATCGCACCTTGAAGCGGTGAATGCCATCGTGGAAGGCATAACACGGGCAAAACAGGATAAGGACCACGCAGATAGTATTACCGAGGTATTGCCTATTCTGGTGCATGGGGATGCTGCGTTTGCCGGGCAAGGTGTGGTATATGAAGTGATTCAAATGGCAAAATTGGATGGGTACACCACCGGTGGGACCATTCATATTGTGGTGAATAATCAGATTGGATTTACCACTAATTACCTGGATGGGCGGTCGTCCACCTATTGTACGGATGTTGGAAAGGTTACACTATCTCCGGTGCTCCATGTTAATGCAGATGATGCAGAAGCTGTGGTACATGCTGCCACCTTTGCCCTTGAATATCGTATGCGCTATCAAATGGATGTTTTCCTGGATTTATTGGGGTACCGAAAATATGGACATAATGAAGGGGACGAACCCAAGTTCACACAACCTTTGCTGTATAAAGCCATTTCCAAACATAAAAACCCAAGGGATATTTACGCCCAGAAACTGTTGGAAGAAGGAGTGATTGAAGAGGGGTATATCAAAACCTTAGAGGCTGAATACAAAAAAAATCTGGAGGAGGATTTATTGGATTCCAGAAAGGTAGAAAAGACAGTGATTACCCCCTTTATGCAGGATGAATGGGAAGGCTTTGAAAGGGTTGCCGAAGCGGAAATGCGAAAGCCTGTAGCTACTTCGTATCCACTAGAGAAACTGGATGCCATTGCTGCCAGTATCACCCAACTACCGGAGGGGAAAAAATTCCTGAGAAAGATCGAGCGCCTGGTAGAGGGTAGAAAAAAAATGTATTTCGAAGACAACCGTTTGGATTGGGCCATGGGCGAATTGTTGGCCTACGGTTCCCTTTTAGAGGAAGGCTTTGATGTTAGAATGACCGGGCAAGATGTGGAAAGAGGCACCTTTTCACACCGCCATGCAGGGATCAAAACAGAGATGCACGAGGAGGAAGTGATACTTTTAAATACACTGGGCGAGCATCAAAATGGAGATTTCTATATCTATAATTCCCTGCTATCGGAATATGCCGTTATGGGCTATGACTATGGCTATGCCATGGCAAGCCCAAATACATTAACCCTATGGGAAGCACAATTTGGCGATTTTAGCAATGGCGCACAGATTGTGATCGATCAATACTTGTCCTCGGCAGAAGACAAATGGAAATTGCAAAATGGATTGGTGCTGCTTTTGCCTCATGGGTACGAAGGGCAAGGAGCAGAGCATTCTTCGGCTCGAATGGAGCGTTACCTGCAGTTGTGTGCAAAAGACAATATGTTTGTGGCGGATGTGACTACACCAGCCAATCTTTTCCATTTATTTCGTCGGCAAATGAAGGCTAATTTCAGGAAACCCCTGGTAGTCTTTACACCCAAGAGCTTATTGCGGCATCCTAAGGTAGTAAGTACTAAAGAAGAATTGGCGGGGGGTAGTTTTCAAGAAGTAATTGATGATGCAAACGCGTCCCCACCCAAAATAAAAAGCCTGGTATTCTGTACCGGAAAGTTTTATTATGACCTGTTGGCAAAACAGGAGGAACTGAAGAGGGAAAATGTTGCTTTGGTGCGTTTGGAACAATTATTTCCAGTACCCACCCAACAGATAAGAACCATTATTAAGAAATACAACAAGGCGGAAGAAATCGTTTGGGCTCAGGAAGAACCAAGAAATATGGGTGCATGGGGGCATTTACTAATGCATTTGGAGGAAGCCAGGGAGTTCAGGATAGCATCCAGAAGATTTTACGGAGCTCCTGCTGCCGGTAGTGCTGTGCGCTCACAACGGCGGCATAACGAAGTGATTGAATACGTTTTTGATAAGACAAAGGATAACTTTACGACAAAATAAAAATAACCCACATGATATTAGAAATGAAAGTCCCTTCACCCGGGGAATCCATTACCGAGGTAGAGATTGCAGAATGGTTGGTGGAGGATGGTGATTATGTTGAAAAAGATCAGGCTATTGCGGAAGTAGATTCCGACAAAGCTACTTTGGAATTACCGGCAGAGGAAAGCGGAACCATAACGTTAAAAGCGGAAGTAGGCGATGCCGTCGGAGTTGGAGAGGTGGTTTGCTTAATTGATACTGCTGCAGAGAAGCCTGAAGGAGGGGCTACAGCAGAAATACCCAAGGAAGCCCCAGCAACAGAAACACCAAAAGAAGAAGCGCCAAAACAGGAGGCAAAAAAGGAGAATTATGCCACAGGAACGCCTTCCCCGGCGGCTAAAAAGATTTTGGACGAAAAAGGCATTGCTCCCACTGAGGTAACAGGTACGGGCAGAAACGGCCGTATTACCAAAGAAGATGCGGTAAATGCAAAAGCTTCCATGGGAACCCCCACAGGTGGTACCCGTGGAGAAACCCGATCCAAGTTGTCTTTGTTGCGTAGAAAAGTGGCAGAACGGTTAGTTGCTGCAAAGAATGAAACAGCAATGTTGACCACTTTTAATGAAGTGGACATGTCCTCCATTTTTGAATTAAGAAAACAATACAAGGAAGAATTTAAAGAAAAGCACGGGGTGAGCCTGGGCTTTATGTCCTTTTTTACCAGGGCTTGTATCCGTGCCTTGCAAGAATTTCCTGCGGTTAACTCCATGATTGACGGTAAGGAAATGATCTCCTATGATTTTTGCGATATTAGTATTGCGGTATCCGGCCCAAAAGGGCTTATGGTGCCGGTAATCAGAAATGCGGAAAATTTATCGTTTCGAGGAGTAGAGGCAGAAGTAAAACGCTTGGCCATACGAGCGCGAGACGGTGAAATTACTGTAGATGAAATGACGGGGGGCACTTTTACCATTTCCAATGGTGGTGTTTTCGGCTCTATGTTATCTACTCCTATCATCAATCCTCCGCAGAGTGCTATTTTGGGCATGCACAATATCGTGGAACGTCCCATTGTAAGAGACGGAGCTATTGTTATTGCTCCAATCATGTACGTGGCGCTTTCGTATGATCACAGGATCATTGACGGTAAGGAATCCGTCGGCTTTTTGGTTACCGTAAAAGAGGCATTGGAAAACCCTGTGGAACTACTTATGGAAGGTGAGGTCGCAAAAGCTCTGGAACTGTAATGATTTTAGGACTGGTGAACTAAAATCAAAGGGAAGCTCCCAGGCTGGTCAGTGGCTCCATTGTAATCAGCTGTAAAACCTCCGGTACGGTTCAGAAAAAGTGTGGGTAGTATAACACCTTGTTACCTGGCATTTTTCGTGTTACGGAATAGGTATAATTTTTTCCTGTTGTAATCAATAAGGGCTTTCCCCCTTTTAAGAATATCCGCTCCAATGATGCCATCTACCGGGGAGGCAGCATGATTTTCAAGGGCCTGATTGACATGGACCAAATCGATCAGGACAATAGGCTGTCTTTGCTTCTTCCAGTCTCCTATGGCAATGGAATTGTTGGTGGAAATTAAAGCGTCCATTTCAGAGGCACCGGCCCCTGCAGCTTTAATGTCGGTAGCTTTCGTCTCTAGTACAAACCTATCTATTTTATCCATTCCGATGCAGGTATTGGAGGCTCCTGTATCCAGAATAAATCGACCTGGGATCCCATTGATTTTTGCGGCTACTTCAAAGTGATTCGTAGCCGTTAACACCAAAGATATGGGAACATACCCTTTATGTCCTAGAAAGCTTCTTAATGTCTTCATTCCTGTCGGGTGTTGTTCAAAGACTTGTTGCCTAACAATAAAAGACCACAAAGTTAACCTTATTTTTGCAGCATGATTTTAACAGATACACATGTTCATCTTTACAGTGAAGCCTTTGACGAGGATAGGGCAGACATGATGCAACGGGCTATGGCCATGGGGGTAGAACGTTTTTTTGTGCCGGCCATAGATTCTACATATACCCAATCCATGTATGAGCTGGAGGCCCACTATCCTGATAAGGTTTTTCTAATGATGGGTTTACATCCTACTCATGTTAAAGAAAATTACCGGGAAGAACTGAAGCACGTGGAGGAACAGCTACAACAACGCAGTTTTTACGCTGTGGGCGAAATAGGTATTGATTTGTATTGGGATAAAACCTTTCTTCCCCAGCAACAAGAGGCTTTTGTATATCAAATTCGGCTCGCGAAGCAGTATGGCCTGCCTATCGTGATCCATTCCAGGGATTCTTTCAACGAGATCGTTGAAATTCTGGAGGAGGAAAAAGGGGATGACCTTTTTGGTATTTTTCATTGTTTCACCGGTACGTTGGAGCAGGCGAAAAAGGCGATAGGTTACAATATGAAATTGGGCATAGGGGGTGTAATTACCTTTAAAAATGGAAAAATCGATCAATTTTTACGGGAAATTGGCCTGGAACATATTGTACTGGAAACGGACGCACCCTACTTGGCGCCCGTGCCTTACCGCGGAAAGCGCAATGAGAGTGCTTACCTAAAAGAAGTGTTGTTTAAACTTTCGGAAGTGTACGGCATAGAAGCCGCCGAAATAGCTGCTATTACTACACAAAACGCTAAAGACCTATTTGGAATTTGATGAGACCACAAGGAAAGAAGGGCAACATACTATTGATCTATACAGGCGGCACCATTGGCATGATGAAGGACTATCCAAGTGGTGCACTAAGGGCTTTTGACTTTGACCAACTCCTAACCAAAATACCGGAGCTACATCAACTGGACTGCAGTATAGAAAGTATTTCGTTTGACCAGCCTATTGATTCTTCCAACATGAATCCGGGGTATTGGGCAAAACTGGCAGATATCATTGAAAAAAACTATGATCGGTTCAATGGTTTTGTCGTATTACACGGCAGTGATACCATGAGTTATACGGCATCCGCACTAAGTTTTATGCTGGAAAATCTAGCAAAACCGGTCATTTTTACAGGATCGCAGTTGCCTATAGGGGATTTGCGCACAGATGCCAAGGAAAATCTGATCACGGCCATTGAGATCGCCTCACTTTGTGATGAAGCCGGCGCAGTAGTCCAGGAAGTTTGTTTGTATTTTGAATACAAATTGTATCGCGGAAATAGAACCACAAAAGTGAATGCAGAACACTTTCGGGCGTTTAATTCGCCTAATTATCCTCACCTTATTGAGTCCGGAGTCCAGCTAAACATCCGTTATCCGTATTTATTTCGAAACAATGACCGGAAAGCGCTTGTGGTCTATAAGGAGATGGATCCCAATGTGGGCATTCTCAAACTATTTCCGGGCCTAACTAAGGCTTTAGTTGATGCAGTTTTGCACAGTACGGGGCTTAAAGCCTTGGTGCTGGAAACCTTTGGTGCGGGCAACGCCCCCACGGATGTCTGGTTTGACAAAGCCTTGAAAGAAGCCGTAGATAAAGGAATTCATATCATAAATGTTACCCAATGTTCCGGGGGAGGGGTGGTGATGGGCCATTACAGCACCAGTGAACACCTCAGGAAAAATGGATTGATCAATGGCAAGGACATTACCACGGAATCGGCCATAACCAAGGCAATGTATCTACTGGGGAAAAACGTTTCTTATGAGGAATTTAGGACTGTTTTTGAAGTTGCATTGCGAGGTGAAATGCGGCAAAATTAACGCACCAAATTTCTTTAACTAATTATTTTTTTGTTTATTGGTCGGCCTAACTATCAAGAATAGAGAGGTGGCCGAGTGGTTTAAGGCGCACGCCTGGAAAGTGTGTTTCCGCCGAAAGCGGATCGAGGGTTCGAATCCCTTCCTCTCTGCTAATTAGCAAGTTTTGTAATTGCGAAATTTTTATATCTTTAACATTATTAACTAACTAAATTTAAGTTTGAACACAATGAAGAAAATATCCTTTACTCTGGCTA
>JANQSA010000080.1 GCA_028284285.1 Croceivirga sp.
CCTCAATGCTATTAAGCTAAGAAAAAGGCCGATCTAGTTGTTGCCAGGTCGGCCCGCCCTAAGTACCTTAGAGCTATCAAAAAAACATATTACCATGAAGATAGCACTAAAAGAAGCTAGTAAGAAGGAAACTTGCGGACCTTCAAAAAAAAATCTTTGATTTTTTAAATTCCCCGGAAACCATTGAACGATACAGGGAGTCTTCGACGGATTTCACCCGTTCCTGTCCCCTTTCGTTTCCTGCCGTAGCGACCAGCATTTTACACCTTTTTAAGGAGTCGGTGGAATACAACTTACACGCCTTGCTACCAGGCCTGACTACCCGTGTGGTGACCGGGAGTGCTTTTACACAGGCCCGTTATAAGATTCGCCCGGCCTTTTTTAAAGATCTAGGCCAATGGGTGTCCGATACGTATCGCACTTCGAAGAAGAAGGTATGGAAAGGCCATGTGCTGCTGGCAGGAGATGGCAGCACCCTCAACCTACCTTCCTCTAAGGACATAAAGGAGTATTTCGGCATTCATTCCACCAATGATAAGGGGATCAACCGCTACCTGGGCCGGGTATTTTTTCTTTACGATGTGCTCAATGATTTCGTGGTAGAGAGCCGACTCTCTAAGATGGCGTGTGGCGAAAAAGTACTCTTGAGGGATTGCTTACCTTCCCTAGGAAGGGATAGGGAAATTATTATCCTCGATAGGGCTTTCGGTAATTTCTGCACCCTAAAAGAGCTCCCTGGTGGGCATCTCTCGTTTTGTGTACGCCTTGGGTTGAACAATTCTAATTTTGCCAAGCGAGCCCTAAAGGATAAGCGCACCGATTTTATCACCGTTTGGGACCCCAGTCCAAGGGAGCAAGAAAGCTGCCGGAAACATGGGCTGGATCCTGAACCTATGAGGGTTGGTGTGGTTAAAATTCCACTGAAAACCGGGGAAATCGAATTGCTGGTCACCAGCTTATGTGACCAAGCCACCTATACCACCGAAGACTTGGATGAACTTTACCAGTTGAGATGGGGAGTAGAAGAGGGGTTTAAGAATTTGAAGCCTAAGATGAAACTAGAGCATTTTGGGTGTAAGAAGACCCGTGGGGTTTTCCAAGAGTTTTACGCGCACATTTTTTACATCAACATGGTCAGCCTCATAGGATTAGCCGCTGACGATGTGATTAAGGAAAAAACCGCCCATCGCAAGTGGCAATATAAGTACAACTGGAAGAATGCTTACCGGTTTTTGAGGGCCAAGATGATCAACATCCTGCTTCTTGAGGAAATTGGAGACGTGTTGGATGAGCTTATCGCAAGCCTATCGGCTTGCCTTGTCGCCGTAAAGCCCGACAGGCAATTCGTCCGAGATACCCGCTACCTCAACAAAAAGGGCAGGATAACGCCATTTCATAAATAGGGTCACTCCCAAAAGACCAAGCAATACATATCGCCCCGGTACAATAGGCTCTTCAAATGGGCAGGTGAAACCCTATGCCCTCGGGCAGAACCCCTCTGAAATTTACATCAACTG
>JANQSA010000001.1 GCA_028284285.1 Croceivirga sp.
CTCGAGAAGGAATTTTTTAAAGGTAAGTGGTAAAGCCGGGGGTGGGTTGATCATATCTCTTGGCCTTCCAACCTACGGTAAATTGAATGCGGTCAATTCTGAGGGCAAAGAAGTTGAATTCAACAATTTCATCAGCATTGATACGAACGGTGAGATTACCGTCATGCTTACAAAGCATGAAATGGGGCAGGGTACCGGGACTTCCATTCCTACGATCATAGCCGATGAACTGGATGCAGACTGGGCCAAGGTAAAGATCAAACAAGTGAAATACAGCCCAAAATATACCTGGCATGAAATGGGTACTACCGGGGGTAGTGGCTCTATTTCCAGGAGTTGGGATTCCATTCGTATGGCAGGCGCTACCGCAAAGGAATTGTTGAAGCGGGCAGCAGCCAATAAATGGAGGGTGGATCCGATAGTATTGGAGCTAAAGAACAGTTTCATCACCAATCTGGTGACAAACGAAAAAGTGGAGTTTGGTGCACTGGCGGAGGCAGCTTCCCAATTGCCGATCCCAAACGAAGTTACCGTAAAGCAACCGGAAGAATACCGGTATATTGGTAAGCCTGTTAAAAATCGAATTACCAAAGATGTCATTTCCGGAAAGGCAACCTATGGAATAGATATAGATATTCCGGGGATGGTCTATGCTTCAATAGAAAAATGCCCAATTTACAAAGGCAGACTCAAAACATACGATGCTATCGAAGCGAAGAGACTGGAGGGTGTCCTGGATGTTTTCCCCTTTGTATTATCTGAGGAGATCAGGACCGAATTGAATCCTGTATTGGGCTATGTAGATGAAGGCGTTGTGGTGGTTGCGACATCTACCTGGACGGCATTTAAAGCGAGAAAGCTCCTAAGGGTTGAATGGGATGGGGGCGAAAATGGCTCCAGGAGTATCGCTTCCTTACAGGCCGATATGGCGGCTGTAAAAGATACACCAGATATAATGAGCGTAGATCTCGGTACTATTGAAGAAGGGTTGGCCAATAGAAACAACACGGTTTTGGAGAGGGAGTACGACAGTCCTTATCAGGCCCATGCCCTTATGGAACCGCTGAATGCCACTGCTCATTTTCACAATGATTTCTGTGAGCTTTGGGTGGGTACGCAAGATGAGGAACGAACCATTGGAGAAGTTGCTAAAAGTTTACAACTACCAAGAGAAAAAGTACGCATACACAATTTGATCTCAGGAGGGTCCTTTGGCAGGCGCTTCCACCCGGATACCTCAATAGAAGCGGCATTCGTTTCAAGAAAGATCAAGAAGCCCGTTAAACTAACGTGGACAAGGGAAGACGAGATTAGAAACGATCATTTTCAACCCTATCTGAGAAATTATCTAAAAGCCATTGTCACTCCGGAAAAATCCGTCATCGGTGTAGAGAATAGAGCTATCAGTACGGTGGAGTATGTAACCTGGTCGGATATATGGGACCACTACTATGCTTTTCCCAATATACGATGTTATCGTTCCTTAGTACCTACGCTATTACACGAAGGTGCTTGGCGAGCGGTTGGGGAGCATTTAGCTGCGGTGTCAAAGGAATGTTTTATAGATGAACTGGCCTATGAACTCCATAAAAACCCCTTGGACTATCGCATCGAATTATTAAGTAATGCAGTAGATTGGGGAGATCCCAGGGACATGCCCGATTGGGTCATCAAATACAGGTTGCCAAGAAAGAAATTGATACGACAACGGCAATTGGATATCCTATTTTACATTAAAGAGCACGGTTTGTGGTCAACGGAAAGTCCAGAAGGAAAGGGACGGGGACTTGCCATACATAATTTTGGCCCTACAGTCTGTACTCAAATTGCGGAGGTTACCATGGATGATGAATTTGGATTTACAGTGGATAAGGTAACGGCTATTGTGCATTGTGGCCTGGTCATAAACCCGCACTTTGGAAGAGGGCAAATTGAAGGCTCAATCATCTGGGCCCTATCCACTGTGAAATATGGAGGTGTAGAAGTGGAAAATGGTGTTGTACAACGCAGTAATTTCCACAACAACAAAGTGCTTCGCATGGATGAGTTGCCAGAAATTGAAGTTATTTTTATTGAAAGTGATGAACGTCCGTGCGGACTGGGAGAACCCGGAGTGCCGCCATTGGCCCCTGCGGTTCTAAATGCCATTTTCAACGCATCGGGGAAACGAATTCGGAAAATACCGGTAAGCCAACAGGATTTGTATGATGCACCGGGAAGCGTCCCTTTAATGTGAATAGCACTGCCAACGATGTTGGTAAACGTCAAAAGCTGTTAAGAAAAGGTTTTGCTTTCAACGATTACAGGGTATAGGCTATTGATGTAATAATTCTGTGCGGAAACTGAGGTACAAAGGAATCAAAGATGGACCTTTGAAAGGTGTTTACATTTCTGACATTGTTGATGTTTACCTGAAGGGTAAGGTTTTTGTATTGATAGCCTAAGGATAGGTCCACTCGGGTAAAGACACTAATACGTCGAATAGCATCGCGATTAATTTAGTTTTGGATAGGCTCTCACCCAGTTTTGTAGAAACCGAACTTGATCGTCATCATCTTTTGCAATGGTGTAGGTTCCCACATCCTTGCCATCCTCCAGTGCCACAATTCTCCCTTTCTTGTCTTTTTTTGCCTGGAATTGTTGAGTATCCCTCTGCAAAATAAGTTTGCCTTGTGAGTCAATGAATATTTTGATTTTTGCCCCAATGCGCTGTGCATAAGTACCCACCAATTGCTGTTGTTCTTCTGCCGAAAAATCACTCAACTCCTCATTGTTTTCGGGGGTATTGTCGCAAGTGGCGGCTAAAAAGATCTCGGTAGCTTTGTTTATGATTTCCCAGCGGTTCAATTTGGGGCCGTTGGTATAAATGGCAATAGAGAATTTCTTGTCGGGGATCATTAAAAAATTGGCCCGATACCCCGGAACGCCCCCTGAATGCCAAACGGCCCTAAGGTTACAATGTCTGGAATGGAACAACCCGTAACCATATTGCCAATCAGATCCCGTCATTTTGTAATTTGCTGTAGCGGTTAGCATACTTTGTCGTATTTCCGGATGATGCGGTTGATCATCCAGAAACCATTGTAAAAAGGGATTGATCTCTGCAACGCTGGTAAAAGTGAATCCCGATGCTCTCTCTTCTGCATTGTCCTGGATCTTTCCCATAGGACGTAGCGTATCTTCTCCGGATCTAAGATGTCCCATGGCCAATTGATCCGAATTCAATTCATCAATTCTATACGTGGTAGCCATCATCTTGAAGTCATTAAATACCAATTCGCTCATGGCATTGTTGAAATTCTTTCCCGTAATTTTTTCGATAAGGCCGCCCAAAATGTTATATCCCGGATTCGAGTAGCTGAAAACCAGCCCCGGTTCAGTAAATTTCATAGCACTATCCAGTTTTCCAGCGTAATGTAGGTGACGTGATACTCCCGTAGGACCTTCATGCTCTACAATATCTTCCAACCCACCGGTATGAGATATGAGGTGATGTATGGTGATATTGGCTAAGGTTGGGTGAATGTCTTCTATATGAAGTGAGATTTTGTCGTGTAATTCTAACTTCCCTTGTTCCTGAAGCTTTAGAATAGCGTAGGCGGTGAAAACCTTAGCCGTTGAGGCAATCAAAAAAAAGGAAGTAGTATCGACGTTTTCGTTAGTAACGGTGTTTTTGACCCCAAAACCTTTGGTGTATGTTTCACCTTCCATGTTCACTGCAATGGCTGCTCCGGGACCATTACCTTCCTCAATCTCGCTTTGCACAAAATAGGCAAGTTCGTTAAAAGAGCCTGTATGTTTTCCTTTTTGTGCCTCGCCGTACAAACAAAAACCGAAAAACAATACTGCAAAACAACCTTGGGCAACTTTCATACATTCAAAATATTAGGGTAGAACAACTACATTTTTTTGTTGGTACAAATCAATAGAAAACAACCACATCTTCATGAACTTATAACTTCTGATTTTTGAAATAGGAAGATGATTTAACTTTTGTAATCGCATGGAATTATTCTATTTCAGGATAATTCTTTGGTGTTGTTTGACTGAGATATCTCTTTACACTTTTTATCTACAGATTTTTAAAATAAGGAGATGTTCTTGTTGTAGAGGCCTTATTTTTCAAACATAGTATTGGAAATGATGTTTGGATTACAGGTCCATGCGTGTTGAACTATGGAGGAAGCTTTAATGGTACAACTCTTGCCTTACTACGAAGATCCCAAACGTCATCAATGCGATAATTTTCAAAACATGAAGGGGAAACAAAAAGTTTTTTTTTATGGGATTGTATTGATTTTAGCATTTTCGTTTCCACTTCATTCCGCTAAAGGACAAAAAGTGCAACGTTCCGAATATTACGCTGTACTCCCATTTTGGGAATCACCTTATCTGCCCTTTAGGGGAGCATGTCCTATAACCAAAGAGAAAGCGCTAAAACGAATCCATCTTCAATTGGATTATGATAAGGAGAATAGAGTGGTGTTTTGCCATATCAAGTTGGGGGAGCATTATAAGGACTTTGAAGGCTTTTTTGGACACCTTTACATCAATGCTCCGCTCACCAAAGTAAGCTATGATGATAAAAAAGAAGTGCATTCCTTTTTTGACCGATTCGGGAATCAAATCTCTGTTATGGGAGACGTTTATAGAAAGGTTTATCAAAAGGATGACTATGGACGAAATACACGTCTGACTTTTGAAGATAGGAACGGAAATACTGCCGAAGACCTTTTTGGAAATAGAGTTTATGATTGGAAACATGAAAAGGATGGAAGCGTCATTGAAACCAGGAAGGATCGGACAGGAGCGCTTATGCCGTTGCGGGGAGATTTCCAACTGATGCGAACTCGAATGGTGTTTGGTCGAGATGGTTACTTCTCACTATTACAGAACATTAATGATAATGGTAAGATCATACCGACCGAAAGCGGTGCCACTACGATGAAATATTATTATGATACCTTGGGAAGGTTTTCGCGATGGGAAGTATATGACATGGGGGGTAAAGCAACTTCCGGACCATCACATACTGCGGGCGAACAAAACACATTCTACGATTATGATTTGAAGGATATTATATTCTTTGACGATCAGGGCCTTCCAGCAGTGCATTGGTCGGGTGCGGAACGTTGGCATTTTGAAACGGATACTTTTGGAAATAGAACTTCCTTGACCTATCAAAACAATGCCCAACACCCAATGAACGCCAACAACAGTTTTGCTCAAATACGTTTCCAATGGAGCAAGGACGGCCGTTTTCTGTTGGCACAAGAGTATTATGACGAAAAGCACAACAAAACAAGGCATAAGGCTTTGGGAGTCCACAGGATAATATACTTCCGAGATGAAAGGGGGTTGATTACCACGATAAAATATGAGGATGAAAAAGGGAATCCCCAAGGTCGTGCTGACAACGGTGTTTTTTTGGTGGAATACGAATATGACGCGAAGGGAGCACTTGTCTCAAGAAAGCACCTGGATAAAAATGGGTTAGAAGTGAAAGGATAGCACCTAATAGGAAAAATCCTCATTGCAGGTAACGTCCTTTTGCCGTTTTCTTGTTTTCAATACTTCTTTTTGGTAGGTCCTGGGGGTTTTGCCCGTTTCTTTTTTGAATGCTGTATAAAATGCTGATGGTGTACTGAACCCTGCGTCATAGGCCAGTGCTTCCACTTTGAAAAGGTTACTGTTTGGATCGGAAAGCATTTCCTTGATATCGTTAATTCTGAAATGATTGATCAACTCTGGAAAGGGTTTGTTGTATTTTTCACGTAGGGCCAAAGAAACCTTATAAGTAGGTTGGTCCAATAAAGTGGCAAACTCATTGACCGTAAGAGCGTTTTTTCTATATAGCTTTTGCACTTCCAGTGCCTCCTCAATTTTGTTTAAAAGCTCCTGGTTAACGGAAGAGATCTCTTTTGGGGAAACATGAAGCTTGTTTTTCTTGAGGAGAAAAAAGAAAAGCCCATACACGATCAGAGATACCATACCGGACCCTAAAGCGTATTCAAACAAGGTGTCAGCATACAATTGCGACCAAAACAAGGCTAAAATGATGGTAATGCTCACAGCCAGCATAAGTTGCCAGTTTCTGACTAGCATAGGTTTTTTTGCCCAATCCTTTACGATATAAAAAAGACCAAATGAGGTGCACAGAAAAGACCAAAAGGTGCCAAAGAAGTACATTGTTTTCGCAGGAAGAATTTCTTGTGGCCAAATAAAAAAGAAACCGACTAGTGCAGGAAGAAAGAATAAGAAATCTACAGTTTTAAATTCAGCATCATGATTCCTGGAATATTTGATATACAACCAAAAAAAAGCCCCTATACTCGCCAATCCCAAATAACCAAAGGCGATTCCAAATACCGGGATTTCAAAAAGATAATAGATAATGGATTTTCCGATCCTGATTGCTACTGATAGCATCAAGCCAACAAACAGCAATCTCAATAATTTGTTGCCTTTTGAAACAAGCAAAATGTACGTAGCGATAAAGCCACAAGTGGTAACTGCTATTCCTGAGAAAATGCTTAAGGGCAAAAGATAATCCATTGTAAAGAGTAGCTTTTATCGTTTCGGTCTAATCTTAAATTTACACATAATCTACTTCGAATACAATGATTACAGGCGCTAATACCAGCAGAAGGACGGAACGAATTCTAATTACCGGATTTCCCGAATAAGTTTTACTCCATATTTGTAAAATCCATAGTTCCAAACCATAACCGCACCCTATTTTTCGAACCATATATTTAATAGGTTATGATTAGAAAAGTAATGATCATCCCCTTGGGAGCACTTTTTGTTGTATCACACTTTTCCCTTTATGCTCAAAGATCCATGGAAACAGTGTTGGAAGAACTCCGTCCGGAAATTTTTCTTGCCGATAACGTCAGTACAGGCGACTTTGAATATGGCTCGGCGCTTTCCAAGGATGGCGCAACGTTTGTTTTTATCAAGGGTATTCAGGGTTTTCAAAAGGCTTCATTGGTGGTCATCCGCAAAGAAGCGAACAATCAATGGGGTGTTCCTTCGTTGTTGCCTTTTTCCGGAGTGTGGTACGACACGAATCCGTATTTCTCATATGATTCAAAAAAGCTTTTTTTTGTGAGTGATAGGCCCACTGAAGATACTACATTGAAATATAGAAATATGTGGTACGTACATGTGGGACCTACTGGTTTTTCCCAGCCAAGACTACTGCAAGGGTTCAACGATCGGAATGATGTCATTTATCCTACAGTAGATAAGGAAGAAACAGTACGGTATTGTTCCGTTCGACCCGAGGGAAAGGGAGGCCTGGACCTCTATCGAGTAGGTCTTGAGGAAGGAAAGTACGGGGCGCATATTCCGATAACTGAATTGAACACTCCTTTTCATGATGCTGATCCCGAGGTTTCGCCAAATGGGCAGTTAATGGTTTTTACCAGTACAAGAGAAGGAGGGCTCGGCGATTTTGACTTGTACATAACGAAGAAGAACAATAACGGCCGTTGGGAACCCCCTGTAAACCTAAGATCGCTAAATAGTCCCGCTATGGATTCTGACCCTATCTTTTCCAAGGATGGCAAATACTTGTTCTTTTCAAGTAATCGATACAACTCCAAGAAAGCGGTTGTTGAGGACTATCAACAACTAAAAGCAACGTTGAACGGCTACAACAATGGCCTTATGAATATTTATTATACAGATGTTTCATCTTTGTTGAAACAATTTGATACCAAGGGGTAGTAGTACCTGGAATGTGTAAGGATAGATACCGCATTGCTGTAATGGCGCCAAAAAAGCCTTGAACAAATGGAAGAAGAAAAACTAAGGAATGACCTTTTACAATGGGACAGGAAGCATACGGAATATCTTAAGCTCGTTTATGCCAGGCACAAGCAGGATAGGGGGTTTGTCAATTTAATCATTAGTTTATTCTTGATGGAGAGTGAATTGGAACATGCCACAAGTTGGCTTCTCAAGCATCATATTGACCTTGGCCAAACTCTTGAACAAGGACAAGTTGATAAGGTATTTCAAAAATTTGGAGAATTAGGCTACTGGGAAACCCAACTTCATTTATTACAAATTTTACCCAACGTTTCAACGAGTTCAAAACAAATGGCAATTCTAGAACCCCATATTCGAAAATTGTTTGTATCCGACAAGAAATTTGTGAGAGCAGCTTCTTACCCGGCTTATTTGGAGATCGTAAAACGATTTCCGGAGCTGAAAAACGATTTTTCAGATAGCTGTCAGGAAGCCCTAATTAGGGAAAGTGCATCGGTAAGAGTAAAGATCAAGAGGGTAGTAGAAGCATTAAGAACGCATACCGATAGTGTTTAGATGCCCAGACAGCTAGGTGCTAGGGCGAGAACAACCTATTGGAAAAGAGCGTAAGCATTCATCCAAATGGTCATTTGGAATCAAAACCCTGGGGACAAAAAGAGTTTTCTCTTTTGGATCCGGATAATAATCAATTGACTTTTGGAGAAAGCATACAGGATTAGTACTTCTAGTACGGAGACTGTGGAGAATATGTTTTTGATTTAGAAAGTATTGAACTGAACTGCCATTGCTTTCCAAGGGAAATAAATGGTCTTGTTCAGGGCACTATGAAAAACCGATGGTAATTTTCAGAATGCCCCTTGGAAGGCTTCCTAAAAATGTTTTCTATTTAATGTTAACGCGCCCTAGTCATTTAAGGTTTCTATTTCCTGCAAGACCATCTCAGCCTCATCATTTCTATTCAAGGCCTTTAAAATATTGGCTTTTGTGGTTAGGTTTCTAAAATTTTTGTTACCGGCAAAACCTTTATAGCCGCCTTCTATCGATCGATTTGCCCATTGTAGCGCCTCTTCCAAATTCGTGTTTCTTTGCAAGCACCAGTTGGCAGCATCATTCCAGGCTTCCCACTGGTAGGTGTTTATTCCCGAGAGCTCATACCTAAAATTATCGATGACCGTTTTGTTTAAATCCACGGAAATTACCAAGGGAATTCTTTTAATGCCCCATTCCAAAGCAATGGTAAGCTCGTCTTCCTTTCTGTCAACAAATTCGAAATCCAACTGTTCTGAAAAATGGGTTTCGATAGGGGAAACGGGTACGGATAAAACCACATCCTTATCAATGTCGATATAATAGCTACCCCAATGATTGTCATTCCCGACAAAAAGCACGGACCATTGGCCTTGCTTTCTGGGGATGATATGAAATCCATAGCTCCCGGCTTTTAATGGTTCACCACTCACAGATACATCGGTTGAAAAGGAAATCTTTGTGTTCATATTGGCCCCTGCACGCCAGGGAATGGGATTTCCATCAAAGGGAATAACGCCATTCTCCCAAACATTTCTACCACGGATGGCTGGACTGCTATACGTTATAGTAATATCCGTTATCCCAAGGACCTGGGTTTCTTGGACCAATTGACTTGCCATAGGTATTTTAACCGTGTGAAATTGTGAATTACCGAAGTAGGATAAGCCCGCAAAAATGGCGAAAGCAAACAGTTTTTTCATGATATATTGTTTTTTACAATATTATCCTATGGGGTTTCTTTCCAGGTCTTGATTGCACAAATGTGGAGAAGATTTAAGGCATAAATGCCCTACTCATTTTGTGGTTCCGACAAAACAAAGGAATAGGTTTCTGGATGTCGTCCTTGGCAGTTTCATGTCAGTTCAGTTTCCGTGTCCTCTCTAAAACCAATCCTCTATTGGGCTTCATTTTTCTGTTTTGTATTTCATCACATTCCAAGAACGATGTTTCAGCTTGTTCTGAAATACAAAACCACGCCCTTTGGCGTGGTTTCTTGAGTGTCGTGGAGCCGGAGACGGCCGAGCGTTTAAAAAAGGTCTGGTAGACCTTTTTAGCGAAGGAGCGAGCTGGCGTGTTGGCTTTCGAATACCGAAGGCGCAACAAAAAAGCCACCCAGAGGTGGCTTTTGTTGTGGAGCCGGAGGGATTCGAACCCTCGTCCAAACAAGCAATTGCCATGCTTTCTACATGCTTAGTTTTAGTTCGGTTTTCGACGCACGACCGACCTAAAACCGCCTATCGTACGCTTAACTTCTTTAATTTGAGACCGCTATCGAAGCCCTAGCGGTCCGGTGTTGACTTTTATGGTGCCCCAAGTCGGGTCGCCGTCAACAAGGGCTACCCAGGGACATTTAGCTTTCCCGCCTCGCGGGACTAGGCCAAGACTTACTGTAATTCAGTCAATTAGGCAGCTAAAGCGTAGTTAGACTCGCCATTTAAAAGGTTGAGACATTGAATTTGCGAGCATCATTCCCATAGCTCGGCATGCTTACATCGCCATTGGTCTTGTAGTCAAAACCAGTCGGCCCCGTAATAAGACAGCAAATCTGTGATTTGTGTAGTCGAATTATGTCCCGAATTTATTTCGGGACCTCATCAACATTTGGCAACAGCAAATTTGTGATCTGCTTAGTCGAACCTGCCTGCACTGGGTGCAGGCAAAGTGTTGTAGCACTTTCATTCAGTGCATTACTATTTTCAAAGAACAGCCTCTCTATTAACCTAACGGAGAAGGGCGGCAAAGTTAGTCAATTCTCCGCCAATCTCAGATTTATAAACCTTTGATGGAAAAGTTTGCGTACCCCTGTAGTTCCCCTTATTTTAGCCCAAGAAGTGTACCAAACCCAACGCATGCAATTCGGAATCATCCGGGAACGCAAAACCCCACCAGATCACAGGGTAGTTCTCTCTCCAACACGCTGCCAATTTGTCTCGCAGCATTTTCCCAAAGCACAATTCATTGTGGAACCTTCCCCCATTCGGGTGTTTACAGATGAAGAGTACCGGGAACAGGGTATTGAAGTAGCTTCCAAAATGGAGGCCTGTGATGTGCTGCTCGGCGTAAAAGAAGTGCCTATCTCCGCTTTGATTCCCAACAAAAAATACTTTTTCTTTTCCCACACTATAAAGAAGCAACACTATAACCGTGACCTATTACGGGCCATCCTGGAGAAAAACATTGAACTCTATGACCACGAAGTGATCACTGATAAAAAAGGGCAACGCCTTGTGGCTTTTGGCCGCTATGCCGGCATTGTTGGCGCTTACAATGGGATTCGGGCCTATGGGCTCAAATTCAATGAGTTTAAGCTGCCCAAGGCAGAGCGTTTAAAGGATCAGGCGGCATTGATCGCACAGTTACAAAAGATCCGCCTTCCCAATATTAAAATTTTACTTACAGGGAAAGGCCGTGTGGGCAATGGTGCCCGGGAGATGTTGGAGGCCATGGGGCTAAAGCGCGTAAATGTTGCGGAATATTTGAACCATAGCTTTGAGGAAGCGGTGTATTGCCAGATCGATGCTTCGGAATACAATAAACGGAAGGACGGTGTGCGGGGAAATAAAGCCGATTTCTTTGCTCACCCGGAACAGTATCGCTCGGATTTTTTCCGCTTCGCCAGGGTAACGGACCTGTATATTGCAGGGCATTTTTATGGGGAAGGCGCCCCCTACCTGTATACCCGGGACGATGTAAAGCATCCTGATTTCAGGATCAAAGTGGTAGCGGATATCAGCTGTGACATCGATGGTCCGGTGGCCTCCACAATCCGACCTTCTACCATAGCTGCCCCGCTTTATGGCTATGATCCGCAATCGGAAAAAGAGGTAGACTATCTTCATCCTGAGGCAATTGCGGTAATGGCGGTGGACAATTTACCCGCGGAATTACCGAGAGATGCCAGTGATGGCTTTGGGGAAGCTTTTTCAAAATTGGTAATCCCTGCCTTTTTTAATGGGGATAAGGATGGCATTTTGGAACGGGCCCGAATGACCAAAAATGGAAAATTGACCCCTCGATATTCCTATCTGCAGGATTTTGTAGTATAAAAAATACGTTTACCGAAATTCTCCTGCGAAAACCTTAAACAATTTGGACTTTTTTGTATATTCGGAAGCCTTCAATTGTAAGAACATTGAATTTTAACTGGATTATAACCGACCAGGTAGACCAAAACCTCAAGAAGCGTTGCATTGAACTGGAATATGCGCTTCGTCCAAAACTCACCCGATTTTTATTGGATCGTTTTGAAAACGATTGTTGTGGCGACTTTAGCTGCTTTCATTTTGACGTTGAGGTGGCTACAGGTAATGTTAGTATTTCGCGAAAAACCCCATGGGAATTCCGACGTACTGCCATCAGGGATTTTGACCTTCTAATTAACAATACCAACCCCACCAAAGTAGCTTCTTAATCCTTTTTAAGGTTTACCCCTCCAATACATCAACGGGTCTTCCTCAGCCATCTAATCCTGGTAAAGACTAAGAAAAGCAGGTGCGGTAAAAGAGTTTTTCATATGTTTAAATGCAAATTGGCGATATTTACATGTGAACCCCGCAGAAGCCCATATCCTGGATCAGCAAGAACCGTTTAGAAGCATACTATTGCATCTAAAAGCAGTGATAGAGACCGTTATCCCGGAAGTGGATATGAAATACAAATGGCGTATCCCTTGTTTTTTTGCTGGAAAACAGCCGATATGCTATCTCAATACCGTACCCAAAAAAGGATTTGTAGATGTTGCCTTCTGGAATTCCGCCCATCTGACCAAACATATTGAACTCATGGTGTCTGAAAACCGAAAAGTAGTCAAGTCACTAAGATACTACTCCCTTGAAGAAATTGACGATACCGTTTTAACAGACGTCTTACAGGAATCCTATGCGCTTCGCGCTAAAGGGTTCTATTAAGCCGGTGCTACTTTTCGTCCGTCCAATTTTCAATAATATAGTTGGGAATAGTCTCTCCTTCTACATAAGTGAGATTAGGGGTGCCATCCACACCTTTCACCAGCGCCTGGGAGCCCCAACTGCCCCGGGTAAACTTAAAAGTTGCCGGGCTGTTGATCGCTAAAGTGATTTCACGTTCAGTAGCGGATACCTTGTTCATTTTGACCAAACCCGGATGCCATTTCCCCATGTTTTTATGGTTTCCTGTGATATAGACCTCATCTTTAGGATGGGGGACGGTAACCCGGAAAGTAACCGTTGCCGGTTGGGACGGGAAGGGGGTACGTGCCGCTTCTTTTTCTTCTGCTGTCATTTGGGCTACCTGATGCTGATATGGCGCCAGAAAACCACTTTTTTCCAGAAAAGCCTTAGGATCCTTGATATGTAAAATATCGTAAATGGCTTGCTTTTTATCCGGAGCTTTTTCAAAATAAGTTTGAGTGATCTTATATCCCATCCAATAGCCCAGATCGTTAGGCCGATGATCTTTTCCTGAAGTGCCGTACAACCAATCCGTATTGTCATTGGTATCCATGGAGACCACAAACTCCAACGCTAACTTGTCCAGATGTTTTTCCCCGAAAGCGTAAAGGCTACTGTTACTATTTTCTCCGGAAATAAGTTCTCCGATAAAATCCGCTCCGCCTTCATTAAGTGCCGAAATGAGTAGATTCCAGTTTTCTTCGGCAACTTCGTGTTTTTGTTGAAAATGGATCAGTTCATGGGCTACCAGGCCGGGGAGCCCCTCCAGATCGTGTTGCATTTCGTGCCCCAGGATGATGCCGTTTTCGGAGACGGTACCTCCAGAATTGAAACGACCTACCACAAAATAGATGGGTGGGAAAACCGAATCGGGATACCAGTACTTCATCGCGGCGTAAATGGCCCGTACCCGGCGGATCTTTCCGTCCAATCCTCTTAGGTTGTTTCTTCCGTTTATATATTCTTGCTTGCGCTCTTTTACGGTTTTTAAAAGGGAATCGGCATTATAGATACGGTATTCCAGAAACCCCTGAAGCCCTTTGGATCCCCCCGAAATGTACTCCACAAAGGGATTTTCCTCCGTATCCAGTTTTTCCAGTGCTTGATAGAAACGACCGACATCTTCGGTTACAAATTTGGCGTTCAAAGGGGAATCGCTAAAATCCGATTGGTCTTGTGCTGCAGCATGAAAAACAAATGCTGCACCAAACAGCTGAAGTAAAATTCTTCTCATGAGGTTTTGGTTTTAACAAAGGAGATGAAGTGATTTCAGTTGTTACACCTCGCAGCGTTACTTAAAGATTATTTAAAGTAGTACGTAACGCGACCAAATCGGTCAATACCTTCTCCAATAAACTCAGATCAAGCATATTAGCGCCATCGCTTTTAGCATTAGCAGGATCAAAATGGGTTTCCAAAAAAATACCATTTACTCCGGCAGCAATTCCGGCCCGTGCCATGGTCCCGATCAGTGCGGGGCGCCCGCCGGTTACCCCGGAAGTCTGATTGGGTTGTTGTAAGGAGTGGGTCACATCCAACACTACGGGGGCGTATTGCCGCATGGTGGGAATACCTCTAAAATCTACCACCATATCCTGGTAGCCGAACATCGTACCCCGTTCGGTGATTATCACCTGTTCGTTTTGGGAATCTGTCACTTTTTTAACAGCATGTTGCATGCTTTCGGGACTCATAAACTGCCCTTTTTTAAGATTCACTACTTTACCCGTTTCAGCGGCAGCCACGACCAGGTCCGTCTGGCGGACCAGGAAGGCCGGAATTTGTAAAATATCGACGTATTCCGCCGCCAGGGTAGCGTCCTCCGGTACATGGATATCCGTAATGGTGGGGACCCCAAAGGTTTCCGACACTTTTTTGAGGATTTTCAGGGCTTTTTCATCCCCGATACCGGTAAAAGAATCTATACGACTGCGATTTGCCTTTTTAAAACTACCCTTAAACACATAGGGGATTTTTAGCTGCTCCGTGATGCTGACCACCTTTTCGGCTATTTTTAGGGCCATAGCTTCGCCTTCAATGGCACAAGGCCCTGCCAGGAGGAAAAAATTACCGCTATCTGTATGTTTTAGCTGAGGAATACGACCTAACTCCATAGATTTCCATTTTAGGCAAAAATACTATTTTGGTTTTCGAAGAGTTATATTTTATCCCAAATCCACCTACTATGCGCGGCCTCTTTCTGCTTATGCTGTTGAGTACCCTTGGGTTGACTCATGCCCAATTTGGCAAAAATTGCGAAGTCCGGCAACTTAAGATCAATGCGTTTAGTCCCGGAATGGAATATGAAATGGGATTGGGCGTGAATTCTACTTTAGACATTCGTATTGCTTTGCAACCCTCCCTGGATCCGTTTACGGCACGCCCCCTTGAAAACTACGAGTTGTTCCCGGCGATAACCGTACAAAATCGGTACTATTATAATTTTGGAAGCCGATCACGTAGCCGGCGTTCCATTTACGGTAATTCTGCCAATTATATAGGCCCTTCCGTTTCAATTTTAGAACCGGGTAGCCGGATTATCGATGGGCAGGTCGCTGAAGGCATTTTTGCCACAGCCGGTTTGGTCACAGGACTCCAGCGGAGTTATGATTCGGGGCTTAGCTTTTCCATAGATGTTGGGGGCGCCTATTATTTAGGGCCATTTGAAGGAGGGATCTATCCGGTGGTTAACCTCAGTTTAGGGTGGATCATCAGTGAAAAAAGATGGTGTGTAGGAAGGTAGCCTTTCATGCTAAACTTATGCAAAAATCCCTGGGAACAAGGAGAAAGGCATTAGCTTTAGCAGCTCTAAAGACCCGGCCATGACCCAACGTACGCTGTTATTCTGTTGTTTTCTTATTGCTACATCCTTTCAACTCAGCGCTCAAAGACTACAGGAGCGGGGAACAGGGATCATTAATTTGGAGAGGCATCAGTTCACCATTAATCTTCTGGGGCCCGGATTTCGGTATGAATTTGGACTTTTACGGAATGTCAGCGTTTCTACAAGTTTCACCCCGGGTCTGGCCACCTACCAGGAAGGGTATACTTTTGGTTTTGCCTGGCATACACGGATCCGGTACTACCATAATTTCGAGAACCGTTTGGATATTAACAAGAATATCGTAGGGAATTCCGCCGATTACCTGGCACCCGCAATGAGTATTTTTTGGGGACCACTTCAAATAGCCCAGGACCTCCGCGATGACAAGGATTTTGCTATTGCTTTTTATGGCGGGGTATACGGTATTCAAAGAACCTATAGAAGTGGTTTCAATTTTAATGCGGAATTCGGGTTGGGTTATTATCGGGGGGATGGCGTACCTAACGGATATGGACCTTTGGTCAACTTTACCTTCGGATGGGTGGCTACCAAGCGAAAATCAAAAGACCGATTTTTGAACCTGGATTGAAGTCAATACATGCACCCTTGACCAATTCAAAGGCGGATTAGAGCATGATTTTTTTTAACAGGTCCATATACCCCCGGCTCACCCGGACCACTTCGCCGTTAAGTAAGGTTACATCATAACTCTTTCCATATTTGTTCAGTTCTTTAACCTTGTCCAGATTAATAATGGAAGAGCGATGTACCCTCAGGAATTTTTTAGGATCCAATCTTCTTTCCAGATCCGAGATCCCAAAATTGCTCAGGAAGGCCTGGTCGTCTATATGCAGTTTGGAATAATCCCCAAAAGCCTCTACCCAGTGGATATTATCTGCGGATACGGTAATCAGCTTTCGGTTATGCTGCACCAGCACCCTAGTGGGATAGGCCGTTTTATCCAACAACAGGCTCTCCGTGAGGTTGCCCAGCTTTTGATTGTCACAGTTGAGTCGGTCCACCGCCAATTTAAAACGTTCTTTGGTGTAGGGTTTAAGCAGATAATCCACGGCGTGTACCTCAAACGCTTTTAGAGCATATTCATCATAAGCCGTTGAAAAAATGATATTCGGTAGTTCTTCCAAATAGGTAAGCACTTCAAAACCGGTTTTTCCGGGCATCTGAATATCCAGAAAGACCAGGTCCGGTTTAAAACGGTTGATTTCGGTAATAGCGTCTACACCATTATTTACTTCGGCCACCAGTACTAATTCCGGATAATCTTCCAAAAACTCCTTGATCAAGGTCCTTCCCGCCTTTTCATCATCTGCTATGATTACCTTTTTCATAAGGAGAATCTGATTTTAAGCCCTTGGGGTTCATTGTCCAATAATTCCAATTGACTTTGATACATTTTTTGTAGTCGTAATTGAGTGTTGCTCAAACCAACACCCTTACCAAAAAGCTTTTTCTTGTCTTTAATACCTTTTCCGGTATCGGCAATTTCGAATTTGAGTTTGTCTGCCTCCTTAAAAATTGTAATGGAAATCTTCCCACCTTCCAAAGCATTTGAAATACCATGTTTTACTGAGTTTTCTACCAAGGGTTGTAATAACATAGGGGGTATCATTTCATTGTTCAATTCTTTGGGAACGTTAATGGCAACCTGTAGTCGCTCTTCAAACCGTGCCTTTTCCAATTCCAAATACTTCGTTACGAATTCCAATTCCTCCGAAAGGGGGACCAGTTCTTTTTTGGAAGCTTTAAGCTGATAACGAAACAAATCGGCCAGGGTAGCAATCAATTGCCTTGTTTTTTCTTGTTTCGGAGGAACTGAGGCATTGATGGTATTAAAGACATTATATAGAAAGTGGGGATTCAGTTGAGCTTTAATAGCAGCTAATTCGCTATTTAAAGCTGCTTGTCGCAATTCCCCTTCTATTCTTAGTTTTTGCTGGGCCACTTTGTAATGTTCATAGCTGTGAAAAATACCAAATTGTATCAAATAGAATAAGCCGTTGTTATACAGATCCCAAACAGCCTCAGCTCCAGTTAAATGATACCAATCAAGTGCTTCGGTTATGGTATAGTAAACCTGTTGGGAAGGAAAGATGAATAGTGGTAGAAAAATGAGGTGAAGCATTAAGCGAGATCCTAATTTCCATTTTTTGAGTTTAATAAAAATGATCCACCAAATGGGTATGGTAAACAGAAAAAAGATGGAGTACTGAATTATTCCTCCCCTAAAGATGGGTTGTAAGCCGAATAAGGTTGATGCACCTGCTTCATAACCGCCTTCACTAAACCAAACCGCGGTATGATCAAAAAAAGCCGCTATGACATAAAGCAACAAAACACAGAGTAATTCCCTTACCGAAACACCCCAGATCACTTTTTTCTCC
Organism: Croceivirga sp.; assembly: GCA_028284285.1. Classification (GTDB taxonomy): domain Bacteria; phylum Bacteroidota; class Bacteroidia; order Flavobacteriales; family Flavobacteriaceae; genus Croceivirga. Next base: position 17,964 of record JANQSA010000001.1, read on the forward strand.
ATGGTATTGAATTTGACAGGAAAATAAGGAGTTCTATCGTAATTGTCCCAGAATCTTCAGTTGAATCGACCTATATGTCGTTGAATGTACCGGGCGATACGTCGTGTTATGGGTCAACTCACCGGAAACTGTTTTCATCCTCACCCCCTATGCCAGAGTTTTGAGTCAATCAAAAAACGAACTGTCATGAAAACTGTTGTTTTATTTTTCACTTTACTTTTGGGCCTTGGGCTTTCTGCTCAGACCATTAGGGGAAGGGTGATAGACGAGAACGATGAACCGGTAATATTCGCGGCCATACTCTTAAATAGCCAGCAGGATTCCAGTTTAGTCAAAACTACAATAACTGTAGATCTTGGAATTTTCGAGTTGAGCGGAATTTTACCCGGAAAGTACGTTTTAACCATATCCAACCTGGGATATGCTGATTTTTCCAAGAGAATTGATTTTAGCGGGGAAGATCTGGATCTGGGGTTGTTTGTGCTAAGTTCCCAAACGCAGAATCTTGAAGAGGTAACAGTTACTGCAGAAAAACCCATGGTCCAGGTCTTGGCGGATAAGACCGTTTTTAATGTGCAGAATACTATCAATGCCACAGGAACAAGTGCTTTTGAATTGTTGCGAAAAGCCCCCGGAGTAATAGTAGATAACAATGGAGGATTAATTGTTGAAGGAAAAACCGGGGTGCAAATTTTTATTGATGGAAAACTTTCAGTGCTCCAGGGAGACGATCTTATCAATTATCTGGAAAGCCTCCAGGCCACTGATGTTGAGTCGATAGAAATCATTACCCAGCCTTCTTCAAAATATGACGCTGCGGGGAATGCCGGTATCATCAATATCAAATTGAAGAAAGACAAAACCCTGGGCACCAATGGCACCTTTACTTCCGGCTTAACGGTGGGGGATTTTGGCCGGAACAATTCCAGCCTCAATTTTAATAACAGGGGAAGAAAGGGAAACTTTTATGGAACCTATAGCAATCGCTTTGGAAAGAGTACAGGATTTCTTAATCTCCTACGCAGTCAATTTGGGACAAGGTTTGATCAGCGTACCAATAGTGTGTATGATCGAAACTCCAATAATGTTAAACTGGGGTATGATTACTATATCAATTCCAAGCATACCCTGGGAGCCATTTTTAATGGCAATTTTAACAATGGCTTTGCTACCAGTACCACGAGAACCCCTATTCGCGAAGAAAACATGATTCAAAACGACAGTGTACTGCAGGCACTGAGCCAGAGCCAAAACACTTCGTATAATCTTAATGGCAATGTTAATTACAGTTACGCCGATACCCTGGGGTATTCCGTTAACGTTGATCTGGACCTGGGACGCTATAACAGTGAACGGGATGTTTTTCAACCCAACATCTACGTCACTGGAGACGAATCACAGGTTTTGAGGGAAAACATCACGTTTCAAGACACCCCAATTGACATTACCATTGCCACGATAAAAGCGGATTATGAGCAACCCTTAGGAAAGGGGATATTTAGTATAGGGTTCAAATTTTCTTATATCACTACCGATAATACCTTTGACTTTTTTAACCAGATCAATGGTCAAAACATCCTGGACCCCACACAAAGTAACACTTTTGAATACCAGGAAAACATCCATGCCGCCTATTTTAATTATAACCGAAAATGGGGTAAATGGAATTTGCAGTTTGGATTACGTGTGGAAAACACGGATTCTGATGGAAATCTAATCAGCCTCCAGCAAATGGAAAATGAACGTGTACAGCGTAATTATACGGACCTCTTTCCTTCGGGCGCACTTACTTACGAAATCAATAGAAAAAACCAGTTGGCCTTAAGCTATAGTCGGAGAATTCAACGCCCTAATTACGAGTCTTTAAATCCGTTTCGGTACCAATTGAATGAACTTTCCTTTAGGCTGGGGAATCCCTTTTTACAACCACAGTATGCCAATAATTTTAAACTGTCCCATACCTACAATTACCGACTTACTACATCAATTAGTTACAGCTATATCACCGACTTTTTTGCACAAGTCACCGTGGCGGACGGGGAAACGGCCAATTTTTTGACCCCCTTAAATGTAGCGGATCAGGAGGTCATTAATCTGGGGATATCGTATCCCAAACAGCTGTATGAATGGTGGAACCTGTATTTCAGTCTAAACGCCTATATCAGCAATTACAGGGCCAACAGTCCCGAATTTCTTCCCGTACGGCAGGAGACCCTAAGCTTTTATGGTCAAAATACCTTCACCTTGTCCAAGACCCTTAAAATGGAAATATCCGGATGGTACAGCTCTCCGGATGTTTGGGGCGGTACGTATCAAACGCTCTCCCAGGGCTCGCTCAATGTTGCTTTCCAAAAGCAATTCCTCGAGGATAAATTCACAGCGCGGCTATCTTTTAACGATATCCTGTTTACTACACCCTGGCAGGGAATTACCGAGTTTGGCGATGTTTTTATTGATGGTAGTGGTGGTAGGGATTCCAGAAATGTGGCGTTTTCACTTACCTATGATTTTGGTAGGAAAGAAATTAAGAAAGAGAGAAACCGAAAGACCGGACTGACGGATGAAAATGATCGGATCGGGAGCTAAAAAGAGATAATCAGTTGACCCGTATTTGGTTCATAAACAGGTCATGTAAACCCAATAACTTTGATAAAGATGAATACAGTTTTCTTTAAAACGATACCTCTTCTCCTCCTTGTTTTTGTAACCACCCATGCCACCGCACAAAACTTAAAACTACTAAACGGTTCCTGGTTTAATGGGGAGCGTTTTGAAAAAAAAGATACTATGTATGTCAATGAAGGCTTTTTTTCAAATGAAGCACCTCAAGTGGCTTTAGATACTACCCTCGATTTCACAGGAAAATACCTTTTACCCCCTTTTGTAGAAGCGCATACGCATAACCTGAGCAGTAGCTATGGCCTGCAGGGCATTTTACAAGCCTATCTTGAGGAGGGGACATTTTATGTACAGGTATTGGGCTGTTCACAAAAAGCACGAACAGAGGTTGTGGAAATACTTGAAACCTCCAAATCATTTTTAGAACCCTCATTCTCTAACGGCGGCATTACCTCCAGCCTGGGACATCCTTTTATGATTTACGAACCCCTGGCCATGGGGATCTATGATCCCGCTACCAGAAAAGATCGATATCAGGAGGTCATAAAAAGCCGTTTAGCTCAAAATGACGCTTACTGGTTTTTTGATACTGTGGCGGAGGCAGATCAGCACTGGGATGAACTTATGAAAACCCAGCCGGATGTAATAAAAATAATGCTAATAGATGCCGAGAACTATCAGCAGCAGCAAAAAGATTCCACCTTTATTGGCAGAAAAGGAGTATCTCCCGAGGTGGCTCAACATGTGGTGGAGAAAGCCCATAAAGCGGGGCTTCGCGTATTTTCCCATATAGAAACGGCCAATGATTTCAGATTGGGGCTGGATATTGGAGTGGATGTTTTTGCGCACATGCCCGGGTACGGTTACGGAGGTACTGGCGATCTCGGTAAATACCAGTTAACCCCTGAAGATTTTAAGCGGGCGGCCACTCAGGGCGTTGCCATTATCCCCACAGCTTATTTAGCCTTGCGAAGATTACCCCGAAAGAATACCGCGGTAAAAGAAAAGGCGTTGTCCGCCATTTTGGAGTTCCAGAAATCATTTTTTGAAGCGGCAGCACATTTTGAAATTCAAATGGCTCTGGGAGCGGACGATTTTGGGGAAACCCTGATGAAAGAAGTGAAATACCTTCAGGAAAATGGTTTGTTAAGCAACCTGGGGTTACTTCAAATGATGACTGAAAATGGAGCGAAAATATGCTTTCCTGATAAAAAGATCGGTGCTTTAGCGGAAGGTTTTGAAGGCAGTTTTTTAGTGTTGGAGCAAAATCCAATTCTTGATTTCAGCACATTGGACAACATTGTTTTAAGGGTCAAGAAAGGAAAGGTGTTACACTAAAAATCTCTTGTACCGGGCTGGCTTCAACCTTTTTCTCTTAATCCGGTCCCTCCTTTATTTATTTTTATCCAATACACAAAGTGCGCTGCCAACAATTGCATAAAGTCGTTATGCGGCCATTATAAACGATCCATAATGAAATATCGAACGTTCCAGCCCCATCAAGACCTAAGCGCAGTTGTCAAGTTTTATTGGACGTTAGAGGTACCTTTTGATCCAAACAATCAAAAACAAAAAATCATTCCCGATGGCTGTATTGAAATGACGTTTAATTTTGGTGACAAAATAAAACGATATATATCCGATAGTGAATTCATCCTACATCCTTGCGGGATGATTATGGGACAGAGAACGAAATCGTATTACATAGAACCCCTAGGACATGTAAACTCGTTTGCGGTCTGTTTCTATCCTTATGGGTTTACAAACTTTGTGGACACATCTCTCGAGGATTTGACCGACTCGGAAACACCCATTGGGAATCTGTTCGGAGAAATTCAATCAAAACAGTTAGTAAAAAAAATCATTCAGGCAAGGGATACGAAACAAAGAATAGACACTATTGAACTTTTTCTCATTGATAAACTAGGTGAAAAGTCAACGGTCGATACCATCGTAAAAAAGACCATAGATATCCTCTTATCGGCAAAGGGAAGCACATCCATAAGTACTATCCTTAAAAAGGATGTATCCAAAAGAAGACAACTGGAAAGAAATTTCGCAAAACAGGTTGGTATAAGTCCCAAACAGTTGGGTAAGGTCATCCGGTTACAAAGTGCTCTAAGAATGATGCTTAATACAGAAAGGGAAAGCCTTACCAACATTGCTTACGAAAATAAGTATTTCGACCAATCACATTTTATTAAGGACTTCAAAGAATTTATCGGAACTAGTCCAAAAGAGTTTTTAGGGAACGAAAATATGGCTCTTTCAACCCTTTTCTACAAATAGTGTTCAAGTGTCGCATTTTTACAATTTCAATTCTCTTTTTCAAAATATTTTTGCTTCGTCAAATTATCCTAAGATGAATGAAAAGAATAATTCTAGGTGCCATTTTACTGTTTGTGATAGGTTTTGTCGCTTGCAACGATGGAAATAAAATCGATTCCAAAACAGAAAGGCAAGATTTAACCGTAGAAAAAAGCATGAATGATATGAATAGTTATGTTTCCCTTTTTGAAATACCTGCAACAGACATTTCAAGAGCAATCAATTTTTATCAAGCAATTTTGGGAATTAACATTGAAAAAATGGAAATGCCTGGAATGGAAATGGGAATCCTCCCATATGAGAACCAAACGGTACAAGGGGTGATAATGAAAGAAGAAGGGCTCGAACCATCAGCAGTAGGAGTAACCATTTATCTGAATGGTGGAGACAATCTGCAAACCATTCTTGACAAAATTGAAGTAAATGGCGGAAAAATAATTGTTCCGAAAACGGCACATGCTGATGAAAGTGGGTTTTTTGCTTTGTTTTTAGACACGGAGGGAAATAGGTTAGGATTGAATTCCCCAAACTGAGCAGAAAGAAAAGCGAACACAAAACAAGGTATAAAACAAAAACCTTTCGAATCCGCACTCGAACCGCTTTTGTTTTAATTAATCACATTGTTGTTCGAAAAGTAAGAGCATTTTAATCCGCTACTTTTCTTAAACCTATTCCAAGATGGAATCCAAAAATATTGGACCTAATTTTTTAACGCCGCATTGTTGGTACATGACCACGCATATAGTGCGCTCCCATTTTGCTCATCGCCATGGATAGGCTTTGTACATTGCATCCCATGATCAAAGGAAGTTTTCCCTAAATTTAACCGTGGTTTGAAGAAAAAGTCTCGGTCATAAAATACGTTTATAATATATGGGGCGGAATGTTGGCTCTCAGTGTGGCAATGCCTCACACACTATAAACAAAGTCCATTGTGTGCCTACTGAAAGTACGACCTTAAATGAATATTAAGAAATCAAAAGAGACTTTTTTTGGACTAACTTTCCTCGCAACGGGCAATGAAACAGACGGGAAATATTTTTTGTGCGAGACAAAAATTCCAGCAGGAGACAATGGACCACCAATTCATTTCCACTCAAACGAAAACGAAGGATTTTATTTGAGAAAAGGGAAATTGAAGTTCATTGTGGACGCAAAAGAAATCGAATTAAATGAAGGTCAATTTTTAAACATAGAAAAGGGCGAAAAACATACTTGGCGGAACGAAACAAATTTTGGGGCCGAACTAATCGTAACTTTTGTACCAGCGGGGATCGAAAATATGTTTAAGGAACTCGAACAAAATATGTCGGACATTAAGAAAATTGGAAAACGATATGGAACTGAGTTCCAAATTGAACAATGATCAAATAAGAATTGAAAAAATGACCATAAAGAAATGAGCCAGTACACCAAATGTAAGGGCACATCCAGTCGTTGGCTGTAATTTTTTCTAGTGCCATAAATGGAACCTATTTTGGCAATAACCTAGAACATATTAGCCATCATTTAGCAAAAAGGGTATGGGAAAGACGAATAAGGTATTTATTGCAACAAGTTTAGACGGATACATTGCAGATAGGAATGGAGGAATAGACTGGTTACACTCCATTCCAAACCCTGAAAATCTGGATATGGGGTATCATGAATTCACTTCTCAAATTGATGCGCTGGTAATGGGTAGAACAACTTTTGAAACTGTTCTGGGGTTTGACATCGAGTGGCCCTACACAAAAAGGGTTTTTGTGCTAAGCAATAATTTGACGGAAATCCCCGAAGAACTCAAGGGTAGGGTTGAACTCGTAAAAGGAGATTTAAAAAATGTATTGGCAGAAATACATAAGAAAGGGTTCCATACCCTTTACATTGATGGCGGTAAAACCATTCAAAGTTTTTTGAATGAGGATTTAATTGATGAAATGACAATATCCATAATCCCCTACCTACTCGGTGGTGGGATTCAATTGTTTGGTGAACTGCCCAAACGCCTGGAGTTTGAATGTGTGGATTCCAAAATATATTTGGGCAAAATAGTGCAAAACCGATTTGTACGAAAAAGATAAAAATGAAGTATAGGCGGCATTAATACCAAGGCTTGTACCAAAAATTAACGACCCTGTCACCAAGGATGGATACGCTTCATGCTAATGATTTTTTAGGCACCATTTTAAATCGGTTCGAATCGGAAACCTTTACAATTTCGGTGGTAGAATATACTATGAAGGTCTCCGAGGAATTCCACTGGCACGAGAAATCTCATATCTCTTCCATCATTCTTGGAGGAAACCTCGAATCCAGAGAAAAAAAAGACATTCAGGTAACCCCCGGAGACGTTCTGGCCTATTCTCCGGGGGAAATACATCGCAACAGATTTACAAAACACCCGTCAAGAAACCTGAATATTGAATTTGAGCCCGATTTCTTCGGGCAGGGCATCGATTTTTCGACTTTAAAACTGGACGATGATGCTAAAATCAGGCTTCACAGGGCTTATTTTGAACTTTTAAATTATGATAGCTTTTCAGCAGATAGTATCGATCAACTATTACAATCGTTATTTTGGGAGGGTAAGCCGGAAAGGAATACGGACTGGGTGGCCCAGCTGGAAACATTGTTGAATGACCGGTGGGATGAGTTCCCTTCGCTGGAGGAGCTTTCCAAAGAACTTAAGGTGCATCCTGTTACCATTTCAAAATTCTTTCCAAAGCATACAGGGATGACATTGTCTGATTATATGCGCAAACTGAAAGTCAGAAGAGCGGTCAATTTGCTGATCAACTCCTCAAAATCCATAACAGAAATAGTTTTCATCTGCGGTTTTTCGGACCAAAGTCACATGACAAGGCTGGTTAAAAAACACACCGGGTATACCCCGGGAAAAATTAGAACCTTGGTATAGGCTAATCCTGTTCTATCTTAAGACATATTCTTTTCAGAGCTTTGGGGGAAAGACCAAAAAATGAAGAGAACCTCTGTTTTCTTCTTTCTTGGTTGGGTAGCGGTGACATTTTTACATGCATTGCAAACCAATAGCTTTTGCAAAGCCGGAGATTTCACAACTAAACAATTTGGATGATGAAAACTAGCGTAATCGCTTTTTACTTTTTGGTAATGGGCCCTATTGGATTATGCCAAGATCCGGAGACGATCCTTTCGACCGAAAAAATAAATTCTCCAACCATTCATTATGCTTATGTAAAGAAGATAGAAAATGAATGCCTTTTAAATGAGTGGAATCACCTTAGAGCAGCAGTAGTCCGTTATGACATAAAGCAATCCGATGTTTTTGACGGAATTGAATCCTATCGGGTTACCTTTTCAAACGGAAAGGATACAGTGGTGGCTATTTATGGACCCGATGGAGAAATAGAGCGAACCTTTGAATATTATAAAGATGTGCGAATTCCTAAACCTATATTGAAAAAAGTCTTAGCGGAGTATGTGAATTGGAGAGTTTTGGAAAGTGTACATCTGGTTTTTTATGGTAAAACAACTCCTCTGGAAGAGAAGTTCAAGGTAAAAATGGAAAGAAACGGAAAACAAATATGGTTAAGATATACTCTCACCGATATCTAATTGCTCATTCAAAGTTGTTCGACTAGTTTTACTCCTGGCAAAATTAGCACCTGGGGATACGCTAATCCTGTTCTATCTTTAGATCAATTCCTTTCTAACTTTGCAAAAAATTAAAATGAAAAAAACCTGTCTTCTTTTGTTTCTTGGTTTAGCAGGAGTAACCTTACTAAACTCCCAACCAACCCGTAGCTCAATGGACTACGCTTTGTACTCGGTTAAAATTCTTGAAGATGGGTCCTACATAGAGGGAGCGGAGAATATAAAAACCTATGACAGTGAAAACCCTTTTGTGATCCAATCCCTAAAAAGGATTTACGGAGTAGCAGCTAATGACCGGTATCGCTATGAAATCAATTCCATTGTGTCCGCAGGCAGAACTTACAAAGAGATTACCATAGTAGAAACGGGGAAGGATCAAAAAAGGGCATTTGAATTTATGGCCCGGACGGAAGATGCCAATGTTGCACTAATGCAAAAGCAAATAGCACAACGCAGGAATGAATGGATTGAACGCTGCAATGCTAATGATGCTAGCGATTTGGTGACGAATCTTTATTCCCGAGATCCCATATATTTCAATCATAAAAAGGTAATTGCTTCCCGGGATGCTCTCATCAAGGCGTATGGCTATATGAATGATGAAAAGTATTCCCTGCAGCTTACACCAATGCATGTGGAAATCGTTTCCAGTGATGTTGCTTTTGAAATAGGCCAATGTTCAGGATCATACCGGGGAAAATATGTTCTGGTTTGGAAGAAAGACAAAAAGGACAGGTGGAGGATACTGATTGATTCCAATATCTAAGGGCGCTTACATCAGATCCCCTGGACTTTCCATTTTATACCAAAAAAACAGATCCTTCGGGAGAAGGCAAGTACCTCGCTTTTATTAGGCGTTGAATTAAAAATGAAAGTACGGTAAGCGGAAAAAATACCCGTATCTTTGCGCGCTCAAAAGCAGGCCATGCAGCAAATTAAAAACATCGCCATTATAGCCCACGTAGATCACGGGAAAACCACTTTGGTGGATAAGATCATGTACCATTGCCGATTGTTCCGGGAAAATGAGAACAAAGGGGAATTGATTTTGGACAACAATGACCTGGAGCGGGAACGTGGCATTACCATAGTGTCCAAGAACGTTTCCGTGGTGTATAAAGACACCAAGATCAATATTATTGATACTCCCGGGCACGCTGATTTTGGTGGGGAAGTGGAACGGGTACTGAATATGGCTGATGGGGTGTTGCTCCTGGTAGATGCTTTTGAAGGGCCCATGCCACAGACGCGCTTTGTATTACAAAAGGCCATTGCGCTGGGGTTAAAGCCTTGTGTGGTGATCAACAAGGTGGATAAGGAAAACTGCGATCCGGAAGGGGTCCATGAAAAGGTGTTTGATTTGATGTTTGAGCTGGGAGCAGAGGAATGGCAGTTGGATTTCCCCACGGTGTATGGTTCAGCTAAACAGGGGTGGATGAGTGAAGACTGGCAACACCCTACCGACTCCATTGCGCCTTTGTTGGATATGGTGTTGGAACATGTTCCGGAATTCAAACCGCAAGAGGGAACCACCCAGTTGTTAATCACTTCGTTGGATTTTTCTTCTTTTACAGGTAGGATAGCTATAGGGCGATTGCAACGGGGTGCTTTGAAGGAAAATCAGCAAGTGACTCTGGTAAAACGGGATGGTGCCCTGGTGAAATCCAGGATCAAAGAGGTCTTTGTTTTTGACGGCTTAGGCCGAAAAAAAGTACAGGAGGTACAAACGGGAGATATTTGTGCCCTGGTCGGTATGGAAGGTTTTGATATTGGAGATACCGTAGCCGATCTTGAACAACCTGAGGGATTGAAAACTATCGCTATTGACGAACCTACTATGAGCATGCTGTTCACCATTAACGATAGCCCATTTTTTGGAAAAGATGGAAAATATGTCACTTCCCGTCACCTCAAAGAACGCCTGGAACGTGAACTGGAAAAAAACCTGGCGCTACGGGTGGAAGAAACCGATAGCGCGGACAAGTTTATGGTCTACGGCCGGGGGGTGTTGCACCTTTCCGTGTTAATAGAGACCATGCGTCGCGAAGGCTATGAACTTCAAATAGGACAACCCCAGGTAATCATAAAGGAAATCGACGGGATGAAATGTGAACCTGTGGAGCATTTGACCATAGATCTTCCCGAGGAGGTTTCCGGTAAGGCCGTGGAGCTGGTTTCCATTCGTAAAGGGGAGATGATCAGTATGGAAGCCAAAGGCAGCAGGATGGTCTGCGAATTTCATATTCCATCCAGGGGTATTATTGGCCTGAGGAATCAACTATTAACCGCTACCGCCGGAGAGGCTATTATGGCGCATCGGTTTTTGGAATACCAACCACTAAAGGGGGAAATAGCCCAACGTATCAATGGCTCTTTAGTTTCTATGGAGAACGGGACAGCTATTCCCTATTCCATAGATAAACTGCAGGAACGGGGGAAATTCTTTATTGATCCGGGGGAGGATATTTACGAGGGACAGGTAATCGGAGAGAATTCCCGCCAGGACGATATGGTAGTGAATGTTACCAAAACCAAAAAGCTGACCAATGTACGCGCTGCCGGGGCGGACGATAAATCAAAGATTGTCCCGGCCATCAAGTTTTCACTGGAGGAAGCCCTGGAATACATCCAAAAAGACGAATATGTGGAGGTGACACCCAATCACCTTCGATTGCGAAAAATTCATTTGAAAGAGGTAGACCGGAAACGGAACAAAGGATAGTTTTGTTATTTCTAACGAACGGGAGAAATCTGGATTTCTCAATCGTCCCGATAAAATTATCAGGGACTCATTTCGAAATGACTACGGGATTAACTTAAGTGCCCGTGATGCTGTTCCCTGAGACAAGCAATAGCCGCGCCAATGATCCCCGCATGGTTCATCAATTCCGCTTTTACCACCCGGGTATCCAATTGAAGGAGATGTTCAAATTCATCCCATTTTTTGGAGATGCCTCCGCCTATGATCAAAAGGTCCGGAGCCACTATGGTTTCAACGTGCTTTAGGAATTTATTAAAGCGTTTTGCCCATCTGTCATAGGTCAACCCTTCCCGTTCACGAGCTCCTGATGACGCCCAGTCTTCAATTTTTTTATACTTCTTATAAGGAATTTGGCCCAATTCGAAGTTGGCCAATAATTCCCCATTGTAAAATGCGCCACTTCCGAGTCCGGTTCCTACGGTAATCATGATCACCAGGCCTTGCTTTCCCCTTCCTACACCGTAATTCATGGAAGCATAGCCTGCAGCATCGGCATCATTCAATACGGTAAATTCATGTCCGGTAACCCTGGTGAACAGCTCATCAATATTGACCCCTACCCAACTTTTGTGCAAGTTGCTTTCGGACATACAAACCCCATTCTTTACAATAGAAGGGAACCCGCATCCTACCGGGCCTTCATATTCAAAATGGTCAACAATTTGTTTAATTACCTGGGCCATTTCATCGGGTTTTCGGGAAACCGGAGTGGGCACCCTGAACCGTTCGGTTTGCATTTCCCCGGTTTCAGCGTTTACCAAGGCGCCTTTTATTCCCGAGCCTCCAATATCAATTCCTAAAAGTTCCATAAACATGGGAAAATTTGAATTTTGGCAAAGAAACAAAAATCTTTTAGGTTGGTGAAAACTACATTTTAAGAATATCCAATAGTTGTTAACCTGCCTCTGATCACACGGCTTTCTGTATTACTTCGAACATTTTGCTGGCATCACATTTGATCGTTTTGTGCGGATATTTCAGGATTAAGGCATAATCATGTGTGGCCATTATGATAGTACGTCCGCTTTCATTGATTTCCTGTAGCACCTTCATTACCTCAACACTGGTTTGCGGATCCAGGTTCCCAGTAGGCTCGTCGGCCAGGATAAGCTCGGGATCATTTAGTAACGCCCGGGCAATAGCAATACGTTGTTGCTCACCTCCGGATAGTTCATGCGGAAATTTAAAGCCTTTGGTTTTCATGCCTACTTTGCCCAGGACTTCCTCTATTTTGGCCTCTATTTTGGCGGGATCCACCCATCCCGTGGCCTTAAGCACAAACTTTAGATTGCTATTCACATTGCGATCCGGCAACAACTTAAAGTCCTGGAAAACGATACCCAGTTTTCTTCGCAGGTAGGGAATGTCCTTTTCTTCGAGTGTTTTTAAATTGAAGTTTACTACCGTTGCTTCTCCCTGTCGTATTGGGAGGTCGCCATAAATGGTTTTCATAAAGCTGCTTTTTCCACTTCCGGTTTTACCTATGACGTACACAAATTCTCCTTTTTTCACCTGAAGGGTCACGTTGCCCAAAACCAGGTTCTCGTCTTGGAAGATAGCTACGTCCTGAAGTTTTAAAATGGTTTCCGGCATATGCTGAGATATAGGTAAAAACGTTTTAAAAGCAAGCTGTTTATAAAATCACTTTGAAAAAAACGAACAATATTGCTGTTTGTTCATATCAAAAGTACTAAGTTCTACAGTTAAAAATGCTTTTAATCCTGTATTTGAAGGGATAACTATTTGCTCAAAATAACAGCCGATATACTTTGGCGCGGATTTTGACGTTAGCAATATAACAATCAGAGAACCACGTAGAACACTATGAATAGGAAGAACTGTATCATTCCTCTCCTTTTTTTTGGATCATTTTTTTTCGGAACCGCTCAGGAAACCCAGATTTTTTCCCATCCTAACAAATCCTATCAGGATGCGTTAAGCTTGTACAACAATCAACAGTATCAGGCAGCCATGGCCCTTTTTGAAAAGGTTGCGGCGACCACAAAGGATGAGGAAACCAAGGCCAACAGCGCATACTATACCGCCAATGCCGCCATTCGTTTAAATCAACGAGGTGCGGACCAGCTCATGGAGGATTTTGTAGAGCGCTATCCCACTTCAACCAAGCGCAATGCTGCTTTTATGGATGTGGCGGATTATTATTTTGAAACCGGAAAATACCCTTACGCTTTAAAATGGTACAAAAAAGTGGAACAATATTCCATGTCCCGGAAAGACCGGGAACGCTTCCATTTTAATATGGGTTATTCCTACTATGCGGCTAACCGCCCTAAAGAGGCGGAACGGTATTTGAGCAGGGTATCCAATTCTCAAAAATTCGGAGCTCAGGCAAAGTATTATCTGGGATATATTGCCTATGAACAGGACGATTATGATGCCGCCAATGAACGTTTCGATAAAATCACAGATCCCGACCTGCTGGAAGAAAAACTCTCATATTACCAGGCAGATCTCAATTTTAAACTGGGCAATTTTGAAGAAGCCATTGCCATGGCGGAAAAACAACTTCCCAAATCCAATAGACGGGAAGTTTCTGAGCTCAATAAAATCATTGGTGAGAGCTATTTTAATTTGGGGCAATACGATAATGCCATTCCCTATCTCAAAAAATATAAAGGAAAACGGGGTAAATGGAGTAATACTGATTTTTATCTCCTGGGCTATAGTTACTACAAACAAGATGATTTTGAAAGTGCTATCGGTCAGTTCAACAAAATCATTGATGGCAGTAATGCGGTGGCCCAAAACGCCTATTATCATCTGGCAGAATGTTATCTGAAACTCAACAAGAAATCCGAGGCGCTCAATGCTTTTAGGAATGCCTCGCAAATGGATTTTAGTCCTGAAATTGAAAAGGACGCTTTGCTGAACTATGCGCGCTTGAGTTATGAAATTGGAAATGCGTATGAACCGGTGCCCCAGGTAATGACCGCCTATTTGCAGAAGTATCCCAAAGATGAACATGAAGCAGAGATTAAGAAACTACTGGTAGATTCTTTTATCACTTCAAAAGACTTTGCCGGAGCTATGGAGTTGTTGGAAAAGAACCCCAATTATGCAGGGAAAGCCACCTACCAGAAGGTAGCCTATTACCTGGGGGTCGAATTATTTGTAAACAATGATTATGAAGGTGCTTTGGAGGCTTTTGAAAAATCGTTAAACGCTGCCTCGGATCCACTCTTCAAAGCTAGAGGACAGTACTGGAAGGCAGAATCTGCATATCGCCTGAATCGCTTTGAAGACGCATTGGCCGGGTTTAAGGCATTTCAGCAAAGCCCGATGGCCAGGGAGTTAGAGGAGTACAAACAATTGGATTACAATCTGGGGTATTGCTATTTTAAACAGAGGGAGTATAGCAATGCCATTGCCGCTTTCAAGAGGGCTTCAAAATCGGATGAATCCGATATAAAGGCAGATGCTTTATTGCGAATGGGGGACAGCTATTTTGTATCCAGCGACTACCGTGCTGCCTATGCTGCCTATGACGAGGCCTCCCGGCTAAACAGCCCGGAAAGGGACTATGCCGCCTATCAAAAAGCGATGTGTAGCGGATTCTTAGGCAACAATTCAACCAAAATTGAAGAATTGGGGCAATTTTTACGTCGCTATCCCAAATCTTCCCTTCAGGACGATGCACTTTTTGAGCTGGCCAATACCTATGTAAAAACCAATACTATTTCGGAAGGGTTGCGTACGTATGATCAATTGATCGACCGGTTTGGAAGAAGCAAGTTTGCGCCACAAGCCATGTTGCGGCAAGGGCTGGTACACTATAATGCCAGCAGCTACGAAAAAGCAATACAAAAACTAAAGGCAGTAGTAGCCCAATATCCCAAATCGCAAGAAGCCAAGCAAGCGGTGGCTACCGCAAAACTGGTATATGTAGATATGGGTCGTGTTAGTGAGTATGCAGCCTGGGCCAGGAATCTGGATATTGTAGAAGTCACGGATTCCGAATTGGATGATGCCAGTTTTGAAGCTGCGGACCGGAAATATGTGGAAGGAAAGACTGAAGCCGCTATACGGGCGTTTGAAGAGTATCTAAAGGAATTTCCCAATGGGCTCCATGCTGTTCAGGCCAATTTTACTTTGGCACAATTGTACTTTTCCAAGACAGATAAGCAAAAAGCATTGCCCTATTATATTGCCGTTACGGATCAGGGGAGCAATGAGTACAGTGAACAGGCGCTGACCCGGGTCTGTGAGATCTTAGTGTCCGGACAGGACTACCAAAAAGCGATTCCGTTCCTGGTACAACTGGAAGAAACAGCGGAAATTGATCAGAACAGGACCTTTGCGCAAAGCAATTTAATGAAAGGATACTACGAGCAGAAGGACTATCAAAATACACTCGCTTACGCGGAGAAAGTATTGAGGGAGGGTACTATTGATAGCCGGATTAGAAGCGATGCACAGATCATGATAGCCCGCGCAGCCATTGCGACCGGAAATGAACAATTGGCGGAGACCGCTTTTGCCGAAGTAAAAAATAGCGCTACAGGGGAAGCTGGTGCTGAAGCCTGGTACTACGATGCGTATTTTAAAAATAAACAGGCCGATTTTGAAGCTTCCAATATTGCCGTACAAAAGTTGGTCAAGGACTTTTCTTCCTACAAGGAATGGGGGGGTAAGGGATTAGTACTGATGGCTAAGAATTTTTATGCCCTGGAAGATGCTTTTCAGGCCACCTATATTTTGGAAAGTGTAATTGAAAACTTTTCCGAATATCCTGAAATTGTAGCAGCGGCTAAAGGAGAGCTTTCCTTGATAAAATCCAGGGAGGCCGAGATCAATTCATCAATCGATCCTAACGGTAATTAATCAAGACCTATGCGGACAGTCAAAATATATATTTTCCTTCTCTTTTTGAGCCTTTGGGGTATGGTTCGGGCCCAGCAAACCGATCCTATTGGCACGGAAACGGTGACGGTAGTAAAGCCGTATTCCCCCTCCGTTTCGGATGCCTTTAAAATTAAACGGGAACCCGGGATCAAGGACTCCATTGTTTTGCAAAAGCAACCGATCACCTACAGTATTTTTTCGGTTCCCGTAGCTTCTACCTTTACCCCTGCCAAAGCGAAGGCGGCCCAGGTAGAAAAGGTACTCCCTCCCACCTTGTTCAATTCGTATGTTTCCGTAGGCCTGGGGAACTTTAACAATGCGATTGTGGATTTTTATACGAGTAGGGAAGTAGGCCGTGATGAAAAACTATTTGATGTTGGCCTTACCCATTTCTCTTCCCGGGGGGATATAGACACTACGCCATTGGACGCTGATTTTTACAATACCAACCTGGAACTGTCCTTTGGCAAAAAAGACCGTGACATAAACTGGGATGTTGGGGTAGATTTGAGCCATCAATTGTACAATTGGTATGGATTGGAAGAGGGCGCCTTTACAGAGGTGCAACTGGCAGGCATTGATGAACAGCAAAACTATTTTAGTGTTGGCGCGGAGGGGCAGTTGAGTCTTGAAGATTCTTTTTTTAAAAATGGGAAAATACAGCTAAGACGATTTTGGGATGCCGTGGAGTCAGGCGAAAACAGGGCGGTGTTCCAGTCTGAGATAGAAGTGCCTATTACCCAGGAACTAGTGAATATCAAAACCCTGGTAGACTATGTGGGCGGGGAGTTTCAAAATGCGGATCTGAACAGTACGGACAATACCGCCGGCATTGACTATGGCCAACTCATAGTAGGCATAAACCCCAGTTTTTTGGTCTTGCGGGACGAACTTACTTTGGAATTGGGAGCCAATCTGGTATATGGAACGGATCTGGAACGCAACAACGGTAGTTTTTTTATCTATCCGGCAGTTAAGGCGTCCTATAGGATCATGGAAGAGCAGGTAATCGCCTATGGTGGTATTACAGGAGAACTTCGGCAAAATTCCTATCACGATTTTGTGGGCGAAAACCCCTTTGTTTCCCCTACTTTGGAAATTCAGCCTACAGATCAGCAATACGAAGGCTATGCCGGGTTAAAAGGACAATTACTGCCCAATTTGGGGTATAAGGTGAAAGGGTTTTACCGGGCGGAAAATCGGAAGCCCCTTTTCTTACTTAATCCACAGAACCTGTTTCGCGATGACGACAAGGGCTACACCTTTGGAAATTCGTTCCAGGTCTTTTATGATGATCTAAGGACCCTCGGTCTTTTTGCTGAGCTTAACCTAAACATCAACCGGGATTTTACGCTGGGCCTCAACGCCGAGTATTTTAATTACAACACGGAAACGGATAATCCGGCCTGGAATTTACCGGAAGTACAGGGCTCGCTGTTCATGGATTATCAGATCACGGACAACTGGTTTGCAGGGGCTAATCTCTTTTTTGTGGGAGAACGGCAGGACCTACAATCCGAAGCCGCCCTAAATACGCCACCCAACCTATTTACTTCAACGATTGTGACTCTTGATAGTTTTTTTGATGCCAATGCGCATTTGGGGTATCGCTTTAACGAACAACTCTCCATTTTTGCAAGGGTTTCCAACCTGGCGAACAACAATTACCAGCGTTGGGCCAACTTTAGGGTTCAGGGTTTTCAGGCACTGGCCGGACTGTCTTACAAATTTGATTTTTAGAAAGGCAAGGAGTTTCCGAAGCTGACCTCATTCAATTAACGGCTATTTTGCTACCTTAGAATGACATGAAAGCGGTTCTTTCATTTTGGATAGTTATGTCTTGTAGCCTGGCCATTGCTCAAAATCTGGTTAAGAACCCCAGTTTTGAAATATACCGGGAATGCCCTAAAGCGCTGGGTACGTTTAATAATAATGTAACGCACTGGACATCGCCTACCCAGGGCTCTTCGGATTATTTCAATAGCTGTAGCAAGGTAATGGGAGCCCCGGAGAATTTTAATGGGGTACAGTATCCCAGGCATGGCGATGCCTATGCCGGAATTTATTTTTTTGCTCCCGGAGACTATCGGGAGTATCTCCAGGCTTCCCTGAAGCGAACGTTACGAAAAGGGCAACAGTATCAACTGGAGTTTTACGTAAGCCTGGCCGAAGGATCGGATTTCGCAATTCGTGATTTTGGTATAGGGATGAGTTATCAACCCCTGGAAATCAATACTAAAAAACCCCTTTCAAGAGGTAAACTTTTTCAAAGCAAGGGCAATCGGCATCATCTTGTAGAGGTGAACCATCCTGACTTTTATGAAGACAAATCGGTCTGGCTTAAGATAAGTACCGTTTTTATAGCGAAAGGATTTGAAAATTATATCACCTTTGGAAATTTCAGAAATAACGCCAATACCCGTAAGGTAAGGACAAAACGAAAAGAGACTAAGAAAGGAGCTTACTATTACATTGATGCGGTTAGCCTGATTCGGGATCCAACAAGTACGTCAGCGAGTATGGAAAGCATATCTTTAGATAGCCTTCACGTTTTGGAGAATGTACACTTTAATTTTGATCAGTTTCAGTTAAATGACCAGGCCCGAACGGCGCTATCTACCATTGAGGAACAAATGAAGCAACATCCGGAGTTGCATTTGGAAATCCACGGGCATACGGATAATTGGGGGAGTCCCTCATATAATCAAAACTTATCGGAGAAAAGGGCAAAAACCATAGCAGCGTACTTTATTGCCATGGACATTGCTGCTGAACGGATCACATGGGTTGGCCATGCCAGTACCCGACCTCGGGCAAGCAACGGCACAGCAAAGGGGCGTGCAAAAAACAGGAGGGTAGAGTTTGTACTTCGCGAAAAGGAACCTTGATCTCAACATTTTAGAAGCGTTACGGGTCATTTTCCAGGAGTTCATTCATTTCCGCGCTGTAGTCCAGCACCAGATCTCCCGTGTGCCCCCCACTCAAAACAAAAAAGGATTCGGTTTGATAACCTGCTGAAGCAATACTGATCTTCCAGTGGAATTCGGTAGCACTGATCAGGGAAAAATTACCCTCAACATCGGTATACACGATATCTCCGGTTTGCTCCAAGGTTACCGAAGCTAAATAGATAGGTAATCCCAATTCATCAACTACCTTTCCGGTAATTCCATTCTGGGTGAATCCCAAGAAAGGAATAACGGTCCATATCAGCACAAAGGTCAAATTGCGCATTACGATAAGATTTGGACTATTGTAACGAATTTTATGGAAGGTTAGTATCTCAAAATCAAAGAGATCTTTTGTTTTTGGTTACATTAAATGGGAAAAGCAAAAACAATATAACGATGAAATAGGCGTTTTACCACCATAGCGAGAACCAAAAACCAATCATCATGGAGCACATTTCTCGCTTGGTCCTTTTTTGCAGTTTATTCACGACGGGTTTCGTCTTTTCACAAAACCTTATCTTAAATGCCGGCTTTGAAGAGCACACCAGCTGTCCTTCAAATTTTACAAATCTTAATGCCTTATTGGAAGAAGTGTCTACTCCAACTTCGAGTTCGGGGGACTACTTTAATGAGTGTAACACGGATGATTTTGGAGTGCCTGCAAATTTTAAAGGCGCACAAAAGGCGGTTGAAGGAGGGGGGTATTTAGGATTGTATTTCTATGCCTTAAATGATTATCGGGAATACATTCAACTGAATGCTGCCAGAACCTTACGGGAAAAACATCCCTATAAGATTTCCTTTAAAGTTAGTTTGGCCGAAGCCTCCAGCCTGTCGTTAAAAAATATGTCCGTTGTTTTTACCAATACCAGGATACGATTACCCAATAGCACCACTTTGACCAATGGGAGGATGAATTTGCAGAAGGGATTGAAATTCCACAAGGTACAACTAATACCACAGGGGTCTCTAGCCGATACTGAGGGGTGGATTACCCTGTCCGCCACCTTTGACGCAAAGGGTTTTGAAAATCATATGATCGTTGGAAATTTTTCGGATAATAAGGATACCAGGCTATTAGGGAATGTAAACTCTATCCGGTCCAGTGATTTCTCTTACTATTATGTAGATGATTTCACTTTAGAAGAACTTCCAAGGATACACTATGAACAGGATAAGATCTACGTGCTGGAGCGGAATCCTTATGAACCAAAGGGATATAAGTTGGATGGAGCCGCCATGGCCAGTGTAAAAAAGATCTTCAAATACCTCAAGGAAAACGCAGAGGTACAGATGAAGATCACCGGCCATTCGGACAGTTCGGGCACCCCGGAATACAATAAATTCATTTCTTCATTGAGAGCCAGGGCAGTAGCGCTTTACTTGAAAAAGTTGGGTATTAAAGAAGATCGTATTGTTTGGGAAGGCGTAGGGGATTCGCAACCTTTACGGAATGGAAAGATCAAACAAGGCCACCTGGCCAATCGCAGGGTGGAGTTTGTCATGACCAATTTTGACAATGAATAATCCACAGGTGGTCAACTAGGGTGGATTGCGTACTTTTGGATAAACCCGGAAGTACATGAAAAAAATACTACTCTCCCTGGTACTACTTTGGCTGGGGATGGCCTGCAATCCCAAGCAGGAAGTAGATATGTTGGTGTTCAATGGCAATATCTACACCGTGGATGATAATTTTCCTAGAGCCTGTTGCTTTGCAGTAGATAACGGAAAGATCATCGAGGTAGCGGAAAATGCCGATCTCTTCGAAAAATATACCTCCAAAGTTTTACGCGATGTCAAGGGAAAAACGGTTATCCCCGGAATTATAGATGCCCACTGCCATTTTTACGGATTGGGCCTGAACCAGCAGGTAGTGGATTTGGTAGGCACCAAAAGTTATGAAGAGGTTTTGCAGCGGGTGATGCAGTTTCAAAAAGAAAACCCCTCCAATTTTATCCAGGGCAGGGGATGGGATCAAAATGATTGGGAGGTTAAAGAATTCCCTACAAAGGAAAAACTGGACGAATTGTTTCCGGATATCCCGGTAGCCCTTAGACGTGTGGATGGTCACGCGTTGCTGGTAAATCAGAAAGCACTGGACCTGGCAGGTATTGATAAGGAGACTGAAGTTCCGGGTGGGGAAATAGTAAAAAAAGACGGAGCGATCACCGGGGTTTTGGTGGATGGCCCCATGATGCTAATAGCTGCGGTAATGCCTAAACCTGATCGACTTACACAGATTAGGGCACTGAAAGAAGCAGAAGCCCTTTGTTTTGATTACGGCTTGACGACAGTGAACGATGCCGGCTTGGACCGATCTACCATAGAATTGATCGATAGTTTGCAGGGTACAGGAGAGTTAAAGATCCGAATATATGCTATGGTGAGTAATACCCCTGAAAATCTGGATCATTTTTTGGGCAAGGGGATTATAAAAACGGACCGATTGAACGTACGTTCGATAAAGGTGTATGGGGATGGTGCTCTGGGGTCTCGCGGAGCCGCTTTAAAAGCACCGTATTCTGATATGCCAGGACATTTTGGAGCTATGGTCACCCCAGCAAATCAGATTGAGGCATTGGCACAACGTATTGCTGCTTCCGACTATCAAATGAATACCCATGCCATAGGAGATTCGGCTAATCTAGTGGTATTGAAGGCCTATGAAAAAGCGTTGGCCGGTAAACCCAACAGACGCTGGAAAGTAGAGCATGCCCAGATAATTGCACCGGCCGATTTTGATTATTTTGAAAAAGACCTGGGCATCATACCCTCCGTACAACCTACTCATGCCACCAGTGATATGTACTGGGCGGTACTCCGATTGGGCATGGCCAGAATGTCCGGAGCATATGCTTTCAAAACGCTATTGGATAAAGCAGGTACGGTTGCTTTGGGAACTGATTTTCCGGTGGAAAAGGTAAGTCCCTTCCTTACGTTCTATGCATCGGTTGACCGTCAGGATCTGGATAACTACCCGGAAGGCGGTTTTCAACGCAAAGATGCGTTGAGTCGGGAAGAAACCCTTAAAGGGATGACGCTTTGGGCGGCCTACTCCAATTTTGAAGAGGAAGAGAAAGGAAGTATTGAAGCCGGAAAGAATGCCGATTTTGTGGTATTGAGTCATGACATTATGACTATTGCGGTAGACAGTATCCCCTATATTGAGGCAGAACAGGTGTATGTTGGAGGAGAAGCCGTAAAGAAGATCAATTAAAAAGCCGTGTCAGGGATGTTTTGATGCCAAAACAGGCCAGGCAAAGCTAATGTTGTGGTGCTATTTTTATAAAGTTCTCCTGATTTCAGACTTCTGTTTGAATGCTCGCAGATAAAAAACATTCGAGGTATCTTTTTCAACTCCTTTGAACCAGTCGTTTGCCTGTTTCTCAGTGAATTGGGTTTTATGGCAGTCAAAGGCCTCCCTATATTTTTTCTCCTCTTCCGGGCCATACGGAATCTGCACGTCAAGCTGTTCAATATCGGTGTTACGAATGCCCCAACCTTCAAAATGATCGGTGAGCGTTGCAGGCATGCCCATATAGTACAGGCGCCAGGGCTTCGATCGTGGTTTTTCGGTGAGCACTTCTGTGGTTACCGTTCCCACCATACGATGGTCAGGATGTCCCGTAATACCATCAGGACCAAAGGTTATAATAATGTCAGGCTGTATATCTGCCAGGGTTTTGTCCAGTTTTTCTTTCAGATGGTCCAGGTTTCTCATGTAATGCCCGAAACCTTTTAATCCTTTTTTGCCATCAAATGTTCCCAGGCCATCAGGAAGCCCTAGTAGAATGGGAGGCAGAGCACCGAGTTTCTGACAAGAACAAGTGACCTCTTCTGCTCTTTTCAAAGCTAGTGAGTCTCCCGCAGGTATTCCTGCATGAGCGGTGGCACCGTATCGGCCATCGGTGGCAATGACCACATAGACTTCATGGTCCTCGGCATACTTTGCCAATACCGGAGCTGCCAATGTCTCATCATCCGGATGAGCGAATATGCCCATGATTTTTAACGTTTGTTCATCGGCGGCTTCGGGTTGCTCGGAAGGCGGTGGTTCGTTGCTGATGCAACCAAAGCAAAAAATGAAACACAAATACAGTGTTTTAGGATAAACCTTTTTCATTGGCCGGTTTTTATACTGGATAGGGTTATTGCAATTTTTGAAATGTGTCAAAATCAAATGAAACCAATTTTGGAACAGCTCTGAAAACCGGTGATGTTCAAAAAAATAGAGTTATGGTACTGTCATAAGTACAAACAAATCTGTTTTCTTACTTCGGATTCATTGGTCTGAATTTTAAAGATAGCAGAATTCTAATGATTAAAAACCCCAAAAATCAAAAAGCGCTGTGAACCATAGTGATTTCACGTTTAGATGCCCACAAAAAAGAGACATAATTATAATTCGACCCAAACGTTAATCTTCCAACATTACATTCAGGTCAACTTCCAAAACAGATGACTCCAAACCTCCCTGAGACCCCATACCCTCAACGAAAAGCAAGAGGTTCCCGGTACGACCAAACGGGGGAATCTTGAAAGCGGCCTTGCCATTTATACCCACCTGTACCTCTGGCTCCCAATGTATCGCCGCATATTGTTGGAATAAATCTTTTGAAAAAACATCATATTTGGGCGCATAATACGATTTTGGGGTCACGAACCCCTTTTCAAACTCATGCCTGAACTCGGTTTCTGGTTCAATCTCCAAGGGCGTCCCAGTTCTTCTTGTATTGATTCGCATGACTCCACCTGCACCTTGTAATCCTTCTCCAACCCCACTTTTATTAATAAAAATGCTTTGAATCTCCGAAGTACGTAGTTTGTACAGAGGATTAAAATCCACAAGATTGGTGCCATCCAAATAAATAAAGGGGATAGCGGGCGTACCGACACTCGTCATACGCGTTGAAAAAATACGAACCATACTCCTAGAATTGGGGTCAAAAAAATCAAATACCTGATAGCCATTCGCCCTAATGAGGTCAGTAACGTAGGGGTATAGCCCTGCGGCATCTTCGTCCACCTCTATGACCTTGTCCACATGGAACCTTGGAATAAACTTGTACTCTGGAGGTATCCATGGAGCTTTTACCGTGACTTCTTCCAGCTTGATTTCATTTTCCACGGACTGGAGATACGATGGTGCACTTTCAATGGAATTGATGATTCCCAACCGTTGCAGACGTCTTTTTTGAAGTCCAAAAAAATCCGTTTGGGTACTGTGGCCCAAGGCTTCCCCATAAAAACCGTAATCTTCTTTAAGGCTTACCTCGGCTTCTCTGAAGACACCTTTTTTCTTTACTACTTTGGAGATCACCAATTCACTATCTTGATAAGGAATATAGTTGTCAACGGATATGGTTTTTTGGCCCGGTAAAACTTCGAACAGCCTATAATCATTGTGTTCGTCAGGATGTAGGTACAGCCATTCATCACGTTTCAATTTGGTTTTCAGTTTCATTTCAAAATCTATTCCCTTTTCAAAATCATAAGCAATTTTAGGAGGGCCATTTTTAATAGCTTCCCAGTCGTACCTGGACCAGCCTTGGGTAAGTAACAAAAGGTCAAGTGCCAAATGCTTTTCCGGGGTCATTCGGTCAAAATACCATCTGGCATTTTCAATTTTTCCCTTTACATAAGGTCTGAGATGTATCTCACTCCAAATGCTTTTGCCGTCTCCTTGTGAAAGTGTGTTCACGGGCAGTACGGAAACGCTGACCTTGCCGCCTTGCTGTAAAAAATGGGGGAGTTTCAAATCTACGTTCAGCGAATCACGCTCCCACGCTATACCGATCAGTTCTGAATTTCTAAAGTCTATACCTGAAGCATTAAAGCACAAGCGTTCCAATAAAGGCCTACCCTGGTCATCGAATAGTGTCAATACATTCATACCTCGAAAGAGGTCGGTTTCACCCAGCGCCAACACCGGGGGACCGCTTGAAAAATCTAGGTCAAAACTTCGGGACTCACCGTTCTGGTGCACCAAGAGCTGAAATTTTTTGTCTTTGATCTTTGAGAGCGTTTTTTTATTTGTGGTGAAGGCCACCGAAAATTCCCGGATGCCAACGCTTCTCGTGGTCATTGCAATGCCCTCTCGCTTCAGTGCCGGTAGCTTGTAGGTTTCGGTACTGCCATCATTAAAAGTCACCTTGGCTGCGTAGGCTATCCCCTCTTTGGGGAAGAGCACAAACTTGCCCAGGCCAAAATCATTGACCGTAAACTCGGCGATGCTTTTTCCTTTTTCATTTTGAACCATACCGGAAGAAATCTGCTTTCCGAAGCCACGTCCATCGACTACCTTGACCCCAACTGTGTTGCGGGTGTTCGAAACCAGATGCCCACCTTCCGGCATAAACTGTACATCTGGTTTTGCCGCCCCAATCCCTTCAATGGGTATTCTGGAACCGTTGTGGATTTCTATTTGGACCTGAAAACTGTCGTCTTCGTTAAAATTCCGCATCCAATTGGTCATTGCCCGCACTTGGTAATGGCCAGTGGCAATGGTCGAATCCAAATACATTTGCCCTGATAGATACCCATTTTTGGCATGAAACAAATGCCTTTGAAGGCGTCTGCCCTGTGCGTCGTAAAGGCCAATATGAACGTTCCTGGTCTCGGTGAAGGGCATTCCCTCTTTTCTATCATAAACATAGCCGCTGAACCATAGATGTTCCCCAGTCACATATACTTGCTTGTTCAAATGCAGATACAGTGATTCCCTGGGTTCTGCGAAATAAGCGTCTAAGTTTGCTTCAGGATTATCTGAAGGAATCTGACTTTGTGCACACAAAGGAAATCCGAAAAAAAGGATAAATAGGACAATTGTGAATTGTTTCATCATTTACAAAATGTAATAACTTTAGAATGATTTTAAATTAATAAAATACACTATACGAAATTGTTAACTAAAATTTAAAGCAGGAGAAGTCTTTATGAGTTGTTGAAAACGGAACCACTAATTGTATCGGATTGTCAAATTATCAGTTGGTTCCGTGAACCATATATGCAACTGAAAGGAAAGGTAAAAAGTGTTTGTTTCCCAATTTTAGGATAACATAGATACCAAAAGTTATGTATATTGGCTAAGCGTCATGAAAACCATCGCTACCCCTATCATAATCGTCATCTTTTTGCTAACCTTTTCGGGCTGCATAGACGCCATTGGGCCTGACTTTGACTTTGAGGAGGGCCTGGTCTATATTGATGCCCTGGCAACGGACACTCCGGGCGCTTCTTATGCCGTAGTGACGGAGTCCACCGTAGAGGACGGTGATTATCGCAACATTCCGGTTGAAGGGGCTACGGTTATCTTTGAGAACACTATAACGGGCGCGGCGGTCGAACTTACTGAGGATAGTGGGCGGTATGCCCCTCCGGCAGGCTTTGTGGTACTGCCCGGGGAGTCCTGGCGGCTGTTCGTGGAGTTCGCTGATGGTCGGCGGTACGAATCGCAGACGGAGACGGTTCTGGAGCCCGTGCCTATCACTGACATCTCGGCCAGGTACGAGTCCGAGCTCTTCTTCAGCGACATCCTTGACCGTTTCGTTCCGGGCCATGCCCTGACGGTAGACTTTGACGACCCCGCCGGTCGGGAGAACTACTACTACTGGAATTTTACTGCCTTTGAAAAGATTATCTATTGCGACCGCTGTGATGGGGGGAAATTGAGGAACGGAGAATGCGTGCCTAACGAAAATGGGGGGTTTCTACAGCCATATTACCTCTACGCCTGCGATTCCGATTGCTGGCGTATCGGCAACAGCACGAGTGTAAACATTCTTTCCGACGCGCTGGTTGACGGCAATACCGTGAACGGTCTTACAGTGGGGCAACTGGTGCTGAATACCAAGGAGGACGTGCTGGTCGAGTTGCGGCAGTTCAACATATCCAGGGCAGCCTACGGCTATTTTCAGATTCTGGATGACCTCGTGGACAATAACGGCAGTATTAATGCGCCACCCCCGGCGGCCCTCCTGGGTAACCTGCGCAATCCCAATGACGGCGACGAGTATGTACTGGGCCGCTTTACGGCAGCACCCTCGGTAAGTACCCGTATCTTCATCGACCGTACCGAAGCACCTGATCAAGCCACGGATGAAGTGGGATTCATCATTGTAGAGGGGTGCGAGACCTGTGACGGTGCGCCTTGTCCTCCCTGCATACCGGTTACCAACGTATCCTGCGACAATGGTCGTTTCCGTACTTCGGCGATGCCTGAGGGTTGGGTGGAACAATGAACGGACCTGACCATCGTCCTTCTTTTTTCGTTGTCCAATGGATGAATGGCCAGAATGCGGAATATCCCCTTTCTGGGAACGTTGTGGTTTTCGAATATCTTGGAAGTTGGGCCAATTGTAGGATTTACAGGACGGTAGAGAGGTATGCCAAAGCAGAACAAATATAGGTTGGGGGAGGGTCGCGAAGAAGATAAATTAAAAAGCTCCAAAATTTGTTTTGGAGCTTTTTAATAGTATACCATATAGGTTAAAGCAATTAAAACATCACAGGAGTTGCCACTCGTGTGGTTCCCCAACCCATGACCAAATGGGCACCACCGTCTACTTCCTTAAAAGCAATAGAAAATGCTTCCAGGGTTTCATCTCCCTGGGAGGCTGCTGAGGTTACACGTACCAGGTCAGCCGAATTATCATAGGAATAGGCTCCCCATTGATTCAGGTTTTTATTCAGGATAAGCGTCCATTCGCTCTCTCCCGGTATGGTAAACAAAGCATATGTTCCTGCTTTTACAGCTTGTCCGCCGAAGGTTACATCTTTATAAAACGTAATTTCCGTGGCTTCGTTGGCACCGGTACGCCAAACCTTACCTTCCGGAGCCAGGGTAGCCATATCACGCCCCTTAAGCTGGGGGCGACTATAAATCACTCTAACCGCTTTATTTGATTCTTTGTAGCTGGAGGGAAAAGTTGCAATATCTGCAGGGCTTTTGTCCAGGCCGCTAAATTTTTGGGCAATAGCCTCAGAAGTAAACAAAGCCACTGCAAAAAAGGTTAAAAGGAATAGATTTTTCATGATTTTCTTTGGATTTTGTTAAGTTTCAAAACTAGCAGTTAAACCCCTTGCCCATTTTTAAAAATGCGTTAAAATTTGCTTCCTTTCAGTTTAACTTTTATCCTTGCAGATAATATAACGCTAGTTTCAAATTTATGTTTATTTAAAATATTATGTTTTAAATTGAAATTAATATGGCAATAAATGTTTTATATTAATTGGTATGTTTTGAGATTTGATCCGAATTTATAATAAATGATTAACCTATGTGTGGAATTGTATGTGCCTTTGAGTTAAAGGAAAGTACGGAAAAGCTCCGTCCTCAGCTGTTGGAGATGTCAAAAAAAGTGCGACATCGCGGTCCGGATTGGAGTGGTATTTATGCGAATAGCAAAGCCGTATTGGCACACGAGCGTTTGGCCATTGTAGACCCGGCCTCCGGCAAACAACCATTAGTGAGTGAGGATGGGAAAGTGATATTAGCCGCTAACGGTGAAATTTATAATCACAGGGAGATTCGGAAGCAATTCAAAGATCGCTACACTTTTAAGACACAATCCGATTGTGAGGTTATTTTGGCTTTGTACCAGGAAAAGGGGGTAGATTTTATTGACGAGATGAATGGTATTTTTGGCTTTGCCCTGTACGATACCGAAAAGGACGAATACTTTGTAGCAAGAGACCATATGGGGATTATTCCGCTCTATATGGGATGGGACAAAAACGGCACTTTTTATGTAGCCTCGGAATTAAAGGCTTTGGAGGGCACCTGCACCAAAATTGAATTGTTTCCTCCCGGGCATTATCTGCACAGTAGCAGCGGGGAGTTGGTGCGTTGGTATACCCGTGATTGGATGTCCTATGACGCAGTAAAAGAAAATGATACGGATATCACGGCAATCAAAGAAGCCCTTGAGGCTGCAGTGCACCGACAGTTGATGTCCGACGTACCTTATGGCGTACTGCTTTCCGGGGGGTTAGATTCTTCGGTTACTTCCGCTATCGCTAAAAAATATTCTCAAATGCGTATAGAAAGTGATGATACGAAGGAAGCCTGGTGGCCTCAACTACACTCCTTTTCGGTGGGATTGGAGGGTTCTCCGGATTTGGCGGCAGCACGGAAGGTAGCCGACCATATTGGCACAATTCATCATGAAATACAATTTACCATTCAAGAGGGGCTGGATGCTCTAAGGGATGTGATCTACAACCTGGAGACCTATGATGTAACCACAGTGCGGGCATCCACGCCAATGTACCTCATGGCCCGGGTGATTAAGTCTATGGGTATAAAAATGGTACTTTCGGGTGAAGGAGCGGATGAGTTATTTGGGGGCTATCTCTATTTCCACAAAGCCCCCAGCGCTAAAGACTTTCACGAAGAAACAGTTCGCAAATTGAAAAAGCTGCATATGTACGACTGTTTACGAGCGAACAAATCTCTTGCGGCATGGGGTATTGAAGGTCGGGTTCCATTTTTGGACAAGGAATTCATGGATGTGGCCATGCGCATTAACCCCAGGGATAAGATGATAACTCCGGAACGCATGGAAAAGTGGGTGGTGCGTAAGGCTTTTGAGGGGTATTTACCCGAAAGTGTAGCCTGGAGACAAAAAGAGCAGTTTTCCGATGGTGTGGGGTATAGTTGGATTGATACGCTTAAAGCGCTGGTGGAAGAGGAGGTCTCAGATGAACAAATGAAAAATGCGCATTTCAAGTTTCCACTGCAGACGCCTGCCACAAAAGAGGAATATTACTACCGTTCCATTTTTGAATCCCATTTTCCCTCCAATGCAGCCGCCCTGAGTGTACCACAGGAACCTTCGGTGGCCTGCAGTACTAAAATAGCGTTGGAATGGGACGAGGCCTTCAAGAATATGAATGATCCTTCAGGCAGGGCAGTAGCTCAAGTGCATGAAGACGCATATGTAAAGTAGTTTGAGGTCATTCTGAGCATATCGTATTTTCTTCATTTTTATAATTTTGAGAAAGCGCCGTTTGCGGCGCTTTCCTCCTAAAGAAGGGACATTATCTGCGACCAAAATAGCCGCTATTGTTTTCCACAGTTTTTTGTTGATAACTTGAATACTCATAATGGGTCAAACCCTTATTTTTGCTGGGTTTTTCGTATATTTGTAGGATTTGAAAATTTCAAAAAAAACCGAACAGAAGTTTATGAGTGAAGATGTAAATACAACCCAATATTCTGCGGATAGCATTCAGGCGTTAGAGGGTATGGAGCATGTGCGAATGCGGCCTTCCATGTACATTGGTGATGTGGGTCCTAGAGGGCTCCACCATTTGGTGTATGAAGTGGTGGATAATTCCATTGATGAGGCCATGGGGGGATATTGTGATACCATCACGGTTACCATTAATGAAGACAATTCCATTACAGTGGAAGACAATGGCCGGGGTATTCCTGTTGGGCTGCACAAGAAAGAAGGCGTCTCCGCTTTGGAGGTGGTAATGACCAAAATTGGCGCCGGAGGGAAATTTGATAAAGATTCTTATAAGGTTTCAGGAGGATTGCATGGGGTAGGGGTTTCTTGTGTTAACGCACTTTCAGAACACCTAAAGGCTATAGTGCATCGCGAAGGAAAGATTTGGGAGCAGGAGTACGAACGAGGGAAGACCTTATATCCGGTTAAAAGCGTGGGTACTACGCAAAAAACCGGAACTATTGTTACGTTCCATCCGGACGATACTATTTTTACCCAGACAATAGAATACAATTACGAAACCCTGGCCAACCGAATGCGCGAATTGGCCTATTTGAATAAGGGGGTAACCATTAGTCTCACGGATAAAAGACGGAAAGATGACAAAGGGGCGTTTGTTTCCGAAACTTTTTATTCCGAAGAAGGCTTAAAAGAATTTATCCGGTTTTTGGATGAAACCCGTGTCCCTTTGATCCAAAACGTCATTGCTATGGAGGGGGAGAAAAACGGGATCCCGGTCGAAGTAGCTATGATCTACAATACCGGATTCTCCGAAAACCTACATAGCTATGTGAACAATATCAATACCCATGAGGGTGGTACGCATTTGTCTGGTTTTAGGAGAGGGTTAACCACTACGTTGAAGAAATACGCGGATAATTCCGGTTTGTTGGACAAAGTAAAGTTCGAGATTTCCGGGGATGATTTTCGGGAAGGATTAACCGCTATTGTATCGGTTAAGGTGGCTGAACCACAATTTGAAGGACAGACCAAAACAAAATTGGGGAATCGGGAGGTGAGCAGCGCAGTAAGCCAATCGGTTTCCGAAATGTTGACGGATTATCTCGAAGAGCATCCCGAAGACGCCAAGCAAATTGTGGAGAAGGTGAAACTGGCCGCCCAGGCGCGGCATGCTGCTGCCAAAGCCCGTGAAATGGTGCAGCGGAAAAGTCCGATGGGTGGTGGAGGATTACCCGGTAAGCTTTCGGATTGTGCCGATCAGGACCCGGAAAACTGTGAATTGTTCCTGGTGGAGGGGGACTCCGCAGGGGGTACCGCAAAAATGGGAAGGGATCGGAATTTCCAGGCCATTCTACCGCTTCGTGGCAAGATATTAAATGTAGAAAAGGCGATGCAGCACAAAGTTTTTGAAAATGAGGAGATTAAGAATATCTACACCGCCTTGGGGGTTACGATCGGTACAGAAGAAGACAGCAAGGCGCTGAACCTGGAAAAATTGCGCTATCATAAAGTAGTGATCATGTGTGATGCGGATGTGGATGGAAGTCATATTGAGACATTGATCTTGACTTTTTTCTTCCGATATATGCGAGAACTCATTGAAAGTGGCCACGTGTACATTGCCACCCCTCCTTTATACCTTGTAAAAAAAGGAAACAAAAAAAAGTATGCCTGGAATGATAAAGAACGGGATGCTATAGTTGAAGAAATGAAAGGTAGCGCCACCATTCAGCGTTACAAAGGTTTGGGAGAAATGAATGCTGAACAATTGTGGGATACTACAATGAATCCGGAGTACAGAACCTTACGACGGGTGACCATTGAAAATGCCACGGAATCGGATCGTATTTTCTCTATGTTGATGGGAGATGAAGTGCCTCCAAGACGGGAATTTATCGAAAACAACGCAGTTTACGCCAACATAGATGCTTAATTGGTGAACCATAACCGTAATTTCACAACAAAAAACCTCGACATCCGTCGGGGTTTTTTAGTTTAGTGGTAAAGAAAAGTTTTACAAAATGAAAAAAATAATCTTTTTAGTTGCATTTTGTTGTATCTCCTTTGTCAAAGCACAGGATCTAAATGATCTGTTTATCTCCGGTTTGGAGGATGCCGAACGCTTTGCCAATGACTACCTGGCACCTGTACAAGAAGCAGGGTTGTTCAGTATCTCTAACGGGTGGTACAATTCTGGTGAAGCCAAGCCGCTTGGTGGTTTTGAAATCTCAATAGTGGGTAACATTACTGGTTTTCGGAATAAGGACGATAAGAAAGCCTTTGTGCTGGATCCTGCGGATTATGATAATTTGGATTTTGCGGAAAATCCCGGACAGGCCAGGGAGGTTTCCACTGCCCTTGGGGACATTGAGAATGTCATTGTAGTTGTGGAGGATGATACCGGCTTGCTCCCTCCCGAAGAATTTGAATTGCCCTCCGGATTAGCGGCCGAAGACTTTAATTTTATTCCCACAGGATATATCCAGGCAAGTGTAGGCTTGATCAAAGGGTTGGAGGTAAAAGCACGATTCCTGCCAAAAATAACAATGGATGATGATGCCGAGATCGGATTATTTGGTGCGGGTGTCCAATACGAATTCACCAAGTTATTGCCGGCGGATAAATTACTACCCGTTGCCATTTCCGCGGTAATAGGTTACACCGGTTTAAACGGGGAATATGACTTCACGGAATCTCTTGATGTTCAGGGAGAGGGACAGCGTATAGATGCCTCTTTCAATACCTGGAACTTCAGTGCTGTGGTGTCTACTAAAAATATCCCGGTAATCAATTTTTACGGAGGAATAGGATATATTACAGGATCATCGGATATTGACCTGTTAGGAGATTATGTGGTTACGACTGGTCCTTTCCAGGCCACCTATACAGATCCCTTTTCCGTTTCCACAGATGCCAATGGGGTAGCAGCCAATATCGGTACCAAAATTAAGCTAGGGTTCTTTAGAATCAATGCAGAATACAATATTGCCGAATTCAATACATTTACCGCGGGAATACATTTCGGATTTAGATAAATATTGACCATTTAACCAACCAAAAAGCCCTGATAGGCCAGCTATCAGGGCTTTGCATTTTCATATGGGTTCAACATCTATCGTCGGGTGGCAAAAACCTCCCCGTTTTGTAACTCTAGTTGCTCATTTTCAGCAGACTGGCTTAGAATAACCTGTACATCGGTTAATTCTTCTTCCGAGTATTGAAGGGAGTATACTCCATTGACCACTTCCCAGCGGAAATCAGTTTGCAGCACGATTTGATTATCGGAATAACGATGGTATCTTCCCAAATACACATCATTGAATATCCATTCTTCCCATTCACCGGTATTTTGGGTTTTTGAATCTTCCGCAACTGCCAATGTTGTATTTAACCAGGTACCCAATACAGGATCATTGTTTTCAGGGATTTCACTGCAATTGCTCACGCTAATAATAGCAATAAGGGCCAATAAGGAAAAGAGCCTTTTCATAGTAGGTATTATAAGGTTTGGGATAAATAGAACGCTGTTTTAGGCAAGAGTATTGTAAACTATTCGACGTAAAGCGCTCTAACGGGAATTTCTTCGATAAAAAACGCCTTTTTTTAACAGTTCAATAAGAGTTCCGGAAGAAGTCAAAACTATTTATTTAAAATCGCTAAAAACTATGACATTTTTCATAGAAGAATGGGGTGAAAAATCCCTATTTTTGGACGTTTCAGAACCAAAAAACAAAAAGATATGAAAGTCACAGTCGTTGGTGCAGGAGCCGTTGGGGCCAGCTGCGCGGAGTATATTGCTATTAAAGATTTTGCATCGGAAGTGGTGCTCCTGGATATCAAAGAAGGCTATGCGGAAGGTAAGGCAATGGATTTAATGCAAACGGCATCTTTGAATGGCTTTGACACCAAAATTACGGGTACCACGAATGATTATTCCAAAACAGCGAACAGTGATGTGGCAGTGATTACTTCAGGAATACCGAGAAAGCCCGGGATGACAAGAGAGGAACTTATTGGCATTAATGCAGGAATAGTCAGAACTGTGGCACAGAACCTGTTGGAACATTCTCCAAATACCATAGTTATTGTGGTAAGTAATCCTATGGATACTATGACATACCTGGTACATAAGGCTACCGACTTACCCAGACATAAGATCATTGGAATGGGAGGTGCTTTAGACAGCGCACGCTTTAAGTACCGCCTGGCCGAAGCCCTGGATGCCCCTATCTCCGATATAGACGGAATGGTCATAGGAGGGCACAGTGATAAAGGTATGGTACCTCTTATTGGCCATGCCTCACGAAATAGTGTAAAGGTTTCGGAATTTCTTTCGGAAGACAAAATGCAATGGGTGGTAGAAGAAACCAAAGTAGGAGGCGCTACCTTAACTAAATTACTGGGCACCAGTGCATGGTATGCTCCCGGAGCTGCGGTATCTGCATTGGTTCAGGCCATAGCTTGCGATCAGAAGAAAATGTTTCCCTGCTCTACCTTGTTGGAGGGCGAATATGGATTAAACGACATATGCATAGGTGTACCGGTGATCATTGGGAAAAACGGTATTGAACAAATTGTGGAAATAGCCCTGAGTGATGCCGAAAAAGCAAAACTTCAGGAAAGTGCAGAAGGCGTAACCAATACCAACGGGCTACTGGAGGTTAAGCAATAAAAGCACTTTTCTTCCATTTAAATGATGTCATTTCGGGCTGGTACGAGCATCCGGTTTTAGGATGGTTTTTGATCTGGCGGTTCGAAATGACATTTTTTTAGCAGGCTTCCCCGGGCACAATTGCAGCAATTCTATTGGCTAATCCTATTTGAAATGATATATTTGCACGCTGTTTACAGAAAATTCAAAACCAATGCAAAATAAGGGATTAGTGCGGCTTTTTGCACTGCTTTTTGGCCTGGTAAGCATCTACCAACTTTCCTACACCTTTATTACCGGCAAGGTGGAAAATGATGCCAACACCTATGCCATCAATCAGATTTCGGAAGCTGAGGAAGATTATGTAGCGAGGCGGGAAGCCATAGAGGCATCCTATTTGGATTCTATAGGAGGTGAACCTATTTTGGGATATACCAACTATGATGATGCCAAAACCAAAGAGTTAAACAAAGGTCTTGACCTTAAAGGAGGGATCAATGTGACCCTTCAGATTTCGGTAAAGGATATTTTAAAAGGGCTAGCCAATAATACGAAGAGCCCGGTTTTTAACAAGGCCCTGGCCGATGCTGATGAGGCTTCTAAACAAAGTGATGCTACCTATCTGGAATTGTTTTTTGATGCTTTTGATGCTATTAAGGGCGATACCAAGTTGGCTTCTCCCGATATTTTTGCAAATAAAACACTGAGTGATGAGATCAATTTTCAAATGACGGATGATCAGGTTAAACCCATTATCCGAAGAAAAATTGATGAGTCCGTAGTGTCTGCTTTTGAAGTACTTAGAAAACGAATTGACGGTTTTGGGGTTACCCAACCTAATATCCAACGTGAGGGAAATTCCGGCCGTATTTTGGTAGAGTTGCCGGGAGCCAGGGACGTTCAACGTGCCCAGGAGTTATTATCCAGCACCGCCCAATTGGAATTCTGGGAAACCTATTCCCAAAACAACCCCAGTCTGGGGCAATTTTTTGTAGATGCCAACGCACGCTTAAGCGAAATTCTTGAGCCAAAGGAAACCGAAAAAGATACCCTAAGCACACAAGTTTCGGAAATTGACTCCCTACTTTCCGATGTTGCTGAAGATACACTGGATCTTTCAAGTCAGGCGAACCCCCTGATCAGTAAACTGTTGCCTCCTGTTCCCGGGAGCCATTCCATAGCCCGGGTAGTGATTTCAGATACTGCGGAGATAGGGTCCTATTTAAGAATGCCGGAAATACGACGTTTATTACCGGCTGATGTGCAGTTTACCAAATTTGCCTTTGAAAAACCACCAAAAGAATCGGAGTTGGCCGAGTTATATGCCTTAAAATCCAACAGGGACGGTGTGCCGCGTATTAGTGGCGATGTGATCACGGATGCCCAGGATACGTTTGACCAATTCAACAAACCTGCGGTTAGTATGACAATGAATACGCGCGGTGCCAGAGATTGGGAGAAGCTAACGGGTGATGCCTTTAACAATCAAACCGGTATTGCCATTGTCCTGGATAACAAGGTATACACTGCTCCCGGAGTCTCTTCCGGACCTATTTCCGGAGGCCGCTCGGAAATCACCGGCACGTTCACTATTAATGAAACCAAAGATATCGCCAACGTGCTTCGTGCAGGTAAATTACCGGCTTCAGCGGAGATTATCCAATCGGAAGTAGTAGGGCCTTCGCTAGGACAGGAAGCCATTGATAGCGGATTCATGTCGTTTTTGATAGCGATGCTTTTCGTGTTGGTTTGGATGGTCTTTT
Organism: Croceivirga sp.; assembly: GCA_028284285.1. Taxonomy (GTDB): domain Bacteria; phylum Bacteroidota; class Bacteroidia; order Flavobacteriales; family Flavobacteriaceae; genus Croceivirga. Next base: position 54,713 of record JANQSA010000001.1, read on the forward strand.
ACTACGGAAGGGCGGGGATCTTTGCAGATATTGCCCTGGTGTTCAATATTTTGCTGATTTTCGGTGTGCTTACTAGTCTGGGAGCGGTATTGACCTTGCCCGGAATTGCAGGTATTGTCTTAACCATTGGTATGTCCGTGGATGCCAATGTGCTGATTTTTGAACGTATTAAGGAAGAGCTAGCCAAAGGGAAAGGAAAGTCGCAGGCCGTAGCGGATGGTTTCAACAATGCCCTTTCTTCCATTTTGGATGCGAATATCACTACAGGCTTAACAGCGATAATCCTTTTCGTTTTTGGTTCGGGCCCTATAAAAGGGTTTGCCACTACCTTGTTAATTGGAATTGTTACCTCCCTGTTTACCGCCATTTTTATTACACGATTGATGGTGGATGGGTACCTTTCCAAACGAGGAAGAACACTGGCATTTTCTACTCCCTTAACCAAGAATTTGTTTACCGGTTTGAGTATCAATTTCCTTGGCAAACGTAAAGTAGCCTATGTGATCTCTGTTATCCTGGTCGGGGTGGGCGCTTTTTCACTATTTACCAAGGGATTACAAGAAGGAGTGGATTTCGTTGGAGGACGCTCCTATCAAATTCGGTTTGAAAAAGAAGTGAATCCCTCAGAGATTGCTTCGGAACTAAATATTGTTTTTGGCAGTGGAACCAATGTAAAAACCTTTGGAGAGGCCAACCAGATTAAGGTAACTACTCCCTATAAAGTGGATGTGGAAGGTATTGAGGTGGACAACGAAATTCAGGAAAAGCTCTATACCTCTTTGCAAAAATACTTGCCGGATGGTACGTCTTTTGAGGACTTTACCGTAGGTGCCTCAGAAAAATCGATAGGTATTCTACAATCTACCAAAGTGGGGCCAACCATTGCAGATGATATCAAGCAAAATGCCTACTGGGCCATTATTGGTTCCCTGGCGGTGGTATTCCTGTATATTTTGCTTCGTTTTAGAAGATGGCAGTTTTCTCTGGGTGCGGTAGTAGCGGTATTCCACGATGTTATGATTGTATTGGGGATCTTTTCATTGACCAGCGCTGTTATGCCTTTTAATATGGAGATCGATCAGGCCTTTATTGCTGCTATCTTAACGGTAATCGGATATTCACTTAACGATACCGTGGTAGTTTTTGACCGTATACGTGAGGTAGTGAACCTCAAAGGTTGGAAAGGCGGGGAACATGTAAATCAGGCTTTGAACAGCACCTTAAGCAGAACATTAAATACCTCTTTAACCACCTTGATCGTACTTTTAGCCATTTTCATTTTTGGCGGCGAGAGTTTACGTGGGTTCATGTTCGCTATGATCGTTGGGGTACTGGTAGGTACTTATTCCTCTGTATTTATCGCTACTCCGATCATGTTTGATGCTCTTAAGAAAAAAATAGCTACTCCGGCAGTGGCGTAGCATTCAGATACGATTTAAAAAAGCAAACCACATCCTTTTGGGTGTGGTTTTTTATTTTGGCGTAAGGGAGTTAACGTAGTTGAATCCTTTTTTCAAATAGTTTCCCAGTGCTTCTTCATCCGCTAACAATGCTTTAGGTATTAACACATATTCCCGCATGGTGGCTCCATATGAAATAAAAGGTTTTGCCCCATATTTTGCATCAAATTCAAGGGTGTCCGCTTTGGAAAGCCGTATACCAATCTCTCCGGCTTTATTCAGTTGAGAAAACATATAGCCGTTAGCGGAAGTGTAGGGCATGGTTTTGCCTTTACGCTCTAATCCGGCGATATGGATAGCCGCTTCATATATCTTTAGTGTGACTTCCCTCGTATTCATAACACACTTACGGTTTTTCTTTCCAATTTATGGGCCACCTCTCTAATGACCTCTAAAAGGTATTGGGTGGTCTTTTTGTTCTTTCTATGATTGATAAAACAAGCCCTGATGGCATATTCTCCTTTTAAGGAAGTGCCCATAATAAAAACCCGTCCGTCTTTTTCCAGTTGTGGCATTAATCTTCTATTGAACTCCACGATTTCCGCTTTGGACGTCATGGCACCTATATACCGAAAGCAGGAAACGGCCAATTTGGAATCGGCCACCAGTTCAAAATCGTCGGAGTTTCGGATCAGATCATTCAAATACTTCGTCAGATCAATATCTTTTTGGATCATTGCCTTGATCCGCGCAATACCATAGGCCTTCATGGTCATCCACACCTTGAATGCTTTTGAGTTTCTGGACAATTGAAAATAGTGCTCGTTGTATTCCAATCGGTTACCCTCATTGGCCAATTCCGTATCCAGATAGGCTGCTTTTTTATAGTAGGTGCGCTTTAAGGTATCCCAGTTACGCACCAGGGTGCATCCCGCTTCAAAAGGGACATACAGCCATTTATGGAAATCCAGTGCAATGGAATCTGCTTTTTCCATGCCTTTGTATTCGGTCTTTAGACTATCCAAAATACCGGCTAATGCGCCATAGGCGCCATCTACATGATACCAAAGCCCATACCTTTTAGCCATCTCCGCCAAAGCCTCCAGGTCATCTATTGCCCCGGTATTCACGGTACCTCCGTTTCCAATAATACAAAAGGGCTGTAGGTCGTTGGTTAGGTCTAACTCAATCTGTTGTTCCAGGGCTTCAATATCAATTTTAAAGCGGGCATCCGTCTTGATTTTTCTCAAATGGTCCGTACCGATACCTAAAAGCTCCACACTTTTGTCCACACAGCTATGCACTTCTTCCGAAGCGTAAACCACAAAGGGTTGTTGGTGGAACAATCCTTTTTTACGAATGTCCTGTTTTTCAAAAAAAATGTTTCGACCTACGGTCAAACCCGTAAGGTTGGCAGCAGAGCCTCCACTTACCAGAACGCCCCCAGAAGCTACCGGAAAATCCAATAATTCTGCAGTCCATCGGATTACCCGTTTTTCTACCTCATTCAGGGCTGGCGCCAGATGCCATTTAGTCTGGTTTTGGTTAATAGTGGCTCCCAGCTTTTCGGCCAGAATCGCCATCTGATTTCCACCGGACATTACATACGCATACATATGTGGGCCGAGATTGCCGGTAGCGGTGCGTAATATTTTTTCCTGTACCTGATCCAAAAGCTGTTCCGGAGACATTCCCTGTTCCGGCAAAGGTTCGTCAAACCAATGCTCAACCTCTTTTTGAGGGAAATCACAGTATCCTTTTAGGTCAGGCAACTCCTTGAACCGAGCCATTACCAGTTCCGAACTTTTGTCCAGTATTTCCTTAAATCGCTGTTCCGGAAAATCTAAAGAATCCAATAGGTGTCTGTGTTTTTAGTGATCAAAAAAGCTTACTTCGTTTTTTGCCGTGCCAGTGCATCTAACCACCCAATGAGTTGGCTGAATAAAGTGAAATTTTTGATCACGCGCAATTGACCATTAAAGCCCCATTTATCCCGCTCTTTAGGATGGTTGAGCATGTAGGTGAGTGTCTCGGCAAGACGTTCAATATTCCTGGGATCATCATTGATCTTACCATTCTCATCATGCACTACCTGAAACTTCAATCCTGCGGCTCCGGATACCAGGACCGGTTTTCTTTTCCACATGGCTTCGGTAGCTGTTAATCCAAACCCTTCCTGGATAGAGTTTTGTGCTATTATGGTAGATGAGCGTTGCAATGCATTCACAATTAGTGCATTCTCTTTAGGATTGTCCAGGGGTAATAGTAAAATGGCGATATCATTTTGCATAGCAGCGTCTACACTCTGGTATTGCTCGGTGAGCTCTTTTAGTACGGCTTTCCCTTCCGGGTCATCGGAAACAAAGGCGGGGTCAGGGCCTGCCAAAACCAAAAGTGTCATCTGAATCCTTTTGTATTCCAGGCTGTCCGGGTCGCCGTGTTCACGATTGTCTCGTTTCATTTTAATAAAGGCCTGCATTAATTCCTTAAAACCTTTTAGCCTGTCCCATCTGGAGATTTCCGTTACAAAGGGTCGATAGATGAGGTGTAAGCTATTGTTTTGGTTGGGAGTTCCAAAGGAACCATCCGGCATTACCCTTCGGACTAAATGGTTATACCTGTGGTATAAAATGGCTTTATGGTCGTCCAAAATACCGGATTGATATAAAATACCGATGTTTTTATGCAATTGTAAGGCCCTGTTCTTATGACTGAGCGGATCAATAGCCGGAGGGATTATACTCGTCTTTTGTTTGAGGGATTTGGGGACATAGGAAGGGAGGCTAAAAACAAAATGATCATAATCATCAGTATAGGGGGAAAGAAAATCCCAAACCGCTTGGGTAACTTCCGTATTTTCTTCCAGACCGATATGACAGCGCCATACGATAGGTACTTTTTTCTCTTTTTTGATCATGGCAGCCAAAGGCATGGGCTGAGGGTCGTGTACCACAACAATATCCCCGTCATTGATCAAATCCAATGCCTCAGGCAGGTTTTCCGTGTTAGTAGCTTCAAAGACCTTGCGGTCTTCCTCGGTAAATTTCCCATCTCCACTGCCGTGAATGGCATTGTGAATACGTTTGGTGATATCAAAAAAACGTTCGTCTTTGGCTTCGATAACCAGCCATTCTATGGCTACACCGAGTTCCCGAAGTATTCGCATCTGGCTGGGCAACATTTCCGCCACACCACCACCAATAGCAGTAGAATTGATCATCCAGATAGTAGATCCGTTAAGCGATGCTATCGGTTTTTTTGCTTTTTCTAAAAAATCTAAAACCGAAGAATACAGTGAGCCGTAGGCCTTATAATCATCTAATTCGGCCCCGGGTTTTACATGAATTTTTTGCATGGAAGATGGTTTCTTGTTGAAGGATTAGAAGATACGAAAAAAGCCAAAAAGGACAGGGAATCTAAGGGAAATTAAAGGAAATACCCCCTGCCCCGAGCACCGCCAGGGACAAGATGGAGTTCGTAAACCAGGTCCGGGTCCAGTCCTTCTTCTTCTCTATGTGATACAAAAACAACGGCCGAAGTACTTTTTGCGGCATAGGCATTGACCAGGGCTACAAAAAAAGCCGCGCTTTCATCATCCAATCCTATAGTAGGTTCGTCTAAAATTAGGAGTGGAGGATGCTTGATCATCGCACGCGCGATCATGATCAGTCTTTTCCCGCCTTCACTCAGCGTATTGAAATAGTCGCCTTTTTTCCTCTCTAAACCCAATACCCTCAGCCATTCCGTAGCCAGGCGTTGCTCTGTATCAGAGGGGTTATGATAAAGTCCAACGGAATCCCGAAATCCGGAAATCAACATGCTTTCCAGGGAGTGGTACCCTTTAAAGCGATCTATCATGGCGGGGGTAAAGTAACCAATGGCTTCCTTAATATCCCAAACGCTTTCACCGCTTCCTTTTCTACGGCCAAAAAGGCTTAGATTTTGGCCATAGCCTTTGTGACTGTCCCCTGTTATCATATTGAGCAGTGTACTTTTACCACTTCCGTTAGGGCCTTTGAGCTGCCAGAATTCTCCTTTTTTAATACTCCAGTGGATGTCTTTTAAAACCGGTTTGTCATTGAAACTTACAGAGACACCTTCAAAGTGTACCAGGGTTTCCGTCCCCGGATCATATTGATCCAGCGGTGCAGGGATGCCAAACGCTAAACCGTGGTTTGGGTGAGAGTTTTTGGAGAATAGCACTTCATGACCCGTATATTTTTGTAGCCCTGTTTTGTCGTATTTAAAGTGGTTTTGTATAAAGGGAAAAACATCGGCTATTCGGGATCCAATTTGAATTATGGGGATGGTATCCGCAATTCGTTGAACCGTGTGCTTCAGATCCTGTTGTGACTTACGGTCCAGGTTATCATAGGGATTTACCAGCAGTAGTACTTCAGGTTTTGCTTTCAGCAGATGGTGCAACAAAGCTTTTTTGCGTTCTCCACTACTCATAGACTGTAAAGACTGTGGTATGCCCTTAGTAAGTATTTTAATATCATGCCGTGCTTCTTCCTCCATAAAATGATGGAGCACCGTGCTGGAAAACACTTCCACTTTTTTTTGCGACAGATAGGCAAATTCTGAAAAGACCCCTTTTTTTAGCAGTTCTATAAGATGGGAGGTAGGGGTAGTGTAATGGACCAGTACAAAGGCATGTGCGGGCATAGCGACAATATTGCGGCGATTCACGAAAGTATTAAGAATCAAAGATTCACCCGATAGATATGGACCGGATTGTTTTTGTAAAAGGTACTTTTTTCCAAGGACATGCCGTTTTTTAAGGCTACTTTTTGTGAGGGAAGATTATCCACCTGGATAATTGAAATTACAGAATTGGCGAGACCCTTTTCCCTGGCGAAGGCTTTACACTTTTTTGCAGCCTCAATGGCATAGCCCTGGCGCCAATGCGCTGGCAACAACGAATATCCGATTTCCAATTCTTCCGAACCATCTATTTCCTGCACCAGCAGCCCGCACATTCCTACGAACTCGCTGGTTGTTCTCAGTATCAACGCATTCATTCCGCCAAGGCTTTTTTCATACCGTTCAAAAATGCGCTCAAACTGTTGCCGGCAGGCGGCTTTAGGATCTTTGAGAATACCTTCCCAATATTTAGTGCTATCCGGATGGTGGTAAAACGGAAGCCATTGTTCAAAATCCTCCGGGATCACCTTCCGAAAATGGAGCCGTTCCGTACTTTGCCCATCCAAAAGGTATTTTCCCATCAATTTCTATTGTAGACAATGCTATCCCCTGGCTGAAGATTCCAGCTTTGAGACAATCCTGCATTGACCTCCAAAACATATTTTACAGGAACCTGGGAAGAAATTCCGCTTTCGTCCAAAGGTTGGGCATTTTCAGCTATATTGGCAATTTTCCGGGAATCATCTATGAAAAGAATATCCAGGGGGAACTCCGTGTTTTTCATGTAAAAGGAATGCATGGCAACATTGGGAAATATGAACAACATTCCCTGGGTTTCTTCCATGGCTTCCCGGTACATTAAACCCGTTTGTACTTCATAATCCGAAGCTGCTATTTCAATATCAAGGTTTACCAAGAGCGAATCCTGTCTAAAGATTTGAAGCGTTCCCTCCTTGGTAAACTCAATTTTTTCAGTTTTTAAGCTTGTAGTGCTTTGGTCTTTACAGGAAAGCAGCACCAGTCCAACAATACAGAACACGGAATACTTCCGGAGAATTCTCATAATCATGGTGATATATCCAGTATGTCCCATCTTAAGATTTTTCAGGGCTGGGTCTAAACATCAAATACAATCCAATTAATACGAAAGGAATGCTCAACCACTGTCCGGTGCTAAAAGTACCCCAGGTTTCTTCAAAACCACCCTGGCTCTTTTTGAAGTATTCCAGGATAAACCGAATAGGCCCCCACATGGTGGCCAGCCAGAAACCAAATAAAAAACCTTCTTTTTTGCGTAAATCGGTTTTCCAATACATCCAAAAGTACATGATAAGAAAAACGACGAAATATCCAAAAGCTTCATAAAGCTGCACGGGATGTCTGTGAGGAATAGCTTCTAATACCGAGGCAAATTCCGGGTTGTTTTCAATGGCTTTGTAGGCAGCATTTGCCGTTTTTTCTTTGGTTATCTGTAGCGCCCTGTAGGCGGGCATGTCATCGGAATCACGGATAAATCGGGTGGCCAACGCAAATGAGCTCTCCACTACTTTTCCGTTGATCTCCGAGTTAAAAAAGTTGCCCAAACGAACAAAAGCTCCCCCGATAGCACAGGTAATGGTTACTCTATCCAATAACCAAAGCACACTCATGTCCTTATTCTTCCTGGAAAACAAGTAGAGGCCAATGATGCCGGCAATTGCCGCTCCATGGCTGGCCAAACCGGTGAAACCAGTGAATTCATAGCCGTTGATTATCCCGAATAACGACCCCTCTGCGCTTTCCCTGATAGGAAGCAATATTTCAATGAGATGGTCCTTGTAATAGTCCCAATCATAGAAAAAAACATGACCTAAACGGGCGCCAAGCATTATGGAGACCACACAATACACAAAGAGAGAATCTAATTTTTCCAAAGGTTTCCCTTCGTTCTTAAAGACGCGTTTCATGATATACCAACCCAGGACAAAAGCCAGTATCCATAGCATGTTGTAGTATTTTATTTGTAATACGCCAAGCTTAAAAAGAGTGTCGTCCGGATTCCAATTGAAGCCTAAAAACATAGAGAGTTGGTTTTGCGGCTAAGATAAATAATAGATATAAGACCGCTTTGCTTTTAGACCTTAGTTTTTAGAGCATTGAGGGGAAACCCTTGAAATTTGAGATTTGGAAATGGGAAATACGAAATGGAAGTGGGAATGACGAATAACGAATGTAGAAGTAAGGAGTACGAATTTGGTTCCGTCCCGATACATATCCCGAGCTATTGGAATTGTAAGGTAGAAGGTTAAAAGTTTAAGGTTCAAAGTTTAAGGTTGAAAGGTTTAGGGTTTAATGGTTAAGGTTCAAAAGTCATACGTCTTAGGTCATAAGTTACAGGTGGAAGAACGAATGACGAAATACGAAGTCGAAAGTGGGAAATAGGAAGGACGAATGACGAGGTGTGAAGGGTCTTGGTTCTATTTTCTTAGTTCTATATTCTAGATGAAAGGTTAAGGTTGAAAGGGGGAAGTACGAAGTGGGAAGTTAGAAGTGTGAAATGTGAAGTAGGAAAGATGAATTTCCTATTTCTAATTTCAGATTTCCCATTTGAATTTTGGAATTTGACTTTTCATTAAGGTACCGGGTCATAGCCGCTACCTCCCCAGGGATGACAACTAAAAATGCGTTTAATCGACAGCCAACCTCCCTTGAAGAGACCGTGTTTCCGAAGTGCTTCCAGGGTGTACTGGGAACAGGTGGGCTGATACCTGCAGGTAGCAGGGGTTAGGGGCGATATTAAATACTGATATCCCTTTACCAGAACAATAAACGGCGCAATGAGGATTTTTTTCAACATGCGATACCTTCTGTTTCCATTAGTTCTTTGACTTCCATCAAAGCGAAATACTACAGTTGCCAAACACATTTAGTTGATAGTAAAGGTAGTGCCTTCTTTACTATCCTTTAATTGTATCCCCATAGCAATGAGTTCGTCCCGGATTTTATCCGAGGTTACAAAATCCTTATTGACACGGGCTTTATTTCTTAGGTCGATCAATAAGCGCAACACCCCTTCCAGGGTTTCAGAAGCACCATTTTCGCCGCTTGGTGCAGTTAGTCCTAGCACTAGAAAAACAAAGGTGCTGAGCGTATCTTGTAGCTCCTGTTTGTGTTCCTGGGTAATGGTTGCTTTTCCGTCGTTAATTAAGTTAATCTGCCTCACCGCTTCAAACAAATGTGCAATCAACACCGGAGTATTGAAATCATCGTTCATGGCAGTATAGCACTGCTGTTTCCAGGTGGCTACATCAAAATCTGAAGTATTGGAAGTATCCAGTGAATCCAAAGATTTAAGGCCTTCCATTAGTTTATGATAGCCCTTTTCGGATGCCTGTAAGGCACTATCGCTTAGATCCAGAATACTGGTATAATGGGCCTGCATCATAAAAAAACGCACCACAGAAGGGGAAAAGGGTTTGCTGAGAATAGTGTTCTCCCCACTAAAAATCTCGGCGGGATATATGTTATTGCCGGTAGATTTAGACATTTTTTTGCCATTGAGGGTCAACATATTAGCATGTAGCCAATAGTTTACCGGGGAGGTAGTATTGCAGGCTTCTGCTTGCGCTATCTCACATTCATGGTGTGGGAATTTCAGGTCCATCCCACCACCGTGGATGTCAAATTGTTCGCCCAGATATTTCGTACTCATGGCGGTACATTCCAGGTGCCAACCGGGAAATCCGTCGCCCCAGGGAGACGGCCAGCGCATAATATGCTGCGGTTCTGCTTTTTTCCACAACGCAAAATCCTGGGGATTCTTTTTCTCCTCCTGGGCAGTGAGTTCCCGGGTACTGGCTATCATATCTTCCAGTTTACGGCCACTGAGTTTCCCGTAGTCATGGGAGGCATTGAATTTGATAACATCAAAATAGACGGAACCGTTTTTTTCATAGGCGTATCCCTGAGCGATGATCTTTTGGATAATTTCGATCTGCTCTATGATATGGCCTGTGGCAGTAGGTTCTATACTCGGCGGAAGTAGATTAAACTTTTGCAGGGTTTCATGGAAGTCTACGGTATAGCGCTGCACCACTTCCATGGGTTCTAACTGCTCCAGTTTTGCTTTTTTGGCAATTTTATCCTCCCCGTCATCCGCGTCATTTTCCAAATGGCCCGCATCTGTAATATTTCTTACATAGCGCACTTTATATCCCAGATGCTTTAGGTATCTGAATATCATGTCAAAGGACATGAAGGTACGGCAGTTCCCTAAATGTACATTGCTGTATACCGTTGGGCCGCATACATACATTCCTACATAGCCCTCTTTTAAAGGGACAAAAACTTCTTTTTTACCGGAAAGCGAATTGGTTACCTTTAATTGCTGCTGTTGGAACAATTGCGTCAAAACTCCGTATCTAAGTTGATGTAATCTAAAAACTCCCTTCTCACTGCTTCTTCCCGAAATCTTCCCCCATATTCTGCAGTGACCGTACTACTTTCAATATCCCGAATACCCCTGGAGTTCACACAAAGATGCTTTGCATCAATAACACAGGCTACATCCTGGGTGTCTAAAACGCGCTGTAATTCCTTTACAATCTGAATGTTCAAACGCTCTTGCACCTGAGGCCTTTTGGCATAGTAGTCCACAATACGGTTCATTTTGGAAAGCCCAACTACCGTTCCGTTAGAGATGTAGGCCACATGGGCCTTGCCTACAATGGGGAGTAAATGATGCTCACAGGTAGAATACAAGGTAATGTTTTTCTCTACCAGCATTTCCCCGTATTTGTATTTGTTTTTGAAAGTGGAAGAGTTAGGTTTCCTTTCAGGATGTAAACCGCCAAAAAGCTCTTTAACATACATTTTGGCCACCCGTTTTGGAGTCCCTTTTAGGCTATCGTCTTCCAAATCCAAACCCAGAGTCAACATAATTTCACGTACGTTCTTTTGTATACGGTCTATTTTTTCGTTATCGTCCAGGATAAAGGCGTCTTCACGCATAGGGGTTTCTTCCGCTGAACCAATATGGTTATTGCCGCGTTCCTCGTACTGCTCTTCCAAAGTTTGTTCCAGTTTCATTATTACCCGATAAGGCGAACAAAGATATACATTAATGCCTTATTTAACCGCTATATACGGCAGTTTGACAACATAAATTATTGTTAAGTAAAAAGGGGAAGTATTTTTATATCCTCCAAATTTCGAACCACTTATGCGCAGGACGGATACCCTTTTTGTGATGCTTTTGCTAATGGGTAATGCCTTACTTTTTGCCCAAGTGTCTTCTGATTGTTCCACAGCGGTGCCTATCTGTAATAATACGCCGGTAAACGGTGGAACGGACGGATATGGAAGTAACGATTTTAACGGATCATCATCCAGTGGTTGTTTGGAACAAACACTTTCCGGATTTATAGAGTCCAATTCTGCATGGTATAGATTTCGGACCAATGCGACAGGCCAACTGGGGTTTAATATTGGTCATGACCCTTCTGAAGATTGGGACTTCGCACTTTATCAATCCTATGACTGCAATACTCTTGGGGAACCGGTTCGGTGTAATTTTTTTGATAATAGTGACGGGAATTCCTTTGTTGGGGTAGGGGAAGATCCTATGGGGCAATCCAATTCTGTACAATATGAGGACTGGTTGTTTGTAGAACCCGGACAAGAGTATTACTTATTGATTAACAATTTTAGTGCTGTTAACTCCGGATTTTCCATTCAGTTTTCCGGGCAGGTATTTGAAGACTTTCCCCATTCAGCCCTGGATTGTTCCATTGTGAACAATCTGCTGGGGTCTCCTGTTGCTGCTTGCAGTAATGAAACCGTAACGCTGGATGCCACTACGACAGGGGCGGTTAACTATACCTGGTACGAAAATACGGGTTTTGGCTTTCAGGAAATTAACGGCGCAACAGCATCTACCTTTACCGTAATGTACAATGCTACCTATAGAGTTCGTGTTAGTACTCCGGATACCACTATACTAAGTGAAGTGCAGGTAGCCTTCACACCGGCACCTTCTTCACTACCCTTGCAAGACACTGTTTTTTGTTATTCCCCCGATATGGTCTTTGATTTATCACAAAGGGATTCGGAGGTTCTTGGGGGTCAGGCTACCAATGATTTTCTGGTAAGCTACCATCTTTCCCAGGCCGATGCCGATGCCGGAAGTAATCCCATTCCAAAGGCATATGCTGTGTCTCCCGGTAATCAAACGCTTTACGTTAGAGTAACCGCTGTTCAAAATTCCAGGTGTTATGATGCTACTCAGAGCTTTGAATTACATGCAGTGGAAATACCGGATCTAACATTTGAAACGCTGGTGACACTATGTGAGGATGCTCAAAGTGCTTTGATCGGATCAACAACATCTCATCCTGATTACTCGTATTCCTGGGATACCGGTGCCACCACTCCTAATATTACGGTAAACCAGGAGGGGAGCTATACCCTAACAGTGACCCGTATGTTTGGCGGAGAAAGCTGTACCGTATCAAGGACAGTTAGCGTGATAACATCTGTACTGCCTCAAATAACCGAGATCCAGGTAGATGATCTCCGGACGAACAATCAGATAGCGGTAGTGACCGATGTTGTCGGGGAATTTGAATATAGTTTGGACAATGGTCCTTTCCAATCCAATCCTGTTTTTACCGGGGTACTTCCGGGAACGTATATGCTCACCATGAGAGACCGTAATGGTTGTGGCGAGATAAGAGAAGAAATAGTGGTGGTTGGTTTTTTAAGCCATTTTTCTCCAAATGGCGATGGTTTTAACGAAAACTGGCATATTGAAGGACTGTCTTATTTGGAAGATCCTGTTGTGACGATTTATGACCGTTATGGAAAACTGTTACGGCAACTCCAGGCTTCCAGTGGGGGTTGGGATGGTACCTACAACGGACAGCCAGTACCCGCCACAGATTATTGGTTTAAGCTATCCTATAGAAACTCCTCAGGTAACCGGGTTTACGCTCGGTATCTACAAAATCATTTTTCACTTCGGAGATAGCGAAAGATAGCGGAAGACCCCCCTACCGTTCGTCGAATTCTTATTTTTTTTCCTTTGCATTATACTAAATACCGGTTTGGAACAGTTATAGGGATGTTGATTACGATAAGCATAGCCCCAAACCTTATGCGAACACTATTTTGTGCTATTTTCTGTTGTCTGTTCTTTTTAACTATCACTGTAGAAGCACAGAACTCCCCGGATTGTAGAACGGCTATCCCCGTATGTGCGGATGCCCCTATAGAAGGTGTCACAGATGGCAGTGGTGTCATAGACGATTTTGATCCGGATGTTATCCGTCAAACCGGTTGCCTGGAAAAAGGAAGCGTAATTTCTGCCAATATTGAGAATAACACGGCATGGTATGTCTTCAGAGCAGGTACCAGTGGACAGATAGGTTTTGACATTGAAGCCTTACCTGTTACACCGGGAGCGCCGGTTACTGCGGAATATGACTTTGCACTTTACGGACCCTTTGACCAAACTTCAGGGGAAAATTTCTGTGGCAATATTGGAAATGGCGGGGCACAGCCTATACGCTGTAATTATGAGGTGAACGACACTAATTTTACGGGATTAGGGGTGAATCCCGAAAATGGACAGGTAGGAGCGCCCAATGTAACCGGAAGCCAAAACACCTATGACGAATTCATAGATGTGATAGCGGGAGAAGTGTATTATTTGCTGATCAACAATTTCAACACGAATTTCGACGGCAACCCGGAGAACTTTATACTCAACTTTACCGGTAACTCCGTGGATGCGAACCAGGATACCGCCCTGGATTGTACGTTACGAGATGAGTTTTTGGGTTTTGATATTATTGCTTGCGAAGGGGACCCTGACATTATCCTAAGTGCATTGAACTCTCCGGCGGGCCCCAATATTGCCAATATCACATGGTCAGTTGATTATGAGGATGACGGAACTATTGATGACGTTCTGGCTACGGGCGCAGGCGAAACCGAGTTTACAGTAACCAGCCCTAACTCCGGGAGATATTTTGTATCTATTGAAACCACCTTTGGTGAAATTATATCGGATGATATCCTAATTACCTTTTTTGGAGTTCCGGAGTTGGATGAGGTGATTATTGTAGATGATTTCCTGAATAGCGACCAAACGGATCCTTACAATGTGGAGATCGTGACTCTGGGTGACGGGGATTATGAATATGCACTAAATGGCGGGGAGTTTCAGGATGATCCTGTTTTTCTGGATGTTCCTCCTGGTATAAATACGGTAGTCATTAATGATAAAAACGGGTGTGGAACAACAGAACCTCTGGAATTTTTGGTAGTGGGATATCCCAAGTTTTTTACCCCGAATGGAGATGGTATCCATGATCTATGGCAGGTTTTGGGTATAGAAGCACTGCAGGAACCCACTATCTTCATCTTTGATCGGTTTGGTAAACTGATCAAACAGTTAAATCAGGATTCCACAGGCTGGGATGGTACCTATAACGGAAGGGATTTACCCTCTTCGGATTATTGGTTCAAACTGGATTACGGCAGAGATCAGGAAGGCGTTGTTGTAGCCCGTACGGTGAGACGGCACTTTTCTCTGGTGCGATAAAGCAAAAAAGGTCAGGAATATTTTTTCTCCCTGACCCTTTCATTTTGTTTCTTTTTTCCTAGAACTTTAAGGTATACGATAGTACGATATTGGTATTCACCCGGTTCACCATGGCACTATTGCTGGCACCGGAAGTAAAAAATAACTCATTTACATCCTGGTCTGTGCGGCTAAAGGCAGCATCTAATCGACTCCCGCCAAAATCAAAGCCAATCCCTGCAGAATAGCCCTCCAAATCGCCCATCATGTCTTCATTCTCATAAGGACTTTCCTCAATACGGTAACCGCCTCTTAGGCTCACGCGTTCAATTCTGAATTCGCCCCCAAAGCGATAGGAATTTACAACACCCAACTGATTGGCGATAAGATCATTGGTTTGTGCAAAACTGGGATCTGTAGTGGGACGTAGCTCTGCTTCGGAAAAATCCTGATACCCGTAATCAAAACTTAACAGGCCGTCTTTTCCAAATACCAACGCAGCGCTACCGGTAACTTTTGCCGGGGTCTGGATACGATATTCTTCAAATAAATTAACAATATTAAAATCTATGAAGTTAATATCATCATCTGCCAGGGTTGAATTTATCCGTTGTGAAGTATCATCGGTTAAACGATACCACGTGGGGGACTGGTAGCTACCCCCTATGCGTATGCTTTCATTGAGTTTGGCAATTGCCCCTACACTAAAGGAAAAGCCTTCTCCCTGGGTGCGTAAAAAATTGTCGAATGTCGCAAATTCAATAGGAGAATCCGCGTTATACCCATCTTCATCCAAAAGGGTAAGCTGTTCGAAAAGTACAGAATGAAAATTAAGAGAAGCCCCCAAATGTAAACTGTTTTGATATTGACCTGAAAAGTTAACCGTAAATTTACTGTTATACCCATTATTGGTTTGACGGTATCTTTGGTTCACATCGGAATACAACGCATTGGAGACATACGAGGTTCCCGCTTCATCCATTTCGTCGGCAGGATTAATTATACCACCAAAATATCCTAAAAAGGCCTGTTGATTCCCGAAGCCTTGTTCAGCGCCTACTCTTAAATATCCTTCTTCCACAAACTCGTTTTGTCCCAAAAGCAGATTTCCAAAAGGCACGCCTTGCGCAAATTCCAGGAAATATTGATCAATACCCTCAGTAGTGTTACCGGTAGCTACAAATTCATTGTCAAAGTTTTCCACCATATCATAATTGATGGCCAGGGCAAGCTTTTTCCACGCCGAGGTATTGGATTTAAATACAAATACTCCTCCGGCC
This sequence comes from Croceivirga sp., assembly GCA_028284285.1. GTDB lineage: Bacteria > Bacteroidota > Bacteroidia > Flavobacteriales > Flavobacteriaceae > Croceivirga. The sequence continues at coordinate 70,603 of JANQSA010000001.1, forward strand.
TGAGTGAACTCAATATCATTTAATTCTGTGGTTTGCATACCATTACCGTAAAACGCATCATTATCTCTGTTGTAGTTGGCTGCGGTGACGGTAAATTGACTGTAATTAAATACGGACGAACCTGCAGGGTTTACATTTAAGGAAGAAAGATCTCCACCCAGGGCGCCAAAAGCGCCTCCCATGGCCTGAAAACGTGCTGTACCTTGAGACTCCTGGATGCTGAATCGCAGTACATCATTAATGTTTTGGGCGGTACTCACTAGGCAAGACAGTCCCATGATGAGTATGGTTAAACTTCTCATAGCTACTATTTTTTTGTTATTGAACTTGGATTTTAATTTCTTCTTCCACCACCGCTTCTGCCTCCGGAAGAGCGACCGCCGCCACTTCTGCCAGAGCTTCTAAAACTTCCGGAACTCCTTGAGCTTCCGGAACTCCTAAAACTTCCGGAACTCCTTGAGCTACGGGAGGAACCGGACGAACGGAACCCACTACTACGGCTTCTTGTTCCCGATCTTTGATATCCACTACTTCTGGGAGCAGATCTGGCCCCGGACTGATAACTTCGTGTGCTTCTTCCCGCTCCGCGATATACTCCGGAGCTTCTGTTAGAGCTGCCAGACCTGTTATAAACCCCTGATCGGGATGTTCCCCGGGCACTGCCACTATATCTTGGGTTGCTACGGGTTATTCCGTTATATCTGGGAACAGAGCGCGTACTCCTACTGGATCTATACCTTTCATTTCTTGCTAAGGCATCAGCACTTACAGATCTTCTGGAAGTGGCGCTGTTGCCGCGGTAACTTCTTGAACTTCTGGCAGTAGCGCTTCTGTTTATATTGGATCTGCCACTATTGGAACGTAGTCTGGTATTGCTAGTCCCGGTTCTTCCGTAAAGCGTATTGGACCTTCCACGAAGAGCATTACCCGCTAAAGTATTGTTGGCATATCCCCTTCGGGTCCTGTTGAAGGCAACATTACGATTGTTGAATCCTCCTATAAAAGGCTGGTTCCAACCCCAGCCCCAGCCGCCCCAGCCGACACCGACACCTCCCCAGCCCCAGCCGTTCCAGGCCCAGGGATTATTCCAGCCCCAGCCGCCGCCCCAACCAAGGCCGCCCCAGCCCCAGCCAAAGCCACCCCAGCCCCAACCGGCGTTCCATAGCCACGGATCGTTCCATCCCCAACCAAAACCTCCCCAACCAGGACCTCCCCAGCCCCAATTGTCATATACATTGACGGTCACGTTGGTAGGATTATCTCCCCAACCAGGATTACCATAATAATCATTGTTGTTGGCAAAATAATCTACCTGAGCTCCTATGGCAATAGAATCACCTTCAACTCCGCTATAATAATCATCTACATCGGTGAAGACTTCGGAATCCAGGATTCGCTGGTATTCATTAGCACGTTGACCAAAATACTCACCGTATATATTACTTTCGGTTTCTTCCGTTTTTACTGCTTCGGCATTCTTTTTCTCAACGGAAACCGACCTGTCACCGGAGGAATAGATCCCATCATCATCGTAGTAGGAAGCTTGTTGATATGAACCACAAGAAACCAGGGTAAGGAACAATACTCCTAGTATCGTGGGAAATGTGAAAATATTGTAGGGTAGCTTAGGATACATATCGTTACTTTTATTGTTCAACATACTAAAAAATTGGTAGTTTTACCGCTCAATTTTTTTATATAAGGCACAAGTTCTGTGCCAAACTCTTTGGGATGGCAAAAAATCTGACAACTAGAAAGGAGGACTACTCCAGGTGGTATAACGAGTTGGTGATCAAAGCGGATCTTGCGGAAAACTCCGGGGTTCGGGGCTGTATGGTCATTAAACCCTATGGCTTTGCTATTTGGGAAAAGATGCAGGCAGGTTTGGATAAAATGTTCAAAGCTACCGGGCATCAAAATGCCTATTTTCCTTTGTTTATCCCCAAGTCCTATTTGAGTAAAGAAGCCAGCCATGTAGAGGGTTTTGCCAAAGAATGTGCTGTAGTTACCCACTACCGGTTAAAAAGTACCGAAGACGGTAGCGGAATTGTGGTGGATGAGGAAGCAAAATTAGAAGAAGAACTTATTATTCGGCCCACTTCAGAGACCATTATTTGGGATACCTATCGGAGGTGGATCCAATCTTATCGTGATTTGCCACTTTTGTTAAACCAATGGGCCAATGTGGTACGGTGGGAGATGCGGACACGACTGTTCCTTAGGACGGCAGAGTTTCTTTGGCAAGAAGGGCATACCGCCCATGCTACCGAGCAAGAGGCGGTGGAAGAAGCGGTGAGCATCATGAACTTATATGCGGATTTTGCAGAAAACCATATGGCAGTACCTGTGATCAAAGGCACTAAAACCGAAAGTGAGCGCTTTGCTGGTGCTGTTGAGACCTATTGCATAGAAGCCTTAATGCAGGATGGTAAGGCGTTACAATCGGGAACTTCCCATTTCCTGGGGCAAAACTTTGCAAAGGCTTTTGATGTGAAGTTTGCTACTAAAGAGGGAAATCAGGAATATGTCTGGGCCACTTCCTGGGGGGTATCTACCCGATTGATGGGAGCATTGATAATGACCCATAGCGATGATAATGGCCTGGTACTTCCTCCGAAACTGGCGCCAATACAAGTGGTTATTGTGCCTATATATAAAGGTTTGGACCAATTGAATGCTATAACCGAAAAGGTAAATCCGATAGTAGAAGCCCTGGAAGCCCGCGGTATTTCCGTGAAGTATGATGACAGAGACACGCATAAGCCCGGATTTAAATTCAATGAGTACGAATTAAAAGGAGTACCCATCCGTTTGGCCATTGGACAAAGGGATTTGGAGAATGGTACACTGGAAGTGGCAAGAAGGGATACTTTGGAAAAAACTTCCGTGCCCATGGAAGTAGTGATCGACAAGGTGGAAACCCTTTTGGAGGAAATCCAGAAGACTATTTTCAAGAAGGCGAAGGCGCACCAACAATCTCATATTACTGAAGTGAACAGCTATGAAGAGTTCAAGGTGGTTTTGGAAGAGAAAGGCGGTTTTTTAGCGGCACATTGGGATGGTACTGCTACAACCGAGGAGAAGATCAAGAATGAGACCAAAGCTACTATTCGATGTATTCCCATTGACGTGAAAAACGAAGCCGGAAAATGCATGGTTACCGGGAAACCTTCACCATATCGCGTGCTGTTTGCCAAGGCCTACTAGATCGTCTAAAAATTAGTAAGCCCCTATTGCAATAGTTAAAAATAGTTGTATTTTTGCGTCCGCTAATAAGCGACCTGAAAGGCCCGTTCGTCTAGGGGTTAGGACGCCAGGTTTTCATCCTGGTAACAGGGGTTCGATTCCCCTACGGGCTACAGCGTAATGAAAAGTTGAAGACGGCTTAAGAAGGATAGTATTCGGTTTTTCATTTTTTGTTTTAAAATAACGGCCCGTTCGTCTAGGGGTTAGGACGCCAGGTTTTCATCCTGGTAACAGGGGTTCGATTCCCCTACGGGCTACAGTACAAATGTTGAATGCAGAATTAAGAATGTTGAATAACTTAATTCGTAATTCCAAATTCATAATTAAAAAACATGGCAAATCATAAGTCGGCATTAAAAAGAATTCGAAGAAATGAAGCGGTACGCCTGCGTAATCGTTATCAACACAAAACGGTACGTAACGCGATCAAAAAATTGCGTAATGAAGAGGACAAAAAAGCGGCGGCGGAGTTATTACCTTCTGTGGTGAGCATGATAGATAAGCTAGCGAAGCGAAATATCATCCATACCAACAAAGCTGCAAATCTTAAGAGCAAGTTAACCCGCAAGGTAGCCGCAATGTAAACTACATAGGCCATAAAAGATAAAAACCCTTCCACATTGGAAGGGTTTTTTTGTGCACCAAATTCCTATTTAAGTTGTAAAATATTTCGATAGCCGATATTGTCTTTATACCAATCATTATAGCTAGTTCCCCCGGAGGTAGCCCACTGATTGAAAAAGTTATAGGCCTGGTTTATAGGGACCCGTTCTTTTGGGACCTTAAACTCATGTATAATATTTATCGCCCAGGGTAAGCGGGAATCCGTCTGATAATTGCCATCAACATCTTGATTGACCCCTTCAGAGTTTGTTGAATTCACTCCAAGACTGGTTCTTAATCTATTGGGCAAATGGATTTCCCGTCCTCTGTCCTTATTGACAATTAAGAAGGGGTTGAATGGGGCTATACCCAATTGTGCTAAACTTAAAGGTGTGGTAAATCTTACTTTTACCTGTGAAGGTACGTTTACCATTGTTTCGTTATTGTCAAAAAGAATGACAACAGCACGATCTTGACCTTCTTCCAGACCGTTGGCGGCCACATTGATGTATCCTTCGGTCAATGTGGTTCCAATAACCGACTCTACCTGATTGGGAGCGATACTTTCAAATTCAATTCCAAAGGCATTGATCAATCCTGCTCCGTCCGAAGTTACCTCATAATTGATTTCCAGCTCCACTACTTCGTTTAGGGCGTTAATGATGGCCACAAATCGATAGTTTACTGCGGTATCGTTAAAATCATAATCACCCATAAATGGCCAGAGGTCCTCGAAGGCCACCGTGCCCCAACCATATTTACTGGGGGTAAATTGCTCAAATGCCTTTTCCGCATCGTCCGGGTATTCATCATTACTGTCTGTAATACCATCCCCATCCGTATCCGGGTCTTCCATTTCTTCGTCGGTAATGGTAAAGGTGGTCAAATCGTTGATGGTTCTTCCAAAACTGATACCGGAAGTTGAATTAGGCCCATAAATATATTCCCACCCTCCGGTAACCGTATCCATGATAATAAGGTCTGAACTTGAGCCATTACTGGCCAACCACAACTCATTATTGGAATCGAAGGTCATGGAAGTAGGATTAAATGGCAGGTTTTCCGCACTTATTCTTGTGGCCTGATAAACATTGTTATTATCCAGGTCCAAACGATATAATCCTCCGAAGCTACTCAAGAACAGAGTGCCATCTTCAGCAAAAGCCAAATCGCCGCCATTGGTAACATCAAGATTATTGATGTTCCAGGTAGAAAGGACATTGCCGTTTGCCGGATCAATAGTATACATTTTAGCTCTTGTAGAAAAATACAAAAGGCCATCCTCTTCCCTGTAGTCCAATCGGGGACCGCCCATACCTACATTGCCGACGGTGGTCCAATTATCGTTGATCATATCGTAGCGCATTAAGGGGTAAGGTCTGCTTTTACCTATTGAGTATAGATATTGATTGGCATGGTCAATAGCCGCAGTCCAGCTGCCCTGGGGCATAGCAGCAAGATTGGTTAGGTTTCCGTTTAAAGGATTGACGGTAAACAACTGTCCGGATCCATTTACACAGTATAATGAATCGATTTCTATACCTTTTCCGGCAAATGAGTTATAATGGGTTTTTGAGTTGAATCGTGCTACTTCTGCCTTTCTCGTTTTTGCGGACATATCTGTATGGGTATAGTTGGCCGAACCGTTGGCGATATCAACTACCTGGGAGCTGAAAGCGCTACCTTCTTTTCGTCTCACATAGATTTTTGAGTAATAAGAAGGAATGCTCACCGTATGTTGTAGTGTTCCATTAACGGACCTGCCTGTGAACAAGATTTGATTGAATTCATCAGATTCAAAGGTGGTTACAGAATCTGCTTGCCCCTCATCATTAATAACATCATTTTCTTCAATAGACAACGGAGCATCATTATAAGCATAAATAGTATAAATGGCATTGGGTGAAACATCATTGATATTGATGCTAACCGTTTCCGAGGTTTTGAATTCAAATTCCTCGGGAATGACCAAATCAACTATTGACGATTCATCAAATTCTTCTTCCTGTTGCATTTCCTCGTTTATCGTATCATCCAGGTTATCCTTGACACAAGAACTTAGCACAAGAAGCAAAGAAAGCACTACGAAAGATTTTGCGGTAAAAATTGAATATTTCATAACCATAACATTTCTTCAAAGGTGTTTATTATTGGGCGCGGTTGGGGTTAATTTTATTTGAGACCGAAAAAGCTGTCGACGAAAGGCAGTTTTCTGTAGATAGACGCGCTCAATAGTTACATTTTTAATTGAACGAAAAAACTTACAAAAACATCAAAAAAACCGTTGAATGACCCGCTAATGTTGTGAAATTGTGAAAAACTGATGTAAGGTAATTTTTAGTGAAATGCGCTTCTTCTGGAGAGTAAAAACCCAAGTATAAATAGGCCGTACATTACAGAAACTATTACCCAAAGCACTTGCCTTAAGCCATATTTGAGGTAAAAGTCCACGTTGAGATAGCCATTTAGAATATAATACGGGAAGTAAAGGTGAAAAATAAGCATTCCCCAATTGATCCAGACCATGAGATTGTATCGACTCAGCCGTCTATTTGTTCTTGATAACTCTCTAAAATGGAGTACAACAGCTATAATAATTACCAGGCACCCCAGGCAATCCGCATAATAGAGGTTGGAGTGTAGTGGATTCTGAAAAAAAAGCGAAATAAGATAGGCTATTGCAGTCAATATAGCCCCAAATAAAATGACGGATCGGTGCATTTGGGTTTTAAACAATGTATGATACAGCCAAAAAAAATATCCAAAAAAAACCAGTTGATAGAGGTTGTATATCACGGTGTTATGCCATTGGTATTCTGTTTCATCAAAAAAAGAGAACTCCTCATAGTTTAAAATAAAGTAACCCAATACTTCATTAAAAAGGGTGTAGGCTATCAACAGCGGAAAGAACCGGAGTGGTGTGTCTACAAACTTTTTGTAGGTAACCAAAGAAACTACCAGCGTTAACAAATAAAAAAAGAAGTAGAAATCAAACAAGATGATACTTTATCTAAAGGCTCTGCGCCTGCTAATAATAAAACCTATACAGAAAAGAGAGTACATAAGCACTATAAGTATCCTGAGGACTGTTCGAAGATCGTATTGTTGCCAGATATCAAATCGTAAATAACCAATTATCAGAAGATATGGGAAAAATAAATAAAAAAGGAACAATCCTAAGGAAACCCATATCATTAAATTGTATTTGTCCCTTTTCCACTGAAAAGGTGGATTAAGATCAATGAAATATAAAATGCAGCACAATAATAGGCTTATTGAACCTATGACATTTGCGTAGATTAAGTCATGCGTAATTGGACTCTGGAAAAATGAGTTAACAACGTATGCTAACAACGTAATTATTCCAGCTCGGAGAATTATTTTTTTAAAAATTTGACGGGTAATTGTTCGTCGATAGACGAAAAAGAAAAAGAAAAAGAAAATAACAATGTAAACATTATAGATGATCTGATTGGTGTCTGTTTGTTCTGAGTAAAATGCAAAGCTTTCATTGAACCTAATAAATGTACCAAGAAGTTCATTGAAAAAAGTATAAACAATAATGATAGGTAAGTTACGAAGGGTAGTATCAAAATATTTTCTGTAATTCAAAATTGATACTACCCATGCAATGAAATATACGAGGAGGGCAAAATGCTCCTTTAGTATTGTAAAAATCAAGATTTTTTATTTATTCAAAATCTCCTCCGGGAGGGGGCCCTGAACTACTGTGGTTCATTACCAGGCTTTTATCATCCTGAAACAAACTTGAATTAAGACTTAAAAGGAATCCGGCTTTGGATTTGGGATCCTCTTCTTCCCCATCACCATTGGCTTTTACCCAGTCCTTGATCAACTTGGCTTTACCATCGGCTCCTATATAATAGCCCCAGTTATTCTTTCCGTCTTGTAAGGTAGGTAAAACAAAAATGGAGTTTTGGCGAGGATGGATCACCTTTTTACCATCCGGAAAACGTGCTTCGTTAGGGTAGTTGGCAAAGTAAAAGCGCAAGGTATTGGGAGTAACTCCGGCTTTTTTAGATTCTTGTTCCACATAGGCAATGTATTGTTTTATCATCTCAAGATCAAAGGAAACAAATCGGGCGACTTCAAATTCCTTTTCCGGTGCTCGCTGTTCGGTTTCAAATTTTTTTATGTTGGGTACTCTATATCTGGAATAGTTGTCATAAATGGATTTTGCAGATTCCAGAGAAATGATAGTGTTCGGACGCTCTGCCATCTCTGGCGGTGCTTCAGAACGTTCTTCTTCTCCGGCTGGTTTTTCAGCTTTTGGATTACATGCCGCTAATGTGGTAATTACCAGTCCAAATAGTAAAAGTCGGTGGATGAATAGTCTTGTTGCGTTCATAGGTTTGTTAGTGTTAAAAAAGTTATCATTTGTGGGGGAAATCTTTCTAAAGATAGGGTTTTTGATCAATTTTTTAACAAAAAAAAGCCTTGTAGATGTCCACAAGGCATACTTTATATAAACCAAGAAATGGTCCTTTATTCATTCATCGTCATCAGGAATTCCTCGTTGTTGCGGGTTTGTTTTATCCGCTGTTCCATAAATTCCATAGCTTCCACCGGATTCATATCCGCCAGGTATTTTCGCATGATCCACATACGTTGGATGGTATTTTCATCCAATAGTAAGTCATCCCGTCGGGTGGAGGAGGAGATAAGGTCAATTGCCGGGAAGATACGACGGTTGCTAAGACGTCTGTCTAATTGCAGTTCCATATTACCCGTTCCTTTAAACTCTTCAAAAATTACCTCATCCATTTTAGAACCGGTTTCCGTTAGCGCGGTGGCAATGATGGTAAGCGATCCCCCGTTCTCTATATTCCGGGCTGCACCAAAGAATCGTTTAGGTTTGTGTAATGCATTGGCGTCCACACCTCCGCTTAACACTTTTCCGGAGGCCGGTTGAACAGTATTGTAAGCACGGGCCAGTCGGGTAATGGAATCCAAAAGAATAACCACATCATGACCGCATTCTACTAAACGTTTGGCCTTTTCTATTACAATATTGGCTACACGAACGTGTTCCGTAGCTTCTTTGTCAAAAGTGGAAGCTACTACCTCGCCTCGAACATTACGTTGCATATCGGTGACTTCCTCCGGACGTTCGTCAATCAATAAAATGATCTGATACACTTCCGGATGGCTGGCTGCAATAGCATTGGCAATGTCCTTAAGCAACATGGTTTTACCCGTTTTAGGTTGGGAAACGATCATGCCGCGTTGTCCTTTGCCAATAGGGGAGAACAGATCCATGATCCGGGTGGAGATGGTACTCTGTCGTTCTGCAATATTGAATTTTTCTCTTGGGAAAAGTGGGGTCAAATGCTCAAAAGAAACCCTGTCCCGAACCACTTGAGGATCAAGGCCATTGATTTTGTTCACCTTTATCAAAGGGAAATATTTTTCCCCTTCTTTGGGGGGACGGATATTACCCAGTACGGTATCCCCTGTTTTTAATCCAAACAATCGTATTTGGGATTGGGAAACGTAAATATCGTCAGGAGAAGAGAGGTAATTGTAATCCGAAGAACGCAAGAAACCATAACCATCCTGCATAATATCCAGTACGCCTTCGCTTTCAATAATGCTGTCAAATTCAAATTCCGGTTCTTTATAACGGTTTTTTAAGTCTTTGTCAAAGTTGCTGTTGCGTTTGTCCTGATGGCTCTTTTGCCCGTGATGACTTCTGCGCTGGCCTTTATGTTGCCCGTTTTGTTTATGCGGCTCCTTTTGGTCAGTTCCACTTTCCTTTTTGCTTTCCGTCTTCTCGGTACTTTCAACGGGAGAGGGCTTTGGTTTTGTTTCCGGGGATTCTTTTTCCTCCTTTTTTCTAGGCGTTCGAGTCCGCTTTGGTTTGGACTGTGCTTCAGTTGCTCCTTTCTGGGAAGTATCTGCTACAGCCACAGGATTTGAAGCTTGTACATCTAAAATCTGATAGACCAGATCTAGTTTTTTCAGGGTCTTAAATTTGGGTACGTTAAGTTCTTTGGCAATCTCCTGGAGCTCGGGGAGTTTTTTTGCTTTTAGATCAGAAATCTCAAACATTAATTAATCAATAAATTAGACTTGTATTACTATTTTGAAGAAAATGTTAGTTGTAATTACAAATTAGGAAAGACTTTCCTGGGTAAGTATTCTAACTAATAACTATGCAAGTATACAAAAATATTTGAAAGAACAAGGGGTATTTGTCAAGAAAGCGATGTAATTTTGTCCTCCATTATTACGGAACGAATGATTCAACGCATTCAAACAGCATATCTCGTTTTAGTGGCATTAGTTGCCGGAACACTTCCCTTCGCGTTTGCGCTCTGGGAAGAAGTAGAAAAAGGAAAGGTATATGCTAAAGACAATTTGTGGGTGCTGGCTGCGTTCCTCATGGTAGTTGTTCTATCAATTATTGCTGTTTTACAGTATCGAAAGCGACAAAATCAGTTTGTTTTAAACAGGCTAAACCTCATAGTGAATCTTTTTTTACTAGGATTTTTCGTGTATCGGTCGCTAAACTTATCCGGAGAAACCACGGTTTCTGAGAAGGGTATTGGGATGCTGATTCCTGTATTTTCTATCGTTTTTCTGGTCCTGGCTAACAGGGCTATCAAAAAGGATGAAGATCTTGTAAAATCTGTGGATCGATTGCGTTAGACCTTACATCTTAGTAGTATTAGTGCGAAAAACCCCTGATGGCACCATCAGGGGTTTTGTTTTTGCGACCAATATGTGAACTATCACCATGTTGAACTGGACCTAAAATCATCAGAGGTATTTTGGCCTTTTGTGTTCATGATACTCTTGTAAACACTGGAAAAAGTAATGTCGCTATTGTTCCGACAATTATCTTTTTCCGAGTTCGATCACTTCCAAATCGCTAATTTTTTCCCCTTCAATGCTAAAACGGAGCATGGTACGTATTTGATGAAATCCTTGTTTTCCGCAAGCTCCGGGATTCATATGTAGCAGCTCTAATTGCTTGTCATAGATTACCTTAAGAATGTGAGAGTGGCCGCAAATAAACAGCTTTGGAGGATGTTTCTTTATGGCATCCCGTATCCGAACATCGTATTTCCTGGGATAACCGCCTATATGGGTTATCCATACATCAACGTCTTCACAATAAAAACGCTGATGCTCTGGAAATTCCTTTTGAATGGTAGCGTTATCAATATTCCCGTGAACGCCCCGTAGCGGTTTTATAGCCTTTAAACGATCGGTTACTTTAAAGCTTCCGATATCTCCGGCATGCCAAATTTCATCGGCTTGTTTGGCGTATTTTAAGATCACCTCATCTACATGGCCATGGGTGTCGGAGAGTAGTAAAATCCTGGTCATTCCCTAAAATTATGCTAAAAAAGTACAGGCCGGAAAGCACCGCTTCATATTCAAGTATCTTTATCGGGAAAAATGAGCCTTTTTGCGGTATTTCATCGAGTTTTCATATTTAGGAACGGCCTACCACGGATGGCAAAAACAACCCAACGCTATCTCCGTGCAAGAAGTTTTGGAGAAGGCGGTGTCCCTTATGTTACGGTTTTCGCTTCAGTTAGTGGCTGCCGGCAGGACAGATACCGGAGTGCATGCCAAACAAATGTTTGCCCATTTTGATTTTGAAGGACCTCTGGATCCACCGGTGTTGATGGCCAGGTTAAATTCTTTTCTCCCGGGAGATATTGCTGTTCAGCGAATAAGAGCGGTGCAAGCTGAAGCGCACGCCCGTTTTGATGCACTGCAACGTACCTATGAATATTGGGTGGTGCAAAAGAAAGATCCTTTTTTTAAGGAAAGCGCATATTTGGTGTTAGCTCCCTTGGATATGGCGGCCATGAACAAAGCTTCGGAAATATTGTTAGAGTATGAGGACTTTGAATGCTTTTCCAAAACACATAGTGATGTAAAAACCTTTATTTGCAAAATTCTTCGGGCCAATTGGCATCAAGATGAGGATAGGTTGGTTTTTACGATAACCGCAGACCGTTTCCTTAGGAATATGGTCCGTGCCATAGTTGGCACGTTACTGGACATAGGAAAAGGGAAAAAGCAAGTTAACGAGATCAGGCACATTGTTGAAAGCAAAGACCGGGGCAGAGCCGGGGTTTCGGTGCCGGCAAAAGGATTATATTTGACCAGGGTTATTTACCCAGACTCCCTATTCGTATGAGCAAAGAACAGGAATTAGGAAAAGCGTTTGATTTTGGATTATTTAAACGGGTTTTTGCCTTCACAAAGCCCTATTACCTAATTTTTTGGGTGGTTGCTGTGGTTGCGGTAGCCCTTTCCGCGTTTGCGATATTAACGCCCGTCCTGGTAAAAGAAATCATCAATAATGCACTGCCCAATAACAGTGAAGCACAGCTTACCCGTTTGGTAGTGTTGATGCTGGTCGTATTACTGGGTCAGGTGATTTGTCAACTTTCGTTCAACTATTACGCCAACTTATTGGGAGAATCGGTGATCAAAGACTTGCGCATACAACTTTTCCGCAAGATGATGGCCTTTAAGATGACCTATTTTGATAACTCGTCCATAGGCGTACTGGTTACACGAGCAGTGGCCGATATGCAACGTATTGGGGAAATTTTTAGTCAGGGCTTTTTTGTGATCGTGGCGGACGTTCTAAAAATGGTAGCAGGCGCTTTGGTCATGCTTTATATCAATTGGCGATTGGCACTCATCGTTTTTGCCATTTTACCTGTTATTCTGATCGCCACGCGATTATTTCAACAGGCTATGAAAGTAGCTTTTATTGAGGTTCGCGCCCAGGTATCGAATCTCAATTCTTTTGTGCAGGAACGGATAGCCGGGATGAAGATTGTTCAACTGTTTAACAGGGAAGCTATTGAGAAGGAGAAGTTTAGAGTGATCAATGAAAAGCATCAAAATGCCTGGCTAAAGACGGTATGGTATAATTCTATTTTCTTTCCGGTTGCGGAGATCTCATTTTCCCTGGGGATCGGCCTGGTGGTTTATTTTGGAGTAATTCAAAAAATTGAAAGCGTGGCCCTGGGAGATACCGGTTCCATATTCGCTTTTTTCTTTTTGATGGACTTGTTATTCAGGCCATTGCGTCAGATCGCGGATAAATTCAATACACTACAAATGGGTATGGTAGCGGCCAACCGTGTGTTCAAGATTTTGGATACCGATAGTCATATTGCAGATACCGGCACTGTGGAGATCCCAGGGGTAAAGGGGGATATTACCTTTTCTGATGTCCGCTTTGGTTATGTTGAAGGAGAAGAGGTGTTACATGGTATTTCGTTTGAGGTGAAAGCCGGAGAGACCATTGCCATTGTGGGTGCTACTGGCGCCGGGAAGTCTACTATAATAAACCTGTTGAATCGGTTTTACGAGATCAATTCCGGGACTATTTTGATAGATGGCATTGATATTAGGGACTTTAAGCTTGCTTCACTACGTTCCTACATTGCTATTGTACTACAGGATGTCTTCCTGTTTGCGGATACTGTGGCCAACAATATTTCTTTGCAAGATAAAAACATAACCAAGGAGGCCATAGCTGCTGCAGCCCAGGAAATTGGAGTACATAATTTTATAACCAATCTGCCGGGAGGGTATGAATACAATGTTAAAGAACGGGGTACTATGCTATCCAGTGGGCAACGGCAACTTATTGCGTTTTTAAGAGCGTATTTGAGCAATCCTGGAATTTTGATCCTGGATGAGGCTACCTCATCGGTAGACACTTACACCGAACAACTGATCCAGCAGGCCACCAACAAGATCACAGAAGGAAGAACTTCCATTATCATAGCGCATCGTTTGGCTACCATAAAAAAAGCGGATACCATTATTGTAATGGATTCTGGCCGTATTGTAGAAATGGGAAATCACCGGGAACTACTGGAAAACGGAGGGTACTACAAAGATCTCTATGAAGCCCAGTTTTTGGCCGAAGAAGTGGCGTAATCACCTATTTTGGTACAAAATCTTCCGGATTTAATTTTCCGGTCATAAAAGCGAGAAGGGCTACGACTATTCCTATAGCCATGAAAATAATGCCGAACATTACGAGATACCCCAATGCACGTAATAGTGTGCTTCCCATCCCAATCTCAAACAGTTTTTTGAAAACATAAAACTGAAAGATGATCGACAATAGGAGATAAAACCAATTGAAAGTCTGATAATCGATGTCAAAAAATCCAAATAGGGGAAGGCAAATCAGCACCTGGAGAAAGGACACCTGGGCCGTGACGTACGCGTTGGCCACTAAATGTTCTGTATAGTTCAGTTTCTTTTTATCCAAAAACAAAACCCATGTCATTAAGGCGTATATGGGCATCATCAAATAGGATATCAACGCCTGGTAATCAAAAATGAAATCCATATTTGGAGTGTTTTCCGGATTACCATTTACCTGGGTCAGGTTAACATTGTACCAATTGCGCAGTACATAAAACAACAATCCCGAAAGTGTGATAGCGATGGCAAAATAGCTGACGGGATTCATGTATTTCTTCCGGGCACCGGAAATAAAACCCTGAATGATTATCTCCGGTTTAGAAAACATATGTCTGAAGGTTTTCAGAAAAGTATTGTCCAGATTAAAGACCTGAAAACTTAAATCTTGTCCGATATTTTTTAAAGTTAGACGATTCTTGATGATTTTAGCGCCACAATTAGGGCAATAACTAAAATCGTATCGTAGACTGTGCCCACAGTTTTTACAATGCGTCACGTTAAATCTTTTTTGATGATTTCCGTTAGTTCTTCCAGGTTTTTATACAATACAAATTCGCCATTTTTAATATAGGAGATCAGCCCGGTCTCTTCGCTCACCACCAAACATATCGCGTCTGTTTTTTCGGTGATCCCAACAGCGGCACGATGCCGCAAGCCAAACCTCAGGGGAATACTCCGCTCATTGGACACCGGTAAAATTACCCGGGTAGCGGTGATATAATTGTCCTGGACAATGGCTGCTCCATCATGTAACGGACTGTTCTTATAAAAAATACTCTCAATTATGGGTTGGGTAATTTCAATGTTCATTTTATCCCCGGTAGACTTTACAAAATCCAGATTGTTATTGCGCTCTATCACTAAAATAGCACCGGTCTTACTAATGCCCATATTTTTACAGGCCCCTATTACGGCGTCCACATTCACCTCCGTAGGCAGTGTTTCCTGTTTTAGGAACTTAAAATGCCGTATAAAGCCACGTTTGGTAGCAAAATTAGTAGATCCAATCAGCAGAAGGAACTTTCGGATCTCTTGCTGGAATACTATGATCAATGCGATAAGGCCAATGTTCATAAAACCTCCTACCATACTACTGATCATTTTCATCTGTAGGAGTTCCGTTAATTTCCAAAGCGCCCAAACAATAACAATTCCAATAAAGATGTTGATGGCTACTGTCCCTTTGACCAGCTTGTAGATGTAATAGAGTAAAACCGCTACAAGGACAATATCAATTAAATCGGTAATCTTGAATTCAAGAAAATTAAGAAATTCCAATGCAGCCTGTTTTTGTAAAATTAGGAAATTAGGTAAGAACTGACCACTTTACGCCGGCGATACGGTTTGGAGCTTGTCATGGAGGCGGATACATTCTATGGCCTCCTTCACATCATGGACCCTCAGGACATTTGCCCCGTTTTGCAGGGCTACCATGTGCAAGGCTGTAGTGCCATTCAAGGCGTGCTGAGGGGTAGTTTTCAAGGTTCGGTAGATCATCGATTTTCTACTCACTCCTACTAATACAGGCAACTCAAGCGCCTTTAACAGGTCCAAATGCCTTAGCAAGGTAAAACTTTGCTGTGCTGTTTTTGAAAACCCGAATCCAGGATCAATAACAATGTCATTTATCTTTTTCTCCCGTGCCAGGCTTACTCGCTCAGCAAAATAGTGGATCACCTCTTTTAGGATGTCCTTATAATCTGTTTTTTCCTTCATATTTTGCGGAGTTCCTTTCATGTGCATTAGAATGTACGGTACCTGGAAATCCGCTATCACATCCAGTATTTTAGGATCCAAAAACCCTCCGGAAATATCATTGATAAGGGCTGCTCCGGACTCAAGGCATTCCTTGGCCACACGGCTTCTAAAAGTATCTACAGATAAAATGGCTTCCGGAAATTTGGTAGAGAGAAGTTGTAGAATGGGAAGGATACGGAGTAATTCCTCATCTTCACCAATATGATCCGCTCCTGGTCTTGAACTGTAGGCGCCAACGTCAATAAAAGTAGCTCCTTCCGTTAGCATTTTTTCCGTTTGGTTTAGGATGCTCCTGGGATCTTTATATTTTCCTCCATCGTAAAAAGAATCCGGGGTAATATTCAGAATGCCCATGACCTTGGCTGCAGATAAGTCAATAAGGGTGCCTTTGCAATTTATGGTCATGGAACCTGGAGGGCTTTAATACGTTTCAATTATCTTTGGCGTGTCTTTTTACGAGCCGATTTTGAACGGAAATTACGCAAATTAGCAGATTAATGCAGCAAACTTCTACACAATACGATGCAATTATTCAAAATTGCCGTACGCTATTTCAAAACAAAGCGAAAGACTATGGTACCGCCTGGCGTATTCTTCGTTTACCTTCCTTAACAGATCAAATTTTTATCAAAGCGCAGCGTATACGGAGTCTTCAACAAAATACCACCCGAAAGATTGATGAAGGGGAGCAATCGGAGTTTATAGGGATTATCAATTACGCCGTTATGGCACTCATTCAACTGGAAAGAGGAGTAGTGGAACAGCCGGATCTTACGGAGGAGGAAGCCCTTTCACTCTACGATGAACAGGTAGGCAAGGCAAAAAATTTGATGGAGGCTAAAAACCATGACTATGGGGAAGCCTGGCGGGAGATGCGGGTAAGTTCGCTCACGGATCTTATTCTACAAAAATTGCTGCGAGTAAAGCAGATTGAAGATAACCAGGGCAGGACTATTGTTAGTGAAGGGATCGCTGCAAATTACGAGGATATTATCAATTACGCGGTGTTTGCCTTAATCCATTTAACCCCTTCATTATGAAATATTTGGTTGGCTTTTCAAGAGGTTTTGTAGGGATACTTTTTATTATTAGCGGATGGATAAAACTGAATGACCCCGTAGGATTTTCTTTTAAATTGGAAGAATATTTTAGTGCCGCAGTTTTAGATCTTCCTTTCTTTGAACCTTATGCATTAGCACTATCCATTTTTGTGGTAATTGTAGAAGTGGTATTAGGAGTTGCATTGCTCATCGGGTTCCTGCCAAAGTTGACAGTGTGGAGCCTTCTGGGGATGATCCTCTTTTTTACCTTCCTTACGTTGTATTCGGCTTACTTTAACAAGGTGACCGATTGTGGTTGTTTTGGAGATGCCGTTAAACTTACCCCCTGGCAATCCTTTGCAAAAGACGTGATCTTATTGGTACTGATTCTTGTCTTGGTGGTAGGGATAAAGCACATTAAGCCACTGGTAACCCGGAAAACATCCTGGGTAGTGATGGGTGTGGCCACTATAGCTTGCTTCCTTTTTTGTAATCATGTGTTGCGCCATTTACCGGCAAAGGATTTTAGGCCATATAAAATTGGGGTTAATATTCAGGAAGGCATGAGTATTCCGGAAAATGCGCCAAAGCCGCTTTATGAATATGCCTGGAAGTTTATGGTTGATGGGCAGGAACAAGTCATAGTCACTAACGGGGACTATCCTTCTGTAAATGGGGAATTTGTGGGAGTGGAAACCAAAGAAATCCAAAAAGGATACGAACCGCCTATACATGATTTTACTATTGAAAAAGAGGGGGAGGATTTTACGGACACCTTGTTAAACACTCCAAAATTAGTAATGGTTATCGCCTATGACCTGGCCAAAAGTGAACTGGGTGTATTTGAAGAGGTAAAGACCCTTACCGATGAAGCATTGCGTAAAGGATACACCGTAATTGGAATGTCTGCCTCCGGTATTGCCGAAGGGGAGGCCATTAAAAAGGAGTATGGGCTTAATTTCGATTTCTATTTTACGGATATGACCACCTTGAAGACCATTATCCGGTCTAACCCGGGTATCCTGGTTTTAGAAAAAGGGACCATACTTCAAAAGAAACATTACAACGATCTTGATGAGATCCGGTTAGACGATACACTTTAGATACCAACAATGATATAGTAACACCTAAATAAAAGAAGTATGAGAACCCAAATAGTAGCGGGAAATTGGAAGATGAATAAGAACCTGGAAGAAACCGAAGCCCTTTTATCGGAATTGTCTGCCAAAGTGCCGGACACAAAAGCAGAGATTATTGTTGCTCCTACCTTTGTAAACCTGGCCACTGCAGTACGGAGTTTACAAAGTTCTGTGATCCAGGTCGCTGCACAAAATATGCACTTTGCCGAGAATGGGGCGTTTACTGGAGAAATTTCTGCAGATATGCTTTTGAATATTGGCGTAGATAACGTGATATTGGGACATTCCGAGCGCCGATCGCTTTTTGGAGAGGAGGATTCCCTTTTGGAGAAAAAAGTAAATACTGCTTTGGCCCGGAAGATGCGCGTCATTTTTTGTTTTGGCGAAGAATTGGAAGAGCGGAAAAACAACAATCACTTTGCTGTTGTGGCCGATCAGCTAAAAAATGCATTGTTTCATCTTGAGGCTTCGCAATGGCGTCAAATAGTCTTGGCGTACGAACCGGTGTGGGCTATTGGAACAGGAGAAACCGCAACACCAGAGCAAGCGCAGGAAATGCACGCCTTTATCCGAAAAACCATAGGGGAAGCCTATGATCACGAACTTGCAGAAAAGGTAACTATCCTATATGGAGGAAGTGTTAAACCGGGTAACGCTGCGGAAATCTTTGCTAAGCCGGATGTGGATGGAGGACTTATTGGAGGAGCATCTTTGAAATGCGATGATTTCCTGGCTATTGTAAAAGCCATCTAAAGCGTGGCCTACCTGGAATTCCATTTT
Source organism: Croceivirga sp. (assembly GCA_028284285.1). GTDB lineage: Bacteria > Bacteroidota > Bacteroidia > Flavobacteriales > Flavobacteriaceae > Croceivirga. The sequence continues at coordinate 89,396 of JANQSA010000001.1, forward strand.
GTGGTGTATCCGCCACGGCCGGCATCGGAGATTTTGATAGCGGAACTGGGGGAATTAGGGTTTGAAAGTTTTGAGGAAACCGAGGATGGGGTAAAGGCCTATATCCCAAAGAAACAGTTTAAAGGACTGGATAATAATAGCATAGGCCTATTCCAAAACCCGGAGTTTGAGATCCAGTGGTCTTCCAGGGAAATTCCGCAGCAAAATTGGAACGCCACCTGGGAAAAGAATTTTCCCGTAACCAAAGTTGGTCCGGAATGCTTGGTGCGTGCGCCATTTCACGACCCCGAACCGGTAACCTACGATATTGTTATTGCTCCAAAAATGAGCTTTGGAACAGGGCATCATGAGACTACTTACATGATGCTTACGCTGCTTTTGGAGGAACCTTTAAACGGCAAATCAGTTTTAGATATGGGCTGTGGTACGGGGGTTTTGGCGATTTTGTCAGAAAAAAGAGGGGCAAGGGAGGTAGATGCCATAGATATAGATCCCTGGTGTTATGAAAATGCAATGGAAAATGTCCGACGAAACGAGTGTCAAAGAATACAAGTAGCGCTTGGAGATGTGAGCAACCTCAATCACAAAAACTATGATATTATCCTTGCTAATATTAACAGGAATGTCTTGTTTCGGGACATTCCTGTTTACCTTTCCCATCTCAACCAACCGGGAAGCTTATTGCTTAGTGGCTTCTATTTAAAGGATTTAAATGCTATTTCCACAAAATGTGAAGCGCTGGGTTTACAAATTGAAAAAAAAGTAATCAAGAATGACTGGGTTGCGGCAAAATATGTACATTAGAGGTACAAGTTAGCTGTGATGGGCGTTAAGGAAAAATATTCGGAAGAGCTATTATTGCAAGAGGAAACTGCAAGGCAGAATGAAATTATCCTCTATAACGATGATGTGAATACCTTTGATCATGTCATTGATACCCTTATTGATGTCTGTGAACATACCCCTGAACAGGCAGAACAATGCTCACTAATAGTGCATTACAAGGGAAAATGCACTGTGAAAACCGGAGAATACGACGATCTTAAACCAAGATGCTCCCGGCTGTTACAGGCTGGGCTTAGTGCAGAAATTGTATAGTGCTTGCCTGCATTTTTTCTTTCTTCCTTTTAGGTAACAATTCTTTTACCTTGGGATGTTTAACCCCCGTAGGTTTTCGATTAACTTTATATTCACGATTGTTTAGCAACCAACTCAGAATAGAAAAATGAGCGAGTTTTTCAAGGCCGAGCTCAAGGATAAGTTTTTACAATACGCTGCGGAGCGGGACGATTACTTTGAGACCCGTTTGCTATATGACGAGTTCTTGCGACCCAACTACAGCTTAGAGTATGTAGAAAAACTCATTAAGGAGATTATTGATCATGACTCCGATTTGCTGGATATTATGAGTGGTAACGGAATCAAGATATTCATGTTATCATCAACAGCCTATACCACGGAATTTTTGGAAGAGGGGGGCTTTACCAACCTTTACGTGCAAGAGGAAGAAAAATGGGATACCTTTTTAGAGCAATTGGGTAGCACCAGAAAACTGTCTCCTAAGGAAAAGGAAAACCTGGGAAAAACAGAAAAGGCTACCTACAAAAGGGAACGGATTTTATTATTTTGTTTGATAGGTGCAGTAGCAGTAAGTTTTGTATTTACCCTGTTCAGCATGCTTAAACCGTTGTTCATAACGGAAGAATACATTGGAGTCCGGGAATTTGAAACCAGGATACAAAAGTTAGAATCAAACAACACAGATCTTAAAGAACAACTGGACACTATTCAAAAGCAATTAAATAAAAAAGATACGGTTCGCTAAGTATTATTGCTGCTTTTCATAGACCAGGGTACTAATACCGGGAAGATCTTGCCCAATAGTTTCAATAATTTGGTTACCGCTAATTAAAAAGGTTCGATTTACAACACCTATTAAAAATAGGTTGTTATCCGTCACACCCCAATCACCATCCCTATTTTGAGTAGGGAGGCAGGGAATGTTGTAAAGGTCTCCTGTAATAGGCGAAATTGAGTTGGGGAAAGCTTCTGTAGAGGTCCATTCAAAAGTACTAGCAAGGACAATAGTGTCTTCCAAACAATCTGCTTCGTCCAAAAGATTTGAGGAGGTCGTACCATCAAAATTGGCATCAACGGCGGCGCTTACGTTCATTTGTACTAAAACCCATGTCCCCACTAATTCCAATGTCTGGGACCCGTTACCCTCATCACCATCATCGTCTGAAGAGCAGGATAGTACCAGTGGAGCAAGCACAACCATAAAAAGAAATAGTCTTATTGAAATTTTCATAGCAATGTTATTTAACCCGTAATTTAAGTTTTATTTAGGAGATTGCAATACGCTATATATTTATATTGCCAACTGAATTGCAGGTGTTGTCATAATAGCAGTAGAATTCAAGAAGTGAAAAATTTCTTAAATATAGAATGCTGATGCACCTATAAATCTAAGGTATGGTATTTTACCTGAGATTATTTTTTTGACATGTAACTTTAAATAAAAATGACTGCAGATTTATTAGAAAAAGCTAACGAATTTGAAAATAGGACCCTAAGCCATATGTCTACCAGCGATAGGGTTGCCGCTTCAAGAGAAGCTAAACAGCTTATTTTGGCTATTAATGAAATATACAAAAAGACCAAGGATAGCAACCTAATGGACATTATGAAACGGCTCACTGCAAAGAAGCGAAAGATTGAAAAACGATTGAAAGGTAATCCATTGGCATAATAACTACTGTAAGCCCGTCTTTTTAAGATGGGTTTTTTGTTTACCTCTTTCCTTTTTCGGAATTTTAGTTAACTTTTAACCTGACTAACACTTTTCCTCAATAAGTTTTACGATATGAGATATGTACGCAAATCCCTAACAACAGCCCTCATGTTTATTTTCGCTTTTATGCTGCCCTTTATAGCAAATGCCCAGGAAGAACAGTTTGGAGGTTTGGCGCTTTACACGGTACGGGATGAGATGAGTAAGGATCCTGTGAAGACCTTAAAGACGGTTGCAGCAAGTGGTTATGCCTATATAGAAGCCGCAGGTTATGATAAAGGGAATTATTATGGACTATCCCCACAAGAGTTTAGAAAAGTACTAAAACAATTAGGACTGCAGGCCGTTAGTACCCATCAAGGCGCAATAACCCTCAAAAACGCGGACAAGCAATTTTCGGCTGCAAAGGAAGTGGGTTTCGAGTTTTTGGTTATCCCCATACCGCCAATGGGAATGTTTACATACGATAACGCAACCAAGACCATGGGGATGAAGGGCAGTGTTGAAGATCTGGCCAAGATCCTCAATGAACTGGGAGAGAAAGCCACTGCAAATGGTCTGAAGCTTTTGTACCATAACCACGATTTTGAGTTAAAACCCAATAAGGAGGGCATTACCCCTTTGAGGTATCTGCTTGAGCATACCGATCCCGAGCATGTAAATTTCGAGATGGATCTTTTTTGGGTGGTCAAAGCCGGTGCAGATCCTTTGCACTACTTTGAAAAGTATCCGGGTAGATTTAAAGCATGGCATGTAAAGGACATGGGTGAAAATGGCCTCTTCGCTCCTGTGGGTGTAGGCACCATTGATTTCGGGCGGATTCTCCAACAAAAAGAACGGTCCGGAATGCAATACTACTTTGTAGAACAGGACATGACGTTTGATCGGTCCCCTTTGGAAGCGATTAAGATGAGTCACCTTGGTTTAAAGAATATAGGATTTGACTGATCCTGGTTTCTTCAAATAAGGATCCGAACATCTTGTATTGCACAGGCATTTCTCTTTTCCGGAGAGCCATCAGGAACCTAAGCCTGTTCGTTTTCATTGATTTGGGATAAAGAATAATAAAGCAATTAGAAGTGGACGTATGGGGTATAAAGCACTTATCGTTGATGATGAACGCGAGGCTTTAAACAGGTTACTACTTCATCTTGAAAAGTTTTCGGACTTAGAAATCATTGAAACCTGTGCCAATGGTAAAGATGCTCTGAATAGTATTACTACACAAAGGCCTCATATCGTATTCATGGATATTGAGATGCCTGAATTAAACGGTATTGAGGTGGTACAGCGCTGCACGCCTCCCTATCCCTATTTTATTTTTGTTACTGCCTACAACACTTACGCCATTGCGGCATTTGAACAAAACGCCATTGATTATATCCTAAAGCCTTATATCCCGGAACGCATCACTACTGCTCTCCAGAAGGCATTTCAAATGCTGAAGAAAGACCGATTGGCAGATACTGCAGTGCAGTATCAAAGGCTACTTCATGCCTTTGCAGAGAACGAAGTTGGCGATCCTGAAAGGGCATACATAAGACGAATAGCCGTAAAGTCCATCGGAAAAACGGTTTTTATAAACGTAGATCACATTGTACTAATAGAGGGGGCTGACCAATATGTAGAGGTTTCCACTGAAAAAAAACGATTTACGGTCCGGGAATCCATGGACAAACTCGAAAAAACCTTAGATCCGGAGAAATTTTTTCGCACTCATAGATCATTTATTGTAAATATTGAGATGGTATCTGCTATTGAAAATGTTGACAAACACAGCAGTTTGGTGATACTGAAAAACGGAAAAAAGGTAAAACTTGCCAATAGCAGAAAATCTGACTTCCAAAGCTGGATGGACGGTGATTTTGCAAAAAGGCGTAGAAAAAGTTAGCCCTGCCGAAAATTTTTCGCTTTTGAATTTCCGCGTTTCACAACACGGCTAACCGAACTACCCACTTCGGTCTTTCCTATGGTTTTTAGTCCCTGTATGTTAGCTTAACATTAAAAACTAAAATCATGATAATCAGAAATCTTTTAGGCGTATTACTACTGGGAGTACTCACTTTTGGACCTGTGAAAGCACAGGATGCCAAGGCGGACATTAAAAAGGTTGCCGCCAATTTTGTCAAAGGAGCGGATGTACAAAATGCGGAATTGTTAAAAACGGTAATAGAAGAGAACTCCCTGCAATATGTGTTGATTGGCGGAAAGTTCAACACCTTTTCTGCAGAACAGTACATTACTATGGTGAAAGAAAAACAATTGGGTGGAAAACCCAGAAAAATCACCTACAAGCATGCTGAGTTTCTAAGCGAGAATCTTGCTGTAGTGGTATTGAACGCGGTAAGCTCCGAATACGACTTTCTGTACCAGCTTTCCATGGCAAAATCGGATTCCGGAAAGTGGGAAATTGTTGGGATAACTACCGAGATCAATGGAGTGTAATATGAGAGGTATTCAATGTATTTGCTGTATTACCGCATGTTACCTCTTTTCTGCTGGCCTTTACGGCCAGCAGAAAATTACCATTCAGGGGATGTCATTCACCTACAGCATTGAAAAAGAGGCGTTGCGATGTACTTTACAGGCAAAAACCAACGGATGGGTAGGGGTGGGATTTAATTCTAAAAACAGCATTGTGGGTAGTGATTTGTTACTTTTTAACATTGTAAATGATCAGGCTTCTGGTGTGGATCTGTATGTCAAAAGTGCTGGAAATCCTAAAAATGATGATAAAATCGGTGGGAAAAGCACGTTTAAGATTCTGCAGGCAAAGGAAATAGACGATACTACTATGGTTCAATTCACTATACCTTTAAACTCGTCTGATCCTTACGATTTTATTCATAAAGTGGGCGAACAGTATTGGATCATTCTTGCGTATTCCGTGTCCGATGATTTTGGACATCATTCAAGAGTACGGAAACACCTTCCCTTTACATTGGAGGGCGTACACTAAAGTGTTGATTTTTGTACCTTTTGCTAGTGGTGAGTAAACAGCAGAAAAGAAATATGGTAATCCATTTGATTTGGGTAATCGCAGCAGTGTTTACCAGTACGCAGCTGTACCTTAAATCAATGGATGCGGGTGGCAATGAGAGTTGGTGGCAACTTTTTTTTATTCAGCTACTGGTTTGGAGTGTCTGGGGGTTCCTTAGTCCCTTGATCTTTTGGCTGGGGAAACGCTTCAGGATAGACCGGCAAACCTATTACAGTGGAGCATTACTTCATATTGCCTTTGCCGTTATTTTGGTACTTTTCTATTTGGCGGTGTATTCCGTAATATGGAATCTTCTGGGTATTGGCGTGTTTCGTTGGGAAGTCTTCCTCCAATATTTTAAGATCTTTTTTCTCAATCTCTTTCATTGGCACTTCTTCATTTACATGGCCATAATTGGAATGGCGCATGCTATGGAGTATCAAAAAGAATCTAAAGAACGACAGGATGCAGCAGTTTCCTTGGAAAAACAACTTCTGATAAGTGAATTGAACACCTTAAAGTCGCAATTATCCCCACATTTTCTGTTTAACACCTTAAATAATGTCATCAGCACGGTCGAACATGGCAAAACCCGGGTAGCCTCGGGAATGTTGTCCAGGTTGGGTACATTTTTGAGGTGTATTTTAGAAGAATCCAGGCATCAACTCATTCCTTTGGAGAAGGAAATTGACTACATTGACCAGTATCTGGAAATAGAACGATTTAGAAATCTAGAGCTGGAAGTGGTTATTCATAAAAAGGAGGAAGTAATGCAACATAGCGTTCCTAATTTTATATTGCAACCCCTTGTGGAGAATGCTATTAAGCATGGCATTTCGAAATCGGAAAATGCCAGCCGCATAGAAATAGGAATGGAAGCTGAAGATGACCATTTGAAGCTTTGGGTCTACAATGAAGGAGAGTTATCGGATCATAAAAACAAGTTCCGAAAAGAAGGAATCGGCCTGTATACCACCCGCTCGCGCTTAGCCTTTGTGTATAACCATCAGGCATCCTTTGAATTGATACCGGTGAATAACGGGGTAGTTGCGGAAATTACCATTCCCCTGGATCAAGGGTATACACCATAACACTTTGCCCCTTTGGGTTGGGAACGCTTATCCTTGACCGCGGATTCCAAACCCACTAATGGTGTTTCAATCTCTAATTTCTTCCCCTATTCCACAATGCACCTTCAGGTAATTTTACTAAGGGTTATATTGGTATTTGAATTCAAACAACAATGAGCGTAGTTTTTATACTTCTTGAAGTAATACGAGCTAATCCATTAAGTACTTTTAAATTTGGAGATGGAACTATCTTTGGCTTTCTTAAAAAGTACTCCTCATGCACTTTGATTCAACATTTTTCAATTTTTTGTTTTAAAATTTAACTAACGCAATTCACATGAACCTCCCTTTACATTTAAAACTGTTGCTCTTGCCGTTCCTGGCCTTGAGCAATATTGTAATTTCTCAAGACTTTGAAGCCCTGCAATATCGTACCGTGGGTCCTGAACGTGGAGGCCGTGTCACTTCCGTAATGGGCACGGCTTTAGCACCCGGCACATTTTATTTAGGGGCTTCCGGCGGTGGTGTTTGGAAAACTGAGGATTACGGTACGACCTGGAATAATGTTTCCGATGGGTTTTTTAGCACGCCCTCCATTGGGGCCATACAGGTGGCTGAGAATGACCCGAACATAGTGTATGTAGGGACGGGCTCCGATGGACTCCGGAGTAATGTCATCAGCGGAAAAGGCGTGTATAAATCTGTCGATGCGGGTAAAACATGGGACCATGTCGGGCTCAAAGATGTTGGGCAAATAGGGGCCGTCGAAATCGATCCCACAAACAGCAATATTGTTTGGGTAGCCGCTATTGGTAATGCGTTTAGAAGCAATCCCGAACGGGGTGTGTTTAAGACTGAGGATGGCGGTAAAAATTGGGAAAAGGTCCTTTTTATTTCCGATAAAGTAGGTTTTTCGGATATTGAACTATTGCCGGGCAATCCCAATGTAATTTATGCTGCCGCATGGAAAGCAGAACGAAAACCCTGGACGATTATATCCGGGGGTACCAAAGAAGAAGGAGGTATCTATAAATCTGTAAATGGGGGCAAGGATTGGACCCGGCTTGAAAACGGACTCCCCAGGGATACCATTGGTAAGATAGATTTGGCTGTATCTCCCGTAGATTCAAGCATTCTCTATGCCCTTATCGAAGCGCCTGAGGGCGAACAGGGGCTTTACAAGTCGGTGGACCAGGGCAAATCGTTTGATCATGTTTCGGATGATATCCGATTGGTGAACAGGCCGTTTTACTACACCAACGTAGAGGTTGATCCCACCAATCCTGATATTGTGTACTCCAACGCCAATCCACTTCTAAAATCTTTGGATGGCGGCAAGACATGGAAAGTAATGCCCGTTCCCCATGGGGATAACCATGATATCTGGTTAAATCCAAATAATCCGGAGATTTTGATTCAGGCCAATGACGGCGGCGCCAATGTTAGTTTCAATGGGGGTAAGACATGGTCAACGCAGTTCAACCAACCCACTGCGGAATTGTATCAGGTAGAAGTAGACGATCAATATCCCTATTGGCTGTATGCGGGGCAGCAAGATAATTATTCTACCATAGCCATACCCAGTTTTCCGCCAAGTGCTGTCCAGAATCCCGGGACAGCCTGGGTAATGAATACAGGAGGCTGTGAGACCGGACCGGCGGTACCCAAACCCGGGAATCATAACATTGTATATGCCAATTGTAAAGGGCGTTTTGGGGTTTTCAATAAGCTTACCGGGGTAGAAAAGAGTTATTACATAGGAGCTTCCAACATTTATGGACACAATCCGAAGGACTTAACCTACCGTTTTCAGCGGGTTGCACCGGTACATGTATCGCCACATAACCCTGATGTGGTATACCACGGCTCACAGTTTTTACACAAAACGGATTCCGATGGGTACGAATGGGAGACCATTTCACCCGATTTGACTGCTTTTGAAGCGGATAAACAAGTTATTTCAGGAAGTCCCATAACACGGGATATTACGGGAGAAGAATATTACAGCGCTTTGTATTCCATACGTGAATCTCCCCTACAGGAAGGCTTGATATGGACAGGCTCTAACGATGGTGTAGTTTCCCTGACCAAAGACGGCGGCAAAACATGGCAAAATGTAACACCTAAAAAACTACCGGAAGGGGGTAGGGTAGAATCCATTGCCCCCTCACCACACGATAGGGCTACGGCCTATATTGCTGTGGACAGGCATTTATTGGGTGATGAAAAACCGTATTTATATAAGACCGATGATTATGGTGCCAGTTGGACGCTTTTAAGCGTTGCTACCAACGGTATTCCAAAGGACCATACCGCACGGGTTCTGCGCGAAGATCCCGTAAAAAAAGGATTGCTGTACGCCGGGACGGAGTACGGCATGTATATTTCTTTCAACGATGGGGAAACCTGGAAACCGTTTCAACAGAACCTTCCGGTGACCCCAATTACCGATCTAAAGATCTTCCGGGGGGATCTGGTGCTCAGTACCATGGGTCGTGGTTTTTGGATTTTGGATAACATTACCGCCTTGCGCGATGCTGCCCTTGCTTCTCAAGGTAAGGAACCCTATCTCTTTAAACCGGACAACACCATACGGTATCGCCATCCCATGGTACGGACGGGCAATACCTTTCCCAATTACCCGAGGACAAGGGTCTATATAGACTACTATTTACCCAAAGTCACCAAAGGTTTAAAACTGGAGATTTTAAATTCAAAAAAAGAAACCGTCGTTACGATTTTGAGCGATAGTACGGTATTGGGATCATCGGTAAATGAGGAGGAGGATATGAACCTAAGTACCATCTTTCGTTACGTCAATAAAAAATTGGAAACCAAAAAAGGTTTGAACCGATTCGCCTGGGACTTACGTCAAAAAGGACCATGGGACAAGGATATTAAGAGGCGTTTTAAAAATGGCCCCCTGGTACCTCCGGGCAGCTATACTGCGCAACTGACGGTAGGTGGTAAAAGTTTTACCCAGGATTTTGAAGTACTGATGGATCCCAGGGAGAAGGTGGAAGGTATGACCGGGGCTATACTCCAAAAACAACAGGATATGCAGGTAAAGGTAATCGCCTTGTTGGACGAAGCCCGAAAACTGCAAAATGCCCTGGAAAAAGAATTCAAAGATCTGGAAGCAAAAGACGATAAAACGGCCAGATGGGAAATGGTAAAAACTGCCTTAAAACAACTTAAAAATGACGAAGGCGCTTATCCACAGCAGATGTTGGTTTCCCAAATCACCTATTTATACTACATGGTCAGTAGGGCAGATCAGGTTATTGGCAAGGATGTTATTCACCGTTTTGGTGAATTGAAAATTTTACTTGAAAAAATACGTGAAGAAGTAGGAAAAGAAATCCAAAAGATGTAATACACTTATGAATAGGGTTAAGGTCAATAGCGTGTTACGTCTGTAAAAAATAACCAACCACATAGAATTATCTTCAAAAAAAATGGGACATTAACACGTTTTAGTTTAATTGAGACTGTCAGGAAAAGACAGTCTCAATATCCTAATTAACAGGCCCCGGGATTACAAACAATTGATGAAACCGGGTTCTGCAATAACACAAGCATACTGAATATTTTGACCTCTGCCACAACAATAGCCTGGAGGACAGGGTGGATTTGGTCCACCGCAAGGTATTTCGGGATTGGTATCTATTCCCCCTATTAATTGCTTTTGTTCACTCTTGGACAAAACTTCAATACCATTTAGTTTTAAAATGTTTTCTAACATAACTTTATTTTTAAGATTATTTTCCTGAACATTTAAAGACACTCAGCGTTTGTGTCTACTCTTGCAAGAATATCTTATTTACCGTTACTATCCGACTACAGCAGAACCAAATGGTGTTCCCGCTGTATCTTGAAGTCGGCTACTATATCTTCAATCAATAGATGCAAATCGTTATAGTCATAGTACTTCCTTGGAAACGTATAATCCTCAATACATGTTTCCGGAGTATAGTGTATTGCGTTTACTTTACAGAGCCCTCTATGCGCATCCAGTATTTCATTTTCCAAAGCGGTACTAGGGTCTGGGGATCCAAATTTTCTCCGCCATAAACTAATGTCCCTATTGGAGAACCAAGAATCGAGTGACTCCCAGGCCTTCTGTTTATCTTCCTGATAAAGTTCCAGAATACGCTTGGATATTTCATAGGAAGGATTTTCCATTTCTTGTGGGGTATTAAATATGAGCTCAACGCTTACATCAATAGTGGGATTTCTCAAAATTTTATGATACGCCATGAAGGCCTCCGAACAAAAACCACAAAGCGGGTTGGTATACGCGGTAATTTGAAGTCGCGAGGGAGATGTACTGCCAAAGATGATTCTATGCGGTTGGTCTACTTCATACAATTTTTTGACCTTACCCTTTTCTAAAGCATTTTTAAAGAAAGCGTAATTACGCTTTAAGTTTACATATTCTTTTTTTGTCTTGAATAGTGCTTTCATACTCAAATACTGCTTTTTATAGCTCAGCCAGAATAAGGCAATCAATACACCTAAGCTAAGCGCCTTAAGTGTATAGTTCAATGGAAATTGCCAGTTTGTGTGTGCTAGAGCAAGTATTGCGAACTGGCTCACCAAAATAAACGACAAGGCCAGGCATAAAGCGCACCATACTTTTAATTGTATTGCTTGAGAATAGATACTATAGGCTACCATAGGTAAAGAAAGAAGGGCAATGGCAAAAGGCAGGCTTCCATGAATACCCAGGGTTACAGTAGTAAGAAGTATGCTTAAGAAGTAAATCATAGATAGGTCGCCTAGCGAAATATCATTAATGAGTTTACTGCGTTTGGAGGTGATTACCGAGGAGCAGCCTGCGGGTTTAGAAGAAAGCATGCTGCAAATTTTCTTTGATAAGGTGTCTTGAGTTCCCAAGTCTGTCTTGACAATAAAAAAACTTATTGTTAGCCCAAAGAAACTCAGTGAAGTATACACTGCGGTTAGCATATCCATATCTGAGAAGGTGATACTGCCTAAAATCAATAAGGCAAGTACGCCTAGCATAAGTTGCGGGTTTCTTAAGGCTCCAAGCCCTGCTGTTTTATTCTTTCCTTTTTCTACCGCAATTAATGTACCTGTCCATATTTCAAGAAATACATCAGTAAGGATTTTTGATCTTTCACCATGTTGGTTTTGCAAGATTACCTTCTTCTTCTTTTTTGAAATTAAAGCCAATTCTTCTTTCTGATCTGCTTCTTTAATAAGGGCTAAAAAAGAATCAGGTAATTGTGGTAGAGCATCTGTGGGGACATTCGCAGCGATGTTATCAATTTCAAAATAGTCTAATGTGTCTGTTACCGACTTAAGGCTTGGGAATTCAGGATGTGATATAAGTTGTAGCTTTACATCTTCTTCCGATACCTGTGTCCTATTATTTTTATATAGCAATTCCAAAAGTAGCTTCTCCATGCTAACTTAAAACTTGGGAGTAGGAAAATACGTTAGTTTCATGGTTTATTAAGATGGTAATTAACGAGTGAACGGAAGAAACTTTTAAGCGTAGGCAGTGGTTATTTTAGTGTTTCAATGAGTAGAGATAAATGAGCTCTGTTGCGAATGGAAACCGCTATTTTTTCCCTGTTACTAAGTATAATCATCTCTTTTCTATAAATGCTCTTTATATGGGAAATATTGAGTAAGACGGAACGATTTGCTTTAAAAAACCCTTTTTTTTCCAGTAGTTTCTGGTAGTAGATCAATCCCTTATTGGCTAGAATTTTTCGTTTTTTTGTTAAAAAAAACATGGTATAGTTGACCTCTGCTTTTAAGAAAATGATTTCTTCGAGTGAAATTGAGTGATGGGTATTACCGCATTGTATAAGTATTGAAGCGTTTGTTTTGTCGAGGTGGGATAGCAGTTTTTTTGTTTTTTGCAAGGGCCTGATTTCTTTCAAAAAAAACCGGTTAAGTACTCTTTCCAATTTACTTCTGCGAAAAGGTTTTTTTACATATGCGAAAGCGAAATGTTCAAAGGCTTGTTTATAGTAATTGTCAAAAGTGGTTATGAAAATAGTCTCAAAAAGTGGATTTGGAAATTGTTCTAAAACCTCAAATCCCAGTCCATCATCCAATTCGACGTCTAAAAATACCAAATCCGGGTTTAAGGTCTTAATTAGACTAATGCCTTCTTTTACAGATGACGCCCTGCCTTTAAGCTCAATTTTAAAACTGCTGTTGTCAAGGAGTTTCTTTAAATAGACAAAAGACTCACCTTTGTTTTCCTTTTCTATTATAACGCTTATTGTCATAAACAAATGAAAGTATTAAAATAACAAACCTTATTTAAAAGTAGGTTTATTCTTACATTATTTGTTCCTGCAATACTGTTCCTGCGCAAGCGAAAATGAAGCTACCAGAAGATGCTCCTGAAAAAAGTATGAACAAGCCTTTGTTGACTTATTAGTATCTAGTTATGCCTCTGATGGGTAGGGGTTTATTGTGATAAGTAATTCCAAGCTTCCGTTGATGGGTCGGATAAAGCTTTTGATCACTCTAAGAATTTGCAGAATATGTGAATAGTTACTGAACACCTTATAGTCCGGAGGTTTGCATGGAGGGATTTTTTCTGTTTTGACCAACCAGGGCAGCAATGGATATTAGCCCTTGTCAGGGGTAGTTTTTATCCATTTAATCGCATTTTTGGACATTTTTCTATAATCGTGTCCAACATTTTTTATGGTGTCTATTTCCCAGTGAAACACCCAGTCATTCTGCTTGCTTAGTTTTTGATTTGCTTTAAAAAAATTGGTTCCGCGTTCGAGTCTGTGTCCTCCTTGTTCCATTGCCAACTCGGTTGTTCTAAATGTCCCTAAACCCGGGTCATTGTCCAGTTCACCTAATAATATAATTAATCTCTTTTTGTAGGCGGTTGGTAAATGGGTATTCAATTTGACGTCCGTTTTTTTTAATCCATATGGGAATTCAAGATTTTCGTCAGGAAGGCTGTACAACCCTGCATTTGCCGCAATGGCCGTTTCAATTCGTGATTCGGGCATGATCATTAACATTCTATGAACAAATTGCCCACCAGCAGAATGTCCGAAAATGCTGTAATGGCTATTGGTAATAGCGTTGACTGACTTGATATGGTCAAATATGTTTTCAACTACCGTGTATGCCCATTCGCTTTTTGGGTTTTTGGTGCCAAAAAAGGTGAATAAATTCCCTTCTTGATAGTCGTTAGTAGTGTACTTTGAAAATTTGTTCTCGAATTCAGGTGCTACTATCAGTAGGTTATTCTTATCAGCTAATTCAATCCAGGCATTGAGATAGTCATCAGCATTTCGCCCTCCACCGTGCATAACAAAAACTATTTTCTCCTGGTCTTTCCAGCTTTTTGGCTTGTACGTCCATACCTTAATGGATTTTCTCTCACTATCTTCATAAGCGTACATGACGAAAGAGTCTATGCCGCTATCCATTGTATTGGTTTCTGTGATTTCAGGCCCTTTTGGAAGTACATAGAGGTAAACGTAACCTGCAACGGTAAGCAGTAAAAGGATAGCGAATGTATATAAAATTACTTTCCTTAGAATTCTAAAAGCTTTGTTCATGCTTCACTTTTTTCAAAAACAATTTTAGAAATTCTGTTCTTTAGAATGTCCAAATTGCACAATTAAACTACTCTTTCAATAAACCAAAACATGCCAACCAGTGCAATCATTAGTGAAGCTGGTATTTGTATCCACTGACGATACCAGCTTTTACGTCTAATAAACCACACTAATGCGGCGGCAATAAGTAATACCAGTAACTGCCCCAGTTCTACACCGATATTAAACGCCAGTAATGAAGGCACCAAATTGCCTTTGGGTAACCCATATTCACTTAACACGGCGGCAAAACCTAGGCCGTGTAGTAGGCCGAAGCCAAACACGATGAAAGGTCGCCATTTGTTTGTTTGTTTAAACACACAATTTTCGACGGCAATCCAGACGATAGAAAGCGCAATGAGCGGTTCGACTATAGCAACCGGAATCTGCACAATACTTAATGCGGCAAGTGCCAATGTGATGGTGTGTGCAAGTGTGAAAGCAGTTACCTGCCAAAGTAACGATCCTAAAATAAGACTGGAAAAAAACAGTCCTAACACAAAGAGAATATGGTCCAAGCCTTTGGGAATTATATGCGCTATACCCGCTTTGGTGAATAACACAAAATTTTCATGCCAGGGCATGGCTGCCAGTCTGCGCATCCGCTGACGTTTTAAGGCGGCTTTGTATTCGGCGGTCATTTCCTGATCTTGGAAGGCAAGTTGTCCGTGTTCGATTTCGAGTATAATCAGTTCGTCTGGACGGTGAGAGAAAACTACAGAACTAAAACTTAAGAAGACACAGAAAGCAAGAGTTTTAAGAAGCCTCATCAGCGTAACAGAAATATTTCAAATAAAAGCGGCTCAGACTTCCGGGCCGCTTTTCAAATAGCTTTAACGGCCTTAGTCCGTTGAACCGTCTAACCCTCTCACTTTCAGCAGGGCATCTATTTTAGGCTGACGTCCACGGAAATTTTTATAAAGTTCCATTGCTTCTTCAGTTGAACCTTTTTCGTAAACATGGGTTCTCAGCTTTGCAGCAAGTTCAGGATTAAATACATCTCCTGTTTCTTTAAATGCCTCAAAACCGTCTGAGTCAAGTACGGCTGAGTGCACGTAACTGTAGTACCCTGCAGCGTATCCACCCGCAAAGATATGTGCAAAGTAGGTGCTGCGATAGCGAGGGGCTATTTCGTTAATTAAGCCAATTTTAGCCAGTGAAGCTTCTTCAAAAGCATCTGCATCTTTAACATCTTCTTCGGCCCTGATGGTGTGCCAATCCATATCCAGCAATGATGCCGCCAGATATTCGGTATTTGCAAAACCTTGATTGAACTTAGCGGCCTTCAATAATTTGTCGATTAAATCGTCAGGAATAACCTCGCCGGTTTGATAGTGCGTTGCGAACGACTTCAGGATTTCCGGTTCGCCTGCCCAGTGTTCCAGAATTTGCGCTGGGAACTCGGTAAAATCACGAGGGCCGGATGTCCCTGACATGCTACCGTAGGTAACATTGGTTAAAACACCATGCATGGCGTGACCAAATTCATGGAATAAGGTGGTGACGTTTTCAAAACTGAGTAGTGATGGAGCATCGCCAACGGGGGCCGGGAAATTACACACGTTCACAACAACAGGACGTTCTTGGCCATCAAGATTTGATTGCCCTTTAAAACTGCTCATCCAAGCCCCACCACGCTTGTTTGAGCGGGTGAAGTAATCGCCAATGAAAATTCCCAGGTGACTGCCATCTTTGTCCTTTACTTCCCAAACCCGGGCATCCGGGTGATACACATTAATATCGAAAAGCTCGGTAAAGGTTAAGCCCCAAAGTTTGTTTGTAGTTTCAAACACGCCCTTAAGTACGTTGTCCAGTGATAAATAAGGCTTCAGTGCAGCTTCATCCAAATCGTATTTCGCCTTACGGACTTTCTCTGAATACTGCCACCAGTCCCAGGCTGCTATTTTGAAGTTGTGCCCTTCTTTATTCACAACTGCCTGCATATCGGCGACTTCTACTTTAGCTCTTTCCAGTGCAGGTTTCCATAATTGCAGTAATAGATCATACACTTCTTCAGGGGTTTTTAGCATACGCTCTTCGAGCACAAAATGGGCGTGAGTTTCATAACCCATTAACTGAGCACGCTCCGCACGCAGTTTTGCTATTTTAGCAGCGATCTCTTTGTTATCGGTTTCGTTATCGTTATCACCACGCTGCACATAAGCTGTGTATAACTGCTCACGTAAGTCTCGTCGGTTGGATTGCGTTAGGAATGGGTACATACTACTCCGATGCGGTGTAAATACATACTTATCTTTGTATTTTGCTTTCTCTTCATCAGTTTCCGCTTTCTCCATTTTTTGCGTAGCTGTTTCTGCCGCCGCAGCGATAATTCCGTCAGACAGGCCTTCTAAGTCCTCTTTATCCAAAATAAGTTCAAAGCCATTGGTTTCGGCCAGCAGATTTTGGCCAAAGCCCGTTGTTAGCTCGGAAATCTCGGAATTGATCTCAGAAATTTGAGCTTTCTGTTCTTCATTCAGCAGTGCGCCACTGCGAACAAATCGCTTACGTGTATCTTCTAAAAGCTTACGTTGTTCGCCACTCAGGTCAAGGTTTTCACGTGCCTGCCAAATGGTTTCAACACGATTGAAAAGTTCTTCATTCAATACTATTTTATCACGGTGGGCCGATAGTAATGGACTTAATTCACGTTGCAGTTCTTGTAATTTTGGGTTGGTATTTGAACCTGTTAGGTTGTAGAAAACGCGCTGCACTTTGGTAAGTAACTTTCCGGATCTCTCCAATTCTTCAAGCGTATTGGCAAATGTAGGCGCTTCAGGGTTATTTACAATTGCCTCTATCTCGGCAAGGTTTTCTTCCATACCCTTCTTGAACGCAGGCATGTAATGCTCATCTTTTATTTCATGAAAAGGGGGTACTTCAAATGGGGTATCCCATTCTTGATCAAATGGGTTTTCCGATGTTTGCATTTTAGTTTTGTCTGTTGAAGTTTGACAAGCCGCTAAAAGCACTATGGCAATAATAAAAGGGAGTTTTTTCATTGTTAGTTGTATCTATGGCAGGGGTAAGATAGTCGTTTTAGGTATTTGAAACCAAAAAAATATAAAAGTTGGTTTGAGGAACGTCCTAACTATGAGATGATATTTTTGGAAGAGATCCGTTAATTACTGCTAATGTCCTCGGCTATAGGTAATAAAGGATTGCGCACTAAACGCTCATTTTTGCAATTACCATTTGCTATGTTTTCACTTAAGCCGCTATTTTCTATACACGTCGTTACATGCTGGCATTTTTATATTTGGTTAGGATAATTTATAGTCAATGATCAATAAAATAATCCCAAGCTGCCCGGGAAATATCGGATATAATTTTTTCACTAGCTTCTAAATCTTCTTCAGAGTCAGTAATAAAAACGCTTATGGTAAAGTATTCTCCATTTGGCAGAAAAACAATTCCAATGTTGTTTACCGCAGCAGTTATACCTGTTTCTTTATGCTTTCCTGACCAGCCGGTTTTATGCGCAACAATTGTTTCTTCGGGTAATTGACCCCTTAATCTGTTTTTCCCTGTTTGGGTTCCTTTCATTACGTCCCATATAAAATCATAGCTTTCTTGGGAAAGTAAACCATTTTTGTTTTCATAAAACGTCGCCAGTATTTTGTTGGCTTCTTTTGGTGTTGTCCAATTTAGAAATTGTAATTCCCAGTTATTCTGCATAGTTTCTTCATTGATCTTAACCTCAAAATCCTTAAAACCAAGACTCGAAAAATAATTTTCAACAGCCTGTGGATCTCCTAGAAGTTTTAGCAAAACATCACAGCCAACATTATCACTTAAAGCGACGGTGTATTCAATAGTTTTTCCTAGAGTAAGTGTAACTCCTTCCGGATATTTTTTTCGAATGGGACTCCATAACCCAGGCAACAACTCGTCTTTGTTGATGTCAATGTTTTGGTCAAGAGAAAGATTGCCTTTATCTATTTCAGATAAAATGGTCAATGCAATGGGAAACTTGAATACACTTTGCATTGGAAAATGTTTTTGACCATTGATACTTAGCGTATCCTTAATTTTTATACCGTTAATTGCTACTCCAACAGTTGCTTTTTTAGCAGTTATGATATTGTCAATTTTCTGTCTTAATGTTTCAATTTCCTGAGCATAGCCCTGTGCTAAGAATGTGAAGAGGATTACGAGTGCAAGAAGTGTTTTTTTTACTTTAATTTCAGGTATATACCAAGTTGGAAATTCCACAGTAAGTTCCAAAGCCGATAAGAACAAACAATTACCTCTAGCCACTGTTCACTTTAGTTATTTTTTAATAATTCCGATTGAATCTTTTTGGCATCTTCAAGGCTGAATTTCCTATTCTTTTTAAAATTTGTAATGCAGTACTTAATTGCCTTTATCCCGTCTTTTTCTTTTAGGTTGTTATCCAAAACGGATTTTGCAATCCAATAATTAAAAACAAGTTTTCCATCGGGGTATTTTTTTATTGAGCTTTTTAAAAATTCAATTCCTTCCTTTGGTCTGTCTAATTTTTCGTTCAGTAACTTGAATGGTCTTTCAAAATAGAAGGTATTTTGATAAAATCCGTTGTCGAGCTGTAACTTCCAATTATCTAAGGCTTCTTCATAGAACCCTGTTTGCTCATACCATTGGGCCCTGTCTGAATAAAGATGATTTTGGGTATAGAAATTGTTCTGCTCCCCCACTTCCAAAACCTGACCAAGAAGTAGTTTATTTTTTTGGTTGGCAACTTGTTCAGCTATATGGAAAAAATCATCTTCATTCAGGGTAGATGAAATTCCATAGGTGGTGTTGGTATTTTCAATCTTTTGATTCAGATAGTCCTTTGCTGAAAAGTTGGGTGTTTTGGATTTTATCTCAAAGTCATCAAAGTTTCGATATGCAGAAAAAACAAACATTAAACCATCATTCAAGGATTTGGGGACCAAATCAACATGTCCTGCTGAATAAACGCTATGGTGAAAGACCAGGTTGTCGCTGTTGTTGGTTTTGAAAATGCTGTCTAATCTTTTTCCTGTTGCTAAACGATATGGGTCATCTTTTAATCCCGACGAAACAAAATAACTGAATGGTTCCATCTTTTCATCGGACAAGTGTTTTTCTAAGAAAGCGAATTGCTCATCTGCCAAATCAGGCGACATAGCTATAAAAGCTTGAAAGGAATTATCATCTTTTGAAATGAGTTCATTTACGAAGGTTGCAGTGTTAGAGTGCCCGATCAGGATATTGTAGTTTGAGGTCGAGTAGGCATCTTCAATCAATGGTTTCACCTCATTTAGCAGATGATTTTTCAACTTTTCAGAACCTTCTAAAAATTCGGTTAACGGAATATTTACATTTTGGCCATAATTGGGGCTAGTTTCGTAATTTCTGTCGTTGTGGAAAATACTCACCACAATTGACCTTGGAATTACATCATATTTCATTAAAAAACTTGAGTAGCTACTTGTTATTGGAAAGAGGTCATAGCCATCAAGTGTGTATATGACGGGATGTTTTTTTGTGCTATCGTATTTTTCGGGCAAGCGTATCTTTATGGTTCTTTCATTTTGAAAATAAGCTGAGGTCAGCTTTTTTTCGATTGACTGGTGATTCATTCCGCCATTATCCTGTCCAAATAAAACTATTGTATGGATTAAAAATACAATTGTTAAAAAGGTCTTCATTTTTAGTGTCATAATTAAAGCTAACGGGTTCATTTACGAGTAGTAGCGGATTTCTGCCGGCAAACCTTTGGGTTTTCATTGACCTTTGTTATATGTTTATTCACCATAATCGCTGTTACTTAAACACCTTGTTACACCACGCAATTCACTAGTCCTCAAGTATCATTGTGGCAATTTGCAAATTAATTTGATTCGGTCTGACGGTCCAGTGTAAAGCACCATTTGTCAATAAGATTACCGTAAGATTTTGATTTATGTGTTCATTCCAATAGTGCCTAAATGAGGAAATTCCGGCTCCACCATGACCAACCATTCTATAGCCTTCCTGTAATCGGTATGACTCCCAACCTAATCCAAAATAACTATCCTTTCCATTGGTTAACTTCACAGGGGTCCAAATTTTTTCGAGTTGCTCTTTCGTTACAACTTTTTCTTTTTGGATAACCTGGAACCACTTTATCAAATCAGTTAGGGTAATGTTCAAACCCGCTCCGGCGTACATCGCGGAGGAGTAGTTTAATGGAAACATTTCCAGTTCATGATTACTATTTTGATAGCAAGTTACTCTGTTGTGAATGACTTTTTTAAATCCACCGTATTTAGCTGAACTTAAATCGAACTTGTCGAAATATTCGGTTTGCATGTATGATTCAAAATCCTGATTGGCTAATTTTTCGATTATGATACGAAGTAGCAGATAGCCGGTTGCATTGTATTTTGATGCTGTTCCCGGTGTTGAACTAAAGGGTTTATCCCGTAAAGCGTCAATAACATATTTTTCATTCTCGGGGGCAAGATAGATTTGATAATCGATTTGGTCAGGAATACCAGAGGTATGAGATAGTAATTGTTCGAGAGTTAGTTTTCTCCAGGATTCTGGCAAGTCGTTTCTGTTGGGAAGAAAATCCGCTACGGTCTCACTTACCTCTCGTTGATGAATGCTTAATAATTTGTAAAGCGCAACTGAACTGAACAATTTGGATATTGAAGCTACGGGAAAAGAATTATCCAATGTCATTGGTACTTGAAGTTGGGCATTTGACAAGCCAAAGGATTTTTTATGAACTACGTTGTTGTCAACAAGTATGGCATAGTTTAGACCGACAATTTGTAAGCTGTCAATGGTATTTTCTAAATAGGCATCGATCTTATTAAAAATCCTGTCATCAATTTCCTGACTACTGCCTGTTGTGATGGTGAGGCCAATCAAAATAAAAATAATAATTCTCATGAATGGGTAAATGGTTGGGTTCTTATGTTGTGTGCTGGCATTTCTTTTTTCGGTTTAATGTTTCGTTTTGCTATCATCGGTCGTTTTAAAATAAAACAGTTCAGGATCTCCTTCATCTAACCCGTTTATTTTGCCCGCAAAAGAAAAACCAACCTTATGTAATGCTTTTTGCATTTGGGTATTAGAACTATTCGTTGAAGTAAACACCTTATTCGTCTTACTATGTCTGCATATAAGGTCAATGGCTTGTCCGCCTATTCCTTTTCCTCTATATTTTTCCTCTACAATAATGAGTTCTATCCACCCCAGGTCAAAAAAGCGATAATCAAATAGAACAAACCCAACGGCACTGTCATTTGCCAGGATGATAAAGCATTCCTTGTCCATTATCGCTTTGGTTATTTTTTCCTCTCTCTTTAGTTCGATATGCTCTACTTTATCAAGATTATAGTCAAAGTCAACTACTATTGCTTTGTCTTTTATTGTAGCCTTTCTTAAACGAATAGTTTCCATAGCAATTTGTGCCTTTTCGATTGGGTTACTAACTCACAAAAATATCGAACTACAGACGCTTTGCATCATTTTATACCCGATTGATAATGCCCTTTTTGTATTCGCACAGGGGTTGCGTGTAAGATGTCCCAGCAGGCGTTAAGAGGCTATGCATTGTACACATGGTTGCAGGTTTTTTATTATCCTGTTATTTTTCGCATTTTGTGAATATTACATTTTTTCCATTCCACATATCACCTTCGGGCAGAATATCTTCTCGGAATTCAATGTTTTTGAAATACCGATTCTTCAACATCCGTGATATATCATCTTTAGAGAAGAAATGTGTCCAAAACCGGTAAGTATCAACATTATCGCTCTCATCAATTATCGTATGTTGTGATAGAATTACTTTTTCTTTCTCATACAAGAAGGATTCTGATAATGCCAAATACGGTGTTGCTTTCCAAAATCCGATCTTACTCGCTTCCCAGGTTTTTGGTGATAATTTCTCTTCAAATCCCTTATCATTCAAAACATCAAAAATGAAAATGCCCCCTTTTTTTAACGCTTTAAAGATGTTTACTAAAAGCTTTTCTCTTTCGATTGGTAATACTACTCCCAAATCTGCGTAAATAAGGACAACTAAATCAAACTTTTCTTCTCCTAAATCAATGTCTAAATAGTTTGCATTCCTATAGTGAATGTTTAACTCTTTTTCTTTTGCAGATTGGGTGGCATAGTCAATAGAATTCTTTGAAATGTCAACTCCTGTCACGCTATGTCCGTTATTAGCAAATAGTTCTGTGTACCAACCAGGACCACAGCCTAAATCCAAAATAGTTAGTTTTCGATTCTTTTCCCAATTACCCAAAATCCATTTCACCGTCTTTTCTATCGATGGTTTTTTACGACTGGCAAGGTCAATATCCGGGTTTAGATGAATTTGAAGTAGTTGTTTTGAAATATACGGGTCAGTCCACATAAAAGAAGAGCCTTTTTGATAAAGACTTGGTTTCTCTATGATGTTTTCAATGTTCATTGTAGTTTTCTCTTTAAATGCCCTGTAAGGGTCTCGTATAAGCGTAGTGCGGGATTTCAGCGTGATGTGATATCAATCTGCCACAAAACACAACAAGATTTAAAAGGTTCAAATTTACCAGTTTAGCTCGTATTACGCTTATATAGTGTTATTAGCACACCCTTATAGGTCTGTTACCTTATGGTTGGGGTGTTTGGGTAGGTTATCGGGTGAACCTGTTTATTTTCCAATGTTAAAAATCACAGGTGTTCATTTTATCAGTTTTTCTACTATCAGAAAATAAACGGAATAAGTCTTTTAGTCTGCTTCATATAGTTTTTGTACTGTTCACCAAATTCTTCGATCATTAATTTTTCTTCATCTGGAATACGAATAACTAACAAAATGGCAAGCCCCGTGAACATAGTGCTTGCATAAAACCAATTGGCTGTAATCAACGAAAAGGATACCATTTGAAAGAGCATAGCGGTGTACATTGGGTGTCTTGCCCATTTGTAAACTCCAGACACAATTAGTTTGTGCTCTTTTCTTATTTCAAGAGTGGGACTCCAATTATCGCCCAATGTGTTATGTACTTTATAAAAAAGCCATAAAGCAGACACCCCGATAATGAACCCGAGTAGGCGTACACTATCAGGTAGATAAAATTGTCCGAACGACAACCAATTAGTAAATAGCCAAATCAGCCCGGGAATGGCTAGAGAAAAGAACATCAACCAGACCAGTAATTTTTCCCGACCTTTTTGTTTTACTCTTGTTGTTACAACGTGTGTTGATTTGTATCTCTTTTGGTAATAACCACGAATTGTATTCATAGATAAAACCAAAGTCGCCAGCAGGATTTTATAGATGGTTACGCTCATTGCTTATGAATTTATAATAAATATAGAAAAATAATTTAGATTAGACTAAAAATAAATTTAGATAGAAGTAAATACTACAATCCAGGCAACATGTCCACAATACGATTTTCCGGATTACGCTTGTTACCTGGTTGTTATAGCGGTAATCATTTGGGGGTGTCGATAATGGTAGGGGGTATGAGTGGTAGCGGATTTCAACTCACAAATCTTTCGGTCTTAAAACCACTACTATTTGTACACTGCGTTATCTCATTTTTTTATTCCGGCAATGAGCAGCCACAAGCAAGTTCCAATCTCTCCAATTGATGATGGAAGCTTAACAATTCTTGGAATAACAGTTGCTTTAAATTGCGGGAATACAATACCTCCCACAAAATTGACTTGATATCCAATACCACCGATAATTAGAAATAAACATAAAATTTTAGGGATTTTCCCTGAAATCAACCCTAGATAGCCAAAGGGAATTAACCAAAGTCCCCAGAATATTTTCGAGATTTTAATAGTGCTGTAGTACGATTTAAAATTTAGCGATGCCAGGTGGTGAAGTTTTTCTGCTGAGCTATTGGTTTCATTTAAAAATTCGAGAATCTCAATTTTATAAGAAACAGCAAAACAAGAAATAGTAGCCCCTATTATAACCAAATAGACCATTGTTTTGGCAATTTGGCGATTGTGGCGTTCGAAATGTTTGTACAAAACAATGGGAAGTGTAAAAAAGGCTATATAACATAGTAACTCACTCAATATGGCTAATCCAAATAGCATTCTATTCTCCTGGATATTTATAATGGTCTGCGCAATATCATTAGTGAAAATTTTACTTGGCACATACATTAAACTAAAGAGGCCTGTCACTACCGTAATTAGGTAAACAATGCCTTCCATTCTGGATGTTCCTTCCCTAGTCATTACCCTTCTTTTTGGGGTGGGCAAAACCTAAGAAAAAAGATTCCCACTTTTCAGAGACATCATTGTATTTGAGGAACTCCTGCCGTATGGTCCCATCGTTTTGTTTAGCCCATACTCCCCGGACCGGGGAACTTTTTTCGCCATTGTTTGGATATATCGTTCCCTCCAGAACCATATCTCCTTTTTCATTAAGCCCTCCTGAATAGTCTATGTGAAACGTGGGGCTCATCCAGACCTGTCTCCAAAGTCCTGTGGATGGGTCTACAAAGCTCATTCCTGTTCCTGTACTACCTGAAAATGTCGTAAATTTTTCAAGTATCATGCAACCTTGTTCTTGTTTCGTATACACTTGTTCTCCAATTTTTTTACCGTTAGCAGTTAAAAAATCCCAATCCCCCAATACAAAATCAAAATCACGGTAGGGACTTTCATTAGAAGCACATAAAATTTGTGTTTTTGCTTTTTCTTGTGAGAAGGAATAGGTAGTTGTAAATAAGATCAAAAAGATTTGAAGTGTACGTTTCATTTTTGCAAGTTTAAAAATAGGACGATTCCATTGGGTATTTGTGACACGAAATTGCGGATAATGGACTTTGTTTATGGGGAGTGCGGTGGGCCTCACTGGTAGTCATCATTAAGCCTCATTTGCTATAAATATAGTCGACGGCTGTACCTTTTACCTTTAAGCCATTTTAAATTTAGGAAAACTTTGATTTGCAATGAGGTGAAATGAATAAAGCCCATCTATGGCGATAAGCAAAAGGGGAGTGTATAAAGTGCGTGATTTTGCGTACCCAAAGGGATATTGCCATCCACGGTTAAGCGCTATGGCAAGAACACTATTGAAAGTTATTCGTTAATCGTAAAGATGACCAAGCACTTTTTCAAAAACCATTGAACGGGATGGATGAAACAGAACTCCACCGGTATTGTTATCATATAGTACCTGCCCAACAGGGTTCCTTAAAAAGAATCATTTAAGAAAAAGTCTCTGATGCTAATTACACCTCCCATCCAATAGATCTGAGGGGCTGGGATTAGAAGCATTGTCCTGGACATCGTACTCACCGTTAAAGTCATTTTGAATAAGTCCCTGAAGACCACAAAAATTGCTCAAACTGACATTCTCCCTAATTTCGATTCCTCCCGCAGAGCTCAAATTGTTAAGGCCGTCCAGATTCTCCAAAACATCATTGCCGTACATGGACAAATTGAAGTCTATTGTGGAGAGGTTGGGCAAGTCTATTCGGCTCAAAGAGGGGTTATACGAAAGGTACAGGTTCCCTATGTGACGTACTTCACCGAGACCGTCTAAATTCTCCAGGGAAGCATTATCCCATATGATGAGAAATTCAGGTAAAGTCGTGACCTGATCGAGCCCTTTAAGGGACTTCAGCGATGTATTTCTCTGGATTTCAATTCTCCTGCCTATGGAAGATACATTCCCTAAGCCTTGTATACTCGTTAAGACCTCATGACTATTAATGTAAAGTCCCCAACCAACCGATGTAAGGTTTTCGAATGCATCCAGATTGCCAAGCGCATTATTATTATCAAAACTAAAATCCGTCCCGACAGACGAAAGGTTGGAAAAACCGGTAATTTGTGCCAGTGATGGGTTGCTCCATATTTGTAATTGCGCAGGTATTGTCTCTAACCCATTGAATCCTTTGATGCTAGAAAGTTGCGGATTATTGTTTATCGCCATTTGTTGGCCCATCCTAGTAAGGCTGTTGAAACCATTGATTTCCCGTAAGCTCCCGTTATTATTGATGGTAAGTGATGAACCGATGGAGGTCAGGCCGCTAAGATTTTGAAGATTTCTTAGATTCCCGTTCTCAATAATCTGTAGTGAACCACCTACTTCCGCCAACTGGTCTAAACCTTCAAGGTCATTGAGGCCATTGTTTTGGAAGATAAGCACATTCCCATTTACATTAACAAGAGTAGATAATCCTGCCAGGGAAGTAATCGCTGTGGAAGTATCAAACTCCGATTCAATGGTCAGGTTGCCTATAATGTCCGTGATGCCTTGACGGGCAAAATCATCCACCTCTTGTTGAGTAGATAGAACGATGTCCCCTTCAAGTTCAAAAACCGGATCGATGCCGTTGTCTTCATTACAGCTCCAAAGGGCAATGAGCAAGGCTAATGAAATTATTCTATGCATTGTGGTAATGATTAATACGTTGTAACGAAAGGCACTTCAAATTTACGTTCTTAAGTAACATTTTCCTATACCGGAGACCACCTATATAACCTTTTCCGAAGCATTTTTACATCTTTATCTGAAAATCACTCATCTGAAAACCCTGGCATAGTGTAGTGCATTCGGCTTCCTATGGTGGGCATGCACTTCTTTCCTCAACTCAGGATGGCTTTTTTTGGTCGGTGTTGGAAAACCGGGAGAGTTTTCGATAGCTGTACAAGCGGTTGGTTTTACAAGACTCGATTAGCATAGAACTGCCTTACTTTGTCTAAAAGGAACATATTTTGGTCAAATTATCGGTTCATTTTCTTCCCTAAAGACTGGATCACTGTCTTGTGAAATATTCATTTTAACATGCCAAAATGAAACATAATCCATAACTTTGAACCTAGTTTTTTAAGTGAAAACGGTTGTCCTTTTCCTTACGGACATGGACATTAAAAGGGAATCCGGCGCAATTCCGGAACTGTCCCGCAGCTGTGAGCTCATTTTTTTCCGAAGCCCAAAAAAAATTGGTCACTTTTCTTGTTGAATGGGAAGGCCGGGTCTAGGGAGCAAGTCAGAATACCTGCCGTTTTTTTGATAATTCGGATAGCTTTCGGGGATTGAAGCTAGGATTAGCAATGCACGTCTTGCCACCTAGGGCCACGATTTTTTGGTTCCTTCCTTCCCTTATATCAGATTAGCCTGTATGAAGGGATATTGCTGTACATACGCTTTTTTTGGGATTCTTTTTTTAGGATTTTTAATATCTCCCTTCCATGTATTGGCACAGGAGCTTGATACCGTCCGCATAATTAGCCTGGAAGAGGTGGTGCTCAACTACAATAAACAAAGGGAGGACAAGCACCGTTCCCCTTCCCCGGTACAAACCCTGTCTGGAGAGGGCCTGAAAAGGCTCAACAGCCTTAACGTTGCAGATGCTATACGTTATTTCAGCGGGGTGCAATTGAAAGATTATGGAGGAGTCGGAGGGCTAAAGACGATAAATATACGTAGTATGGGATCCCAGCATACCGGGGTCTTTTACGATGGGGTACAACTAGGAAATGCCCAGAACGGTCAGGTCGATCTTGGAAGGTTCTCCCTGGAAAATATGGAGGAACTCAGCTTATATCAGGGCCAACGGACCGATTTGGACCAATCGGCCAGGTCGTATGCCTCGGCGAACACGATTTATCTAAAAACCAAGTCCCCGAAATTTGATTCGGACAAAAACTACAATCTGGGTGCGCAAGTAAGAGGGGGTTCGTTCGGACTTTTCAATCCATCCCTTACCCTGGATTATAAGTTGAGCGAAAACATCGCCGCCCATGTAAGTTCCGAATTGGTAAGTGCACATGGAAGGTATAGGTTCCAGTATTCCAACGGGGTCTATGATACCACTGCTATTCGGGAGAATGCGGACATAACATCCCGTCGTTTGGAAGTTTCCCTGCATGGAAGGCAGGGTACGGAAAGGAATTGGAAGGTAAGGTATTACCATTATGACTCCGAAAGAGGGCTGCCTGGGGCGGTTGTGGCCAACAGGTTCAGGCGACCACAACGACTTTGGGACCGCAACGATTTTGTACAGGGGGAGTACAAACAACGCGTAGGGGATAAGTATTTTTTCATGGTCAGGGCAAAATACGCAAATGACCATTCCCGGTACCAGGATCCGGAAATAGTTACCACCACCGGGATCCTGGATAACCGCTATGATCAACAGGAGTACTATTTTTCCTTGGTGAATACTTACAGGATCAAACCGTTCTGGGAGGTTTCGCTCGCCACGGACTATCAGCACAACACCATGCAGGCTAATCTGTTCCGGTTCGCTTTCCCCATACGGAATTCCTTCCTTGCTGCCTTTGCCAGCAACCTTAATTTTAAAAGGTTGACCGTACAGGCCAGTATCCTGAGTACTACTATAGACGAATCTGTACGATATTTTGAGGCGGCGGAGGACATCCAAGAGTTTACGCCTTCCATCTTGATAAATTGGCAACCCTTTTCCTGGAAAGGATTGCGGGTACGCGCTTTTTACAAGGACATCTTCAGGATGCCTACCTTCAACGACTTGTATTACACATTTGTGGGCAATACCTTTTTGGATCCGGAGTACTCAGAACAGATGAATCTTGGTCTTTCCCTGCAACATGGGTCGGATTCTTTCTCAATGGATTGGGAGGCTGATGTCTACAAGATCTGGATTACTGATCAGATCGTGGCTGTTCCCGGGGCCAATCTTTTCCGATGGACGATGCTCAACCTGGGCAAGGTGGAAACCCTTGGCGCCGAGACCAATATAAGGGCTTCCGGGAAGCTGTTTTCAGATGTATACTGCTCGGGTAAGTTGAGCTACACCTACCAGCAGTCCCGCGACGTAACGCCCGGAGGCAACAGTTTTGGCGACCAAGTGCCCTATATTCCCCTTCACAGTGGAAGTCTAAGCTTAATGGCAGGCTATCGACAATGGCAGGTAAACTACAACTTTATCTATACTGGGGAACGGTACAGCCAAAAGGCTAATATCCCCTCAAATTATTTACAGCCCTGGTATACCCATGATGTTTCGGTGGATTATAGTTTTTCATTGTTTGAGAATCCATTGAAAATGACCCTTGAAGTGAACAACTTTTTGGACCAACAATACGCCGTAATACGCAATTTCCCTATGCCTGGACGATCGTTCCGTATAGGAGTCAATTATAGAATATAATGTGCAATAACCATAATAACATGAAAAGAATTCTTTTGTTTTTTGTTTCCATCCTGTCTTTTTATGCCTGTAGGACAGAAGACCCGCTGATTATAGACGAGGACATCCAGGAAGTTCCCCCCGGAGATGAGAATCCACAGGACCCTGATGACGGAGGGGATGATAACGAAGGGGCACAGGATAGCGCCAAAGGCTTTTATTTACTAAACGAAGGGAATATGTTCATGAACAAGGCATCGTTGGACTATATGAACTACGATTCGGGAGAATATACCCGCAACGTATTTAGCGGTGCAAACCCCGAAGCCGTAGGCGGTTTGGGAGATGTCGGGAATGATATCGGCATTTATGGATCCAAGCTCTATGTGGTAGTGAATGCCTCCAACAAGGTAGAGGTCCTGGATGTAAACACCCGAAAGCGGATCAAACAAATCGATGTAGATAACTGTAGGTATATCGAATTTTACAAGGGTAAAGCCTATTTAAGCACCTATTTGGGCACCATAGGTGACCCCAACGCGCCCAGGGGTATGGTGGCCGAAATCGATACCACGAGCCTGGAAATACTCCGTATGGTGGAAGTGGGCCGGCAACCGGAGGAATTGGTGATCCACAATGATAACATTTATGTTGCCAACTCCGGAGGCTACAGTCCGCCCGATTATGAATCCACTATATCCGTAGTGGACATTCCCAGTTTTACGGAGACCAAGCGTATAGAAGTAGCCATTAACCTCCATAGACTGAAAATCGATGAGGAAGGTGATCTATATGTTTCGTCCAGGGGCGATTATTATGATATCCCTTCTAAACTTTTTGTGGTCGATACGGATACGGAGGAGGTAAAGCAATCGTTCGATCTTGCGGTTAGCGATATGACAATACATAATGATATCGCCTATATCTACAGCACTGAGTTCAGTTTTGTAAGCGGGCAGAATACCATCACATATAGTATGTTGAATACCAGGACCGAGACCATATTGGAAGGATCCTTTATCCCAGAGGCCGATAAGGAACGTATTGAGATCCCATATGGTTTGGCGATAGACCCAAATACGGGGGATATTTTGGTCGCTGATGCTAAGGACTATGTTACCCCGGGCACCCTGTTCTGTTTTTCTCGGGACGGGGAACTAAAATGGTCAGTGGAAACCGGAGACATTCCCGGTCATATTGCATTTGTGTACTAATTTTTTTATGTAATCTTTAAATATTTATCCATGAAAACCAACAACCTGATCAAAACATCTTTATACCTTACTGCCTTTTGTTCCATACTTTGGCTTGCCTCCTGTTCGGACGATGACGATGACGAGGCTCTCCCACCGGAAATTGAAATGTCCATAACAGAGGACAATGTACAGTTAACTGCGGGCAACACACTGGAGTTTTCGGCTAATGGGCTCAACGAAGCTGTTTATGATGAAGAGTGGAAGCTTGGGGACGGGGTTGTTTCCACTACTTCTACCTATAGCTTTGAGCCCTCTGCGGAAGGAGAGTACAAAATTTCTTATAGAGCCTACAATGAACAGGGAACTTTTGAATTTGTGTATACCGTTACCGTGGTTCCCATACCACTTGCGCCCGAGGTGGAAATGTCTATTGCGGATGAGAATGTTGGGATGACTGTGGGTGATAGCCAGGAGTTTTCGGCCACAAATCAGAATGGTGCGATCTACGAAGAGGAATGGACATTAGGAGATAACGTGGTTTCTACCACCTCCGCTTATACCTTTGAACCCTCTGCCGAAGGGGAATACCAGCTTTCTTACCGTGCCTTTAATGAACAAGGGACTTTTGAGTTCACATATACAATTAACGTGGATCCCATGGCACTAGCCCCGGAGGTGGAAATGTCTATAACGGACGAGAATGTGCTGATGACCATGGGCGATAGCCAGGAGTTCTCCGCAATAAATCAGAATGGTGCGATATACGAAGAAGAATGGAAATTAGGGGATAACGTGGTTTCCACGGAATCCGTTTATGAGTTTGTGCCACCTACGTCAGGTGATTATCAACTTTCCTACAGGGCCTATAATGACCAGGGAGAGTTTGAATTCCAATACACCATTACGGTTGCTGCCAGGATACGGCCCATAACACCGGAGAGCAACGCTTACGTATCTGAACTATTAGAATATTTGCCCGCTCCCGGCCAGTTCATCAACAAAGTTCCCGGAAACTTGGAAAGCGCCGAGAGTATCGTGGGCAAAAGTGGGTTGGTCACCCTGGGGGCCTGGGGGGGTTACGCCACCTATGCCTTTGACCATACCGTGATAAATCAGGAAGATGCAAAGGACTTTGCAGTAATTGGAAACGCCTTTCAGAATTGGGCCGAGCCTGGAATTATCTATGTGATGCAGGACGAAAATGCGAACGGGCTTGCCGATGATACCTGGTACGAGATCAAGGGTACCGCTCACGACCTGGAAGGGTCCATAAGGAATTACAGCGTAACCTATTTTAAGCCAGAGAACGACGCGGATGATGTGGCCTGGGAAGATAGTGAAGGAAACACGGGTTCGGTGCTCAAGAACCAGTTCCATACCCAACCTTATTATCCCGAGTGGATAGATGAGGATTCCTATACCCTTACGGGTACGATATTATCGGATATCAATGTGGATACCAGTGTCCCGACTTTTGTAACCAGTATGGCCTTCGATCCCGGGTATTATTGTGATAATACCGCAGGTGGCGACGAAATAGATATCTCGGATGCCATTGATGCCGAGGGTAACCCGGTAGAGCTGACCGGAATTGACTTTGTAAGGATCCAAACCGGCCTACAGGCCAATGGGGGCTGGTTGGGCGAGATTTCCACCGAGATTATATCTATCACGGACTTGGCTATTCCTATTCAATAAATAAGGTACTGTTCATCAGGGAAACTATTGGTAATGGGATTTTGCCCATAGAAGAACGGTAGAGCAGTAGCATTTTTTATCGTATTGTCCCGAAACAAGTCTCGAAATGAACTTTAAGTTCCAATTTCGGGGCTTGTTTTTATAAGGAAAGTATAGGATTTGTAATAGCCGATGATATAGATATATCGAATGTAACCTCTTGACAAAACTGTAAGGGGTATGGAATGGTAACCATTAGAGAAAAGCCAAATTGGAAAGATCCGTGGGCAAAAAGCGACAGATCCATAAAAAGGTAGATTGAAAATCTTTCTAAAAATGGACCATTTTAAAGGACTAGTTCCGAACTGTCCGAACTTTTAAGGACAAAAATTGGAAATTAGCCACCCCATCTTGCCCAAAAACTTCCCTATCTTAAATTTTGGTCATTTCCACTGTGATTTTGGTTAACCCCCGGGACCACTCCCAAAATACATTTGTACTGTAAAATGTAAATAAATACAAAATTCAAATACAGTACAATGAAAACCATCAGTTTAAAAACAGTAAAATTTCATGCCAGGGTTTACGTAATCTTTGCCATGATGCTCGGCGTAATGGCCATAGTTATCTTTTCAGCATTTGAAAAGAAGGAAGAAAAAGAAATAGCGCAGAATGAGCCCCAGGGACTACCCGTAGAGGTAGCCAGGCCCGTATTCGAAAAAATAACCGAATGGGATGAGTATACTGGTCGTTTTGAAGCCAGTAATCGCGTAGAAGTCCGTGCCCGGGTAAGCGGTTACATAGACAAGGTAAGTTTTAAAGATGGACAATCGGTAAATAAGGGAGATATCCTGTTTACCATTGATCAAAGGCCTTTTAAAATTGCCCTGAATCAGGCAAGGGCCAGTTATGGCCAGGCCCAGGCGAGATTGACCATCGCTCAGGACAATTATGATCGTGTGCAATCATTACGCGAATCCGGAGCCGTTTCTGCTGAAGAATATGACAGCCGTAAGCAAGCTCTTGCAGGGGCCAAAGCTTCTTTGCAATTGGCGCAGGCCTCAGTGGACGATGCCCGATTGAACCTCGAGTTTACCAATGTTAAAGCTCCAATTTCTGGACGTATTAGTCGTGATATGGTCAATGAAGGGAACCTAATAGACGGTGGCTCTTCCAATTCAACGTTGTTAACGACCATAGTGGCTACCAGCCCCATCCATTTTTATTTCAGGGGAAGTGAGTCCGATTACTTGAAGTACTCCCGTTTAGCCAAAAATGGTGAAAGGGGTTCTTCCCGTTCAACCGCCAATCCAGTCCTGTTAAAACTTCAGGACGAAGAGGAATATGTACATGAAGCCTACATGGATTTTGTGGACAATGAAATTGACAGAAGCACAGGAACCATTGAAGGCAGGGCCACTTTGGAAAATGAGGATGGTTTAATTGAACCAGGCATGTTTGGAAAGGCCAGATTACTGGGGAGTGCGGAACACGACGCCATAATGATACCTGATGAAATCATTGGTACCAATCAATCCGTTCGATTTGTGTACGTTTTGGGAGAAGACAAAACCGTGACAACCAAAAACATTGAATTAGGTCCTTTACATACCAATGGATTGCGAATCGTTAGAAACGGATTATCTCCTGAAGATTTGCTGATTACCAACAACATTCAGAAAATTCGTCCTGGTGTTGCGGTAAGTCCTATCCAAAAATCCTTAACGGAAACCGAGGAAGCCCTTGCTGTAGCATCGGCAGAATAAGCATACATCCAAAAATCATATTGTATTCCGGTATTGTTCTCCCTGTTCATCCAGAATGGATCAAGAGAGCAACAGAGGGATACTATTGCCCTAAGGAAAGCCCATAGGGACAGTCCAACACTAAAAAATAGAAATTATGAAATTCAGTCACATTTTTATCAAAAGGCCCATTTTTGCTGCGGTACTCAGCATCCTCATCGTTA
This sequence comes from Croceivirga sp., assembly GCA_028284285.1. GTDB lineage: Bacteria > Bacteroidota > Bacteroidia > Flavobacteriales > Flavobacteriaceae > Croceivirga. Next base: position 123,787 of record JANQSA010000001.1, read on the forward strand.
TCGTGGGCGGATTGGCATACGTTTCCTTGCCAGTTTCACAATTCCCGGATGTTGCGCCTCCAACCGTTCAAGTTGTAGCCACCTATCCCGGAGCAAATGCACAGACACTCTCTGAAACCGTAGCCACTCCTTTGGAACAGGAAATCAACGGCGTGGAGGGAATGATCTACATGACCTCCCAATCTTCAGCAGATGGCGTGGTAACCCTTCAAATAGCCTTTGAACTGGGCACTGACCTGGACCGTGCACAGGTACAGGTACAAAACCGGGTGGCCATCGCAGAACCTCGATTACCAGAATCGGTACGTCGATTGGGAATTACCACAAACAAAGTATCTCCTGATATTTTGTTGGTGGTCAACATATACTCCCCCAATAAAACCTATGACCAAACTTATATTGGCAACTATGCCACTCTTCAGATGATAGATCAAATTGCACGTATCAAAGGCGTTGGGGATATCCAAATCTTTGGTGCTGCAGAATATGCCATGCGCATTTGGTTAGATCCCGATAGGATCGCCAATCTGGATATGACCGCAGGTGAGGTCGTAGCCGCCCTTAGGGCACAGAACGTACAAATTGCCAGTGGTACCTTGAATACCCTACCCTCAGGAAGCCAATCTGCTTTTGAAGTCAATATTCAAACCCAGGGAAAACTGGTTACCGAAGAACAGTTTGAAAATATTATTATTAAATCCGGGGTCAATGGGCGCATTGTTCAACTGAAAGACGTGGGCCGTGTAGAATTGGGTGCCCAAAATTATGCCACCAAAGGATATTTGGGAAAAGACCCGGCCATTGCCATGCCAATTTACCAACAACCCGGAGGAAATGCGCTTGAAACGGCAGCAGCTATTCAAGATAAGGTGGCAGAGCTTTCAAAGAATTTTCCTGAAGATTTGGAGTATAAAATCGCCTATAATCCTACGGAGTTTGTACAAAAATCAGTGGACGAGGTGTACCACACTATTTTTGAAGCCATAGTGCTGGTCATATTTGTTATTCTCCTTTTCCTACAGTCCTGGCGCGCCGCCATTATTCCAATTTTGGCCATCCCAGTCTCCTTGATCGGAACTTTTGCGGTAATGCAGGGATTGGGATTTTCCTTGAACAACCTTACTTTATTTGGATTGGTATTGGCCATTGGTATAGTAGTGGATGATGCTATTGTAGTAGTAGAAAACATGGAACGCTATCTCGCCCAGGGGCTATCACCAAAAGAGGCGGCACGCAAAACCATGGATGAAGTTGGAGGCGCCTTGGTGGCCATTGGGTTGGTATTGATCGCCGTATTTATTCCCACCACATTCCTAGAAGGAATATCCGGGCAGTTCTACAAACAATTTGGGTTGACCATAGCAGTTGCCACAGCCATTTCGGTTTTTGTTTCTTTAACCTTAAGTCCGGCGATGGCAGCACTATTGATGCGCCACGAAACGCATGAGGAGCAGAAAAAAACACCATGGTTATTGCGCCCATTCAAATTTTTGGGAGACGGCTTCAACCGTTTTATGGATGGGCTTTCAGTACGCTACGGCAACAGTGTTCGAAAATTGGTCAGAACCAGTACAATGGTCATGGTAGTATATGGGGGATTGATTGCCCTTACAGGATTCGAATTCAACAGAGTGCCCAGTGGATTTGTGCCCGCCATGGATCAACAGTACTTTATTACGGCCATTCAATTGCCCCCGGGATCTTCCTTATCCCGAACCGATAAGGTGGTCAATGACGCCCTTGATGTATTGCTGGAAGTGGATGGGGTAGAAACCGCCGTATCCTTTACGGGTTTTGATGGTGCTTCCTTTACCAATGCTTCCAATGCCGCCGCTATTTTCGTAACGCTCGAAGATTTTGATGTAAGAACTGAAAAAGGAATCGGCTACGAGGATTTGTTAGGGACGCTTCGTGCGAAAATGGCAGAAGTGGATGATGCTTTTGTTGTGGTTATTCCCCCTCCATCCGTCCGGGGTATCGGTAACGCGGGAGGATTTCGGATGATGGTACAGGACCGCGCCAACCTTGGTTCGGAAGCCCTGTTGAACGCTACGTATCAGCTGGCTGCTGCTGCCAATCAAGACCCCGCCCTCAATAGTGTGTTCACGTTCTTCAATAACCAGACCCCACAATTGTATCTGGACATTGACCGTGTAAAAACCGAACAGTTAGGCATCAACGTTGCCGATGTGTTCCAATCTTTAGAAGTGTATCTGGGCTCCGCTTTTGTCAACGAATTCAATTATTTAGGAAGAACCTATCAGGTTACCGCTCAGGCAGATGCTCCCAATAGATTGACGCCGGATGACATTTCCCGAATCAAGGTAAGAAACCAAAATGGGGATATGGTCCCATTAGGAACCATCAGTACACAAAAAGATATCGCCGGGCCCAACAGGATTCCACGTTTTAACCTGTATCCGGCAGCATCCCTGGTTGGGGATATCGCTCCAGGGTATAGTACAGGCCAGGCTTTGGATAGAATGGAAGAATTGGCTGCTGAGATCCTTCCCCAAGGCATTTCCTTTGAGTGGACCGAAATGGCCTATCAACAAAAACAAACGGGAAATACGGCTGGAATCGCTTTCCTCCTGGCGGTGGTCTTCGTATTCCTGCTTTTGGCCGCCCAGTTTGAAAGTTTAATACTTCCGTTGGCCGTCATTTTTATCGTTCCCATGGTACTCCTGTCCGCGATGGTGGGAATAGACCTCGCTGGATTGGACAACAACATCATGGTCCAGATTGGTCTGGTGGTCCTTGTGGGACTTGCCAGTAAGAATGCCATATTGATTGTAGAGTTTGCCAAACAATTGGAAGACCAGGGAAAAGACTTGAAAACGGCCGTAATTGAGGCTTCCCAACTACGACTTCGCCCCATTTTAATGACTGCAATGGCCTTTATTTTAGGGGTAGTTCCCCTGGCCATTGCCACCGGAGCTGGAGCCGAGCTACGAAATGCTTTGGGTATTGCCGTTTTCAGCGGAATGCTTGGGGTTACCCTGTTCGGAATTTTCCTGACCCCGGTGTTCTATTACCTGGGGAGAAAATGGACTACCAGAACCAAAAAGACCAATGCCATCAATACAACACGGCATCAAATCCAAACGGCGCATTAACCCATTAGATTTTGGTCATAGGAAGGGTGTTTTTGGTTAACTGGAAGCACCCCTTCTGACCGAACTTTGACAACAATTAAAATATAGAAATCATGAAAAATCTAACACTAATAACCGTATTGTCCCTCATACTGGTCTCCTGTGGGGTTACCAGGAGGGACTTCGAAGTCAACTCAAAAATTGAAGTTGATGAAAATTACCTGGAAAATATAACGGACCACGCTTCTTTTCAAGAAACACAGAGTCAGGTAGCTACCAAATGGTGGTCAGAATTTAATGATCCCGTTTTGGATACCTTGATCCAAAAAGCGCAAAGGCACAATTTGGACATTAACACGGCTATTGCCAATTTCTATGCTTCACGTGCAGCGTTAAAAGGGACAAAGTTGGATCGACTGCCCACCGTAACGGCAAATGGCAACGTAACCCGAACCCGTTTAGGAGAAAATATTTTTGTTCCGGGAGCCAATCCTACCTTTACTACCTATAGCGGAAGCTTTGATGCTTTTTGGGAGACGGATGTGTTTGGCAGGGTTTCCAATCGGATCAAAGGGGCGTATGCCAACCAGCGATCTGCTCTTGCCGATATGCAAGGAGTGTATGTGAGCATTTTTGCGGAGGTAGCCAGAAACTATATGGAATTCCGTGGGGCCCAGTACCAACTGGATATCGCCCGACGTAACTTGAACGGTCAACAGGCGACCTATGATCTAACGGTTCGGTTAAAGGATGCAGGCACCAGCAACAGCTTGGATGTTTCCCGTGCCCTGGCGCAGTTGGAGAATACCCGTGCGACCCTTCCTCCCATAAAAGCCAGAATAGCTGCATTAAAAAACAGTTTGAGCGTTTTGATTGGTGAAGTTCCAGGGAATTTGGATGCGACCTTGGTGAGTAAAAAACCACTTCCCAGTTTACCACTTTCCGTTGGTATGGGAAACGTTACCGACCTATTGCGAAGACGTCCTGACGTAAGACGGGCAGAAGCCCAATTGCAACAGCAGATTGCACGTTACAATCTTTCCGTAGCAGAACTCTATCCCAATATCAGGTTTGGGGGATCCATAGGATTTTCGGCAGTGGATTTCTCCAACTTCGGGAGCAATGAGTCGTTTACCTGGAGTGTTATCCCCAACATAAGCTGGGCCGCCTTTAATCTGGGCAGGGTCAAACAGCAGATCAATCAGAATGATGCCTTGACGCTGGCCGCCCTTCAAAACTACGAAAAGACGATTTTGGAAGCTCTGGAAGAGATCAACACGGCCATGACCAATTACACCAATGAACTGGAACGCAGGGAAACGTTGCGTAAATCCTCAATTGCCAGTGCAGAAGCTGCGGCCATTGCTAAAAAACGATTCAATGCAGGTTTGGATAGTTTTATTGATTATTTAAGTGCAGACAACACTTTGTTGCTGGCAGAAAATCAATTGGCCACGAGCGAAATAGCATCGGCAACTGCTTTAATTGCTATTTATAAAGCCCTTGGCGGGGGTTGGGAAATCATTTCCGGGGAAGAATGGGATACGCAATTTGAAACTATGAAATTGTCTGCCTCCCAATAACAGGATATACAATGAGACCCCAAGTTGAACTTGGGTTCAATTCAACGATCTAAATTGAATACGGCCGAAGCCTTTTCAGTGTAGTGTTTTATTGATTTTAGTGTTGGATTAAACAGCGACTTTTCTTAAATGAGGGTCGCTGTTTTTTTATAAATTATGGTATATTCTTAAATAACTTTTGTCGTAATCAAACAGGCTACAAGTGCAACAGGGTAATGCTTTATTGAAAACACACATCACCAAACGTATTTCTTTGGAAGACAAGGAATTTGAGCACTTTTTAAGTTTCTTTTCAACTAAAATCGTTAAAAAACGTCAGTATATCATACAACCCGATTTTATTCCGGGCCATAGAAGTTTTGTCACCAAGGGTGCAATGAGAGCCTATATCATTGATGACTCGGGAAATGAACATAACATACAATTTGCCATAGAAAACTGGTGGATTACGGACTATAATGCCTACATCTATCAAAAGCCTGCTACCATGTTCGTTATGGCACAAGAAGATACCACAGTTTTACAGGTCAGTTATGAAAATGAAATGAAACTTAAGGTCTTAAACCCAAAATTTGAAACCTTTTTCAGAATAATGGCAGAGCGCTCAACAGCTTATATGCAACGAAGGGTCATTGAACGGCTTACCCTTAGCGCTGAAGAAAGATATGAGCATTTTTTGGATAAATACCCCTCAATGGTAAATCGATTCCCGCAATACAGTATTGCGTCTTATATAGGGGTAACCACGAAGTTTTTATCAAGAATGCGAAAAGGCAGACTTGGTAAATAATATTGACCTACATCAACGGATTTCCTTAGTCTAGATCATTTTTGTTTTTAGGAGTTAAAAGGAACTTTAACGTATTAAAAAAATGAAGTTCAACTATTAAAATTAACAAAAATGGCAACTTTTAATCCCATAAAAACAACACCTATATACCCACAATTTGGAGCAATTATTGATGGTGTAGACGTTACCAACATAAGCGAAGACAATAAGGCCCTTTTAATAAAAGCATTAAGGGAGCATAGGCTGCTTGTGGTCAAAGGCCATACATTAAGCCCCGAAGAGCAGGTTCAATTTTCAAGCATCTTTGGTGAGTTGGAAACTTTTCCATACAATTCAAATCAATTTAAAGACTATCCTGAAATTTTTAGATTATCAACCAACAAGGAAAAAGGTTATCAAAATGTTGGGTTTTATTGGCACCAGGATGGATCATTTAGTCAAAATCCAACGCCAATATCCATATTTCACCTAACCGAGATTCCCGCTTACGGAGGAGAGACGCTTTTTGCTGATGCACAAAAGGTATATCTAATGCTCCCGGAACAACTAAAGGGTATTGCCGAGCATTTAAAAACCAACGTAAGTGGCACCGCAATACACAACTTGGTCATTGACCACCCGATAACCGGGAAGAAGGCAATTTACCTTAATTACGGACTGACCAGAAGCATATTTTCAAAGGAGAAAAACATCACCCAGGTTGAGATCAAAGCCGTTTTGGATAAAATCACCCGGTATTTGGAACTTCCTGATGTAAAATATAAATACAAATGGGAAGAAGGTGATATCGTTATTGCCGATAACTTTGCTGTTTTTCATCAGGCAACACCAACTTTAAATGATAGTACAAGAACTCTGCATAGAACCACTATAAAAGGAGAGTACGAGCATAATAGGTTTGTTGAATAAGACCTATGAAACATTGGCGGCATTCCATTAAGGAATGTCGCTGTTTTATGAATATTTTTTTTGAATCCCCAGCTTTTTCATTCTGTACTCCAAAGTCGTAGGTTTTATCTTAAGAAGTTCCGCGGCACCAAGATATCCACTAACTTTTCCATTTGACCGTTTTAGTGCCTTAAGAATATGTCTACGTTCATTTTCAGCTAAGGTTGCTATTATGTCATTGTCTTTGGGAATGTCTTCTTCCCGACTTTTATTGGGGAGATAAACCTTATCCAAAGTAGTTCCCTGGCAAAGAATTGCACTTCTCTCAACCAGGTGCTCCATCTCTCTAATATTTCCAGGCCAGTCATAGGCCTTCAGGTTGTTTAGTGTTTTCTTTGATATATTCGTGATCCGCTTCCCCAGCTTTTTGTTGTTTTTAGTGAGAAAAAGTTTAACCAATAAGGGTATTTCCTCTTTACGGTCTCGTAACGGTGGTAAGGCAATGGGAAAGACATTGAGCCTATAAAAAAGATCTGACCGAAAGTTTCCTTCCTTGACCTCTTCCAATAGGTTTCTATTGGTAGCAGAGATAATTCGTACATCCGTTTTAATGACCTTGCTGCCTCCGAGCCTTTCGATTTCCCGTTCTTGTAAAACCCGTAACAATTTGGATTGAAGGTCAAGAGGGAGCTCTCCAATTTCATCCAAAAACAATGTGCCTCCGGCCGCTAATTCGAATTTCCCTATACGTTGTTGGACGGCTCCTGTGAAAGCACCCTTTTCATGACCAAAGAGCTCGGACTCTATGAGCTGGGCAGGGAGTGTAGCACAGTTTATTTTGATCAAGGTTTTATCACTTCGATTCGACGCCTTGTGAATGGCTCGGGCAATCAATTCTTTTCCGGTACCACTCTCCCCGGTAATCAAAACCGTGGTCTCAGTTTTGCTTACCAATTGCACATTTTGCAAAACGTTTTTCATCACAAAGCTCTCTGCAATCATACCATCTGAATTGTAATAGCTGGAGACTTCTTCTTCCAGATAATCATTTTGTTGTTTGAGCTTTCGGTTAAGTAGTTGGATCTCCTCCATGGCCCTTGCGACCTTTTCATTGGCGATAAGGTTGGAAATGGCCCCAGCCATTTGATTGCCAATATTTTGGTATAGAAATAATTTGTCTGGTGAGAATCGATTTTGCGATTTGGCCAAAAACTCAAAAGAACCAATTTTCTTTCCAGCAAAGCTCATGGGCATGAACAACAATTCTTTAAACCCGAACGACCTTGCTGATTGTACTCCAACCGTATGTCCATACACATCATTGAGATACATCCAGGAAATGATCTTAGGTTCTTCAGCTTCTACAATTTCCTGATAAATACTGTCATCTACAGGAAGTTCCTCGGCCATCAGTTTTTCATAGAATTCATCCCTGTCGGGAGCCTCAGCCTTGGGGTCGAAATGGAACAAATGCCTGCTATGGGTCAATTCCTCGTTGTACAATACTACAACTGCCTGGTCAAACTTAAAAGTAGGCTGTAAGAGTTCAAAAACTATTTGAAAAAGGTCCTTGGGTTCTTTTACACTGGCCAGTTTTTCACTTACCCTAAGCAGGGTGGTCTTTTCTTCATCCCGTTTTTTCCAATACTGGGTTGTTTGATTATCCATAGTAGCAAATATAGTATTCCCAAAATATCGGGAATATAGTTGGGAATTCCCAATATATTGAAAATTTTATTTTCAAAGAAATGGCTTTAAAATTCTGATAATCAAATAGATAAAACAATGGCATGATTCTTCTCTATACAGAAGTGTTTAACCTTAAAATTCACAAAAATGAAAAATTCATTAAGTCATCAAATTCAAAGTAAAGTATTGATTACAGAAGTACTCAATCGAATCATGCTCCACGCTGATCTAAGTCAATGGGACAAACTCAAAAAAGTGTTCGCAGACGATATCACTCTGGATTACACATCGGAATTTGGCGGTGAGCCCATCCACATTACTCCTGACAAACTGGTTGAGGAATGGAAATGGCTAGCCAATTACGAAGGCTCTGAGCATATTATTGCCGGCCATGTCATTGATGTGGAAGGAGATACCGCCACAGCAACCGCTCAGGAATTAGGAATACACAAGTTGACCAATACAGATGGTGAGCCATTCTGGGACAACGGGGGACATTACGAATTCAAGCTAAAAGAGGTTGAGGAAGGCGTTTGGAAGGTAACCTATATGAAGTACCAACTGCGTTGGGAACGGGGCAACCGAAACATTGTAGAAATCGCAAGGGGAGTTTAAAATTAAGCCATGAAAACTAAAATCATCAAGACTCTACTGGTCATCTTAATGATCGTACCAACAGTAAATTATTCACAAATAAAAACTACAAAAATGAAAGCGTTAACACCAACAAATACAGAAATCATAAAACAAATGTTCAACGCCATGAGCAACAAGAACCTGGAAGCTTGGTTGTCCCATTGGGATGATAGTGGCATACAATTGATTCCCTTTGCTCCAGCAGGTTTTCCAAAGTCCATTGAGGGCAAAGAGGCCTTACGAACCACTTACTCCAATCTACTCTCGCAATATGAAGCGTTGAGCTTTACCCATATTGAAATCAATCCCTTGATGAATGAGCACCAGATTGTGGTAAAATGGGGCGTAGACATTGAACTGAAGAATGATAATGGACGTTACCAAAACGATTTGATCGGCACCTTTGAATTTGAAAACGGAAAGGTCGTTCGGCTTACCGAATACTTTAATCCTGACAACTTTGTCAAAGTGGTGGGCCACAGAAACCTTCAACTCATTGAGCGTTTTTTGCAATCACTGCTAGAAAAGGATATGAAGCAAATGGAGAGCTTTTTTACTGAAGATGCGGTGTATTCCAATCCGTTTGCATCTGACTTCTTCAAAACTAAGGTCCATAAGGGAAGCAAGACTATTGCGGCGCTTTTCAGCGTAATGCCCAACCTCATGGAGACGGTGGAAATATTCAATCTACGGACCTATCCGTCCGGAACGGATTACGTAATAACAGAATTTGACATCAAGTTCACTTTTAAGAATGGGTATGTCTATACCAATGACAACATCATCAGCGTATTTGGTTTTAAAAACGGCTTGATCAATAAATGGACAGAGTACCTGGAGCCGACCAATCAGGAAGCGGCCTTTAACCAGGATTTTGGTGCTGAAATCTTTAAGTGATAAAAAAAGTGAACCATGGAAAAATATGAATACTTGAAAGGGCTCTCCCCTGCGTTGGATAACAAGGATACAAACAAGGCACTTTCCTTCTTAACCGAAGACTGTGTTTTTCAAGCCGGAAATTTGGAACCCGTTAGGGGAAAAGAAGCCATAGCCAAAATCTTGAACAATTTCTTTCCAGAAGTCAAAGGAATCCGCCACGAAATGAACGATGTTTTTGAAACCGGGAATGCTGTAGTTCACCGCGGGATGGTTACCTATACACGTTTAGATGACACCACCTTGACTGTTCCGGTTTGCGATGTCTTTAAAGTAAGAGATGGCAAAATAGCAGAATACTGCATCTATATTGATTGGTCTATGTTGTGAAAATAATTCATTTAAACGATTATAGATTTATACCAGCGATTCCTCGGTAATGAGTGTCGCTGTTTTTATTTTTCTGAAAAAGCAATACCTTTTTCAGGTGAAAGTAGATGGCATTTATACCTTATCCACAATTCAGGAGTATTTTGACTTTATCAACTTTGAATGCCCTGTTTTTAATGGATTTGCGATTGGTAGATTAGAAGATTCTGCCAAGGTGATCCCTAAAAAAATGCCACCCTACCGCAAGCGATTTTACAAAATCATGCTTATACTAAGTGGTGAGATTGAGATGCGCAATAATCAAGACAATGCATATCTGGAAACCAATACACTGTTTTTTTCCGGAGAAGGGCATATACAGTCCTGGGAAAGCATAGCCCCTATGAGTGGTTACGTTATCTATTTTACTTCGGACTTCTATTCTGTGGTTCATAAAAAGAACAAATTGCACTCTGACTTTCCTTTTTTCACCCATAATGCCTCCATGAGCATAAAGATCACAACGGACGAAAGTGAACATTTGCAACGTACTTGTGAAAACATCATTTCTTTGTCCCAACAGGAATTATCGCACAAAGAAGATATTTTCCGATCGTATCTCAATATCCTTTTGCTGGAATCCAAAAACCTGTATGAAAAGAAAATAGGTACCAACGCCGTGGTCCAGGATTCCGATAAAAGAATACTCAACAGCTTTAATCAACTCATAGAACAGCAATATGGCACTGGCAATGAAGAAGTACTCAAGTCCGTTAAAGAATTTGCGAAACAATTATACATCCATCCTACACATTTGAACTATGTGGTAAAAAGCCTTAAGGGAAATACGGCTTTGCAGCTTGTTCATAATAGAAAATTGCAAGAGGCAAAATCCCTGCTACTTCAAACTTCCAAAACCGTAAGCGAGATTGCTTACGACCTTCACTTTGATAACCCTACCCATTTTGTGCGCTTTGTAAAGAAGAAAACCGGTAAAACACCACTTCAACTGCGCAATACTTAAAATTGGTCATTGACACTTCGTTTTTGGTTTAAGCTGGGGCTAATGTCGCAGGTACATTTGTGCTATAGTAAATGATAAACCTTTAAAAGCAATACAATGGAAACTAAAAATTCATTTCAGACAGCACAGATTGCCCAAAGCAAAGAAGTACTAAAAAGATTGATCGATGAAGCCTTCAACAACAGGAATTTAGATATTCTGGGTGAAGTGCTTCACCCTGACTTTGTAAATCATCAAGAGGTTTTTCCCCTCAAGGCAAAAAAGGGTCCTGAGGTATTTCAGGAATTGTATTCAGCCTTTTTTCACATTTTTCCCGATGTCAAAGCGGAATACACCCATGTTATTGCAGAAGGAGAATTTGTAATGGCTCGTGACTTTATTTCAGGAACCAATACCGGAGATATCAATGGAAAACCGGCAACGGGTAAGAAAGTAAGGTTTGAAGTGTTTCACCTGTACCGTTTAAAAGAGGGTAAGCTTATAGAACGATGGGGTTTGACGGATGACTTGAATCTAATGAGACAACTTGAAGGATAACCCATAAAAGTACTATCATGAAAAAGCTAAAATCAACTTTTATTGTATGGATAGCCATATATCCGGCAATAACCGCAATATTATTGGTGTTTGGAGAGTATTTGAACCATTTGCCTCTATTGCTCAGAACCCTGGTTTTAACCCTTATTCTAGTGCCGCTCATGGTGTATTTGCTCATCCCTTTTTGGACAAAGGTTTTTAAAACAACCAAGTGATTTAAAAGCGACTTTCAAAAATTAGAGTTAGTTTTTTGCCATACAGTTTAGATTTTGGTCATTTTCTATAGTGTTTTGGCTAACACCCAGGAGCCCCTAACCAGTACTTTTACATCATCGGAACAACACAAAAAAAAGCACATGGAAACAATTACAAAATTGTCGGACAAAGAAGTAGTTCAAAACTTTTTGACCTTGCAGTATGAAGGAAAAGTAGAAGAAGCTTTTGAAAACTATGTTGACTCCGGTTTTAAATGGCTGGTATCCACCAACAACAAACCGGAATTGATACGATCAGAATAATTATGTTTCACTATTAAAAGCTGGATTATGGAAATTTTACATACCAATGATCTTAAAGTGCAGACGATTAACTCCAATTTGGGGATAGCAATTTTGAATTTAGACCCAAATAGGAATATAGATCATCAAACCGCGAGGGAGATTGAAATACTCATTAATAGGTACCACCTGGTATTGATGAAAAGTGATACACCTATCAAAAAGGAAACACAAGTGGATTTAACCAAGCGATTGGGAGAACCCTGGCGATACGATTATGTTCCTGGTCAGTACAGGGACTATCCCGAAATCTTTAAGGTAACTAATCAAAAAGGAGATGGGTTTGCCAACGCGGGCCAGGCCTGGCACTCAGATGGCTCAATTTATAATAAGCGTATGCACTTGAGTATTTTTTCAATAGACAAAATACCCGTTGACGGAGCATCAACATATTTTTCGAATCTCAATTATGCCTACGACAGATTACCAGAAAATATAAAACAAAAACTATTAACGCTTGAAGGTAATTTTGGTAAGATGTACAGACCCCATCCGGTAGTTTGGAAGCATCCGATCACACAAATGGACTTGTTACATATTAGTGAAGGGTTTAAAGATGGATTTATAGATACTTCAAGTGGCCACGCATTATCTTTTGATGAAAGCCAGGAGATCCATAAACTTCTAAACGATCACATGTGGGAAGAAAACACATATTATGAGCACAAGTGGAAGTTAGGCGATCTGGTTATTGCGGATAACTACGCAGTGGCCCATTTTGCCAAACCAAACTATAGCAATACCCTGAGAGTACTTCACAGAACCGCCACCAAGGGTGAAAAGAGAGCAAAGCATAGCTAAAAATAAGGTTTTGGTCATTTTCAAGTAAGTCTTGGTTACCGTGTAACTACAGTTCCCATGTACTTTCGAAGTATAATTTAAACTAAAGTAGTATGGAAACGAAAACACATAAAATCGGAATTATTGGCTCCGGAAATATGGGGGGTCAATTGGGCCGTTTATGGAGCAAAGCAGGGTATAGCGTAATGTTCAGTTCACGTAATCCTGAACGATTACAACCGCTTATTGAAGATCTAAAAGGAGCCCGGGTAGGTACCGTAGAGAATACCATCCATTTTGCGGATATAATTGTTTTGGCCATCAATTACGGCACCTTAGATCAAATAATTGATCAATTGGAAGGAAAAGATAAAACTATTATCGACCTCACCAATCCGGTCTATTGGACCGAAAATAGAACCTTAGCCAAGGTCAATCTAAAGGGCAGATCCGCAGGGGAATATCTACAAGCCAGATTACCCGAAGCAAAAGTGATTAAGGCGTTCTCCTCGCATTATGCGGCTTCATTGCAGGAGGATCATCGGGACTACCCCATTGCGGTATTCTACACAACCGATCATAAGGACGAGAAGCAATTGGCAGAAAAGCTGATTTCGGATATTGGATTTGCCCCGCTGTTCTATGGAAAATTGGAAAGAAGCCTGGATATTGAACTTTATGGAAAGTATTCCAATAAGATTATGTCTAAAGAAGAGGCACTGGCAAGCATTAGCCGGTAGAAGTGGATTCAAAATCGGAAGGAAAGCTTTTCAGAAAAGTACCTCCATTTTAATGCGACAAGGTGACCCATAAAAAAGGTCGCCTTTTTCTTTGTCAGCGCTGTTTATATTAGATTTTGGTCATTCTCTACAGGATTTCGGTTAACGCTATGGGGCATTTGGATACGACCTTTACAGTGTAAAACAAAATCAAGTAATCATGAAAAAGTTTGTACTCATAACGTTACTCTATTTAACCCTTTCCGTTGTAGTAATGGTGGTGGGGTTTGCGATGGTAAGTGATGTTTTATAGTAAGTAAAATAGCATTTCGCACTTAGGTTGAATTTGCTATATTTAAAATATGGCTAAAAAAGAAATCCCGGTTTTTGAGACCAGTAATGACATACATGCCGCCACGGGTTTTGACCACCGAAGTCATATCCCCGGATTTGATATTTTCACAATGGAATCGTTGGAACCTACGGCCAGACGCTGTATGCCTCCTTACCGGCAGGGGTATTATCAAATAGGAATTTTGAGCGAATCGGCCGGGGCAAGCATTAATTTGAATACCAATGTTGTTGATTTGGAACAGTTTCCACTATGGTTTGTGGTACCGGGACAGGTATTTTCCTGGGTACGGGATCCGGAGACAAAGGGGATTCACATACAGTTTCGGAAAGAGTTTATTGCACGAACGGTTCCTCAGCTTACCGAGACCTTTCCTTTTTTAAAGATCACGGAGAATAGTGTTTTTCTGATGACCCCCGAAGAACAGAAATCACTTGAAACCGATATGCAACGTATGCTCTCCGTTTTTGAAAATCCGCATCCGTATCAGGAAAAAATGTTGGAAGGCATGTTAGTGGCCCTGTTGTACAACTGTAAGTCGGTATATGAAAGGTATAAGACCAAAGAAAGCCATTTGAGCCGTAAACAAGTCCTTTCCCAACAATTCCAACAATTGGTGGACAAGCTTTACGTAGATTCAAAAAGCGTAAACGATTATGCTGAAAAACTAAATGTAACACCCAATTATCTTACCACAATTGTTAAGGAAGTAACGGGAAAAACAGCCAAGGACGTAATTCAGGAACGTCTCTTTTTGGAAAGTAAAACCATGCTTTCCTTTACCAGTTTGGATGTGGCCGAAATTGCCTACCAACTCAACTTTCAGGAACCGACGCACTTTACACGTTTCTTCAAGAAATATAGTGGGACCACACCCAATAAATACAGGCAATCCCTCTAGTTTACATTTCTGCCATTTTTCCTTAAAAAGTGGTTATTTCAGAACTCAATTCATTCGGAAATTTGTGTTGTATTAATCCATCATCAAATGAAGAATCAAGTTGCTTTAATAACGGAAGGTGGCAATGGTTTGGGAAAACAGTTTGCTGCCATTTTATCGGAACAAGATATTGAAGTCATATTGGTAGCTGAAGAAAGGTACTACCATCAGCTTAAAAAAGAAGCACTGGGAGCAACCAAAGTATTGGAAGTGGACATCACCAAAACGGAAAGTTTGCAAAAGCTTTATGATTATCTCAATAAAGTCTATGGGAGATTGGACATTTTGGTGAACAATGCGGAAATGGCTAACGGATTTGGCCAAAAAATCGAACAAGTAGATTTAGCAGATTTCAAAGCGGTTTTTGAAGTGAATTTCTTTGCCGTACTAAGGACCATAAAGATGCTGCATCCTTTGCTCATGAAAAGCAAAAAAGCCCATATAGTAAACATCACAAGTGGGCTGGGACAAACGTCAAAAATGAAAGAAAAATCATTTTGCTATTCCGACTATCAAATGACCGCATATTCTACCTCTAAGGCAGCCCTGGAAATGTTGACCGTTCTTTTGTCAAAGGAGTTGGATACAACTCCTATAAAGATAGACGGTTTTGACCCTGTAAGGATGAAAAACTGTACTTATAACAGTGTTACTATTTGTATTGAGGTGAAGGAAGCGTTACTTCAATTACTGGAGGTACATCAAATGGTTGATTCAAATTCATTACCCTAAGGTGATTTCAGGTAGTTCTACCAACTGAACATTTAAATGGATATAGAGTTTAGTTTCATCAATTTTTCCAGTATCCATTTTCCGGCTTTGTGCTTCCAAATCCTGATATCATTTCCTTCTTTATTGAATTTTTTCTAACGCAATAATTTTGCCAATGCTTTCGGCATACGAAAGACCTGTTACTTCCGCGTTTTCGCGGGTAAAGCGCAATCTGTAATAGTCTTGAGCATTTTGAAAGGTGTAGTGATTTTCATCAATCTTATATAAAATCGCTCTACTTTTTGAGTTAGCCACCTTTACCACCAGTTCTCCCTTTATTAGCTTAATTGACAATTGTTTGGATGTAATAGAATCTTCGTAGCTGCCCACCAAAGCCAATTTTTGACTTTCCGATTCTTCCATTGCTTTATAGGATTTCATTACCGGCCAATCGTATACGGAGGCTACGCTACTGATGAATTCTTGTATCATTGTTTCTCCATTTTCAGAATT
This sequence comes from Croceivirga sp., assembly GCA_028284285.1. GTDB lineage: Bacteria > Bacteroidota > Bacteroidia > Flavobacteriales > Flavobacteriaceae > Croceivirga. The sequence goes on from JANQSA010000001.1 coordinate 139,846, forward strand.
GACCAATATTATGGCACCATCTCCTTTTTCGGTAAGAGCGTAGAACAATCCCGTAAATCCCAGATTTTGTCCTGCATGCCAAAAGGCTTGTGGTTTTTCTATACCCCTTAAATTGACTCCTAAACCTTTACGGTTTATTTGAGGTGTGATGAATTCAGCTATTAGTTGTTGATCAAGTAATGCATTTGGTTTGTTGTGGATAGCCCCTTGTATGGCCATGGCAAGTTTAGCCAGATCTTCTGCTGTTGTCCATGGTCCGGCCGCCGCCTTTTCAGGGTACAAATGGTACTTTTTGTTTTTAAATACTTTACCGTTGGATTTGTGCCCTCTTGCAATGGAATGACCAAGGTTTTTATCGGGTTGGTAATCATAGGTAGTGTTCACCATTTGTACAGCGTCAAATATTTGTTGTTCAACATATTCGGCAAATCCCATATTGGTGACATCTTCAATCAACAATTGCACTATCAAGTAGCCTCCTCCGGAATACTTTTCAATCTTTCCCGGCACGTTTTCAATGGACAATGGTTTTTTGGCGTTGGATTTGGGGTCATTATTCAAAATTTCCATCAGATTGGGAATCTCGTTTGTTGGGGGATACCCTAAGAAACCATACTCATCCGTTAAACCTGCTGAATGCGACAAGAGATGCCGTAAGGTGACAGCCTGATTTTGCGTATACTGGTTCTCTTTTATTTTCCAACGCTTGAGTTTTTTATTTACATTTTCGTTTAAATCCAATTTCCCTTCCTCCACCAATTGTAACGCAGCGATAGCAGTTATAATTTTACCAATTGAAGCACATTGAAATAGGGTTTCAGGAGTTACCTGTTCCGGATTTTTGGCATCAGTAATCCCATACCCTTTGGACCAATCGAGTTGGCCATTATGTATAACCGCCACACTGGCACCTGGTATGTTATGCTCTTTTAGTTTCGTTACAATATCTTTTTTGTCGATGCCTTTACCCCCTAAGGCAATCGTAGGGAAAGACAGTCCCTGCTCAACCTGCTGTATTCTTGTTTTGACAGTTTGTGCCCAATTGATGGTGATAACCAGCGTAAATAATAAAAAAAAGAATCTGCTCATAACGTTTGTTTTTTGGCAAATAACGCAATGCATTGGATGTTGTGTCCATTCAAATCTAGATTTGAGCATTGGTTTATGCTAAATCAAGCATGTTTTTGTAGAAACTCTTTGGGAGAAAGGCCGGTTATAGATTTGAAAGCCCTTTGAAAGGTAGCCTGGGAATTAAAACCACACTCAAAAGCCATTCCCGTGATGGTTAGTTTATCAGATGTCTCCTTCAATAACCTCAGTTTACATTCTTCAATCCTGTAGCTATTGATGAATTCATTAAATGATTTGTTGATATATCCATTTAAGACTGCCGAGATGGTTTTCTGGGGAATTCCCGTATGTTTTACAAGGTCATCCAGTTTAAGCGCAGGGTTGAGAAACAGTCGCTCCACTTCCATAGCCTTTTGCAATGCTGCTATGGTCTCATTTATGGTACTCCCTGGCAATTGTGATTGTTTAGAAGTAATCCTGTAAGTCCTTACACTTATGATAAAACCGTTTATTCCAATCCAATAAATCAAGATGATCAATGGCATAAAAACAGGATACCATCCTACAAACGCTAACAGTGGGTTGGATAGGGCGGGAATTAAATAGGGTATTAAATGCAGTAACCAAATGAAAGCGAAGATCGAGAAGCCTAAAGTAAATCGCCTTGTCCAGCTGATCAAAGGATTTTGCTTTTTGGTTGCACGATAGGTGTTGATCATTTTATGGGTAAACCATAAGTAAATGCTAAGTGAAATCCATCTTGGTATATCGGAATACATGTAATAGTTGTCGATGAACCGTTCCCATCGAAGTTGGTTTTCTTGCTGTAGAAGTCCCAAATTACTCCCAATGAGAAGTAGCAAAGCTGTTAAATACGGTACAAGATCAATTATTGTACTGTAGAAATGAGGTCTGTTTTTAGAGCTTAATTTGAATTCCGGAAATAGCAATGCTTTGACATAAAAGTACGTCAAAGGTCCTAAAGGCATAAAAACAATTAATGGGGTAACCGCTGCAATAACTTTCCAAAAAGGGCTGAAGTTTTGTATTGTTTCTAAAAAATAGATGTTTAGACAGGCCAGAGAAATCAATAAGATCAACCAGGCTAAAATGGAGTTTGCCTGCTTACCTGATCTAAAAGTGAATAGTAGGATACAGGTGATGATACCCTGAACCGCGCCAAGGATTATGAGCGTATTAAAAACATCACGTACCACAATAAAGCGAATAATCGATTTGGTATTGTAGGGTTATTATCATAAGCGATTTCATTTTGACGGATTAAAACATAAGCTTTCAGCGAACCTTTGTCCGCCCAAAAAAAAGAAAAAGCTAACGAATTTATGGGAATAATCCGGAGTTGTGGTATCGTCAGAATGCGGCAACAACAGCCTATCCCATAAAAACGGCAGTTTTACAGGACAACTTTTTATTCAAAACTCTACTTGGTAATGTAACTTTATTCCGGAATTTAAGTCCTTTACTACCACCACCATCTTAGCGCTTGAAATGATTAGGTTTATTAATAAAAGACCCATAAAGAAACTACAACATTTAGTACATAGTTTCTATTTTCAATCTTTCAATAGTGATGTTCAGGACAACTCTGGTCTTATTGCTGATGATGGTTGTTATGAGATAATGTTGGTAAAAGAAGAGAATGGTTTTCTCAGGGCCGGAAGCTATGTTAAATACCAAATTCCTAAGACCTACACTATCCACAAAGTAGAACAACCGTTTGGAATTGAATATCCAAACAGTTTTAATACATTTTGTATAAAACTTCAGCCTTGGGCCAATGCATTGTTTTTCTCTGATGATTTACCGCAAGGTGTAATAGATCTGAGAATCGTATTTGGCGAAGAAATCTCTAGGCTACATGATAGTATTTTTTCCACTTCTGATTTTAGCAGAAGAGCGGAAATCGCTGAAGAATTCATAATTCGGCAAAATATGTATTTATCGTCCGATACAAAGTTCATAAGGAAGGTCTGTCAAGAAATTTATAAATGCAACGGGAACATTACAGTTAAAGAACTATCAGGTGTATTTCAGATAAGCAGACAGGCTTTAAACAAACTTTTTTATGCTAATGTAAAACATACCTTAAAAAAGTTCATTCTTCTTATTCGAATTAGGGCTTCCATTGAGTATAAGCTGGCAAATCCTGATATTTCTTTGACTTCAGTTGCATATATGTTCGGATACTCAGATCAAGCCCATTTCGTAAATAATTTTAAAAGACTTTGTGGAACAACACCTTCAAGCTTTGTAAAAAACAGATCTTACTCATGTAACGATTTAAGATAGCCGGCATTTAACGTACCAAAATTACAATTCTGTCTATACCGCACCATTTATATTTGAGTTTTGAGCAGTAATTGTATTCGTTATGTTTTTAAGATTACCCAATATTTTTTTGATTACTATCCTATTCCAGACTTTAATTGTACGGCCACAAAGTTCCTGGCCAAAAATATCTGATGGGGATACCATCACCAAGACTTTAAAACTGGGTGGAACCCACACATATGAAATAGAGCTGAACAAAGGAGAACTCGCTCTTCTTACTTTATATGATTATACAATAAACACCAAAAGTATAGTTACAAACGAAGAAAACTATATTGTGGAGAAATCGGATACATGGAATATTTCAAATTACATTGTTTTTTATGCCAATAAAGAAGGAAAATACAATGTTGAAATTCAGCCGTTCAATAATGACAAGGAAGAAGGTGTTTATTCCTTAGAAGTAAGAACATATGGTTCTCAAACAAATGACAAGACAGAGATAATCGATAAGTTTCTTTCTACCTTCTATAAAACCGATGGTCCCGGAGCGTCAGTGATAGTACTGGAGGAAGGAATTCCGAAATACAAAAGGAGTTTTGGTTTATCCAATCTCGAGTATAACCTACCGATATCTGAAAATACACTTTTTAATCTAGCCTCTGTTTCAAAACAGATTACAGCATTTGGGATCGCCCTTCTTGCCCATAAAGGTAGGATATCCTTGAAAGATGATATAAGGGAATATATCCCTGAATTACCGGAATATGAACGTGTGGTAACAATTCAACATCTTATCGATCATACCAGCGGACTGTATGAAAGTAGGCATGCCTTGGTGCTTGCCGGATATGGTTCGGAAGGTTTTTATAATAAGGACAGGGTATTACACTATTTATTCAGACAAAAAAACCTGTTGTTTATACCTGGTGAACGTCTTCAATACAGTAATTCCGGCTATATGCTTTTATCTGAAGTTATTACCCGGGCTACAGGTATTGAATTTGCCAAATGGATAAAAGAAAATATTTTTTCTCCTCTGGAAATGCATAGTACGGTAATCAGGGATAAAGCGGGATCAATAATCGGGAACAGGGCCTACCCCTATTATCGATCGAACTCAGAAGATTATAGGCAATCTTTGAACGATTTCGGAGCAATCGGAGCTAGCGGGGTCTACAGTTGCCCTAACGATTTGGTTAAGTGGTTGGATAATTATACTACTGGGAAAGTTGGAGGGCCTGAAGTTTTGGATATGGTAAATAAGGGGGGTGTTTTAAATAATGGAGAAACTACCCACTACGCTTTTGGTAATTGGAAATCAGAAAACAATGGTTTGGAAAAAATCAATCATTTGGGTTTAACCTCGGGATACAGAACAGCAATTACTCGTTATCCTGAAAAGGATGTGGCCATACTATATCTGGCGAATGATAGTGAATTCCGAACATATTACTTAGCAAAGAAAGTTGAAGATATATTCTTAGCAGATTTCTTTAGCTACCTTAAAAAGCAAAAAGAAGAAAGAAAAACAGTGGATACCCATGAGGAAACTACATCGACAGAATTAGAGAGTGAAAAGAAAATAGATACGGATATTACCGATTACATTGGGGGCTACTACAGTGATGAAATTGTTACCTCATATGATTTCACGGAAAACGACGGGAAAATTGAAATAGTCAGTATCAAACATAGTCCGGTTGTATTGGAACAAACTGATAACGATATTTTCAGAGGGAATCAATGGTTTTTCGAAAAGGTAGAGTTCATTCGAAATGAGTCCAACCAAATCACAGGCTGCATAGTTTTTGATGATAGTGGTAGTACAGGGATAGAATTTATAAAACAATAAAAGTTCCTTTTAAAAACTAATTGATGGACGGATTGTCCCCAACAGAGAGCGACTCAATCAAATAATCACGAATTTTTTTTCCACCTTCACTCGGGTTACGATTGGTGAGTATTATCAAAATATATCCATTGTCAAACATATCAAGCCCCGCCGCAACACCTAGTTTGGTATTCTCTTCCCAGTAACCTCCGGTGTGTCCATAAACCTTGACTCCATTTATGTGTTTGACCATAAATCCATAGCCATAGTTGCCCAGAGGATTTTTTTCGGTCATTACTTTTGTGTCCTTTCGATTTAGAATTTTCCCATTTTTAATGGCGTTGGCAAATTTCCAAAGGTTTTCAGTCGTTGTATGACCACCACCATCCGAAAGGAAAACATCGGTGTTTTCCATTTGTAATGGATGCAGTATGTTTTGGTGTATGTACTCCTTGTAATCCAGACCGGTAATCTCTTCAATTATTTTGCCCAATAGTATATAACCAGAATTACTGTACATCATTTTTTTCCCTACAAATTCCGAAAGCGAGTCATTTTTCACCAAACTATAGATGTAAGACAGATCTATACTTTCAGAATCGGTTTCATTAAGCTCATCCCAATAACTTCCCAAACCACTGGTATGTGAAAGTAAATGTTTGATTTTCACACTGTCCTTTAGAATATTACTTTCTATATCTTCCAGATGCTTCGAAATAAGATCATCCAATTGTAATTTGCCTTTTGACCTAAGTTGGAAAATAGCAACCGCTGTGAACATCTTACCCATGGAAGCCATACCTATTGGACTCTCAATTGTGTGTTTTTGTGTTGATTCCAAATCAATGTACCCATAAGCCTCATGAAACAGGATTTTATCATTTTTTCCTATCAAAACGACACCGTGCAAACTGTCATTTGTAGCCATCCTTGCAAGGAAATTCTTCATTTCTAGAATTTTGTAGTCCTCTTGATTTTCGGCTTTTTTCTTTTGTTTGGTAGTACAGCTTGTTAATACTACAAGGCACAGCATAACAACGTAAGGGCTTTTCATTTCAGTTTAATTTACAGTTGTGGGTAATCTTTTTTAAAATGTAATCCAATTGTTCTATCTCGGAATCGCTTAGTCCGTTGAGGGCCATTTTTCTGTTCATTTCAATAACCGGGAATAGACTTTCCATAATTTCCTCGCCCAATTTGGAAGGAATCAGTTCTTTACGCCTTCTATCTCTCGGGTTTTCGGCCCTTATCAAATAGCCTTTTTGTACCATCAACTCTATCATTCTTGTAATCGAAGCATAATCTTTGAACAAAATCTCTGATACTTCAACCTGGGAAAGTTCAGGTCTGTTTTTTAAAAGAATGAGAAGTAGTGCTTGATCAATAGTTATATTTCCTTCAACCTTTCGAATATTAGCTTGGGCAAATTTTCTGTAAGATTTAATTGCTTTTTCTATGGAGTAAAGAACGATGTCCGTGGGTGCTTTTAAGTTCATGATATTTGACAAAATATATATTTGATATATCAAATATATGAAACAAAAATATACTTACGGATAAAGTACTGAAAATGTATGTTGTCCTAAGAAACTTTTATGCTACGGAATAAAAAAATTAGGGCTCAACGATCTCAGCACTATTTAGTTACCGAGTAATCTGGGGGATTTGAAATTGCCTATGTTTATGGTGCGGGCTTTACCTATGTGGTCATTGATGGTTATCCTGTGCGTCTGGAAGATTATAGGCTTATTGGTACCATTTCGGTAAGTGCAGTTAAAAGTGTTGAGATAATTCGAAATAAAACTAAGGCCCATACATATCACAGTGAGGTTTTTCCTTGTGCACCAAAATGTATGCTTCCGCAGTTTCCTGCCATACTTGCAATTTATACTTATTCGGGAAAGGGTCTATCGGGTGCTTTTCCTAAGTCTAAAAAAACTAACTTTATAAATGATGTGGCTCCCCAATATTCTCCAATAAGGGAATACTATGTTCGCGAATATCATGATTCGTCGCAAATAGATTGGAGTGCTCCCGACAGGCGCGCACTACTAGATTGGCACCCTAATATTGTTACCAATAAGGACGGTCAAGCGAAAACTATTTTTTTCAATAGTGATCTTACGGGGAAAATGGTTATTATCTGTGAAGGAATTACTTTTGAAGGTAAAATCGGTTATTCGGAAGTAATTTACGAGGTGGATGCTCCCTAATTACTTCAAAACATAAATTGCTAAACCAAAGGACAAAAATGAAAAAGAAGACCTTGGTTTGATAGGGGATATTTCATTGCTAATCTTTTTTATGATTTCGTTAATTGACCTCTTATGAGACACTTTTAGAATTGATACAAGAAGAATTTATCACATATCCAATTCAGGAATCCTGTTGGCGGCCTCCTTTACTTCCCGATGCAATAGTTTACAATGCCCGTAAACAGTGGGGTGGGGGCGTTTAAGGTGGAAAATAGGTGAAAACCTTTGTTTTCTTTTAGTACTACTTTGTTTTCCATAAAGCCGTTATTGTAATATGATATCACTGTCAATATTCAGTTTCTGGTGCAAGGCTTTGGCTACTTTTAAGGTGATTTCACGCTTTCCGTTTAAGTAATCACTGATTCTGGAAGCGCTAGTATTTAATAGAGCCGCTAAATCTTTCCTTTTTAAACCCATTTCAAACATACGAAGTTCAATCATTTCCTGTAAAGTAGGTAAACCCATAGGGAAATGGATTTCTTCGTACTGCTCAATAATATCACTGACTTCGATGAGTTCTTTGGACAATGGAGAATCTTCAGGAGTATTATCGTCCACCTCCTTTAGAAGCTCTTCCAAACGAAGATTGGCTTCTACATATTGTTTGTGAGAAATTGTGTCCATGGTTTTTACAATTTATCGATGTTCTTTAATCTACTATAATCCTTGTGGTTACCCACCCACCGTATATACACTCTTTTAATTTTGAACAGCACAATAGCGACTATTCTGTAATGATTTCCCTTAATGTTGAATACATATCTGTTGTTTCCAACATTATCAGCCGAATTGAACGTGTTTTTTAAATCTGCAAAACTTTCCCATTCCGCTTTTTTGGTTCTCTTGTACCAATCTTGTAAGGCAACCTTTGCATTTGTTTCCTTTGAGAAATAATCCCTTAGCTTTTTAAATGAAATAACATGCACTGTACAAAGGTAAATAAAAATTACATATTTGGTTATTTAATTCTAAATATTGTAAAAAAATTATATTTTTGAATATATCACCATCAACCTAAGATTTTGAATTAAAGGTGATTTAATAAGAAATGAGTATCGATTTGCTAAATACTATTGTAAGTGCTGGAATAGGAGCTGTCGTGGCACTTTTGACATTGTATGTAGAAGGTAGACGAAGAAAGAAAGACAGAAAACGAACTGAGTACAACATTTATAAATCATATTCAAAGCCTATAATAGCAGCAGCGGAATCTCTAGCCTGGAGATTAAGAGAAGTTCTTATGTTTAATGGGGCATATCTTCTCCCGGATGCCCCCATGAATGGATTCTTCAAGTATAAGTTTGATAGTACAGTTTACAGGCTATGTTTTTTAATAGGTTGGATTAGAGCTGTGCAAAAAGAGCATTCTTACATCGAGGGAATTAGTGACAAACAAAATCCAAAAATCAGAGAAGCGATAAACTCTTTTCAGAAAGTTCTTGCGGATGGATCCCATGTTGAAGTTTCAATACTTGAAGAGCTTTGCAAACTCTATAATTTGGAAGAAAAACAAATTTCAGATAGTATTCGACAAAAGTTAGGAGTTGAAATTGAAAGAATTGTTTTTGGTTTCATTCCTGATCAAGTAAAGAAGAATGTTACAAATCTTAAATTGGAACAAAAATTAAAAATGATTTCATCCATAATGGACTTAATCTCTGAGCACACTCAACAAAATAAAGTTGAAGAAGCTCAAATTGCGCAAAAGGTTGATATAGCTATCGATGAGATTGCAAGAGAGTTTTGTTGGATTTATCGGGACTGGCAAAACGCTATCGGAGATGAAATGATTTTAAAACTGGATAATGGAAATCGTTATTATGACGTGATAGGATTTGCTGAATTTATGGAAAAGAGAACAAAAAATGAATGGATTCAAAAGGCTGATAACTTATTTGCAAATCTAGATGTATCCATAGATAATCGATTCGATACCAGGGTAAGCCAAGTTAAAAGAGTTTATGTTTCATTGGTCGAATTGATAACGGTCCTCAATGAAACAATTGAAGATCAGGAAGGAATATCTTCCTCTGGTTTGCAAACATTGACCGAACTAAAAAAGAAACTTGAGTCACAATAGGAACAAAAGTCTTCAAAAGGGTTTACTCATCAATGAATACTAATGAAAGTTTTAACTTATGGATACATACGAATATTGGATTGGTCGAAACGTACGTTACACGGAATATTGGAATTCATATTTATCAGGGGGTGGTTACCAGACAAAATTTAGAAGCATGGAAACTCATGCTATTGAAATTCAATTTGAAAACTACTCAAATGATAACCCCCTTTTCAATTTTGAGGTGGTTTATAAAACCCTAAAGGGATATTTTCATGACTTAAAAAGGTTTTGTTTGTCTCCTGAAGAGTATAATCATGCAGGCCCCTTATTTATTTATGAGGTTAATCGCGGTTCTGGTGTATGGACTCTTTTAGGTCAGCTCCCATATTTACTGGTTTATGGTACTTCCTTGGTTAATGAAAAGGTTATTGGCCAAAGACTTGATAATCTTCATAAAAAGCTAGAGGTTCTGGAAAAACATTTTGGAGATGAAGTAAGACCTGAACTTTACCAGTCTTTCATGAGTGCAAAGACTCCAAGTGAGATAGAATTTGCTTTGAGCAGACTCTTTGACGAAAAAATTAAGGACGTTAGAATTTCAAAAAAACCCTTTAAAGGAGACATAAAAGAATCAAGAAATAATATGATTTCATTGATTGAGATGATTGATAAGATGTAAAGGGATAATTAGAAGAAGTAGTTAAAATAACATAAATGAAGGGGGATACTGGAAATGTCTTTTTTAAGATATTGAACGAACTCTAAACCTAACCCAAATCCTTACCTCAAAACTTTGCGCATGGATCCTGTCCGGTTTTTGTAGTGTTCCGGTAGATAAGCGTGAAGCAAAAATCGGATAGGGCGCAAACTACTTTTTGCCTTTGGGGTTACGCCATTTTTTATAGAGTGCACTTGCCTCTGGGGTTTCCTGCATAAATCGCTCAAAGTGCCTGACCGCGTTACTTTCGCCTTGTGAGAAAGCAGCTTGCTCATTTTTGGGAATGCTCGAAATCTGGGATATGGCATATCCAAGAATTAGCAAAACAATCACCAAAAAACCCCAGAACAACTTTACCGCCCATTTTGGAAAGGCAATAGACTTCTTGGTATGGTAGATGACCTTGGCCAAAAGTTTGTTCTGTTCTTCAACCACTTTCTTCTGGCTATCATTGTACCCTTTTAGAAGGTAGTGAATATCAGCGGTGTCCGCCGAAACTTTATATCCCATTAGAAAATCTTTCAGTTTTTCCATTCGATTGACCGAGTGTTCAAAATTCTTCAGTTCCTCCGTCAACAATTCTGCTATTTCATCCAGTTTTGCCATAATGTTACATTCCTATTTCGATTCCTATTCCCTTATCAATGGTTCTTTTGATAGTCTTGGAGATTGTTTTTGTAGCCATTTTAGCCACGAGGTTAGGAGAGAGGCTAACCATTTTACCCATCAATTTCATAGCATTTTCCGTTTTGGCTTTCTCCACTATATTTCTGCTGAAACCAATCTGTTCGGCTATCTTGTTCATGGACATGGAACGGTGAACCTCGCTTCCTTTTAAATTCTGCCCCGCAAACTCAAATCGAAAACCCTGCAATTGGTGCTGTTTGTTGATTGATGGGATGACCTTTACAGGATAGGCTTCCATCGCTTTGATGTATTGGTCAAAATCCTTTGGTCTGACCTCGCTGATGACCTTTTCATGGATTCTTTTAAGAATCATCCGGATGTCCTTTGCCTTGTCCAGTTTTTGCTGCTGCACTTCCCGCACTGTGGTCAGCCCCATTTCTTTTGCCACCCGCTCAGCAGCTTGTTGGCTGCGCTTCCCGATAAAATTGTCCTTGTAGGCTTGCCCTTGAAAATTGATGCGGTTCACATACAGATGAATATGAACGTGTTTCCGGTTTCTGTGCACAAAGGCAATCGCCTGGTTTTCTTGTAACTTCATCTGTTTTAAGAAGCGTTCGGTGATTTCTTGGAGTTCCTTGTTTTTCATTTCTCTACCATCCTTGATAGTCGGACTCAATACAAAGCTCAGCGTGTTCTTTTTGCATTGATGGTTCTGTTGTTGGATGGTCCTGAACTCCTGGGTAATCTCTTTTGGAGTATCCCCGGCCAAATATTGGCTATGTACAATCTCAGGTTTCTTTTCCTCCCGTAGTCCGTAGGCCATGGATGCCGATGTGTGAGATATGGATTTTCCCATTCCGATCATACCTTAAAACTTAAAAGATGTTCCCTGATTTCTTTTGCCAACTGGGTGACTTCATCGGCCAATCTTGGGTTACGTTTCCGAAACATATTTGCAATGCGCTTAAAATTGTTCTGGTATTGTACCAACAGTTTATAAGCCTCGATTTGGTCCTCCGATAGACGTTCAATAATCCTTTCATCGAATGCGGCACGGCGACAATACGCACTAATGGAAAGACCTGACTTTTTGGCCTTTACCTTCAACAGTTTCTTCTCAAATACTGAGCACCTGAATTGGACGAATTCCCGTTTCATCTGTTGATGTTTAATTGTTTTCTATAGGTCAGATGTAATTCGCCATTTAGCATATCGTTTGAAATCGAAATTGGTTATGGCTCATTTCATAATCCTTTTTTTCTTTTGCGACCTTCGGGAGCAAAAGCAAGATTTGTCATGACAATGACACATCTTGAATTCTCACTCAGACGCATATCCCAAACCACAACCGCAACACCTCTCATCTCCCTATCCACGACCGATAAGATTCAAGAAAATAAGCAATCAAATAGGACTTATTTATGTAAATCTAATCATTCAATTACCACGTTTTCCAAGCGCATATTTAAGAGCTTCAGCTTCAAATTCAGATTTTGATTTTCTCTTGTTCTGTAAGAGCCAAAGATTGAGTTTCTTCTTTTCGAAGAATATCATTTTGCCATTGGGCTTGGAGTGCGGTATTTGTCTTCTGGATGTAAGCTTGTACAAAAAGCTTCGTGATACGCCCATGTACTCACAGGCCTCTTCAAATGTCAAAACTTCCTTGTTGCTTGACAGTAATCGTTCTATACGTTCAAGACGTTCCTCTAGTTTTAAATAATCCATTATTCTAAATTTTTGTGTGAAACAATGGACAAAAGCTTTTGTACTTTTTAATCGAATTCTTTCAGCAAACTAGCATAGGAAACTATAGGAAAGGCTTGCATCGCATGTGGTGCAAGCAAAAAAGGGGAGAATGCAAGTAAGTTTTATGAAAATGGGGCAAATACAGCTTCCAATTCGTCACTTCTTTTGGAAATCCTGTTTCTGGTCAGGGCATTTCTTACGGTATCATACTTATAGGGTCGCCCGTCCTCACGTCGAAGTACATCGGAATTTTTAATGAAATCAATAAGCTGTAAGTCATTCTTGGGAAAGCTCGTTTTCAGGAGTTCGTAAAACTCTTTACAAGCAGGGTTTTTTAATTTCAGATGGATTTTCGAATTATGTTCGTCCCAGTCCTTTAAAAAGCATTTTATAAAATCATCTTGTGAAGTTTTATCGATGATGACCATATCATAGCGGACTAAATTATCGTAGAGTTTCCCCAATTGGGACTCACTGATTGAAATATTGAAGTTTCTGGAGGACTTTAATTTCTCCTTGATTTTGGGGATAAAGATTCTCTCAAACCATTTGCTCCAGGTCAGGTGGGTTGTGAACATACCGATTAAAAAGAGGAAGGCCCCAGTTGCATAGGAAAAAACAGGGAATCTTTCCAATGGTTCCACTATACCTGTATATCCCAATCTCATACTGAAAAGCCCCAGTGCATAGAATACCAACCTTGGCTTTTCTACGTATTTGTCCCATTTGAACGATTCGTTGAACATGAATCGCATAAATAGCACCAGGTATGGAACAACCATCCTTATAATTACATAAGCGAAACAGGCAAGCATGAAATACTTTAGAATCAAAAGCATCTACTCAAATTAGCATTTTTCCATTATCTAACCACGCTATGAGGATGTACTGCCACTTTTTACGACCATTCTTTTGCAAAATGTTTTTTGTGGGTAGGGAGAAGAAAGGTCAAGCGGCATTAGCCGCTAGTGCTTTCGCGCGGCTCTGAGGGTGTCGCAAAACCCATAGGTTTTGTGACTTCCGCAGGGGCTTGGAAAACTAGTTTAGTATATGTCTCTTATTAGTTGGAGTAAAATCTAATAAGTTTTGAATATTAAAGACTTTTTTAGTCATGGTTATAATCACTTCTTCAAATGCCAGAGATTACTCAATTCAAAAAGCATATCTTTTTCTTTTGGTTATGACTTTATCCATTCAAATGAGATAATTATTGTAGGTCCAGTTATTTTCTTTCGGTACCTTATCTCATCAACTAGGTGTTTTAATACTAAATTACGTACCATGTTACCTTCAAATCTATGCTAGAAGATAATTAGTATTTGATTAAATCATATCTAAAACCATAAAGTAACGAATTAGTTCAGTAGTGCTATTTATATCTAATTTTAGGTATATATTTTTAATATGACTACGCAAGGTATTGGGAGAAATAAAAAGTAGTTCTGCTATGTCAGAATTTGAGGTTCCGTTACCTTTAAGATTAATTATTTTTTTTTCTTGTTTTGTCAAGGATTGAAAGAGTGCAAAACTTTTTTGACTTCCGAAGACTTTAGGTGCAATGTCGTTTAAAATGGTTCCCAATTTCCCCAAGTCTTCAGGCATATAGCACAAGCTCAATGTTTGATGTTCATTTAAAATAACCTTATTAGTGAACATATAGGTCATTTTATTATTTAATTGTAACCGTTGAGTATAATTGCAAATTGCGCCATTGTCATCCATCATATGAAATTTCTTTGACTTGTTTTCTGCGTGTTGCAAAGAAATAGGGCAGGAGATTTTTTTTATATAAGAGCGACCATTCAAGAATAGTTTTTGAATTTCTGGACCTTTATTAAATAGCTGCTTTCCAAAATAGTGATAATCCAAGCTTCTTCTGTAACTGATATAAACCGGATGTGGAATGAAACTCTGAACTTCTTCAAATAAACTAAAATTTTCTTTGCATAATTTTCTCATATGAAACGCAAAGATTTGACCAGCCACATGTAGTTCTTTATCTAAAAATCTCAACTTTATTTCATTTTTTTAACTCTAACGCTTAATCTAAGAATTAATATAAAAAAGATATAAAATTCGTGTATTGATGAATTCTAAAGTTTCCTAAATCAATGGTCACTTTTTCTACTTGAATACCTTACCTGTAATTTCCAGAATAATTTTTTCAAATTCAAGTGGTTTTTCAATACTTGCATAATGACCACAGTTTTCCAATGGAAAAATTTCAACAGGATTGACTGACTTTTTTGCTAAATCCATTAAATAATTATTATTAACAGATACATCATGGCTACCTATAAGTAAAAATTTAGCCAAATTGAGTTCTGTAAATGTTTGAGCTTGGTCTGACCAATTTCCTAACTGTAAGTCATTCAACAAAGAACTTCTTACCATTGGATTGGCAATTTTGAAGTCCTTTATCATATTTGGAATTAGGTTGTTATCATAAACGACTTCTTTGAGAGCTTTCGCTAGTTCATCTTCATCAAATTTCTCGTCTAAAAAAATCTGTAAAGCCGGGACTGGGTTAAAAGCCTCATCTGGATTTATAGGTTTTTTAACTGGCGGTGTTCCAAAGATGACCAGCCCCTTCAACCGTTCAAGATATGGGGCAATTTCCAGTACCAAATGACCTCCTAATGAATTTCCTACCAATAAAATATCATCATCAATTTCTTTGACTTTGGAAATTAAAAAATCACAATACGTTTTTGTACTAAAGTCACTTGAATCTTCTGAGGTAGCCAAACCTCCATGGCCTGGAAGATCAAATGCTATTTGATTAAACGAAATTCTATTGGAATCTATAATATTTTGGAAAACTCGGGAAGAAGAGGAATTTCCATGGATATAAAATATGGTTCCCTTACTTTTTGACATTTAAAAGAATAAGATGTTTCGATTTATATTTAATCTTTGCTATTAATTTTTAATAAAAGTGTTAAAGTAGTAAATTATTATATCTTTCAAATTCACATATTTGAATTAGCAAAGTTTTGAAAGAAGAATCCAAAAGAGCAGTAATATCTCCGGTCGATTTGATGGACTATGCCCGGGAGATTTCAAATCAACTAATTCAAAAGGAAAGGATTACCAAAGATTTTAGCGATTTAGAATCTTTTCCATTAATTCCAACCAAACAGGCACTTTACGTTATGGATTGGCAGAAAAACCAAGTGACCTTCCAAAGAAATATTCAAGAATTGTTGGGATATAGTAGAACGGAATTCGATGACAAAATCATCCACACGCAAATCCATCCCAATGATATTAATGTGGTATCTCGAGTCATTAAGGGCATTGTAAACCACTATGTAAATCAGGAAACTAGTTCAAGTACTTACCTGACCATTACCTATCGCCTAATAAAACGCGATAGAACTATTGTCAAAATCCTCAGACAATCTGGAGCATATGAAACAATGCCCAATGGTCAGTTAATTAGTAATTGGTCTTTCATTACTGATATCAGTTTTATTTCAAATAATGATCAAATTGAATGGGATGTCAATGCTAATGAGGTGGATAGGCAAAAATTCAAAGAAAAGGTCTATGAAGAGTTTAAGGATTTTTTTACCCCTAGGGAATTGCTGGTTATCAATGCGGTTCAAAAAGGACTGAAAAATTTTGAGATTGCTCAGAAACTTTTTATCAGTGAACATACTGTTCGAACACATCGAAAGAACATCTTGCGAAAATGCAATTGTTCAAATAAAGAACAACTTCTCTCTTTCTGTTATCGTAATGGAATTTTCTGACATTTCGACAACCTGTTTGGTTTTATCGACAATTAACACTTTTTCCTTTTAAAAATACGCATTAGGGGGTATTTACTAATTAGACTATTCAAGGTAGTTTTAGTGCGATTGCGTCTCCAAAAGACAATTATTATGTGCAAAGCGGGAATAACTTTTTTAGTTTTTATTTTCTCAACCTTTTTCATTCAAGATATTTATTCACAATGTTCTAACCTTACACCAGACCAAACCAAGGTAGATGAATATGGAGACCCAACCAAAACAGGGATGTTTAATATTTTACATAGAGGTTTATCGCGGGCCTATGAGCAATACGGCTGTCCTTCGAACAAACCTCGGGAATTCATTGAGTACATAGCCATTACTAAGGAGGTAGCTATCAGGCAGAGATATGACATTGGTGAATGTGAGTATAATAACAACTGTATAACGATAATAATAGAACGAAAGGGTTGGGAATATAACTTTCCTAAAAGACCTATTAAGACATACAGAGTCTTTACAGGTAAAGGCGAAGCAAGAGGGTATGTCTACAAAACATCTTCTAAAACCGTAAACCAAACTATTAAAAACTACATAAATGGAAATAAAGTACTTAAGGATTTCTCGAGCCAATGGTAGTCTGATTAAAATTTTTATTGTTTTTCCGACATTATTAATATTTCATAGCAACTTATATTGCCAGATGCCCAAAAAAGGCTATTGGGAATCGGCTAGTGGCAGAAGTTCTATTTCAATTGTTCAGGTTGGAAACGACGAATTTAGGACCGGAAGAGGAGATGTGAACACAAGAGTGGAAGGAAATTTATTTTTAAAAACCCACCTGTGGGATGGTGTAAGTAAGACACCTTTCAATAAATACAAAGTATACACAAAAATTATATCTCCTACACACATTATACTTTTTGATGATGATAAATCGACTGATGACACTTCATTTTACTGGCAATCGGATGAAATAAGTTATTCAGAAGCTGATGACGATTGTAAAGAGAAAGCAACCTTTTACAATGAGAAAGCAACAGAAGCTCAAAAAAACGGACCTATGGAGGGATTTTCATATTTGGGATGTAGTACGTTGGCCATGCAATTGTGTACAGTTGCCAGTGAGGATATTCGAATTCAATTAATAAAAAAATATGCAAAAAACTTAAGGCAGATGGATTCATCCATAAAATGCCCCTGTCCTGATGTGATTCCCCAAGAAGTTTGGGAGGCCAACTAACATATTCAAAATAAAATAATACTTGATTTAGAAGATGAAAACCAAAATTTGAAAATGAAAACAATTTTTATAATTATAGCGGTATTTGGATTTATTACGCTATTTACTTTACCAAACCAATTGAATGCGCAAACAAATTATGGAGGTAGTGCATATGTTTATGTAAAGGACAAAAGCACTGGTGAAATAAGCGTAAAAAACGTCACTCTTGGATGTGTTTATGACAATAAGTCGGAAGCCAAGGGAAGGCTAAAGTACCAATTAGGAGGAGGTTATAATGTGGAATTTACTTCACAAATTTATTACGACATAGACTATTGTATGAATGATGATAATTACAGATATGGAGGTTCTGCTTCTGTAAAAGTCAAAGATACCGGAACTGGAGAAATAAATGTTAAGAATGCTGCAATAGATTGTGTTTATGATACCAAGTCACAAGCAAAAGATAGATTAAGATACCAACTGGATGGGGGTTACAATATAATCATGATTTCACCAATTTCTTACGAAATTGACAGTTGCTTCTAATAAAAGACAATACATGAATATCAAAAGAATACTTACACTTTGTTTATTGCCCCTTTGCTGTCTAGCTCAAACGAATACAAAGGCTACCCTAGAAGAAACATCCGATTTCTTAATTGCGAAGTTTGAACTTTCAAGTAAAGAATTTGAGACATCAAGTTTAATTTATCGTAATCAAAAGATTGAAATTGACGGTTGTGAATGTAGAATAGATTACACTGAATTGTATAGGTATAAGAACTATGAAGGCGGGACAGATACCAGCGAATCTGAGCATATTATTAGCTTTTCCTTTGCAGATTTAATACCGACTATATCGATTGAGAGTCATGATAATGGTTTAACTGTTATGGAATTAGAAACGTATTTGTCAAAAAAGGTCATAGAAAAAACGGTTTTAGACCAAGAAAGTATCAAGAAAAAATATTTTAAAGAAGTTAGTAAGATAGATTTCATGTGGACTTATAGCAACAATTTATCTAAGAGAATAACCAGTGCTTTATTGAGAATAATTGAGTTATGCGGAGGTAAAAAGGAAAAATTTTGATACTTGTTAAACAATTGTAGTTTCCTTAATATCACTCTGTTTTATTTAGTAGTAGGTTTGGTCGTTTTTTTGTGAGAAGTTTGAAAATAAAAATCTAGCGGAGTAAATTAAACTTCTAAAAATCTAGTTTCGGAATCATATTAGCGGCCTCTTTCATCTTCCTATCAATAATTTTAGTGTAAATCTCGGTTGTTCTAATTTCTCGATGCCCTAAACGTTTTGAGACCGTATAAATATCTGCCCCATTTTCAAGTAAAAGCACTGCATTGGTGTGTCTTGCACTATGAAAAGTAATATGTTTGGTTATTCCAGCTTTCATGCACCATCGAAGGATTTCAGTATTGTAGACAGCACCATATTTTAATCCTTTAAAAACCCTTTCGTTTTTATGGGTTCTTTTTCCAAGTAACTCCCTGGCTTGATTTGAAATATAAAGATATTCTAATCCATCAGTCTTTTTTTGTCTAAAGATGATTCGTGAGGCTTCATCTTCGTCCCGCACTTCCGCCCAATTTAATTTGTTGATGTCGCTCCATCGTAGACCTGTGAGGCAACTAAAAATGAATGCATTCTTAAGAATGGGATATTTACATTCAGTTTGCGTCAAGGCCTGTAATTCGGAATAGGTTAGATATTCCCTTTGCGATTCCGCTTGTTCAAATCCTTTGACCGATTTGATCACATTGGTATCAATGTAGTTTTCATTATAAGCTTCCCTAAGTGCAGCTTTCAGCTTATTGAAATAAGTGTATTTCGAATTTTGGGATAGGGGAGTGTTACTTTTGGTTTTGGCCTTGGTATCTAGGTATCGCCTGAATCCTCTAACAAAATCAATATCTATCTCCTTTAACTGAATGTTAGCAGGAGCATATTTTTCCAGGTGTTTAAAGGCGGCATCCCAATTCCCATAGTTTCCTTTGGATTCGTAACGTTCTTCTTGCAATGTTTTATAGAAGTCAAAAAGAAGGATATTCCCTTTTTTGTTATCCTTCAGTTTATACTTTCCCTGATAGAATTCTGATTTACGTATAGAAAGGATTTTTTCAGCCAATTCATAAATCTCTTTGTTCTTTCTTTTTTCATCTGGCGTTGATGGATTTTCCAAAGGGTACATTTTCAAATACTCAAAATCCCTATTGTATTTGTTGATTCCGTTCTTGTCAATAAAGTGGCC
This sequence comes from Croceivirga sp., assembly GCA_028284285.1. Classification (GTDB taxonomy): domain Bacteria; phylum Bacteroidota; class Bacteroidia; order Flavobacteriales; family Flavobacteriaceae; genus Croceivirga. The sequence goes on from JANQSA010000001.1 coordinate 159,686, forward strand.
CTTATAGTATTCTATAAAAAGACTCAACTTTCCATTTTTAATCTTTTTGCTTTTTAGACTTATTTTCATTTCGAGGTGAAATTTTTTCACCTCAATTGTCCAAAATCATCTTGAGGTGAAAATTAGGTGAAATAAATGTATGAAAATAGGCTATTAAAAGAAACGAAGAAAAGAAATAGTTTTCAACAACTTATTGAAAATCAATTAAATGAAAGCAAATGAATCTAAATGAAATTTAAAAATCAACTTATTTATTTGCCGATGCAAAAATTAGAAAATATATTCCCTAAAAGATCATCTGTTGTCACAGAACCTGTGATTTCGCCCAAATGATATAGCGCCTGGCGAATATCAATAGCAATCAGATCGCCGGGGATTTCCGCTTCAAGCCCTTCTTTTATTTTTTCTATTTCAGCCAGGGCTTTTGCTAAAGCGTCAAAATGCCTGCTGTTGGTGATGATGATGTCGTTTTTTCCCAAACTCCCTGAAAGCGAAAGCCGTACCAGGGTGGCTTTAAGTTCTTCCAGGCCCTGACCGGTTTTGGCCGATATCCATACCATTTCGGGCAGATTCTCTTTTAGAGCATTGAATTCATGCCTCGCAAGCTTTTCGGATTTGTTCCCTACAGGCAGTATTTTTTTAGTAGGATATTTTTTCCTTAGGTCTTCCAGTTCCCCGAAGTTATGGTCGCCTGCCTCAAAAAGATACAACACCAATTGCGCTTTTTCCATTTTTTCATAGGCGCGTTCAATACCGATTTTTTCGATTTCATCCGAAGTGTCCCGTATCCCCGCAGTATCAATAAAACGAAAGCTAACCCCTTGAATAGCAATTTGGTCTTCCACACTGTCCCTGGTCGTTCCCGGGATATTGCTTACTATGGCTTTTTCCTCGTTCAAAAGGGCATTTAATAAGGTAGATTTTCCCACATTGGGTTCCCCAACAATCGCCACGGGGATACCATTTTTTAAAACATTACCCATGGAAAACGAATCGATCAGGTTTTTAAGCACCCTTGTAATTTGCTCCAATAATTGCTCAAACGCTTTCCTATCCGCAAATTCCACATCTTCCTGGGAAAAATCCAACTCTAGTTCGATCAGGGAAGCAAAGTTAAGTAGCTCTTCACGTAATCGTTTTATTTCATTACTAAAACCTCCCCGCATCTGTTGCATGGCCATTTGATGGGCCGCCTCACTGTCACTGGCAATTAAATCTGCCACAGCTTCCGCCTGACTTAGATCCATTTTTCCATTCAGGAAGGCCCTAAGGGTAAATTCCCCCTCCCTGGCCATTCGGCAGCCGCTTTTTAGGAATAGCAGCATTATTTGCTGCTGTATGTAGGGCGAACCATGACAGGAAATTTCCACCACATTTTCGCCGGTGTAGGAGTGGGGTGCTTTAAAAAGGGTAACCAGGACCTTATCCAATTTTCGGTCGCCATCCGTGATATAGCCCAGGTGTACCGTATGACTTTCTTGTGCAAGAAAATCTTTTTTGCCATAGGGTGTAAACTTTGCGGAAACGAGAGGAATCGCATCCGGGCCTGAAATTCGGATCACCGCTATGGCCCCAATACCGGACGGTGTGGCCAAAGCAATTATGTTGCCTTCTTCCAACATGGCTGCAAAATTACAAATTACCTTTTGAGCTGTAACAATTTGAGCTACTTTGCGACCCATAGGTAATACATCAATCAATCAACAATGGAATTAGTTACAAATAGTGTTTTACGAAAAGACAATAGCCTTTTGGTGGTTACCCACCTGACCCAGTTATTGCATTATATCACCGGATTTGGGGGTTTTTTGGTCCCCTTGATTATTTGGATAACCTCTAAGAATACCGTAGAGGGGATGGATGAGCACGGGAAATCCGTTATCAACTTTCAACTTAGCTTGTTGCTTTACATTATCATAAGTATACCTGCAATTCTGTTGCTGGGATTGGGGATATTAATGCTGATCGGAGTAGGAATATTGGGATTTGTGCTACCCATAGTGAATGCTGTTAAAGCGGCCAATGGAGAAGCCCCGTCTTACTTCCTGACCATTAAGTTCGTATGAAAATGACTCAGGGGTTTCCTGACTTGATTTTCAATAAAATCTTAAGTATTTAGCATTACCGGCATAACCAGCATGGTAACCTGTTCGCCCTCATCCAGGCCATCTGATGGGGTGAGTATTCCCGCACGGTTGGGTAAACTCATTTCCAGGCTGACTTCTTCCGAAGAGAGATTGTTGAGCATTTCTACTAAAAAGCGGGAATTAAAACCAATTTGCATGTCATCCCCTTGATACGAACAGGACAAACGCTCCTCGGCTTTATTGCTGTAATCTACATCCTCAGCGGAAATGTTGAGTTCGGCGCCGGCTATTTTCAAGCGTATCTGATGCGTAGTTTTGTTGGAGAATATAGAAACCCGCCTAACGGAACTTAAGAACTGGTTTCGGGAGATACTCAATTTATTTGGATTTTCCCGGGGGATTACTGCTTCGTAATTGGGGTATTTACCATCAATAAGCCTGCAGATCAATTCGGTGTTGTCAAAACTGAACTTCGCATTGCTTTCGTTGTATTCAATTTTAACCTCAGACTCCGAACCGGACAAGATCCCCTTTAACAAATTCAAGGGCTTTTTAGGCATAATAAACTCCGCTACCTCGGAAGCGCTGATATCCGTTCTTTGGTATTTCACCAGTTTATGGGCATCTGTAGATACAAAGGTCAAATGCTCCGGAGAAAATTGAAAGAAAACCCCACTCATCACCGGACGTAGATCGTCATTCCCGGCTGCAAAAATGGTTTTAGAGATCGCATTGGCCAAAATATCCCCCATGATTGTGGTGACACTGGGGTTGGTTAGCTCAACTGCTTTTGGGAATTCATTACCATCGGCATAAGCCAACGCATATTTTCCATGACTGGAACTGATTTCTACGGTATTATTATCAGAAACCACAAAGGTTAGTGGTTGCTCAGGGAAGGTTTTCAAGGTATCTAACAGTAATCTTGCCGGGAGGGCTATTAGCCCTTCGGAATCCGAATCTACCTCCAAAACGGTGCTCATAGTGGTTTCCAAATCCGAAGCCGAAACCACAAGTTGCTTGCTGTTGAGGTCAAACAAGAAGTTATCCAAAATGGGCAGGGTGTTACTGGTATTGATTACGCCACCCAAAAGCTGAAGTTGCTTTAATAAATAGGTGCTGGATACAATAAATTTCATCTAAAAAGTGGTTAGAACTATATGGATACTCTAAATATAAACCTTAAATCTATTTCTTAAGAAGGCTAAACGCAAATATATTCTAAAACTACGGTGAGAGGAAACTTAGTTATTAACACTTATCAGGTATATCGCCTTCTTCTCAAAACACTCAAAGTGGCGGCTAAAAGGAATACGAAAGCTATCGGCAGCCCTATATTGACCCATTGCCACTTTCTTTTTTGCTGTGCTATTTTTTGAACATCCAATAGGGGTATGACTACCTTTTTGCTGCGAATGTCTATTAGTCCTACATCATCCAAAAGATAATTGGTGCAATTGATTAAAAACTCCTTATTTCCGTAAAAACTATTCGTCCATTTATCGTAGCCCAGTTCCAGAGGACGTCCGTTTCTCAATTGATTTTTGATGATATCGCCATCGGCGATCACAATCATTTTGTTTTCCGCTCCTTTTTCTTTTGAAGTATTTAAAGCAATAGGTTTTACGCGGTTGGTATACGCGGAAATGAATTCGCCTTCCACCAAAACGGCTAATGGAAATCCCTGCACGCGTTCATAATCGTTTTGATTTGGAAAATTTCTTATGCTCTCCAACTGAATCTGTTTCGGTACACCTTCTTTTTTTGAAAAGGGGGAGGATTGGAGCAAAATAGTTTTTGTATTGTCATTGGATAAGGTGTCAATACTATTGCCGAATTGTACTTTAACCGCTTCGATATTGGTGTTGATAGGATGGTTCTCCTTGGAAAACAGCATTGGGAAATAGACCCAGGGAAGTGGATTGTATTGGGCTTCGGTAGCTTCTCCGGTGGCCAGTACTACAGGAGTGTTGTAAAGGTCATTCACCAGGACGGGATTGATCCTTAGTCCGTATTTAAAGAAAAAATCGCCAAGATTCAAATTCCTTGGGAGTGCCATAGCCGTGCCACGTTTGTTAAACAAACTGTCCAGTTCAATAGCCACCTGATCCAACAGCCAAAGCGATTTTCCCCCGTGAATAACAAACTGGTCCAGCACATACTTTTCTTCTTCGGTAAATGCCTGGGTGGGCTTGGCAATTAACGCCAGATCAAAAGTTTTAAGCTGGTCAAGCACCTTGTTGGGATTGCCGGGAACGGAGTCCAGGGTAATTGCTCCTACAGCATAGTACTCCCGTATACTGGTAAGAAAATCAGCCAAATAGTGATCCTCCAATTCCCCATTGCCTTTAATCACTGCTATTTTTTTCTTTTGCCGCTGCGCTAATTTGACAAAAGCATCGGCAAAGGCATACTCCAGGTTTTGCACGGAATTATTGATACGCTCTTCGGTTGAGGCCCCCAAAGTATTCTTTAACAAAGGCACCCTAACCGTTTTGTTTTTATAATTGACCATGGCCCAGGGGAACACCAGTTCCTGTGTGGTCTTGCCTTCCTCTGTGATGGTCACCTCAGCCGGTTGGAGTCCTAATTGCTGTAAATCCAACAGGGTCTGGTCTCTTTCCTGTGGGTTTTCCAGGGGGTCCAACGTATTGAAAGTAATTTTTGGATTCTGGGATTGAAACTGCTCCAGGAGCAGTTGGGTTTCTGTTCTTAGCCTTTCGAATTCCGGTGGTAGCGGTCCATCCAGTAATACATCTATCACCACTGGAGCATCGAAAGGGAATGTAGTAGCCACAGCCGCTTCTGAAAGGGTATAGCGTTGATCCTCCGTAAGGTCGAAACGATGATAGAAAACCCCTGCAACTACATTGACTAAAATGACGATGACCCCTCCAAGCACTAATCGAACTATTCGCTGCTTCATTTTTCACCGGAGTTTTTGATCCATAGCATGGCCAGGTAAAGAAAAAAAAGCGTCAATGACAAGAAATACACCATATCCCGTGTATCCAGAATTCCTTTGCCAATGCTGTCAAAATGAATTCTGGCCCCGAAGGTTTTAATGCTTTGCTGAGTAGTACCATCGGGAAATAAACCGGCAAGCATATCCGGTAGATACAATAGTAAAAAACAGAGTAGGCCCCCCAGAATAAAAGCAAAGATCTGATTGGGAGATAGTGTAGAACAAAATATTCCGATAGCCGTGTACAGAGCGATGAGAAATAAGGTGCCAAAATAGGAACCCATAACCACTCCGAGATCAATATTTCCCCTAGTGATACCTAATTCTGAAATGGCAACTATATATAACAGGGTAGGTAAAAGTGCCAGGACACAAAGCATAAAGGCCCCCAGGAATTTGGCTAGTACTAATTTCTCCTTCGAAATGGGTTTAATGAGTAGGAGTTCCAGGGTTCCCAATTTTTTTTCTTCTGAGAAACTGCGCATGGTGATTGCCGGAATAAGAAACAGGAATACCCAGGGTGCCAAAAGAAAAAAGTTGCTCAAATCCGCAAACCCGGAATCCAGGATGTTAAATGCACCCGGGAAGACCCAGAGAAACAATCCATTCATCGTTAAAAAAATAAAAAGGATCAGATAGCCAGTGGAGGAGTGGAAAAAGGATTGTAATTCTTTAATAAAAATAGCCGTCATACGATTAAGATAGCGTCACTTTTTTTTCAACGCTCCAGGCCATGGGTTTCTCCCGGAAAAGCTTTTTGGTTCTGGCCCAGACCGATTTAAAGAAGGAAGAATTGCGGTAGGCCTCCAGAGCGGCTTGGTTTTCCCAATGACTATAGGTAAAAAAGGTAGCAGGGTGTTCCATATCCTGATAGAGTTCCAGAAGGTGGCATCCTTCAAAATTGATAATCCGTTTTTTTGTTTCCTCAAAAAGCGCCTCAAAACTAGGAATATTTTCTTCCTTAAATGTCAGCTTTACAATTCTAATCAACATGTTACAAAAAATTAACGGTTATACTATCCCTGTAATTGAGCCCGATCAAGGAAGAGGCGCCTCCTACCGTTTTCAAATCACTTTTATAAATAGCAAGTTCCAAATGTCCTGCGGCATTAAAAAGGGCCAGAAAATCACTAGGACCTTTACGTTGGTGCCTGGGAAGGCTAAAATCTATCAATTGATTATAACTTTCAAATACCGAACTCAGCCTGGCGGTCCTTGCCAATATTTCAAAAGGCCTGCCATTGCGATACGCCTCAAATAGCCCTTTTTTGATGTTGGTTATGACATTGCCATAATGATCTATGTAAATGACTTTACCTGTAATGGTTTTACCGTCATTGGTAATCTGTGGTTCAAAATCTTTTACCTCTTTCAAGCCTTCAAAGGGCTTCCCCACAACTTCCGCCTTTCCCCCTCTGGCCAGGTGGCAGGCCACTTTGGTGAAAACCTCCAATTCCTGAAAGGAGTTATACACCGTGTTGGGAATAGTGATTTCCAAGATCTTTTCGGGTGGGGTATTGCCGACCATCAAAGAAAGTACTCCGTTGTTAGCGCCAATGAAATAGTGCCCCTCCAGCAAGGCGATGAGATGTTGGTTTTCGGGAGATTGCTCGGCATCAACCCCTATGATGTGTATGGTGCCCGGGGGAAACTCCCTGTAGGTATGCTTAAGAATATAAGCGCATTCATGGATGTCAAATGGTGAAATTTCATGAGATATATCAACAATCGTGGTATCGACTACCTCTGACAGAATCCGTCCCTTAATGGCCGCCACAAAATGATCTTTTCCTCCAAAATCAGTGGTTAACGTAATGATTGCCATAAGGTGCTGTTGATATGTTTTCGGTCAGCAAAAATGTTTTTTTAGTTAAGTTTGTGGGTAAAATTACACAAAAAGCCAGAACGAAAAATCATCCGGAACCCCACAACCTTTAAATGCTGTTTTTTTGAACGAATTAATCATTGAGCTTACCGAGATTAGTCCAAGAGAGTTTTTTGGGCTTCAAAATGAAAACATAGAGTTACTAAAAAAATATTTCCCAAAGTTAAAAATTGTTGCCCGGGGAAATAAAATAAAGGTATACGGTGATGAAGCAATGCTGGAAGAATTTGATCGGCGTTTTGATATGATTACCGAACACTTTGCCAAATACAACAAATTGGATGAAAATTCCATTGAGCGATTGTTAACCGCCAATGGGGAGGCGGAATATACCTCCTCCGAAGCCAGCGGAGAAGTTTTAGTACATGGTGTAAGTGGAAGGCTGATCAAGGCCCAGACCGTAAACCAGCGCAGGATGGTAGATGCCTGTATGAAGAACGATATGGTTTTCGCTATAGGGCCTGCAGGTACGGGGAAAACCTATACAGGGGTAGCATTAGCGGTGAAAGCGTTAAAAGAAAAACAGGTCCGGCGTATTATACTGACACGACCTGCAGTGGAAGCGGGAGAGAATTTAGGTTTCCTTCCCGGCGACCTAAAGGAGAAGCTGGATCCTTACATGCAACCCTTATATGACGCCTTACGCGATATGATCCCGGCAGAAAAGCTGGAAAAGTATATTGAAGACGGTACCATCCAGATTGCTCCTATGGCCTTTATGAGAGGGCGTACCCTGGACAATGCTTTTGTAATTTTAGATGAAGCCCAAAATACTACCCATGCCCAAATGAAGATGTTTTTGACAAGAATGGGTAAGAATGCGAAGTTTTTATTAACCGGTGACCCGGGGCAAATTGACCTGCCAAGAAGAGTGATTTCCGGATTGAAAGAAGCCTTACTCATTCTAAAAAATATCAAAGGGATCAGTATAATTCATTTGGACGATAAGGATGTAATTCGTCATAAGCTGGTCAAAAAGGTCATAGACGCATACAAGAATATCGAGCATCAAAATCAGTATTAGCATGGCCAACAATACTTTGATGGGGACTGATTTCCATTTCCCCGGCCAACTTTCCGTGTACAAGGGTAAAGTAAGAGAGGTGTATACCCTTGAGAATGACCTGTTGATCATGGTGGCCACGGATCGCCTGTCTGCGTTTGACGTGGTAATGCCCAAAGGGATCCCGTATAAAGGGCAGATCCTAAATCAAATTGCCACAAAGATGATGAAAGTCACAGAACAATTGGTTCCCAATTGGTTAGTGGCTACCCCGGACCCCAATGTCGCTGTGGGAAGAGCATGCGAACCGTTTAAAGTGGAAATGGTGATACGCGGCTATCTGTCCGGACATGCAGCACGGGAATATAAGGCGGGAAAGCGTTGGCTATGTGGTGTTCCCATGCCGGAAGGGATGCGTGAGAACGATAGGTTTCCCGAACCCATCATTACACCGGCTACCAAAGCGGAAAAAGGAGATCATGATGAAGACATTTCCAGAGAGGAAATCTTAGACAGAGGCCTGGTATCGCAAGAAGACTATGAGGTTTTGGAAAGGTATACGAAAACCTTGTTTCAAAAGGGTACGGAGATAGCAGCAGAACGCGGTTTACTGTTGGTGGATACCAAATACGAGTTTGGGAAGACCAAGGACGGGGAGATCGTCTTAATAGATGAAATTCACACCCCGGACTCCTCCCGTTATTTTTATGCAGACGGCTATCAAGACCGCCAGGACAGGGGAGAAGCGCAAAAGCAACTTTCCAAGGAATTTGTGAGGCAATGGTTAATTTCTCAGGGTTTTCAGGGATTACAGGGGCAGGTGGTCCCGGAGATGACAGATAGTCGGATCATGTCAATTTCGGAACGCTATATTGAACTGTACGAAAAGATCGCCGGAGAACAATTCGAAAAAGGAGATGTTTCCAACCTCCATGAGCGCATTGCCATCAACATTTCCGAATATCTAAAAAAGCTGTGATACGCAAGGGCTCCCTCCAGGGCTATACAACAGCAACAGAACTATTTTTGTTTAACACGGCTCAAGCGCAACTAAACAAAAGAAATAATAGCTGCTAAAATGCTATATTTATGCTAAATAAATGTAGTTACCATGAAATCCTGTCCCAGTTGCTCCTCAGACCAGTTTATCAAAGCCGGAATAATTAAAAACCGGCAACGGTATAAATGTAAATCGTGTGGGTACTACTTTACAGTAGGCAAATTGGGTAAACAAATAGACGATTACTATGTGAACAAGGCGCTTCAGCTATATTTGGAAGGGTTGACCTACAGGGAAATAGAGCGCATTCTAGGCGTTTCTCATGTTTCCGTAATGAACTGGGTGCGCAAGTATAACATTAAACGGCCCTATAACTCCAATTACCATCCTACCTATAAAATTCTTAGTCGAAACGAACTTTCCAACTATTTCCAAAATGTTAACAATATGGTAGGAGCAGGGGTGTTGGTAACAGAATTGGGGGATAAGTTTATGCTTATAAAATGGGAACGGTTTCGGGATTGACTATAGTTATTTAGCACAAAAATATATTAACTTTTTTTTCACAGTCATTTTTTTAGATGTTCGTTGGGCATGCAACTAACTGATAAACATCTAACAAAATGAAGAAAATCTTTTATGTATTGATCTTTGGCCTATTGGTGATCTCCTTGGGACATTCCCAGGGAAATACGGAATACACCGGTGGCTATAAGGTCAAGTTTAATGAGGATGGTTCCAAATACCTGAGGGTTATTGCCTGGGGGCAGTTTTGGGCACAATACAGTGACAACGTTCCGGATGATGTAAGTCAATTGAATTTAAGTGTTCGCAGGGCGCGGTTTCTGACCTTTACCCAACTGAACGAAAAGTTCATGATCTTAACCCACCTGGGATTGAACTCTCTGAATGGTGAAAATCAAAGTGCCATTGGTACAGGAGCCAACTCGCAACTCTTCTTTCATGATTTCTGGGGCGAATGGTCTTTTGATAAAGATCATCAGATAGGCGCGGGATTGCACTATTGGAATGGGATTTCACGCTTAGCCAGTGCAAGTACACTGAATTTCATGACCCTGGACAACAACCGGCAATCCTGGGCGGTATTGGGACTATCCGATCAGTTTGCAAGGCATATCGGGGTATATGTAAAAGGAAAGTTTGGCAAGTTCTTCTATAACCTTTCTTTGGATGAGGCCGTAGCCGACAATCTCCAGGAAAATACCGCTCCTACTCCGGACGGGCCTGCGGTTTACGCCGGGCGCAGATTATTGGGGTCCAGAGATGCGGGCAAGCTGGTGCAGGGCTACTTCTCTTATAATTTCCTGGATGCCGAGTCAAATTTCCTTCCCTATAAAGTAGGTACCTATCTGGGCAGCAAAACCGTATTCAATATTGGTGCAGGCTTTTTGGTGCACCCCAACGGATCTGTTATTGCGGATGCCACTGGTGATCTGGAAGGGGAAGACGTAAGCATTTTTGCGGTGGATGCCTTCTATGACGCGCCGCTGGGCCAGGATGGATCAGCCATAACCGCCTATGCGGTTTTCCAGAACAACGACTATGGAAGAGACTTTACTTTCGGAACCACCTATGATTCCGGCACCATGCTTTACGGCCATGTGGGCTATCTGATCGCGGGCCAGAAGGACAAGACCAGGGTTCAACCCTATGTTTCCTTTCAGAACCGATCCGTAGATGCTATTGATGACAATGCCAACCGGCTGGGAATAGGCGGGAACATCTTTTTTACCGGCCACCATTCCAAACTGAGTATAGAATACAGCAACTTTAAATATGGCGAGAATGACAGCGTTGGGACGGTGACCTTACAAGCCATGATATATCTATAACACCAACATTATGACTGAAAAACAACATAAGGCTACAGCCTATTGGAAAGAAAACCTGAGATACTTGGTCATTTTATTATCTATATGGTTCCTGGTTTCTTACGGAGCAGGGATCATCTTCAAAGATGCGTTGAATACTATCCGTATAGGCGGATTTAAACTGGGATTCTGGTTCGCGCAGCAGGGGTCTATTTATGTTTTCGTGATCTTGATTTTCGTTTACGTGCGACTGATGAATAAACTGGACAAAAAATACGGCTACGACGTCGATTAACTAACCAAAAAATAACAATTATGAGCGTACAACTTTGGACATATATTTTGGTGGGAATCACCTTCGCCCTTTATATCGGGATAGCCATTTGGTCAAGGGCCGGTTCTACCAAAGAATTCTACGTAGCAGGAGGGGGTGTTTCACCACTGGCCAATGGTATGGCAACAGCTGCCGACTGGATGTCTGCGGCATCTTTTATTTCCATGGCCGGGATCATCTCGTTTGCAGGATATGATGGGGCAGTCTATCTCATGGGCTGGACTGGAGGATACGTCTTACTGGCGTTATTGCTGGCCCCATACCTAAGGAAGTTTGGAAAATTTACGGTTCCCGATTTTATTGGTGAACGATACTATTCAAAAACGGCACGTATTGTGGCGGTTATCTGTGCACTAATTGTTTCTTTTACCTATGTAGCAGGACAGATGCGTGGTGTAGGGATCGTTTTCTCCAGATTCCTGGAGGTGGATATCAATACCGGAGTGATCATCGGTATGGTGATTGTTTTGTTCTACGCGGTTTTAGGGGGGATGAAAGGGATTACCTATACCCAGGTGGCCCAATACTGCGTTTTGATCTTTGCCTTTATGGTACCTGCTATTTTTATTTCCATCCAAATGACCGGAAATCCTATTCCGCAATTGGGTATGGGAGGAACCATTGCTGATGGCACCTACCTTTTAGATAAACTGGATGGGTTATCCACCGAGTTGGGTTTCGCAGAGTATACAAATGGTTCAAAAAGTCTGATTGATGTCTTTGCTATTACCTTCGCCTTGATGGTAGGTACGGCAGGTCTTCCTCATGTTATTGTGCGTTTCTTCACGGTAAAACGAGTGCGTGATGCCAGGAAGTCCGCGGGTCTTGCCTTGCTTTTTATCGCTATTCTCTATACCACCGCTCCTGCAGTGGCCGTATTTGCCAGAACAAACATGATAGAGACCGTGAGCAATCAGGAATACACCGCTATGCCGCAATGGTTTAAAAATTGGGAAGGCACGGGATTGTTACAATTTGAGGATAAAAATGCGGATGGTAAGATCCAGTATGTTGCGGATGCCGCTGTCAATGAGTTGACAGTAGATCGTGATATCATGGTACTGGCCAATCCTGAAATCGCTAATTTACCGGCCTGGGTCATCGCATTAGTGGCAGCAGGTGGTTTGGCTGCAGCGCTTTCCACGGCTGCGGGCTTGTTGTTGGTGATTTCTTCTTCAGTTTCCCATGATTTGATCAAAAACGTTTTTAACCCTGACCTATCGGAAAAAGGCGAGTTGTGGGCAGCCCGTATCTCTGCAGTGGGTGCCGTGATCATTGCCGGGTATTTTGGTATTAACCCGCCAGGTTTTGTGGCAGCTGTGGTAGCGCTTGCATTTGGATTAGCGGCAGCTTCCTTTTTCCCGGCCATTATTTTAGGGATCTTTTATAAGAAAATGAACAGCAAAGGCGCTATTGCCGGAATGATTGTCGGTATTTCCTTAATGCTTTTCTATATGCTCAAGTTTAAGTTTGGGATTTTTGACGGAGGTAAAGCTGCAGTGGCAGGGTTAAAAGACGGCTGGTGGTTTGGTATTTCCCCTGAAGGGTTTGGAACCATTGCTATGGTGGTCAACTTTGTTGTCGCTTTAGTGGTGAACCAACTCACGGAAGAACCCCCCGAAGAAGTACAGGAAATAGTGGAAAATATAAGGATCCCCAGTGGGGCCGGAGAAGCGTCATCCCATTGAAATACATTTAGTTGGTTAACCTCAAAAGCGGTGTGGTAGGAAATATGCCGCACCGTTTTTGTACTTTTAATAGAGTGTCCTTGAATGAAAATGAAAAAACGTCATCAACAAAAACTGGTCTTGTTATCCGTGGTATTGTTCTTTGCATGGAATGTCCCGTTTGTGACCCTTTTTGATGTGCCGTCCCACCTCTTTGGTTTTCCTGTTTTCTTCGTCTCCATTTTTGTGTCCTGGGGACTTTCAATAGGAATTGCCTATTTGATATTGAAGCGATATTATGCCTAATTACGCGCTCATTTTAGTAATTGTGTCCTATTTGGCACTGTTGTTCGCATTGGCGTATTATGTAGAACGCAGGGCAAAGCGGAAATGGGTGAACAACCCGTACATTTATATGCTCTCTTTAGGAGTGTATTGTACCGCCTGGACCTATTACGGGAGTGTGGGCATTGCATCGCAGTCCGGGGTGAGCTTTTTGGGGATCTATCTGGGTCCCGTTATTGCCATGCCCCTGTGGATACTATTGATGCGAAAGATCATTAGAATTTCCAAACAGCATAAAATATCCAGTATAGCGGATTTTATCTCATTGCGCTATGGGAATAACCGGCTTTTAGGGGCTTTTGTTACCATCACCTGCTTGTTGGGGGTTATTCCGTATATAGCACTTCAATTAAAAGCAGTTTCCGAGACATTTTCATTGCTGTCCAGCGATAATAGTTTTGCTGCTGCCGGAATACTGGACGATACCACCTTTTATATTGCCATACTGATTGCGGTTTTTGTGGCCTTTTTTGGGACACGCTCTACGGATGCTTCCCAAAGCAGAAAAGGAATAATGGCCACCGTTGCGGTGGAATCCGTGTTAAAGCTGGTTTTCTTTTTAACCGCAGGTGTTTTTGTAGTATACTTTCAGTTTGACGGAACTACGGATCTCTATACCAGGGCTTCGCAAACCCCTAACTTTCAACAACTCACCTCCTTTGGCGGACTGGAAAACGGGTTTAACTGGTTGTTTACCATTGGCCTATCCTTCTTTGCCATTTTTCTGCTGCCAAGGCAATTTCATGTCGCGGTGGTAGAAAATCAAAATGAAAAACACCTGGCCAAAGCTATTTGGCTTTTCCCTTTATATCTGCTACTATTCAACCTATTTGTGATCTTTATCGCCTGGGCCGGAAATTTAAAATTGCCCGGTTCGGTTAATCCGGATTATTACTCCTTACTCCTCCCTTTACAAGAAGGTAAGCTATCCCTTTCACTACTGGTCTTTATAGGGGGATTTTCAGCAGTTATCTCCATGATAGTAGTGTCCACCCTGGCCCTGTCTACCATGGTGAGTAACAATATTGTGATCCCCTACGGATTCCTCAAAAAGCTGGTAGAGGGGAATCCCGAGGAAAATGCGAATAACATCAAAACGATCCGACGGATAGCCATCGTCTTGCTGATCATGATAGCCTACTTTTTTTACATTCGATTTTCACTGCAACTCTCCCTGTTCTCTATTGGCCTGATCTCGTTTGTGATCATTGCGCAGTTAGCGCCCTCTTTCTTTTTTGGTCTTTTCTGGAAACGGGGTACTGCTAAAGCGGCTAAGATTGGGATAGCCGTTGGCCTGCTGATCGTGGGGTATACCTTAATACTACCTATTGTGGTCAATGCCATTTCCCCGGACGCTCAACTTTTGGGAATATCGTATCTCACACCGGAAAGCAACGCGTTTTTATGGAGCATCAGCGGTAATGCTCTGGCCTTTGTAGGGTTTTCTTTGATGACCAAAGGAAATTACCGGGAACGTAACTATGCCGAAATGTTTGTAAACAATGAAAACTACGAAAACCTGCAGGAAGGGGCATTTATCTGGAAAGGGGAGGCCTATGTGGCAGACATTAAACGACTTCTGAATCGATTTTTAGGAGAAGTGCGTACCAACCGGGCGTTGAGCATTTTCAACCGGAAATACAATATTTCGGAAACAGAGGAAAAAGCGGATGCACGCTTGATCAATTTTTCTGAAAAATTACTGACCGGGACTATTGGCAGTGCATCGGCAAAAATACTGCTGGCCTCGGTGTCCAAGGAAAAACCCATTAGCCTGGTAGAGGTATTGAGTATTCTTGAAGAAAACAAAGAAACCAAGGCCAATAACAAATTACTGCTTGAAAAATCCAGGGAGCTCTCTGCCATGGCTACGCAGTTGCGGCTGGCCAATGAAGAGTTACGGCAACAAGATCAGTTGAAAGATGAGTTTCTGGATACCGTGGCACATGAGCTTAAAACGCCCATTACCTCTATCAAGGCCGCTTCAGAAGTATTGGAAGATGGGGAAATGCCGACAGATTTGAGACAACAATTCCTGGAAAACATCAGTAAAGACACCGATCGCTTATCCAAACTCATTCATAACATTCTGGATTTGGAGAAGCTATCCTCCCAACGCGCAGCGCTGGATATCCGAAGCCGGAAAATAAACGCTACCATAATTAAGGCTATTAAAGGCATAGAGCAGATTGCCGCAAAGAAAGGGGTTCGTGTGGAGTTTGTGGAATCCAAGTTCCTGGAAGGGCTCTATGATGAAGACCGTATCCTTCAGGTGTTGACCAATTTGTTGTCCAATTCCCTGAAATTCACAGAGGAAGCGAAGGGGATCATTCGGATTCTTTTGGAAGAAAAGGAGGCTGAGATCGCTGTTGCGGTGGAGGACAATGGCCGGGGTATCCCTTCCGAGGACCACAACTACATTTTCGAAAAATTCTACCAGTCTAAAAATCAGAATATCAAAAAGCCCCAGGGGAGTGGATTCGGTTTGGCGATCTGTAAAAAAATCATAGAAAGCCACCAGGGGGATATTTGGGCTGACAAGAACAGGGAACAAGGGGCACGCTTAGTGTTTACAATACCGAAGGGAAAATGAGTGAAAAAAAGATCTTAATAGTGGATGACGAACCCAATATTGTGATGTCTCTGGAATACGCTTTTAAAAAGAGGAGTTTTCAGGTTTTTATCGCGAGGGACGGCACGGAGGCCCTGGAAATTGCAGGCCGGGAGTTACCCGGGGTGATCCTTCTGGACATTATGATGCCTAAAATGGACGGATACGAGACGCTAAAGCAGATCAGAGGTAATGAACGCCTAAAAAAAACCAAAGTCATTTTTCTTTCGGCCAAAAGCAAATTAACCGATATAGAAAAAGGGCTAAACATGGGGATAGACCGTTATATCACCAAACCCTTTTCCATCAAAAAAGTAGTAGGAACAGTAGAAGAAATGATAAAATGAGATATCAAATAATAAAGAAAACTATCTAAAACCTGTATTATGAGCAACTATCACATAAAACACCTGGAGGAATATTACCAGATTTACCGTAAATCGGTTCGCAATCCTGAAAATTTCTGGGAAGAAGTAGCAGAAGAGCACTTTGTATGGCGCAAACGCTGGGACAAAGTATTGGAATGGGACTTTACCAAGCCAGAGATAAAATGGTTTCAGGGGGCTAAGCTAAACATCACTGAAAATTGTATTGACCGCCATTTACATATTAGAGGGAATAAGACTGCAATTCTTTTTGAGCCCAATGATCCTGAAGAAGAGGCTCAGCATATTACCTACAGACAATTACATGAAAGGGTATGCCGATTTGCCAATGTGTTGAAGGATAAAGGAATACAGAAAGGAGATCGGGTGGTCATTTATCTTCCCATGATCCCGGAGTTGGCGGTGTCCCTGCTGGCTTGTGCCAGGATTGGTGCTATCCACTCTGTGGTTTTTGCGGGATTCTCTTCCACTGCTTTGGCTACCCGGATCAATGATTGCGGGGCTAAAATGGTGTTGACATCGGATGGTTCTTATCGCGGCAGTAAAACCATAGACCTGAAAGGTATTGTAGATGAAGCGCTAAAAAGCTGTAAAAGTGTGGAAAAAGTACTGGTGGCGAAACGTATCCACTCGGAAATTCATATGGAAGAAGGGAGAGATGAATGGTTACAACCACTGCTAAACGCCGCTTATAGCGATTGTGATGCGGAGGTCATGGATGCGGAAGACCCTTTGTTTGTGCTCTACACCTCGGGGTCTACCGGCAGGCCAAAGGGGATGCTGCATACCACCGGAGGGTATATGGTCTACACCGCCTACACCTTTAAAAATGTGTTCCAATACCGTGAAACAGACATCTTTTGGTGTACTGCAGATATCGGTTGGATCACAGGGCACTCCTATATTGTGTACGGACCTTTGGCCAATGGGGCCACTACCGTGATGTTTGAGGGAGTACCTTCATATCCGGATTTTGGCCGATTCTGGGAGGTGGTTGAAAAACATAAGATCAATCAGTTTTATACCGCACCTACAGCTATTCGGGCCCTGGCGAAGGAAAATCTGGATTTCGTGGGGAAACACGATCTTTCCAGCCTTCGGGTTTTGGGTACTGTCGGCGAACCCATTAATGAAGAGGCCTGGCACTGGTACAATGACCATGTCGGGGAAAAGAAGTGCCCTATTGTAGATACCTGGTGGCAAACGGAAACAGGAGGGATCCTCATATCGCCCATTCCATTTTCTACTCCTACCAAACCTACCTATGCTACATTGCCAATGCCCGGAGTACAACCCGTATTGATGGATGAAAATGGCGATGAAATTCACGGCAATCAGGTGGACGGACGACTCTGTATACGATTTCCATGGCCCTCTATGGCCCGTTCTATTTGGGGAGATCATCAACGCTATAAAGACACCTATTTTACTGCTTTCCCCAACAAATACTTTACCGGGGACGGCGCCTTACGGGATGAGGTAGGCTATTACCGGATCACCGGCCGGGTAGATGATGTGATCATCGTATCCGGGCATAATCTGGGGACTGCTCCAATTGAGGATGCTATCAATGAACATCCTGCGGTGGCGGAGTCTGCCATAGTCGGATTTCCACATGATATAAAGGGGAATGCGCTATACGGCTATGTTATCCTCAAGGAAACAGGAGAGTCCAGGGATAAAGACAATCTGCGAAAAGAGATCAATCAGGTGATCACGGAACACATCGGCCCGATTGCCAAGTTGAATAAGATCCAGTTTGTACCGGGCTTGCCCAAAACACGTAGCGGTAAAATAATGCGTAGGATATTGCGGAAGATCGCTTCCAAAGATACCGCCAATATGGGGGATACTTCCACGCTGTTAAATCCGGAAGTAGTGGATGAGATCATGGAAGAAGCCCTTTAGGGGAACTTCCAAAACTCCCAGGGCCTGTCTTTTTTAAGCAGTTGTTTAAGAGAGGCAGGCTTTAGTTTGCTCAGAATATGCAAAAAGGCTATGGCCGTAATATAGGCATCGCCAAGCGCCGTATGCCGGTCCGTTTTTGGAATGTTGAATTTTTCAGCCAATTCATCCAAAGTATAGTGGCCCTCTTTTTTACGTTCGCTTTTTTTTAAACTGCGATTGTAGAGCAGTGCGGTATCCAAACTGGGATTTTTAAGCCTGGGCAGGCCATTTCGCCCCAGGGCATGATTTAACATACCCACATCAAAGGCGGTGTGGTGGGCAACGATAACTGCATTTTCCAGGAGCGCTAAGAGCGCTTTTAAAGCTTCCTTTTCTTCCACCTGGCGTATCCTTTCCTGTTTCAATATACCGTGGATGGGAACTGTTTTTGAGTCAAAGACCTCCTGTTTTACGAATAGTTCAACCACCTCATTAGGATGTATGCTTCTGTTTTTGATTCTAAGGGCGCCTATGCTGAGGATACGGTCCTTTTTAAAATCAAAGCCTGTGGTCTCAGTGTCCAGCACTACAAAATGGGTGGCCTCCAAAGTATCGGGAAAGCCATTATCAAAGGAGGCAGCGTAGGTATTCCAAAACTCGGGAAAGGCGGTTTTCTCTTTGCGTTTCATGAAAATTAACGAATACGGGAAACCATAAATCGGACGTTCAAAAGTTCCTGGATTTCCTTGATGGTCTTGAACGTTCGCTTTAGTTTCATTTTCTCTTCTTTGTTCAATTGTTCCAGTGAAATATAGCGACCGGAATCGTTATGAAGCAATCCCTGTTTTGTCCGGAACCTGAGTAAAGCTTTGCTGGCATAGCTGCAGGAAAGGTAGGTTTCGCGATTATTCGGTTCCAATTCTGCCAGCTTTTCAAATCGCTCCCAGGTATTGCTGATGTCCGTGACGGTATGAGACAATATCAGCACACGCGCCGCATCTACAAGAGGCATAAGGGCACGCTGTTTCAGATCAAAAAAGTCTTTGTGCTCCCCGTCTTGTTCCACCAAAAATTGCCTGAAAAAACCGGTAGGCGAAGGGTTCATCAAGGCGCTTTTGGCCAAATGACTTAAAAAAATAGGGTACTTCTTTACCGTCCGGAAGATAAACGAGGATAATTCCGAAACCAATTCTTTATCCCCATAGGCCCTGTTGTAGTCAAAAAAAATAGACGAAAGCAGTACTTCATCGGGCCCCGGATTGGTGATCCATTTAGTGGTCATCTTCTTATACCCGGACAGGCTTTGACACCATTTTGGATTGGAAGCCATCATATCGGCAGGACAATAGGCGTACCCAATTTCATGCAGTCCGGTAGTAATGTGCCCGGAAAGGGTTAAAAAATACCCCTGGGTCGCTTCCAGGGTATCCTCCGGTACATCTTCAAACAGCAAGGCATTGTCTTGATCCGTATGCAGTAACTGTTCACTTCTTCCCTGGCTTCCCATGGCCAGCCAGGCAAATTTAACCGGGGGTGAGGAGGGCATTTTTTGAAGGGAGAGCTGTACGATCTGCTGGATACAGGCATCGTTGAGTTCGGAAATAATTTTGGCTGTCAGGGCCATGGGAATATTTTGTTGTAAATACCCCCTTAAAAGGTTTTGTACGCCATTTCTAATGGGTTTGATCTCCTCAAAAGTCTTAGCCCGTTTTATGGCCTTGACCAGAACAGCCGGGTTGTTGCCCAATGAGAGCATGATATCGTGCTTGGACAAAATACCCACCGCTTTGGTATTCACGGTACCGTCCAGGGTAAGTACCAGATGGCTGATATTGCTTTTCATCATAGCCATTTGCGCCTGGGTTACCGTCAATTGGGTAGGGTAGGTGATCACCGGTGAGGACATAATGCTTTCGGCAGTGGTTGAAATGGGAAATTGCCCTGTGGCAATTTTATTGCGAATATCCTTATCCGTAATGATCCCCTGAGGTAATCCTTCTTTTTCAATAAGCATAGCGCCAATACCTTTTTCCGACATCCGTGCTGCGATGTCCTGTATCGTGCTATCGGGGGAACTGGAAACAATCTCCTTTGAATATTGTACGGCCTGAAGATCCAAAAGCCGCGCTCCGGCAGTGTCCGGATTAAAACGAATCGTGTCTCCAAGAAGTTGTCCTTTGTGATCCTTGGAATACGGATTCCGGGTGTTGGAAGCAAAGCTCTCTACTAAAAAATCACTAATACGCTGATTTTTGGAGGCAAAAGGACGAAACCTTTCTATAGGGATAGCATATAAAATGCTTTCTTCCTCGGCTTTAGCCGTTAACTTATAGGTTTCATTGGCCATTAAGGGGCGGAGGCCGAATATATCCCCCTCATCACAGATGTCCAATACCACATCCTCCTGAGTATTCCACAGTGCTACGGCACCTTTGTGTACCACATAAAAATGGGGGTGGGGAGGATCATCCACATCAAAGACCACAGCATCCTTTTCCTTGTAGAGAATCGTAATTTCCTCAGAGAATGCTTCAAGTTCGTGAGTGGCCAAACTTGAAAACGGGGGATAATGCCTAAGAAAATCGGCTATCCGAAAAGAGATGGTATTGCGCATACCCTAAATTTAGGGTAAAAGTGCAAAATGGCAGGTCAAAGCAGGGAAAGATACAGGTTCAAAGAGGTAGGGCGACTACTACCTGCCTTTGAAAAGTATATCGCCTCTTCAAGAGCCGCTTTAGCGATAAATCAGGATCCGGCCCACCGGGTAGGTGGTTCAGTTGAGCAAGGGAAGTGCATCCTGAAAGCTTTGCTTGTACTCCAGCACCTTAAAGATGGCACAGGTTTCGCCAATATTCTCCAGGTCATTGATGCGCTCTTTGTCCTGAT
Source organism: Croceivirga sp. (assembly GCA_028284285.1). Classification (GTDB taxonomy): domain Bacteria; phylum Bacteroidota; class Bacteroidia; order Flavobacteriales; family Flavobacteriaceae; genus Croceivirga. The sequence goes on from JANQSA010000001.1 coordinate 180,574, forward strand.
GTGCAAAATAGTCCGTGTCTCCCTGACGGAAGGTGATGAGCGCGATCTTACCGTTGCCAAACCTGCTTTTTAAAAGGGAATTGGACTCCGATATCCAGGAATAGTTTTTATTGTGTCGGCAGAAAGGCATCCGCTCTCCCACATCCAGTTTTAGGTTCCAGAGTTTCACGGCCCTGTCTTCAAAGAGTAAGGTATTCCCCAGGGACTCCTTGAATTCCAAAGCAATCAGTTCCTCCATATAGGTTTTCTCCCACGTTGAAAAGTCATGGGCGGGATTCAATTCCAGACAGTTCATTTTTTAAGGATTTTAAGGCGGCGAAAGTAACTATTTTTATGATATAAATGCCTTAAAATCAAAGTTTAACCTATTTTTTAGATAAAAGATATTGGAGGCTTTGAAAATTAGGGTAGTGGTAAAAAAGTAGTCCGGATTTTATGAAAATCGAAATTTTTCAGGGCCATCCTTTGGTTTATCTTTGAAGCAAATGGGGTAAGAAAGTGGCCTGTTCCGGGAAGTGATACATCTTGCAGCTAAAACTTCGCACAGCGGGGCACAACAGGTAATGCAATAAACGAATAGGACAACATATAGAGAAAATAGTTTAAATTCATGAAAATAATCCTATGGAATAGTACTATATTCTGATTTAATTTGTAATTTAAAACTGTCTAAATAAAGTAAATAAAACTTGTAAATAAAGTAGATAAATACTACAATAGGTAAATCAATTTTGCTGTAAGACCAAAGACCAAAGACCAAAGACCAAATACCAAATACCAAATCCAGCTTAACCCTATGAAAAAGGCATTAATCGTCGAAGACGAACGACTACTTTGTGCTGTATATCAATATATTCTGGAAAACCTTGGAAAAGAAGGTAAAGTTCCACCATTGACGATCACGACTTGCCATACGTATAAGGAGGCATTACGGCTAATAGATCACTTCACAAGTTCAGGTAAAACCCTGGATTTTTGTTTGCTGGACTACCAATTGGGAGCTACTGAGGACAGGAAAGAAGAAAACGGATTGTCCGTAGGGCTCGAAATCAACAAAGTCTTTCCGGAATGCAAAATCCTGGTCATCACCGCCGAAGTGAACAATTACCTCTTTCGTTCCATCCTGGAGCGCCTTAAACCCGTGGGCTTTCTTATTAAAAGTGATATCAGTTTGAAGAGTATCCAAAGGGACTTTTGCGCCGTTCTTGAGGGTCATATGGTGTACAGCAAAAAAGTTATGGACTTTATAAAACAAAGCTCAGCAAAAAAGACCGCTTTGGACGATAGGGATCTAAAATTGATCCATTTAATGGATCAGGGGTATACCTTACCGGAAATTGGAAATAAAATCGGATTGTCACTTTCAGGAATAGAATATCGCAAGCGAAAAATTGCTAACGAGATCGGCGCTAACTCCTCAAGTATACCGGATATCTTGAATATTGTAAAGAACGAATTGAAGTTGATTTGACCACCATGCCCAGGGGCAATGCTGACCCCCCCTAGGTACTATCGCCGCTCATTGTCCTGAAGGAGAATATCCTACAGTCTACCCTCCTCCCCATCCCAGGGGATGATTTAGTCCTAAATAATTCAAGATCAAACACTTTGATTGTACTGGATACGGGAACTCCGCATTGCCTCTTCAGCACGGTTGGGGTAATTGCTGCAGTTCATTAAAACTAAGGCTTTCCCTTAGTTTTTCCAAGGCTCACCCTTAGTAATTCAAAGGGGTGTCCTTAAAGGTTTTGCTAATGCTATACTTACATTTATACAAGTGTTTTCTTACTACTATAAAATGAGTAAAGAAAAGTATAATAGCAAGCTTACCAAAACCTATAACCTTGCGAACCAGCCCAATTTCAGTTACCGCCCGGACGGCGCTAACAGACACATCTTTACCGCCAATTGTGGAACCCTTAAGAGGGCCCCTTTCCCTACCCATTGGGGGGATAGCTATACGGCCGGGTCCAATAGTATTTTCAACAAACCGGCCTGTAACGTTATAAAAAACACCCCCCTGGCCTCCTTCCTTCGGCTTTTTGCCGAAAACCGCTTTAGGCACCCGGCAACGGAAAGAATAGTTCCCTTCGCACCGGTGGCGGTAGGGCTTGCAAAATATATGGACCTCCCGGTGGGGGTCCCTGTACGGTCTAAAAATTACAGCATTAAAACATAGTACCCATGAAGAAACAAATAACAAGCATTTTTTTGATGATAGGTTCGATCCTGTCGGGTCAGGAACTGCCCGTTATCGTCCCTCCGGCCCCTGAGGCGAGGAAGATGATTGAATACGGAAATATTCCGGTGAATTACAATACGGGAGTACCCAATATTCAATTGCCCCTGTATGTTTTCACCGCCGGGGATATGGAAGTCCCCATTTCACTATCCTACCATGCCTCCGGGGTGAAGGTGGACGATCCCGACGGGTATGTCGGATTAAAATGGTCCCTGGCCAAAGGAAGCGGCTCTATTAACAGAAGTGTAAACGGAAGGCCTGACGAGAGCACAAGATATACGGTAAACAACGGATGGTTGCACAAGGTCTACGATATCCAGAACCTGACTCCTACGGATAAGCAATCCATGTTAAATGGTTGTTATGACCTGCAACCGGATGAATTTCATTATTCCCTGCCCAATGGACTAAACGGAACCTTTGTCTTTGACGAGAACAGGAATGTGGTTGTAATCCCCCAACATGAAGATATTGAGATTGAATGTTACAATGACTATACCCTTGCCTCGGGCTTTAAGATCACGGACAAATATGGCAATGTATTTGAATTTGGTACTACGGAATATGTAGACTATAATGTGAATTGCGGGGCAACACAAGCTCCGAGTTGTCCTATTAACTATCATACCCCTTCCTCCTGGAAACTGGACAGGATCGTATTGGCCAATCAAGAGGTGGTACAATATACTTACGGGGTGGATACCTATAACGAATCCTATATCACCTCACAATCCCAGGTGTTACGAACCCCTATTGTATCCGATGTAACACCCCCCTCTTTTTTACTTACTAGCTGCCAATCCACCAACACCTATAATCTAAGGCCTTTGGAATCGATAACTCACAAGGATATGACGATCTCCTATGTGTATTCGCAAAAGCCCACCACACCGGCGACGGGCAAAAAACTGGATACCTTACGCATTGACCATGGCAGCAATACGGTAAAGACCCTTCACTTTAATTATGTGTTCAATGCAAACGACCGGATGTTTTTGGACAAGGTGGCATCCCGGACAGGATCCGGGGATAGTGAATTGGTGGGGCAATTTGAATATACCAATTATGGCCAGTTTCCCGCCATGGGTTCCTTTTCCAAGGACCACTTTGGTTACTACAACGGCCAAAACAATAACAGGCTCATTCCTTCCGGATACTATGCCACCCCCTATGTGGACCTTGGTAATCCCGGAATATGGAAAGTAGAGTACAATGGCGCCAACAGGGAATTGAACGAGACCACTATTCAAACGGGAATACTATCCAGGATCACCTACCCTACCGCAGGCTACTCCACTTTTGAGTACGGCCCCAATATGGCCTATCATGGACAAAACGAGCAGGAGTTTAAGCTGATCAACTACAGTGGCCTGGAGGATAATGCTACACCCGGATGGACAACCCGATACAGCGAATCGTTTGAGCTGGAGACGGAATTTATCTTTACCAGTTTTGTGGTGGATAATTTTGACGGGATTGACCCCGATGCCATTTGGGAAGAACCCATCGTGAAGCTGGTGGATATGCAGGGGAATGTGTACCAAACCCTGCAGGGGTACAATTTTGGGGAGAACCTGGTTTCGGACATGGTGGTTTCCGGCCTTAGCCCACAAACCTACAGGCTTCAGGTGGAGCTGTACAATCATGCGGGTTTTGAAATTGGCTGTACGGTGGGGGGCGAATATGAGACCAATCCTTTTGTGCGCAACAAGTACTACGGGGGATTGCGGATACAGGGCATAACAAATTATACCGATGTGGGTTCCCCTGCCACCAGGAGGACTTTTGAATATCAGGATTTTTTGAATTCACAGAATTCAAGTGGGAAGGTGTTTGGGAAGTATACCAGTTATGAAGATAACATCAATTATGGGGTATATAATCCTGCTTTGGGTACTACAAAACGGCAGCAATTCAAAAAATTGGTTTCCAACGGTATACGCTCTTTGGCTTATAACCATAACGGAGCGGTGCTCTATGAAAATGTAACCGAGGTATTTCATGGGCCAGCGGAATCCTATTCCATAAAGCGGCACTACAAAGATTGGGGGTCCAACGTATTGAACCTGACTTTACCCAGCAACAATGGGGATATCATACCTCCCAATGCATTGGAAAAATACGCCAACGGCATACTTTGGAGGGAAGAGCATTTGGATCGTTCTGGCGCAAGAATGAAGAGTACGGAAAATGACCACCAAATCATCATTAGCGGACCCGGTGAATTTTTTGGATATGCGAGTTCTTGTGAAGATAACGGTGGGGTTGGGCCCGTTTCATGTACCGTGATAGAGTATCCCGTTACGGCCCGCTGGTTTGTACCTACCCAAACCAGGGATAGTTTGCTATTTGGCAATGAAGCGGTAGTCTCAGTAACCAATAGATTTTACGAAAACCCGGTCCACAAACAGCTTACCCGTACAGAGACCACCGATAGTTACGGCACTACCCTGGTAAGCAGGACCACCTATCCTGAGGATCTGGCGTTACCCGACAGAACAACTGCAGAGCAGGACCTTATCACTTTAAAACGGATTGCCACCCCAATAAGGGTCGTGAGTTCAAAAAAAGAGGGAGGCGCTAATGAGCAGGTACTCTCCACCTTGTATAACCAATACAGGAATTGGGGGAATAACATTATAACACTTGAAAAAGTACGGAATGCCAAAGGCTCCGATCTGCCAGGGGACCTGGAAGACCGGGTGGAATATCTCAGCTATGACGGTACGGGCAACCCTTTGGAAGTCCGGCAAAGCAATGGTGCTGTCATCAGCTATTTTTGGGGCTACAGCGATGAATATCCTGTCATAAAGGCTGAAAATTCACCCTATGCAGCTTTAACCTCGGCAGTGGCGAATTCGCTTCCACCGTCCTTTTCGGATTTGGAGAGTCTATTGACTTCATTGGACGACATCACTACCGATAGTACCCAACAGGCCAACTGGGAAAGCTTCAATCAGAATATTCGATCAGCGCTACCCGATGACGTTATAGTCACCACCTATACCCATGCTCCTTTGGTGGGGGTTAGCAGCATAACGGACCCCCGGGGCAACACCACGCATTACACCTATGATGGTTTTAACCGCTTAAGGGCGGTGCGCGACCATGACAACAAGCTACTCAACGATTACCAGTACCATTATAAAGGACAATAAACCAAAACGATACACCATGAACATAGAGAATACAATCATCAAGACACTCCGGGGAACCCTACTGGCCTGCCTGTTGGTATCCTCCTGCCTTATGTACGCCCAACAACAAGGGAACCCAACAGCGATCATGGGAAGCTGGTCGCTGAACTATGACCTGACCTTGGCGGACATATCGGGTGTGGAAAGAGAAAACTACCAAAAGGCAAACGGTACCATACAGAACAAGATGCGGCAGTTTTTAAGCGGCCGGCGTTTTGACTTCTTCAACGATGGCCGTTTTACCATCACCAACACCGACGGCAGCCGGCTTTCTGGGGTGTGGGAATTCAGGGGCAGTGGCCTTTTGTCCATGCTTGACCAGAACGGGGTAGAGATCTACTATAGGGCCGGTCTTGACGGGAACCTGCTGATGCTGGTACCCCAGGGCGAGGCGATGAGAAACGTACTGTTTAAAAGGCTCTTCTTCAACAGGGCCGGGTGAGGCGGCTCCTCTGCGGCCTATGTACCACAAACCAAGGAACAACTATAAAACACAAAAATGAAAGACAGCCTCCATACCCATAGCAATCACAGTATACCTCTGATCCTTACCGCCCTGCTGTTGCTTTTTACCTGCAGCGGCCTTTACGGCCAGCTTTACCTGAGCGGTGATACCAATGTGGACCTGAATGATATCAGGACCTATACCTTAACCCCCCCGTCGGGAAGCGTAACCTATGCCGATTGGAGTGCCGGGGGGGAGATCAGGAGCTCTACCAACACCAATGCGATCGTGAAATGGGACGTTCAGGGCACCCGGTCGCTATCGGTCTTTTTTCAAACCACACAAAGCGGCGGAAACTTTTTATTTGACGGGATCTTCATCCAGGTAACGGGCCCGCCCCCGCCCACCCCCGGCAATCCATCCATATCCAGCAATGGCTGTGGCCAGGCCGTACTGGCAAGAACGGGTTCCCCGCCCACAGGGGTGAACTGGTATTGGCAGGGAAAGAATGCCAGCGGGACCAGTACTACCAAGGGCAATGGTGCTACCTTTAACGTGGATGAGGGCACGGGAACGTACTATATCAGGGCCTACCACAATGAAACGGCCCAGTGGAGCACCGGCTCGGGATCCCGGTATGTTTCCATCGCTAACCTTACTGCGGGGTCCATTTCCGGGACCCAGACCATTTGTTACAATGGCAATCCCGGTACACTGAGCAATAGCGCTTCAGCGGGCGGGGTAAGTGGCAGTGTGGCCTACCAATGGCAATATTCGAACAACGGCACCAGCGGGTGGACCAACATCAGCGGGGCCACTTCCACCTCCTACAACCCTCCCGGCGGGCTTACCGCAGACCGGTGGTACCGAAGGCGTGCCATCTGTGCCTCCCAGACAAGATATACGGGAAGCGTAAAGGTAACCGTGCGCCCGACACTCTCACCGGGGGGTATCAATGGGGCGCACACCATAGTACATAGTGGTAATCCCAATACCCTGGGCAGCAGCAGCGCAGCCAGCGGGGGCAATGGCAGCTACAGCTACCAGTGGCAGTTTTCCAACAATGGCAGCAGTAGTTGGACGAACATCAGTGGTGCGACAGCTACTACCTACAACCCCCCTGCAGGGCTTACGGCAGACCGTTGGTACCGAAGGCGGGTGAGCTCCTGTAGCGAGACCAAATACACCAATACGGTAAAGGTAACGGTGAACCCCTTGTTCATCCCGGGGAGTATCAGTGGGGTACAGACCATAGTGTATAACGGGAACCCCAGCGCTTTGGGCAACAGCGCCCCGGCCAGTGGGGGGGATGGCAGCCATAGCTACCAGTGGCAGTATTCCAATAGCGGCACCGGTGGGTGGACCAATATCAGCGGGGCCACCACTACCAGTTATGACCCTCCTGGTGGGCTTACCGCAGACCGCTGGTACAGAAGGCGGGCCATCTCCTTTGGGGAGACCAAGTATACCAACACGGTAAAGGTAACGGTGAACCCCGTCTTTAATGCCGGTAGCATCTCAGGGGCCACCACGGTTTGTTATGGCGGCAACCCCGCCGCTTTAAGCAATAGCGCTTCGGCCAGTGGGGGAGACGGCAGCTACAGCTACCAATGGCAACGGTCCACCACCAGTGGCACCTCGGGCTTCTCCAATATCAGCGGGGCTACATCAACTTCCTACGATCCCGGGGCGTTAACCGCCACCACCTGGTATAGAAGGCGGGCCACCTCTTTTGGGGAGACCAGCAGCAGTAACAGCCTCCAGGTAACGGTGAACCCGGCCCTGGGTGCAGGGAGCATAAGTGGGGCGCAGACGATATGCTATTCCGGGGATCCCGGCACTTTAAGCAATAGCGCCTCAGCTAGTGGGGGAGACGGCAGTTATGCCTACCAGTGGCAGTATTCCAACAACGGTACCGGTGGCTGGACCAACATCAGCGGGGCCACCTCCACTGCGTACAACCCCCCTGCCGGGCTTACCACAGACCGGTGGTACCGCAGGCGGGTGATCTCCTGCGGTGAGACCCAATACACCGGTTTGGTAAGGATCACGGTACACCCATCGCTTTCCGCGGGGGCCATTAATGGGGCCCAGACCATTGTCTCCGGCGAGGACCCAGGGGTGTTGGGCAATAGTGCCAGTGCCACAGGGGGCAATGGCAGCTACGCTTACCAATGGCAGTACTCCAATGACGGGAGCAGCGGGTGGACCGCTATCAGCGGGGCTACCGGTACCAGCTATGACCCTCCCGGGGGATTAAGCGCAGACCGCTGGTACAGAAGGCAGGTAAGCTCCTGTGGCCAGACGCTGCATACCGCTACGGTAAAGATCACTGTGACTCAGTTGATCACATTCTACCAGGATAGGGATGGGGATGGCTTTGGGGACCCGGACCGTACCGTGCTGGCATTGGCCCCACCGGAAGGCTATGTGTCGAATAGTAATGATGCCTGCCCGGAATTCCCGGGTATTGGAGACGGTTGCGGTTATATGGCTATTGCCTTAAGCGATCACAATCGTGTACATACCCGTGTGTACCAGAAGGAAATGGCAGAGGCTACCGGTATTACCGGGAATAGTGATGTTATGGAGAACGTGCAGTATTATGATGGCCTGGGCAGGCCCGGGCAGGATGTGGGGATCAAGGCCTCTCCCACGGGAAAGGATAGGGTTACCCATAGGGGGTATGATGACTATGGCAGGCAGGCCAGGGAATGCCTGCCCTATGAAGCGGCCTCCGGAGGTTTGGGAAGCTACCAGGGCACGGCAGAGGCGGATACGGACAGCTACTATATTGCCCACTATCCGGGAGAGATATCGTCCGGGACGCCCAACCCCTACTCGGAAAAGGAGTTTGAGGCCTCCCCTTTAAACCGGGTGCTGCGGCAATCGGCGCCGGGCCAGGCATGGGATACCGGCAGCGGGAATGAGATCCGGTTAGCCTACGGGGCCAACACTCACGATCCTTTGGATGTAACCCAGCCCGCAAATGACAATATACGGCGGTTCAGGGCCACTACGGTTCGCTCCGGCAATACCTTTACCCCCACCCTGGTACAGGACGGCTATTTTGACCCGGGCGAACTGCACAAGACAGTAACTAAAGACGAGAACCATGACGGGACCACTTCCAAATTGCATACCACGGAAGAGTTTACAGATAAACAAGGGCAGGTGGTGCTTAAACGCACCTATGCCCTGGTGAGCAGTAGCGAAACGGCGCACGATACCTACTATGTGTATGACGATTATGGGAATCTGACCTATGTGCTGCCGCCAAAAGTGGACACTTCGGATGGGGTCTCGGCCGGTGAGCTTGTAGAACTGTGCTACCAGTATGTCTATGACTACCGCAACCGCCTGGTGGAAAAACAACTTCCCGGAAAAGGCAGGGAGTACATTGTGTACAATGTGCTGGACCAGCCGGTGATGACCCAGGATTCCATCCAACGGGTAAACCGGGAGTGGTTGTTTACCAAATACGATGCCCTGGGCCGTGTGGCCTATACCGGGCTTCATGTGCACCCTGGTGTGGTGAGCCGGGAAACCATGCAGGGGTATGCAGCGGATACCGTTACCTATGACCCGTATGTAACAAGGGTAAGCAGTTCCATAACTATTGGGGGAACCCCGGTATACTATTCCAATGCGGCCATTCCCCAGAGTGTTGCGGCCATCTATACCGTTACTTATTACGACAGCTATGTGGATACCGATGGGCTTACGGTACCCTCCACGGTGCTGGGGCAATCCAAAGCTACCAATACCCAGGGCTTACCTACGGTAAGCAAGGTACGGGTATTGGACCCTTCGGCAGGCCCAGGGCAGGCCGACTGGATCACTACGGTAACGGGCTATGATAGCAAAGGGCGGGCCATTTACACCGCCGGTAAAAATGATTACTTAAACACTACGGACATTGTGGAGACGGAACTGGATTTTGGCGGGAAAGTGGTGCAGACCCGTACCACCCATACCAAGGGGGCCAACCCGGCTATTGTTACTACGGACCGGTTTGATTATGACCATAGGGCAAGGCTTGTTCGCCAGACCCAGACCATAGGTGCCCGGACCGAGGTAGTGGTGGAAAACGCTTATGATGAGTTGGGGCAACTCATCCAAAAACAAATAGGTGGTTCGGCAAGCTCACCCACCGGCCTGCAGACGGTAGACTATGCCTATAACGTAAGGGGATGGCTCACACAAATTAACGATCCGGCCAATCTGGGCAGTGACGACCTTTTTGCCTTTGGTATCAACTATAATACCGTGAGTCATTCTGGAACCCCAATTTATAATGGCAACATCGCTGAGACCGAATGGAAGACCGCCAATGACAATGTCTTGCGCTGGTATCGTTATTCTTATGACGCTTTGAACCGTATCACAGGGGCTATTGACCATACTCTTGATATGGACTATCGCCTTCACGGTGTGACCTATGACAAGAATGGGAACATTATGGGGCTATCCAGAAGGGGCCAGAGTAATGCCGACGCTACCAGCTTCGGATGGATGGACGTACTCACCTATCAATACAATGCAGGTAATAAGTTAACTAAGGTGGAGGACGCCGGGCCGGTTTATGGTTTTGACAATGGGGCCAATACCGCCACGGAATATACCTATGACGCCAACGGCAACATGACGTCCGACCTCAACAAGGGGATAACCAGTATCAATTACAACCACATGAATTTACCTACGAACGTAAGTATAAATTCCGGCAGTATTCAGTATATTTACGATGCCACAGGCACAAAATTGAAAAAGACTGTGGGAAGTTCTGTGACTTTGTATGCTGGAAATTATGTGTACACCGGAAGTGAAGGCAATGAACAATTGCAGTTCTTTAACCACCCTGAGGGCTATATAAGCCCGGATGGTTCAGGGGGATATGACTATGTCTACCAGTATAAAGACCATTTGGGCAACGTCAGATTGTCCTATACCGATGCCAACGGAAATGGGACAATAGACGTTACATCCGATCCCATGACCACCGAAATCGTAGAGGAGAACAACTACTATCCTTTTGGGCTTAAACATAAGGGATATAACAGCGACGTAAGTCCTTTAGGGAATAGTGTGGCGCAGCAGTGGAAGTATAATGGCACTGAATTGGAAGAGTCTTTAGGTCTTAATTTGTATGAGATGGATTTAAGGCAGTACGATCCTGCCATTGCCAGATGGACGGCCGTTGATCCGGTAACGCACCATGCTATGAGTACGTATACGGCTTTTGACAATAACCCCGTATTCTGGTCTGACCCAAGTGGGGCAAATTCGGTACAGGATCTCATAGCTGCAATGTTTGTCAATAGCGGTAGTGGACAGACCACATATACAAACAATGGAGATGGTACTTTCAGCCAAACTGATAGGGACGAAAATTGTTGTGATGATGATAATAGTAAGGATGATAGGAGTCTGCTGGGATCTTGGATTAGTGGCAAGATTAAGTCATGGCTTGGATGGTGGGATTCTGGAGAGGATGAAGCTGAGGAATTAGCAGAGGTTGGTATGTTTGAAGAAGCCAATAAAATTACTCAAACAGGAAAAGAGAATAAGGAAAGAAATATAGAAGCCTTTGAAACTCTTAGCAATATTATTCAGGCAGAATTACTTTTTGCTCAAGTTGTTTCAGGTGGTGTTTCTTTTGCAGCAATGAGGAGTTCTGCACAAGTTGTAAATTCACGTTATGCGGCTGTTCTACTTGACGATTCCGCAACGATGTTCACATATAGTACAGATGAAGTATTATACACGCAATATCAAAATTTGAGTACTGCGGGGAGTAGTGTATATAATTATGGTAATGAAATTGGATATCTTGCGCACATAATAAAGCCTCAGAGTATGACAGGTCCTGTTTTGAGTTTCGGAAAAGGAGCTGTAGATGCTACTTACTATACTAGCCTAAATTTTGCAGCAACACCAGCATTCTATCAAATGCCTAGTGGAATCACAGCTTCTTTAGCAACCAGTACTGCGATATTCACCCCGTACGCATATTTTGTGCAACATACTACAAGTAAAAAAAGGTAATTGGTGACATGATAAACCTCTTTAAAAAAAAATCAAAAACAATAGAAGAACATCTGAAGTATGCTGTGGATAGGCCAAAAATGAATTTTCAATTAGATATAGTCAGAAAAAATCTAGTGGAAATTCAAATAACTAGACAAAGATTAGTAAAAAATTTTGGTATAAGTATTAATTCTCCTGAAGGTTTTTCTATCTCATTAAGCTTTGACCAGAAAGACGACAAGGATTATCAAAGATTTCTGAAATCAGATTTATTCAGTAGAAGTATTCACTTAGAGAAATTTGGCAAAGCTTATTTTTTTCTTTGTGAAAACTCTTTACAAGATGTTCTTGATTTATTGAACCAAATTCAAGTTAGTGTTTACGCATACACAAAAGATACTATCTATGGTTATATGTTTATTAAACACAAACGAAAATGGTAATGATTGAGATTAATTGATGGATAAAAGGTAGTTGTCGCGATCGGTAGTATTCCAAATTAGAGGATACCCAGCCCCGCAGTAGTTGTACTGCTGCGGCACAATAAATAAGACGGAGTAAATAAAAGAGTGTTAAGGGTCATGGTAAGTGCCGTGGCCCTTTACTACTTTTTCCGGCATTGTAATTTTATTAAATTCCGGCATGCAAAAAGGCGTAAAACATACGATAAAAACAAATGGACTAGAAGTTATTGTAGTGCCTCAAATGTTGAAAACGGTAACGTAATGCAGTTTCCGCAGCAGTACAACTACTGCGGAGCGGGAAATAATTGAGCCCGGCAAAAATCCCGGTTATTTGAAACACATTAAATGGTAAACTTTTAAGATGTCTATCCGCCAAAATTCCTATTTTATTGTACCTAAACAAGGGGATAAATATACATTGTTTAGTGATTTGAATCTTAAGTCCTTTTTAGAAGATAATTTTTTTGAAGATGACTTATTGTGGGATGGTTTGGATGTTAAAATTGAGAATCTCGATAAATCTCTAAGTCAGAAATTTACTAAAGCAGACAGTTGGTCTAATGAGTTAAACATTTATGGTAATTTAGAAACCAACTGCTTAAAAATTATTCATGAAAACAGCACCGTTGTTTCAATAACAGTTAGAATTGACTTTACCAGAGATTATTCATTTTTTCTTCAGGATATTATTTCCTTTTGTGCAACAAATGATTTTGTAATTGTAGATTCTGAGTTAAACGTATTACCCTTGGATTATGATGCTATTCATAATAATCTTATCAATTCCAAGGCTTACAAAAACTTTCTTAATTGGTAGGATAATGTTCCAAAATGGTACTTTTGAAATTCCATGCCATTAAGTAATTAAAAGTCAGCGTAATAGATAAAGCGTACGCCTCCTGTTGGGGGTGTATTGCTTTATACCTAAAAGGGAAAAACACTCCCAGGTCCCGTATATGGGCGCTGGTAGTTGCTTTGTGTTTCAAAATGGTGCTTAGGTATTTTTGAAGGATGGATATGAAGTGGAAGAATTGCTAACTCTATATAACGTTTGGCATTTGAATAGGGAATGCTCCTTTTTTGTTGCTTACTTCTCATATAAGGTTCTCCCTTCTCCGCAGTATAAGCGAAGCAAGCTTTGAGCGGTACCATCAAAAGGCTGTAGCCTTTTGTGGCAAAGTTGCTGAGCTGGTTTTCCGCTTTAGCGGAAAAATACCTCCGGAGAAGTGCACTTTCTTTGTTTCGTTTCTTTGTGCAAGCAAAGAAATGAAATAGCAGGTTTACCTATATTTACGATGCCACTGGGGTGAAATTAAAAAAGACTGTGGGAAGTACAACTACTGAATATGCCGGGAATTATATCTACCAGAACGGTAACCTACAGTTCTTTAACCACCCTGAAGGCTATACTACCCCGGACGGTTCAGGGGGATATGACTATGTCTACCAGTATAAAGACCATTTGGGCAACGTCCGTCTATCATACATAGACAACAACGGGACCCTTGAGATCATCGAGGAAAACAACTACTATCCTTTTGGGCTTAAACATAAGGGATACAACAGCGATATAAGTCCTTTAGGGAATAGCGTGGCGCAACGGTGGAAGTATAATGATGTGGAATTCGAAGAAGGGTTGGGATTAGATTTATATGAGATGCCATTAAGAAATTATGATCCTGCAATAGGGAGATTTACTGGTATTGATCCAGTGACACATTACTCTATGTCCACCTTCACGGCTTTTGATAATAATCCTGTCTATTGGGCTGATCCAAGTGGGGCTGATGCAGAATTGGAGGATTTGGTTGGTGCAATGTTAAGAAATAGTGGCAGCGGAAGTACCACATATACGAACAATGGAGATGGTACTTTTAGTAGGACGGGTAGAAATAGTAGTCCTGAGAATGATGATTCAGGAGAAAGCCAAGACAGCCAAGAAGACGACTGTTGTCCAAAATATGCGGGCAATGGTATCGCTGGAATAGGTACTGTTAACCCTTCAAATATGGAGGGTGGGCCAACTGAAGGTTATAAAGAAGCAGCTGGAGCCGTTTTAGAAGGAGTGGCTACGTTCATTCCATTGGGCCAAGCGTTAAGAATACTAAGATTGGGTAAGTACACTAGAGCAGCTTATCATAAGGCTTTGAAATTATTAAAAAGCAAGGGAGATGAACTGTTAGCAAGTGGTAAATCTTATGAAGAAGTAGTAAGACTAATTAGCCCAGCTAGGAATGCGGTTAAAGAGGCGGTCAGGAAATCTGATAGTTGGATTGGTCGAAAAATTGCGGAATTAAGAAATCTTAGAAAATATGGAAACAAACTAGGTCCTAACGTTGATGATGTTGCTAGAAAACATACTGAGAATGGGGTGACGGATTGGAAAAAGGTTTATGATAATATTTGGAAGACTGACAAGAACTTTGATAAACTAAAGTAAGACGTTTATGATCATAAAAGACAGTAATAAGGAAGTATTTTTTGAATTCAACCCAGTAGATTTTTCACTTATACAATCTAAAGAAAAGAAATTTTATCAAGGTAAACTATTCAAAATAGGTAGACGTAGATACGTAATAACAAAAAAAGGAGATACAGTAATGTTATACTCCAAGGCTATACAGCTAGATATTAATGACTATGAAGTTGAATATAAGGAAAAAGGGGTATTCAGCTATTTAGAAATAAGGAGCAATAAATCCCATTTTAAAATAAAGAATTTAAAAAGTATATGGGAATTTTTGAACATTTCCACTTATGACTATTTAGATAAGAAAGATGACAACAAGTTGTTTTATATGTTCGAATATATAAAAGACTTAGGTTCCCCCGCTCCCGCTAGTTTGTAACTAGTGGTTTAGGATAGATTACAACAGCAACCCTTTTTCGGTTGCTGTTTTTTTTTCCCTTCCCAACCCGCTCTCCCTTTTTGGATGGTTAAGCGGACGAGCTGTTCGGAAAATTTTTGCGGTTTTGGTTATTTCCGTTATTTTTTCATCAATGTTCTTTGAAAGTACCCAAGCAATGTTTCTTTGGGTTTCAGTATGTACCTTAAGTCGTTGGTTTTCAAATCGTAGAGGAGAACAACTACTATCCCTTTGGATTGAAGCACCAAGGGTACAACTCCAACGTATCGCCACTCGGCAACAGTGTGGCACAGAAGTGGAAGTTTGGAGGCAAGGAGTATCAGGACGAACTTGATTTGGCTTGGTACGATATAAGTGCCCGAAACTACGACCCTGCACTTGGTAGATGGATGAATATTGATCCATTGGCTGAACAGATGAGAAGGCACTCACCGTACAACTATGCGTTTGACAATCCTTTAAGGTTCATTGATCCTGATGGGATGTCGCCCGATGATATAATTATTAAAGGTACTGAAGAGTTCAAGCAAAAAGCATTGGAAAACTTACAGGCCTTAACTGCCGAAACCTTGGAATTGAACAGCGACGGTGAAGTTGTGATTACTGGTTGTGGCGGTTCTGACAACTGTGGTGCGGGTACGGATTTAGTGTCGGATTTAGTTCATAGCGATAAGACGGTGACTATAACCGAGACTGATGGCGGAAACCAAACGCTTGCTGAAAATGGCTATTCAATTCAAAATCCAGATGGAACACCAAACAAAGGAAGCAATTCAACTATTGAGTTTAATCCTGAGAAAACCGAAGGAGGTCTAGATGTTAATGGTAACACAACAAGACCTACTGAAATAGGTCTAGGACATGAACTTGCTCACGCTAGAGAGATGGCACAAGGTACCCTAGATCCTAATTTAACGGATCCACCTGTTATAGATCCCACCAATTTGAAAATGGGACTAATTATACAATTAAACAATGACGAGCTTAATGCATTTAAGGTGGAAAATGAATTAAGGGCAGAAAGAAACATACCTGCACGTCAAATAAAAGGAATAAAGAAAAAAGGTGTTAAGTACAGATATTATTAAAATAGCATTCATTTTGTGTGCGACCATTGTAATAGGATGCAATGGAAAGGCACAGACAAAGGACAAGGAACTTGTATGGTTAGATGATATCAATTCTAAATCAATACTAGAAAATGCCGAGTGCAAGAACAAGGTTGTACCCAGTGAGGCCGAGAATATAGATTCGTTCATTGCTAAATTGAAGAAGAATTTCAATAGTGGTTTTCAACGGGTAATCCTGATGTTTTACGTAGAGGGAGGAGAAGTTATAGACTTTTATTCGATAGCAATCCTACTGAATGGAAAGGAAGCGGAACTGGCACTTTACAAAGATGATCTTAAGCAAACAAAAACTTTGTATGATTTTGATATTAAAGGGTTTTATAAAGAATTATCCCTTATTGAAGAAGAAGAAAAAATCGTAAGTAGGGAATTGTTGCTTATTGATTTTGAAAAGAAGGATATTCAATGTTCGTTCTTTGAGAACATCAAAAAAGTGAAAGGCCAACGGATTAAAAAGCTCGATTTTTGAATCCTAAAAAAGGTAACAAAACCACCTTCGGGTGGTTTTTTTATGCCTTTGAGTAGGCCTTTTTGGCCTTGTGGTAGGAGATGGCCATGTCGATAAGCTCGTAGATCTTGGTGCGCTCCTCCTCAGCTCTGCGAAGTTTGCAAACTTCGCAGCAATACAAGAAAGACCACGACAGCCATGTCGTGGTTTTTGTTTTCCGTTTCAAGTATATTTACGATGCCACAGGTATAAAATTGAAAAAAACTGTGGGAAGTTCTGTGACTTTGTATGCTGGAAATTATGTGTACACCGGAAGTGAAGGCAATGAACAATTGCAGTTCTTTAACCACTCTGAAGGCTATACTACACCGGACGGTTCAGGGGGATATGACTATGTGTACCAGTATAAAGACCATTTAGGCAACGTCCGTCTATCATACACAGACAACAACGGGACCCTTGAGATCATTGAGGAGAACAACTATTATCCGTTTGGGCTTAAGCATAAAGGGTATAATGAAGTGGTTTCTCCATTAGGGAATAGTGTGGCGCAACGGTGGAAGTTTGGGGGTAAGGAATATCAGGATGAGCTTAATTTAGCTTGGTACGATGTAAGTGCACGGAATTATGATCCTGCTCTGGGAAGGTGGATGAATATAGATCCTCTAGCTCTTAAAATGCAGTCTATTTCGCCATATAGTTATGCATTTAATACACCAATCGCTTTTGTTGATGAAGAAGGAATGATCCCTGTTAGTGTCCAGGAAGATTGCTGTGGAGGTATGATGGGGGCCAATCCTATTATCAGTAATTTGCCCAAAGATGCTGAGGAAAGAAAGGAATACTTAAAAGGAACAAGTCAAGTGGGTGTAAATGTCGCCAGATACTTAACTCCTGCTGAGGATATTTATGGTTTAATAACCGGAGAGGATTTTGATGGCAACCAGTATAATAGAGCTGAGGCTGGTGCTTGGGCAGTCGTTGGAACAATTCCAGGTGCAAAAATTGGAAAATTAAGTAGTTTACTTAAGCTTGGTAAAACAAAGAAGTTTTCAAAGATTGGAGATTTATCTAAATTAGAGGGGGAAGGTTCTGAAGCTTTAAAGAAAATTGCGGACAAAATCAATAACATCGGTGGAGATCACCTTAAGGAAAGTGATTTGACAGGGGCAATACTTGACATAAGCGGTACTCCTGTGACGAAAGGAGGGCGCACTTTTGACCATATGGATGAAGTAACTTCTGCGCTTAGAGGCCTTCGCAATCAATTAGTCAAACTGAATAAATTGATTGATAGTGGGGACTTGGGAGAAGATGTCTTAAAGGCGGCTAGGAGCTTAAGGTCTCAAGTACAAAATCAAAAAGACCAAATTCAAAATGTATTGAATAAAGCGAAAAGAGAACTAAATGAGTATTATTGACATGGATGACAAAATTCTTGATAAAACAATAAATGAATTAGAAGGAGTCACGATATCTCAAAAACCTGACTTCGATTCTTATCCGGTTCAAAAGGCATTTGAGTTGATGAATAAAAAGTTAAAGTTTTTTGAGCCTGAAGATTTAAGACTAATGATAGGACAAAAAATTGGACTAAAGTATTTAGTACCAATTGCACTTGAACTTCTAAGGGAAAATCCAATAATTGAAAGCAATTTTTATGAAGGTGATTTACTTCTTAAAGTCTTGAAAGTAGAAAGGTCGTTTTGGGAAGAATATCCTCAGTGTAAGGAACGATTGTTGTCTTTTTTTCAAAATGGGATGATAGATTACGAATCATTAGATGAGGAAACTAAGAGTGACATTTATTTTGCTTACGAAATATTGACCGAATAGATTATTAAGGTAATGTTTCAAAATGTTTTAACCGGTAATGTTCCAAAATGGCACTTTTGAAATTCCGTACCATTAAGTAATTAAAAGTCAATGTAATAGATAAAGCGTACGCCTCCTGTTGGGGGTGTATTGCTTTATACCTAAAAGGGGAAAACACTCCCAGGTCCCGTATATGGGCGCTGGTAGTTGCTTTGTGTTTCAAAATGGTGCTTCTGTAACTTTAAAGAGCGGTTAAACCATAACATAAAAGAGTTTCCGCAGCGGTACAACCGCGCCTGACGGTAAATAGGTACCGTGGAGCGGGGTATTTAATGCAAATTTATGACTACTTATTTGGTGATAGCAACAAGTAATCAATTGATTGGAATTCTATTACTTGTTTCAGGATTAATTTATATTTTATTCAACGTAAAGAGATATCGAAATATTGACGAAAAGAGTGGATATAGTCGAGGTGTAATAGCTCAGGGATTCTTTATAGGGTTAGCATTACTTTTGACAGGTATTTTTTTATTCATTAAATAAATATTAATGAATCGAATACTAATAGTTCTTTTTGTGCTGTTCTGTATGTCTTGTCAAAACTAGCTCTGTGAAGGCTTCGCCTTCGGAGTAAAACCTGCTTTGCGAAGTTTGCAACTTCGCAGCAATACGATAAAGCCGTAATATGCTAAAAAATGGCTGCAGAGCGGGGGACAGTCTTATTCTACACTAATTTATTTTTAATCTTCGGTACTGGTTTATGACTATATATGTTAAGCCAATACCTGAGATTACAACCAACCAATAGCCAATGTCGAAGTTTAATTTTTCAAGTAACAGCCAATAACTTTTTGGACTTATAAATATAAAAAACCAAAGAACATTAGATAATATGTGTAAGGATATCGGGTACCAAATATTATTGGTTTTGTAATAAATGTAAGCAGCAACAATAGCAAAGAGAAAAGTAGGTATAGTGTTTCTTAAGCTTAAATGTGTAGCAGAAAAAAGAACACTAGAGATTAAAATTGCTAACCATAAGTTTGAATACCTGATTAATAAAGACCTAAAAATTATTTTTCTAAATAGCAATTCCTCAAATATGGGAATTAAAAAAATGGTATAAATGAATTTAAGAACAATGTCGATTGAAAAACTGATAGATTCAACCTCATCTGGATTTATACTAGCCTCATCAAAAAGTATGTTTCTGTAACGAAAAAAAGGATCCGCTACAAGTCTTAAACCAACAACCAATAACAATAACAGTAATATTAGTTTCCAGTTGGGATAAGGAATAAAGTCGCCTTTCTGTGAGGTAAAATATCTTCTAAAAAACAACAAAAGGATTAGGATAGTGGCGAAAGCAGATAAAAATTCCCCTAATTCTATTTGCAGAAAAGGGTCTTCTATTGAATTTTCGACTATATCCAAAAGCCCTATTGCTAATAAAAACTTCAATAGAGCATAAAATAGAATCAAGACTAATACTTCCCATATATTAAGCCCATTACCAGATATATTTTTAAACATCCTCAACGGGTGATTATATTGTTTTTGTAAAGCTCCCTCAAATCGAAACGTCCATAAATATACTTTCTTTTGTTAAATGGTACCTGTTCTGCAAAGGCCTCGCCAGAGGTTTATCCCTCTATGGATGGCGGATAAATCTCGCTGCATCCCAACTCAGTGTAGCGACAAGGATAGTTCGTTGCCAAACGCCAAAGCTTTTTCTGCTGCTTTGGAAAAAGCAAAAGGGACTACTACCTTCTGTATTTAAGTAGTATTTGCTTACCATTAAGATACCCAACGATGGTAGTCCCTTTTTTTAGTTTACTATCCAATACCTTCCATGACCTACGGGGATTTCGGTTCTTCTTTTAAGGGGATCGCATCCCCGGGGGTGCTGTTCGGTCTTCCGGCTCCGTTCCCAGGGAAAGGCTCAACAGGGTTTCCATTTCCATAAGCGCATAGCCACTTCCCGTTCCTCCTGCACTAAAGAGATACCCTTCATGGTTTTGATCCTGCTTTTTCATATGATAGGGTTTAGATTTTTCCAATGAGTTTTCGTAAACTAATATGCGCGATCATTAGGTCGGCCTGTAGCTCTACTACGCTGATTTGGGCGTTTAAAAGGGAGGTTTGCGCATCCCGGACATCCAAATTGGTGGCCTTACCGTTCTTGAACCGTTCTTCGGTGCGCTCGTAGGCCTCTTGAAAGGTGCCCAGATTAAGGCGTTCCCGTTCCAATTGGTCTTCCAGGATGGTGATACGGTTTACCTGGGTTACCGCGTCTGTGACCAATCTGTCCTCTAGCTGCTCCCTTTCCAATTGGATGACTTCCTTTTCCAGTTTTGCGGCCCGTATCACCGATTTGTTTTGACCTCCATTGAAAATGTCCATGGTAAGGCGTCCACCCACCGTGTACCCCACATTGGTGATCTCCGCCAACTGCTGCACATCATTTTCCTGATAGAAGTAGCCGTAATTTGCAAACACACCAATTCTGGGCAACGACCTGGATCTTGCCAGTCCTATCTGGTTTTCCGAGATCTGTACGCCTTCCCGGGCGAGCAATAAATTGGGGTTATTGGCCACTACCGCTGCCTTGATGTCCTCCAGCGACGAGACTTCCATGGTATTGTAGACCGCCGAAACCCAGTACCGTCTTTCTGCTTCATATCCAATTAAGAAATTAAGGTCGCGTTTCAGGGTATTCTTTGCCAACAAGACGTTGTCCAACGATGTCCTGTCGCGATTCAGGTCGGTCTCCGCATTCAATATATCCAGACCGGTAGCTTTTCCAAAGGACTTTCTATCCCTGATCCGGCTAATGCGTTCCTGGGTAATTTCCAGGGTTTCCAGGAGGAGTTCCTCCCTGCGCTGCAGTTTTGCGATCTCCAGGAAAAGCCGGGACACAGAGAGAATGGTCTCATTAATGGTGGCACGCTGTTGTAGATTGGCTACCTCGTTTTCACTTTGCAAAAGCTTATACCGGTACTTTCCGCTAAAACCGGCAAACACTGTGTAGTCCAATTGTGCAACACCTTGTACTGTGGTAGAGGCCACCCCATCCTCATCAAAACGCACTATGGGAGGATTGGGTTGAAAGGTACGTATGGTGAGATCAGCGGCATTGTTCGTGTAATTGGCATCGCCTATCAGGCGAAGCGTTGGCAATAAGCCCGCATTTCCCCTGCTGTTGCGTTCAGTGGAGATCTCCACTCTTTTCTGTTCTATCTGTAGTGCCTGGTTATTTTCCAGGGCCAGGGCAATGGCCTGTTCCAGGCGTAACGTTTCCTGAGGTCTGTCCTGGGCCGAAAGGATGGACACCCTGGCAAAAGCGATTACTAAAAACAGCCCTATATGATGATAAAATTTCATTTTTTTCGGATTAGGATAATAGTTTACGTTCTTCTACCAATTCAATATCAATGCTGGTTGCCGTGGCATCCCTCTTGCGTCTCAGGGTCTTGTGATAAAAGACCTTGATCGCATTTATAAAAGTGAGCATGGACGGAAGAAAAACCAGGGTCAGTACCGTGCCGAATATCAGCCCATAGGCTATGGCGATAGCAGTGGGTTTCAAGAACTGTGCGCTAACCGAATTATTCAACAGCAGTGGCGCCAAGCCAAAAACCGTGGTGATGGTGGTCAGGACAATGGGCCGGAAACGGGAAACGGCCGCTTCCCTAAGGGCGGACCTGGCCTCCTTTCCTTCCCTAATAAGCTCATTATAGGTAGAGAGCAAGACCAAACCGTTATTGATAAGTATTCCCCATAGGGCTATCATCCCCAAAATGGAGAAAATGCTCACGGGCACATCATGGATAAATGAGCCCCAGGCTACGCCTACGAAGGCAAAAGGCAACATGGACAAAATGGCAATGGTCTTTCCGAAGGAACGGTAATTGAAAAGTACAATGGCAATAATCAAAATAAAGACAATGGTTGAGGGGCCCTGGCTGCTGCTTTGCGTTTCCCCGCTCAATCGGGCCTCTCCTTCCAGGGTATACCGCAGATTCGGGTATTTTTCTTTTATTTCTTTCAAAATAGTGGCCTCGGCTTCTGCAAGCACAGCAGGGACAGAGGTCATTAAACTGGCCACATCCGCCTCTACACGTACCTCGCGAATACCACTCTGATGATTGATTTCCCTGACTCCCGCTTTTTCCCGAAAGGAGGCGATTTCCCCTATGGGATAGGAGGCTCCCGAAGGGGTTATAAAACGGGCATTTTCCAACTGGTCAACACGTTTTCGATCTGTTTCATCGTAACGGAGCCATACTTTCACCTCTTCATCCCCACGTTGTAAGCTTTGGGCCTCAAGACCAAAGAAACCCTTACGGATTTGGTCGAACACCTGTCCTTCCGACAATCCTAAAAAACGGGCTTTGGGGGTGAGTTCCATCTCCAGTTCGGGCATTCCAATCTTATCGGTGTCAGTGACATCCTTTAAGTCGTCCCGTTGTTCCAAATAGTGGCGAAGCATCCTTTTAGCGTCCCGAACCTCTTCAAAATTGGTTCCCAAAAGCGCTATGGAAACCGGCTTACCAAATACGGCAATACTACCATAGGAAAGGTTGGTGGCCTCGGGAACAGGCCCCACTTCGCGACGTATGGCATCTGCTATTTCAAAACTGAGGATGCCCCTGCGGTCACCTTCCATCATATAAATATTGACCAGACCCTCATCCGTGTTGGGGCCAAGGATACGTTCCGTGTAATTGATGATATCCTCCCCATCATCGCGCTTCTCCCGATACGCTTCGTTCACTTTCCAAATAGCTTCCTCAATATGCTGTAAGTGGGTATTGGTAATGTTTTCATCCGTACCCAATGGCAATTCCAATTTCGCGGTTATCAGATCCTGATCAATGGTAGGAAAGAAGGTCCCCTTAATCAAACCGGAACCCATAGCACTAATAGTCAGTACCATAAAAACGATGACCAGCACAATACCGGCCATGGGCCTGCGGACAAAAAAGTGGATGACCCTCGTATAGATTTTGTCCCTGAACCAGATCAGGGAGTTATTGGTAGCCTGGGTGATTTTCCAGGGCCGGTCCTTTTTTGTCAACGCTTTGGAACGGGCAATATGGATCGGTAAGATGAAAATGGTCTCCATTAAAGCGATAAAAAGCGTGGCACACACCACAAAGGAGATGTCTGAGAAATAATCCCCCAACTGCCCATCCAAAAAGAAGAACAGTGAAAAGGCAAGAGCAGTGGTGGCCAGGGAGGCCATAATGGCCGGGATCACCTCTGTGGTCCCTTTTACGGCTGCATGCAACGGACTAAGGCCTTCCGTATATTTCTGATAGATATTCTCTGCTACTACCACACCATCATCCACAATAACACCCAGTACCACGATCATTCCAAACAGGGATACCTGATTGATGGTAAGATCATAGAAGTTGGAAAGAATGAACATGCCTAAAAGGGCCACGGGGATCTTAAAGGCGACCCAAAAAGCCACTCTGGGGTTTAAGAACAGCCCAAGTATAATGAGTACCAGTAATATCCCTTGCCACGCATTATTCTGAAGCGTGCCAATGGCGTCATTCAGGGAGATGCTTTTGTCCTCAATAATTTCGGCGGTAATGCCTTCATGAGTTGCGTTGAATCTGTCCAGATAGTGGTTCACGTACTCCGCGTTCTCCAGGATATCTTCTTCAGCCCTTGAAAAGATCTTCAGGGTAACTGCTTTTTTACCGTTGATATAGATACGGTCGGGTTTATCGGCAAAACGGTCTTTCACGTCCGCAACATCCTCAAGGGTTATGATTTTCCCGTCCACGGAGGTCTTGATCACGATGTCCCGTAGTCCTTGCGCGGTGTAGGACCGATTGTCCAGACGGAGCAGGATGTTGGCATTTCCCGTTTTGAGTTTTCCTCCGGAGGCTTTGATATTCTCCCGCTGAATGGCGGCGCTCACCTCATCAAAGGTGATATTGTAGGTCCTGAGGTCACTTTCACGAAAACTTACCTCTATTTCCTCCTCGGGATAGCCCGAAAGGACAATTTGGGAGAGTTCCGGGGAGAACAATAGTTCATCCTTGATGTTCTTGGCATAATCCTTTAGTTCACGTACACTCTCGCTTCCCGTGATCCCAATGGTCATAGTGTAGTTCAGGATCTCCTCCTTAAAGATGGTAGGACTTTCTACCGCTGCGGGAAAGGTAGTGATACGGTCAACCGCATTGGTAACGTCTTGTAATACCTCATTGGGGTTGGCATCGTCCAGGATTTCTACCTTCACATTGGCAAAACTCTCCTTTGAAGTGGAAGTGACACGACGTACGCCCTTTAAGCCATCAATATTGTCTTCTATCTTATTGACTACATCGGTTTCCAGCTCCTCCGGTGATGCACCGCGGTATACCACATTGACATTAATGAAGCTCTCCGGTTCCGGTGGTAAAAAGTTGGAACGCATACCGGCCACGGTAATTAAACCCAGAACGATGATTAACCCAACAAAAATGTCGGTTATCTTGGGTTTCTGAATGAGATAGGTGATTAGCTTTTTCATCTTATTCCGATATTTTTAGTCCGGATACCGGATTTTGAAAAGTGGTTAATATGAGTTGGGCGTTGTCCTTGAGCCCGCCGACCACAGCTTCACTAACTTCCGAATTCATAATTTCAATAGTTTCTTTTTGTATCACGCCGTCCCGCAACAGATGCACGGTGTTGTCCCGGTTGATAGCAGTGGCAGGAATTTTTACCGCATTTTCAAAAATGCTTGCGGTGACCTGTCCTTCCAGGTACATTCCACTGCGTAAATCCTTATCGGAAATTTGAAGGAATACGGGAATATTCTGTGTGTTGGGGTCTACGATATTGTTGATTCGTACTACGGTAGCGGTGAATGTCCTGTTTAGGCTCTTGTTATGGAGGTCTATTTTCTGTCCTACTTTGAGCATTTGGGCCAACGCCAGTTTTACGGCGGCCTCCACTTCATAATTGTTGTCGCTGATAAAAGTACCCAGCGATTGTCCAGGGGATACTAGGCCGCCATTGTCAACAGCTGCAGTGGATAAGGAACCGGAATAGGGTGCAGTAAGGGTGAACTTTTTCAACCGTTCTTCCTGGGCCTTGATGTTGAAATAGGTGTTGTACACCTGCCTGGAGGTTAAGAAATACTTTTCCGGATTGGATTTGGTACCGGGCAGTGGGGGCAAGCTGATACCGGATTGGTAGTGGTTCACGTAGTCCAGCCAATTCTGATAGTTTTCGGGATAATCCGCTTTGAGGTCCGGCATCATTCCCGTTAGGATATTGAGGAATGCACTTTTTTGTGATTCTAGGTTCAATGCAAATTCCTGGCTGTCAATCCTGAGTAGGGCCTCACCCTTTTGATAGGTGGTCCCTGCCTTGAACGGTTTGTTTGAAGGTAGGATACGGCCCTGTACCTCGGCCACCAACCGGGTAGTATATTTCGGGATCACCCTACCGGTTATGGGTACATAACTGGTAACCGTCCCATTCTTAATCGTTTGGAGTTTCAAATCGGACCTGCGGATAACCTGGACGGAGCTTTGCGAAGCTAACTGAGCGGTCTGTTGCTGTTCTTTGGGTTTGGTGTTTGGCTTTTCCTCACTGCCACAGCCCATTAAAAGGGGTCCCATGAGGGCAAGCATCATTGCATTTTTAAGGGTTTTCATAGCTTTAAAATTGAATTTTGAGAAGTGACTATCAGTCATTTTTGTTTCTAAAAAAGAGTTTCTTTTTGGTTTTAATGCATTTCTATTGTTAACTTTTTCGGTGATTAGGTAAGCGTTTACACTGTTTTCTTTTCCTTTTAAATTGGCATAGGTTACCGCTTGCAAATCAAATGATTGCGAGACATTCTCCTTGTTTTTGATGGTATGTTTTGAGATAATGAAATCGGTCTGGTAGTCATGACATTGGGATAACAGGCGCGCTGTGGTGTTCAGTACGTCTCCGTGGTACACCAAATGTTTTACCTCACGCCCTATCTCGCTTTGCACCACTGAGCCGCTGTGCACCGCACATTTGAATCTGGGCTGCAATTGGTAGGACGCCGTAAACAGGGGTTGGTTTTCCAATAAATAGGCCTTGAAATCAAAGAAGAGATGTAAAGCGGTAAGGTCGGCATTGGGGGTGCTTTCCTTCCAGGTGATGACAGCCTCATCTCCTACGTATTGATAGACTTCAAAAGGGGTGAAGGCGACCAGTTCATTCAACAAACGAAAGCAGTCCCGCAATAGATTGGCGTATTTTTCACTTCCCAATCGCTCTGCAATGGTGGTCGCTTCATTAAGGTCAATGAACATAAAACCTCTTTGCGTAAGTTGGGGTTTAATGATCTTGCCCATAGAGTGCGACAACAAACGTTGGATACTTCCCGAACGGCGTTCTAAATTGGAAATGAAGGACATTAGGGTACTTACCAAACCAAAGTAGAAGACCAGGGAAATAAAATAGGGATTGGATAGACCGGCGTGTAGCGCCTGAGGTAAATCGGCAATACCATGAATTGAAAAATGGATTGCAAAGAGCCCTATGCAGGCCGCAATGAAAATCGATAGCGATAACAGTATCAAACAAAAAAATCGAAACACATTGGAGTAGCCCCATGAGAGCATGCGGTCGCCGAGGTCTTTATAGGTGATACTGGCAATGGAGATGATGAGCAATGCACCATTGGCAAGGCCCATAAATTCATAAAAGCTGAGTGCCTGCGTGATAAGATGGTCCCTTTTCCCCGGATAAGGATCTATCAATAGGACCAAAACAAAATATACATTTGTCGCGGCAAAGGCGATCAGGGAGAGGACGGTATGGCTTACAAGATGTTTCACTTAGGCAACGGATAGGGCTTTTTCCAAATAATCGTTAAGGGGTTGGAGTACGAGATAGGCCTCTTCCACAAAATCCACAAAATGGTCGCTGATCACCATCTCTTCGGTAAGGGGAACCTGGGCGGTAAGGTTGTTGTACCGTAGCAGATCGATATGCCTGTGGTCCCTGGAATAACCTTTTGGAGCGCTCTTAAGCCTTTTGGGATCCTCGGCAATACCCCCAAAGATCTTTTGGAATTCCTTTTGACCGATAATTTTGAGCAATGCTTCCCCATCATAATCGATGGCCTCACGAACTTGCTTTAAAACACTTTTCTCAGGAGCCCAAAGACCTCCTCCCAAAAAGGACCAACTGAGACCGGCAGTTATATGGATATGGGCTATGGGGTGCGTCTTAAGGCTGGGGGAAAATGCAAAATGGTCCTTGTAGATCGGTTTATCAGGATGGAACATCCGGTTATTGTTAATTCGCATCACAGTATGCTTTGCTTCAAACTGTGCAAAGAAGGGGTTGTGTTTGGTAAGACGCTCAAGGATTAGGGCCACTTCTTCCATCCAACGATCTTTGGCATTGAGGTAGCGGTCTTTATGGGCATCCATCCATTCTTTCGAATTGTTGTTTTTCAGATCCCTGAGAAAATCAAATATGTATTTTTTGTCTATCATTATCATATGACTATTAGTCATTTTTATGTAAAAAAATTAGGTTCTCATCCCGTCCACAAGTACATTGACATACGATTCGAACAATTCCCGTTGTTCTATCTTTTCACTGTCCTTGAGAAAGGCCTTTTTGGCATCCATGAATTGCATGACCCCCATACAGCTCCCCCAGCAGAAATAATTGGATATTAAAGGGTTCACCGTTTTTTTGATATATCCATTGTCAATCTGCCTTTGAATATGTTCCGTGAAAAAGGTCTGTAACATATGGCTGATACTGAGGTAGGACTCTGCCGTGGTATTAAAATCAGGTCGTTCCATGTGAACAAGCAGCTCAAAATACCTGGGGTAATCTTGCTCATAGTGATAGACCGACATAAGAATGTTACGCGTCTGTTCAATACCCTGAGGAGTATTTCTCTCGCTGAGCCTGAAATAGTTCAGGAGTTGGTTGAGCGCCTTTGTACTCACCTCAGCCAAAAGGTCATCCTTGCTTTCAAAATACTTGTATACGGTACCTTTGGCAATTCCTAAATGTTCTATGACCTTATCTACCGTAAACGCAGTCACCCCAACTTCCAGCAATACCGTGTCGGCTGCATTTATGATTTGTTTCTGTTTGGATGTTATGGTCATGTGTTAAAATGACTATGAGTCGCAAATATATATAAATTTTAATTTGTTTAATTTTTTTTAATAAAAAATAAACAAAAAAGAGTCGTACTGCTTTTTCCGGTAAGCAAAGGTGATGTACTGAACCGTGGGTTGGGGGGCTACAAAGCAAAATGCGGATACGCTCTAAAAAAGTGTGGTGTTACAGCAGTATGGAAACATATGCCATGGTTTGGAGTGAAGTGCTCACACTCCGATGAGTTGGTAACATGGACTACAGGGAAGCACGTTTTTTACGATACGCCTCCATTAGTTTTTTGCAATAGTCCTCTTTGTTCACTTTAATGTTTTCCAACTCCTCATAATCGCCAATTGTCGGATTTAGGGTCCGTAAATTTTCATGACTCCAAAGTGCCAGTTCCACAACCACGGGGGTCAACGCTATTCCCTTTGGGGTTAGATGATAATAGTTGGTCTTTTTGTTACCCGGTTTCTGGGATTTTAAAACAATGCCCAACCCCTCTAAGAATTTGAGTTTTGAGGAAAGGATATTGGTTGCTATCCTTTCTTTACTTTCCGTAAAATCCTTAAACGTTTCCGCACCTTCAAAGAGCATCTGCTTTACAATGACCAAAGCCCACTTATCCCCTAAAATATCCAGGGCCGATGTAATGGCACAACTACAACGGAAGGTCGGTTCCCGGTATGATTTTTTCACTTGCATCCTACACCAAAGTTTAAAATAACTTGCAAAATGCAAGTAATATTTATAATTTTGCTTGCAAAACAAAAGTAATTATCGTACCTCTAAAATCCAACAGATGACAACCAATGAACAATCCTTCAGAGAATACCAGGCCATAGAACAGGCACTTAAATCTTACATTGCATCTGCTAAAACCGGCGATGCAAGCGGGTATGCGGAAGACTGGTATGAACATGCCCGTGTAGTAGGTAGCCTGGATGGTCAATTCTATAATATCAATAGGGAAGAGGTGATGAAATTCGCAGAACAGTTGGGTGGGTCGCCCGATGTGGAAAGCCGGATTTCCTTTATAGAGTATCAGGGAGAGGCGGCAGTAGCCCGGTTGGATTCCTTAAACTGGGGAGGGATCCGATACACGGATTTCTTTATTTTGAGCAAGGCGGAAGGGACATGGAAAGTGAGCGGTAAAGTATTTGATGCTCATGATAGAAGATAATCGCTCCTTTTCTAAATAAAACCCGTCTGAAGACGTGTTTCTTGTTTCAAAAGGGTGGATCAATCCGCTAAGCGTTTTGATGAAAAATAATTCTTTTGCGGTTTTAATTGAATTCGTCTAACCATTTTTCAACCGTTTCGTAATAGTCAGGGTGGACTATATTCCAGTAAGGAAATTGGGGATCAACCATAGTCATGGAATGGTTGGCCTTTTCAATTAACACTATTTTACTTGAGGTATTCCTGGCAATATCCAGTGCCTGTTTGATATTGCTATGGCTTTCTTCCGGAATTACAATATCGGATCCGCCTTGTAAAACCAAAACGGGTCGCTGCAGTTTTTCAAAATGAGGCATGGGGCTATAACTCAATTCTTCATAGATCTCCGTAGTCAATTCCGGGATCCATAAGTGCTTGTAGAAATCCTTTTCCTCATTCGCTTTTAAAACGCTATTTAGCTCAGACTTTGTAAGATGTCCCGCCAGATATTCAAATACGGCCCTTTGGACGGTTTTAGCTGTGGATAGATCGGCGAGGTCAATCTCGTTTCTTAATCGATTCATCATAAAGTTCAAATCGCTTTCCAATAAGCTACATCCCGGGGTAGATATGGCAATACCGGATTGCAATGCAGTCAATTGATTTAAGATAAAAGGGACTTTGGCACCTCCCTGACTACTTCCCATAATGGTGATTTTTGACAAGGGGATTTTGGTTTTTTTTGAGAAAAAGTGAAGGGCGTTGATATCATCACCGGCCAGGTCTTCAATGCTCACATTGTTTAAGTCTCCTGTTGATTTACCGGTACCTCTTTTGTCATAGTTAAAAACGGTATACCTTTTTTTGGAGAAATACAATGCCTCGGCATTTGTGCTGCTCCTATCATTGTAACCCGATGAGGTAACCAGGAATACCCCCTTTTTATTCGGCCCCTGTGATCTCCAAATGGAGCCTGACAACGTATTGCCATTGGATTCAAAATATACTTCTTCCGGATAAACGGTATCTTCTTCTTTAGCCCTGTAAAGCGTAAAAGGATATGTTCTTTTGTCCACCTTAAGGGTGCCCTCCAATCTTTTTTGGTCATTTTCCAGGGTGTTGGTAAAGGTGTAGGTATAAAAATCACTTTGAAGTGTAAAATTTAGGGAGTCCTTACTCACCCTTATATTTTGTGTGGGAATTTGATAGGCATTTTGACTTAGGCTTGTAAAAAAGACCTTGTGTCCCGAACTATCGGGAAAGACCTCAAAAAGCAGATCGGTTTCAAAAGATTTGTACTTGAATGTGCCATGATACGCTCTGGCTTGGCTACTTGTGGTATCCGGAGTGTGGCAACCGATTACAACTGAAATCATGAAAAAAAAGGAGAGGGTTTTAAGCATCACTTAAATCTTTACTATAAAAAAATATTAATAAATACTGAATTTATAAAAAGCAGTTTCTTTACGATTCATCCATACGATTGTGATTTAGTATTGGTTTTTCTTCTTCTTTTTTTCTGCAACCTATGGTTCGTAATGTTGATAGTAGGCTGATGGGTGTAATAGCACAAAATAGCTTTATATTGGGCTATCGGTTTTCAATTCTGAAATAATCGACCTGAACCCGCAAATCAGGTTTTCCATAAGTGACCACCGTAGTATTGTATCGGTAATAATCCCCCAATAACTCCTTGCCAGCAGCGTAAAAATCAGTATACGCATTGAGGCCGACCTGAAGGGTTTCAGGAAGGTCATTTCTCTGAAAGGTTTCAATTTTATTCCAATCATTAAGGTCATCATACCTGTAGAATAGTGTGAAGGTGCCTCCATTTCTGACAATTTTTAAGCTTACCCAGTCCAGTTTATTAGGGTGCAATTTAAGCCTGGAAGTACTGTTGATGGTAGTTTTTGTTTCGAAAACGGGCTGGTTGAGGTCATTGGCAAAACCCGTAGTTAAAAACATCCAGTTCTCTCCGTTTGGTTCCCAGTCTTTTGGAGAAATATTCCTTGGAGCTCTTATCATAATGCCCGAAAGGGACCATGTTGTTTCCGGGATATCTGTTCTTAAACCACTAATTTTAAGTCTTGTAGTTACAGAAAAATCACCAGTTACTTCTTTAAAGACAAAAGGCGCATGATAATCAGCATACCAGCCCGAAGTATTGGGCTCCATAATTAAAAACCCGTTCTTTACTTCAATATGCTTCATCATATCCGGCCACCCCTCAACCTGATAGAACCGCTTCCATTCTGATAAGGATGATGGGGTATCGAACTCGTCGGCAAAGAACAATTCTTGCAACTTTTGGGATGTCAGATCGTTAGTGGCAGCCAGGAGGACTACCAGCAGGGCAATTAACTTATGCATGGATCAGTTTTCATTTTTTTGTGTTAGTTGAAAAAAGGCAAAAGGTGTTTTGTAATGACATTTATTCGTCATTCCAATATTTCAAGATTCCCATTAACAGTACGTTTCTCATTGGATCGCTAATCAAAAGCAGCCATTGATATCATCTGCCATTGACCATTGTTGGACAGGGTAAACACCAGATACCAGCTCTTATGACTATTGAAGTTTTGAAACCTCATCGTTTTTACATAGGCCTTATCTCCATGATTTAGCCCCTTTATACTAAAATCCATATCAAAGACCACATAGTCGTCCTCAACGGTTGTCAAAAAATCTATGAATTCCTTTTTTTTGGGCCATTCATCGCTCTTAAAACTATCAGAAATCAGGTCTTCAAGTAGGGTCTTGTCCTTGTTTTCAATGGCTTCCCTAAATTGTTGAAAGCTTGTGCTTAAGCTTTCAAAGGCTTGCATTATAAACTGAGGGTCTGCTTCCGGTTTTGTCAAAATTTTAGGGCATTCGTCAAGCCCATAGACCTTACATGACAGATTCAATGCCTCTTGTACTCCCCAATTACTGCCTCTATTTGATAAAATAGCAACACTTAAAGCATACTTCGGGTAAATTGCAAGAATGGCATGGGAGCCGTCCATATGTCCATCGTGGTAATACATCTCAGAACCATCATCAAGCTTTTGAACAATCCACCCCAAACCGTATCCTATCTCCTCTCCGTTGTTCAATTTGGATTTGGTAAAGAGTTTTTCAACGATTTTTGAATCCATAAAGCCGTTATCCAAAAAAGCATCTCCAAAATTTACCAGGTCTCTGACTGTGGAGTACATTCCACCTCCCGGGATATTATAACTTAGATCAATAGCGGCTAAGGTATCCCGGTCGTTCAGGTAAAACCTGGATAAATACCGGTGGTTAGTTTGGGGTGGTCTCATAAAAGTGTTGTGCATCTTTAAGGGATGAAGTACATTATTTTCTACATATTTTTCAAAAGTGCTACCGGACTGTTGCTCTATAATTGCCCCCAGCAAATCGATTCCATAGCTGGAATAGCCTTGTTTTGAACCAGGTTTGAATTCTAAAGAATCCTTAATGAATACTTCCAACGCATCTGTGACGCTTTTGTAATGCGGATAATTTTCAACTTTTTCATGATATCTGTAATGTCTGATTCCGGAGGTATGGGACAGTACCTGTGCAATACTGATGTATTGATCGGAAATTTTGAAATAGTTGTTAATATCATCGGAAAAGCTTAGGGCCTTATTCTCCACCAATTTGCCGATTGCCGCAGTAGTAATCAGTTTTGATACGGAGGCGATTCGGTAAACTGTTAAAGGCGTAGCCTTTTTCTTAGTAGAAATATTTGAGTATCCGGAGCCATATTCCCAGATAATCCGACCTTTAACAGAAATTGCGGCTGACATGCCCGGAATCCTTTTTTCATCCCTTAAAGAATCTATGAATTTATTACCTAAATAGTGGTTAGAAACAACACTTTCCGATTGCCCAAGGCAAGAAACAATGGTTACCCATACACTAATACATGCGGTAAGGGTGCCATAGTTGATTTTTTTTCGCATAAGAGAAATGGAGGTAATTTTTATGTTATGAACCTGATTTCAGTACTTTTCGGCTCTTTCGAATAGAATGTTTATAATTTTCCATTCTTCGTTCCATTTGGCCAGATGCAGTAATTCCATGGCATCGTAGGCAAGTACTCTTGCTGTCGCGACATTTTGATATATTTCCAAAATCACAATGTCCTTTCTTTGTTTGTCTTTCGGTACATCTTTACCACCACCCTTGTCGGTCAGCTCAATTAACTTAGAAGCAGTAAAAATTCCCAAACGACTATTCCCATTTTCGGAAATGACAATTTTTGATATAAGCTCTTCATGAAGGCTGGCTTCCATTCTTTCAGGATCCCCTTCGTACCAGCCTTCTATGAAGTTCCTAATGGTTCTTTGAATTTCCAGACTATCCTTGTTGGATTGCGCTATGGCGATGTTCTTAAACAGTAAAAGGACAACCGTCAGAAAAAAGGAGTATTTACATATCATAATGTAACCGCATGCTTTATTCGCAAATTTTGATATATTTTCAATGTACCCGGAGTAAGGGGAAAGCAATTGTTACGAGACGTTTATTTATGACACCAGCTGCATTACATTGCTCATTTTTAAAGTTGTTCCTAACTAATTTTGACCGCTATGGTTGCTAAAGCTTTAAAAAAACTTCATGATCCATTTCCTTATTCACGGGGTTTTCTGACCGAAATGATAGCGTCATTTTGGCTTTGCGTGATTCTGGCTTTTTTTTTCTATTGGGTCGAGCCTTTTGGAATTCAGTGTGCCTCCACGATGCATCTGATTATTTTTGGTTTGGTGGCTTTTGTCTCAGCCCTTATTAATTGGTCTTTGGCCCACTTTTTAATTGTAAGGTTTATAAACATTGAAAAGTGGACTGTTTTAAAAGATATTATTAGATCTCTTTTTTTTCTGTTTTTCAATGCACTGTTTTTAATTTGGTACGCGCAAACCCTGCTTATCGACTTCGACTTTGTTTTGGCCTTTAAGTTTATTTTTTACACTTTTTTGGTGGCAATTATACCGCTCTTCCTAAGAAATCTTAGGATCAATAACATGCTGTTAAAAGAGCGTATCAGGGAAGTAGAGCAGTTAAATCAGATCCTGGGAAAACAAGGATCAAAGCAGGGAGAGAAAGAATTCCCCATAACGATCACCTCGGATATTGTAAATGAAAGTATAGCCACCAATAGTGAGGAGCTACTCTACATCAAGGCAGAAAAAAATTACATCAATGTCTTCATCAAACAAAACAATGAGGTAAGGGGAAAATTGCTAAGAATATCCCTTGTTAAAACAAAAAAACAATTGGTTGGCTTGCCCATGGTTCAATGCCACAGATCGTACCTGGTTAATTTTAAACATGTTTCCAGAATATCCGGTAACTCCCAGGGCCTAAAAATTATCCTGGATAAAAATGATATAAAAATACCTGTGTCAAGAACCTTCAAGAAAGAAGTAATTTCAAAAATTAACCATTTGCGTTAGTTCCAAAAATGATTTCCTTGTTTGAGTATTAACTTTCTACGATCAAATGAGCATTCTTTCTCTTCCCTTTAAACGTTTACTTTTTCAGAATGTCATTAAGGAGAAGACTTTTCCGATTTGCTTTTCCAGATTGTGGCCAGTGAGGAACCAGAAATATTCATAAGTGGACCAAATACAGCGGGCGCCAGCCCCATGGTAGCGAGGCGTCCCATCTCCAAGGCGATTCCGGAGGCGAGGCCGGAGTTCTGCATACCCACTTCAAAAGCCACCGTGCGGGAAGATTTTTCATCAAGCCCCAGCAATTTACTCCCGTAATACCCCAACAGGTATCCGGAGAAGTTGTGCGCAATTACAACCACAATTAATACCAAACCAATAGAGAGAAGAGAGTCCCTTCCCGAAGCAGTAATAATGGTTATAATAATTGCAATTGCGGCCATGGATACCTTAGGCATGGCTTTGTCCAGCCATTTGAACCTGCCGTGGGCGAAATGATTAAAAAGAAGTCCCGCCAATATGGGGAGGATTATGATCCTGATAATACTCCAAAACATGGTCAAAAAATCAATAGGAACAAGTTCATTGGCCAGGAGTTGCATAAAAAAAGGAGTCAATACCGGTGATAACAGCGTTGAAACAGCTGTTAAGGTAAGGGACAGGGCTAAATTGGCTCCGGAAATGTAAGCCATAACATTGGATGCCAATCCACCAGGGGAGCATCCTACCAGAATGATGCCCGCGGCAATTTCAGGGGGTAGGCCGGATAATTTGGCGAGCCCAAAACCAATAAAGGGCATAATGGAAAACTGTGCGATCAATCCCACTAAAACCCCTTTGGGCATCTTCACTATCCCCACAAAATCCTTGATGCCAATAGAGGTTCCCATACCGAACATGATGATAATTAACATGGGAACAATCAACCGGGTTAGTTTGAACGATCCTATTTCAAGAAAGAATTGAGGGTAAAATAAAGAGGCTGCCACAGCGGCAAAAATTGAAATGGTGAATGAAAACCCTTTTAATTTCTCAAAGGAATTAAATGCCAGTGCCAATACCACAAAAAACACGATGACTGCCGGAGCCAGATAATCATAGTGATCAATAGACCATAGTAGGGCAGCTATCAGCCCAATGAGGGCACTTAGTCTAAACGCCCATTTTCCAGTATTCTTCATTTTCAAAGAGAAAAATTAATGATGATTTTACGGGTTGTACAATGTTATCTTTTGATTGCTCCGGAGGTATCACCTTGTGTTAAACTAGTTACATTTTTCAAAGAAACCAAATTCACATCGCCAGGCACGGTGTGTTTCAGGGCACAGGCCGCCGAGGCAAAATTTAGTGCTTGCACATCGCTATCGCAATGCAGTAACCCATAGATAAGTCCCGCCGCAAAAGCGTCACCGGTACCCACCCGATCTATTACCGGAGTGATGTTTAGGGTATCCGTTTTGATATACTCGTTTCCATTCCACATTTTTCCCTGAATTTGCTGATGGGAGGCACTTACCGACCTCCGTGTTTTTCCGACCACCCTTTGAATTTTTGGAAAAGCATTCATGAGCATTTTAGCGGTCACCCGGAACTTGTCGCCCGGTTGTCCGAGCCCGAATAGCTCTCGAATGCCCCTGCTACTGGTAATAATAATATCGCAGTCCCGGACCAGTTCTGGCATCACCTCTTGCATGGTCTTTCCATATTTCCACATATTGTCCCGTGAATTAATGTCCCCGGAGACCTTTACGCCTATTTTCTTTGCGCTCTTGATGGCATGCAGGCAGCATTGGGCCGCGCCTTCGGAAATGGCTGGGGTGATACCTGTCCAATGAAACCAATCGGCATCTTTAAGCACATCCGCCCAATCCACCATTTCAGGTTGGATCAAGGAAAAAGAAGAGCCTTCCCGTTCATATATCACTTCGCTCGAGCGGTGTACCGCACCTTTTTCCAGAAAGTATTTACCAATCATGGTATCTCCGTAAATCACATGTTCGGTATTGAGCCAATGCTTTCGCAGAAATTGGGTGGCGGCTTTTCCCAAAGTGTTGTCAGGAAAGCGGGTCACATGCGCTGCCTTCATTCCAAGGTAGGCACATGAAATCGCTACATTGGCTTCACCACCCCCATATACCAGTTCCAATGAATTGGTTTGGGAGAATTTTTCGTAACCTGGTGGCGAAAGGCGCATCATAACCTCCCCAAATGTTATCAACTTTTTAGCCATACGTTGTATTTAGCTTGATTTAAATTTTTTGTACTTTTTTCCAGGCCTCAAATTCCTTTAAAGTTTTGGGATCAGTTGGTGGATAAAGACCTATGATTGATTGTCCTTTATGCACCTTTTCCATAACAAATTCCTCGTATTCAGTTATTTGCAGACACTCATCGGCAACTTCACCTGCAATATTTTCCGGTATTACCATAACCCCATCATCATCCCCGACGATAAAATCCCCCGGGAACACGGCCACATCGCCACAACTAATGGGCTCGTTAACCGCTATGGCCTGGTGAAGGGTTAGATTGGTAGGTGCCGAAGGTTGTTTATGGAAGGCGGGGAGCGTCAGTTCCGCAATTTCAGCCGAATCCCTAAAACCGCCATCGGTCACAATTCCGGCTACGCCACGTTTCATTAATCTGGTAATCAGTATGGAACCCCCAGAGGCAGCGCGAGCGTCTTTTCTACTGTCTATGACCAGGACATAACCTGACGGGCATTCCTCTACAGCAACCCTTTGCAGATGTTTGGGATCTTCGAATATTTCAATGGGGTTCAAATCCTCGCGGGCCGGAATGTATCGTAACGTGTAGGCTTGTCCTGCCATTGTCATTTTACCCGGTTTAAGTGCACTTACTTCCTGAATAAACTGATTTTTAAGCCCCCTTTTAAACAGACAAGTGGCAATAGTGGCGGTGCTTATTTGTCTTAGTTTTTCTACAGTTGTTTTTTTTGCCATGATTTACAGGCTACTTGGTTATCTGAAAGCTTTTTATGTTAAAAATTTGTTAGTGTTACAAATATATGTATTTTTGGTAAACCAATCTGGTTAACCAATTTTATATGAATAAGTTTTTTTTCTTCATATGGTGTTGCTTTTTTTTAGTAAATGTGGGATGCAAAAACGCCGATAATAGCCCAAAAAAGGAAGCAGCCTCCATTAACGCAAATGATGTCATACCGTTTTTCCAACATTGGAATTTAATCTTAGGTGATGGTTCCAATGTAGGTCAGGCAATGGACTATGAACACAAGAATTTCTTTTACACTACCAGAGATGACCACGGTGATTGGGTGGTATTTAAAACCCCCAATGCGGGAAATACTCATGGCACCTCAAACAATACAAGAACCGAACTGGCGCAATTAAAAAAGTGGTCGCCTATGACCGAAGCGAAAATGAACGCTACCCTTAAGGTAATGAATGTTTCCTCTACGGGAGATGTCCGTGTTGCAGCGACGTACTCGGTTGTGGTTGGTCAAATTCACAGTGCGGATGGGCATGAGAACGAACCACTAAAAATATTCTACAAAAAATTTCCCGGTCATACCAAAGGTTCGGTCTTTTGGAATTATGAAATCAATACCGCAGGGGATGATAACTCAGGAAGATGGGATTATTCCTATCCTGTTTGGGGCTATGACATGTCTGTGGTTGGAACAGATGAAAATTCGTTTCCGCCAGAACCAGAAGATGGCATTGCTTTAGGAGAAGCGTTTAGTTATGAGGTTGAAATCAGGGAGGGAATCATGTACCTTAAATTCACCAGTGAAGGACATGAAACCAAAACATTCACCAAAAATCTTATCGCATCCGAATATGCAAAACGCTCAGATTTGCCGGAACAGGTTGAGAATCTATTTGTACCTGTGGGTCAGGACGGTGTTGAGCGTGAAAATGCGTATTCGGAAGAGGGCCTCTTTTTTAAATTAGGATGTTATAATCAAACGAACGGAAAGGACCCTAAAGTAAATAGGATCTGGTGTACGGGCGCCGAAACCCATGGCGGTGATATCCGGAAACAGTATGCAGGCGGGAACTATGCTGAAGTTTGGTTTAAATCGGCAAGTATCACGATCAGCGATGATGCCATTTCGAATGTAGGATATTTTGAAGCCAATGATGGTTTAAGCCGGAAAACGGTATACCCTCATGAGGTCATTCCTTTTATGGATAAATTCAAAATACTGACAGGGGATGGAACTACCGTGGAAGATCTCACCGGGTTCCAACACAAGGATTTTTTCTACACCGCAATTGATGGTACAAGACGTTGGGTAGTCTATAAAACACCAAATTCAGGTGTCACTTCAAAAAACTCCAGTAACACAAGAACGGAGTTGCACGAAAAAAGGGAATGGACTCCTGAACAAGGAGGCAGCTTAACGGGTACCTGCAAGGTCATGCAGGTCTCCATTTCCGGTGATGCCAGGGTCGCAGCCTCCTACTCCGTGGTGGTGGGTCAAATTCATAGTGGTGAGGGGCACGAAAATGAACCTTTAAAAATATTCTACAAGAAATTCCCGGGCCATACCAAAGGTTCCGTTTTTTGGAATTATGAAATTAATACCGCAGGTGATGACAATTCTGGTAGGTGGGATTATTCAACCGCCGTTTGGGGACATGATATGTCTGTCATTGGAACAAGTAAAAATGACTATCCTGCTGAGCCGGTTGACGGAATAGCACTGGGTGAAGAATTCAGTTATGAAGTAAATGTGTATAAGGGCATCATGTACCTCACCTTCAAAAGTGAGGGACATGAAACGAAAACATTTACTAAAAATCTGATCAAATCCGAATACGTAAATCGTTCGGACCTCCCAACTCAAGTCGAGAAATTATTTGTGCCTATAGGACAAGATGGTACGGAAAGAGCCATAGCCTATAGTGGAGAGTTAAACTATTTTAAACAGGGTGCTTATAACCAAACCAATGGGAAAAGTCCGGAAACAAACAGGGTATGGTGTGCCGGTGCGGAAGTATATGGCGGTAATATCGCCAGGCAATATGCAAATGGTTGTTACGCAGAAGTGTGGTTCAGGGAAGCAACCATTGGTCCCGGGATTCCACCAAAATAGAGCGGGCAGCAAGATCGAGGGCCAGGTTTGAGTAACTAATTAAGAAGCTATATACTATGAAAACTTTTGGAGCAAGTAAGGAATTTATCAAGGGAGAAGACCTCGATTGGGAAGTCGTCGGAGAAGGCCTAAAACGAAAGATCATGGGCTATGATGACAAAATCATGCTGGTCAAAGTCCACTTTGAAGTGGGTGCCGTGGGTCAAATGCACGAACACTATCATTCACAAGTGACCTATGTTGAGAGTGGAAGTTTTGATGTAACGATCGATGGTAAGACCCGGCCCCTAAAAGGGGGAGATGCTTTCTACATCCCACCACATGCCTTGCACGGTGCAGTCTGTACCCAAGCCGGAGTTTTGATCGATGTCTTCAGCCCTATTCGGGAAGATTTTATGCAATCCTAGTGAAGGGAGAAGACGATTCTGTTTGACCTTTTTTTTAAAAAAATGAACAGAGCTATCAATTCCGTAAAATTTTAACATTTAAATGCAAAAATCATTTTTTTTTAACCCTTTGATAACATATATTTGGTAAACCAAATTGGTTGACCAGTTTGGAAAACCAATAAAATAGCGAAAACCAATAAAATCTTATTTACATGAGATCAAACAGTACATAAAAAAAAGGATAGGTGCACGCCTATCCTTTTAAAGATTACTTCTTGTAGGAGGGAAGTAAAATTCAACAAATACACATTACATGCAAATTTGAAGAATTCAAAAGTAATCAAATTCCCTTAAAATTTGCGGATACGATGTGGTAGGCTAACTGATTTGTAAGCATTCCTCTCAGGGATTTGCGATTGAACTAACTTTTGAAATTAACTAAATAACAAATGAACTTTAGAATGAAACTAACAATAGTTGTAATGTTGTTGGTCAACATACAGCTATTTGCTCAGGAGTTTGCCGTAACGGGAACCGTTACTGATGTGAACAATACGCCAATACCAGGCGCTAATGTGGTGGTACTGAACACCACTAGAGGGACCCAGACCGATTTTGACGGTAACTATACCCTTAATGTTTCAAGCGGTGAAACGCTTCAATTCTCATACATTGGATATGCAGCACAGACCGTTACGATCACCAACCAAACAGTCATTGATATTATACTACAGGAAGATACTTCACAACTTGACGAGGTAGTTGTGATTGGTTACGGTACCCGAAAAAAGTCTTCCTTAACTGGTGCGGTTGCCAAAGTTGATGGGGGCGAAATAGCCGCTATTCAAGCTAACCGGGTTGATGATGCATTGGCAGGTAAATTAGCCGGTGTTTTGATTCAAAATCAAGATGGGTCGCCCGGAGCCGATCCCAAGATTCAGGTGAGGGCAGCATCCTCTATCTCGGGAGACTCAAATCCACTTATTGTTGTGGATGGGTATCCTATTTCAGGAAGTTTGGCAACGGTAAACCCTAACGATATTCAAAGTCTGGAGGTGTTAAAAGATGCCG
This sequence comes from Croceivirga sp., assembly GCA_028284285.1. Classification (GTDB taxonomy): domain Bacteria; phylum Bacteroidota; class Bacteroidia; order Flavobacteriales; family Flavobacteriaceae; genus Croceivirga. Next base: position 222,491 of record JANQSA010000001.1, read on the forward strand.
CCTCCGCCGCTATTTATGGTTCCAGGGGTGCCAATGGTGTTATTTTGATTACAACCAAGAAAGGAAGACAAGGTAAAGCAAGTTTCAGTTACAATGCTTTTGCGAGCTTCTCTAGTAAGTATCGCGACAATATTCTAAAATCAGGCCCTGAATGGGCTGAGATTTCAAGAAGAGAGATTGCTGCCGGAAATTGGGACCTTTCTCAGGTAGATCCGGATTTTGTGGAGTTTCGATTAAATGCCTATGAAAATTCACCCGGCGCTATAAGTCCGGAAGATTGGCTTTTTCAAACCGGCAGTATTATGAGTCATGACTTTAGTATAAGCGGAGGTACGGAAGATGTAAATTACTTTGCTTCCCTTGGATATCAAAATGCCGAGGGGGTTATAATCACTGAAGGTTTTGAAAGGTTAAATGCGCGTTTAAATATCGACGCGAAAATGGGAAAAAAGTTCAGAACAGGGCTCAGTTTCAACGGATTTAGATCGCATAGGGATATTTTAGGTCATGATATGAGAGACCTTCTGAGAGCGTATGGCGTTCATCCCATTTACCATACTGAAGAATCCATTGCATTTGTACAGCAATTGGACCAACAGGCACAGGCATTGGGGCTTGATCCGTTTGATACCGGGTATAGAGGTTCAACATATGAAGCAAGTAGTATTTACGACCTGCAGCCCGGTATGGCGGCGCAGGACTGGCACTACGGGAGAGCCAATAATGGTATTGGAGGGTCCGGAGATGCCGGGCCAGCCGCAAAGCTTGATAACACCGAACGTTGGGAAAGAACATTCTTCGGCAATGTCAGTTCTTATTTGCAGTACGAGATCATCGACGGGTTGAACGTAAAGACCGTATTAGGTGGAGATTATAGGGATACCCAACGCTATGAACACAGATTACTTGGATTCGATTCAAGGGCAAGGCCTGGTCAAACCTCCATGGACCAAACCGATTTAAAAGTGGTTTCAGTATTAAGTGAGACCACCTTGAACTTTGCAAAAACCATTGGTAAACATGAGATAGGGGCTGTAGCCGGTATTGAATTTCAAACCACGACCTTTCGGGGAACTGCCTTAAGCGGTGCAAATGTCCCGGATACCGACATTCAAAACTTCAACTTGTTCAATCCGGAAGATATTACCGTTACGGAACGGGACGAGAAAAGGGTTAGGGAAAGCGTCTTTGGAAGGATAAATTATGCCTATGACAATCGTTTTTTATTCTCCGCATCATTAAGAAGGGATGGGGATTCCCGTTTTGGAGCGAACAATAGATATGAAACATTCCCGGCACTTTCCGTGGGCTGGAACATTCATAATGAGGCGTTTTGGACACCACTTTCAGAAATGATAAGCACTTTTAAACCAAGGTTCAGTACGGGCTCCTTAGGTACCGAGTCATTTTTGGGATCCTATGATGCCTTGAGTCTATTGGAACCCCAAGCCACCATTTTCGGTACTGGTTTTCTAATCCCGGACAATGTGGCCAACCCGGATTTGACCTGGCAAACCAATACGGAACGAAACTATGGTGTTGATCTGGGGTTTGCAAAGAACCGCATCCGATTGGGTGTGGATTACTATACCTCCGATATTGAGGACATTTTAATCAATCAAAGTGTTTCTGAAGTATTGGGTACCCCTTCCATAGTACTCAATTCCGGTGATGTAAGAAGTTCGGGGTGGGAGTTTGAATTGAATGCGATCGTAGTGAACAATGACAGTTTCTCCTGGAACCTTGGGGCTAACTTAGCTACAGTTGAGACCGAAATCACGGATTTAGGCGGCCTGACTGAATTGCCGCAAACCATTTATGGCCAAAGTGGAAGAGGTCCTGTGTTTAGAAATTACGTAGGTGGGGAAATTGGTGAAATGTGGGGATTGGAAACCATTGGTGAGGTGGAGATGATTTATTTGGAAGATGGTACGAGACATCCAAACAACACGAGTGGAGAATCTTACATAGTAGATCAAAATGGCGATGGTGTAATTGACGCTACAAGAACTGTGGAAGACGGTGGGGATTTGGTAAAAATTGGCCAGAACACACCTGATTTTTATTGGGGTTTGAACAGTTCGTTGAACTACAAAGCTTTTGATATGTCATTCCAGTTTCAAGGGGCACATGGCGGTGAAGTTTACAATATCGACCCGCTTTATTATGAATCACAATGGAGTGGCAGATTGGTGGATAGTTTTGATGCCAATGATGATGGCATTGCAGATCATAATGGGGAGTTTTATATCGGCAATAGATTTCAAACAGATGCCACCATACAAGATGCTTCTTATATAGCGTTGCGAAACTTGACTTTGGGATATACGCTTAATCCCGGGCTTATTGAAAAATTAGGTTTAAAGACTTTAAGGCTATATGCTGCAGCTACTAATTTGTTATACCTGTGGGGAGATGACTATACCTCGTATAACCCGGAGGGTGTAGAGATTACGAATTCTGGCTATTTAGGGCCAACAACCTTTGGGGTACAAGTGGGTGCAAGTCCGATCGTTAGAAGTTTTACACTTGGTTTAAATGTAAATTTTTAAATAAAAAAAATGAAAACAGTATATAAATCAGTCTTAGGAGTATTGTTGTTGCTCACGGCATGTGATAACGATTTGGATCAATTTCCACCTAATATCGCTAGTTCGGATTCTTTAACGGATTTTGAGGGGGTTTTGAATGCAGCATATTACTATCAGTTGGGCACTGTTACGCCAATGGCGATAATGGGTGAATTCAGGGCGGATAATGCTTTTATGTTTGAACCGCCATTTACCGAATTTGATGAATACGACAATGGTCTCACCGCTATGGAAGACCAGTTTTTCGGGCCTTTCTATACGGCTTTGTACAGATCCATACTAAGTGTGAACAATGTTATCGAAAATTCCACCGATGCTACGGAAATAGGTGAAGCTAAGTTTTTAAGGGCCCTGTCATACTTTAAACTGGTACAGGTTTTTGGAGATGTAACCGTAAACCTTTCCGCAACTCCCAGCCTTACAGATACCTCTATCTTGGTGAGACAACCTGCTTCGGAAGTGTATGATAATGTCATTATTCCGGATTTACAGGACGCCATAGCCGCTTTGGATATTGAAATCATGGATGGAAGAGCGTCCAGATTGGCGGCTCAAAGCCTATTGGGCAAAGTATATGCTTTTAGGGGCGATTATGCGAGCGCAGAACCACAGCTAGCTGCTGTTGTGGAAGGAGCTGAAGCCGCTGGAATTAGTTTAATAGCCAACTTTAACGAGATTTTTGGAGCAGAATTTGAAGTTGGGAATTCCGAAATTATATTTTCAACCCAAATATCAAGTTCCATAACGGATGAGTATACTTTTGGCTCTGATTTCTGGAACTGGTTCGTTGGGGATGATTCAAAATCCGATTTTCCCGTAGACCAGGATTTAGTGGCTGCTTTTGATGCCAGCGATGCTAATGGCGGGGGTATAGATCTGAGAAGAGCGGTAACACTTAATGATGATGGCTTAACAGCTATAAAATTTCCCAAGGAAGGTGGTTTAGGTCCTGAGCATGACTGGATAGAAATACGATTGGCAGATATTATTCTGTTATACGCAGAGACACTAAATGAAAATGGTGCTCCGGCTTCAACCGTACTTCCTTTATTGGATGACATAAGAGCAAGAGCAGGTTTAAATAGCTTAACGGGAACAGTAAACACACAAGCTGAGGTTAGACAGGCTATTCTGGATGAAAGAAGGTTGGAATTGGCCTTTGAAGGACACAGATGGTTCGATTTGGTCAGAACCGGCGCAGTAGATGCCGAAATGGGGGAAACGATCAATCCCAACTATCATGTGTTTCCTATCCCTGTCTCGGAAATTCTTGCCACCGATGGTGTAATTACACAGAACGCCGGGTACTGATGTATAGCGTAAGATAAGATGACAAGTAGTAATTGTTTGAGTTAGTTTGGTTATGCAAAAGGCTGTTGGCAAAGCTTTTGTTCAATGGCCTTTTAAATATTTATCAAAGAAATGCCAAAGGCACGTTTACTTTGTTGGAGTAATTTTATAAATTTAACAAACCAATCTGGTTAACCAATTTAAGGGTGAATTAATACTATGCGATTAGATATACTGACAAAGAGCGAGATACACGGGGTTCAAAAGGAAATTATTTCCAATCTCAAGGAATTTATAGAGTACAAGAACCTGGAGCCGGGGGATAAGCTCCCCTCTGAGAGAATGCTTTCAGAAAAGTTTGGCGTGAGCCGAAGCAACATCAGAGAGGCCATTCAGAAGCTCGAATTTTTTGGCATACTTAAATCCAGGCCACAAAGCGGAACCTTTATAGCCAATATTGGAAGGGTGGCCATGAGTGGTATGCTGGAAGATATCCTGAGGTTAGAAGACCCGGATTTCAAGTCTTTGGTGGAAACCCGGATTTTGTTGGAATTAAAAACCTGCAGGCTTGCCGCACTGCGCAGAACGGAAGAGCATTTGCAACAAATGGAAGAAGCGTTGAAAGCATATGAGGAAAAGGTTCTCAACGATGAGGATGCGGTTCAGGAAGATTTGCTTTTTCATTTGGCGATTGCCAGGGCCAGTGGTAACAGTACCATGAACACCTTCATGCTTATCATAACCCCTGAGATCATTACCAATTTCGAAAAATATCATGTTTGCGATAAAAATCAGGCCTTTTTGGGTATTCAGGAACATAAGGATATTTATAAGGCCATCAAGGCTCAGGATCCACAATTGGCCAAAGAAAAAATGAAAAGGCATTTTCGGGTGCTGTATCAGTATTGTTATAACATAAAAGAATGATTGCTTAAGCGAAAACGAAATTGCACGCTTTCGTTTTCACAATTTTGAAATATTTGGAGGGAAGAAAACTTAACGAAATATGATAGTCCTGGCTACTTGTTCGTAGGATCTACGTATCAGATGTAAGTTGCGAAAGTTTTGAAAAAAAGGAGTGGTTCTATGTACACCACAGTGCCTTTCAGGAAACTTTTGTCGTATTCCCACGGAATTCTAAAAAAAAGAAAGATGAAACTAAAAGGCTTACGTTGGTGGGTAATAGCGCTAATAGCCATTGCAACGGTAATTAATTACATTGACAGACAATCAATTAATGTTCTCTGGCCAGAGATTTCTGAACAACTATATCCTGATAAATCAAGTGATGAACGGAAAGAGATTTTTTCGTGGATCTCAATAGTTTTTGTTTTTTCCTATGCATTTGGCCAGGCTATATTTGGCAAAATCTTTGATTGGATCGGAACCCGTTTGGGCTTCGTTTTATCCATAGGTGTATGGTCTATCGCCACGGCGCTACATGCGATAGCCACTTCATTTTCAAGTTTCGCAATCTTTCGTGCTATTTTGGGAGTTGCGGAAGCAGGTAACTGGCCGGGGGCCACGAAAGGAAATGCGGAATGGTTCCCGACCAAAGAACGTGCCTTTGCCCAGGGCCTGTTTAATTCCGGAGCCGCCATTGGAGGGATTATCTCAATTCCATTAATAGCTTTTTTAACCATATATTTTAGTTGGCAGGCCATTTTCGTAATCGTTGGCCTTACGGGCTTGCTTTGGCTTATACCCTGGTGGATAGTGGTAAAATCGCCACCGGGAAAGCATCCTTGGATTACGGATGAAGAACGGAATTATATTTTAACGGGGCAAAAAAACCAGGATACAGACGAAGATGGGACCCCTGATGACGGTTATACTCCCAATACAGGACAATTGCTTTCACATAGACAAAGTTGGGGGGTGATCATTTCTTCAGCGGCAATTGACCCGATTTGGTGGCTATTTGTTTTTTGGATTCCCATTTACCTATCGGAAGTATATGGTATGGACGTCAAGTCAATCGGACTCTATGGCTGGGTGCCTTACGTGGGTGCCATGCTTGGGGCGTGGTTTGGAGGGCTCATTGCGCAGAATAGAATAAAAGTGGGATGGTCCATAGATAAAACCCGTAAGACCGTTATCGGACTTGGATGTCTGATCATGTTGCCTTCTTTATTGGCAATGGCCAATCCCGGCGGGCCGGTCACCGCGGTATTGATCATGGCGGTCATCCTATTCGGTTTCCAAACGGCCATTGGAAATGTACAAACCTTGCCCAGTGACTTTTTTAGCGGCAAAACGGTAGGTACGCTTGCAGGATTTTCGGGAATGGCTGCAAAACTCACCGCAGCGGGATTAACCTATCTGGTGCCCTGGCTTACTAAAGGTGGTAACTACACACCAGCTTTTGTCATCGGTGCTTCGTTGGCAATACTTACGCTAATCAGTGTTTTGGTACTATGCGGGAGAATACAACCCTTGAAAAGCAAAATTTAAATAGGCAAACCATAATTAAAAAGAACAAAAAAATAAGTAAGATATGAATGGTCAAAATGGAAAAGTAGCCGTTGTAACTGGGGCAACAGGGGGTATCGGTTTTCAAGTCGCCAAAAGGCTGGGAAAAGACGGATACACCGTAATCTTGAATGGAATAGAGGATGATGCAGGGGCAAAAAGAGTGGAAGAATTGACATCAGAGGGTATAGCGGCAGAATATTACGGTTTTGATGTTACCGACGAAGAAGCGGTCAATGCAAACATTGTTAAGATCGGAGAAAAATACGGCAGGATAGACGCGCTTATCAACAACGCGGGTGGGCTTGGTGGAAGATCCCGGTTTGAGGAGATGACCACGGAATTCTATCGTGGGGTAATGGCACTGAATCTGGATTCCACCTTTTTTGTTTCCAGGGCGGCGATACCGTATCTTAAAAAAGGAGAAAATGCCTCAATCGTTAATTATACTTCAATTGCCGGTTGGAATGCCGGAGGACCAGGTGCTGGTATCTATGGAACATCAAAGGCCGCGGTACATGCCATAACCAGAGCATTGGCCAAAGATTTGGCGGAATATGGGATCCGGGTGAATGCTGTTTCGCCGGGTACCATTGACACTCCTTTCCACACACAAATAAAATCCACTAAACCAGAGGTGTTTGCCTCCTGGAAGAATAATATTCTTTTGGGCAGGTTGGGACAACCGGAGGAAGTAGCCTCGGTAATCTCCTTTTTGGTAGGTGATGATGCTTCTTTCTTAACGGCGGAAACCATACAAGTTGGTGGGGGTCAAGGTATGGGAATTTAACTTGAAAATATAGTTTCAGAATTCAAGAAGGCGTGGATAACAAAACAAAATAACAAATGAATTTAAAAGGGAAAGTAGCGGTAGTTACTGGTGGAGCCAGAGATATAGGGCGTGCGATAAGTGTACGATTGGCGAGAGAAGGCGCTAAGGTGGTAGCCAACTATTTTGAGAGTGAAAAAGATAGTGAAGATACTCTGGCGGCAATAGAGATGGTTGGCGGTAAAGCCATTGCCTTGTATGCCGATGTAACCAGGCAAGAAGATATTGATAACATGGTGGCCAAAACAAAAGAAGCCTTTGGGGAAAAAGTTGACATCCTGGTGAACTGTGCCGGTGGATTGTTTGCCCGAAAAACTGTTGAAGAGCTGGATGAAAAGTTCTACAACCTGGTTATGGATGTCAACTTTAAAGGCACTGTATTTGTTACCCAGGCATTTAAGCCGCTAATGGGCAAAGGTGCTTCCATTGTGAATTTTGCGTCGCAAGCAGGTCGTGATGGTGGTGGTCCGGGATCGGTTATTTACGCAGCTTCTAAAGGAGCGGTAATGACCTTAACCAGAAATTGGGCAAAAGAGTTCGGTCCTCAGGGAATAAGGATCAATGCTGTTTGCCCGGGAATGATCGCGACCAAATTTCATGATGATTTTACCAAAGACGAAGTACGTAAAAAGGTGGCTGCCAGCACGCCCTTAAGAAGGGAGGGCAAAGCTGAAGAAGTAGCAGACCTTGTAGCCTATTTGGCATCAGACGAAGCCTCCTTTATTACAGGAAACAACATTGATATTAATGGTGGCATAGCTTTTAGTTAGATCAAGAGAGGAACAATCGTAAAACAACTTTTTAAAATGAAACGAACATGAATTTTTTTAATCAAAAAATTCACCCAGTGTGATGGTTAAAATAAATTCATGAGAGAATGAGTGCAGCGAGTGGTTGCATGGGTTCTATAATTTTTAAATAGCTTATTTTCAAATAGTTGAAAATTTTAAACACATGAAAAAAGTAGTCGCTTTCGGAGAAATCATGCTTAGATTATCCCCTGCGGGATTTTTGAGATTTTCACAGACCACAAGTTTTGATGTGGTGTATGGAGGAGGTGAGTCCAATGTGGCGGTATCATTGGCCAATTATGGTGTACCCGTAGACTTTGTAACAAGACTTCCCAATAATGACATTGGTAATTGCGCACTTATGGAAATGCGCAAAAGAGGTGTTGGCACCGAAAAGATACTATTTGGGGGAGATCGTCTGGGGATCTATTTTTTGGAAACAGGAGCTGTAAGCCGGGGAAGCAAAGTAGTGTATGACCGTGCCCACTCTGCAATGGCCGAAATTGAGAAAGGCATGGTGGATTGGAAGTCGGTTTTTAAAGGGGTTGAATGGTTCCACTGGACCGGTATTACCCCTGCAATTTCACAGGGAGCGGCCGATGCCTGTCTGGAGGCTGTTAAGGTGGCCAGTGATATGGGAGTAACTATTTCAACCGACCTGAACTACCGTGCAAAACTTTGGAAATATTGCGATGATGCTAGAAGGGAAGAGATCATGTCAGAATTGACAGCGTATTGTGATATTGTTCTGGGTAACGAAGAAGATGCCGAGAAGCATTTTGGGATAAAACCAGAAGGTTTGGATATCACCACTCAGGGCGAGCATGTAAAGGCCGAGGCTTTTTTGTCGGTTTGCAAGCAGATGATGGAACGATTTCCAAAGGCAAAGAAAGTGATTACAACGCTAAGAGGGTCATTGTCAGCTTCCCACAATACCTGGGCCGGGGTGCTCTATGACGGTAAGACGATGTACAAATCCCCGGAATATCAAATCACCCACATAGTCGACCGCGTTGGTGGTGGCGATTCCTTTATGGGAGGGTTGATATACGGATTGCTTAAGTATCCGGAAGATGACCAGAACGCTCTGGATTTTGCGGTGGCCGCTTCGTGTTTAAAGCATACCATAAAGGGAGACGCAAACTTGGCAACCGTTGCTGAGGTGGAAAAATTAATGAGTGGGGATGCCTCCGGTAGGGTGGCCAGATAATAGTGATATGGCACAATTTTCAAGGATTGAAGTAGCAAATACAATGCGGGAAACAGGGATGGTTCCCCTTTTTTACCATCCTGATGTTGAACTCGGAAAAAAGGTGCTGAAGGCATGCTATGATGGCGGTGCTCGATTAATGGAGTTCACTGCAAGGGGTGATTTTGCGTTTGAAGTGTTCTCTACGCTCAATAAATATGCCATTGAAAATCTACCCGGAATGATAATGGGAGTGGGTTCCATAACAGATGCCGCTGCGGCATCTATGTTTATGCAAATGGGAGCAAACTTTATTGTAACTCCTTCATTGCGGGAAGATATCGCAATAGTCTGCAACCGGAGGAAAGTACTTTGGTCACCGGGTTGTGGGTCGCTAACGGAAATCAACAGGGCGGAGGAAATGGGCTGTGAGATGGTAAAATTGTTTCCGGGGTCTACCTATGGTCCTGGGTTCGTCAAGGCTATTAAAGGACCTCAACCCTGGACCAGCATAATGCCTACGGGTGGTGTGAGTACGGAAGAAAGTAATTTAAAAGCCTGGTTTGAAGCAGGTGTGACCTGTGTTGGTATGGGATCCAAACTGATTAGTAAAGAAATTCTCGCCAAAAAAGATTTTGAGGGGCTGGAAAGTTTGGTAAGAAAAACTTTGGACACCATTATCAAGATTAGAAGTTGAACCCATGAATACTCAAGTGCCAGGCAGTAGTTCTCTCTTCAAAAAACTAATTGCTGTGGTATTGGCATTTGGCCCCGGTATTTTTGCTATTGGGTATACCATCGGAACGGGAAGTGTCACGTCGATGATTGTGGCAGGAAGTACTTTCGGAATGCAGTTGTTATGGGTGCTTCTGTTAAGTTGTCTCTTTTCGGGTATTCTCATATATGTCTATGGTAACTACACTCTAATCACAGGAGAAACGGCCTTATTTGCCTTTAAAAAACACCTTAAATGGGGAAAGGCTATGGCAATCCTGATTATTGTTGGCATCGCTTTTGGTCAATGGAATTCCCTAATGGGGATCATGGGTATCTCTGCCAACATTATTTATGAGATATTCGCGATTTATTTCCCTAAGATTTCCCAATACAAATATGAAACCGTAATAGGTATTGCGGTAGGGATAACTACCCTTTTTTATAGATTGCTTTTAATTGGTAAGTACACTTTTTTTGAAAAAGTCCTGGTACTATTTGTCACTATCATGGGGGTCTCCTTTTTGGTGTCTCTTTTTTTGGTGTACCCGCTACCCTCTGAAGTGTTGCAAGGATTAATTCCCAGTATTCCCGAGGTAAAAGGAGGTAAAATGTTGGTGGCAGCTTTTGTGGGAACAACCATGGCTGCTGCGACTTTTCTATCTCGCCCTCTTTTTGTTAAAGGGAAAGGCTGGACCATTAAAAATTTGAAAGAGCAAAAAAAAGATGCCATTGTCGCTGCGATTTTGGTCTTTATCATCAGCAGTGCAATTATGGCAGTGGCAACTGGGGCGCTCTTTTACCAGGGCAAACCCGTGACCGAAGTTTTGGATATGGTCAATACCTTGGAGCCGGTAGCCGGTAAATTCGCTCTGACCCTTTTCTTTTTTGGAACATTGAGCGCAGGGCTTTCTTCAATTTTCCCCATTTTGTTGATAGTACCTATTTTGATTGCTGATTATCAATCCGGTGAGTTGGATACGGATTCGAGACACTTTAAGAGTATTACGGCATTTGCCTGTGTTTTTGCTATGATCGTTCCCATTTTTGGTTCAAATCCTGTTGAAATGCAAATTTTGTCCCAGATTTTTAACGTGTTTGTTTTACCCTTGGTCATCATTGGGATCATCTTTTTGATAAACAATAAGCAACTGATGCAAGGATATAGTACAGGAATCTTAATCAATCTTGGCCTTATAGCTGCTTTGTTTTTTTCGTTGGTTATATCCTATAACGGGGCTGTTGCTTTGTTGGATTTTTTTAAATGACGGTTATTACTCCGCACGAAAGTCAAATCAGTTATGGTTCGCGTTTTGGGTTGATCGTCAATAGTGGTTGACGATTAAAAAATTGTTTACCGATTCGTTTACGGTCAATTTGGTAGTAAATGGTGTCATCTGACTTAAAAATCCTGAATCCTAAACCAAAGGATTGATAAACTGTGAGAAGCGTCAAAGAAACGTTCGTTTTGCAGGACTTGAATCAAATGTCCAGATTGAACCCAGGAAGTTACTGGACACAATAAAAACTACATTTGAGTATAAAATTATGTTTAGACTAATATTTTAACTACATTTGAGTTAAATATATATTTATGAGCAAATATCATCTAGGGGAATTTGAAGAAGTGGTGCTCCTTACAGTGGCCATATTACACGATGAGGCCTATGGTGTTGGTATTAGCAATGAAATAGAGAAACGATTGAAGCGAAAAGTCAGTATAGGTTCATTGCAGACGGTCTTAAGACGATTGGAAAAAAAAGGATATCTCTCTTCCAGATTGGGGGAGGCAACAAGAATACGGGGGGGCAAACGGAAGCGATACTTCACCCTTACCAGCCATGGAAGAAAGATATTGGAGACTACGAAACGGCAACGAATGGCCCTTTGGAACGCCATTCCAAATTTGAATTTTAGAAACGGTCATGCTTAAAAAGAGCGACCATAATCCGCCAAAGTGGGTGCTCACCTTTTTCCGGTGGTTCTGCCATCCGGACTATTTGGAAGATCTGGAAGGCGATCTCAGGGAAAGGTTTGCAAAAACGTGGGACGAGCGGGGAATACGTAGTGCAAAATGGCTTTTCATCCTGGATGTTCTCCAACTTTTCAGGCCAGGGCTTATACGGTCCTTTCCGATGACGTTAAACATCCTTGATCGCGATATGTTCAAGAACCATTTTAAAATAGGGTTCCGAAATCTATTGAAACATCGCGTCTTTACCTTGATCAATATCGGTGGCATGACCATTGGAATGATCTGCTTCATTCTTATTGCCCTCTACATACAATATGAACTGAGCTATGATGAGCATCATGAAAAGGCAGATCGGATATATCGGGTGTCCCAAATACAAAAAGGAAACAACTTTAGGGGCAGTAATCGTTTTGCTCTGGCCCCTTTGCCATTGACATCTGTTCTAAAGGAGCTTTTCCCGGAAGTTCAGGCGGCAACGACTCTCCAAGTGCGGGAGGCCCTGTTTTCACATGAGAAGCAATCCTTCTATGAGCGGGGACTGTTCGCAGACGAACATCTATTCGAAGTGTTTACTTATCCTGTCAAGGAGGGAATGGGAAAAGAAGCCCTACAAGATCCCGATGCTGTTATTCTTACCGAATCATTGGCCAAAAAATATTTTGGGGAAGACTCCCCGATAGGGAAGACCCTGAATTTTGAAAATGACCGACCGCTTACCGTAAAAGGGGTGGTTTTGGATCTTCCCAAAAACCAACACTTCGGCTTTGATTATATCACCTCTCTTCAAAACCTACCTTGGTATCAAAACGATTTGGGTCGCTGGGGCAGTAATAATTACCGGGCCTATGTTGTTTTGCACAAAGGATATGCATACAAAGAACTGGAGGCAAAACTAGGGGTACTCCAAAGCTTCTACCAAGATTCTTTTAAGCCCGTATTCTTTCTTCAACCTTTAAGGGACATTCATCTACGTTCCCAGATCAATTTTGAGATCAGCGCCAATAGTGACATCCGTTATGTCTACCTCTCTGCCTTTATTGCCTTGGTCATCTTATTGTTAGCTTCCATCAATTATATGAATTTGGCCTCTGCCCGATCAGCAGGGCGTTCCAAGGAAGTAGGTATGCGCAAGGTATTAGGGGCCAAAAGGGGACAATTGGTGAACCAATTTATGGCAGAATCCATTTTGATTACTTCTTTTAGTCTTGGGCTGGCCATGGGATTGGTCTATTTTCTATTGCCGGTATTCAATCAACTAATGGATCAACATATCTCCTTCGATTTAAAAGGCAATCGCACAGTGTTCGGAACCATGCTTTTCATTTCCATTGTACTGGCGGTGCTTTCCGGACTGTATCCAGCTATATTGTCATCGGCCATAATGCCTATAAAGGCCCTAAAGGGGGGATGGTCCAAAGGAAGAAAGGACGGAGCCTTCTTGCGAAACCTACTCGTAGTAGGCCAATATACGGCGGCCATTGTATTGGCGATAGCAAGTGTTGTCATTCATCAACAACTGGAGTATATCCAAAACAAAAAGCTGGGATATACCAGGGACCAGGTGGTATACGTTCCCTACCGACAGCAGGATTTTTATGAACGTAGGGATGTCCTTCGGGCCGAACTATTGGAGCATCCCCAAATTAAAAAGGTCTCTTTTGCCAGTTCCTTGCCCTTAAATATGCAGTCTCAGGGCGTTGTGGATACATGGGAAGGGAACGGTGATCAAGAGAAGCTTTGGATTTACCGCAATTATATAGACCATGATTTTATCGACCTGTTCGATATACACCTGGTACAAGGACGGAATTATTCCCCTGAGCACCCGACCGACTCCACAGCCAGCATCATTTTAAACGAATCAGCGATCAAGGCTCTCGGCTGGAAGTCCGCAATTAATAAGATCTTTGATGATAAAAGGGTGATAGGGGTTGTTAAGGATTTTCATTTTCAACCCTTCAATTTGGCCATAGAACCATTGTTCCTTGAATTGGGTACCAAGCGCCGAAGTACATATGGGCATATTCTCATTAAAACTACAATGGAAGAACAGGAAGATGTACTGGCCTATATTCAAAGGACGGTGAAGACCTTTTTGCACGGGGTTCCCGTTGAACCTCGGTTTATGGATGAATCCTATAATGAACTCTACCGATCCGAAAAGCGATTCGGGGAGGTATTTAACATTTTCACGTTTATAGCGTTGTTCATTGCCTCAATAGGTCTTTTTGGTTTGGTAACACATAGCATACTGCTCCGCACAAAGGAAATTGGAATCCGAAAGGTACTTGGGGCTTCTATTTCCAATATTTTGGGCCTTGTCTCCAAAAGCTTTTTAAGGCTTGTCCTACTGTCGACGATCATTGCCGTTCCCATTGCGTGGCTGGGAATGAACAGATGGCTCCAGGATTTTGTATATCGTATCCATTTGGATTGGTGGATATTTTTGTCTGTAGGATTGTTGGCTATGATCATCGCTTTTTTTACCCTAAGTACGCAGACCATAAAGGCTGCGAACAAGAATCCCATAAATACCTTACGGGACGAATAGCACAGTGCTTTGATACGGCTGTTTTTTGAAACCCTTTAATTAATGAATTGTTTCTTTTAACCAGAAGTCTCTTTACCGATCCTTTTTAATGGTTGCGACAATTGACCTTTTGTGGGATGTTTTCAGGCTGTTTTCATTCGCTCAACACTGTTGACCTATCTGTTGACGTTTGAAACCAGGTCGATTCAGATGAACTGATAGTCCAAAAACAGCAGACGGGTTTGATATCGATATGACCTATTCTTGTTCGGGTCCGTTTTGTAAACATGCTTATAAAATCGAACTTGCGGATGAATTAAATTCCATGACAAAGTATTTCATTTTGGTTTTTGGTATTTCGGTCAGTTTTTTTGTGATCGTACTGCTTTTAAAAAAACTTGAAAAAAAACTGTCAGACCATATATTGATCCTATGGTTTTCGATTTCCCTTATACACCTGGGATATTTTTTTCTGGGGTTCAGGAATATGGTTTCGGGCAATCACTTTTTGTTGGCCATTGGCCATTCCTTGCCGGTTCTCCATATTTTCCTCAATTCCGTTTACATCAATGTGCTTCGCTCCAAATCGGTTTTTCCCCTGGTCTACATCTATGGAACTATTTTGATACTCTATATTGCTTCCTTCTATTATATGAGTAGTTCCGGAAGCATTCTTCAGGAAGGATTGTTCCTCCGCTATTCTTCAGTGGCGGACGCCTGGACTTATCTTGTTCCACCATCCTTTTTATTGGTCTACCTTTTTACTGGAATCCATATTATAAGATCGATCAGGATTTACAGCATCAACTTAAAAACACTTTACTCCAATAGCATCCATGGCAATGTCCTTTGGCTGGGGTATTGGTTTTGGTCCTATGTAATTGGGTCGTTCATTATCATCACAATAATGTTGTCCACCGATTTTAAACTGGTTACCGTCAACACTGCATATGTAGTCGTCTCCCTGGTCTTATCGTTTCAGGTATTCTTTTTGGGGCAATTGGGTGCATCTAAAAATTTCACCTTTGACTACGCACCGGACAGGTCCCAAAAATATGCTTCCAGTGGGCTAAAAGAGCATCAAAAAGAAGTCTTGAAACAACGATTAATGGATTACCTGGATGCATCCCAGGTTTTTCTCAATCCAAAACTATCCTTGCATGATTTGGCAAAAGGAATCGGTTTACCATCGTATCAAATATCCCAACTTATCAACGAATCATTGCAGACTTCCTTTTACGATCTGATCAACAAATATCGTTTGGACGAGTTTAAAAAGAGGGTAAACCAACCCCAATACGCCCACCTGTCCATACTTGGACTGGCCCTTGATTGTGGTTTCAATTCAAAGTCCGGTTTTTACAAGGTTTTTAAAAAACATACCGGAATAAGTCCATCCCAGTACAAAAAAGGTCTTTT
The DNA here is from genome assembly GCA_028284285.1 of Croceivirga sp. Classification (GTDB taxonomy): domain Bacteria; phylum Bacteroidota; class Bacteroidia; order Flavobacteriales; family Flavobacteriaceae; genus Croceivirga. The sequence goes on from JANQSA010000001.1 coordinate 238,291, forward strand.
TTAAGTCCACTCCTATCGGTGGACCTCATTTCCATTTTCAAAGGACATTTCTTTGGTTCAAAAAAAATGGATAAAAAAACACTTCGCTTAGTATTGATTTGTTGTGGGGCATGGTCAGTGCTCCAGGTCGGTCATGAAATGTTAGGTCATGGGCTGACAGTACTTCTCGTTGGTGGAAAGCCACTTTCGGTAAATGCCATGTATTTTAATCATGATCTATCTTCTGTAAACGATTTAGCCGATAGATGGATTAGGGCCGGGGGCTCTATTTTTAATGTTTTGTGGGCCTTGACCTGCTTCTTGATACTTGTCAAAAAAAGGTGCAGGAATTACGAAGTCTATTATTTTTTGTGGGTTTCCTGTGTGATCAACTTTTTACAGTCTGGTGCTTATATCGCTTTCGGAAGATTTATAAATGACGGTATGGACTGGGCAATGGTCATTGATGGTTTAGAACATCAAAAAGAATGGGGCTACGTTGAGTTGGGGGTAGGCACCCTGTTGCTGGTATTGGGAACTTTTGTTGCCATACGTTTTGGAATTTGGTTTACGGACGGCAAAACAATCAGCTCAAACAGGAAACTGTATTGGTTGCCCTTGTTCTCGGCGACAATACTATCAATTACCTCTTCTTTGATAATGCCTACCAATGATCGGTTCATGATGATCATGGGAGGTATTGGCAATGGCTTTACTTTTCTCTTACCATTATTTGTCCTTGGTTTTTTCAAAATAAGACCGAAAAAGGAATTCCAAGCGTTGGTCTATCGGCCTAATCATAGTGTAGTACTCTTCGCGGCTGTGATTTCGGCTTTCTATCTGTTCATTATGAGTCCCGGTATTGATTTTAGTTGATGACCTTATGCGTATTCTTTATTATCTCTTTGTAGTTGGTTCGATCGTAGTGTTTCTATCGAGTTGCAATGCGGTGTATTCAGGCTCTATGTTGTTCATCAAGCCAGGGAAGAACAAACCCTTGAGAGTGAAGGACACGTTGGATTATTCAAAATGGGACAGTTGGTTCTCCCATCCAATAAAGACAAAAGATGCAGCCGACGGAAACTTCCTCAATGTTATTGATGGACAGGATTCCGCAAGGGCCGCGGTCTTCTTCATACACCCAACAAGTTATTTTTCGTCGAAAAGTTGGAACAAATCCGTCGACTACGACAGTCGGGACCCTTTTCTTGAAAGAATTGTATTGCCGAATCAACTCACCGTATTTGTTGAATCCTATCAGGTTTACGCTCCAAAATATCCGCAGGCGACACTGGCCTCATTTTTTACACAGGACAAAAAAGGGGAAAAAGCATTGTCCCTGGCTACCGATCATCTTGAAATCGCTTTTCGTGAGTTTATCCGTCAAATAGGGGATAAACCTTTTATAATAGCAGGTCATAGCCAGGGGAGTTACCATGTTGTGGGTCTTTTAAGGAGAATGGTGATCGGAACAGAACTTGAAAAAAGAATGGTGACCGCCCTTGCCCCAGGCTATCCTTTCCCGTTGGATTATCTTAAGGACCAGCAAATAGCCTTGTGTGCCTCTGAGAGTCAAATAGGATGTTTAGAGCTTTGGAATGTCCTAAAATATAGAGCCGATTTCATCAATAGACTGAACAAGGGGCCCTTGCCCGATTCGGAAAGGAGATTGACTAAAAAGGATCGCTTAGCGGTCACCAACCCAATTAAGATTGGAAAGATGAGCTGCGAAAAAACCGAAAATACAGGCGCTTATCTTGGAGGTTTTGAAACCCCTAACACCCCTTTTGTGCCAGGTTTGGTTGGGGCGGATGTCGATACTCTTAGAGGTGTTATCCGAATACAAAAACCCGGGGACAAAAGGTTTAGGAAGTTTCTGATGGGACCAGGATGGTACCATCAATATGAGTATTCACTATATTTCTCAAACATCATGGAGAGAATGAACAAAAAGTTGAAGGTATATGTGGTAAAGATGAATGAAAACATCAAAAACAAGAAATTGCAATAAAGAGTACAGGGACTTCTACCATTGGGATCGGGAAATGGAATTCAAGGTATTTAAGGTGTATTCCCATATGCCAGTTGTTCAGGAACCCGTATTTTAAAAATCAAGGTTTTGAAAGACAAAGATAATGACCACTACGAGGAGGGATCGATAAAAACAGGTCGTAAAGGTAATAGTGGTATGGTTTTAAGAATGTGATTTTATACCGACTAAAGCTGTTTTACTACCGTTTCTATTTTTTTCTCTTCCCGCATCAATACCCTTACCTTTTGGGTGTGCAAAAAGATATTCGATAAGATTGTTGTTCCGTCTTTGGAAAACCATAAAAACAAATTTGTAATCTGGGCGAAAAACCCTTTTGCGAATAAGATCTTGATGGTCAATTTTTTTGTAAGGCAGTACAAAATTTTTAAATTTCCAATTGTGAAACCAATTAAATAACCAAACCATGAAAAACGTAAATCAAAAAAGACTGTTTGTCGCATCTTGTCTGGCACTGCTTGTAACTGCTATCACCTTTGCCATTCGCGCAAAGATAGAAGGGGTATTTACCGATGATTACGGACTTACAAAAGAACAAGTTGGCCGTGCATTCGGGCCGGCTTTTTGGGGTTTTGCCGTAGCAATGTTTGCGGGTGGATATATTATCGATATCGTTAAGACCAAAACGATTGTCTGGCTTGCATTTCTACTACATTTAGTTGGTATTGTTTCATTACTTATGGCAAAAGATTACACTTCTCTATTTTTTGCCAATATATTTATTGGTTTGGGCAACGGTAGTGTAGAGGCAGCATGCAATCCGCTGGTGGCAACGATTTTTCCTGATAAGAAGACAAAAATGTTGAACCGTTTTCATGTTTGGTTTCCGGGTGGAATTGTAATTGGAAGTTTACTTGCGGCTTTGGTAATGGATCAGATTAACCTGTCATGGCAGGTGTTGGTCGGCCTGTTATTTATTCCCTTAGCGTTATACGGGTTCTTGTTTTTCCGACAAGAAATACCTGAAACGGAAAGAGTTACAACCGGAGTTACCTACAAGGAAATGATGAGAAATGTTGGAGCGCCATATACCATAACCTTGGCGGTAATCTTCATGATCCTGGTAGCAACCCAACCCAATATGGCCGCAATGGTTACTTCAAACTATTCACTCCCATTGATTATAGTAGCTGTAATTAGCCTGTTGATCATCATTGAAGGTAAAATGGTCAACAAGATGAGTCTGTTGTTTCCATTCATCTTTTTCTGCATGTTGCTTACGGCATCGACCGAATTGGGAACCACGCAATGGATTAACGCATTGTTAGCGGAGAATGGAATTCATCCGATGATAATTCTGGCGGTAGTTACCGGAATTATGGCAGTGGGACGTTATTTTGCCGGCGGTTTGATTCATCGCTTAAATCCGACCGGGGTATTGCTGGGTTCGGCAATATTCTCTGTAGCCGGATTGTTACTGCTGAGTATCTCAAGCGGATCGGTTATGACCATTGCTTCCGCTGCGGTATTTGCAATTGGTGTTTGTTACTTCTGGCCTACGATGATCGGGGTCGCTTCGGAGTATGTACCTAAAAGTGGTGCTTTGGGAATGTCGATCCTTGGTGGAGCAGGTTTCGTAGCTACGTCAATGATTCTTCCGATTATGGGAAAATCCATTGAAACTGAAGGTGCCGCTACAACACTCCGCAACATGTCAGTGCTTCCGGCAATATTGGTGGTATTGTTTCTATTTCTTTACGTTTGGATCAAAAGACGAAAAGGGCCTGAATAAATATCCAATAATCATATCACAGCCATTAAAATGGGTTAGTGCCACTCATTCTCGATCAAGGTTATCTTAGCAACGCGGTCGGCATCCATAAAGTGGACTGCTTTCTGAATAAGCGAAATAATCATTAATTGTAGTTGATTACTGCTCATAAATACATAGTTTAAAGCACACGAAAAAAGAAATCGCCCCTTATTAAGGGACGATTTCAAACAAGCTAGGTAATTCATTCTTTCTCACAAATGCATTGACGAAAATGAAGGAAAATTAAAAATCTTTTGTTTGGTCAACTCCTGACCTGGATTTAATCTTTCATTTTTCTTTAGATGATAATAAAAAATTCATTTTCTTGAGAAAGAGTGAATCGAATGGATTAAGTAAATTAATTTCAACGACAACATTTAGTCAAAACAGTAAACCACTTGACTTTCATCTTGAGCATAAAAACAATATGCAGCAGCGTTAGAACAGTCATCAAAATTGTAAACTACTTGACTCCATGAAGCACTACACAATAGGGTAGCACCTCCAGTTATTTTCTTTTGTTCGTTTTTGGTCAGCTCCCGACCTAGATTTGTTTTTTTCATCGTATAATAATAAAAGGTTAAACTCAATTAAAGAACAGCTTGTTAGGCTTGGTAATGAATATACCATGCAGCACAGCTCAAATCACTTAACAGAATAGGATCAATATGCCGTTGCATTGAAACAACTCTCACGGGACACATAAAGGTATGCTCAAAACTAAATGCGGCAGATGGCAATACCACCTACTACTTTTTCTCTCTTCTTTATCAACTCCTGGCCTAAGCTCATTTTTTCATCATCTACTGATTTTAAAATGCGCCTTGCCCAATAGCTTTTTAAAAATACAAATTATAAGAAAAAACTTACAAATATTATTGTAAAGTCAACGTTAATTAACATATGTGATTGGCAACACCTTGTTCGATACCAACAGTTATAACACCATTAAATACCGTTCTTTTTGTAGTATCAAGCATTGGTCTTTGATAATTGGGATCTTCTATGGAAATATCATTTTCAAAATGTCCTTTCATTCGTTCCAACACATCCAAAACAGTAGTACATTACTCAGGTTACTTAAGAAACAGAGTACCCGGCTGGTCATGGTGCATTTCATGCATGACCCATCCTAAAACATGGGAGACCAGAGTCGTCGTATACTTCTTGGCGGGTAGTTGCGACAGTTCTGGAAAAATGCTATCCCATTTTTTTGGAGGCATAGCCCAATTCCATCCTATTAGTGCCCCTGCCTTTGGCGGCAGGCAGGCTCTACAGGGGGCCGAACGGTCATTAAAGGTCTGGTAGGCCTTTAATAGTGAGGAGCCACCGTGCTCTGCCAAAGCTTCGCGACGGCGAGGGTGGTGCGCTGGCCGTCCTGACAAACCTGCCTGCTGATAGGCAGGCTTTACAGGATTTTCTTCGCTTCGCTCGAACGTCCTGAATGTGCTCCCACCGGAAAATAGAAAGTCCAATTGCAACGCAATTGTTTTTTGCCTTATTCCAAACTTTTGGAGCTCAGCTTCAAGTTTTCCATAAAACAAAAATCCATCACGATAGTGATGGACTTTCTGCTTTAAGTGACCTCCGCAGGATTCAAACCTGCAACCTCTTGAGCCGTAATCAAGTGCTCTATTCAGTTGAGCTAGGAGGCCTTTTTCATAAGGGCTGCAAATATATTTCTTTTTAAATTTACCACAAAACCGGTATATTAGAAACCATGGATTTTGAAACCTTTATTCGGGACGTTCATGACTTTCCCAAACCCGGAGTAGTTTTTAAAGATATTACCCCCTTACTCAATAGCCCGGAAGCACTGAGCGGAGCACGTGATACCCTGCTGGGGTTTTTAAATGGAGACCCCGTAGACAAGGTGGTAGGGATAGATAGCCGTGGGTTTATTTTTGCGCCAATGTTAGCGGATAAGCTCAACGCCGGTTTTGTTCCGGTTCGTAAACGCGGCAAACTCCCCTATACTACATTTTCAGAAAGTTATACTCTGGAATACGGAACGGATACAATAGAGATTCACGTGGATGCTATTAAAAAAGGCGAACGGGTATTGATCCATGACGATGTACTGGCAACGGGAGGGACCTCTTCTGCGGTATGTAAGCTGGTGGAAAAACTAGGCGGGCAGGTAATTCAATGTAACTATCTGATCCATCTCAGTTTTTTACAAGGCGCACAAAAATTGAACGGGTACGCCATAAAGTCGCTACTTACCTATTGATCAATAGCATTCTTCGTTACATAATAGCGCCATCCGAGTAACGCCAGTTGCCATTTTTTAGCCCTGGCCAGATCCAATTGCTTTTTGGTCAGTGAGGGAAGTACGGCCTTGTTGATACCAGCCAATACCCGGAAAATAGTTTTTTTCACAAGCTCAGAATTCGTTCCGAAAGGTACAAAATATTGCCAGTGGGTTACCGGGGGCTACATGGACGGTATTCTCCTCTGGCGTTTTGGTGTATTCTTCGGTGTAACCATAGCGGATTAAAAAGAAAAGTGGTTTAAGTGATGCAAATTGAGGTGACACAATTGTTCTGATTTCGAAGAGGCAGATCAAGCGGAGGGTACTGCTCACAAAACCACCTCCAACAGGAAAATGATATAGGTGAGCAGTAATTTTACTAAGGTTATCATGATTGATGTTTTTGATTGTTTGTAAACTCCTTTTGTGATGATTGTTTTTCAATATAAAATGAGAAATATCATTTTTGCAAATGAATTGATGCTAAATATTAAAATTGAATACAAAAATGTAAGTAAAAAAATGAGTTAACCTTCAATATTTAAGTGACCTTCTTGAAAAGTGTGAGGGGTTGTAGTGGTTTTTTATGGTTTTATTGGAAAAGTGTAGGGATTGAAGGGGGTTTTATGCGCCTAAACCAAAAACCAAGGGGGTTTTTATTTGGAAAATATCTTTTTTACCCACTTTCATTTTTTTCCACATATAAAAATACCCCAAATAGTATCTCACTTTTTGGGGTATTTTAGTGTAGTTGGTGGTATGTTGGTAGAGGTGTATTTTTTGGTCAGCCTTTCTATTTTGTGGTGATTTCCACTACCCCGTGTTTTGCTTTTTTACCGTACTTCTTTTTCGCGGCTTTTCCTTTGGATACATTAATACTTTTAATTTTTCCGGGAGAGAGCTTTTTTACGTCCTCTGCCGTAGCTTCTTGCCCATCAATAACATAAAGCGGATGGCCATCACCATCGTTATCAATAAAGAAGAATCCCTCGTCATTTAAGATTTCTATATCCGTTCCATCATCGGAATCTTTTAAGACCATTACCTGTTTTCCTTTTTTGGAGGTATACTTTTTGACTTTTACATTTTTGTTGGTGTCATAATCGTCAGACAGGACCTCCACCTTTATTTTGTCGCTGTCTACATCTTCATGGACGATGATATCATAAGTGGTGTTTTCCCGTTCTTCCTCACTCACCTCCTTGCCATTGATCACTATTTTTTTACCGCCGATTTTACGTACTACCACGATATCCTCATGTTCTCCAATTTCGTCCAATCCGTCCCAAACCACAGTATGGCTGTCATTTTTATGGATCCTTAAGTGTTTTTGATGGGCTCCCCCAAAAGAAATACTATTGGCATCATCGTCATAAAAGACAAGGATTGGAGAAATTGGCTCCTGGGAATTGGATTGATAGTTCCCGCTAAAAGATTCCCCTTTGGTGTTTTTTCCAGAGACTTGCAGGGAGATATCGATAATTTCCCCGTCGGTATTACGTGCAACGGTATAGCTAAAATCAATATCATCTTTTCCCAGGTTCGTTTTCATTTTTTCCAGCTCCTCATTGGAAGTGTCCTTGTTTATGGTAAGTTCAACCGTCTTATCCAGTGCGGACACGGTTTCGCCAAAAGCTTCCGGGTACTGATACACCTTTTCGGTATTAAAACTCCAGAGGAAAAAGCCCAAAACAGGAAGGATGAGCAACGATTTCAAGGCGTTTGTTTTTTTCGATTGTTTTTGATTTAACATGACTATTCGTTTTTTGATTAATGAATTGTAAAAGCTATTGCCCATATTTTGATGAAGGCCTGTGGCTTGTCTGAGCAGCAAAAACTGATATTGCTTTTTATCGGCACCATAGCCTACCGCCTTTTGATCCGCCAAATATTCCAGGTTTTGCTTTACAATATCTTTGTACCGCCAGGCGAGTGGATTCCACCACAATAGGATACAAAGCGCTTCCAAAAGCAGGACATCCAGGGTATGCCATTGCCGGGCGTGTTCTTTTTCATGACTTAAAACAACGTCCAGTTCGCGGGAAGAGAATTGCCCGGGGTGGTAAAACAGTGAGCGAAAAAAGGAAAAAGGGGCAATAGGTTTTTTGGTTTTTACGTGTAAGTAGGGTTTTTCCAGCCAGGTGTCCGCATCCCACCGCAACCGATGAAGAGTAAACAATTGCATAAGAAAACGCAGCAGGAAAACCGTACAACCCATAAGATAGATCACAAATAACAGCGTTGGCCAGTATAAGGACACTTCGGTCTTTGGAAGTGCAATTTCAGAGGGATTCGTGGTCTGTAGCACTACACTTTCCAGGGAAGTAGTATCTACCATAACGTAGTGTTTGAACTGCAAATACGGAAATACTAATGCGGATAATATACCCAACACCAGAAACCATCGGTTAGTGCTAAAAAAGGTTTCCTGTCGTAACAGTAGCCGATAGCCCAACCAAAACAAAAACAAGATGCCCGAAGATTTCAGCAAATACAGTAAGAAGGATTCCATCATTTTCCTTTTTCGATTAATGCTATGATTTCCTTAAGTTCTTTAACAGATATCTTTTCCTCTTTCGCAAAATGCGAGACCAGATTTTTATAGGAATTATCAAAGTAATCTGCAATTGTGCCACTAACAAACTTCTTCCGGTACTGTTCCTTGGTAATCAACGGAAAATAGCGGTGGGTGTTGCCAAAGGCTTCATGGGCCACATATTCCTTTTCTTCCAGGTTCCTGACTATGGTGGAAAGCGTATTGTAATGGGGCTTGTCTCCGCTTATCTCTGAAAGGATCTCTTTGACAAAGGCTTTCTCCAGTCGCCATAGGATTTTCATCACCTCCTCTTCTTTGTTCGTTAACTTTATCATGCTGTGCTATTTTGAACCAAACATAGTAAGATGTTTTTAGTTGAACAACTATTTTTATAGTTATTTAACGAATTATATAGTTGTTCTTTTCTCACTTTCCTGCTACACACCACTAAATCATAGGCTATATTTGCCGCTCAGAACTGCCTTTTATGCTGGATGTCCTTTTTATTGTTGCCGGATTAGCGCTGCTCATTGCAGGAGGAAACTGGCTGTTGAAGTCTGCCGTAGCGCTTTCTCTGCGTTTAGCGATCCCCAAAATTGTTATTGGGATGACGGTGGTTTCCTTTGCTACTTCTGCTCCGGAGCTTATTGTAAGTATTAAAGCGGCCCTTGATGGCTCTCCGGACCTGGCTCTAGGGAATGTGGTGGGGTCCAACGTTGCTAACCTGGGGTTAGTATTGGCGGTAACTGTGATCCTGGGAAGTATCGAGGTGCGCAAGAGTTTTTATACTACAGACTGGCCGGTAATGATGCTGGCCTCCTTGCTCTTTGTGGGGTTCATTTATTTTGATGGGCTGTTACAGCGGTACGAAGGCGCTATTATGGTGGTATGCCTTTTCCTCTTTTTGGTGTATCTGCTTCGCTTTCAAGGAACCGCAGTCATGGACGAAATGCCGGAAGACGATGTGGTATTGCCTTTTTACAAGACCATGGTTTTTTTACTCATTGGGGGAATTGCCCTATGGGGAGGTTCCGAATTGTTAATCTCCGGGGCAAAGAACCTGGCGGCTTCTCTGGGAGTAAGTGAACGCGTGATTGGTATAACCATCGTTTCCGTGGGTACCAGTATCCCGGAATTAGCGGCTTCTGTAGTTGCCATCCTTAAAAAAGAGAAGGCCATTTCGGTGGGAAATTTGATCGGATCCAACATTTTTAATTTACTGGCGGTACTGGGAATTACTTCTGTTATTACGCCTATCCGTGTAATAGACCAGCGGTTATTGACCACCGATATTTTTTGGATGCTGGGGATTTCTTTTTTAATTCTTCCCTTAGTATTTTTCCCAAAGGGGCTGCGTCTGGGGTGGCGTGACGGCTTAATATTGCTTGGTTCTTATGCTACCTTTGTCTACCTTACCCTAAGGTAGATTTTGAGTAAAGTGGGTCTAAAGTTAAAAGCAGTAATTTTTGTTCTCTTTATCGCATTTTCCATAAAGGGATTGGCGCAGTTCCAGGACTCTCAGCCCTATGTAGAGGGGTATTTGTACGATGCCGAAAGAAAAGAGCCCATTCCATTCGCAACCATAAAAGTCAAAGGGTGGTCCAAAGGAGTGGTGACCAATAGAAACGGAAGTTTTAAGGTGCCCAAGAAGTTTGCCGAATTGAACGATACATTGGTCGTTTCATCCATGGGGTATTATACCAAGACCTTTTTATTAAGACAAATGATGGCCAAAGCGTCTAACATCATTTTTTTACAACCACATGTATTTGGATTGGAAGAAACCGTGGTATATGGAAAAAAGAAAAAGAGACTTAGTGCGAGGGCCATTGTCAGAAAAGCGATTCGCGCCATACCGGAAAATTTTCCGAACCAACCTTTTGGTTTAACAGGGTACTACAGAGACTACCAATGGCACGAGAATGACTATCTTAACCTTAATGAAGCTATCCTTAGCATCTATGACCAGGGTTTTGAAAGCAAAGATGATCAATCAACAGAATTTGCCCTGCATACTATCTTAATGAATGAAAATTTCCCAAGAGATTCCATATCCGATAAACCTTATGATTATGAAAATAAGAGTAAGATCATAAATAGAGCGATTTTAGATGCATATGGTGGCAATGAGTTGCGGATACTCAGAGTTCATGACGCTATCAGAAATTACGATATTTCCTCTTATGCCTTTGTTTACAAGTTAAAAAGTCATTTTTTGAAGAGTCATGGTTTTGAGCGGGGAGAAGATATTTTCCTCGATGACGATTCCTTTTATAGCATCACTTTTACCAAATCACAAAAGGGATATTCTGCTTTTGGCCAACTTTTAATTGATAAAGAGAACTTCTCCATTTATAAGCTATACTATTCCTTGTTTTTCAGGGATGCTGATACTAAATCAGTGGAAAGTGGTAACGGCTCTAAAGAGGAATTGATCTTTGAAGTCGTAAGTGAATATCGTCCTTTTAAAAATAAAATGTTTCTGAATTATATTACATTCAATAATAGTTTTCTTTTACCGGAGCCTCCTCGCTTTTTTGTGGAAGAGCTGCGTGTAGAAGTGGCCACACAAAGGCTATCATTACAATTCAATAATCCGGTCAACGAGCAAAAAGCGAGTATCATTTCCAATTATAAATTAGAGTTCTTTGGTGAACCATTATCCATAAAAGAAGTTTTTCCGGATGGGTCATCTCCGAATACTGTTCTGATATACCCTTTATTCAAAAATCGAACGAAAGCACTTGATTTCTATAGCTATTTTAAAAATTACAAAGCGAATAAAGAAGCAGGAGAAAAGCTACGTTGCCGTTTGATGAATATCACCGATATCAATGGGAATTTGATAAATAAAATATATGATTACAAAGAGTTCCAACAGTTTAGGGAATTTTTCACTCAAGAAGTCCAACAGGATTTTGAAATACCGACCCCAGCCTTCTTGATGAACATGAATATCCCCGTTTTCGAGGGTCAACCCTTACTGGAAAAAGATGATTTGGAAAACTATTGGATGAACACTCCCTTAAAAGTTATAGAGAATTGACCCGATGTGCTTAAAGGCCATTTTATGCTCAATTTCAGTTAAAGGCATTGTATGCCGTATTTGTGTACACCACACAATTGTAGAAAAAAAGCCGACCTTAAGGACGGTCGGCTTTTCGATATAAGTCAACAATTAATTTACGTACTATACTTCGGCAGATTTTACGGTGGTAATGATCCTGGCCGCTACTCTGTAAGGATCTGCATTGGAAGCAGGTCTACGGTCTTCCAACCAGCCTTTCCAACCGCTTTCTACGGTGGCAATAGGAATACGGATAGAAGCGCCCCGGTCCGATACGCCGTAGCTAAACTCATGAATGGATTGGGTTTCATGATCCCCGGTGAGGCGTTCATCATTAAATTCCCCGTAAACAGCAATATGTTCCTCCGTTACCGGCCTAAAGGCTTCACATATTTTTTCATAGGTTTCCTTGTTGCCGGCATTTCGCAAAGTACTATCGGAAAAATTAGCATGCATTCCCGAGCCGTTCCAATCGCCTTTAATAGGTTTGGGATGGTAATCAATATAAAAACCGTATTCTTCAGTCAATCTATCCAGTAAATAGCGTGCAACCCAAACTTGATCACCAGCATTTTTGGCGCCCTTGGCAAAGATCTGGAACTCCCATTGTCCGCAGGCAACCTCTTGATTGATGCCTTCAAAGTTAATACCTGCTTCTAGGCACATATCGGCATGGCGCTCCACCAATTCCCTGCCATGGGTGTTTCTGCCACCAACTGAGCAGTAATACAATCCTTGCGGACCGGGATATCCCCCCATCGGGAAGCCTAGTGGGAGTTGCGTTTCGGTATCCATGATAAAGTATTCCTGTTCAAAACCAAACCAGAAATCATCATTCTCATCGTCAATAGTAGCTCTGGAATTGGATTCATGAGGCGTGCCGTCCGGGTTGAGTACCTCGGAAATCACTAAATACCCATTGTGTCGGGCAGGGTCAGGAAAAATGGCAACCGGTTTTAAAAGGCAATCCGAAGAGCCTCCTTCGGCCTGTTGTGTGGAACTTCCATCAAATGACCAGATAGGGCAGTCTTCCAACTTGCCACTAAAATCTTTTTCAATTTTGGTTTTGCTTCTCATGTTGGCCGTTGGAGTATATCCATCCAACCAGATGTACTCTAATTTGGATTTGCTCATAATCTGTGGTGATTTAATATTTTCTAAGCGACAAAAGTATATTTTAATCTTTATTTATCGGTTTTTTTATGGGGTTAAATGCTAAAAAAAACTATGAAATTTCGCTTACCCCCATTTTCTATGGGGATGGTTTGCAAAAAAAGCATTATTTTTTCTCTATACTGTCAATTTGTTAATTTTATGCCCCCAATTGGTATATTATGTTACAAATGAGATTTGAAGCCCTGTCAGAAAGCCGTAATAGGAAGGCTTTTGCAATTTCGGAAAACGAAAAGAGATCCGGTTTATACGCCAGAAATGTCTTCAATAATGAAAAGATGCGGCAATTTCTCTCCGATGAGGCCTTTGAAAAGGTACAGGCCGCTATTTTTTCCGGGAATAAGATAGATCGGAAAATCGCCGGCCAGGTGGCAGAAGGGATGAAAGCCTGGGCATTGTCCCTGGGAGCGACCCACTACACCCATTGGTTCCAGCCCTTAACCGGGGCCACTGCCGAAAAACACGATGCCTTCTTTGATATACAGCCGGATGGAAGAGCGTTGGAGAAGTTCGGAGGGGGGCAATTAGTGCAACAGGAACCGGATGCCTCCAGTTTTCCAAGCGGGGGATTGCGAAATACGTTCGAAGCCAGGGGATATACTGCCTGGGACCCTACTTCGCCGGCTTTTATTTACAAGACCACACTCTGCATTCCTACCATCTTCGTTTCCTACACCGGGGAAGCTTTGGATAACAAAGCGCCTCTGCTTCGGGCATTGCACGCTGTAGATGAGGCCGCTACAGCGGTAGCCCAATATTTTGACAAAAATGTCCGAAAAGTTCAGGCCACCCTGGGTTGGGAACAAGAATATTTTTTAATTGACAAAGCTCTGGCACAATCCCGCCCGGATATTGTAATGACCGGTCGTACTTTAGTGGGTAACTCACCGGCAAAAGGGCAGCAGCTGGACGATCATTATTTTGGGGTGATCCCCAGTAGGGTACTCGGTTTTATGAGTGCCCTGGAGAAACGGTGTATGCTATTGGGGATCCCCTTAAAAACCCGTCATAATGAAGTGGCCCCCAACCAATTTGAAATGGCACCGGTTTTTGAAGAAGCCAATCTTTCCGTGGATCATAATCTGCTTTTGATGGACATCATGGAGGAGATTGCCGACCAACACAATTTCAAGGTGCTTTTTCATGAGAAACCCTTTGCAGGGATCAATGGTTCCGGGAAGCACAACAACTGGTCTCTGGCCACGGATACCGGGGTAAACCTGCTTAGTCCCGGGACAACCCCAATGAAAAATCTTCAGTTCCTTACTTTTTTTGTAAATACTATTAAAGCGGTGGATAATTATGAGGAACTTCTGCGATCTTCTATCGCTTCGGCAAGCAATGACCATCGTCTGGGGGCTAATGAGGCGCCACCTGCCATCATTTCTATTTTTATCGGAACCCAGTTGGCCAATGTGTTGGATGAGTTAGAAGGGGTTTCCAAAGGAAAGCTGTCTCCCGAGGAAAAAACAGAGCTAAAACTGAACGTGGTGGGGAAGATTCCGGAAATATTGTTGGACAATACGGATCGTAACCGAACCTCTCCCTTTGCCTTTACGGGAAATAAATTTGAAATGCGCGGGGTGGGGGCCAAGATGAACTGTGCCAAACCCATGACCGTGTTGAATACCATAGTGGCAAAGCAATTAAAGGACTTCAAAAAGGAAGTGGATGCCTTGATGGACAAAAAGAAGTTAAAAAAAGATGAAGCGGTATTCAATGTGTTACGGGAATATATCAAAACCTCCAAACGCATCCGTTTTGATGGAGATGGCTATAGCTATGATTGGCTGGAAGAGGCACGTAAGCGAAAACTAAGCCATAATAAAAACACACCGGAAGCCTTACAAGTACTTACCGCTAAGGAGAGTTTGGAACTATTTGAAAGTACGCAAGTAATGAGCGAAACGGAGCTTCGGGCGCATCAGGAGGTGGAATTGGGCAATTATGTGTTTCATCTTCAGATAGAGGGTCGTATCCTGGGGGAATTGGTGTACAACCATGTGCTTCCGGCCGCCTTACAATACCAGAACAGCTTGCTCACCAACGTAGCGGGATTGAAAGAAGTTTACGGCGCCGCACATAAAGATTTTACCCAACCCCAACTGAACATTTTGGAGCAAACGGCGGAACATGTTGCCGAGATGAAAAAATTGACCGATGCCATGCGGGATGCCAAAAACAGGGCAGACAATTTAAGTACTGTGGCCAAAAAAGCACAGACCTATTGCAACACTATTGAACCCTATTTTGAAGCGATCAGGGAACATGCGGATGCTTTGGAGCGCCTGGTGCCGGACGACCTCTGGCCCTTGACCAAGTACCGGGAATTACTTTTTGTGAAATAGCAATAATGTCATTCCTGCGCCCACCTGAACACCTGCCTGCCGGTTTACACGCCCCTGGCATGCAGGCAGGGACGGGCAGGAAAGCAGGAATCTCAAAGGTTACCATATGACTCTCAAGTTACAGGACGTTCAGGCTGCAAAAAAACGCATAGCGCCTTACATCAACGCGACACCCATTTTAACCTCCTCCTCTTTAAATACATGGTTAGGACATGAGGTATTTTTTAAATGCGAGAATTTCCAGAAAATAGGGGCTTTTAAGGCGCGTGGCGGACTGAGCGCGGTTACCTGGCTACTGGGAAAGGGTCAACAGCCAAAACATATTGTGGCTAACAGTTCCGGGAACCATGCACAAGCGGTGGCCTACGCCGCCCGGCAATTTAATATTCCCGCTACGATCTTTATGCCGGAATACTCTTCCCGGATCAAGATTCGAGCCACCGAAGGCTATGGGGCCAAAGTAGTACTATCGCCCACCCGGGATGCAACAGATGCCCTGGTACGGGAAGTGGCCCGGGAAGAAGGCACCTATTGGATACCACCGTTTAATCATGAACAGGTCATTTGCGGGCAGGGTACGGCGGCTTTCGAAGCCCTTTCGGAACTGGAAGGGATCGATGCGGTTTTTGCCCCCTGTGGCGGAGGCGGATTACTCTCCGGGACCTTGATCGCTACCCGCGGGCTGTCACCAAAGACCCGGGTCCTGGGTGCTGAACCCTTGAATGCCAACGATGCCGCAGAATCCCTTCGCAAAGGCAGTATCCAACGCCTGACCGAGATTCCGAATACCCTCGCGGACGGGGCCATGACCATGGCCGTTGGCGAACTTACTTTTGAATACCTCAAACAATTGGACGGGTTTTATGAAGTGGGTGAAGAAGCCATGGTGTATTGGACACAATGGTTGTCGCACCTCCTGAAAATTCGCCTGGAGCCTACCTGTGCCCTGCCCATGGAAGGGGTACGGCAGTGGCTTAAAAACAAGGCTACAAAACAACGGGTGTTGGTTGTCATTTCTGGGGGGAATGTAGATCAGCAAACCACACAGAAAATCTGGGCGCAGGAGTATCTGGACAGACCCCCAACCCTGGCGGAATAGTAGTGATTTATAAATCGACAACATTGCGAATTTAAAGAGCACCCGGCTATAGCATCTTCCTTAAAGTGATATAGTTAAGGATTATAGTAATACCAAACCCCGTTAGGCGGGTCCTGGAGGGCGCTGTAGCCCGATAGGTCTGAATTTTGCTCCCTTTTACAACTAGTATGTGGTATGGTGATACTAAAATAAAAACCATTCCTTGTTATCGGTTTTGTACTAATTTTGAAGGGGTAGGGATGTATTTTACATTTATACAAAAAGGTTAGCGGCAATTTAGATGCACAGTTAGTCAGAATTTTTAATTATGAGATGTAGTCTTTACGTATTAGCTATTTTATTTTTTCTAGGTTGTACTAAAAAGAAAGTTAACCCAACTAATAATCTTCAAAGCACATTTTTAGAGGGTGATAATAGGATTAATCCTTTAATCCAGGGAGTATGGAAATCGATTGGAAACGGATATTTCCTGGAAGCTCGTAAGGACAGTATTTTACTTTATAGTTACACCAAGAGTTTCAGCTATAAAGAGAAAAATGATTATTTGGAAGGTCTTTTAAATTCACAAAGCAAGTTTACTATTCGTGAAGATACTTTGGGAATTTACCTAACTGATTTTGGTGATAAAACTCAAATACTACAAACAAAAAAAGACTTTGTCAAAGTTGATAGACTTCCTGCCAATACCATCAGATTTTCAGAATTAGCGGAATTGAGTCCTGAAAAGTCCTTTACATTGTATTTGGAGACAATGCAGGAAAATTATGCTTTTAGCGAGCGAAGAAATTTGAATTGGAACGAATTGCTTGGGAGATACAAGGACAGTGTATCATCAGGGAAAGAAGCACTTTTCAATACTATGGGGAAAATTGCCACACTAACAAAAGACCAACATACAAAGGTTATTTCTGAGACTGGAAAGACTTTACAATATCGTATAACACCCACAGCAGAAATTGTGAAGGAAGTGTTCAAAGAACAATCTGAAGTAGAAGACCTTAACGAATACTTTGACTCATTTTTTAAAACTAACTATAAAAATATATCGGATAGCCTATTACAAGGAAACGGACAAAAAATAGCAAATGACAAAATAGAATGGGGTCAGTTAACGGAAAATATTGGCTATATCCATATTCACTCTTTTGCTGGTTTTTTAGGTAAAGAGTTTTCAAGAAAACAACAAATAGATAGCCTGAATACACAAATGCAAAAAGTAATAGAAACTTTTCAAAATAAGGAAGCTATTATAATTGATGTCAGTTTTAACTTCGGAGGATATGATGCAACAGCGCTCACAATTGCCAGCTATTTTACAGATATTCCGGTATGGTCTCATACAAGTCAGGTGTACAATAATGGCGAATTTTACGATGAGGATAATGTGGTCGTATATCCTGCTGATTCCATAAGATTTACAAAACCCGTTTATGTGCTTATGACAGATATTAGCAGAAGCGCAGCAGAAGGCTTTGCTATGATGATGAGCGCCTTACCGAATGTCAAACTTGTAGGAACAAATACTTTAGGAACGTTATCTGGTATGTTAGGAAAATCAATTAGTGATTTTTATACAACCTATTCCAATCAAAGATTACTTACTGCTGATGGTGAATTCTATGAGGTATCTGGAGTTAACCCTGACATTAAGCTAAAGATTTTCACAAAAGACGATATATTTCAAAGCCATAAAAATGCAGTGTTCAATTTGATAAAAACAATTGAAGAAAATAAAAACAGCCGTTAACATTGGGTATACCACATAGCGAAAACCATGACATGAACGAAGAAGTATTCAATCGAAAAGGAGCGCGGAAAGCGCAAGACATTCCTTTGGAAGTTATGGAATTACTAAACCAGGGGAAAATTGAAACGGTTAATCTAACAGAGTGGTTAGCCATTGATCATGTACAGCTCATCACAACGGTATTTCCGGTACTGGGAATTGACCAGGACAAAGTAGATCTGATCTCCAAAGCGATTGTGGCGCAAAAGAAACCTTCCGCAATGCATACTACTAAATTGATAGGTTCAACACTTCACCAATTGTATTCCAAGACCAAAAATCTTAATGAAGTACTGGACAAATTGAGTTCGCATTTGTCCGACACTATTCGCTGTTATGCGCCGTATTTGATTGGATTGGATGAAAATTTGACGATTGAAGAAAAGTTGACAAAAGCACAAGGATTAGTGGCAGACAAGCATTTTGGCGTACGGGAAGTAGTTTGGATGGCTTTGCGACCTGAAATTGACAGCAATTTAGAAGAAGCTATTTCGATATTGAGTGAATGGACCAAGAATGAAGACGAAAACATACGAAGATTTACCACTGAATCTACAAGGCCAAGAGGGGTTTGGTGCAAACATATTGAAAGACTCAAGGAAAGTCCGGAAGTAGCTTTGCCCATTTTGGAAAATTTAAAGGCCGACAACTCAAAATATGTTCAGGATAGTGTCGGAAATTGGTTGAATGATGCCAGTAAATCCAGACCTGAGTTTGTTATCGGACTTTGTGATAGATGGCAAAAGGAATCGCCGACGAAAGCAACAGAAAAGATCATTAAACGTGCAAAAAGGACAATTGATACAAAGTAACAGCTTACGACAATGTATAACGGTAACCCGCCTGAACGTAGGGCAGGTCCGCCTGAAAGACGCTGTCTGACGGGCCGGAAAACACTAACTTAAAACCCGTAACAGACGGTTGTACGAGACCGTAAATTTGTAATAAAAAAAATCAGAAATGAGAATTGACCTGCTCAAAAAAACCGACATAAATCCAACTGTCCAGAAGCAAGTGTCAGATTTGTTTCAACAATTAGGCGGAAACAAAAAACAAATTGATTTGACCGAAGTATTAGACGAAAAAAACCAGGTGACACTTGCGTATTGTTTGGACAATGCTGAAATAATTGGCATTGCTTTAATGTGCACCTATACGGTGATTTCCGGGAAAAAAGGTTGGATTGAAGATGTGGTTGTACATTCCAATGCAAGAGGTAAAGGCATTGGAAGGAAACTGATGAATACACTTATTGAAGCGGGGAAACAACAGAATTTATCGGAAATACTTCTTTTCACGGAAGACCATCGCAAACCTGCAATACAGCTGTATTCCAGTTTAGGGTTTAAGGGTAAAGAAAGTCGGATATATTCACTCAAACCTAACGTTTGGCCCTAACCGTTTTTTAGGGGATATGGATGTATTTTACTTACATATATATACAAATTGTGCAACATGCTGGAAAAGCGTATGGTCATGAAACAAATAGTGTTGATTCTGGTACTACTATTTTGCAAGATTACTATTGCTCAAACTGCAAGGGACCACTTTTCTGAACTTGATCACTTTATTAAAGAATTGCAGCTTGAAACAAGCTCACAATCTATTTCCGCTGCTATTTATAGTAACAACACGCTATTTTGGACAAACGGATTTGAAATACAGGATGAAGAGGTTGTACAAATCAAAGGGAAAAGGTCTTACAGGATCGGTAGTGTTTCGAAGATCTTCACTTCGGCAATACTGGAAATGATGCGCGCTGAGAACAAATTAAACTTAGATGCCCCTGTGTTTAAATATTTGCCCGAATTTGGAGCGAAAGGTAAAAAGATTACGTTACGCTCCTTAGCAAACCATACAAGCGGTGTTAGACATTATGATTACGGTGAAGAGCAATTAGCAAGAAAGCCATATGAGAGCAGTTTGGAAAGCTTAGAACTATTCGTTAATGACCCGCTGTTGTTCGAGTCAAAAACAAATTACTACTACTCCAGCTATGGCTATAATCTTATTGCTGCGTGCCTGGAAAAAGTAGCTAAAAAAAATTACGAAGTAGTACTCAAAGAATACATTACGCAACCGTTTGGTTTTAATTCTATCGAGGTAGAAAAACAATATGATTTTAAGCCGGAATATGGGGATATCTATGAAGGTAAACATAGCGTTGCCAATGCTAAAGATTTGAGTTATAAATGGGCAAGTGGTGGCTTAAGGTCCAATGTTACTGATTTGGTAAAATTTGGGGCATTGTTTTTTGATAACAACAGCACATTTGATAACAACTCAAGATTGAACTTTTTCACACCGGGAGTATTAAAAGATGGCACCTCTGTTTCCCATGCCATTGGATGGAAAGCAGACACATTGAATACCGGTGAACGTATCATTTACCACAATGGAGAGGTACAAGGTGGCCGTACCCATTTTTTGGTGATTCCTGAGCTGAATATCTCAGTAGCGATTTCAGTTAACAGGGGCAGCTATTTCAGTTTGGATGAGGGCCTGTTCTTAGTCCAAAAGGCGTTAGATTTAGAAAAAAAGCCGTTTGGAATTAAATTCAAACGGGATCAAGAAAAAATTTCAAAAGTCGTTACCTCCATGCATGAAACACTCCGAAATTTCAGAACCGGGTTAAAGGAAGCCAATTTAGACCTTATCAAAGATTGTGTTTCCAATGATTTTTCCAACCCAATATGGAAAGATAAGTCTACCTTCCTGAACTTCTTAGCGCATGAATTAATGGACAAAACTGTTGTAGAGGAAGATACGGAAATAGATTTGTCTATTGGCGGAATAGAAAATGGTGCCATATCTACCGTTGATAATTTGAAGTATAAAAACGTATTTGATAAAGAGTATACTTTCATTTTTACATTTTTTGATGAGAAATGGAGCCTGACATCAATCTCGGAAAAACTTTGAACTGAACAAAAAACACTAGTTGTTTTTTTGTAACTCATCCTTTACAAAAGCGTTGGCATTCATTGAAACACAACCATTTTAATTATACCGCATCAAAATAAAAAATAGGGAATCATGAAAAAGTATATTGTATTTCTATGTATTGGAATGACATTTCTAAGTTGCTCGAAAGATGATAATTCAAATGAAGCATCTTTAGTAGTATATAATCAAACCTATTGTTTTGATCCCTGGGGTTATGCAGATAATAACAATGAATTGATAGATAGAATAGGGGATTACTTCAAAGAAAAAAACATTGAACTATCCAACATAAGCATTGACAACAAAGGAACTCAACAACTCTGTAATGCCTGTACGTGTTTAAGCGGAACGAGGATTTTCGCAATAGTCGATCAAAATGATTTGAATTCTATCCGGGAATACGGATTTCAAGAACATGATTAAAACGAAGAATATCGCATAACTAAGGGAAAATCATTGAGCTTCAGAAAACATTATCCATAGTCCAAAATGAACAAGCGAAATGCGAACAAGGGCGGCTATTTGTCTATCAAAGAACCAGAATTGTAGTCGGGGCCTTCCTACAACTCCCTGATCTTCATATTCCGAAATCCCACTTCAAAATACCAGTTTTGCAAGGCGATGCTTCCCCTGGTCGCTTTGCCAAATTGAGGATACCTGGCGAAATGGGTTTGCGCCACTTGCTGTTTCCAATCCGGGGCGTTAAAATCTTCTTTGGCTGTTAGTTTTCCGTTCAGGTAGAACTCAATTTGGCCATTTTGTTGCACTATTCGGGAGGTATTCCATTGCCCGGCTGGTTGAGCCTCTACAGCAACGGTTTGGTCGGCAAACCCGTAAAGGCAACCGGGGCGTTTTTCAGGGATGCTGTTATCCATATGCAAAGGTTCCAGCAGTTGGTATTCCGGACCACTTTGGTAGGCGGTGGGGATGTCTTTGGACTCCTGTACGTTAATGAACACCCCGCTATTCCCCCGAACAGCGATCTGCCAATCAAAGACCAGTTCATAATTCTCGTACTCTGCGTCGGTAACCAAATCGCCATGCACTTTGCTTTCATCCGTAGCATTGCAGAAGAGGGTGCCGTCCCTGACCTCCCATGCCGAAAACCGGGTTGAATCCGGTACATTGTACAAATGCCAACCCTCCAGCGTCTTTCCATCGAAAAGCAACCGCCAACCTTGTTGTTTTTCTATATCCAACAATTGATTGTGGACCTGGTTTTCCAGGGCCGTCTTTTTGGTTCGCCATGTTTGGTTTTTTTTGGGGGTATCCGTTTTACAGGAAGTGCAAAGGAAAAGGAAAACCAATAACAGGGGTAGAAACTTTTGGGTCATGGCGTATTGATTTTTTTTAAAAATAAGAATTTCATCGGCGTCCTTGTGACCTCAAACTTCGTTTTTCTATTTTTGCCCAAACGCATCCTATGTCCTCCAACACCAGTAAACGTTATGCGCAACGTGGAGTTTCTGCCGCCAAGGAAGATGTGCATAATGCCATCAAAAACATTGACAAAGGTTTGTTTCCCAAAGCCTTTTGCAAGATTGTCCCTGATTTTCTTACGGGAAGTGAGGACCACTGCCTAGTGATGCATGCGGATGGTGCTGGGACAAAATCCTCCCTGGCCTATTTGTATTGGAAAGAGACCGGGGACCTTAGTGTCTGGAAGGGTATTGCACAGGACGCCCTGGTGATGAACCTGGACGATCTGATCTGCGTGGGCGCCACGGATAACATCCTGCTGTCCTCCACTATAGGCCGAAATAAAAACCGGGTGCCGGGGGAAGTCATCGCAACCCTTATTAATGGCACTGAAGCACTGATCTCCGATTTACAAAAACACGGGATTACCATACATTCTACCGGAGGAGAAACGGCCGATGTAGGGGATCTGGTGCGAACGATCATTGTAGATTCTACGGTGACCGCCCGGATGAAACGCCATGATGTAATAGACAATGCCAATATCCGGGCCGGGGATGTGATTGTGGGCCTCGCCTCTTTTGGACAGGCCACTTATGAACAGGAATACAACGGGGGGATGGGAAGCAACGGTTTAACATCCGCGCGCCATGATGTTTTTGCGCACTATCTGGCCCAAAAATACCCGGAGAGTTTTGATCCTTCCGTACCATTGGATCTGGTGTATTCCGGTTCAAAAAAGTTAACGGATGCTGTGGTGAACACTACACTGGATGCCGGAAAACTCGTATTATCCCCAACCCGTACCTACGCGCCTATTGCAAAGCAGATCCTTTCAAAGTATACGGGCAATGAGATCCATGGGATGGTGCATTGCAGCGGGGGAGCACAAACCAAAATCCTGCATTTTGTGGAGGACCTGCATGTGATAAAGAACGATCTGTTTCCTGTTCCTCCCTTATTCAGACTTATCCAGGAAGAATCCGGAACCGACTGGAAAGAAATGTATCAGGTATTCAACTGTGGGCACCGCCTGGAACTCTATGTGGATGCTGCTGTTGCCAATGATATCATTGCCATTTCCGAAAGTTTCAATGTAGCCGCTCGGATCATCGGTAGGGTGGAAGAAAGTACTGCCAAAAAATTGACAATTTCCAGTGAATTTGGGGAGTTTATCTACTAATCCCATACGATTCCATTGGTATTAGCGTTCCTATAAAAAACACTTGCTATGGAACGAAAAGAATTTTTGCAGAGTTTAGGTGCTGGTGCAGCTTTTGCATTGATGTTTCCCTGTGTTTCCGGTTGCTCCAATGACAGTGAGGACCTGGAAACTTTTCCGGTATCTGAAGGAGTGGACTTTACTATTGACCTTACTTCCCCTGAATCAGCCCCCCTGGCGAACAATGGGGGATATATTGCCGTTAAGTCCTCGGAAGAGCTTACCTACCTGGATATTGTAGTGGCCCGTAACCTGGAAGGCGAATTGGTGGCTGCCAGTAAGATATGCAGTCATCAACAGACAGAAGAAGTTCGTTTTATTTCGGATGAAGGGGGTATTTTCTTTTGTTCCACCCATGGTTCACGTTTCAGCCAGACCGGGACCCCTTTAAATACCATTACCAACAATCCATTAAAAGTATTTAACACCGCCCTCAACGGGGATATCTTGCGTATTTTTGAATAATCCGACAGTTTTTTCTTCCTATGAAAACAGGAATGTGTGCCATGCTCCTTTTATTTCCTATGCTGTTGCTATCCCAGCAGTGGCAGCAGGACTTTACGGTCGCACTGGAGCAGGCCAGGCAGCAGGAAAAACCTATTCTACTGGTATTTGCCGGGTCCGATTGGTGCGGACCCTGTAAGAAATTGGATAGGGACGTCTGGCAATCGGAAACGTTTAAGGAATATGCAGCACAATATTATGTATTGTACAAAGCGGATTTCCCCCGTAAAAAGAAGAATCAATTACCACAGGAAATTGTGGCAACCAACGCAGCACTTGCGGAACGCTACAATCCAAAAGGCCACTTTCCTTTGGTGGTGCTATTGGATGAAAAAAGTGAAGTGTACGGAAAAGTAGGGTACCGGAAGGGCACCCCTCAAGACTATCTGGACCTCTTGAATTCCTACCTCCAATGAAATACCTTACGTTTTACCTTTTCTCGTTGGTGGCTTTCCTTGGGCAAGGGCAGGAAAGAAAAGAGATAAGTGTACAAAAGGTTGTAAAATTGATGGGCACTCGTTTTGAGATCACTGTGGTGGCCCCCAACGAAGAGATTGGCTACATCAATATTGATGAGGCGGTTTCTGAGATCAAAAGAATAGAGCGTATGATCTCTTCCTGGGACGAAAACTCCGAAACTTCCCGGATCAACCGTAACGCAGGGATAGGCCCTGTTGAAGTGAGTCAGGAGCTCTTACAATTAATTGAGCGTGCCAAAAAGATCTCCGAAATTACCAGCGGCGCTTTTGACATTTCTTATGCTGCTTTGGATGGTCTATGGCGGTTTGACGGGACTATGGAACGTTTTCCATCCCGTTCGGAGATCCAGAATGCCCTGGCCAAGGTGGATTACCGGAAAATTGTCTTATATCCTGAAACGCAAACGGTATTTCTCCAGGAAAAAGGGATGCGTATTGGTTTTGGTGCTATCGGTAAAGGGTATGCCGCAGATAAAGCCAAGGAATTGTTAGTGGCCAAAGGTGTTCGTGGAGGCATTGTCAATGCTGCCGGAGACTTAACCACCTGGGGCACCAAGGCTACCGGGGAAAAATGGATGGTGGGGATTACCGATCCCCTGGACAGAAAGAGGGTGTTTTCCTGGTTACCTGTGGTGGAATCTTCTGTGGCTACTTCGGGTAACTATGAAAAATATGTGATGTATCAGGGGGAACGGTATTCCCATATCATTGACCCCCGGACCGGTTATCCCACCAAAGGCGTGAACAGCGTCTCCATTTTTGCAAAACAAGCGGAGTTATGCGACGCTTTGGCCACTGCAGTTTTTATCATGGGACGGGACAGTGGCATCCATATGATCAACCAGTTGGATGGGGTAGAGGTGGTGGTGGTAGACAGCGAAGACAAAATCCATAAGAGTTCCGGGATTATCCTGGATGCCAATAAAAATATAGAGAAATGAAAAAAATGTGCTTACTGTTGATGATACTGATAGGCGCCTCGTCCTGTGTGGCGGTACGGGAATATGAAAAAGTGTATCTCAATGATGTGGAAATGCAATTGAGCTTTAAGAGTTCGGAGCGTTTTGAGACCACCTTTCAGATCTATCGTGAGGGCGCTTCGGGTGCTAATGGTGGCAAATCAGGTGGTGGTTGTGGCTGTAATTAAGTGAAGCCCATCTTTTGCAAGTGAAACGCAGCACAAGATGCCGGCTGAACTTACCCTGAGCGACCTGTACTGAGCTTGTTGAAGAATTGTAGGAAGTTTGTGCCCATCTTTTGCAAGTGAAACGCAGCAAAGAATGCTGGCTGAATTAACCCTGAGCGACCTGTACTGAGCTTGTCGAAGTAAGTCGAAGGGTCTTGTTGAAGAATTGTAGGAAGTCTGTGCCCATTTGTTGCAAGTGAAACGCAGCACAAGATGCCGGCTGAACCTACCCTGAGCGACCTGTACTGAGCTTGTCGAAGCAAGTCGAACGGTCTTGTTGAAGAATGGCAGAAAGTTTGTGCCCATCTTTTGCAAGTGAAACGCAGCAAAGAATGCTGACTGAACCTACCCTGAGCGACCTGTACTGAGCTTGTCGAAGTAAGTCGAAGGGTCTTGTTGAAGAATTGTAGGAAGTTTGTGCCCATTTTTTGCAAGTGAAACGCAGCAAAGAATGCTGGCTGAATTCACCCGTCGGTAAGGCGGGCCAAAGAGTATTAAAAAAGAGTTAATAGGACGACACCTTGTTTACTACAGTTCAGGAAATCATACGAGTCAAAAAACGCAATCGGTTCGTATTGGTATTGGGGGTATTGTTGGGTACAACAGTGTCCGCCCAACAAGTGGAGACCACCTACAAAAAAAGGGTGCTTGAGGCTACTGAGTTAGAGACATTATTCAGTTTTTATAGTCAGGACGGTCCTAATGCTGCCGTAACGGGAGGGGAAGGTACGGAACAACTCACGGATGCCACATCCACCCTGGTGTTGCGAATGCCCCTGAATGCGGATGATGTGCTTACCGTAGACGCCGGTATATCAGCGTATTCATCGGCCTCCTCCAGCAATGTAAACCCATATGATGGTGACGGTATCGCCGATGCTTTTGATGCCTCCTCCGGAGCCTCGCGTAATGATTTGCTCGCTTATTTTAGTCCTTCCTATACCCACAGTTCTGATGACAGAAATCGGATTTGGAGCGCCAAAGCCTATGTTTCTGCAGAGTATGATTATTTTTCCGTGGGTTTTGGGGGATCGTACACTTACTTGTTCAACGAAAGAAATACGGAGCTATCATTGGGTGGTCAGGTGTATTTGGATTCCTGGAATCCGCAATATCCTATAGAACTCAGGGGCGGATTTACCGGGGTGGTACCCGGATATGATCCGGATTTTACACCCTTTGAAAACGAAAATAGGAACTCCTTTTCCCTTTCCCTGGGATTTTCTCAAATCCTGAGCAAGCGGTTACAGGTATCGGTGGTGGTAGATGCGGTATTGCAGGAGGGATTGTTGAGCACTCCGTTCCAACGTGTATATTTTGGGGATATTGATGACTTTATCTTTGATGGTTTTCAATTGGCGGATGACGTAGAGCGCTTACCGGATACCCGGTTTAAACTACCCATCGGGCTACGTTTGAATTACTATCTCAGCGATTTGGCCATTCTGCGAACCTATTATCGTTTTTATTACGATGATTGGGGCATTCTCTCGCATACGGCCAATCTGGAGATCCCATTAAAAATAAGCGATCAGTTTACGCTTTATCCCAATTATCGTTTTTATTCCCAAACCGCTGCGGATTATTTCTTTGCCAAAGACGTAGCGGTATCTACTGCGGACTTTTACACATCGGATTTTGACCTTTCAGACTATACCGCTAATCAATATGGCTTTGGGGTACGGTATTCGGACATTTTTACCAGGTCAAAATTTTTGATTTTTGGCCTGAAAACGGTAGATCTGCGCTTTGCGTATTATGACAGGAGTACGGACTTAGATGCTACTATAATTACCCTGGCCACTACCTTTATCATTGATTGATCCCTTAACAACAGCCCCCTAATCCATACAAAAAATTGTAAATTCGCACTCTTAGGAGGATAGGAATATGCTTGAAAAACTGAACATTGTTAAGCAGCGATTTGATGAGGTAGCCGATCTAATCATCCAACCGGATGTAATTTCCGATCAAAAACGATATGTAAAGCTGAACAAGGAATACAAAGACCTTAAAACCCTGGTAGACAAACGGCAGATCTACATGGGTTTAACAGAAAACATCCGGGAAGCAGAAGAGATTCTAGCCGATGGAGGGGATCCGGAAATGGTGGAAATGGCCAAACTGCAACTGGAAGAAGCCAAGGAAGCGCTTCCAAAACTGGAGGAGGAGATCAAGTTCTTGCTAATCCCCAGGGATCCCGAGGATGAAAAAGATGTGGTTATGGAAATTCGGGCTGGTACCGGCGGGGATGAGGCCAGTATTTTTGCCGGGGATTTATACCGAATGTACGCCAAGTATTGTGAAAGTAAAGGTTGGAAGACCAATATTATTGACCTTAACGAAGGCACAGCGGGGGGATATAAGGAGATCCATTTTGAGGTCGCGGGAGAGGATGTGTACGGCACACTTAAATTTGAGGCTGGAGTACACCGGGTGCAGCGCGTACCCCAAACGGAGACTCAGGGTAGGGTACATACCAGTGCGGCTACCGTGATGGTAATTCCTGAAGCTGAAGATTTTGATGTGCAAATAGACCCCAAAGAGGTACGTATTGATTACTTCTGTTCTTCCGGCCCCGGAGGACAATCGGTGAATACGACCTATTCGGCAGTGCGGCTTACGCACCTACCTACCGGATTGGTGGCACAGTGCCAGGATGAAAAATCACAGCACAAAAACAAAGACAAAGCTTTTAAAGTATTGCGTTCCCGTTTGTATGACCTGGAATTGGCTAAAAAACAGGCTGAAGATGCGGCAAAGCGAAATTCGCAAGTAAGCAGTGGTGATCGCTCAGCTAAAATCCGCACCTATAATTATCCCCAGGGCAGGGTAACGGATCATCGCATAGGATTGACCTTATATGATCTGCAAAACATTATGAACGGGGATATCCAGAAGATCATTGACGAATTAATGTTGGTAGAAAATACGGAGAAACTAAAAGAAGCCTCGGAGATCTTTTGATATCGATCATCCGGATACCCAATAACCAGTACCCATTCCATCAACTATTTCGGAGGGATGTGCCAGGGAATTGCAAGAAGAACTTAACATCAAACACCAAACACCAAACACCAAACACCGAACACCCAATACCAAGTGAAAATAACCGAACTTATAGATCAAATCCATAAGAAAAGATCCTTCCTATGCGTGGGACTGGATACGGATATTGACAAAATACCACCACACCTAAGGAAAGAGAAAGATCCTGTTTTTAGCTTTAACAAAGCGATAATTGAGGCTACCCAGGAGTATTGTGTGGCCTACAAACCCAATCTGGCGTTTTATGAAGCCTATGGTTTAAAGGGCTGGGAAGCCCTGGAAAAGACTATGGAGTATCTTAATGAAAAGTATCCTGAGCAATTCACTATTGCGGATGCAAAACGGGGGGATATAGGCAATACCGCAAGCCGATATGCCCGGGCGTTTTTTCAGGAGTTGCAATTTGATGCCTTAACCGTTGCCCCCTATATGGGTAAAGACTCTGTGGAACCCTTCCTGGAGTTCCAAAATAAGCATACCATACTGCTGGCGCTAACCTCCAATCAGGGCGCTTTTGACTATCAAACCAGGAATCTGGGGGATGTAGCGTTGTACAAGCAGGTCATAAAGACTTCACAATCCTATACCAATGCCAAAAACCTGATGTATGTGGTAGGCGCTACAAAAGCTTCATATTTAGAAGAAATACGTCGGCTTATCCCGGATAGTTTTCTTCTGGTACCCGGAGTAGGGGCCCAGGGAGGTAGTCTGCAAGAAGTTTGCCGCTATGGCATGACGAAAAACATAGGCCTATTAGTAAACTCTTCAAGAGGCATCTTGTATGCTTCCAATGGTGAGGATTATGCAGAAAAAGCAAGAGAAAAAGCCTTCGAGTTACAACGCGGAATGCAAAAGGAACTGGAAAAAAGAGCGCTTTAAACCAATGCTTCCAGCGTCTTTTTCAAGCCTTTTATTTTTGCTTCAAAGAAATCCCCCATCCGGGAGTCCATTCCGGCCAAGTTTGCCGCTCGTTCTAAAAAGTTGTGATACCGCCGCTCTAATGCTGCGGCAGCTCCTGTGCCGCTTGTGATAGGCGTTGTGGCACCTACCTTACAATACTGATTTCCCATGATCTAAGATTTGTTATAGTAAAGATACGTTGTATATCCAGGATTTGGATGTGATATCAGCGGTATTCAGCTAAATATCAGGTAGTTTATCTATTTTTAACGAAGAATTAGGACTATGGCGCAGGAAGTAGGCCTTTTACGGGTCAAAATTTAACGTATTTTTATCAAAAAACAGCTCTTGCTTCACTACATCAAATATCCTCACCCAAATGCTGCGGAATGGGTGACATTCGTACATGGGGCCGGAGGAAGTTCCACTATATGGTACAAACAACTACGCGACTTTAAAAGGCATTTTAACGTACTGCTTTTGGATTTGAGAGGGCATGGAAATTCAAAACCCAACCTTAAGGATGCTTTTAGTGACAAATATACTTTTGATGCTATCACACAGGATATCATGGAAGTAATTGATCATGAGAATATTAAAAAGTCACATTTTATCGGGATTTCGCTGGGGACCATACTGATCCGGAACCTTGCTGAGAAATATCCGGAACGGGTGTCCAGTTTAGTTATGGGTGGGGCCATCATGAAATTAAACTTTAGATCTCAGGTACTGATGAGGCTGGGGATCATCTTTAAGTCCATTGTCCCTTATCTATGGCTATATCAGTTTTTTGCTTTTATCATTATGCCCAAAAAAAACCACAGGGAATCCCGATTGCTTTTTGTCCGGGAGGCTAAAAAACTGTATCAAAAGGAATTCGTGAGGTGGTTTAGATTGACTTCCGAAATTAATCCTTTGCTACGATTTTTCAGGATGGTAGATATTCAGATCCCTACCTTTTATGTAATGGGAGAAGAGGATTATCTTTTCTTACCTACCATACAAAAGATTGTAAAAGCCCATAGCAGTGCCGAACTTTTGGTGATAAAGAATTGTGGCCATGTGGTTAATGTAGAACAACCTAAGGTGTTCAACGAAGGGGTGATCCGGTATCTGTCCCGGCTAAAACAATAAAACGGTCCTGGGATATAAGGTGACTAATTCAAATTACTTGCAAAATGAAAACATTGTTTTGGAAGTGTTGTCCCAGGGCCGTTTACTTCCAAAAATAGGATGCGTTACGTTAGAAGCTGGAAACGCCCATCAAAAATGACGCATTCCCGATAGACTAGGACTGTTTTTTTTTTCGATACCTTGAAGGTATTGTGTGGGGGTGAGCTGCGTTACTCTCTTAAAAGCTTTATTAAAGGTCACTTTGTTATTATAGCCCACTTCATAGGCAATGTCGATGATGTTTAACTCTTTGTTGGCTTCTAGCAGTTCTTTTGCTTCGGCAATTCGGAATTGATTTACTAATTCATGAAATCCTACCTGGAAATGCTCATTGATGATTTGAGATGCATTGTGCCGGGTGGTATTCAATTTTTTAGCGACCAGATCCAGGTTAATGTCATTTCTTCGATAGAGTTTTTCGTCCCTGAAAAGTCTTGACAAGTGCTCCCGTAATTCCATTGAAAGACTTTCTGTTAATCCGGATTTCAAGTATTTGGGAAAAAGCTGGTTGGTATACGTATACAACCCGCTAAACACATCCGGTTGAAGATTTGCGGCGTAACCTGCATACACCACCATAGCAGCCATCATTATTATAGGCACATGGTAAAAGATAGGATAGGGATTTCCGGAAGATATGGATATACCGTAACTAATGTAAGTGATTACGTAAGCAATATGAATATAGTAGATATTTTTTTGCCATTGCCGGGTTTTATATTGCAATTGGTTGCTCCTTTTACTTTTCTGGAGTACCTGATGGACAAAGAAGGCATAAATGGCCAATGAAAGCGCTTTTAAGGTAACGATCAAAACCAATTTATTGGCATCTCCCGGGCTAACTCCGTTCTGAATCCTTGTTAGCATCAAATTGATTTTCTCAGTGCCTGAAAACCAATAAATGGTAGGGATCATATAGGCAATCAACAACAAGGTGGGGAGAAAATGCCAAAGGTCCTGTCTGTTGAGTTCATGCTTGAGGGATACACGTCGGATGTAGAGAAAAAGCAAAGGGCCATACAAAAATGATGACCATGTTGACATTAAATAAGCGTGTGGAAACTCAAATAGATAGTTGGATCTGTTGATACAAATATTGAGAATGAAAAAGGAATGGATAAATACGAAAGCGGCAATAAAAATCCGGGACCACAAATCTATCTTTTTGTTGAACATCAAAAGGGCTACAACGTAAAAGCCAATTAAGGCTACAAAAAAATAGAAAACAGCCTCCAGGGTAATTTTAGGGAGTATACGACGGGAAATTTTGTTAAACTCCGGGGTGTTTCGTATTCCATCAAATCCTTCGTGTAAAAGGAAGGACGGTTGAAAATCCAATTGCAGGTATTCATGTATGTAATCAACCGAAGCGGTGGGATGTTCTATGGCGGCTTCACTTAGGGCCAATTTTTTGAGTACATGAACCTTTTCTTTTTTGGGTAAGTCAAGATTCTTCTCGTATAGGGGTATAGCCTTTTCAAACCTATGAATATTATAGAAATAATCTGCCCATTCCAAAGAATCCTGAAGGACTACAGGAAGCCCCACAATGGTGGCATTATTATTAATCTCTTTGCCCAGGGAAGTAAATCCATGAGCAAGCATAACAGATACGAAAATGCACCTTAGAGATAATCGCATTGCTTGATTGATGAATTAGCACTTCCTATCAAGGTATGAAATTGCCTTCTCCGAAATGTTAACAAAATACTAAAATAAGTAAGTCCCGATAATAATTTACCTCCAGTTTACCAAAATACGATTTAGGTTCGTCAAGTGCTGTAACAAAAAATGCCGGTGTTTTACACCGGCATCTAAACTAACTAACTCAAAAAAATGCTAACTCAAATAGTTTGGAACAAAATTCAAATATATGCTCCGGGTCAAGGTTAATTAAACTTTAGCAATATGTTATAATTGCCTTGTTTACTTTAGGTTACAACGAAGGTAGTACAAGTATTATTGTGGGAGATTACATTAAATTATTGTTAATCCTGAAGTGCAAAAACTTTCTTTAATAGCGTCGTTGTTCTGGAGGTGATATTGTTGCGTATGTTTCCTTCTTCAATTTGGATCATGGTATAAACGCCTTCCAGGGCTTCCCGGGTCACATAATCCGTAAGATCCGGGTTTACTTTCCTGGTAAAAGGCAGATCATTGTATTGGGATATGAGAGAGCTCCAGACTTTATCGGCGCCTACGGTAGTAAAGGATTCCTTGATCACCGGTTCAAAAGTGGTATACAATTGTTGCTCGGTATTTTGCATTAAATAATTCGTTGCCGCATCATCAGCACCCAACAGAATGGCTCTGGCATCTTCAAAAGTGATGTTCTGCACCGCGTCAACAAAAATAGGTGTTGCCTCTTTTACAGCATCTTCCGCAGCGCGATTCAAAATTCGTAGCCCTTCATCCGCCAGGTTGGACAAACCAATGTCTCTTAAGGTGTTGTCCACTTTCCTTAATTCTTCGGGAAGTAGAATTTTTACTCTTTCGTTGCCGAAAAAACCATTTTCCTCAGCTAATTTGCTTACCTGTTTTTCTATGCCTGCGTTAAGTGCAGCCTGTAGTCCTTGTGCAATCTCGGGACTTCCAATAGTTTCAGATTGTGGTAATTGATTTACCACCTGTTGTAATTCGGCACATCCTGCTAAGGCCCAAAACCCTACAAGGGCAGCGACTTTTTTGTTCATTCGGATTGGATTTCTTCGCATTACATAAAGATAACAGTCTTGTTGTTATATACCATGGTCTTGCGCTCCACATGAAGCTTCACCGCTCGGGAGAGCACGATTTTTTCCAGGTCTCTGCCTTTGGCGATAAAATCTTTGATACTGTGGGTGTGGGAAACAGGTAGTACATCCTGCTCTATTATGGGGCCGGCATCTAAGGCTTCCGTGACATAGTGGCTGGTGGCTCCTATAATTTTTACCCCTCTTTTAAACGCGGCATGATAGGGTTTTGCCCCTGCAAAGGCCGGGAGGAAGGAGTGATGTATGTTTATGATCTTACTGGGGTACTGATCGATTACCGTAGAGGACACAATTTGCATGTACCGGGCCAGGACAATAAAGTCTATCTGACTATTTTTTAAGAGCTCCAGTTGAATTTCCTCTGCCTTTTCCCGTGTTTCTTTTGAAATAGGTACATGGTGAAAAGGGATTTCAAATTTTGCAGCAATATAGGCTAAATCGGTATGATTACTGAGGATAAACGGAATATCTACTTCCAATTCCCCTGAGCGGTGCCTGCTTAACAAGTCGTAAAGGCAATGATTGTATTTAGACACAAAAATGGCCATTTGGGGTCGTACGCCTTCCAAATGGCAACTCCATTTCATTTCGTAGGGCTGCGCCAACAGTGTTTCAAATTCCGCTTCAAATTCGGCATTGGAAAAACCGTTGGGAAACTCCACCTGCAAACGCATAAAAAAAACTACAGCTTCTTTGTCCACATGCTGATCCAGATAAACTACATTACCGCCTTTTTGAAATAGAAAGTCTGTCACGGCATAAATTATACCGGTTTGATCTTTACAATGAATGAGAATAGTAAGTTTCATTACTTCAAAAATGAGAAGAAAATTATTTGATTCGGAAAAACAAACCTTAACACTACTAAATTTTTATAAAATTAAAGGTATAATCCATTTTTTATTGCGATTATCTTAACTTGCGGGAGAAAAAATAAGGCTTTCATAATGCAGCAGATCACACCCTATCTACCCAAGCACAAGATCAGAATTGTCACCGCAGCTTCTCTATTTGATGGTCATGACGCTGCGATTAATATAATGCGTCGAATTATCCAGGCTACGGGGGTAGAAGTTATTCATTTAGGGCATGATAGGAGTGTAACCGAGGTGGTGGATTGTGCCATTCAGGAGGACGCCCATGCTATTGCAATGACCTCTTACCAGGGCGGTCATAATGAATATTTCAGGTATATGTATGATCTGCTCCAGGAGAAACAGGCGGGACACATTAAGATCTTTGGTGGAGGAGGAGGTGTTATCCTTCCCAAGGAGATAGAGGATTTGATGGCGTATGGAATAACCCGGATCTATTCTCCGGATGACGGTAGAAAAATGGGGCTTCAGGGTATGATTAATGATCTGGTGGAAAAGTGTGATCAGGAAGTCCCCGGATTATGTTCCGACGCTTCGGAAAATGTTTCAAAGTATTTAAAACAGAAACATCCGAACACCATAGCACGTTTGATCTCCCTGGCAGAGAATCGTCCATCGGAATTTAATGAGCATTTTTCGAGGGTAAATGCCAACCAGGATATTCCTGTATTGGGTATTACGGGTACGGGAGGTGCCGGTAAGTCCAGTTTGGTAGACGAGCTTATCCGAAGGTTCCTTATGGATTTTCCACAGAAACACGTGGGGATTGTTTCGGTTGATCCTTCTAAAAGAAAGACCGGGGGAGCCCTTCTTGGAGACCGTATCCGTATGAATGCTGTTAGTAATGGCCGCATTTATATGCGCTCTTTGGCCACCAGGCAATCCAATTTAGCTTTGTCCAAATATGTGGGGGAAGCGCTTCAGGTATTAAAGGCTGCTGAATTTGACCTGATTATTCTGGAAACCTCGGGTATTGGACAATCCGATACCGAAATTCTGGATTTCAGCGATGTCGCACTCTATGTCATGACACCGGAATTTGGTGCCGCTACGCAACTGGAAAAAATAGACATGTTAGACTTTGCGGATGTGGTGGCCATTAACAAGTTTGATAAACGCGGTGCTCTGGATGCGCTACGTGATGTAAAAAAACAATATGTACGCAACCATAACCTTTGGGATACGGATCAGGAAGAATTACCCATTTATGGAACTATTGCGTCCCAGTTCAATGATCCCGGGATGAACCGCTTATACCTGGCTACCCTGGCAGCTTTGGCAGGAAAAACCGGGGCAGCACTAACATCCAATTTTGAGGTGTCTACTGACACCACCGAAAAGCGATTTATCATTCCGCCTCCCAGAACCCGATATCTTTCAGAAATAGCGGAAAACAACCGGGGGTATGACCAACAAGTGGATCATCAAGCTGAAGTAGCACAACAACTGTACGGTATTTTTAAAACTATCCTTTCTTTACTTCATATCGGTCAGGAAGAACAGGATTCACATTTTTTGGACGGTAATGGGCTAAGTTCGGAGTTGACAGCAGCAGCGGGTAAGAGCGAAAATGCTAAAATCTGTAATGCATTAATTACAGAATTTGGTCGGATTAAATTAGAGCTGAATCCTAAGAATTGGGAATTGATCGTGAACTGGGAACGGCAGCTAAAACGGTATAAGGATCCGGTTTTCTCCTTTAAGGTACGGGAAAAGGAAATCAGAATTGATACCCATACTACCTCTTTATCCAAAAATGCAATTCCCAAGGTAGCCCTACCTAAGTACAAAGCATGGGGAGATCTGCTCCGTTGGATGCTTCAGGAGAACGTGCCGGGAAGTTTTCCTTTTACTTCGGGCATCTATCCGTTTAAACGCAAAGGGGAAGACCCCACCAGGATGTTTGCCGGTGAAGGGGGTCCTGAGCGAACCAATAGAAGATTTCACTACCTGAGTTTGGATATGTCCGCAAAACGGCTATCCACGGCTTTTGATTCGGTTACCTTATACGGGCATGATCCGGACCATAGGCCGGATATTTACGGAAAAATTGGAAATGCGGGAGTATCCATATGCTGTCTGGACGATGCGAAGAAACTGTATTCCGGATTTGATCTGAGTGATGCTATGACTTCCGTGAGCATGACCATTAACGGCCCGGCCCCTATGCTGTTGGGCTTTTTTCTGAATGCCGCAATAGATCAGAATTGTGAAAAATACATAAAGGAAAACAGCCTTGAAAAAGAGGTGACAAAAAAAATCAACACTATTTACCGGGCAAAGAAAGTAGATCGTCCAAAGTATCAGGGAGAACTTCCCGAGGGGAACAATGGTTTAGGGTTGTTCTTATTGGGAGTCACCGGAGACCAGGTGCTGCCTAAAGCAGTATACGATACCATTAAAGCGGAAACCCTGGGAAAAGTTAGGGGAACGGTGCAGGCAGATATTTTAAAAGAAGACCAGGCGCAAAATACCTGTATTTTTTCCACGGAGTTCGCCCTGAGATTGATGGGGGATGTACAAGAATATTTTATTGGAAACAAGGTGCGGAATTTTTATTCGGTTTCTATATCGGGGTATCATATTGCGGAAGCCGGCGCTAATCCCATTTCACAATTGGCATTTACCCTTTCCAACGGTTTTACCTATGTAGAGTATTATTTGAGCAGGGGAATGGATATTAATGAGTTTGGTCCCAACCTTTCGTTCTTTTTCTCCAATGGAATTGATCCCGAGTATGCGGTAATCGGTAGAGTCGCTCGTCGTATATGGGCCAAGGCCATGCGGGAAAAGTATGGAGCCGGGCCAAGAGCCCAACTGCTAAAATACCATATCCAAACCTCTGGTAGAAGCCTCCACGCACAGGAAATTGACTTTAACGATATCCGAACAACGCTTCAGGCCCTATATGCTATTTATGACAATTGTAACTCATTGCATACCAATGCTTACGATGAGGCTATAACTACCCCAACAGAGGAATCGGTCCGACGCGCCATGGCCATACAACTTATCATTAACAGGGAATTGGGATTGGCTAAAAATGAAAATCCGCTACAAGGATCATTCATCATTGAAGAGTTAACCCATCTTGTAGAGGAAGCGGTGCTGCTGGAGTTTGATAGAATTACCGAGAGGGGTGGTGTATTGGGAGCAATGGAAACCATGTACCAACGTTCTAAGATCCAGGAGGAAAGTCTACACTATGAAACCCTTAAACATTCCGGAGAATACCCCATTATAGGGGTGAACACCTTTTTGAGTTCCAAAGGATCACCTACAATCCTGCCGGCAGAGGTGATACGTGCAACCGAAAAAGAAAAAAAGGGCCAAATCCAGACCTTAGAGCAACTTCACAAGGGGAATTTGGAAAACGCAAATTCCCTGTTACAGGAATTACAACAGGTGGCCATAGCCAATGAAAATACTTTTAATAAGCTCATGGAGGTAACAAAATACTGCTCTTTAGGACAGATCACCCATGCGCTTTTTGAGGTAGGAGGGCAGTATCGTAGAAATATGTAAGGATACCTCGGGGCGCTTTCACAAAGGAGGTGGATCTTTAAGTGGCACCTCTTAATACTCCAATATTAGGATTATTGATTCTCCTCGTTGGAAATAAGGGATTTGCGCCATTGGACGAAAGACTTTCTAAAGGTCCGGATTTCTTTACGCAATAGATTCAGATACTCTTTTTCCTTTACCCCATCTTTCTCCAAACCATTGCAATACGAAAGAATATTACGTGTGATAATATGGATGAATGTCGCATTTTTAAGCTTGCCACTATTGGAACTGGTCTGGCACACTTTCTCTATGGCCGAAGGAATCAATGCAGCATCTGTGATGAGAGAATAGGCGATGATCGCCCGTAAACCAGCAGTTTTCCCGTTTTGAAAAACACCCGATTCATATGAAAAATAGCGCGCAATGGCTTTGCTCATGTCTCGCAACGCCAGGGATTTTTGGTAAACAGGAAGTGCATTATAATTAATGTTGCCCATCTTTTCCTAGTCTTCTTTTACATAAAGTTACGCAAGCAATAAAAATGATTACCTTTAGAAAACAAACCAAAAGTCTAATTTTCCTTTTAAAAGATAATTATTTACGAAAAAAGAGTTTGAATTTTAAGATAGATCATTTAAATACGGAGATTTTACGTTGTCTTCAAGAAAATGCCCGTTCCAGTTTTGCAGAAATTGGGAGAAAAGTTGGGTTGACTCCCCCTGCGGTAGCGGAAAGGATCAAAAAGATGGAGGATCTGGGGATTATAGAAAAATATCAGGCCAAAGTATCCTATTTCAAGCTGGGGCATCAGCTAAGGGCTATCATCACCCTACGCGCATTTGTAGGAAAACTACGTCCCTTTTTAGATAAAGTAGCTTCTTATGAGGAAGTCATTAATTGCTATCGGATCACTGGCAATGAAAACATTGTGATGGAAGTGGTATTAAAGGATCAAGCACATTTAG
The DNA here is from genome assembly GCA_028284285.1 of Croceivirga sp. Classification (GTDB taxonomy): domain Bacteria; phylum Bacteroidota; class Bacteroidia; order Flavobacteriales; family Flavobacteriaceae; genus Croceivirga. The sequence goes on from JANQSA010000001.1 coordinate 277,313, forward strand.
AAAACTTTATAGACACCCTAATTACGTATGGAGAAACCAGGACGCATATTATACTGTCCAACGTGATCTCTAATGCTCCCCTGCTTAAATGAAAAAACAAGACCTGCTTATTGTTAATTTTTGGCGAGATTTTTGCTGTAATGGCTATATGGTTAAAAAATACGCGCTAGTTGTTTTTTGTTTGCTTGCCCTTGCCTGTTTTCCATGCCATTCCCAGGAGTTGAGAATTAAAAAGGGGAGTATTGTGGACTCTTTGATGGTTGCAGATTCCATACAAGAAACGTTTGCATTGTACCTGCCCAGAAAATTTGAATTAAAGGGGAAGTGGCCGTTGCTTTTGGTCTTTGATATGCAAGGCCGGGGGAAAAAAGGTATTTCAGGATTTACCAGGGTTGCTGACAGTTTGGGATATGTGGTGGCTGCACCCAATGCGGTTCACGACTCCGTTGCTTTAACCGAAAACATACTGAGAACAAAACGGGTGTTGGATAAGCTCTTAACCACTTTGCCTATCCACAGAAGCCGGTTGTATACCGCTGGGGTTGAAGGTGCCGGCCGGTTTGCCAATTTGGTTCCTATGCTCATTAGAGAAATTGATGGTGCGATTTCCATAAATGCAGCTTTGGCCAATATAGAACTGTTGAATGCAAAAAATTCTTTTCATTTTATAGGGATTGTTCAAAGGGAGAACTACAATTATCCTGCATTACTTCAGGACGAAAAAGTATTGAATAGTCTCAAGTTTAGCAATAACCTTCTGGTTCATGACGGGAAGGACCCGGTGACATGGGAGTTAATATATCGCGCCTTAGGCTATTTTGAGCTTTCCATGATGGCAAGAAAGAATCAGTCAAAGGACAGTTTAAAGATAGAACGATCGTATCAAAGGGATGTTGATGCGATAAGAGAATGGCTGTCCCAGAATAAAACCCTACTTGCCAACAGGGCAATGGCCGAGACCTTATCTGTTTTTAGAACGCTGAGGAGCATAGATTCTTTACGTGAAGCCAAAAGAACGTTAAAAAGAAGCAGGGGGTTCCGGGAACGTAAGCGGCAGCAGGGGGCAGCTTTTTTTAAAGAAGGCTTTCTGAAGGAGGATTTCGCTTATTTTTTGGAAGAGGATGTCCTCACCTATAATTTTAATAATCTGGGATGGTGGAACTATCAAACGGGACAGATCAATAAATTCATAGGAGGTACTAAAGAGATGGAACGACGGATGGGTAAGCGACTCTATGGCTACGTAAATGCTTTGGTGAAGGACAACATAGAAGTGGTAACCAGTAAAGAGGTTGTGGATGAGGAAGCCTTAGTGTTCCTCTATATGCTAAAAACCTTAACCGATCCTCAAAATTATGATTACTATCTAAAGGTGGCCTCAATTGCTTCGAAAAACGAGGACTTTGGAACAGCGCTCTATTATTTGGAGGAGGCATTAAAGAAAGGTTTTAAAGACAAGAACAAATTATATGCGATAGAGCATACTGCTTTGCTGCGAATCACACCTGAGTTTAATGCTTTGGTAGAGCGTTACTTTGATGCATCCCGATATTAAACTACTGACGAATATAACGGGGAACGGTTTCCAAATTCCAATCGATAACCAGTCCCTTGGCTATGGATTGCGCTATTTTTTCTCCATAAAGTAGTTCGCATAGGTATAGTGCTGCCTCAAAACTTTTGGCGCCACCAGCGGAGGTGATGTACTTCCCGTCATGCACAAAGATGACACTGTCTTTCACTACCAAATCAGGAAACCTTTGTTTATATGCGGTGATATCGCTTGGGAAGGTGGTGGAAACCACTTTATCTAAAAGTCCGGCTTTGGCCAGTACAAATGCCCCATCGCAATGTGAGGTCATAAAAAGGGCTTTTTTATCTACTTTTTTCACAAAGTTTAGCATAACGCTATCTTGCAAATCGGTATCCAGGTGGTGCACTGCACTGGGAACGACCAAAATATCAATTTGGGGAAGGCTATCCCGGATGTAATCAAAATCCGGTAAAATTCGCAATCCCTCAAAAGTGGTTATGGCCTCTAGGGTATTCGCTACGGTAAAGGTATTCATGGCTTTTATCCCCTTTCGGTATTGGGTGTGCTGGAAAACGTCAAAAGGTGCAGTGAGCTCCGTATTATACACCCCGTTCATGATTAAAAATGCAACATTGTATCGGTTATCTTCCAAAACCGGAAGTTTCCTCTCCGGAGGTGTTGCAGTATGGCGTTTGTGTTTTTGGCAGGCAATAGAGAAAAACATCAGTAGGCCAACGATTAAGAGATACCTCATTTGTCCTTTTTTGAAGAAGGTACAATTCTGAATTGAAAATGGAACTGCTAACTGATGTATTTTTACAACATGAGACTTTACTTTATGGCCCTTTTAATGGTGATCACTTCTTGCCGGCAAGCAAAGCGATATCATGACCAATTTGAAGATCAACAGGTTGTTTCCCCATTGATCCGTGATATCCTGGATTTTCAGAAAGCTAAGAATGCGGAGTTAAAAAATCCTGAAACTTCACCATTGCCGGATAGATATCGGAAGAATTTTGAAGGACTCGACTTTTTCCCTCCCGACGAAAAATATATTGTGAAGGCTTTTCTTGAACGTACCCCTGAAGCGGAACCTTTTATGATGCCTACTACCACTGACCAGGAGAGCTGGGAAGTACGCTACGGTATTGCAAGGTTTTCGCTGAACGGCAACGAGCATGAGTTGGAAGTGTACAGAAGTCTTGATCTGACCAATGTAAAAAGGTATGAAGATTATCTGTTCCTACCTTTTATGGACCTGACCAACGGGGAGGAAACCTATGGGGGAGGGCGATATCTGAATCTGCGTATTCCCGATGGGGATACCCTGGACATTGACTTTAACAGAGCTTATAATCCCTATTGTGTTTATAACAAAAAATTCTCCTGCCCCCTGGTGCCAAGGCAAAACTTTATGAAAACCAGGGTGCGGGCAGGAGAAAAGCAGTTTTCCATGGAGTAAACATCCCTGTTTGCGGGATATCCTCCTAAAGAACTTTGAATGATATGGTGTTTAAAGGGTCATGAAAAACGCTAACTTATAAAAGTCATTGGGAGCAAAGCGATCATCTTCGTCCGCCAGGTTACCCCCAAAAGAGAACCTTAAGCCGGCATTGCCTTTTTGGAACTGGACATAAGGTCCCAGCCAGACATAGCCATCAGCCCTATCCAGGTCACCACCACCATTTATTTCACCACCGGATAGGAAAAGTTCCTCAAAATGTCCTCCCACGGAGAAAAACGGAGAGACTTTATAACCTAAATTCGCCCAATAGTGTACGTAATTATTGGTGGCATCCCCGGCTTCGGTTTCATCACTTAAAGCAGCGTAGTACCCAAAGTAAAACTGGCCTTCCAGTTTTTCTGTGCCTAAATTTACCGTAAGGTTGGGCACAATACCATCGCCAATGATACCAGGTTGCGCAGCTCCACTTGACAGTAAGCTACCCATGGTGAAACCCAATTGTGGGTTGATATCAAAACTACCAATGGTTTTGTTGTACCCTATGCCAAATTCAGTCCATTGGCCCCAGGCCGATCCCGTACCTGCTCCCCATTGAATGCCGTAAAAGGTCAGGGCATCAGTATCGTTTAAGGAATACGAAATGGCCATCATGGGATTGAAGCCAAAAAATGCATCGAGATTCAGGCTCAACCCAACCCCCACTTTATCGTCAATGCTTGGGGAATCCTGCGCCCAATTACTTCCTGTAAAGGCGAGAACGCTACATAGTGCAATTAAAACTGTTCGTTTTTTCATCATAATTTCTAAGTTTAAAAAGGGTTAATACTAGGTTTCATTTTTTTAATGAAAATCTTGTAAACGGGATACTCTTCCATTACAACCTTATGAAAACCTGAAACCAGAGTGGGCATCGTTAGAAACTACCTCGGGAGAAACCTTTCCGATGCTTCGTGGGTAATGTCAGCTGGTTTTATCAGAAAGCTTTTTTTAGTATTTTGTGGAATAAGTAACCGTTTTCATAAATACCATGTTTAGAGGCCCGTGTCATCGGGCGGATTTTACGTCTTATGTGATTTTTGGAAAGGTTGCCAACGGAGCGTTCTGCCAAACGCTCCGTTACCTTTATTGTTAATGTTGGTTCATCCTAAAGTCCGCATAGGCGTCCATTCCGTGCTCATGGATGTCCAGCCCCTCAAGTTCTTCCTGCTCGGAAACCCGAATTCCTACGAATTTCTTAATGGCAAAAAGGATAAGAAATGCTGTCAGGGAGCAAAAGGTTGCTGTGGCTCCTACCCCGGCCAACTGCACCAGAAACTGATCAAAGCTGGCCATTGCGCCAAAAATACCAACGGCTAGGGTGCCCCACATTCCGCAAATTAAATGTACCGCAACAGCCCCTACCGGGTCATCCAGTTTCAATCGGTCAATTAAGGCTACGCCAAAAACGATAATAACTCCGGCGATGAGTCCAATGATTACTGCCTCGTTGGGTGACATTTGATCCGCACCTGCCGTAATCCCTACCAGTCCCCCCAGAATACCGTTTAAAAACATCGTTAAATCGTATTGTTTGTAGCGAAAGGTAGAAGTGATAAATGCGGCAACACCTCCCGATGCCGCGGCCAAACAAGTGGTTACCAGAACCAATGAGGTGGTTTCCGGATCTGCAGAGAGAACGGAACCGCCATTAAATCCAAACCATCCCAGCCAAAGGATTAATACCCCTGCGGATGCCAAAGGAAGGTTATGTCCGGGGATGGCGCGCGTCTTCCCATCTTCTCCAAATTTTCCGATTCGGGCCCCGAGCAGATAGATCGCTATTAAAGCGCCCCATCCTCCAACGGAATGTACCAAAGTGGAACCGGCAAAGTCATAAAAGCCTTCCGCCTTACCAAAAGACAGAGTAGAAAGGAAACCCCCGCCCCACTGCCAGGAACCGACGATAGGGTATATGAAACCCACATAAAGAATGGTGAAGATCATAAATCCACCGAGTTTGACGCGCTCCGCCACAGCGCCGGATACAATAGTTGCGGCGGTGGCTGCAAACATTCCTTGAAAAAGGAAATCTGTCCACCAGGTGTACCCCCCGTCCGCATACTCCGGAGTCATGCCATTTTCAGGGGCAGCAATTCCGGGATTGATCCCTGCAACAAAACCGTTAAAATCTCCCGGGTACATTAAGTTAAACCCAAACGCATAATAGAGGAGCAATCCAGCTGTGATTATGAACACATTCTTAAATAGAATGTTCACGGTATTTTTTTGCCGGGTAAGTCCTATTTCTAAAAAAGAGAACCCAAGGTGCATAAAGAATACCAAACCGGTGCATACCATCATCCAAACATTATTCGCCGTAAATAATCCTGTTTCCATAATTTTCGTAATTGATAGTTGGTTAGTTAATTGATCCCGGAATAACCGCTTTCCCCGGTTCTAATCCTGTAGGCCTCCAGAACTTCTGATATGAATACTTTTCCGTCTCCCACATTTCCGGTAGCAGCAGTTTTGATAAGAGTTTGTACGGTTTTTTCCAAATAATCGTCCGATACCACAATAACCAAGTACCGTCTTTGAATGTCCGTGGTGCTGTAAGTGATCCCCCGGTATACATGACCTTGTTTTTCATTGCCAACTCCAGTTACATCCCAATAGCTGAAAAAGTTGACCTCAATTTCATGAAGTGCTTTTTTCACTTCATCAAATTTTGATTTTCGAATAATTGCCTCGACTTTTTTCATTGTAGATTTTGTTAGTTAACCCATCAAATATATAGGAATAGAAATTTTACCTTAAGATATTTTAGGGTTTTACGGCTATTTTTATGATATCTAAAGAAACTACCCCTTTCACTTTAAGGGTATGTAAATTTTTGGTATTTAAATTGTGATATTTTTTAATAAAAGTGTGGAGATCACATCTGTTCTATGAAAATACTATAATAGAAAAGGGATATTAATTGGTGTATTTTCAATGAAATTGATCAAACGTTGTAGAATACTCATAGTATCTTGGCCAGATAGATGCCAGCGCTTATTGCCAGGATACCCACAAGAATACTGGCGAACAGATAGGCAGAGAAATAAAAGATCTCTCCGGAACGCAATAACGAATGGTTTTCAAAGGCAAAGGCAGAGAATGTAGTGAAACCTCCGCAGAATCCCGCAGATACCAGTAATATTTGATTTTCAGTTAACAACTTTCCCTGCGCAAAAATACCAAGGATAAAGCCTATAAGCAGACAACCTAGAGTGTTAGAGACAAAAGTGCCCAGAAAAAAATGGGGAAAAACGGGATTGAGGTTTTTTGATAGAAAGTATCTTAGTATACTACCAAAACCACCACCTAGAAAAACCAATAGAGCTTGTTTCATGTCCTAAAAGTAAGGACTAAATAGCTTTTTTATATTTAGTATCAGAATGCTCGGCTGACAGGGGGAATTTGATAACCTTGATTTCTGAAATTTTGCGGAAGGTTTTCCTAAAGTTGTCCATGGAGCCGTTTACACTGAATATCAATAGAACCACATTGGTAATCATTAAAACAGCAAGAATGCCAAGGAATATGAACATTTTTGATTAGGTTTAACAAAACAAAAGTACACCTTTTCTTATACAATACGAGGGGAAAGCGAATAATGTTGTAAAAATCTTAATTTTTGTTGTCTACACAACCCAACTGTTAATTTTTCAGAAAATTCTTAATTAGGAATAGAAAAATTACGAAACCTATAAAAGAAATTAGGACCCATTTTACCCCTTTGTAGTTTTTGGTATGAAGGGTTTTGTCTTTTCTGTATACCAGAATCATGGTAATTGTAAAGGTTATCACAAAAAAAAGGGCGAAAATTGTTTGTCCCGTGGAAAACATGTTTTTAGTATTTTTCACAAAATTAATGCAATAAACTTACTTGATGAAGAACCAACTTGATGCAGTAAAGGCATTTCATAAAGCCTTCGGCCTTGGAGTGCTCCATGAACCAAAGGCCCATTTGGGCAGCGACAAAAACCTTCTACGTTATAAGCTTATGAGGGAAGAAAATGAAGAATATCTGGAGGCCGCCCAGCAGGGTGATCTGGTGGAAGTAGCTGATGCTTTGGGGGATATGCTCTACATTCTTTGTGGCACTATTCTGGAACATGGGCTTCAATATAAAATTGAAGAAGTGTTTAATGAAATCCAGCGAAGCAACATGAGCAAATTAGGAGAAAACGGTAAACCGGTTTATCGGGAAGATGGAAAAGTATTAAAGGGTCCCAACTATCGCAAACCCGATCTTAAATCCGTACTGCAGGAATAGTACGAAGTTCACAGCGGATGTTGTTCTGGGATAAGGGCTATCCCAACCTGTAGTATTTACCGAAAACCGCAGGCAAAAACATCCTTTCCCTCTAAACGACCTGGTAGCGCCAGCCGAATTTATCTTCGGCTCGGTTGTACTGTATGTCTGTAATTTTTGTTTTTAGCAGGTTGGCATAGCTGTTTTTAATTTCAGGAAGTTCATAATCCTTACCACGAAACCCGAAACCGGCAATAGGTGAAACTACAGCCGCAGTACCCGCGCCAAACATTTCCTGCAAGCTGTTATTTTCCGCTGCTTCAATCACTTCGGAAACTTTTATTTTTCGCACTTCTGTAGGTATTCCTAAATCGTTGGTAAGTTGCAAAATACTTTTACGGGTAATTCCGTCTAATATGCGATCACTGGTTGGAGCTGTAATTAGGGTGTCGCCGATCCGAACAAAAATATTCATAGCTCCGGCTTCCTCAATGTACTCATGAGTATTATCATCCGTCCAGATCACTTGCTGGTATCCTTTGTCCGCAGCTAATCGGGTGGGATAGAACTGTGCGGCGTAATTTCCGCCGGCTTTGGCATAGCCTACTCCACCATTAGCCGCCCTGGCGTAGTGTTCTTCTATTAGCACTTTTACCTTACCTGAAAAATACGCTCCGGAGGGAGCAAGGGCAATGATAAACCTGTATGCATTGGCCGGGGAAGCATGGAATCCTGTTCCCGAGGCAAACATAAAAGGACGAACGTACAACGAACTTCCCGGGGTAGTGGGTACCCAGTCTTTTTCCACTTGTAACAAGGTGGTTAGACCATCAATAAAATATTCCTGAGGTAGTTCCGGAATGGCCAGGCGTTGTGCTGATTTGTTTAAACGTGCATGATTGTCCAAAGGCCTGAACAACCAAATCTTCCCCTCCGCATCTTTATAAGCCTTCATTCCTTCAAAAATGGATTGTCCATAGTGAAATATCTTTGCCGCTGGGTCCAAAACAATAGGACCGTAGGGAACGACTTTAGGGATGCTCCACGTACCATTTTCAAAGTCGGCCACTAACATATGGTCCGTATATACACTTCCAAAAGACAAATTATTAAAATCAACCTCATTTATTTTAGTGGTTTCGGATTTTTCTATGATGATTTGCTTTTGTTGTACCTCCATATCCTTATTTTTGTATTGTTAAAATTAGCGATTTCGCGCCCAAATAATAAGTGCAAACCCTATAATTTCTAAGATATGTTAAAGACCGTTGTATTTTTCGTTAAACCTATCATTTTTAACACTTTCTTTGCGATTTTGTTGTTGGCAAATGTGGGGGCTGTGATAGCACAACAGCAGGAACATGAGCTGTTTGGTGAAGCTTTTGAGGTTAATTCTACCCTGGAAAAGCCAACACAGATCCTCCAAAAGTTAACAATGAAAGATTCCCTCCAGACCCAAATTACCGGAACCATAAAAGAAGTGTGTCAGGTCAAAGGATGTTGGATGAAAGTAGGACTTACCACTGGAGAAGAAGTATTTGTCCGGTTTAAAGATTATGGCTTTTTTGTTCCTACCAATTCTTCAGGAAAATCCGTTGTTATGAATGGCAAGGCTTTTATCGAGGAAATGAGCGTTGAGGATCAAAAACATTATGCTGAGGATGAAGGGGCAAGCGAAGAAGAGATCAAAAAAATTACAAAACCCAAAAACACCTATAGATTTGAAGCCGATGGGGTACTGATCAATTCTAAACGTTGAAACGTAAAATTGTTTTCACTGATGACGGATCCACCACCATTCACCTGGAAACCTGGAATGAGCATTACCATTCCAAACATGGAGCGATTCGGGAAGCCTATCACGTTTTTATAAAAAATGGCCTGTTTCACCTACCCTTCTCGGAAATCACTATACTGGAAATGGGTTTTGGTACTGGCCTCAATGCACTGATCACCTATTTGGAGGCGGAGAAAAACAGGTTAAAGATCAACTATGTGGGAATGGAAGCCTTCCCCGTTACCAAAGAAGAATTAGACCAGCTTAACTTTGCAACGGAATTAGGAGAGACAACGCTTACTTCGGTTTTTGCTGAAATGCATGCCACCCCCTGGGAGCAATCGGTAACGCTATCTAATTTCTTTTCATTACACAAGCAAAAACAGGACTTTTTAAGTCTGAGGGGTCATCATCTGTTTAACCTCGTTTATTTTGATGCCTTTGGCCCAAGAGTCCAACCTGAACTCTGGACGGAAGAGGTCTTTGAAAAGACATTCCGGGTATTAAAGGACAGCGGTGTGCTGGTTACCTATTCTGCTAAAGGAAGTGTCAGAAGGGCTATGCAAAATGTAGGTTTTACGGTGGAACGACTACCTGGCCCACCTGGAAAAAGAGAGATGTTAAGAGCCACCAAAAACTTGAAAATCAATTCATAATAAGCATTCACTCCAAAAAGGTGAAAATCTTCCCCAAAAGTTGAACAAGACTGTTAAATCCTTTTTAAGGCTTGGAACTCAGCGTAATGAAAACCCTATTTTTGTATAAAAATTAGAAATGAAGGTATTGATCACAGGGGCCACTGGTTTGGTGGGTCAAGCCTTGGTGGAAGAGCTACAACAACAAAACATTCCCGTGAACTATCTTACAACGGATAGGGCAAAGATAGTTTCTCAGGAAGGGTATAAAGGGTATTATTGGGATCCCTCCAAAGGAGAAATGGATAATACTGCCCTGGAAGGCGTTACTGCCATAATAAATTTGGCAGGAGCAACCATTTCCAAACGGTGGACCGCAGCCTATAAAGAAACCATTCTTCAAAGCAGGCTGGATAGCCTGGATACGTTGTATAAAGGCATGCAGCATTTCGGTCCGGAGAACCCAATTCCCTTGGTATCCGCCTCGGCAATAGGGATCTATCCACATTCTTACACCACCTTTTACGAAGAAGCAGAAACAGCAGTAGATAATAGTTTTTTAGGGGAAGTAGTACAGGCCTGGGAGAAAAAAATGGATACTTTCCGTTCTTTTGGTGGTAGAATAACCAAGATACGGATAGGCCTTGTTCTCTCTGATGAAGGAGGCGCCTTACCCAAAATAGCGCAGCCCATTCATTATTATGCCGGAGCTGCTTTCGGTTCAGGGCAACAGTGGCAATCCTGGATCCATATAAAGGATTTAGCCCGGATGTTTGTATATGTACTCGAAAAAAAACTGGAAGGAACCTTTAATGGAGTAGCACCTAATCCCGTTACCAACACGAAACTCACTAAAGAAGTAGCGAAAGCCTTGAAGAAGCCACTTTTTCTTCCTAATATCCCAAAAGGTATACTGCAGCTGATTTTGGGAGAAATGGCCTATCTTCTTTTTGCCAGTCAACGTGTGAGCAGTAAACGCATAGAGAAAAAAGGATTTCATTTCTCTTACAGTAATATTTGCCAGGCGTTGGAAAGCTTTTATGGGGATGTGGATTGTAAAAAGGAAGCTGAGGTTACCGTCTACGAGCAAAACCTTGGTTAAAGTACTATAACACTCCCCGAACCCCTTATCCGCCAAGGCGGATTTTTTTATGCAAATCAGTGACATTTTGACATTTATTGGGCTATTGGCAGTACTTTTGCCGTTCTAAATCGGTAAAAATAAAAATACATGAGCAAGAAAGGTAAAGTGGAAGATATGGATGAAGTGATGGCAGAACACGAATCTATGGAAGAAACCGAACATCAGGCAGAGAATATCCGGGAACCGGAAGAAACCTCTAAAAGATCGGTGGAAGAAACACTACGGGAAGAGTTAGCTCAGGAAAAGGATAAATTCTTACGGTTGTTTGCTGAATTCGAAAATTTTAAAAAGCGGACCTCAAAAGAACGCATGGAGCTGTTCAGGACAGCCGGACAGGAGGTGATGGTCTCCTTGCTTCCCGTGATGGACGACTTTGACCGGGCGTTAAAAGAAATTAGCAAAACAGGTGAAAAGGAATTACTCAAAGGAGTAGAGCTCATCAATACAAAATTCAGGGAAACCCTAAAAGGAAAAGGGCTGGAGCAGATAGCGGTGAAGGAGGGTGATGTTTTTGATGCTGAGATTCATGAGGCAGTTACGCAAATCCCTGCTCCCAACAAGAAGTTGAAGGGAAAAGTAATTGATGTTATTGAAAAAGGCTTCAAATTGGGTGATAGGATCATCCGACACCCCAAAGTTGTAGTTGGTAATTAACAATGTGGTATGAAGCAGGATTATTACGAAATACTTGGGGTATCCAAAAGTGCCTCCCAAAGCGAAATTAAAAAAGCCTATCGTAAAAAAGCTTTGGAATATCACCCTGATAAAAATCCTGGGGATGCCAAAGCAGAAGAGATGTTTAAAAAAGCGGCTGAAGCCTATGAGGTGCTGAGTGATCCGGATAAACGGGCGAAGTACGATCAGTTTGGACATGCAGCTTTTGAGGGTGGCGGTTTTGGCGGCGGCGGAATGAATATGGAAGATATCTTTAGCCAGTTTGGAGATATTTTTGGTAGTGCTTTTGGTGGCGGTTTTGGAGGTTTCGGCGGCTTTGGCGGTGGTCAACGCCGGGTAAAAGGAAGTAACCTTAGAATACGGGTAAAGTTAACATTGGATGAAGTGGCCAATGGCGTAGAAAAGAAGGTGAAGGTAAAGCGCAAAGTACAGGCAGAAGGGGTAACGTATAAAACGTGTCCTACCTGTAACGGCTCCGGGCAAGTGACTAAAATTGCCAATACTATCCTGGGCCGTATGCAAACTTCTACTACCTGCAGTACCTGCGGGGGAACGGGCCAGATCATTGACAAGCGACCTAGTGGAGCAGATGCGCAGGGGTTAAAAATGGTAGAAGAAACCGTATCCATTAAGATTCCTCCCGGAGTAGAGGAAGGGATGCAACTCAAAGTTTCCGGCAAAGGAAACGAGGCCCCTGGAAACGGAATTCCGGGTGATTTACTGGTGGCCATTGAAACGGAAGAGCACCGGACTTTAAAGCGAGAAGGGGATAACCTGCACTACGACCTGTATATTAGTTTTTCTGAGGCGGTCCTAGGCAGTTCCAAAGAAATAGATACCGTTGGCGGTAAGGTGCGTATTAAGCTGGAATCGGGTATACAATCCGGCAAGATACTGCGCTTACGCGGCAAGGGGATCCAAAGTTTGAATGGTTATGGCAGTGGGGATTTGTTGGTACATGTGAATGTCTGGACGCCAAAAGAGCTGACCCGGGAGCAACGGGAATTCTTTGAACGTATGCAAAGTGATGAGAACTTTGTGCCTAAGCCTGAAAAAACTGACAAATCCTTTTTCGAAAAAGTTAAGGACATGTTCTCTTAAACAAAACATCATTTTGTTTAAGGAAAAAGCGTATATTTGACCTTGATACTGTAGACCAGTATCTAATTTTCTTTTTCATAGCAATTTTTTTCCCATCCTTAAGCCTATTAAGGGTGGGTTTTTGTTTAAAGGACTCTGGGTTTTACAATACCCGTAAAACTTTTTTACAATTAGCGTTTTCTTGCAAACACGCAGAATTAAGTGAGATGGCCTTTCTCTTGATAGAAAAGAAAAGGTCATGGTACCTTTGTTTGTCCAGTGCAGATCAGCAAGTAATCCAACCTTAGAAACTGTTCATAATTGTATCTTTGCCAAAATTGATTGCATGACCCCGATTTTGGTTGCGGAACAGGTGTCCAAATCCTTTGGTAAACACGCTGCTTTACATGATGTTTCGTTGGAAATTCCTGAAAATTGTATCTATGGCTTGTTGGGTCCAAATGGCGCTGGAAAAACCACATTGATTCGCATAATAAATCAAATTACCTATCCGGATAGCGGAAGGGTTTTTTTTAATGGTGCCTCCCTGGCTCCCGAGCATATTGCCATGATAGGGTATCTTCCTGAGGAACGCGGGCTATACAAAAGTATGAAGGTAGGGGAACAGGCCTTATACCTGGCTCAATTAAAGGGGCTTTCCAAAAATGAAGCCAGGAAACGTTTGAAATACTGGTTTGAACGTTTGGAAATTGAAGGCTGGTGGGATAAAAAGATCCAGGAACTTTCCAAAGGGATGGCTCAAAAAGTACAGTTTATTGTGACCGTGCTACACCAACCTAAGCTGCTCATATTTGATGAGCCTTTTAGTGGTTTTGATCCCATAAATGCGAATAAAATAAAAGAAGAGATCCTGGAACTAAAAAAAGCGGGGACCTCAATTATATTTTCTACCCATCGCATGGAATCTGTGGAAGAATTGTGTGAGTACATTGCCCTGATCCATAAATCCCAAAAAGTTCTGGATGGGAAGCTTTCGGATATCAAAAAGGCCCATAAAAACAATGTCTTTAAGGTAGGCTTACAGCTGAATGGCCATGGAGACGGCCTCCTGAAAGAATTGCAAGAACGCTTTCAGATTTTGGAGAGTATTTTTGACCCTCTGGAAAAACAGTTAGACTTTACCCTGAGATTACCTTCCGAAGATACTTCCGAAGCCTTAACCCACCTGACATCCCTTGCCAATATTAATCGTTTTGAAGAAACCATTCCTTCTGCAAACGATATTTTTATCCAAACCATTAAAGCAAAAGGGGAATGAATAAATTGTGGTTGATCGTGAAACGGGAGTATTTAGCAAAAGTGCGGAATAAGTCCTTTGTAGTGATGACGTTCTTGAGCCCTATCCTTATGGTAGGGATGGTAGTGCTAATTGCTTATCTCACCAAGATTAATGACAGTGAAAAACGAATCATAGCCGTTCTCAATGAAAGCAGCTATGTTCACAATCAGTTTCTTCCTTCGGAATCCATGGCTTTTGTAGAATTTCGGTCAATTGGATTTGAAGAAGCCAAAGATTCTACCCAGGCAATGGGATATTACGGGCTATTGCATATTCCTGAAGGACCCAACCTGGAAACCGTAGCACAAAGTGCCTTTTTATACACCAAGGAGAATCCTGTGAGCTATGTGCTGGACCGTCTGGAAGGGATATTTGAAAACCGCTTGCGACAGGAAAGATTGCAAAATCTTGGTGTTTCAGCAGGGGACTTTGCCGCTGTGGAGCAAGAATTTGAAATTAAGACCGCTACTTTTGACGGTCAAAAGAACCTAAAGGGAATAAATGAGATCAAAGCCTTTATTGGAGGAGGGTTTGGATATCTGATCATGATGTTCATCATTATCTACGGCGGCTTCGTGATGCGAAGTGTGATAGAGGAAAAAACAAGTAGGATCATTGAGGTAATCATATCCTCTGTGAAGCCCTTTCAGTTGATGTTGGGCAAAATTGTAGGTACTTCTTTAGCCGGCATAACCCAGTTTGCTATTTGGATTTTCTCTGCCTCCCTCTTGTTATTCCTGGCGTTGTTGCTATTTGATATTGATATGACAGCCATGGGCGAGGCAACTCCAATGGGATCAAATACCGTTAATGGGATGACCGCTTTACCCCAAACCCCGGAAAGTGGGATACAGCAATATGCCAATGAGCTATTCAAAATTCCATGGCTACTCTTGCTGGTATCTTTTGTAGTGTATTTTGTTCTGGGCTATTTAATTTATAGCTCTATCTATGCTGCTATCGGAGCTGCCGTGGACAATGAAACAGATACCCAGCAGTTTATATTTCCCATTATTTTACCGCTGATGTTAGCGATCTATGTCGGCTTCTTTTCCGTTTTTAGCAATCCCCATGGCCCTATTGCCGTAGCTTTTTCTTTGTTTCCATTAACTTCCCCTATTGTTATGCTAATGCGGCTCCCGGGAGGCATTGGTGAAGGAGGAGTGCCGTTATGGCAACTGCTGTGCAGTATCCTCTTGCTTGTGCTTACTTTCCTGGCTATTGTTTGGTTGGCGGCAAAAATTTACCGGGTGGGTATTTTAATGTATGGGAAAAAACCAACCTATAAAGAATTGTATAAATGGCTTAAGTATTCATGATAATGCTACAGGAAAGGGATACGGATATCACTGAAATTATTGAAGAGGACATCTGGGGCTCCATAATGGACTTCTTAAACTATGGTTTTCATATTCCTGCCGGTGAAAATACCATTCACCTCACCATTGGTTTGTTACTGTTGCTTATTGTCGCTTTTGTGGTTACCGGTTTTGTACTGAAACTACTGCGAAAGATTCTGACACGAAAAATGGAGCAGGAGGACAAGCTTAAGTTTATCAGTATTTTCAAATTCATCAAATATCTGGTGTACCTGGTGGTGATTTTGCTTACCATGAGCGCTGCCGGGATCAATATAACCGTTATTCTTACTGCTTCTGCGGCACTTTTTGTAGGTCTGGGCCTGGCGCTACAGGAGTTATTCCAGGATATTATTGCAGGAGTTCTGATCATTGTAGACAAATCGCTTCGTGTTGGGGATGTTGTAGAGGTTGGGGGAAAAGTGGGAAAGGTGTTTGAGATTAAACTGCGAACTACCCGCGCCATTACTCGCGATGACAAGATCATTGTTATTCCCAATCATAAGTTTATTAGCGATACGATTTACAACTTTACCCAAAATCATAAAACCACAAGGGAAAAAGTAAGTGTGGGAGTAGCTTACGGGAGCGATGTAGCACTGGTTACCCGAATTTTACAGGAAGTAGCGGCGGAGCATCAGCGCGTGCTTAAGAACCCAAAACCTCTTGTCCTTTTTGAAGATTTTGGTGATTCCGCTTTGCTTTTTTCCATTAATTTTTTTATCAAAGACAGTTTTGGTGATCCGGCGATTAAAAGTGAAATACGCTATGCCATAGACAAGAAATTCAGGGAACATAACGTTACTATTCCATTCCCGCAACGCGATGTTCATTTTTATCCTCATAACCCAATACGAATAGATAATAGTATAGATACTAATGCCTAAGACCTTAGCCCGCTTTTTTTTAGTGCAATGCTTTTTTGGTGGGATAATTGTCGGAAACGGACAGAGTTCGGATCTGTTCCGTTTGGAATATCTTAGAATACCGGAAAACAATACCGGAATTAATACCTCCCGCTACAGGGCCTTGCTGAATGTTCCTTTTCAGATTAACAAACGCGATTATCTCATTGTTGGAGCGGAATACAATGAATTCGATATTGAGTTTAGAAAAGAATTTCCTTTTGACGAATCAAGGATAGAACAACTGCATATTGCGGATTTCAATTTGGGGTATATTACCAGATGGAATGAGAATTGGCGGTTAGTGGGAATAATAACGCCAAGAATGGCGTCCAATCTCACGAGAGGGATTAGTATGGACGATTTCTTTTTTAATGCTACCGCAACACTTTGGAAGGAGAACAGCAAAGTGGATAAGCCGTATCGGATCGTTGTTGGATTGTCATTTAATAGTACTACAGGATTGCCCATTCCATTGCCCCTGGTAAGCTATTATCGCAGGTTTCATCCCAAATGGTCCTATACCCTGGGAATACCACGGACCAATTTTAAATATCATGCTGCGAAAGGGCATAGCCTGCAACTGGCACTATTATTGGATGGTTATTTTATAAATGTTCAGGAAGATATTGATCTACCCGATGGTCAAACAGGCTCCAGGATTTCCTTATCCGCGTTGGTCGCAACCATAGGGTATCAGTATAATCTGACCACAAACATCTCATTTTATGCATTGTTTGGACGTTCCTTAATTCTGGATAGTACCCTTAGGGACGACGGACGGAATGATGTATTTTTATTAAATAATGAGGCCAATCTATTCCTTAGGGGAGGGTTTAAAGTTTCAATTTTTTAAAATTAGCATATGTCAAAAATACTGGTCATAGAAGACGAAGCCGCCATTAGAAGAGTACTGGTGAAGATTCTTAGCGAAGAAAGCGATACATATGATGTTTCGGAGGCAGGAGACGGCCTCAGCGGGATGGAGTCCCTAAAAAAGGAGGATTTTGATCTGGTACTCTGTGATATAAAAATGCCCAAAATGGATGGGGTGGAGGTTTTGGAAGCTGCCAAAAAAGTAAAGCCGGAGGTGCCCTTTATTATGATCTCCGGACACGGGGATCTGGATACCGCAGTAAATACTATGCGGCTTGGGGCTTTTGATTACATTTCCAAACCCCCAGATCTTAACCGCTTGTTAACCACAGTTCGTAATGCCCTGGACAGAAAAGAACTGGTGGTCCAAAACAAGATCCTGAAAAAAAAGGTGGGCAAGAATTATGAAATGATTGGCGAAAGTGCCGCAATAAGCAGTATAAAGGAGATCATAGAAAAAGTAGCGCCCACAGATGCCCGGGTGCTGATTACGGGTTCTAACGGGACGGGAAAGGAACTGGTTGCCCATTGGATCCACCAAAAAAGTCCACGTTCCGCAGCACCCTTTATTGAAGTGAACTGTGCTGCCATTCCTTCGGAACTCATTGAAAGTGAATTATTTGGACATGTAAAAGGCGCATTTACTTCCGCCGTAAAAGATAGGGCCGGAAAGTTTGAGGCTGCCAATAAAGGCACTATTTTTTTAGATGAGGTAGGGGATATGAGCCTTTCCGCCCAGGCAAAGGTATTACGCGCCTTGCAGGAAAATAAGATCTCCCGGGTTGGATCGGATAAAGACATTAAAGTGGATGTTAGGGTAGTGGCCGCCACCAATAAAAACCTAAAAAAAGAGATCGCAGAGGGTAAGTTCCGGGAAGACCTGTATCATCGATTGGCAGTTATCCTGATCCGAGTTCCCGCCCTCAATGACCGCAGGGAGGATATACCTATGCTTATTGAACACTTCTCCAAGAAAATTGCTGAAGAACAAGGTACTTCACAAAAAAACTTCTCCAAAAAGGCTATTGCATTATTAAAAGGTTATGACTGGACCGGAAATGTACGGGAATTGCGCAACGTGGTGGAGCGTTTGATTATTCTTGGGGGTGAAGAGGTAAGTGAAGAGGACGTTCAACTGTTTGCCAGTAAGTAAAGATTATCTTGCGCAATCATTTAATTGGGACAAGGCATCATAAGCAAGGTCTTGTACTTTGGAATGATATTGTCTTTGGGCATTGGTAAGCGTGGTAATCCTGAGCCTCTGTTGTGTTTTTTCCAGTAGTTCATGAATAAAGCGCTTTGCCTCCCCACATTCCTCAAGGGCCACGACCTGCTCCAGTGAGTTTTTAAATCTTGCAAGACTTTTTTCCATGGCGTTTTGTAATTGACTGGCGGGCGTTATCCGTGGCTTTTTTGACGCACCTTCTACCTCCTTGGTGTTCATTACCAGAATATCATCACGGTAGCTTCCTGTTTGACGGTAGTTCAGGCTCTCCAGGGCATTTAAGGTTAATCCGATATTTTGAAGGGCAATGTTTAAAAAGACTTCGGCATCTTCAAAGGACTTTGCCCGGGTAGCTTCTTTTAAATTTTTCCCGGCGTTGGAAACCGTTATTAAGGCACTTTCACAACCACAATCTACAAAGTTGGGTTGGGACTTGTACATTCCATTTAAAGCCTTATAGGCATGGTATTTAGCAAGATCAAGGCTTTTAGCGGTCAACGCTTTTTGCGTCTGTGCTCTAAAAAAGTAGGCATTATTCTGTGCAAATTCGCAGGCGTTATAGTCACCTGCAGCAGTCAGTAATAAGAACCCCACAGCGGCAGTGATAATTATACCCGGTAAGTCTTGCACTTTACGGCGTATCATAGGTTACAGTAGATTTGGTAGGGTAAAAATAATGGTCTGCTATCCGCTATTGGAAATACCATCGGCAAACAGCAGGTTTTTCCTGTAAACCGAAGGATTTTGGGAAATCGGAGAAGAATTGTGGCTACATTTTTGGAGCCAAAAGTTCAAAAATTGTTTATATTTCTCCTTATGGATAGCATTAAGAGTAACACGTATCAGGTACAAGGCCCGGTAAACCTAAAAGAAATTCCTACTCATGAAGACTTTGGGCTCGATGGAAAAGTATTGCGTAAACGGTTGGAAGATGTAAGCGAACAACTGGCCGAATTTCAAGATATCCTCTATGCGCATGGTAAATATGGCGTATTGGTATGTTTACAAGGCATGGATACCGCAGGAAAGGATAGCCTTGTACGGGAGGTTTTTAAAGAACTAAATGCGCGCGGGGTTGTTGTACACAGTTTTAAGACCCCTAGCAAGTTGGAATTACGACATGATTATCTTTGGAGGCATTATATCGCGCTTCCTGAAAGAGGTAAATTCAGTGTATTCAACCGGACGCATTACGAAAATGTCCTGGTGACCAAGGTACATCCGGAATATATTCTAAATGAGAATATCCCCGGGGTAGAACATCTGGAAGATATTGACGCCGATTTTTGGGAAAAACGCTATCGCCAGATCAATGATTTTGAACGACATATTGCAGAAAACGGAACTATTGTTTTTAAGTTTTTTCTGCATCTTTCAAAAGAAGAGCAACGCTTGAGATTACTGCGCCGTCTTCGGCTTAAACAAAAGAATTGGAAGTTTTCGGCTGGAGATCTCGCTGAGCGAAAGCTATGGGATCGTTACCAACAGTGTTATGAAGAAGCCATTAACAACACTTCCCGTCCGCATGCCCCCTGGTTTGTGATTCCTGCAGATGATAAGAAGGCGGCACGACTCATTGTGGCTTCTATTCTATTGGAATCGTTAAAAAACTATAAAGATGTAAAAGAACCGGAACTCGATGATGAAATAAAGGCTAATTTAGAATTCTTCAAACAGCAATTGGAAAAAGAAGGCGAATGAAACTACGATTACTATTATCCCTCCTTGCCCTTATAGTACTGGAAGTATATGCCCAATCCGATGACGAGAAACAACTCAGGGCCATTTACGATATGGCGCTGACCAACGGAAAAGCTTATGACTGGCTCAATCACCTTTCCAATCAGATCGGAGGGCGTCTTTCGGGTTCAGTGCAAGCGCAACAGGCGGTGGACTATACCAAAAGACAGTTGGATTCCATTGGACTGGACCGGGTATGGCTACAACCGGTAAGGGTACCCAAATGGGTACGCGGTACTCCGGAGTTTGCCTATATTGAGACTAAACCGGGAATTACTACCAATGTGCCTATTTGCGCCCTGGGAGGCTCCGTAGCTACTCCCGATGTGGGACTGAAAGCCAACATTGTTGAGGTACAGGGGATAGAGGAGTTGGCAACTTTGGGCAAAGAGAAGCTACAGGGGAAAATCGTGTTTTATAACCGGCCCATGGATCCTACCCTCATTAATACTTTCCAGGCGTATTCAGGATGTGTGGACCAACGCTATTCGGGTGCTGCGGAGGCGGGGAAATATGGGGCTGCCGGTGTAATTGTACGTTCCATGAACCTCCGTTTGGACGATTATCCGCATGCAGGAGCCATGAGCTATGGTGATACTCCGGAAGACCAACGTATTCCTGCAGCTGCTATAAGTACCAAGGCAGCAGAATTGTTAAGTACCACGCTCAAACTTAATCCGGACATTAAGTTTTATTTTAAGCAGAACTGCAAGCAGTTACCGGATGTAGAATCCTATAATGTGATTGGAGAGATACGGGGCAGCCAGTTTCCCAATGAGATCATCTTAGTAGGGGGGCATCTGGACTCCTGGGATCTCGGAGACGGCACTCACGATGATGGCGCCGGGGTAGTGCAAAGTATGGATGTACTCCGGCTCATCAGGGCTAATGGGTATCGACCCAAACGCACTTTGCGCGTAGTATTGTTTATGAATGAAGAAAATGGGTTGCGCGGTGGCAAGAAATACGCAGAAGTGGCCAAAAGCAAAGGGGAAACTCATGTTTTTGCATTGGAAAGTGATGCCGGAGGCTTCACCCCCAGGGGCTTTTCCTTGGACTGTTCTGATGAGAACTATGCGCAGGTACTGGGCTGGAAATCACTGTTTGAGCCTTATTTAATCCATATGTTTGTCCGCAATGGTAGCGGAGCTGATATTAATCCTTTGAAGGATGAAAATCTCGTACTGGCCGGTTTACGGCCCGACTCTCAACGTTATTTTGACCACCACCATTCGGAAAACGACACCTTTGAGCATGTCAATAAACGGGAGTTGGAATTGGGAGCGGCTACCATGGCCAGCCTGGTGTATTTAATGGATAAATACGGCACCGTACGGTCGGACAAAGTAAAGGGGTGATGTTTTGGTATTGAACGGTTTGCGTTTTACCCGGAAATACTATCGGAGCACGCCTGCTATTGTTCGTTATAACTTTCAGTGAATTCGTCAGGGTCATGGTAGCCGAAGTAGGCTACGGTATCGCCATAGTTTTCAACCACTTTTCTTACGCTGTCTAAACTTTTAATTCGCAATGCATTATCCACTGCCCGGATAGTCGCTAATTGATCCACAGGGTGATCTTTATTGGTTAATTCAGCCCTTAGATAATAGGCATCGCCAACATAAAAGGTCCATTTGCCCTCATTTTCAAAAGCTACGCCGCAGTGACCCGGTGTGTGCCCAAACAATGGAATTAAATAAACGTCAAAATCCATATCAAGTTTTCGGGCAGGCAACCCGAAACATTCGCTGTCATTACGTTCATATACTCTTACTTCTGGTGAGTGGGATAGTTGTTGTGGTAAATATCTCTCATTCCCGCTATTGAAACTGTCGTACTCCTCCTTTGAAGTGTGTACTATGGCTTCGGGAAAATCGGCTAATCCGCCTATGTGATCCGGATCGAAGTGGGAACAGATGATGTTTTTCACCTCCTTCGGGTGATACCCTAATTTTTGGATTTGATAGATGGCAGTATTTTCTTCTGTAAGCTTGAATCCTACAGTTTCAATCAATTCCTTACCCAGTCGCTTTTCGGGCTCCCGGGTTTCCGCTAAACCTATTCCGGAATCGATCAAGGTAAGGCCGTTATTTCCCTCCAATAACAAGCAATGTCCTATCGCAGAACCAAAAGCAGAAGCGATATGTAAACAATTGAGATGGTATACTTTCATTTTTTATGCTTTACGTAAGGATTAGCTCAAATAATCAACAGTTTAAAATTCGATAAAAAAACCATACCATTGCGTATTAATTATTCACACTCCACCTTTCTTCTATCCGCGTTTTCCTTTTGTCAAATTCCTTTCTGCCTTCGCCCTAAACCCCTACCTTTGCGCTCTTAAAAATGAGAATTATGCAAGACGGCATCTACGCAAAATTTAACACCACCAAAGGAGAGATTTTGGTAAAACTCACGCACGATAAGACCCCGGGAACTGTGGGCAACTTTGTGGCCCTGGCGGAAGGGAACATGGAAAACACGGCCAAACCTCAGGGAGATCCTTATTATAATGGATTAAAGTTCCATAGGGTGATCAATGATTTTATGATTCAGGGAGGCTGTCCCCAGGGCACAGGGACGGGAAGCCCGGGCTATCAATTTGAGGATGAGTTTCATGACGATTTAAAACATGATGGTCCTGGAGTGCTCTCTATGGCTAATGCCGGACCCGGTACCAATGGCAGCCAGTTTTTTATTACCCATGGGGCTACACCCTGGTTAGATGGCAAGCATACCGTGTTTGGGCATGTTGCGCAGGGTCAGGAAGTAGTAGATGCTATTGCCCAGGGCGATACTATTGAAACCCTGGAGATCGTACGGGTAGGGGAAGAAGCGGAAAACTGGAATGGGATAGAAGCCTTCCGCACTTTTGACGGGCAACGGGAAAAAAGAGCAGCGGAAGCCAAAGCCAAAGCCGAAGCAGAATTGGAAAAAATAGCAGCGGGTTTTGAAAAAACGGCTTCAGGACTACGATACAAAATTATTCAGCAAGGCTCAGGCACGGCCGCTAAGAAGGGTGACATGGTATCTGTACACTATGAAGGGAGTTTGGACAACGGTCAGGTCTTCGATTCTTCTTATAGCAGAAAAGAACCTATTGCGTTCCCCCTTGGTGCGGGGCAGGTGATCCCCGGTTGGGATGAAGGCATCGCCCTGTTGCAGGTAGGGGATAAAGCGCGATTTGTAATCCCTTCCCATTTGGCCTATGGCAGCAGAGGAGCGGGAGGGGTAATTCCCCCGAATGCGACGCTTATCTTTGATGTGGAACTGATGGCGGTAAAATAAAAATGGTTTTCCCGGTGATTCTTATAACACCGGGGTAATAGTATGAAAAGACTCCTTATGGGAGTCTTTTTTATTTGGAACGATTGACACTAATGAGCAACAGGAAGGCGTTGATGGCCAGTAGTGTAAGTAAAATGGCGAAAAATGTATTCATTATCTATTGGGGTTGTTATTGTAATCCTTTCTTTCCTTTGTAACAGGTAAACGCCGAAAAACCCTACTTAGTATTGTAGGGGTTTCATATTCAATCGTTTAAAGTGCCAAAGAATCCAGCGGTAAAGGTTATTTTGTTTAATCCTAGATGTAGAATTTCTTCAGGGTTGCTTAAAAAGTTAAACAAAATGCATAAAAAAACCTCCGCGTTGGGAGGTTTACCGCTATAGATGGACTACCGCTAGGCTGTAGGATCGGGTGTCATCCGCAAATAAGGTTTAATTTCTTCTACCCCTTTGGTAAAGATCTCTTTGGCCTCTTCCGTAGGAATAGCAGGGCTCACTACCACATCCTCTCCATTATTCCAATTGGCCGGAGTAGCCACCTTGTGGTAAGCGGTAAGTTGTAAAGAGTCCACTACCCGTAATAACTCGTAGAAATTTCTACCGGTAGAGGCGGGATAGGTTAATATCAATTTGACGGTTTTGTCTGGCGCAATGATAAATACCGAACGGACAGTTAATGTGTCATCGGCATTAGGATGAATCATATCGTATAGGTTCGCAACGGCTCTATGCTCATCTGCTACTATGGGAAAATTCACCACGGTGTTTTGCGTCTCGTTAATATCTTTGATCCACTCGTTATGGGAATCGGCTCCGTCTACGCTTAACGCCATCATTTTTACGTTGCGTTTGTCAAATTCGGCTTTAAATTTGGCTGCTGTTCCCAATTCGGTAGTACATACCGGAGTAAAATCGGCTGGGTGAGAAAACAATATGCCCCAGCTGTCCCCAAGGTAATCGTAGAAATTGAGTGTACCCTGTGAGGTTTCTGCGTTAAAGTCGGGGGCAGGATCCCCGAGTCTCAATGCTGCCATGATTTTCCTTTTTAGATTATCCTATAAAGGTATTGGGGTTAGGAAAGTAACCCTTGTTTTTTTGGTTAAAACTATATTAAAGTTCATTACTTTTATGCTATGGAAGCTACTGAACTGGAGGAATTGCGATACCCTATTGGGAAGTACATAATTCCGGATCCCATTACCGAAGAACATATTAAACAATGGATCGCTGTGTTGGAACAGCTGCCGGGAAAACTGGAGCAGTTGGTAACCCCACTTTCTGAGGAACAATTGGAAACACCTTATCGTCCCGGGGGATGGACGGTACGGCAGGCAGTACACCATGTGGCAGATAGCCATCACCATAGCTACATCCGTTTTAAATGGGCGCTTACGGAAGACAATCCCGTGATTAAACCCTATTTTGAAAAGGAATGGGCCAACCTCTTTGATACCCGTAGTGCTCCCATATCCCTTTCTTTGACACATTTGAAAGCGGTTCATGCCAAGCTGGTCTATTTGTTAAAAGGATTGACTCCTACACAACTGCAACGTAGCTTCATCCATCCTGATGACAATACCCAAAGTACTTTGACGGAAAATATCGGGCGTTACGCCTGGCACGGCAGTCATCATTTTGCGCATATTGAAAATCTGGTAAAACGTAAAGGCTGGTAAGTCCTTAAAGCGGTTTTATTAAAGTCCACATGGCTTTCTCCGAGGGTTTGGCGTTGGGAAAATGCAGCTCGGATGCCTTGAGGATGGTAAATCCTATTTTTTGGTAAAAGGCGAGTGCTTTTCCTTTTTGCATGGTATCCAACCAAAGGATTTTTTTCCCCATTTTTCTGGCGATGTTTTCTACAAAACGAATAGCGGATACCCCTATCCCCATTCCTGAATAAGCGTTAAGCAGATATATTTTCTGAATATGGAAAGCCGCCTGAGCAGAAAGAGTATCCAGGGCTTTATTCGGGATGAGTTTTAAGACTCCTACGGGAACGGTACCTTTATAGATAACGTATAGTAAAGTAGAAGGGTCCTTTCGTTCCTCGTCCACTACTTTCTTGCTAAAACTGGAGGAAATATACGTTGAAATATCCCCATCAGGCCACAGATGTACATAATGCTCCTTATAGGATTGTTTTCCCACATTGATGTAAGTTGCCATAAGATCCGGGCTAACCGGGGCGAAACTTACTTCCATTTAATGTTGCACCCAATACTGGGCTTTTGATCCTCCGTGATGGGGCTTCCTGCCAAGAGTGCGGATATGGCCCCCCGGAGATCTTTTCCGGTAACGGGGATTCCGTTTCCGGGCCTGGAATCGTCCAATTGACCGCGATACACAAGTTTTAACGCTGCATCAAAAAGATAGAAATCCGGTGTGCAGGCGGCATCGTAGGCTTTGGCCACCTCCTGGGTTTCATCATACAAATAAGGAAAAGAATAGCCCTCTGTTTTTGCCACTTGTTGCATCAACTCCGGGGCATCTTCCGGATAGTTTTGTACATCGTTACTGGAAATGGCCACAAAGGCTATCCCCTGATCCTGATAGGTGTTTCCCAATCGGGCGATTTCCGGATTCACATGTTTTACAAACGGACAATGATTGCAGATAAACAGGATCACTGTGCCCTGTTTTCCTTTGAGTTCCTGAAGCTGTAGCGTTTTTCCACTTACCGTATCCGGTAAACTGAATTCCGGAGCCAGTGTCCCCAGTGGTAACATATTGCTAGGGGTACGTGCCATGCCGTATGGTTTTCAATTTCTCAACCCTAAAAATAAAAAAAACGGCCTGTGAAAACAGGCCGCGAAAACAGTTTTTTAGGTTTTTTAGATGTCGTCAAAATCTACATCCGTGAAATTACCGGAGGCGTTACCCTCAGAACCGGTATTTCCATCTTCTTCTTTCTTAAAATCCTTTTGATGTCTTTCCGAGATCACTTCAAGCCCTTTTTCATCAATGATATAGTCCATCATTTCCTCCATGATTTCCCGAAAAGCACCGAAATCTTCTTTGTACAAATAAATTTTGTGCTTTTTATAATGGAAAGAACCGTCATCGTTGGTAAATTTTTTGCTTTCCGTAACCGTGAGATAATAATCCCCGGCTTTAGTGCTCCTTACGTCAAAAAAATACGTTCTTCTCCCGGCCCGTAAGACTTTGGAGTAAATTTCTTCCTGATCCATTAAATCTTTATCACTCATGTTGGTGCAGTGTTCAATTAGTATAATGTTCCATTATTCTGCCAAAAATGTAAAAAAAATCATAAAAGGACAACTTTTTCCTTAATCTTTCGCTGTAAGTTGGTCGTGGTACAACTGTTGATAATAGCCTTCAACATTGTTCAACTGGGCATGTGTGCCCTCTTGCAGGATTTTACCTTCTTCCAAAACAAGGATCTTATCCGCGTTCTTTGCCGAAGATACTCTATGGCTTACAATAAGGGTGGTTTTGTCTGAAGATGCTTTCTTTAGATTTTTCAGGATCTCTTCTTCGGTTTCTGTATCTACTGCAGAGAGGCAGTCATCAAACAAGTAGATTTTGGGATCTTTTAAGAGCGCCCTGGCGATGGATACCCGTTGCTTTTGACCACCGCTTAAGGTAATACCGCGCTCTCCCAACACCGTATCATACGCTTTGGAGAAGCCTATAATGTTGTTATGCACCACGGCATCTTTGGCCACCCGTTCAATTTCTTCCATGGTCGCATTTTCTTTGCCAAAGCGGATGTTGTTTTCAATAGTATCGGAAAACAAAAAAGCGTCCTGGGGAACGGCACCTATGGCACTTCTAAGACTGTTGAGGTTGAGTTGTTCAATGGGAACATCATCAATCAGAATTTGACCGGAGCTCACATCATACAATCGTGCCACTACATCCAGTAGGGTAGATTTTCCAGCCCCTGTCTTTCCTAAAACCGCCAGCGTTTCCCCGGTATTCACGGTAAAAGACACATTATCCAGGGCTTTGATCCCGGTATCCGGGTATACGAAAGTAACATTCCTAAATTCAATTTTGCCTCGGATAGGGGTCTCCGCTTCTATCTCGTTTTTGATGGTAGGTTGTACCTTCAGGAATTCGTTAATCCGTTTCTGAGAAGCTTCCGCCCGCTGTACGATCGAGGTGAGCCACCCTACTACAGCTACAGGCCAGGTGAGCATATTCACATACAAGATAAACTCTGCAATTACACCAAGTCCAATTTCACCGTTAATGTATTGTCTTCCTCCAATATAGATCACAAAAACATTGCTGATCCCTATTAGGAGGATCATCAAGGGAAAAAACCAGGCATTTACCTTGGCCAGATCCATACTGGTGTTTTTCCCCTCAACCGCCAATTCCCGCACCTCCTGGTTTATTTTAGGTTCAAGTCCATAGGCTTTTATCACAGCAACCCCAGAAAAGGACTCCTGTGCAAAAGTGGAGAGGGTGGATAAGAATTCCTGCACTTTTGTACTGCGTTTATGAATGATCCGGCTGATCTGATAGATGAGGACGGAAAGAATAGGCAAGGGTACCAGGGTGTAAAAAGCAATAGTAGGGGCCTTGATAAACATCAGGGGAATAAGGCAAACAAAAAGCGTCAAGGTCTGGATACCATACATAATAGCAGGCCCGCCATACATCCTTACCTGGGTTACATCTTCACTGATACGGTTCATGAGGTCTCCAATACGATTATTCTTGTAAAAACTGAGATTCAGTATTTGATAATGGTCAAACACCTCATTCTTCAGGTCGTATTCTATATAACGGGAAACATTGATGATGGTCTGGCGCATTAAAAAAGTGAACAAACCGGATAAAATGGCCGCACCTACAATGATCAGGATGTACTCCAGAAGTAAAGCCTTGGCCTCGTCCTTTTCCAAAACACTATTAGTGAATCCCTGAATAGTATTGATGGATTTGCTTACATAGGAAGGCATTACCAAAGAAAAAATCCTGGCAATAATGGTGATTAGTATACCCAGTAGGAGTTTAAACCAATATTTCTTAAAATACTTATTGAGATGCTTGAGTTCCTTCATTCGAAGTAGTGCGCGGCAATTCAGTTGCCTGCCAAAGATAGCGTATTGGTGATAAACCCAATGTTATAAAACTGATAAGATAGTAATGTCCCATAGGTGGGCTAAAAATATAGCCTTACTTTTACCCCGTGATAATCTACCGAATTCTATAATAGTTCTTTTACATGCTTACAAGAAGGCATATCAGGGTTAAAGTAATGCAATCCATTTATGCATTGACACAGTCCCGGGAAGAATCCCTGGAAAAACAGTTAAAATTTCTAAATGTCAGTATTGCCAATGTGTATACCCTTTACCTGCTGCAACTTGGCTTTCTTGTTGAATTACGACAACTCGCCGAGAAATATGTTTCTCACGCTTCAAAAAAGTATTTGGAAGACAAGCAGGATCATTATCCCAACAAAGAAAAGTTTGTGCAAAACAGGCTTTTACTTCAGGTGGCAAACAACACATTGGTACAAAAGGAGCTTTCCAAACGAAAATTAAACGACTGGTACCTGAATGAAGACTATGTTAAGATCGTCCACAAGGAATTGATAGGAAGTGATCTCTACGATGGTTATATGACCTCTAAAACAGACGGTTATGTCGAGGATAAGGAATTGGTAATGGAGGTATTTAAAGCGGTCATAGCACCCAACGAAAAGATCTATGATTATTTTGAAGATGAAAAGCTTACCTGGGCAGATGATATTCCTATCGTAAATACGTTTTTGGTAAAACGCTTAAAAAAAGCGAAACCAGACAGCCCCAATAGCTTCTTTTTGCCAAGATTGCTAAAAGATGAACAGGATATGGTTTTTGCCAAGGACCTACTGACAAAAACAGTACTACACAATGCCCAATGGGAAAAGGAAATCCAGATGAAAACACCCAATTGGGATAAAGACAGAATTGCGGAAATTGACCATATCTTATTGAAAATGGCCATTTGCGAATTCATCCACTTTCCCTCCATTCCGGAAAAGGTAACGATCAACGAATATCTGGAAATTGCCAAAGAATATTCCACCCCAAAAAGTAGCATTTTTATCAACGGAATTTTGGATAAACTGGTGAAAGAATACAAGAGTACCGGAAAAATGCAAAAAGTAGGCAGGGGGCTGCTTTAAAAATGAAATCCTTATTTTTGCGGAAATAAAAAAAGAATAATGAAAAGAATAGTTTTTGCCTTTGCCATAGTGGGTAGTCTTTTAGTTTCTACCTCTTGCAAGGAAAAAGCCAGCAGCAAAATTGTTGCGGACAACCTAGAAACAGCCAACGAACGGGATGCAGTCGCTAAAAATCTCCCGGTAATGTCATTTGAAAAATCTGAGCATGATTTTGGTACCATAATTGAAGGAACCGCCCAGGAAACTGTCTTTAAATTTACCAATACCGGTAACGCCCCATTGATCATTACCGATGCGAAAAGCAGTTGTGGATGTACCGTGCCGCAGTATCCTAAGAATACACCTATTGCACCCGGTGCTTCCGGAGAATTGTTGGTAAAATTCAACGGGTCTGGCAAAAATCAGGTGACCAAGACGGTTACAGTTACGGCTAACACACAAAAAGGTTCGGAATTACTGCGAATCAAAGCTTTTGTTACACCTAAGGATCAGGCGCCTGCCGGTCCCGTAAAATAGATTTTAATGGAGGGATTGGGACAGTTTTTTCCACTGATTCTCATTTTTGTGGTTGCTTATTTTTTTATGATCCGGCCGCAAATGAAGCGTCAAAAAGATGAAAAGAAGTTTTTGGCGGAAATCAAAAAAGGGGATAAGGTCATTACCAAAAGTGGACTGTACGGCAAGGTGGTAGATTTGAATGATAAAGATAATTCCTGTATACTGGAAACCATGGCGGGGCGGCTAAAGTTTGACCGTACCGCGCTATCGATGGAAGGCAGTAAAAAGTTGAATCCCACACCGGTAAAAAAATAATACTATCTATTGTAGTGTATTAGGCCTCTTGATTTTCAAGGGGCTTTTTTTGTTTGTATCTTTTAACAAAAGCAATAGATAATCATGGGATCAAGAAGACAATTTGTAAAATCAGGGGCGCTCTATCTATCTGCCCTTGGCGTACCCTCATTTTTTTCCGGAGAACTCCTGGCAGCTATGCGAAAACCCGTAAGCCCTAATGACCGTATTCAGGTTGGGGTGATAGGATGTAAGGGCATGGGTTTTTCCAATTTAGCTTCCATGCTAAAAAATAGCGAAGCTAATTTGGTGGCGCTCTGCGATGTGGATGAGAGTGTTTTGGAAACCCGGACGGCAGATCTGGAAAAAGCCAATATCAAAAAACCGAAGTGGTATTCGGATTACAGAAAACTTTTGGACGATAAGGAGGTGGATGTGGTTATCATTGGCACCCCGGACCATTGGCACTGTCTACAGCTAACAGACGCCATAGCGGCTGGTAAGGATGTCTATTGTGAAAAGCCTATAGCCAATTCCATTTACGAGTGTGAGGCGATGCTGAACAAGGTGAACGCCAGTGACCGTATCGTTCAGATTGGGCAGTGGCAACGAAGCCAACCCC
The DNA here is from genome assembly GCA_028284285.1 of Croceivirga sp. GTDB lineage: Bacteria > Bacteroidota > Bacteroidia > Flavobacteriales > Flavobacteriaceae > Croceivirga. The sequence goes on from JANQSA010000001.1 coordinate 308,155, forward strand.
ACTTTGTAGAGGCTATTAATTTTGTGCATTCCGGTCAGTTGGGTAAGATCCGGTTAGTGAAGGCCTGGGCCTATCAGGGGTGGATGCAACCCGTTCCGGTTGTACCCGATACCGCTGTACCCCGTGGGGTAGATTATGATATGTGGCTGGGACCTGCCAAAAAGCGCCCCTTCAATCCTAATCGTTTCCATTTTAATTTCAGGTGGTTTTGGGATTATGCCGGGGGCTTAATGACGGACTGGGGGGTACATCTTATAGATTACGCTCTTTTTGGAATGAAAGCAGGGGTGCCCAAATCGGTAATGGCCATTGGAGGGAAATTTGCCTATCCCAATGATGCCTCTGAGACCCCGGACACCTTACAAACCGTATACGAATATGAGGACTATTCCATTTTATGGGAACATGCCACGGGTATAGACGGTGGGAATTACGGCAGGGACCACGGCATTGCTTTTATAGGGAACAATGGCACCCTGGTGCTAAATCGGGGAGGCTGGGAGGTCATCCCCGAGAACGATCGTCCCCATTGGAGCAAAGATCTGGGCCCGAAAATCGAAGCTGTACCCTTACAATCCGGCACAGGAAGCGGATTGGATTTGCATACTACCAATTTTCTGGAAGCTGTGAAGTCCAGAGATACAAAAATGCTGAATGCACCCATTACCGTAGGCTATAACACTGCCTTGGTATGCCATATGGGCAATATTGCCTATACCACCGGGGAACGGATCTATTGGGATCGGGAAAATAAGAATTTCGACAACGAAAAATCTAACCAACTACTGGTTCCAAAGTATCACAACGGCTGGAAACTACCTGCGATTTAGAGAACCACCTTATCGGTAGGCGTCATTAAGACCTATGCCTTTTTCAATCATTGGTAGGATTTTCCCCAAACGGCTTATTTTGGTTTTTTCCAGCTTGGCCTCAGTAATATACTCAGAGAATTCCTTTTGTTTAAAGGGCGTAAAAGCGGTGAAAGCAGTCTGCAATTGAGGGTTTTTGGTCAGGGCTTCCTGTAAGACCTTCGGTATTTCCAAAGCCGCTTTGGATTTTTTGAGCTCGAGTACTTTTCCCGCCTTTTGCTTTTGAATGGCCTCTTGCAAATACAAAAGCACTACATCGGGATCAATTTCTCCTTCCGAGTTGAACTTCCAGTGTCGCATAGCTTTGGTCTTCCCCTCCTGGGCATTTTCAAGCACTTTCTTAGGATCTTCCATAAAGGCACCATTAAAAAACCATACTCCAAAATGATTTTTAAACCGACAAATGCCAAAAACATTTTTGTTGTCAACGGTGTACACCGGGAAGTTCCATTTGTAGGTCTCCACCGCCTCGGTTTTTTGGGCAATACTTCGCAATTGTTGTATAGCTGCCCTGAAGGGATGATCCTTTGCGTAGAACGCTTCAATTTTTTCCGCGATATTCATGGTCGTTGTTTTTTCTTGGCTTTGCCGGCAAACCGGGTAGCCGTAAGTTCGCAAATTTTAACAATTACCTCAACCGCCTTTTCCATACTTTCCAGGGGGATGTATTCGTATTTTCCATGGAAATTATGGCCGCCGGCAAAAATATTAGGACAGGGTAATCCCATAAAACTCAACTGTGAACCGTCTGTTCCCCCACGGATCGGTTTAATATTAGGGACAATGCCCAGTGCTTCCATGGCTTCCTCTGCCAATTCAACAATGTGGAATACCGGTTCCACCTTTTCCCGCATATTTTTGTATTGATCCGTTATTTCAAGACGTACAAATGTTTCGTCATACGGGGCATTGATCTTTTTTGTAATATCGGCTAACAGGGCTTTTCTTGCCTGGAACTGTTCTGCATCATGATCGCGTACGATCAACTCAATTTCTGCCTGTTCCACGTTTCCTTTTATGCTATGGATATGAAAAAAACCTTCCATTTCCTCCGTGTGCTCGGGAACCTCATGTTTCGGCAGCAAGCTGATAAAAGTGTTGGCCAAACCAATAGCGTTGACCATTTTTCCTTTGGCATATCCGGGATGTACACTTCTTCCCTGAATACGGACCTTGGCTGAAGCGGCGTTAAAATTTTCGTATTCAAGTTCTCCGATTGCGCCTCCATCTACCGTGTAGGCCCAATCCGCGCCAAATTTTTTGACACTGAACTTATGCGCCCCTCTCCCGATTTCCTCGTCCGGAGTAAAGGCGATCCGTATCTTCCCACGAGGGATTTCCGGATGTTGGATCAGATACTCCATCGCCGTGATAATTTCTGCCACACCGGCTTTATCATCTGCCCCAAGCAGGGTAGTACCATCGGTAGTAATTAAGGTTTGGCTTTCGTATTGTGCTACTTCCGGGAAATATGCCGGAGACAAAACGACATTCCTGGAGCTATTCAGGACGATATCCCCTCCGTCATAGTCTTTAACGATCTTAGGTCGAACATTATCCCCTGTAAAATCCGGGGTGGTGTCAAAATGGGCAATAAACCCGATGGTGGGCAAATCCTTTTCGGTGTTCCCGGGTAAGGTGGCCATAATATAGGCGTTTTCATCTATGGCTACCTCCTGCATCCCGATCTGATGCAGTTCCAGGACCAGTTTTTTGGCCAAAACCCATTGTTTTTCCGTACTGGGAGTAGTGTTTGTGTTGGGATCGCTTTGGGTATCGACGGCGACGTATTCTAAAAAACGGGGTAAAAGTTTATCCATTTCCATGCTTTTTATCAAAAATACCGTTTATTCATCCATTTTATTCCGGCTTACAGGGATTCCAGGGTATCTTCTCCTGCTATTAAATTTACGATTTGCATAAAAACTTACTTTGGTTACTTTTTTTACCGGGTTTGCTTTCTGCACAAGAGGACTGCTATCTTGGCATTGGAGGGCGGGATGACGAACGCATTGTCCAGGTGTTTCAGCTCACTGAGCAACAAATAGAACAGCTGCGCAATTGGGGAGCAGAATTGCATGTGAGAAATGAATTTCTGGAAAACAGAGCCCGGTGGCTGCTGAAAAACCACCCGCAAAGTACTACGGAAGATATCGTAAAGATGTCTGACGAATACAAAGCTGTGTTGGACAGCATGCGCAGTAATATGCGGATGCTGGACCGGCGTTTGTTGAGCACCTTCAACGAGAAGCAATACAACCTTTATGTTATGCTCTGCAATGAAGTACTGAGAAACCCCATTTATGCGAATCGGTCGGTGAACGAAAAATAGGGGATTTTATAAGGTACTGTTCCCAGAGTTCCTATTTTTACCGAAAATAAGTGTTAATGTACAAGCTAATAATCCGCCCCCTATTATTTTTGCTTGATGCGGAAACTGCCCACCACTTTTCCTTTTCCCTACTGGGACTCCTCTCAAAACTAGGACTATCCCCGTTGTGCCGGAAACTCTTTCTCATAGAGGACGAACGTCTGGAGCGCACCGTATTTGGGGTAAAGTTTAAAAACCCGGTAGGTTTGGCCGCCGGATTTGATAAGGATGCTCAATTGTACAACGAGTTTTCCGATTTTGGTTTTGGATTTGTCGAGATCGGTACCCTTACCCCTAAACCGCAACCGGGAAACCCCAAAAAACGTTTGTTCCGACTTAAAGGGGATGAAGCCATCATTAACCGGATGGGTTTCAATAATCTGGGTGTTTTTGATGCTGTAGAGCGACTCAAAAAAGAACACCGTGTTATTGTGGGAGGTAATATTGGTAAAAACAAGGCCACGGCCAATAAAGATGCGGTAAAGGATTACCTGATCTGTTTTGACGCCTTGTTTGAATATGTGGATTACTTTGTGGTTAATGTCAGCTCTCCCAATACACCCGGATTGCGAGAACTTCAGGATAAGAAACCGCTAACAGAGCTATTGAAAAAGTTGAAACGTGAGAACGCGAAGTACGCCGAAAAGCTAAAGGTTCCCGAAAAGCCTATTTTGCTAAAAATAGCACCGGACCTTACCAATGCCCAGCTCCAGGATATAGTTAGTATCATCCGGACCACCAGGATTGCCGGGGTCATTGCTACCAATACCACCATCTCCCGAAAAGGGCTACAACACGATCTTATCCTGGCAGAAGAAAAAGGAGGATTAAGTGGAAAACCATTGGCGAAAAGAAGCACTGAAGTCATTCGATTCCTCGCTGAGAAGGGTAAGAAGTCCTTTGCGATCATAGGAGTAGGAGGGATCCATACTCCGGAAGATGCATTGGAGAAATTGGAGGCCGGGGCCGATCTGGTTCAATTGTATACCGGTTTTGTTTATGAAGGCCCGGGTTTGATAAAGCGCATCAATGCCGCTATTTTAGAGCAAGAATAGTACGTTTTTGATGAGGAAGAACCCGTGCGGGCGTAGGAATTACAAATAAGAATTTAGGGGAGGCATTTTGTCATTCCTGCGTAGGCAGGAATCTATTATTACTCATATCATTCCTTTGCCAAATCTTCCCAGGAAGGATTATCTTGAAGTATTAGGTTAATTTTCTACTGTCGTTTCCATTTTTTTATCCGCTTTTCCCTGAGAATGGCCTTATTTACGTCCTGGAATTGCTCAAAATAGACCAATATTTTGAGGTTATACTTTTTGCTAAAGCCCTCAACTAATTTGTTTTTATGTTCAAAAACTCTCCTTTCCAGATTGTTGGTCATACCGGTGTACAGAGTTCCATTCTTTTTGTTGGTGAGGATATAGACATAGTATTGGTGAGAAGTTTTAAACATCATTTGAAATGGAAAATGGATTCCGCAATGAACCTGCCTGTCGGCAGACAGGTGCGGAATGACAACCCATTCAACTTCGAAGCTGCCGTTATTCCGTCCAGTAATCCACTACTAAAACATCTTCAATGTGAGGCGTAGCGATTTCCCCAAAGGCCTTGTGGTCAGGGTGTGGCAGGTAGGTATCCCGGTCCGCTTCACTGTTAAAGCTAAGGAAAAAACAATGGGTAAACCCTTGGTCGAGGCCTTCCGGGCTGTTGTTGATGCCCCATTCAAAACCCGCGATCTCTGGTATTTTAGCAGGTAGAGCGGCAAAGGCGGCTTCCACAGCTTTTTGTTCTGCTGCAGTGGTACCTTCTTTAAATTTGAAAAGCACTACATGGCGTAAAGTTTTCGCGTTTTCTGCCATAGGTGGTGGTGTTGCTGTGGTGTTATTTTCCGGGATCAATTTCATGGTAAAAACAATGACCAAACCTACCCCGATGATGCCCAAATAGGCCAGAAAATTGTTTTGCGTAATGCCTAACCGCATGGTTTTTGTTTTCAAGGTAAGCATTTAGGGCTGAGGAATTTGTATTTTGCCCGTCAAAATTCGACGGTTTTTTGGAGTATGAAGTGCTTATAGGATTCATTCTGGCCACAGCAGCCTTGGCCATTTCTCCGGGACCGGACAATATTTTTGTGCTTACGCTTAGTATGGCCAACGGGAAGCAATACGGTTTTGCTACGGTAGCAGGTCTGATGACGGGCTGCCTGGTGCATACCACCTTACTGGCTTTTGGGGTATCTGAGGTGATCAAACGAAGTCCAACTATATTTTGGTTCATAAAGTTATTTGGCGCCCTTTACCTGCTCTATCTCGCGGTTTTGGTCTACCGAGAGGGATCGGGCATTGCCCTCTCCCGGGGGCCACAAACTACGTTGCGTTTACGGGGGTTGTTTAAAAAAGGCTTTTGGATGAATGTGCTTAACCCCAAGGTGACCATATTCTTTCTGGCCTTTTTCCCCGGCTTTTTATTCAGTGAAACCCTAAATACGGTGGTGCAATTTTATGTTCTGGGCTTATTGTTTATCCTGGTGTCTTCCCTGATCTTCGGAACCATAGCCCTCCTGGCCGGGAGCATTTCCAGCTATCTGGAGAAAACCCCGGGAATTGCGGTATTCTTTAAGTGGCTACAGATCGTGGTCTTTGTGGGAATTGCGGTGTATTTGTTGATGGGATAAAAAAGGGAAATCTCAAATTTCAAATCTCAAATTCCAGGATTCAAATGGGAAATTGGAAATGGGAAATTCTTACTTCGTATTTCCAACTTTGTACTTCCAAATTCTTCCTTCACATTTCCTCATTCATAATTTGTACTTCCCACTTCATACTTCCAAATCTCAAATTCCAAATTTCAGGATTCAAATGGGAAATTGGAAATGGGAAATCGGAAATGAGAAATTCTTACTTCGTACTTCCCACTTTGTACTTCCAAATTCGTCATTCGTAAATCGTCATTCGTAAACCGTCATTCAAAATTCGTACTTCCAACTTCGCACTTCTAACTTCCCACTTTCAACTTCTTACTTCGTATTTTTACCACATGGCCCAGGAAAAAGTGAAAATCATAGAATGCCCCAGAGACGCCATGCAGGGGATAAAAACATTCATTCCCACCGATGCCAAAGCAAAATACATTCAGGCCTTACTGGGTTGCGGTTTTGATACTATCGATTTTGGCAGCTTTGTTTCTCCCAAAGCCATTCCACAGATGCGGGACACGGCCGAAGTGCTTTCCCAGTTAGATCTCACCCGAACGTCCAGTAAGTTATTAGCGATTGTGGCCAACGTACGTGGTGCCCAGGATGCGAGCCTACATCCGGAAATCACCTATTTGGGGTATCCGTTTTCGATCTCGGAGAACTTTCAGATGCGAAACACCCATAAGACCATCGGCCAGTCTGTGGAGACGTTAAAAGCTATCCTGGACATTGCCCATAGTACAGGCAAGAAGGTGGTTACCTATATCTCCATGGGCTTTGGGAACCCTTACGGCGATCCCTGGGATGTGGATATTGTAGCTGACTGGACCGAAAAGCTAAATGCTATGGGGGTAAGCATTTTATCCTTATCTGACACTGTGGGGAGTTCCACTCCGGAAGTGATTGACTATCTCTTTTCTAATTTGATCCCCAAATATCCCAATATTGAATTTGGCGCCCATTTGCACACCACTCCTTCCAAATGGCACGAAAAAGTAGAGGCGGCCTATCAAGCGGGTTGTCGGCGATTTGATGGCGCTGTACAAGGTTTTGGTGGCTGCCCTATGGCGAAAGACGAGCTGACCGGCAACATGCCCACGGAAAAAATGTTATCCTATTTCACCGAACAAAAAGCGGATACCGGGGTAAACTGGATGGTCTTTGAGGCGGCCTATAACAAGGCGACGGAGTTGTTTTCGGTCTTTCATTAGTGAGGCGTTCCGGGTGGCGAAGTGACATTTACCTGCTATCCATAGGCTAGCATACTTCTGGAGGGGACTTCGTACTTTGTCGCTTTTCATCCATACTTTTTTTGCTGCGAAGTGGCACACTTCGCAGAGCAGGCTTTTGTGATTTATACTTAATTTTTGTTTGGCTTATTTTGCATTGAACGGCTTGTGTATGGCACGTATCCCGAAGAGTGCGCACTACATACCTTATTGTAGCACTTTTTTTTAATTTTTTAATAAGTTCCAATTTGAAGGATAACAGTCGTAACAGGAAATGGAATCATAGCAAGTATTCAACTCACCTGAAAGACATTTCCATCGCTTATGGTAATTAATAGAATCAATTTTATATGCTTCATAACAATCTGAACATTTACCGCAAATTGCTGGGTCAAAGAATTTTGATTTAGGTTTTACTCTGAAAAACCCTTTTACCCTTGGGTCATTATCATCTGTGCTCAAATAATAGGAATCAGATTCTTTGGAATCTTGCAAGATGAGGAATCCGAGATCATTTCTGCCATTCTTGGTTAAAATAATCTCCTCAATTTTATTTGAAGTATCCGCTCCAATATATGTGGCCGCATGAACTTCTCCGTTATATAAAATAATGGATTCGTCATAGTAAGTAGAGTCTGAATAATATCTAAGGATATCACCATATTTAGGAGCATCCACTTTTTCAAATTTATCCATATAGCATCGGAATTCGGTTGCCCCCATAAACCTAGGTCTATTCCAATCTGATGCTCTAAGTTGTTTCGATTTTGAATACTGTGATTTACTGCCAACTATTGATGATATTGCATTATACCAACAGTTTGGTCCATATGCGTTCTTACCATTACCTCCCTTTAAATACTCACTTTTTGAAAAGTTCATAAACATTTCTTTTGAAGAAGGGTTTAAGAGTTCCAAAGGAGAAGAGTTATTTTGGGTTGTAACTACTAGTGGACTGTATTTATTTTTCTTATGTCCCCATGTGTAGTAAATAATTTCGTTTAGAATTTCATCCTTAAGTTGGTCAGGATATTCACTCCATTCGTCATTTGATATAGTTATAAAGAACCTTTCATCCTTCTTTGTTACTTTGGAGTAGCTGAGGGATTCACAACGCTCAGGCTTATCAACGCATAAATCTACTTTATAACCATTATAAACCCCTTCATTGATTCTATTTATAATCAGAGCGGCTACTTTCTTAGAGTTATACTCTCTGGAGTTTATATATTTTTCAGTACCCTTAATGTTGGGAGAGTCAATTTTTTCACGTACTTCCTTGGATTCATTACAAGCAATTATTCCAATCGCTAGAATGCAAACTGTTATAATCTTTTTCATATTATACTGGTGTTAATGTGCAACAACAGTGGTATATGATTATTAATCATATCCACACTATATTCTTAATTACTTTTGGGGGAGTAGGTTAGGGCTTCCCAATATAAGGGACTTCACCTAAAATGCATTACAGGAAACCCGTAAAAAAACTGGGGGTTTTCCTCAAGTATGCCTTGTGCTTCCGGGATGAGATTTCTCACTCCCGACTATTGTCGGGAGGTTCGAAATGACTAATGAAATACGTTCAGTCATTTCGACATGAGGAATCCCGATAACTATCGGGAGACGATTGAGAAATCTCATCACTTTACAATAGTTTTTAGATTTCTCACATGCGTTCGAAATGGCTAGAGGGATAAAAAAACCGAGGCAGTCTGCCTCGGTTTTTTTGTTTTTGTTCTAGGTGTTCTTTTTACCCTAATACCGTAATTCCAGGCCGCCAAAGATCCCAAAGGGATGCCCGGGACGTAGGCCTGCGGGTACGCGGGCCACGGCATAGGTCTCGTCAAACAAATTGATCACATTAGCGGTAACCCTCAGGTGTTTGCCCACACGGTATTTTCCGGCGAGATCAAAGATAAAGTTGGAATCTACCCGTTCGGCATCAGGGATGGACCCGCTACCTGCCAGGGTGCGGAACTCGCCATTATAGCGTGCACTCAGGTTGATCTCGTATTTGTCGTGCTCCAGGGAAAAAGTGCCGTTAAATTGGTGTTGCGCAATGTAAGGCAGTTCGTCACCGGCCGTGACTTCCCCCCAAATATCATTCTCACTACCAAAACTGTTCAGGAATTCGGTATCCGTTAGCGTATACCCCAGGGTAATGGGTAAGACAAACTTTTCGGAATTGGGTAAGAGATTGTAATTCAACAGGACCTCCAGTCCCTGTACATTCACCTCTCCCGCATTGAACTGGTCCAGGGTGCCTGTGCCCCCGGTAGCGGCCAGATCGCTGCCCAGCAAATTGCTGTAATCGTTAAAGAAGCCCACCACTTCCCCGCTGAATTCCCCAAAGGAAAAACGGGTGCCCAATTCGTAGTTCACACTTTGTTCCGGATCTTCCCCGGGTTGGTTACTGGGAGGTGAGAACCCTCGGTGCACCCCTCCGAAAACCGAAAACCTTTCAAAATTGTAGTTCAATCCTATGCCGGGGATAAAGACGTCTACCGGGTTCTCCCGTATTGCCACATCTGCTCCTGTGCGTTCCACATCATTCGTGCCGTAATCGGTGCGTCGCAGCGTGATATTCTCATAGCGGATACCGGGATGTATGGTAAGATTCTTCCATTTGAGTTTATAATGCACATAGCCGGCAAAGGCATTGGCATCGCTAATTCTATTGGCGTTGGTACCCGGGATGCCGGCATTCACCAGTTCCATGATGCCGTTGGTGATAGCATAGTCATCGATCCACTGAAAACGGTCTTCCTCATCATAATGATACCGGAAACCTACTTCCAGGTCATGAAAGGTGTTTTCTCCCTCCCAATGATAGTCCAACCTGGTCTGCACCCCGGCGGCGTAATATTCGCGGTTATTGGCACGGGCATTCAAAAAATCGTCGGCATCACTGTTTACGGTCCCACGCACCAGGTCGTAATAGGCGCCAAAGGTTTCAGGATCGTCCAAAACATTTGAAATGCCTTCCCGTTCCCCGTCAACGGTGATAAAATCTACCTTATACCAGTTGCGTTCAAAGCCGTTGTAGTAGCCCGTAGTGGTGATCCGGAAGTAATCCGAGAACTTCAGGGTGTGGGTGCCTGTAAACTGCAGGTGCTCGGCATTCATTTGATCGCGCTGTGAACCCGCATAGCGACTAAAAGGATCGGCGGCAAAATCTTCCTCGGTCAAACCCAGATAGGTCTCATTGGAGGTCTCGTCGGAGTATTGGAACTTAAGCTCAAAGGCCTAGGCAACTTTCGCATTAGGGCCGGTATTTACCCGAAACTTGGCGACAAGATCGTTTTTGTCAAAACCGGTATTGTCAAAATTTTCCAGGTCCTTAAAGCCGTTGGAATTATAATTTAAGTACTCAATGGCATACCCAAAATTTTTCCGGCTATCCCCCAGTAAGGCATGTATCCGACCACTTTGAAAACTTCCATAGCTGGTGTTCAAAAAAGCGCCAAAGGTCTCCGGGACCTCAGTGGACAGCATATTAATGGCGCCCCCTGTGGTATAGGGTCCGTATTGGATCTGACTGCTTCCTTTCAGGATCTCTACGGATTGCATGCGCGCAATGGTAGGGAAATAATAAGCAGAAGGCGCACTGTAGGGTGCGGGGGCAATTAACACCCCATCTTCCATAATGGTGATCTTGGCACTGCGCTCGGGAGAAGTCCCTCGCAAGCTGATGTTGGGCCGAAGGCCAAAACCATCCTCTTCATAGACGTTCACTCCGGGCACTTGTCGAAGGGTGCGATTAACATCAGTATAGCCGAATTTTTGAATTTCTTCGGGAGAAATGTAATAGGACGAACCCGTTCTGTTTTTGGCCACAAACTTGGATCCGAAGATCTTTTTTGCTGAAACGGTGACTTCTTTCAAACGAATGGAGTCCATATTAGCAGAGGGTTGTTGTGCAAGAAGGGCCAGGTTAAATAGTAACAGGAAAATCGTAAAGGTAGACTTCATCTTATTTAGACTGTTTTAAAATAAACCGCAAAAGTAATTCTTAAATTTGAGTTAAAAAACTTATTTGGAATAAATAAAAATAATCCGAGTTTATCTTTTTCCGGGTACCCTGGTTCTTCCGACAGGGCGCACAGGTCCACCTAAGGCGGATAAATCCACCCGATCCCAGAGCCCTTCCATCATCGGATGTTAAACGGGAGATTTAAAGTTTAGCAATCCCGGGAGATAGACAAATAACAACAGGTTTGCACCGATCAGGAGCAGATACAACCACCGTTTTTTAAGGCGTATCGACCAGGATTGAAGGCTTAAAATGGTTACCGTGGCCACAATATAAATTATAAGCTGATCCCTGTAGAGGGAATAGGTGGTGGTATCCCATTGGTAATACTGTTGTACTTCAAAAGGGGATTTGGCTAACTCGCTTAAAAGATACAGAAGGCATATAGAAGAAGCCAGGGCCAGGCACAGCATCAATGGCAAAAGGTAATACTCGTCCAATGGGTTCAGGGTTTTGGCCTCTTTGTTTTTTTTATCAGGCATTTGTAGTTAGTTTGATGTTCCGATTAAAGAAGCGTTTTTTGATAAAAAGCACCAGGGCACGTAGCAACAAAAAGATAAGGGACAGGTATAGCAGTACAATAGTTAATACCGTGGGGACCACCATCCCAAAGAGGCTATGAAGAACATACAATAGCCCGATATAGGCTAATATCCCGTACGACCAGCGAAGAAGCAGCGGTTTCAATTCCAAAAACCTGGGTTTTTCTTTTCTGCCTCTTTCCGTTCTTTTTAAATAGACGATAAAACCGGTTAAGGCCAGGAAGCCTGAAGTAGTGCCAAAAAAGGCGTAGAGTATTTTTAGAGGTAACCCGCCAAAATCCCCAAAGTGTAGGGATTCCTGGATGTAAAACAGCTTATCGCCCGTAGAGGCCTTGCGGATATCATAACGATGCACTTCCTGTAGTCCTTCTTTGTCAAAGGTTATGGAATAGGAATCGCGTTCAAATGCGGTCCGGGCCACATCCCCCTTAAGCGTTACCGTTCTGCTGCCATCCGTGGAAGGTTGTATGTAGGCGGGGATAAGTTCCGGGAAGCGCTCGCGACCTTTTTGATACACCCTATCGTAGTTTACCGGATAGGCCACATCTTCTTCCGGTGTTAACGGCTTTTCGTCTACCTTGTAAACCCCGGGGCGATCCCCAACAATTGGAGGTTGAAGATAGGCTTGCAGGCCTAACCATGCGCCGGTAATAGCGATCATAAGATTGAATACCAGGGTGGAGATCCCTATTAACTTGTGGTAATCCGCCATAGTGATCCTAAGATTCTTCTTCCGGATCGCTCCAAAAAACTGCCGCTTCATAAATCCGCCATAGATCCAGAATCCGGTGATGGTGGAGATTAATAGCGCCAATCCGGCCAGTCCTACGATCTGCCTTCCCAAAAGGCCGTCAAACAGCCGTACATGAATATTGCGGAGAAAAAAGCCTACGGATTTATAGATATCCCGCTGCCCCACTACGTTACCGGTGTGCGGATCGATAAAGACCTCCAATTGTTTGAGAGATAGGGTGCTTTTGCGCATAAAAAAGAATGTCGCCCAGGTGTCGCCCGGTTCCTTGGGTACTCTTATCGAAAACAGGTTTTCCGCACCATGCACTGTTTTTAAGCTGTCAATAATGGGGGTTAGGGCAACGGTAGTGGTCTGCGAGCTTACCTTAAAAAGTTTCTGATTTAACGCTTCATCTATTTCTATTTTGAACAACGCAGCCACTCCGGTAATACTGAGCACTGCAATGACTACCCCGGCATATAGCCCGATCCAATTATGTACCGCCCACATTTTCTTATTGATCTTTTTCACAACGCGTTGTTATCAGAAAAGTTTTGTAGGGCAGGCGTGGGTTCTTTGGATCGTATGGGTTGCCTTTGGATTTCTTTGACCCGTACACCTTTCCTATCTTTTTGGTTCTCCTTTTGCTTTAAGTAGAAGATGCCGATGGCCAAACCGAAAGCCCCGATGATCAGCCAGGTCATATCCACACTAAACACATAAAACTCCTGTTTCATTAGGGTCTTCCAGATCCAATCACCGGTCACCAGACCATTTACCAGGGGAATAAGCAATCCCAAAACACTGCCGATAAGGATATAATTGCGGTTTAATTTGCGGTAGTTATTCCAAAACAATCCCACTAAAACGAGTATCAACCAACTCAAGAAGAAAACAGCATTCACATAGGACACCCTCCCCGGCAGGTCCATCGGCACCAGTTTATTGCCTATAAAGATCATGGCAAAGGCGGGGTACATGGAGAGACAAATGGCCAGATAGCCCTTGGTCACTTTATGGTGGAACCTTCGTTGCTTGTCCGTATATTTTTTGTTATCCCTGGCCGTGCGCCAGATCATTACCCCACTTATAATGATATAACAGGTGATCATGGCCAAAATAAAATAAATGATCTTTAGAAAAATACCCCCAAAAGTGGCATAGTGCAATTTTATCAGTACCCCATAAGCCCCCCTGGCGTAGGATTTTTGGTCAGGTTCAATGGCTTCTAACAATGTACCATCCTTGTAACTGTACATAAAAATGCCATCGCCGGCAATCCCCGTTTTATCGTCCACCCTAACGTTGACCGTACCATCCTCTTTGCCATTATTGGCCGTGTACAGAATGGTGATCTCTTTGTTCGGATAGGCGGTACTCACCCTATGATAAATAGTATTGAAACTTACTCCATTTTCAACGACTTTGGCATTCTGGTCATAGGTCCTTCCCGCATCCGGCCGAATCGTTTTGACAATCTCGTTCCTATCGCCGTCAAACATTAAAAAAGCGCTTGGCGCCAATAAAAGAATGGAGAGTCCCAATAAGGCTCCGGTTACCGCATAGATGATTTGAAAGGGCAAAGTGATCATGCCCAGGGAAATATGGCCATTGGTCCAGATCTGTTTCCATTTGCCCTTGACGGTGAAGGCGTAAAACTTATTGACTATATTTTTCCAGTGCGTTAGTACTCCCGTGATAATGGCAAACAAAAAGAAGAAAGCCACAAGTCCGGATAAATACAGTCCTATTACAGGGATTTGATGAAAGAAATGCAACTCATACAGGGTAAGTGCCATATGGGTTTTGGGCTCCTCAAAGGGAATAATCTCATAGGTTATGGGGTGAATGGAGGTGCTAAAGCGTTTTGTTTTTCCATCTTCCGTATTGATGCTGCCGTATAACCATACAAAAGGATTCATTTTGTTAGGGGGCACCATACTGAACTGCTTATCCGGATTAAAATCCGGTATTTCCGTCTTTACGAGTTGCACGATCTTGTCATAATCGACCGCTGATGGAACCGGTGCTTCAAAACGCGCCTCCGGATTTTCCCAACGGTACAATTCGTCCATAAACAAGGCCACAGCACCGGCATAAAAGCATACAAACAAGGCGAAACTGATCACGATACCCGAAACCGTATGGGTATGAAACATGATATTATGTAATCGTGGTTTTAACGCGTTCAGTTTCATTGTTTTTGTTTTAGGGTTACCGTATTACATTATTTATTGAGAAAAATAATGGTTGCGAAAAGAACAATTAACACAAGGTAGATGCCCCATACCTTCCACCCGTTTTTCATCAAAAAAGCAATAACCAACAGGGCGGCCCAAAGAAAGAAGGAGCTGTACGCAGAGGTAATAATAAGTCCTCCTTTTTCTACCAATAGACTTCCCAGGGCATTGTGGAAGAGAATGGTAACTAAAAATCCTCCCAATATCCCGGCGGTAATTTTAAGTAGCCGTTGGCCCGGATTGGACAGGTGTTTTGGATTTGCTGGCATTTAAATAAAATATTCTGTTAATAAGGCTGCGACACTCATTCCGAATAAGAGGTAGGCATATTTTTTATTTAGGGGAAGCAGTATTATAATTAATGTTAAAGCAAACATCAAAGTGATCATAAAAATCACTAATCCTGTCCAAAAACCATAGCTTTTGGTCAATAGGATAATGGCAACGAAAAAGAAGAGGTACCCTCCCCATCTGGTGATAGCAGGTTTCGCTTTGGCTATTTCACCTATCCATCCCAAAAATACAGGGACATGCTTTGATTTGACATACAACAAAAAGCTTCCAAGCAAAACCAGCAGGATCCCCATAGCGACCAGGTTGACATTTTTTACAAATTTAATGCTTAAATTTAATAATTCTAAATAAAAATAAAGTGCTTTTGGGGCCAAGCAAAGGAGGAATCGCTAACCTGGAATATCCTAAAATTGTACTACCGGAGTATTCCATCCGATTACGTATTGGCAACAACAAGCTGCTTCCTGCCTCATCTGGGATAACCGGTTCTGATTGTTCGATACCCATTTAAAACGAATAGCCTACAGTTAACAGATAATTACGTGGCGCTCCGGGAAAAACACGGCCAGCGTTGAGTCCCCCTATAAAATAGCGCTCATCAAAAATATTGTTGAAGTTTGCTGCTATGTCAAAGTTTTTATACCTGTAAAAAATACCCGCTCTTGCGGTAAAATAATCGGGGAATTCGATGATTGGATGTATGGCGTTGGGTACGGCCGATGGGATTCTACTTACACCTACATAGCGCCCTCCCAAACCTAAGCCCAGGTTTTTAAGGAACCCATGGGTAAAGGTATATTTTCCCCAAAAGCCGGCAGTATGTTGTGGATTATTGGCCTCTAATTCCAATCCTTGTAGTTCAATGTCCTCTCCCACATCAATTTCGTTGAATGCATAATTTGCCGTAAGCGTAAAATTACTGCTGATTCTACCCTGAACTTCAAATTCTGCACCACGGCTAACCTCTTCTTCCAACTGTATAAATTGGGGAATGGGACCGGCAAAATTGGGATCTTCAATAATACGACCGGTTCTGTTTATGGTGTAGAGGCTTAGTTGCGCCAACAAGCGCTCCTGAAAAAAGGTGGCTTTGGTTCCAATTTCAAATTGATTACTTTCCAGGGGATCAAAGGTAGTTGTGCCATCCGGGGTCAGACCAAATGGCAGGGCCTGTGGGCTAAAAGCTTGTGTGTAACTTCCAAAGAAGTTGAAATTATCATTAAGCGCAAAGGTTACCCCAAAACGGGGTAGTAACACATCATTATCAATAAGTCCGTCTGTTTGCGTACCACCTGACCCTACCA
Source organism: Croceivirga sp. (assembly GCA_028284285.1). Lineage (GTDB taxonomy): Bacteria > Bacteroidota > Bacteroidia > Flavobacteriales > Flavobacteriaceae > Croceivirga. The sequence goes on from JANQSA010000001.1 coordinate 324,471, forward strand.
GAGACGCCTGGTCTAAATTTTCGTAGCGTAACCCTAACAAGAACTTAAATTTACCTGTTGTAATCAGATCTTGCACATATAAACCCCTGTAGCGTTCTTCAAATTCAAAAGGAGATACGAGATTGTTAAAATTAACATCCAATTGGGCCAGAGAGGAAAAGATCTGCCTGTTGTTAAAACGGAGGTTGGGCACTCCATTTTCTTCTCCTTGTGCATTTCTTGAGAATTGCTCGCGAAATGTTTCGTAGTAATCCCAGCCCAAAACGGCCTCGTGTTTTACAGATCCCGTATTGAATTTCCCAACGAAATACGCTGTTACAAATTCCGATCCCCCATTGGTTTGTCTGTCTATGATAGTACGTATCAACTCCGTACCGTCCGATGTAAACTGGTTGGATGATCTGGTTTCCAGAAAATTTTGGTCAAATTCAGACCGGGTATACGATACATTGAACGATAGATTATCATTGAACCTATGGGTGCCGGAAACCGTAAAGAACACCTGACTGTTCTGACGATTGTCATAGGGTTCCGCCGTGCTGAAGCTTATGGGCAACGCAAATAGATCCTCTTGTAAAACGGGCATACCACGGTCTACACCAGACTGGTCATTATTGATAACCCCAACGATATCTACATTGATACGTGTTTTTTCCGTTGGCAGATAAGAAATGGAAGGGGCAAAAAGAAGGCTTCGAAATTTAATGAAGTCGCGAAAAGTTTCGGAATTTTCGTGGCTTAGGTTTAAGCGATATAACAGGGTTTTGTCTTTGGTAAGGGGGCCTGTGAGATCTGCCGTGGCCCGTTTGGTCTCAAAACTTCCGTAGGTATAACTGGCCGCGGCCCTGTTCACATCCAATGGTTTTTTGGTTACGGCATTGACCACCCCACCAGGAGAACTATTTCCGAATAGCGCCGCAGCGGGTCCTTTAATGAATTCTATTCGCTCATATTGTGTTGCTATGGTAGAGCTGGCAAAATCAGGAGATACCAGAGCACGGTTGCCGTTAATATAATCATGACTGACCCTGAATCCACGAGAGGTGAAATTATCACCGGTTCTGGTTTGGGTAACACCTGCTATGTTCTCCGTTACTTCATTGAGGCGGAACAATGCCTGGTCCTTTATAATTTCCTTATTGAGAATGGATATGGCCTGGGGAACATCTTTTATTTTTGCCCCGGTTCGCGTTCCTGCAAAGGTAACATCGGGACGATACCCTGTATTTTTTCGCCCTATGATCTCAACTTCCTGTAGTTGCTCGGCACGATTTATCAATTGTGCATCCACGATCAAATCATTACCGGTTGGGGTTATCCGGGTACTGAATTCGGTATAGCCTATGTAAATAAATTCAAGGGTGTAGGTACCATCCGTCACATTAGCAATTAAGTATTTGCCATTTTTGTCGGTTGTCGTGCCTTTTGTAGTGCCCAACAGATACACCTGTGCAAATTCCAGGGCTTCGCCTTTTTCATTGGTTACGGTGCCTGTAATGTCTGTTTGTGCCTGGGCAAAGCCAAACCCTAGCACGATTAGGGCTATTAAAATATTTTTCATCTTCAAAGTGGTTATTGAGGTAATAATGCTGAGTTGTTGATAAAGGTTAGGGTATTTCCGAATTCCGAGCTGGAATCAGGGACCAAAATAAAGGTGCCAAAATTACCTTCTACTCCATTGGGTACACCAATTACCGCATCATTGCTTATACGCTCCCCGTTTACCGTAGCCCAAATGGGCAATGGTAGTATGGATTGGAACGGGAAGATAATTTCCTTGTTTTCCTGATAGTTCAATACTCCAAAGGAGTCCGGCAACCCTAAACCAACAAAAAGCGTATCAACGGGTAAAATCCCAAAATTGATTCCGGTGGCGTCAATGAACAATTGCACATTGTCCACGCCAGGGCTAAGCATTATGGCATCCAACCCAACAAAGGTGGCCGGTATGGTATTTTGGTTGAGTACTTTTTCAACCAAAAATAACTCAGGTGTAGCTGCATCGCCAATCACATAAAGGGTATAGGATCTTAATGCTTCCAGGTTGGCATTCAATGTCAAGGTCTGGCCGCCGTAAAGTACCACTAGATCAACGGTGCCATTATCTTCCTGGGCAATATTCAAATCAATATTGTAGTAGATGGTATCTGTAAATCCGGAACTCACGGGATCACCCGCTATTTCCACAGCTGCTACGTTTAGCGATGCAGTATCAGCACCATCTACCGCATTCACCAATACAACCTGAGCGTTGGCAGGGTTTACATCAACACGAGTAACATCCTGGGTTACCTGATCGCCACGGGTCAATATTAATCGCCATACAAAGCGACCGGCCGTTTCATTGGTGACTTCAAAAGTTGGTGTTAAGCTATTCGGGTCACTTAAGGTAACCGAGGTGCCGGATGGTGCTTCGTCCAGTACCCATTGCTGTTCGAAGTCTTCTAAACCATTAACATCTTCTGAATCACTTCCATCCAATTGAATGGTGGTGCCCGATTCTTCGGTGAAAATCACTTGATCTTCTCCGGCGTCGGGAAGGAGCACCGTAAATTCTTGCTCATCATAGTCGCTGCACGCCAAAGATGCTAAAGCGGTGATAAGTAATACAGCTGTTTTTCTCATTCTTTTCGATTCAAGAGGGCAAACCTATTAATTATTTTTAATAATTCTAAATAAAAATAAGATTTTAAAAGGTAGTATGGGATTACGTATTAGACCGAAGTTCTTGTCTTGCTTTCGCTGTTTTTTTGAAGCATACGGCAAACTGGTTTTTTATGAGTGTGGTGGCCAGATAGATACGCGCTATACACTTCCCGAGTTGGTTTTTTGATGAACTCTTTTTTACGTTTAATCCGAAGGATTTTAAAATGGGTTTGCCCTATAAGTTTTTTAAAATCTGCCCGGTGGTACATGGTAAATCCGTATTTTGGAAAAGACAGGTCGTACAGAAATTCTTTGACTGCAAATACCACTACCGTTTTTCCTCCGGGCTTTAAAACCCGATACAATTCCCGCAGAAACGCGACGGGATCTTGCCAAAAATAAATAGTGTTCACAGTTAGTATTTTGTCAAATTGTTGATCCGGGTAAGGGATGTGAACCCCGTCATACCATTGAAATACCGCTCGTTCTTGTTGTACATAGGTCGCATTAGTCTTTTGTGATTCTTCTACCATCAGGCGGGAGATTTCCAAACCAAAATAGTTAAGGCTTTCATGTATTTCCAGGAGTTTTGGTAAATGTTTGCAGTTGCCGTGACCCAGTTCTAAAATGGTATTGTTTGGGGATAAACTCAAAGCAGCAATCCCTTCAACAATCATGCTGATGTTGGAAGAATTCATTACATAGGCAATGTCCAGGCCCATTTGTCCCCTGGGACACCTCAATTGTGAAGCAAGTTGTCTTAATTCTCTTTTTGTAGGCTCTTTTTGCATTCAGGAATTTTAATTGAGCACTACGGTATAGTCAACATTTTCTGCAGTAATCAATTCAGAAGAATCGGTAAGCCTGTTATTGAGCAAATTCTTCAACTCTTCCAGTTCTGCCCTGTTTAGCATAATCTGAAGATTGGATTGTAAGGTGGGAATCGGTATTTTACGTTTTATGTTACAACTGCAATACACCCTTTCCCAGTGGTCCGGATTCAATTGTTCTAAAAACCCTTGAAAATGGGTGAACTCTTTTTGGGTTAGTTCGAAGAAAATGTTACCGAAAGAAACCTGATACGATTTACATACTTTGCATTGCAAAAGGAGTCCGTTCTTAGTATGATTAATGACCGTGGTATTATGGCACATATGACAATGGGATTTATAGTGTAGCAAAAAATTTACAAAGTGAAACTAATAATTTTATTTAGATTAATTAAAAATAATAGTTTAAGGGAATTTCCCCTCAACCTAAAAAATTGGGTTGCTTAAAATTTAGATTGAGGTAACCCTCTCAAACCATTCTCTTACTTCCCCTCTTTTGGATATCGGTACTTCTTTTAATAGTTTTTGATATAGATCGAGAAACACTTTGGGGTGATCCGGGCGTTCCTTGATAAACTCAAGGATCAGTCGGTTAAATTTCTCCTTTCCAATTAATTCCTGTACCAGGTTCAAAGCGATAGCACCTTTGTTTTCTTCCATATAATCCGTGCCATCAGCATAAATTAGGGAAGGTTCGGTATTGGGTTCATTGTTTTTGTCCTTGGCATACTTGTCGGTTTTCTTTTCAGTAAGCAAATCAACCGCTTCGTCGCCTAAGTTCTCTTTTACAAATTGTAGACCCAAGGCTTCCGGTAAGCCCAGCATAAACATATCCGCACCTTGTACATTGGCAATGGTCAGATTTTTTTGCAACCATAGTTTGGCCAATTCACTACCAATGGTTTGGTAGATATACGCTTTTTCTGGTAAGCCTTCGGTATTGGCTACCCAACCTTCCTTTTCAGAAAGTGCGATGGTGTTGGCAAATGTATACCGGTCTTCTTGCCAACGGTGTATTTCTATCAATTGAAGGTTATTGTCCACCGAATTTGTACCAAAATTGGTTTCCATGAAAGCGGCTGCATTTTTAATGGCTTCTTGGTAAAGAGCCAGATTAAAAGTGTGAGTTGGTTTATGCAAAATGGAGTAAGCTATCGTACCGGTATTACCTTTTACAACGGCATAATCTGAGGAACCTACATGCCAATTGAACACTTGGGGACTATCTACAGTATACGTTGCTACTGTACGACCGTCTTTGGTTTCCATTTTCCTTAAGTTTCCCCCTGTAAACGGTATTTGTCCTTCTTCCGTGCTAATGGTTAAGTTGCCCTTGACCCTATCGGCATCTGTAGCATGAACATTCTGAGTGAGCGCAAAAGTATCGTCTATGGGCGCCATTCTGGAATCTAAGCGGTTAAGGCCTTGTTCCTGACGTTTACGGTTTTCTAACAATTCCCTGTCCCTGTCATAACCAATTACGGGCAAAAATTCTTGCACACTGCCAAAGCTTCCTTTGTTGGTTAAATCTGCCTGAAACTCATTCTGTACAAAACCGACATATTGCTTGTTGCCTTCCAATGAAAGCTGCAATAAGCTATCTTTCTGTAAAGCTTTTGGGATAAGATAACCTGTTAGATTTTGCTCGGTATCCCCTTTTACTATTTTTAGCGTTTGCTCATTCAGCTTAACGTCGGTCAATTGGGCAAAATCTTTAGTATTTAAAAATAAGGTATCCACTCCTTTTTGATTGTTCAACGTGATATTCGCAGAAAACTCTGCCTTCCTTTCCGAAGGAAAAAGGTCAAGCTTTACATCCAAGGTTTGGTATTTGGGCTGCGGTTTGGTTTCCAAATACTTGTATTTCTTTTCATACTCTGCATCTAATCGTTCTTCTTCTGCCTCTGGGATAAAGTTTCCGTTGTCATACACATTTTTGGTAATAAAGGACATCAAAAACCAGAACAGTCCAAAAAACACCACCATCACAACTTTGGAAACTGAACCAAGTTGCCTGTTTTTTAGAGAGAGTCGGTTTTTCCATTTTTTGTCGGCGCCGCGCTTCCATAGCCAAATCCCGGCCATAACCAAGGCCATTGCCAGTGCCAACCACAATAAGAAAAACCAAATAGCCGACTGTTGAAATATCCCATAGCCGCTTATTTCTGAATAATCTTCTATTCCAGGGGTAAAACCATATCCCACCCTAAGGTCTTCAATAATACCCATATCAAAGGAAATAATTAGGAAAATAAAAAAGCCAACACAAAGAATATGGGTAAATACCCGATGACTAGTTAACGCCCCAACAAAAAACACTAAGGATACCCATAGCACAAAATTTAAGAAGGCCCAGCGGTAGAGTAGAATGTCTTCTACAAACCTTCCCAAATCAATATAAGAAGCACCACCCAACAATACCTGGGTAAATAAGGAAACCAAAATAAAGCTTAGGCTCAAGATAAAGGATAGTCCTATAACGGCTGCCAATCTTGAAAGTTGGGTTACCCAAACAGGTATGGGTAAAGAATCCGTTATTTGCCAGATATTCACGGTTTTATCTTTGAAAAACAGCTCGCCTGCCCAAATCATGATCAACATGGTAACAAAAACACCCCATTGCAATCTGAAATAGGTCATGTTGCTACTTATGGGATGTTCATTACCGATGTAATAGGTCGCATTCCAGGTAACATTTTGCATAAAGACCATCAATAAAATAATACCTAGAACAATCTTAAAGGAGACAGGACGAACAATGTTCATGAACTCTAATTTTGATAGCGACCATAATTTGGTCAGAAAATTGGAAACCTGATATTGTTTCACCACCTCTGGTAATTTTATGGATGCAGCGGAAAACTCGCCTTTCTTGAGTTCTCTAATTTTTTTGGATTTATCGGTACCCGCCTGTATAAAGTATTTAAAGGAAAACCTCATATAGGAGGCAACGGCAAGAATAAGGGCCAGACCCATCCAAGCCAGCCTGTTCTGCAAAATATACCCCGAAAGCGCAAACAAGGCGGTGTTTTTCTCTTCAGGCGTCAATAACTCTGTATAGTGTTGGGCAGCCACAAACCCTCCGGAGTCCGCCAAGATGTAAGCCATTAAATTATCACCCCCACCGGTCTCATAAGAAGTCTGTGCAATTAAAAATAGAATAACCACCAAAAAAACGGCTAAGTAGCTGGTTGCAATTTTTCTGGTAAATACTATAGAAAAGAATACCAGGGTCACATAAAAAAAGAGATTGGGAATGGTAAACATCACCCAACCGTGAAATAGGGGAGCCCATTGTACAGGACCAAAACGACTTGCCTCGCCAATACCGGAATAAGGTACTAGCAAATGCCCTAAAATCATACCTGTACTTAGGATAACGAGATACAAGAAAGCGGCCAAAAACCGACCGACAAAAAACTGTTTGTCATTAATGGGCATGGCATACGTCCACTCAGCAGATTTATAGCGGATTTCTTTGTAAAGTACTCCGCCCGTTGCTATAGCGATTATGATAATCATAAGCATACCCATACCGGCGTAGTTACGGTATACTATACTGGAAGCATTCATGAGTACACCTTCATTGGCAAAAAAATCGAAAGTACCCTTGGTGTACCATATCATCTGAAACGCCAACATGATGAAGAAAATAAGGGTTACCCAACTAAATATTCGCTGTTTAAGCTCGTTTTTTACTATGGATGCTATCGTTTTCATATCAATTTTCGCTTAAGATTTTAAAGTAGGCATCTTCCAATGATGGTGCTTTGATATCAAATCCTCCAGGAGGCATGTCATCTGACATAACCGTAATCATCAATTTACCGGCAAAAAAACGTTGGGAAATGACCTTAAATTTTTCCTGATAGTGTGCCAGTTTATTTTTTGGAATGGGCATCTCATAGAGTTTCCCCCGCATGGCCTCTTCTACTTCATCCGGTTTACCGGTCAGTACTACCTTACCATTCCCAATAATGGCCATGTCTGAACAAAGGGTACTAACATCTTCCACAATGTGGGTAGAAAGAATGACCACGGCATTTTCGCCCAATTCAGACAATAAATTATAGAAACGGTTACGTTCCATCGGGTCCAAACCCGCGGTAGGTTCATCAACAATAATCAACTCCGGATCCCCCAATAAGGCCTGAGCAATACCAAATCGTTGCTTCATCCCTCCAGAATAGCCATCCAACTTTTTATTTCGAACATCATAAAGGTTTACTTTTTGCAAAAGGGCTTCCACCGTTTCTTTTCGTTCCCCTTTATGTACAATACCCTTCATGTCGGCAATATGTATCAGCAACTCCTCTGCCGTTACATTGGGATATACCCCAAATTCCTGAGGCAGATATCCAAGCGTTTTTCTCAATGCCTCAGGTTGTTTTAACACATTAATCCCATTAAAATCAATTTCACCGGTATCGGGATCCTGTAACGTTGCTATAATGCGCATTAGGGTTGATTTTCCGGCTCCATTCTGGCCCAAAAGGCCAAACATCCCTTTGCCAATGGTCAGGGAAACATTTTTTAAGGCCTGTACTCCATTAGGATAGGTTTTGGATAGATTTTCTATTTTTAGTTTCATAGTGTTTTCATTTTTCTGTTATTTCTATAGTTGGATGGTTCTCTAACGCTTTAAAGCTTTTAAAAACTACATATCCTAACCAGAGCGTTACCACAATGTCTATAATGGTGGAGCCATAATACACACCACCAATGCCCATCAATCTGGGTAGAAAAATCATGGCCGGGACGTAGAATACTAGCTGTCTGGCCAGGCCGATTATGCTGGCGTATTTGGGTTGTTCAATAGCTGGTAAATGGGTGAGCGCCATAAATACAAAGGGTAAAAAGGGAATAATGGCCATGTATACTCTAAAGTGTACTACCTCGGAAGGGGTCATTATCTTTTCCGGTAACACCATTTGTACTCCTGTTGAGGGGAAAAGCATCAGGAAGAGCCAGAACGGTAGGACTAACCAAAACCCGGTCTTACAAAAGAGAATGAAACTATGTTTGACCCTATGGTATTGGCCGGCTCCAAAATTGACACCTTCAACAGGCTGTAATGCCCGCATTAGGCCAAATAGCGGTGTCATTAGAAAAAGTAGAATTCTATTAGCTGCTGCAAAAAATGCCAAATCCTCATCAGTACCGTAATTCACCACTGCATTGAAGACCACAATAGCCTGAATAAGTCCCATTAGACTCAATATAAACCCTGGAAAACCCAACTTCACTATGGAATGAAATACCGGTTTATCATAAAAAATAGCGTTGATATTACCTGCAAAAGAAGCGCTTCCCCGGGCAAAGTAGGTATAACCCACGATGCAGTAGACCAACATTCCAATGTTTGTGGCCCAGGCAGCGCCGTCAACATCCATGTCCAAATACAGAATAGCCAAAGGGGTAAGAATTAGATTTACTATTAGGCCGTATGCCATAAAAATAGCAGCGGTCATCATCTTTCCTTCAGCGCGAATAATCATATTGAGTTGCAGGCCGTATACCCATAAGGGGAATGCCAGTAACGTAATCCTAAAGTAGCGAACACCATAGTCCAAAATTTCTCCTGAACCTCCCATCATCTGTATCAGCGGTGTTGCTAAAAAGTAAGAGGGAATGGCAAATAGCAAACTGCCAAGGATGGTGAATAAGGTGGAATTGGGAATAACTTTTTGCAAAGCTTCCACATCGTTCTTTCCCAATAACACACTCAGGTGATTTCCCGCTCCCGTACCCACCCATGAGCCTATACCCAACGCCATGGAAGTAAGGGGATAAGCAAGGGCGACTCCCGATAATGCGGTTTCATTCAGTAATTGACCAATGTAAATCGTGTCCATAAAGGCATTGAGACCATATAGGACCATGGCGAAAATAGCGGGTAAAGACAAGGTCCACATCACCTTGTTAAGGTTGGCGGTCAGTATGAACTTTTTTTGGTCTTTATCTATTTCCAAAATCAGATTTTTAGTGTTCCTGGTTTAATCATGGGAATGCAGTTTAAGATTTATGTAGGTTTTTGTGTTATCCATGCACTGTAAATTGAAGCTTGAAAAAAACGGGTAGGCGGCTTGAAACCAGCGCGAACCAGGAGTTTACTCAATTCCTCTTCCGAGGTACGATATAATTGTTTTATTCGCTCTAATCGTTCATCAATCTCTCTATGGGTCAAATAGTTGGGTAATAAACTCCGGAGAACTTCCAGATTGCCCCGCAGTTGTTCTTTATTGCCAAATATTCCCATGATGATGAAGGGCGCACCAGGTTGCAGTCGTTTTCGGATTGCTGTGAGAAGCCCCAGTTTTTCATTGGGGTATTGAATAAAGTGCAGCACCAGGATAAGGGTAGCGGCACCAAATTGATTGTGATTTTTAAGCTGGGCTACTTTGCCCGTAAAGAATTCGATATTTTCATGTAAAGCCAACTTTTCTTGGGCAACGTGTATCATTTCCGGAGAGGGGTCTACTCCTGTAATTGACCATGCTTCATCAGCTTTTTTTAATGCCAGTATTTCATTACCGGTACCACATCCAACAGCAAGCATTGTTTTTTCAACAGTATTCTCGAGGAGTTTGGGCAAAATGGTCATGAAATAATCATAATTCGGAATCCATTGTTGTACGAACTCATCGTAGTTGTTAGCGCGCTCCCCTTCAAATACGGCGTGATTGTTTGCTGCTGTTTCCATTTAAAATAGTCTGGGGATTAATCGTTTTGTTTTTTGTTTGTAGGCGATATACGCCTCGCCAAATTTCGTTTGCATCATTTGTTCCTCTTTGCCTACCCGTAAAAAATACAAAAGCCCAAAACTGACGAATCCCGATAATCCGGCGATATAGTTTTGTAGCAATAGAGCCTGGCAGATTACCCAGAGCCAAATAGCGGTGTACATAGGGTGTCGTATGTATTTATAAACGCCTGTGTTCACCAGGCTATGCTGTTCGCGAATTTCCAGACTGGCAGACCAGTTGCGCCCAAGATCACGATGTGAGCGATAGAATAGAATACTTGCCGGCGACAATAGCACCATACCTATTACGCCTAAAATATCGGGCAGATGGTAATCGGCAAAGTCAAACCATGGTGTGGCAACATAAACTGCCGGCAAAAGTATCATGCCTAGTGCTGTACATCCCAATAACCATTTTTCCTGAGTGCTTTTTTGATTAACCTGAATTACATTGGACTTGTTACGTTGCGCATAGGGGTAGCGGATAATGAACATGCTTACCCAAAAGACCATAAACGATATTTCAAATACCAATTGTATCATATCCATGAACTTTGTTTTTTAAAGAGGGCAGGTTGCCAATCCTTGAATCGATAAAAAAGCAATACCAAATTCAGACTGAACATTACAGTATCAAAAATGATGAATACATGATATCTTGAAAAGAACACATGGGACATTAGCAGACAGAGCATTAACGGTACTAACATGATGCTTCCGAAAAGATACGTTCGCTTAAATACCAATAAAGTGCCGCAGAGCAATTGAAAAAAGCCTACAAAATAGAGGTAGCCCGAACCCTGTAACAGCTCATAGTAGGTAAAAAAAATAGCGTCTGCTTCAGCAGCATCTGTTCTGAATACTGAAGGATCGTAGGGTAAAAACAGTTTTTCGATGCCTGCGTAGATAAACAGGAAAGCCAACAAAAAACGGATAATGTACACAACAATGCGCATGGTTACTGATCAATTTTAGCTTGGTTCCCTTTTCTGTTTTTCCGGGCATCGATAAAACTTTTTACAAAAAACACCAAGGCTATTACGGTACTCACAAGCATAATGATCACTCTGGCTACAGCAAGAAAGTCGTTCCTTCCTATGGCCCCTGTTAGGGGCTTAATAAGCCCTATGAGCATAAGTAATGTCAACACCACAGCAATATGGGCTATGAGTTTGTTTTCATTTTTTACACCATTATTGCAAAGCACTAGCAGCACTCCGATAAATGCTGGAATAAGTGCGGTCAGGGAAGGAGTTTCCGATGAAAAATAGCCCCAGGTTGAAAAGATTATCAAGAGGATCGCATTAAAAAAACTAGCTGTGTGTGCTTTCATAATTCATTAGAATTTTGCCGTCACCGTTGCCCCATAGGTTTGTGGCAAACCAAATGCTGCGGCATTGAAACTGCCAACGCCATACCCGTAACTAAAATATACCTCGTCTGTAATATTCTTGCCCCAGACAAATACATCCAGATTCTTGGTCGTAATTCCAATTCTACCGTTCAATAGGCCATACGCCTCTTGAAGGAGTTGATTTTCTGAGGTAGGTAGCTGAGCTGTTGGAAACTGCCCAAAATCAAAAAACATGTCGGACTGGTAATTGTAATCCACACTGGCCTCAAGATTCATCTTTTTGTTTAAAGGTTGAATATAATTTACATTGAGATTGCCCGTAAATTCCGGGGAGTAGGCTAGTTCGTTGCCCGAAAAGTCCACTTCCTGTAAGGTATCTGGGTTAGGGGTAATATAGTCTGTGATTTCTGTGTTGAGGTAGCCTAGATTCAATGTGAAATTGAGCCCTTTTGTGGCCGCCCATTGACTTTCCAGTTCCAAACCATAACTTCGGGATTCCCCGATGTTGTCCGTGCCAAAATCAAATGTTTCCTGGTTCAGTAGTGTAAAGACTTGCTGATCGGTATAATTGATAAAAAATGCAGTTAGATTCAATTTCAATCGATTCTCCAACAGGTTGGTTTTGATTCCTCCTTCATAGTTCCAGGTGTTTTCCGGATCAAAGGGTGCATTATCCGGGTCTGTAACAAAAGTGTTTACCCCACCGGGACGGAATCCTCTCGCTGCATTAGCGAAAAGAAAGACATCCTCTGTAGCCTGAAAACTTAGGGCTACTTTTGGTGAAATAGCGTCAAAGGCGGCACTTTCGGAAAAGCTACCGTCCGGAAACACCGGGTTGGTAAACGTTCGGCCCACATCGGCATCCACTTCTTCATGGTCGTAACGAAGCCCTCCGGTTATCGTCAGTTTATCAGTTATCGCAAAGGAGGCCTGCCCGAAAACGGCAACCCCTTGCTGCACTATTTTAGGTGTGTCAAATCGGTTGAAAGGAGCAAAAGGGGCCAAATCGGTATCTACCAAACCAATATCGGTACCTACACGTAAATTGTCTAGGTTTTCACGTTCCGTCCTATACAGGAAAACACCCGTTGTCCATTGAAATTTGGTGTCTCCCAAAGAGGCCAATCGTACTTCCTGGGTAATGTTTTCAAGATCCAACGTTCTTCCGGCAGATTGGATGTCAAATGCCGTGTAATCGAATTCATCCACCGAAAATTGATCGGTTTTTTGGTAGGAGGTAATGGAGTTCAGGCTAAACGCTTCAAAATCATATTTTAGATTAAAGGCCACATTTTGTGTAAGGGCCCGTCGCAAAACATCTTCATTAAAATTGACCTCATAAGGGTTATTTTCCAGGACATCTTGGAAGGTAAGGTCCGGAGGACTGACCAATACAAAAGCATAGGCATTGGATTCTCTTCGCTGGAGACTGTACAACAAAGACATATTTAACCGGTCATTGGCATAGTATTTCAACCTGAAATTCGCATCCATTGCCTGCCTGTTTTGTAGATTTTTACCGTTAAATAGGTTTCGGACAAAACCGTCTCGATCAGTAATGTTGGCGTTGGCCCTGAAGAAGAGCTTGTCCTTCACCACAGGGGTATTTATGCCAAAGCCAATTTCTTTGGAATCCAGATTTCCAAAGCCAACCGTTGCATAGCCCGATAATTCGTTCGTGGGTCTTTTAGAGGTAACTTTGATCACTCCTGCCAATGCATTCCTTCCATAAAGAGTACCCTGTGGCCCCCTTAGGATTTCTATCTGCTCCACGTCGCTAAGGGAAAGGGGAAAGGCAGTTGTGGTGAAATATGGAACTTCATCCACATAAAGGCCAATTGTCGGCACAAAGTCTATAGTAGAGATACCACGACTGGCAATCAAGGTAAAGGCCCCGGTTGCTCCATCATCATATGAACGAAAATTTGGGGCAATACTGTTAAGTTCGTTAAACTGTTTTACTTGCAGTTGTTCCACCTGCTTTACCCCAATGGCCGAAACCGATGCAGCCGTTTTCTGGATATCCTGTAACCTTCTGTTGGCCGTAACTATAACTTCACCCAATTGATCGGGGTTTTGGGAAAGCACAAAGTCAACGGTATTGTTTTCTTCAACCTGTACACTTTTGGTAACCGTCTGAAAGCCCAAATAGCTTACCTGAAGGAAGTAACTGCGTTGTTTTAATCCTGGAATAGTGTAAAGGCCATCGGTATTTGTAGAAGCCCCCTGGCCGGTTCCCAAGATATAAACGTTTGCACCGGCAATGGGTGTTCCGTCCATATTCGTTACAGTTCCCGTAATTGTGCTTTCCTGCCCCATAGCTACTATGGAAACCAGTAATAGCCCTAAACCGATGAGATTTTTGAAATTCATAGGTAATAAGTTGGTAATTGTTATTTAGATCAATTATAAATAATTAAATTTATCAGGCAAATGTAGCTGCAGATCTTTTGTCTGCAGCTACGCAAAACGGAATAAAACCTACGTAAAACGGAATTATGAAGACCAGAATTTATGGGACCGATCTTAATGAGATGCTTCTGGAGGCAAACTATCCCAGATGGTTTAAAGACGAAACGGAAACCCTGCTGGAACGCACTTTTTCCGCAGATATCTTTTTGGGTAGGGGAACGTACAAAGAGGTCTTTTTTGAAGGGGTTCATATAGGGTATGGGGACCTGGAGCTTTCCAGAAACACGATGGTCAATTTTGAAAGTGAATTTGAGACAGTAGAAATGCATTTTGCCCTCAACGGAACTACAGTTACTACCTCAGATTATTTCAACGATACTATTCGTTTCTCGCCGGGGAGCCATAATGTGTTTTACACCAAGGGTTTTCAGGGACTTTCGGAATGGTCCTCGCGGTTTCCATTGCGGATTTTTGAAATTAACATGACACCTGATTTCTTCAAAAAGTACCTCCCGGAAGGCCATCGGCTTTTTGATGACTTCAGGAAAGCCATGTTTCAAAAGAGATCAGCGGTTTTAGGCCACCAAAACTATCCCATTACCCTGGAAATGTTCACCGTCATAAATGACATTATTCAATGTCAACGTCAAGGTATTTTTAAACGGATATTCCTTGAGTCCAAGGTGATCTCCCTCTTATTATTACAATTGGAACAAATCACTTTGCTTACAGCCAAAAACACCCATAAAAGCCTTAAAAAAGAAGACGTGGAGAAGATGTATGCCGTTAAAGAATTGTTGGATATGAATTTTAAAAAAGCGAATACCCTCATTGATTTGGCAAGAAAAGTAGGAACCAACGAGTATACGCTTAAAAAAGGTTTTAAAGAGTTGTTTGGAACCTCGGTGTTCCAGTACTGGAAAGGGCTACGTCTTGAGACCGCAAAAAATATGCTGGTTGAAGAGGGATTAAGTGTACAGGAGGTTTCCAGAAAAATAGGATATAAAAACCCACAACACTTCACTGCTGCTTTTAAACGACAATTTGGGATTGTACCGAGTTCCCTTAAAAGCCAGAAATAATTACTCCGGGACTATATTTGTATATAATTTAAGGGACATGAAAATAATGTACATTGTTATCGTTTTCTTTACGAATACGGTAAGTTTTAGCCAGGAACCGCCCTCCGAAGTAAAACCAATGCTTTTACATCAACCGGAGAGCACCCATAGCGCCTACCATGCGGGACAAATTGTCTATATCCGCAAACCAAAAGGAGGGTGGGGGCAAAGCTCGATTTCTCCATTGGAAAAAGTACCCTCCAAACGTTTCAAAAGATTGTACCGCCTCAACGACTCGGTATATCGATCCGAACAACCCAGTAGAAAAGGATTTCAGGAATTGGAAGCCCTGGGCGTAAAAACAGCGATCACGTTTCGGAGGAATAAAGACGATACCAAAAAGGCTAAAGGGAGGGCACTGGAGCTGATCCATATGCCTTTGAAAACAGCGGAACTTACGTATGCTCAGATTACTGAAGCGGTACGGGCGATTGTTGAGGCTGAAAAGCCAGTACTGGTGCATTGTTGGCACGGTTCCGATCGTACCGGAGCCATTATGGCGGCGTATCGGGTTATTGTGGAAAATTGGTCAAAGGAGGATGCTATTAAGGAGTTGAGATTACCAGATTTGGGATATCATGAAAACTGGTATCCGAATGTGGTGGAACTCATTTCTAATTTGGATACTGAAAGGATACGGAAAGAATTGGGTTTGTAGATCTGTTCCTGTTAGAATGATAAGTGCAATTGGAAAAATGATCGGAAAAAAGATCCATATTCCTTGACAGTATTCATTGACCCTGTTACACTTACATTGAAGTTAGTAAAAGCCTTTGATTATTTTGAGTCTTGCTAGTTTAAAGGCAGGATATTGACCCGGGTGAATCCTATCTTTTGAAGCCCAAAGAGATCACACTATCAGTATACAATTAGAATTATTTAGAATCATTAAAAATAACTAAATTTGATATCTAAGAGATCCCTGTTTAAGGATTCCAGTAATAAAAAAAGAAGAAGAGATGGCTTGCGTAAGTAGTTTAGAAATTATAAAAGGGGTTTTTACGGAATTTCTTGAAAAGAATGGGCATCGCAAAACCCCTGAACGATTTACTATTCTGGAAGTAATCTACAACAGCGACGAACACCTGGATATTGATTCGCTTTATATTCGAATGAAGCAAAAGAATTACAGAGTGAGTCGGGCGACTTTGTACAATACCATGGAGCTTTTAAAAGAATCGCACCTGGTGCGCAAACATCAGTTTGGAGATGGGGTAGCCAAATACGAAAAATCGTTTTTAAGCAAAAAACATGATCATGTTATTTTAACGGATACCGGGGAAGTACTCGAGTTTACGGATCCTCGTATTCAACATATTAAGGAGACCATTGAAGAAGTTTTTGACATCAATATAGACGAGCATACCTTGTATTTTTATGGTGTTAGAAACGAAAAAATAAAAGCGGATTGAACTGAAAACGTCTAGAATTAATTCCGTCAGGGTACTCCCAAGTCCAACATTCGTTTCCCTAATGTTCAAAAAAAAAACGGGGTATTGTGTTTTGGGCGTCGTATTTCTAGCATTTGCGGTCTCCCTCCATGCCCAGGAAACCTTTCCCCCACCGGAACAACCTTTGGAGATTCGGGCTACAAAAGTAGCTGATGATGCGATCAGTTTAAATGGCGATCTCAATGAACCGTTGTGGCAAAGCGCCCAGGTGGTCTCGGGTTTTACCCAGAGAGAACCGGTTCAGGGGAGTCCAGCCAGTCATGACACGGAAGTGCGGATACTCTTTGATTCCCGGTTTTTGTATGTAGGCGCCATCTGCCATGACAGTCTTTCCGAACGCAAGCGGCTTCGTGTACGGAATTTGCAACGCGACTTCAATCGTTTTGGTAACGACCGTTTTAGTGTTGCTTTGGACGGGTTGATGGACAAGCGTAATGCGGTAGGCTTTGAAGTGACCCCCTATGGCTCGCAACGCGAACTGCAAGTTATTGATGGGGATGAATCCGGGGGAAATGTGGACTGGGACGCCCTGTGGTATGTGCGTACCCGGGTGACCGATACCGCATGGACCGTAGAAATGGCCATTCCCTGGAAAACCTTACGGTACAAAGAAGGTAGCAATGCCATGTTGATCTCCTTTAACCGTAATATCCGCCGCTATAATGAGATTACCACCTGGCCGGCATTTCCCCGGGTGTTTTCACATTTCAGAATGGCGTACGCTGCCGTGTTAAAAGACCTGGAACCCCCGCCTCCGTCTGCCAATATTCAAATCAACCCCTATCTCCTGGGAGATACCGGGAGAACACAAGAAGGGGATTCCCCCGAAGAACGTAAAGACAATGTGGAAGTGGGAGGGGAATTCAAATGGGCCATCACCCCAAATTCCATATTGGATGTGACGGTAAATACGGATTTTGCCCAAGCCGATGTAGATCAGCAAGTGCAAAACCTGACCCGTTTTTCGGTTTTGTTTCCTGAGCGTCGGCAGTTTTTTTTGGAGAACGCCAATATTTTCAGGACCAGCGAGGTGGATAACATCCAGCCTTTTTTTAGTCGCCAAATTGGCCTGGATGGCAGTGGGCAGCCTATTCCACTGGATGGGGGGTTACGATTCACCAGTCGTACGAGTACACAGACTTCCGGTGTGCTGGCCATCCGGCAACGCGAAACCGAAATTAGTCCGGCGGCTTACTTTGGCGTGGGTCGGTATGTACACAATTTTTCAGGGCAGAATCGGTTGGGGGCATTGGTTACCCATCGGAATGATAACTCCTTCACGGATCCAAGCGGGCAAAGTGTCGCTTCGCAACAAAATACAACAGCCACTTTGAATGCCTTTTTCAGACCAAAACAATCACTTTCATTAGATGCTATGGTGTCCTATTCCAACGATTCCGAACAGGGGGAAGGTGTCGCCCTCCACAGCTGGGTCTATCAAGAGAAGAACTGGGGGTATCTGGGACTGATAGGGCAGTACGTAACGGAAAATTACCTGCCCCGGATGGGTTTTTTGGCCTTCAATGATTATATTCTGGTCTCGCCTGCCATTGATTTGGATATACGGCCCAAGTGGTTGCCCAAATTCGTCCGCAGTTATGGACCGGATGCCTTTGCCGATGTTTTTTGGAGGGCTTCGGATGGGGCGTTTCAGCAGGGCATTCTCAATTTTTCCCCGTTTGATTTGGTGTGGGAGACCGGGGGACAGTTTGAGGTGCGGTTCCGGCAGGAATGGCAGCAGTTGGATGCAGCATTTACGCCCTTGGGTATTGAAATTGCACCCGGGTACTACCAGTTTGGACAATATGAATTGAGTTTTGACTCGGATTTTTCAAGAAAATTGGCGGGTGGCGTTACCTACGGAAACGGGACGTTTTACGATGGGAACCTGCAAAGCTGGGATTTTGATGCGCGTATTTCCCCTACGCCTTACATTGAATTTGTGGGATCCTACTCCATCAACGACTTTAACGGTTTAGGTATTGCGGAAAGCGATTTAACAGCCAACTTATTGTCCACCACCGCCCGACTGGCATTAAATCCGAGGGTGCGGTTGGATGGTTCCTATCAGTGGAACAGCGCTAATGAGGCCAATATCTGGAACGTCCGTTTTACCTGGGAGTACAGGCCGCTATCGTTTATTTTTATTGTTTTTAACAACAATGAAAGCGAAGGCTTCCCTTCCCAACCCAATTTGTTCTCCCAACAGGAGGTGATCGGTAAGATCACATTTCTAAAGCAGTTTTAAGGAAAACAGGAAAGGGGTTTTTAATGCGTGAAGTGGTATCCTTGAACAAAAGGCATTAACCAAAACGTAAAAAGGGAGGCACTGCCTCCCTTTACTGTAATTTGTAGTTGCTTAGGCTACCGCACGCGGTGCCCAGCTGGAACACAGCATTTCAGGTGCTGCTTGTGTCGGATGTGGGCAAGTGGCGGTTTGGTAACGCACGCAGGTACCGCAATTTAAATTGTTTTTTAAAGTGGCTTTCATGTCAAAGCTGTCACAGGTATGACGTTCAGTGACTTTGATGTTGTGCTGCGCACAAGTGCTGTCGTTGTTAAAATTGTTACAGTTCGTACAATTTGTGGCTAATCGAATAGGCATGGCAATCTCTTTTTGTTTTATTTATAAAGTTACGTACCACCCGTATTAGAACCAATTTAAATAACTGTCTTTCAGAAATTTATATTTAGATTCATTAAAAAAGAAAGCGGCTGAATCCTAACGCCGCTTTCTAAACCTAAATTCCTGAGAACACTTAGGAATCTAGTAAATTTTACCTATTCCAAAGTTATATAGAATAATTCTAAATAAAAATATAAAACTTGCTTTTCCAGGCTAAAATAGGTAAAAGTAACGAATGGCGTATTTTGTGGTATATTTGCACGCAATTAATCCGTAATTGCAATGGAATTCCACCAAAATAAGATTGTAGGAGAAGGGTTGACCTATGACGACGTACTTTTGGTCCCCGGTTTCTCGGAAGTGCTTCCCAGAGAAGTGAATATCACCTCCAGATTCACCCGTAACATAACCATTAACGTGCCCGTAGTTTCTGCGGCTATGGATACCGTTACAGAATCCCAGATGGCCATTGCCATGGCCAGGGAAGGGGGCATTGGGGTGTTACACAAAAATATGACCATTGAGCAGCAGGCCAACAAGGTGCGAAAGGTAAAACGAGCCGAAAGCGGGATGATCATGGATCCGGTTACCCTGCCTTTGGATGCGATTGTACGGGATGCCAAGGCCAGTATGAAAGAGCACAGCATTGGAGGAATACCCATTGTGAATGGCAGCGGAAAGCTCAAAGGCATTGTCACCAATCGCGACCTTCGGTTTGAGCGAAACAATGACCGCCCCATCACAGAGGTAATGACTTCTGAACATTTGGTCACGGCAGGAGTAGGGACTACCCTTGCGGAAGCAGAAGACATCTTACAAGCCAACAAGATTGAAAAACTACCGGTAGTGGATGAGGACTACAAATTAGTAGGGCTCATTACTTTCAGGGATATCACCAAATTAACACAAAAGCCCATTGCTAACAAGGACCGATACGGACGCCTGCGGGTGGCTGCTGCCATAGGCGTAACACGGGATGGCGTGGAGCGAGCCGGTGCGTTGGTAAAAGCCGGGGTAGATGCCATTGTGATTGATACGGCGCATGGCCATACGAAGGGTGTGGTCAATGCCTTGAAAGAAGTGAAGGCAGCCTATTCGGATTTAGACGTTATTGTGGGCAATATTGCTACGGCCGCTGCCGCCCGATATCTGGTAGAAGCCGGTGCTGATGCCGTAAAGGTAGGTATTGGTCCGGGCTCTATTTGTACAACACGGGTAGTAGCGGGAGTAGGGTTTCCCCAGTTTTCCGCTGTTTTGGAGGTGGCTTCCGCGATAAAAGGAAGCAACGTGCCGGTAATTGCCGACGGTGGAGTCCGGTATACCGGGGATATTCCTAAAGCCATCGCTGCAGGCGCAGATACTGTGATGTTGGGCTCCCTCCTTGCTGGTACCAAAGAATCCCCGGGAGAAACGATCATTTATGAAGGTCGGAAGTTTAAAAGCTATCGTGGCATGGGTTCCGTAGAAGCCATGAAAGAAGGCAGTAAAGACCGCTACTTCCAGGATGTGGAAGACGATATTAAAAAGCTGGTGCCCGAGGGTATTGTAGGGCGTGTCCCATACAAGGGGGATCTGTATGAGAGTATGCATCAGTTTATCGGGGGCTTGCGCGCCGGTATGGGATACTGCGGGGCAAAAGATATTGCGACCTTACAGGAGACAGGACGGTTTGTCAAAATCACCTCCAGCGGGATCCATGAAAGCCACCCCCATAATGTAACGATTACTAAGGAAAGCCCGAATTATAGTCGGTAATTAATGCCTTTAGAAAAACCATTTAAGCGTACGGTTCGCCAATTAGTTGACGGCTCCTATGCAAACAGCGGAAATGGACAATACGTTCAGCATCATCTCTACTGTTCAAATCCTGCTAATCATCTAAGAGCTTTTGAAATTCTGATAAAAGACTTTATAAATCTCTTAGATTATGTTGAACCAAGTGATACTAATTTAAATACCTACTCTTTTAGAATTCATGAGTTGTTAATAAGAACTTGTGTGGAAATAGAGTCTAGTTTTTATGCGATATTATCTGAAAATGGATATGTCAAAAACGGAAATTGGACAATTATCGATTACAGGAAAATTGAAGCTAGCCACCACCTTTCTTCATATGAAGTCAGAATCCCTCTTTGGAAAGGAGATTTTTGGCTGAGAAAACCGTTTGAAAATTGGAAAAAAAATGAAAGCCTGACATGGTTTAATGCTTATAACAAAGCAAAACATGAAAGGCATAGAAATTTTCAATTATCGAATTTTAAAAATTTAACAGATTCCATATGTGGATTAGCAGCTGTAATTGCCTCTCAGTTTATGGGATATAGCGCAAATGCCCAAGATGTTTTCTTAAGTCTTGGTGGTCCGAAAGACGGGATGGACGAAATTATTGGAAATTTTTTTAGAGTAAAGTATCCGCGAGACTGGGAGGATCATGAAAAATACTCTTTCACTTGGGAAAACCTAAAGTTAACAGAACTGCCGGTTGCCAACTTTGATTATAACTCACTTTAAGGTATTAGTAATCACTTCCCTGCGCCGGAATAACTATTCCAATCCTGATTCTCATAAATATCATCCCCAAAATAACGGGCGATCTTCAGGAAAGGCTTTGCTTTTTGATAGCCCGGAACAGGAGACAACATTTTCAGGTTTTCATCCAGAAATACCACGGTCGGATAGCTTAATCTATTCTGCAATAGTGCAGCGGCTAACTCGTGATAGCCTCTGCGCCCGGAGGGCACAAATTTGAAGGTTCGTCCGTCAAACTCTATGGGGTCTTTGCCCTCGGCATCAAATTTTACCATGTAAAAGTTTTCCTGCATGTATTGCGCCACCTCCGGATTTTGAAAAGTATCCTTGTCCATTTTCTTACACCAGCCACACCAATCCGTGTACACATCCACAAATACCTTCTTGGTATTGCCTTCGTTTTTGGTCAGGGCAACGGCCTCTTCCCAGCTGAGCCATTGAATATCCTGTGCACTGATGGAAAGCGTAAAGAGCAGGCAAATGGAAAGTAGTAACGTTCGCATGATATGAGTTTTGAGGTTTTAGTCCTAAGACTACTTCAAAACTAACGAAAATTATGCCATTTTATTTCCCGGTAACCGATTCCGGAACCGCTTCAAACAAAGCGGAGGTGTCCACTTGATTTTTCAGGATGTCATCAAAGGTCTCCCGTTCACGGATCAAATGTGCTTTCCCTTTATACCAAAGTACTTCTGCCGGGCGATAGCGGGAATTGTAGTTACTGGCCATGGTAAAACAGTAAGCGCCTGCATTCCTGAAGGTAAGGATATCCCCCTCGGTGATTTCTCGTATACGTCGGTTACTGCCAAAAGTATCCGTTTCGCAGATATAACCTACAATGGAATAATAGCGTTCCCTGCCGGTGGGATTGGAGATATTTATAATTTCATGTTTGGCTCCATACAACATCGGTCGTATCAAATGATTGAAACCGGAATCTACCTGGGCAAAAACCGTAGAGGTGGTTTGCTTTACCACATTTACTTTAGTTAGGAAATATCCGGCTTCACTCACTAGAAATTTGCCGGGTTCAAAAGTCAGGGTTAGGGATTTACCGTACTCTTTACAAAAGGCGTTAAACCGTTTTGAAAGCTTTTTACCCAGCTCTTCCACATTGGTTTGGATATCTCCCTTTTTGTAAGGGACCTTAAAACCACTGCCAAAATCAATGAACTCCAGGTGCTTAAAGTGCTTTGCAGTCTCAAAAAGGATCTCGGAGGCATAGAGAAAAACATCAATATCCAAAATGTCGCTCCCCGTATGCATATGAATGCCGTTTACCCGCATATCTGTTAGTTCGACAATACGCAGCAAATGGGGGATTTGGTGAATACTAATGCCAAATTTGGAATCAATATGACCTACGGAAATATTGGAATTCCCCCCAGCCATTACGTGTGGATTAATTCGGATACAAACCGGAATATCCGGATGTTTGTTGCCAAATTGCTCCAAGATGGAAAGATTATCAATATTGATTTGTACACCCAGGGCAGCCGCTTCTTCAATTTCCTCCAAAGAGACCCCGTTGGGGGTATAAATAATGGATTCAGGTGAAAACCCGGCCAACAATCCCAGTTTTACCTCTTGTATGGATACGGTATCCAAACCGCTTCCCAGACTGTTCATCAAACGAAGAATGGAAAGATTGGAAAGCGCTTTGGCGGCATAGTTGAGCCTTAGATGCTCCACCTGGTCGAAGGCCCGGGTCAACTTGTGATATTGGGAGGTAATTTTATCCGCGTCGTAGACATAGACCGGAGCTCCAAAAGTGTTTGCAATTTCTAGTAAAGAGGTGGCTTCCATACCTTATTTTTTTACCAAAGCTAAAAGAATGGGCCGTGGTGCACAAGATTTGGCCTGCAAATTATATAATTACAACATAATGTTACAAAAATAACAATTGAATTCAGTTGTACGGTATTACTTCTGGCCGTATTTTTAACGAAAATCGCATGCTATGAAATTACCTTTGTTTCCCCTGCGAACGGTTTTTTTTCCCGGAGAAACCGTTCCACTTCACATTTTTGAGGAACGTTACAAGCAGCTTATCCAGGATTGTCGGGATGATGCCATTACCTTTGGGATCCCGGTTTACATTAATGATACCATAGAATATGGCACCGAAGTACAGTTGGTAGAGGTGGTGAATACCTATGAAAGCGGTGAAATGGACGTGGTTTGTATAGCCCGGCAAGTCTTTAAGGTGCTTACTTTTGATAATGAAATGGAAGGTAAGCTATACGCAGGAGGTATTGTTGAATTCCTGGAGTCCGATAACGATGCTGATCTCACATTCCGAAAAGAAGTATTCCAAAAACTAAAAGAATTGTACGATCTAATGGCGGTACAGTTCCCGCCGACCACTTTGGATCAGTTTAACAGTTACGCCTTTGCCCATAAGATGGGACTTTCTTTTGAACAGGAATACGATTTGTTGCAGCTCACTAACGAAACGGAACGGCTGGGCTATATTGCGGAGCATTTGGATACCACCATAGCCGTACTGAAACAAATTAACAAAACGAAAGCGGTTATTGAAATGAATGGCCACTTTAAGAATTTTGATCCTCTGGATTTCAAGGATTTTAAGGTGAATTAATGTGTTTTGGAAGACCTGCCGCAAATCTTTGTCTATAATTATTATTTGAAGAGGCGGTTTTCTATTTTTGTGGGCAAAATTAACGGAACATACTTATGAATCTTCACGAATATCAGGGAAAAGAGATATTGGCAAGTTTTGGAGTGCGGGTGCAGCGCGGAATTGTTGCGCACAACGCCAAGGAAGCAGTAGAAGCTGCTAAACAATTGACACAGGAAACAGGAACGGGTTGGCATGTCATAAAAGCGCAGATTCATGCCGGTGGTCGCGGAAAAGGCGGAGGCGTTAAATTGGCCAAAAACCTCAAGGAGGTAGAAGAACTTGCCGGAAGTATCATTGGAATGCACCTGGTAACCCCGCAAACCCCTGCGGAGGGTAAAAAGGTACATCAGGTTTTGGTGACAGAGGATGTCTATTATCCCGGGGATACTGAAACCAGTGAGTTTTACATGTCTGTTTTGTTGAATCGGGCCAAAGGTCGAAATATGATCATGTATTCTACTGAGGGAGGAATGGATATTGAAGAAGTAGCGGAGAAAACCCCTGATTTAATTTTTACCGAAGAGATCAATCCTGCTACAGGGTTATTGCCTTTTCAGGCCCGTAAAATTGCTTTTAACCTGGGATTATCAGGAACAGCTTTTAAGGAAATGGTGCGATTTGTATCGGCCTTGTACAAGGCCTACGAGGGAAGTGATGCCAACCTTTTTGAAATTAACCCGGTGTTAAAAACTTCTGACGACAAAATCATGGCGGTAGACGCCAAGGTAACTATAGATGATAACGCTTTATATCGCAGAAAATCCTATGCTGAGATGCGGGATCTTAGAGAAGAGAGCCCTATTGAAGTGGAAGCCAGAGCGGTAGGGCTTAACTATGTAGATCTGGACGGAAATGTAGGTTGCATGGTGAACGGAGCAGGTTTGGCTATGGCTACCATGGATCTGATCAAAATGGCCGGGGGAGAACCTGCCAACTTTCTGGATGTAGGAGGAACTGCGGATGCAAAAAGGGTAGAAGAGGCCTTCAGGATTATTTTAAAAGATCCCAATGTAAAAGCCATATTGGTGAATATTTTTGGTGGAATTGTACGCTGCGATCGGGTGGCCCAGGGAATTGTGGATGCCTATAAGAATATGGGCGATGCTATCCAGGTGCCCATAATTGTAAGATTACAGGGAACCAATGCCGAGTTGGCCAAAGAGATCATTGATAGTTCAGGCCTTGCGGTCCATTCTGCAGTGCTGTTTCAAGAGGCAGCGGACAAAGTAAAAGAGTTGGTCGGATAATTTTTCCAAAAGAAACAAAGCAAAAAGGGGCTCCAGGGACCCCTTTTTTATTTCCTTACCGGAGACATCATATTGCAGCGCAAAGACATATTAAAAATGCGTTAAAAAAGTACTATAGGTGTAACCTCTTGTCACCTGCTACCGTCCTTAGAGAAAATCATCAATCAGAGTATTCATCTTTAAAACAGACAGTCATGACAAGAAAAAGCATGTTAACATTATGTGCCGCGTTATTTTCAGTCGCGGTAATGGTCGCTAATGTACCGGTAGAAAAGCGTTCGGAATCCACTATCACGGAGCAACTTCGGAAATTACTATCGCACAATTCCATTTCTGTGGATAAGCTTGATGTAAAGGCAAGGGTTTTATTTAGGGTCAATGCACAAGGGCGTATCGAAATCCTTAAGGTCGCTTCCGAAAGAAGGGATTTAAAATGGTTCATTAAAAGAAAGCTGGAGGGCAAGAGGATTGCCGTGAGAGATGAGGTTTTCGGAGAAGAATTTGTTTTTAATGTGAGGGTGACCTCATGAACACGTTTTTTGGGTTAGGGAAAAGGGTAATGTTTTACTAACATTGCCCTTTTTTACTTTCTTCACGGAATTCCTTTAGCCAATGGGAATCCTGGATTTTTTCCTTTCGATTGATACCGTTTGGCTTAGCCTTAGGGTAATCTACAAGAATATCCTCAAAAGCGGGAGTACAGTTTTAACGATCGGCAGGTTTTAGGAAAAAGTTATCAATCTTAAATCTGGATTAAATTCCCGGCAAGGGGTTTTAGATACCCGTATTCCATAATAGTTTTGCACTGACAAATGAAAAGAGGAAGGTTCCTTAAATAATGTTAAAACCCATATTTGATGTAACATTCTCAATTTTCATGCGTCTTTTAGGCATATTCATCAATTTCATCAATCTCAAAAAACGAATGTATCATGAGAAAAATTAGTTTAGTTTTCATGGCTGCGGCTTTGCTGGTAGCCGGAACAGTTACCGCCAACACCATTGAACCTGCCAACCCCGCAAAGACCCTTTCCAGCCAAATTCACAAAATGTTGGATAAAAATTCCTTTAATGTGGAGGACGATATTATCGCGGAGGTCAGATTTACTATTAACAAAGAAAGCGAGATTGTAGTGCTATCCGTAGATACGGAAAACGCAGTTTTAGAAGTTTTCGTAAAACAAAGACTGAACTATAAGCATGTAGAACTGGAAAACGTAAAAGAAGGGAAGCTTTACACCATCCCTGTACGAATTACAGCGTAAAAAACTGTAGTTATTTGAATTAGTCCAAAATCCTGGAAAAACCTTCCAGGATTTTTTGTTTTCTATTCTTATCTACTTCAAGAAAACCCATTGGAAACAAGGGACAAAGTACTTTTTTGTCACCAACCCCGTTGGGAAATACTAAAAACAAGACATTTAGTCAGTATTACTAAATAAAAAAGCGCCAAAAAGGCATATTTTTATAATGGTACATATTTTGTCTGATGTATGGTGAGTTTAACATAAAAAATTAATCACCATGTTAGTAAAAAGAAACAATTTTATACTTCCCAATGTAATGGACGAGTTCTTCAAGCCGGATTGGTTTGGTGGAATGAACACTTCTCTTGCTACTCTTCCCAAAGTAAACATCAAGGAAGGCGAAAAAGATTTTTCACTGGAATTGGCCATCCCTGGTTTTAAAAAAGAAGATTTTAACATAGAAATAGACAACGATGTCCTTACTATTTCATCTGAAGTAAAAAGGGAGGAAGAAACGGAAAAAGAAAATTATACCCGCAGGGAGTTCTCAATGTCTTCTTTTAAAAGAGCTTTCACTTTACCGGAAACAGTGGATGCAGATAGCATTAACGCCGTTTACGAGGGGGGCATTTTAAAGTTGACCCTTCCCAAAAGGGAAGAAGCGTTACCAAAACCCAAACGTTTAATTGAGATTGGATAATATATGAAGATATCATGGAGTCGTTCTGACTCATTTCATGATGGTTGGTTTGTTTAGTTGGTTAGTTAGAAAAGCCCCGCATCTTTGCGGGGCTTTTCTCATTCCTGCTCCTGAAGCATTTTAATCTCATCCCGTAGTTTAGCAGCCTCCATAAAGTTGAGATCTTTAGCTGCTTTTTCCATGGCTTTGCGCTTTTCCCGGATGAGCTTTTCTTTTTGCGCTGGAGTAAGATAGTCCAAATCCGGTTCTGCAGCCCGTAAGGCCTCCTTCTCAAAGTGATAGGTAGAGACTGAGTTTTTGGCCAAGGCATTATCCAGGCTTTTATTCAAAGCTTTGGGAGTGATATGGTTTTCGGTGTTGTAAGCCGTTTGCTTTTCCCTCCTGTAATTGGTCTCATCTATGGTTTTTTGCATACTGTCCGTTATGGTATCTGCATACATGATCGCCTTCCCGTTAAGGTTTCGAGCGGCTCTACCTACCGTTTGGGTCAACGAACGATTACTGCGTAAAAACCCTTCCTTATCCGCATCCAAAATAGCTACCAAAGAAACCTCCGGTAAATCCAGGCCTTCCCGTAACAAATTTACACCCACCAAAACATCAAATAATCCCTTTCTCAGGTCTTGCATGATCTCTACCCGTTCCAGCGTATCCACATCGCTGTGGATGTAACGGCAGCGCACATCAATTCGGGCCAGATATTTGGTCAATTCTTCTGCCATTCGCTTTGTCAGGGTGGTAACTAAGGTGCGCTCGTCCAGTTCTACCCGTTTTTGAATTTCTTCCACCAAATCATCAATTTGGTTGATGCTGGGACGCACTTCAATTTCCGGATCTAAAAGGCCGGTAGGTCGTATTACCTGTTCTACATACACGCCTTCGCTCAACTGCAATTCATATTCCGCCGGAGTAGCACTAACGTAGATCACCTGATTTTGCAGGGTTTCAAATTCCTCAAACTTTAGCGGCCTGTTGTCCAAAGCCGCTGGTAAACGGAATCCGTATTCCACCAAATTCTCCTTCCTGGAACGGTCACCACCGTACATGGCGTGGACCTGGGGGATGGTTACATGGCTCTCATCTACTACCATCAGGTAGTCCTCAGGAAAGTAATCCAACAAGCAAAAAGGGCGGGTGCCGGGAGCCCGGCCGTCCAGGTAACGGGAGTAATTCTCTATACCCGAGCAATAGCCCAGTTCCCGAATCATTTCAAGATCAAAATTTGTCCTTTCTTCAAGTCGTTTGGCTTCAAGTGGTCTTCCAATTTCCTTGAAGTAGGCCACCTGTTTTACCAGATCATCCTGGATTTCATGTATTGCATTTTGTAACACATCGGGAGAAGTGACAAAAATATTCGCCGGATAAATATTGAGATTTTCGTAGACCTCAATAACGCTATTGTTATGGGGGTTCAAAGCTTCAATTTCCTCAATTTCATCCCCGAAAAAATGGATCCTAAACGCATGGTCCGCATAGCCCGGGAAAACATCCACCACATCCCCTTTTACCCTAAAATTGCCATTCCTAAAATCAGCGGTGGTTCTTGAATACAGGCTCTGCACCAATTGATGTAGAAATTTGGTTCGCGACAGTACCTGATCCCTATGGATGGGTA
Source organism: Croceivirga sp. (assembly GCA_028284285.1). Taxonomy (GTDB): domain Bacteria; phylum Bacteroidota; class Bacteroidia; order Flavobacteriales; family Flavobacteriaceae; genus Croceivirga. Next base: position 353,638 of record JANQSA010000001.1, read on the forward strand.
TTACATTTTTTTGAAATTCTATTGGATTTCCAATTCCGTATAAACAGGAGACCGAAGCCACCACCAAAACATCCCTTCGCCCGGAGAGCAAAGAGGAAGTGGTGCTTAAACGGAGCTTTTCAATGTCCTCATTTATGGAAAGGTCCTTCTCAATATACGTTCCGCTGGTAGGAATATAGGCTTCCGGTTGATAGTAATCGTAATAGGACACAAAATACTCAATAGCATTCTCAGGGAAAAACTGCTTGAACTCCGAATAGAGTTGTGCGGCCAGGGTTTTATTATGGGCCAGGACCAGAGTGGGGCGTTGCACTTTTTCCACTACATTAGCTACGGTAAAGGTCTTCCCCGAGCCCGTTACTCCAAGTAGCGTCTGATGCGGGTCGCCTTCCAGAATTCCCTTGGCCAACTGGGCAATAGCCTGCGGTTGATCTCCCGTAGGATCAAATTCGGAAACGACTTTAAATTTCATGGATTAAAGTTACTAAAGCAGGTGGCCAAAAGAAAGCCCTTGCTCAACAGATTACCGTTTCAAGGCAAAAAAGCCCTGAATCATACGGTTTTGATCATCAATTGCTTTGTACCAATAACTTCCGGCAGGCAATTGCCTGCCGTTAAAGGTGCCATCCCATCCTTGAGAATTCTGATCAATTTCCCGTAGGAATTGGCCAAAACGATCATAAATCCGAATACTTTGTAAGCTTATAGCTTCTCCTTCCCGAGGCTGAACAAACTGCCAAAAATCGTTCACATTATCGCCATTAGGGGTGAAAAAATTAGGAAAACCTTCCACCGTCAAATCCTGTTCAAAAGTCTCCTGAGCAATGCCACAACCATTCTTGTCCCGAACATATATGGTACGAGTTCCCGGCGCAATACCACTAAAAACATTACTGTCTTGATAAGGGCCATCGCTATCATCAATGGCATATTCATACTCCCCGACCCCGGAGACCTGAACGGTAATTTCAAGCCCAAGTGCGGTATCCCTGATGTCAAGGTTGTCTATTGTCGGTAGAGCAGAAGAAACTACTTCAAAATTTAACACTGTAGGGCATTCAAGGAGGATTCCCGACAGAGAAATTAAAGTATAGGCTTCCAGAAAATAACTCCCCGTTTGATTTAAGGTCACTTCTGCCGTTTCCGAAATGATAAAATCATTTCCAAATTGGTCTATTTGGCCCCAGCGATAGCCATCGGCTCCCGGAGGAGCTGTTAGGGATAACGGTTCAAGGTTTTCGCAAAAAGAAAAGGTATTGTCCAACGCAATCTCGGGGTTTAGGGTAATGAATTCCCCTGAATCCGGATTCAGAAAAGGGCCGCATCCCTGTATGGTAGAAAAGCTCTCCTGACCGCATCCTATTGCCTGGCCTCCATCATTAAAAGGAACAATGGTAATAAAAAATGTTCGGTTAGGCTCAAAATCAATAACAAATGTGGAGGTTGCAAAAAAGGTGGCATTATCCAATATATCCGCACCACCCGGAGAGGTTCCTATAGTGATACGATATCCATTTGCCCCGGGAACGGGTGCCCATTCCAGAAAAGGAGTTAAGGAAACACCGACATCGCCGTTTGAAGGGCTAACCAGCGTGGTACAGCCTGGTAAGGGAGAAACGTCTCCCGTTGTAAAACTGAATGGGGTACAGCTATTTGCCGTGCCGTTCTCATTCCTTGGAATGATACTAACATAAATAAGGGTATTTGGCGGTAGTTCACCCGGGGGATTAAAAGATAGGGTTTGAACGTTATCTGTGGTAATATTCCCACTCCCCGGAGCGGTACCCACCAGGATATCATAACTGGTAGCCGTTGGGGCATAATTCCAGAAAAAGCTTGTAAAAACACTAATGTCCTGAGCACCATCTTCAGGAATCACCGGACTAGTGCAGCCAGGGACAGTGGTAACATCTTCTGTTGTAAAAGACTGTGAGCCACATACGATGTCCTCATTGCTTTGAAATAAAAAGTCCAGGATGATAGTAACAAAAATCTCTGTGTTTTCAGGGAGTCCCAGAGGTGGAGTGTAAGAGGTGGCATTACCTACTGAGGTCTCTGAAATCTCTGCCCCCCCAGGGGTCGTGCCTAAACGGACCCGATATCCCGGGACACCATCAGATTCCGCCCAGGCTATTATGGTGCTTACGGGGACATCGGTTGCTCCGACTAGCGGGCTGGTCAGAGGTGGGCAGCTTTGGGAATAGGTGGTTAGACCTGCCAAAGTGGCCAAGAGAAATAGCAATTTTTTAAGCATTTGACATCAGGCAAACACTGTAAGATACTATAAATCCCGCTTTTTTAATAATACGTAAGACAAATAGATAAAAATTGCCGTCCATCCGAGAACGATCAGAATTTCGTACCAATGCACATGGTAATTTAATTCAAAATCCTCACCAATTTGATTGGCTACATTTTGTACCGCACTTAAACGTGTGAAAGGTTCTTTGATGAGGTTAAACATTGCATTCAAGGGAAAGAAGCCCATTACCGCATCAGTGCCGTCACCATCCAAAACCTTCCAGCGTAGCATTCCCCTGACGAAGCCTTCAAATATCTGCCATAGGATCAGGAAACCAAGTGCAAAGGCAGATCGTTTTACAAGGATGCCCAGGAACAGGCAAAATGCGAAGAAACCTACAAGCTTGACGAAAAAGGCAAGCAAGAATTCCAAATCAGAAAAAATAATGGAAAGTTCATTATAATCCGAATACGCCAATCCCAGTATCATAGAAACCACAAAGACAAACCCTGTAGAAATGGCCGCAAAGGAAATGACCGTAAGAAATTTGGAAAAAATAAACTCTTTCTTGGAAAGACCATCGATCAAATTTTGTTTTATGGTCTTGTTGCTGTACTCATTGGCCATCATGGACACAATGACAATGGCTAAAAACAGCTTAAAAATCGCCGTGACAAAGGTGTTAAAGTGCCAGATGTAGGGAAAATTGAAGATCCCTTGTTCTGCCAAATGAAACTGGACCGGACCAATGTCAAATTTAATCGCCGCAATTAGGGCAATTGATGTTAATAATACAAAATAGGAGGTGATCAGGATCCTGCTGGCCCTGTTATTCCAGAGTTTTATAAATTCTATTTGCAGTAATCGCACCATGGCTTAGTTGTTTTTGGTCAGCGTCAAAAATTGTTCTTCCAGACTTTCCTTACGTTTCACTAAATGAGACAGTACAATACCGTTCTCAAATAGCATTTTATTCAGCTCATCGGCATCCATTTCTTCCTTCAGGTAAGCGGTAATGGTTCCATTTTCGCCACTTATTTTTCCAAAACCGGCGTGTTTGGATAACAGGTCTTTAAGCAGTCCCATATTTTCGGTACGCAGTTCAAAAAAGCCATGACTGGACAGCATACCATCCACCGGGCCGGAATACAATTTTTCTCCCTTTCTCAGAATAACCACATGAGAGCAGACTTTTTCCACTTCGTCCAAAAGATGAGAGGCGAGGAGTATGGTAGTCCCTTCGGAGGCTATTTTTTTAATGATTTCACGGATTTGGTGAATCCCAGCCGGATCCAAACCGTTAGTGGGTTCATCCAGGATTAAGATTTCCGGGTCATTAAGCAGGGCAGAGGCTATAGCCAATCGCTGTTTCATCCCCAGGCTATACGTGCGGAATTTACTATCTCTTCTCTCCCAAAGTCCTACTAATTTCAGCTTTTCTTCAATTCGGCTTTCAGGTACTTCTTTGATCTTACATACCAATTTCAGATTTTTAATCGCGGTCATATAGGGGTAAAAATTGGGGCGTTCAATGATAGCCCCTACTTTTTTTAAGGCCTCGTGGGTGGAAGTATTACCGTCAAACCAGCTAAACGTGCCGGAAGTCCTGTTTACCACGTTAAGGATAATTCCCAAAGTAGTGGATTTTCCACTGCCATTGGGGCCTAAAAGCCCATAGACGTTTCCTTTTTCTATAGTGAAAGAAAGTGCTTTAACGGCGGTAAGGTGACCAAACTTTTTAGTGAGGTTATTTACTGTTAGAATCGTTTTCAAGGGCACTACTTGTTTTGTTTATAGTAACTTGACGAAGATTTCGGAGGTTTGTTACAAAAAATTATCAGGAATGTCCAAAGAAGAAAAGCTAATGTCCAAAAAGAAACCGGCTTATCCCATACGGGAAAGGTTGGACAAGTATTTAGAAAAATATAACCGAAAAATTGAGATCCCTATTTTTTATGAAGATCTCCTTAGATTTTCAGGATCTATTGCCGTGGAGGATAAGGACGGGGAGGACACCTTGTGGGTACGGGTCTATTATCCGGATCACGAACGGAATGAAATTGACCTTAGCCTGAAAAAAGTGTATTCCATTTTACATTCCGACGGGAGTGATCGTATTTTAGAGTACTTAAATGTGGATGCCGTAGACTACTGCACTTTTGGTAATTCCAAACCCTTCCGGATTAAAGTGCGTAATATTCTAAACGACAACTACACCTATTTTTACGTAAAAAAAACAGATGCCTCCAGGGTGTATGGTTTGGAGTTAGAACATCTTTTATCCCCGTATCACCTTAATTTTTTGGTGTATAAGAATACCCTTATTGAAGAACATATTCCCGGCATCCCTGGAGATGTATTTATAAAAGATGCCTTACCCAACCTATTGGCATCTGAAAAAGCTCAGCTGGCCAAGGAATTTGTAAAATTTAACGAGCGCTGTATGATCCGTTTATTAGGCGATATGCGATCCTATAATTATGTGATCATCCCGGTTCACGATTTTGATCATTTGGTGTACCGTATAAGGGCCATAGACTTTGATCAGCAGTGTTTTGAGGGAAATTTTAAAGTGTATTTACCTCAGTTTTTTAAAGAAAACTATCAGATGGTCGCTATGGTCTCTCAAAAGCTGTTGGAGCACTCTGTCAATCAATATAAAATTGAAGAGCGCTCTATTGTGGCCAAAAGGATCATTAGTTCCGGTACCCGCATAAAACGCCTGGTGAGTTGTGCCAAAACCGATGCTATTTCGCTGCCCGAAAATGTAGAACGTTTGAAAAAGGAACTACACGAGTACACCTCGGATGTGGCTTTTAAAAAAAGTGAGACCATGGGACAGATCTTATCCACGGCCCTGGATTTCGTACGGCGTAATTATGAAGATGTAAGTACAAAACAGATTATTGAGAAAAAGTTTTAAATTCTTTCCAAACGAAACGGCTAAACCTCACCACGACTGTACTTTTTTGTTTCTGATATCAGGTGTTGCCGTTGTAGCGAAAAAACGGAGGATTCTCGATTGACGTGTTCCAACATGTAAAGAATATTCCTGGCAAAATTCCTGGGATTTACGGTAACCCGCTGTTTCTTGAGAAGTTCAAATGCTACCTCCGCTAATTTTTCGACGTGAACAAGAGGTAACGACATCATTTTCCTCTCCAGGTCCGGGGTATCCATATCACTTAAATCATGTAGAGAGAAATCAATCTGGGCTTGTAGTTCTTTTTCCAATTGATCGTATTCCGGACTAAAGTTTTCGTCTGTAAAGCCGGCCACCCTGCGCAATAGAGTTTTGAGGAACAACGTAATGCGTTCAATCTCCCGTTGCAAATAATCCTTTTCTTCCTGCATTTGGTAGTAATAGCCCCCCTGACTTCTGCAATACTGTTATGTTTTTTGTTCCTTATTAAAATACACCAAATAATAATACATCTGCCGTTCTTCATCCCACCCTTTTTCTACGAATTTTTCGGCAGATTCGGGGTTGATGAAATCCATCCGTATCTGAATATGGGTGTCCAGGCTAATGACGTTTTTGATTTTTTTTCGGGCTTCTGAAACCGCTTTATTGGCAATATCAAAGTTGGAAACATCCTCAATACTGAATTTTGGCCCTTTCTCGACTTTATAGTGTTTAAATTCGGGGATGAGATCGGGATTGTCCATGACCTCATTCAAAAACTGGGTTTCTTCAAAAGCGTCATTTTTGGCAAAATGGTTCACAGCGCGGTTCATAAAAAGCACTTCCTGCTGTTTGTCCTCAGCCGGTAAAACTACATCTTTGGCAAAACCCTGGCAGAACTTCAAATAGTTTTTTGTGTAGAAATTTTCGTCCGTAAGGGGTTCCAGGCCTAAGAAGTTTTCCAGCCAATATTTGGTATCATAGCGATTACTGTCTACGGACAGTACTTTGTACCCGTTTTCTTTTTCCAGGTTAAATATCAGGCAGCCTTTATCCAGTTTATTCACGTTCACCCCCTGACGAAGTATGATTTCCAAATTGTGGTTGTTTTCTTCAAACTCCAGGTAATCATGACGCAGCTCGCTTTTAAAAATACCCAAAGCCATGGTTTTCTGATTGTCTATTACCGCATCCGAGATCAGGACAACATAAACTTCACCGCTTTTTATATGGGGGTGGTTGGACTGCTCATAGAGATGGGTTGCAATTTTTTTGGAAACACGATGAATGCTGGAAGGATCATCAAAAATAGTAGTAGCCGAATCAAAAATGGTATTGAATTCCAGGTCTACCTCATGATGAAATTGAAAATAGTTTTCCTCCTTTTCCCGAAAAGGCCTGAAATAATAGTCTTTTAGCAAGGCGGCCATTTCATCATTCAGCGCATAGGGTGCCTCGGATAAAAATAAAGCCTCATTTTTATTCTTATTGCCTACGCGATGTAACGAGACATTTTCCAGTTGTGCAGGATACAGGTTAAGCATTTGTTGATGGTATTGGGTTTAACATTAGGATTAAGCGTTCGCCTGATTGGTGCTACTTTACTTTAAAGGGGGGTAATTGAACCACCCTAAAGCAGGGACTAATTCCAGTTTTCATCAAAATCAAGGTCATCATAGCTGCCAATGGTATCGTCAAAATCTACGGATGATTCGGATTCAAATGTTTTCTCCGGGGGGGCATCCGGAAGTTCTCCAAAACTGAAGAGTACGTTGGGATAGGTCCTTCCGTCTTCTTTTTCAACAATATCCGCCAGTTCTACAAAAAACGTCCACATACTTAAAAAGTCGTAGATGTAGATCATTTTCGGAGAGGCTTCCGTAAGGACGTCATTTAACAAGGTCTCATTCATCAAACGCACTCCGCTTTCATTTTCGTCCATGGCAAAAAGTGGGATTTCCTCGTCCTGGTTCCATTCTTCGTCACAGGTGTAAAAAGCTGCCATTTCGGTGCCCATAAAGCCAAAAGCCTGGGTAATGGCATTATGAAACTCCTCCAGCGAATTCTGTTCCTCTATTTCCAGATCCCTAAAAGTGTCCTCTTCAGCATCAAGAATAATCCTGATCTTATAAATCATACACAAAAATTGAAAAGTGGGTAAAGTTACGAAGTTTTGCCTCGTTTTTCCCGTTCAAAAACTTCAAGTAACAGATAAAACTGTATCCCGAAGAGCAGGCTGGCCAGTACCAAATGCAAAGGTTGGCTGCCAAACGGAAAATCCAAATAGTACATGGCTACACCGGTGGCTATTTCCAGAAGAAGAATTCCCATTATCCAATTGATCTTCCGTAGTTCCAGGGTACTTCTTCTAATCCACCAAAAGAGATACCCGTTGGTCAGTAATACCAGGATAGAAAGTGAACGATGCACATAAAACTGAACACCAGGATCATCAAGCCAAAGGTTTTTGGCATCCTCTCCCAGCAGGCTTGCCTGGTCATCTACAAATTGGCGTACCTGTGTGCCCAAAACAATTTGTATTAGCGTGAGTGCAATAGTGGCCACCACCAATGTTCTTAAACCGGGGTGGATTCCCGTAGCATTGCCTTTAGGATGAAGTTGTTTGATAAGATAGATCAATAATCCCACTATAGCCAGAGCCATTAGCATGTGAAGTGTAATTTTAACCGGCGCTAAAACGGAGTAGACCACGGTAGCCCCTAACCAGGCCTGGAAGCCCATGGCAAATACGATAAACCAGGAAAACAAAACAATTCTTTTTTTCTTTTTCCAATAGCGAAGGGAAAGTAAAGCGAGGAGCAATGTGGCCAGGCCTGCCAATGCTCCTAACAGTCTATTGATGTATTCAATCCAGGTGTGCCAGACATTAAAAATGGCATAATCATGTTTGGTGTAAGGTTGCCAGTTTTCTGTATTGAACAGGGTGCCCGTGGTAAAATTTGTGTTGGCCACTAAAAGACCTTCGTTCCAAATAATGACCTGCCCTTTCTCAAAAGTTCGGTTGGGTTGCCATTGCAGGGTTTCCGCGTCCGTAGGAGGAATATAATACCCAAAACATTTGGGCCAGTCAGGACACCCCATTCCACTACCTGTCATCCGTACCACAGCTCCCGCAACAATAACCAGATACACAAGTACCAGGGCTATTTTGGCTGTATTTATAAATCTTTTATCCATTCAAATGTGTTGTTTAAGGCCAAGCTCCTTCCCTTTGATTAGCATAAATTCATGGGCAGCGTCATGTTCATTGGGAATTTCTCCTTCCAGGATAGCTTCTTTAATGGCGTCTTTGATGATGCCGATTTCTTTTGAAGGTCTTAAATTGAAGGTATGCATGATCTCTTCACCACTAATGGGAGGTTGAAAGTTACGGATCCGATCCCGCTCTTCTACAGCCACGATTTTTTCCCGTACCCGTCTAAAATTGTTAAGGTATTTTCGCTGTTTTTTGGGGTTTTTGGTGGTAATGTCTGCTTCACAAAGTGTCATCAAATCATCTATGTCTTCCCCGGCATCAAAAATCAGGCGCCGTACTGCAGAATCGGTAACATGGTTTTCCGAAAGAATGATGGGTCGGGAACTTAACAACACCATTTTTTGCACAAACTTCATCTTTTCATTCAGTGGCATCCGAAGTCGTTTGAATAGTTTGTACACCATTTTACTACCCACAAATTCATGTCCGTGAAAAGTCCATCCGATTTTCTTGTGGAATTTTTTGGTAGGGGCTTTACCAATGTCATGCAACAGCGCCGCCCATCGCAACCATAGGTTATCTGTAGCCCGGGCGATATTGTCCACTACTTCAAGCGTATGCCAGAAATTGTCCTTGTGGCGTTGGCCTTCAATTTCTTCAATCCCCTGGAGGGCGACCAATTCGGGAAGTATAAAATGCAACAGATCGGTTTCATGCAGTAGTCTGAACCCTACCGATGGTTTTGGAGTCATTACTATTTTGTGGATCTCGTCAACAATTCGTTCTTTGGAGATAATGGAGATACGGTCTTTGTTTGCGGAAATGGCTTGCAATGACCTCAGTTCTATCTCAAAATTGAGCTGAGTGGCAAAACGAATGGCTCTCAGCATACGTAAGGGATCATCCGAATAGGTGATAGAAGGTTCCAGTGGGGTGCGGATGATCTTAGCGCTTACATCCTTTAAACCGTTAAAAGGGTCCAAAAGCTCCCCAAAAATGTGTGCATTTAACCCAATGGCCAGGGCATTAATGGTAAAGTCCCTTCGGTTCTGATCGTCTTCCAGCGTTCCATTTTCTACTATGGGCTTTCGACTGTCCCTTTGATAACTTTCCTTTCGGGCACCCACAAACTCTACTTCCCATCCCTGATACTTTAACATGGCTGTCCCAAAATTCTTAAAAACCTTAACCCGTGGTTGGCCTTTTAGTTTGGAAGCCACCTTCTTTGCAAGGGTAATGCCGCTTCCCACAGCAACAATATCAATGTCTTTGGGGGTTCCCCTTCCTAAAAAGAAATCGCGTACAAAACCACCAATCACATAGGCATCTACCTGTAGCTCGTCTGCGGCCTGACCGATACACTTAAAAATAGGATCTGATAAGACTTTAGTATACAGTTCTTCCATAGGAACTGCAAAGATAAGGCTTGATAGGATTTAGATTTTATCGCGAGGATTGATCAAAGAAAACTGCCTCATAATTCTTCATCATCTGCGTTAGGCTAAAATGTTCGGCCATCCGTTTTCTCTGGAGTTGGGGATCAAAAACGACCTTTCCTGTAGCAATATCCAGAATGCCTTTTGCCATAGCTGCCACATCCTCCACCGGAGTCAGGATCCCGTACACACCATCGTCCAGCAATTCATCACTTCCGGGGGCCCTGGTAGCTACAATGGGTTTTCCGTGCCCCATGGCTTCATTGAGGACATTGGCTAAACTCTCTGAACGGGAGCAGAGCAGAAAAACATCCAACCCCCTGAAAAAAGCATCCATATTACTTTGGTGCCCTAGAAAATGAATGCGATGGGCCACCTCGGCATTTTGTTCCAGGAGTTGGTCAATATCCAAATCAAAGCCTCCCGTACCCGCATGCACAAAGTGAAAATTGTTGGGAAGTTGTCGCGCAATATCCGGTAATTGGTCAAACCCTTTTCTTAAATTGAGCCATCCCACACAACCGATAATAAAGGTATTTTTTTCTAATTGTAACTGCTCTCGGAAATCCATGACTTCTCCCTCCATTTCCGGAAGCGGGATCCCGGTATAGATCTGAAAAAGGTTTTTCTCGGTAAAATAATCGGTAGTTGAGGTCAAATGTCGCTTTAATGCCTGGCAATTCACTATCATCTTAGCTTTCAGTAGATTGAAGACCGTATGATATTTGAGCCCTTTCCGAATTTTTCTACGGTTACCCAAATAGAGCACAATATTGGGTACTCCGGAAAGGGAGGATGAAACGGTGACCAACCACCAATCCCTTTTAAGAGGAGAGAAGACCGTATGAGGTTTTACCCTGTTCAGGAAGCGGACATAGCGGATAATTACCATAAAGTTCAGATCGCCGCCTCTGGTGTTTATGCTTTTGATATGTACATTTTTAAGGCCTTCAAATCTTTCCCGAAATCGATTTTGAAGCAAAACAACATGGACTTCATGTCCTTGATTTCCAAAATATTCCGCGCGTAGCCTTACATTTTTTTCAATACCGCCCCAGGCCTTGGTGGGGCAAAAGAAGACGATGGCCTTTTTAGAGAGGGTATTGTTTTGATGTTTATCCATTTTATGCGGTGTTTCCTTGTGCTAACTTTTTGAGTTCTGTGTATCGCGACCATACTCCCAGCGCGTTGAGATAGCAAATGATCATTCCTTTTTTACCATCCAAAATACCCAAACGCAAAAAATAATGGTTGCAAAATTTGTAGAAAGGCCGAAAAAGGAAGTGGTACCAATACGCCCTATTTCCTTTCTCAAATTCCTCCTGTGCTTTCATTTTCCCGTATTTGATCATTTTGGATCTGTAATCCTTATAATTCTTGTAGGAATAATGAATAAGCTTGTTTTTAAGGGTTTCCGAGGGACCATCCACTATGAGGGTCTCATGCACGATTCTGTCTTCCAAAAACCTGACCCTATCTCTTTTGAACAGCCTGTAATTTTTATCGGTTTGCCAACCGCTAAACCGCAGGACTTCCTCTTTAAACATGAAGGTCCTAAGAAAATAGTAAGCGGAAGCTGTGGCCTCCTCAGCGTTCACCACCTCCAGAATCTCTGTTTTTAGTGCTTGCGGCATGCGTTCATCAGCATCTAAAAAAAGCACCCATTTATTGTTAGCCTGTTCCAGGGCGAATTGTTTTTGATCCGTGTAGTTTTTAAAGGTACGCTGAAGCAGGGTAACCTTTGGGATTTTCTTCACAAGGGCAACGGTATTATCCGTGCTAAAAGAATCTACAACAATGATCTCGTCCGCAAAAGAAAGGTTATCCAGTACTTCCGTAATGTTATCTTCTTCGTTGAAAACGATCAACAAGGCTGATATTTTGTTTCTCCCATTACTCATGTAATAAGTAGGCTTCTATTTTCAACAATTGTTTTTCTTTATCAAAATGCTCTTTGACATGGGCTAATCCGGATTCTCCCATTTTTTTAGCTTTTTTTGGATTGTGGTACAGCTCTTCCACCGCCTTGGCAAACGCCTCGATGTCATTTGGGGGCACCAGAAATCCTGTTTTCTTATGCACCACCACTTCCGGATTGCTACTCACGTTAAAAGCAACAACAGGTTTTTGGCAGAATGCTGCCTCCGCCAGTACATAGCCAAAACCTTCCCATAAAGAGGGCAGGACAAAAACATCCGCTTTTTGGATAAAATCAATAGGATCTTCTATAAAGCCGCACAATCGCACCACTTCTTCCAGTCCGGCCGCAGCTATGGACTGTTCCAGAGCCGGTCGTAAACGTCCTTCACCCCCTATTAGGATTTCAATGTGCAATCCCCGCTTTCTTAGGGCAATGGCCAATGGTATTAGGAAGTGTTGATTCTTTTGTTCCTCCAATCGTCCCAAATTCAATATCACGAAGGGATCTGAATGGCTTTGTGCCCTATTGGACTTACTTTTGGTCTTCTCGGTAAGTGGTACTCCGTTGTAAATGACCTCGATTTTTGCTTCCGGAAACAGATTGGGATTTTTCTTTAAAATAGTCTGCTTGGTCGCTTCTGAATTGGCCAGCACCGCTGTGAGGATCTTCCCGAAATAAAAACGATTCAATAGGGAATTTTTAATGGGAATGGCACTGCCTCTTCTGTAAATAATGTTTTTTACGCCTATGGCTTTGGCACATGGCCCCGCAATCTTGAGATCCCGGGAAAGATTCATCACTATGGTCTTAATCGGATATTTACCCAACTGCCTTTTAAGTCGTTTATACGTAAAGGGGTTGAGAAAACTAAGATTGGAGAGTTCCACAGGTTCCGAGGGAATTTTAGCCTGGGTCAACTTTTGCAATAACACACTTTTCTTATGGGCAAATACCACCAAGGGATGCCCTTTTGCATGGAGGTGGGCGCTCACTTCAAAATGCCATTTTTCACCACCGCCCCAGGCAATGGCGGTATTAAAGAAACAGATGTGTTCCATTAGACAATAGATTTATAGAGCGACAAGAGGTTTTTGGCAACATTTCTGTCTGAAAAACGCTGGACATAAGCATATCCTTTCTCCGCAATGGTCGATCTTTCCTTGGGATGGGTGAACAGCCAATTTAGTTTTTCCCGTATTTCCTCAGGACTATTGGGATTGATGTAGAGTGAATCCGGTCCTGCCGCCTCAGGAAAACAACCATCGCGGGTTACCACAACCGGAGTTTTACTGTAAAGTGCTTCTATGATAGGAATTCCAAAACCTTCACAAATGGAAGGATAACAAAAAACAGTAGCCATTTGATAAATCATTGCCAATTCCTTTACGTCAACGTTCTTAATAAAAGTTACCTGGCGCTCCATTCTTTTATCAGTAATGTAGTCATGTAGTTGTTTCGCATACCCTTTTTCCTTGCCTACAAAGACAGCGTGGTATGGGGTCCCTTCAATAGCTTTGATGACAGCTAAGGCATTCTTTCGTTCCTGTAAGGTGCCCACATTCAGCACATATTCTTCCGGAAGTGCGAATTTTTTCCGGATCACTTCTTTCTCTCCGGGAGGATATTGCTTTTTATAAGCACTGTTGCACCCCTGGTAGATCACTGTGATTTTCTTTGGATCTACCTCTAAAAATTTTACAATATCTCTTTTTGTTTGTTCGCTTATGGCAATCACATGGTCGGCTATGTTTACGGCATATTGAAACTTAAGCTTATAGATAACCCGGTCCCAAATATTATAAAATCGGGGATGGCTTAGGAAAATGAGATCATGAATGGTTACCATTTTAGGTATGGCATTGTCTCTAAACTGTATAGGAATTTCCCCGGAAAGTCCATGAAAACCATCCAGCCCTACCTTTTCTATTTGCTTCCATTGGCCTGTAAGTCGCCATACCGCAGGAAAGGTCTTCCAGAACCATCCATTGGGGTATACAATGGTAACCTTATCCCGAGGTACTAGTTCTTCCATTGTAGATTTTTTGGTATTGAACAGGAAGAATTCTTCTATGATGGCATATTCATTAAGAATACGAACAATATCCCTTCCGTAATTACCTAAGCCGGTACTGTTGTGAAAAATTCGTTTGGCATCGTAGCCTATTCTCATGGCTTTTGAAAAATCTCAATGCGTAAAACTACCATTTCTTTTGTAATTACTAACAGCATATGATATCAGCTCTGGACAGGTACTACATTTAAAAAGTTGAGGTAACGATCCCTTTGAAAATCGAAATCCCACTTTGGATCAGTATACAATGCTTTAGGAACCGTCCTGGTGGAGCTTAAGGTTTGTACCACCTCTGATAATGAGTTGGAATTGTAAAAAACGGCGTTTTTCGCAATATCTGCAATGGGTTTAAAGAAATTGTGACACAGCATTGGTTTTTTGTATGCAAAAGCTAAATTAAAGCTTCCCGATATTTTGTATTTCAAATACGCATCGTGGAGTACCAAAAGGGGGAGTATGAAATCTGCATTTTTAATGTAGGCATGAAACACGTGGTTGGGAATAAAGCTTTCAAACGTGATAAAGTAGTGCTGGAGATTATTCTTTGAAATGCTTTCAAGTAAGGTTTTACCATCCTCAAACGCAATATTCAGCCTTCCCAGCAGTACAAATTTTAGATTTTTTGGAGGGGGTTTTTCTTTTAAGGCATGGATAAGTCGGCTATAGTCCCTTCTTTTGAAATCAATACTTCCTGGAATAACAAGCCAAACCTCATTCCCGGGCTTATGCAGGGGATCCGAAAATGTAGGAAAGTAAATGGGATAAAAGCTTTGCAAGCGAATTGTTTTATTTCTCGGGATTACCTGAAGGAGGTGGTCATTTAGAACATAATATTTCTTGATTTTAGTGGAGATTAGTCGTTGGGTAAAACTGGATTCCAACTTTTTGGCGTTATGCACTACACCAAAGCATTCGACAGAGAAAAACTGTAATAGCAAAACCGTATTCCGCAATAGTTTGCTTGAACTGGCCGTATTGAAAATCACTTTGTCATATTGGGCCAAGGTCTGGGCAAAAGAGAAGGCGTAGGCTATTTTTTTTAGCAAGCCCAACCGTGCCGGGATGTAAAAAATGCTTTTGCTGTAGTTGTGGTAAGGTGTGACCTGAGCTTTGTGCTTAGGATGCAGATAAAGGTCTACCGTAGCGCTTCCCGCAAGAAATTGCACCTGGCTATATAAACACTCTTCATGGCTTTGGCTTAGCTCAACTAAAGCTATTTTCATGGTTACCGGAACTTCGTTAGGAAGTAGTTTCCTGTATTAGAAGGGATGAAAATAAACTATTTCCCGTTGGAGTTCTTCACACAACGGTTTTTCTATCAGGCCAATTCGTGTTTGCGCGCCATTTTAGAGAATACCGGGGAACGCTGCACCGTTTCCAATCTACGAAGCTCGTGGTAACGGGTATATACACTAAGCGCATTGAGATAGCAGACATTTATCCCCTTTTTCAGGTCTAAAAAGCCTAAACGTACCACGTAATTGTACACAAACTTCCATACCGGTTTAAGAATAAGTTTGGCATAGCTAAAACGCTTTCCTTTACGCAATTCTTCTTTAGCACGAAGCTTTCCGTAATGTACCATCTTGCCCTTGTAATCCGAATAATCCTTATAGCAGAAATGGATCAATTTCTCTTCAAATTTGCCGGATACTCCATTCACGGTAAGGGTTTCATGCACCATTTTGTCCTGGGAAAAGGCAGCTTTACTCTTCCGGAACAACCGATGATTTTTATCGGTTTGCCATCCGCTAAAATGCAAAGGGGTATTCCGAAACATAAACTTTCTGTAGAACCAATAGGCAGCGCAGGCATCCTTTCGCTGAATAGTTTGCTGAATTTCGGCGGCTAATGCAGGGGAGACTATCTCATCGGCATCAATAAACAACACCCAATCATGAG
The DNA here is from genome assembly GCA_028284285.1 of Croceivirga sp. GTDB lineage: Bacteria > Bacteroidota > Bacteroidia > Flavobacteriales > Flavobacteriaceae > Croceivirga. The sequence continues at coordinate 369,332 of JANQSA010000001.1, forward strand.
AAGCTTGTTCCAATGCAAAACTTTTTTGATCCGTGAAGTTGACAAAAGTTCGTTGCATCACGTTTACCCTGGGATTTTCGCTAAGGTATTCATAAGTACCATCGGTACTATGTGAGTCAACTACAATAATCTCATCTGCAAATGAAACAGCCTCTATACATTTTTCAATGTAACCCATTTCATTGTAGGTGATAATCAATGCTGACAATTTTTGCTTTGGGGTGCTCAAATCAGCTTTTTTTAAGTTTCGTTTGTAAAGTTATAACATCAAAACGGTTATTAAATTGTTTTGACGGGTATTTTTCTTACAGCCTACACCGCAACATCGTACGTTCTTAGAGCATCATTCAGCGAGGTTTTTTTGTTGGTACTTTCCTTACGCTGCCCAATGATCAATGCACAGGATACCTGAAAATCTCCCGCTTTAAAAGTCTTGGTGTAGCTCCCTGGTATAACAACTGAACGGGCCGGAACCCTACCTTTTATTTCAATAGCCTGCTCACCGGTGACATCAATTATTTTGGTAGAAGCGGTAAGGACTACGTTGGCCCCCAGCACGGCCTCCTGTTCTACGTGTACCCCTTCTACTACAATGGACCGGGAACCAATAAAGGCATTATCTTCAATGATTACCGGAGCGGCCTGAAGAGGTTCCAGTACACCACCAATGCCCACACCACCGCTGAGGTGCACATTCTTCCCAATCTGGGCACAACTACCTACTGTAGCCCAGGTATCTACCATGGTACCTTCGTCTACATAGGCCCCGATGTTCACATAACTGGGCATCAGAATAGTTCCCGGGGAAATGTATGCACCGTGCCGGGCAACAGCATGTGGTACCACACGAATCCCTCTTTCCTGATATCCTCTTTTCAGCGGTATCTTATCGTGATATTCAAAAATACCGGCTTCCAGAACTTCCATTTTCTGGATGGGGAAATACAACACCACTGCTTTTTTCACCCATTCGTTAATTTTCCATCCTTCTTTTTCCGGGGAAGCACAGCGCAATTTTCCCTGGTCAATCAGGTCAATTACTTCACGGATAGCCATTTGGGTAGCTGTGTCTTTAAGCATTTCCCGGTTATCCCAGGCCTTTTCTATTACATTTCGTAGTTCGGTCATTGCTAAAATTTTGGCAAATATAGCCCTGCGGGGAACAATGTCTTCGTCAATTTTAAAAGGGATACTATTTTTAGAAGTATTTTTGGCAAAATTTTTATGCTTGGCACGAATTCTGGCACTGGATTTTGGAAAACTGCGTACGGGAATAGCCGTAACAGATGAGCTACAGCTTATTGCTTCCGGTTTAACCACAGTGGATACGACAAGCTTGCCGGATTTTTTAAAACACTACCTTGCCAAAGAACAAGTAGAGCGCATAGTAGTTGGAGAACCCAAACAAATGGACGGTACTGCCTCTGAAGCCGAACAATGGATAGCACCCTTTATTCGAAAATTGCAATTGCTCTTTCCTGCCATCCCCATTGAACGTCAGGATGAGCGCTTTACTTCCAAAATAGCCGTTAGGACCATGTTGGATAGCGGGTTGAAAAAGAAGCAAAGACAAAATAAGGCGTTAGTGGATGAAATTAGTGCTACATTAATCCTCCAGGCTTACCTGGATAGAAAATGAACCTATGATATTACCAATAGTTGCTTACGGGGATCCCGTATTACGAAAGAAAGCTGTTGAAATCTCCAAAGACTACCCGGAACTTAAAACCCTTATAGACAATATGTGGGAGACCATGTACAATGCATCCGGTGTAGGTTTGGCGGCGCCACAGATAGGGTTAGCTATCCGACTTTTTGTAGTAGATACCACTCCCTTTTCGGATGACGATGAGTTGACAGAAGAAGAACAACAGCAGTTAAAAGGGTTTAAAAAGGTGTTTATCAATGCAAAAATTGAGGAAGAACAGGGGGAGGAATGGACGTTTAATGAAGGTTGTTTGAGTATTCCTGATATTCGGGAAGATGTGGACCGTAAACCCAGGATCACTATTACCTATAGCGATGAAGGGTTTAATCAACATACGGAAACGTATGATGGGTTGTTAGCAAGGGTGATCCAACATGAATATGACCATATTGAAGGCATATTGTTTACGGATAAGCTCTCCTCCCTGAAAAAAAGGTTATTGAAAGGCCGGTTGGATAAGATTACCAAAGGTAAGATACAGGTAGACTATAAAATGCGATTTCCCCAACTGAAACGAGGTCGATAAAGCGTAAAAAAGGCTATTTTTGAACGCAAAAATTGTAGCTATGGCGTTGGATAAGATTTTATCAATAGGAGGCAAACCCGGACTTTATAAGCTGTTAGCCCAAACCCGAACCGGATTTGTAGGGGAATCGCTACTGGATGGGAAACGGGTATCCGTGGGGTTGCGGAATAATGTGAGTGTCCTGTCCGAAATTGCCGTGTACACCCTGGAGAAAGAGGTGCCGCTTCGGGAGGTCTTTCAAAAGATCAAGGAAAAAGAAGACGGCGGTAAGACTTCGGTGCATCACAAGGATGATAAGTTAACACTGGAAGAATATTTTTTTGAGGTCCTTCCCGATTACGATGAGGACCGGGTATATCCCAGTGATATCAAAAAAATTGTACAGTGGTACAACATCTTACACGATAACGGCATACTGGATTTTTCGGAAGTTCAGGAAGAAGAGGAAGCCACCTCCGAAGAAGAATAAATAGTATGCCAGGAGATAACTATTGTCCCTCCCAATCTACCAGTTTTGTCCGGTAAAAGTTGACATTTAGTCGTTCCAAATAAGCGAGTTGTTGTGCAAGGCGGCCCTTATAATCTTCCCAATCTCGTTGCTCCGAAGGGGTCCATCCTAGTTCGGCATAGCCAATCGCCCGTGGAAAGGCAAGGTATTCCAATTCGGCACTATTGCTAATTGTCTCAGACCATAAGGGAGCCTCCAGGCCCAAAATGCTTTTACGGGGCAGGCCTTCCACATAGGTCTCCGGGTCCCAGTTGTAGGCGTCATCTACCGGGATGTAGGCTGCCCAATGCAGGCCATGCTTACTTAAAGAATCGTATTGCATATCCAGATAGGCCTTTTTAGCCGGCGAGAGAATTACCTTGCTTCCCTTCGCTGCAGCTTTTAAGGCATTGTGGGGTTCGTTCCATAATTGTGCTACAGTGGAGGAGTCAATATTTGCCTGGGCGATTTCGTTCCATCCAATCATCCGTTTTCCATGGCGCTGCACAATCTCTTCCACTTTCTCTACAAAGTAGATATAATTTTGCTTTTTTGTCACATGGCTTTCATCCCCTCCAATATGAAAAAAAGGACCGGGGGAGAGGGCGGTAATTTCCCGGATCACATCGTCCAGAAAGGCGTAAACCGTATCCTTTCGCGTAGCAAAAGTGCTGAAGCCTACCCGGGTACCGGTATAATTTTTAACCTGCTTTCCCGTGCCATTGAGAATGGGGTAACTAAAGCAAGCTGCATTGGTATGCCCCGGCATGTCTACCTCAGGAATGATTTGCATGTGGCGTTCCGCGGCATAGGCGACTAATTCCTTAAACTCCTCCTGGGTGTAAAAGCCGCCAGGGCCGCCTCCAACTTCGGTCTGGGCGCCCACCTCGGTAAGCTTGGGCCAGGACTTGATTTCCAAACGCCACCCCTGATCGTCGGTAAGGTGCATATGGAAGGTGTTATACTTGTAATACGCAAGGATATCAATGTATTTTTTTACCTCTTCCACAGTAAAAAAGTGGCGCGCTACATCCAACATTGCCCCGCGATACTCAAAATTAGGGGCATCGTTAATTTTTCCGGAGGGGATCAGCCACATGGGCTGTGGGGCCAAAGTATCATTGCTTTGCTCCGGGATAAGTTGTCGCAAAGTCTGGATACCTCTAAAAGCACCGGCAGCGGTTTTGGCATTGAGTAGGATGGAATCATTTTTAATGTAGAGCTGGTAGGCTTCGGGGGAATCATCCGGCAAACTATCGGTTTGATGGATGTAGATGATGCGCTCTATATCTGCTGCTGGAGTAGTGTTTACCGGAATATCCAGCGCCAAGCGGGACCTGATCTTCTCCGCCAAAAACTGCCCTACTTGCTCAAAGCCCTTATCCGTCGGGGTGGCGTAAATCATTGTTTTGCTGTCCAAACCAAAAGCAGAATGCGTGGGGACCACCTTAAGCGGTTTTGGAATGAGCGCCGCCCGGGACAGGTCGGTGGGCGGATATGTAATTTTTTGTTTTGGGGGTGTACATGCGGTTATACCGAGTACACCAATTACCACCATTAGGCGTCCTACAAGGATTGTTTTCATATCATGTGTGCTATTCTTCCTTACGGGTTTTCCACGTATTGTTTTATTGCCTGGTACCAGATCTCATAGCCGCGGTCGTTCATATGCAAGCCGTCTTCTACAAAAATGTCTTTCCGTAGCTTTCTTCCGTTAAGCATCGGATGCCAGACATCTACAAAAGCCACCCCGGGCTGTTGTTCTGCCAGTTTCAGGAATTTCTTGTTCAACCGCTTGTATTTACCCCGCAATTTCCATCGGGATATGCTGGGTTTAGCGGAAATCAATATCACCTCCATCATCGCATTTGATGCTTGTAACCGATCCACAATTTCAAGTACGGTTTGCAAGATCTTCCGGGGACGTTTTTTGGCAAAAATATCGTTGTCGCCCTCGTAGACAAAAACCTTTGTGGGAGTATACCGCAGTACCAGTTGGTCCAGATGCAGCAATAGATCTGACGCCTTAGATCCTCCAAAACCGGCATTGAGTACCTGGTATTCCGGAAACCGTTGTTGCAGATCTTTCCAAAAGCGAATGCTGGAACTTCCGGTAAATACAATAGTGGATTGGGAGGCATCCCAAAGGGAATCGTTGCGTTGTACAATGCCCTGTACTTCTTTCGCAAAAGGAATAGGGTCCTGGCCATATAGGAATAGGCTCAGCAGTAAGCACCCTATGATTTGAGAATGGTGTAAGGTCTTCATTTGGTGTTTGAAATTACAAAGAAATTATGGGGCTACAGGTCGAAACACCATTAGTTTTCCGGAATAAGGGAGGTAGAGCGGGTGTTTGGGACTGCCATCCAAATTGTTTCCCAATTGTTTGGCTCTTGGAAAGTGAGCGGCAAAGAATTTATCTCTACCCAAGGCCTTAACCAAAGGGTGTTTGCCCCAGGCGAAGACCACTTCGGTACATTGCGACGCAGCCCGGTTAATCCATCTTAGATTGTCCTGCCAGTTCCCTGCAGGATCCAGTTGTTTCGGATCCGTAGCAATTTGGGAAAAACAGTTGACCAGATAAAAACCACCAAACCCCAGGCGCTTGGAATGCCCAAGAATCCGTTTTGTGGTAGGATCATCTTTTTTGGCATTGGCCACAGAAGGATTAAGACCAATAAACAACACCCTGGGGCCATTGCTGTCCCAAATACGCCATAAGAGGTAACGCTGCTGCTGACACGGGCTGAAAACGGCCCCTTTTGAAGCGGAGAGTTCCATCAGGGGGTTGTGAGTTTCACCAACTTTTCACTCACCGCCCAATCATAAAAGTGTTGTATCCATTGGTCCGAAGGCAAGCCCTGGGGATACATCCCAAAGCCGTGTCCGCCTTTAGCATACATGTGCAGTTCTACATTCTTTTTGGCTTGAAACATGGAGCTGTACAATTCTACGGAACCTTTAGCCAGGCCCAGCGGGTCATCTGTAGCGCAGATGATAAACATGGGTGGAGCGTCCGGTTTCGGTTCCTGTACGGGCTGGGCATCCGTCCAGGCATAGACGGGAACCAAAAAATCAGGGCGATTCCCTGTTTCGTACTGATAGCCCACACCCATGGTAACCGCACCTCCAGCGGAAAAGCCTAAAAATCCAATACTATTGGTTTTGATCCCATAGGTTTCCGCATTTTCACGCACATACGCCAAAGCGTTCAATCCGTCCGTGATGGAATAGGGGAGTACCCTGCTTACTTTTTCCAAGACCGTTTCCGGAGGTTGCGTCATTATTTCTGCTGTGCCATCCTCGCCGGTAGGCACTAATCGATACTTCAGCACAAAGGCCGTGATGCCTTTATTGGCCAACCATTCCGCAACTGCGCTTCCTTCGTTTACAATACTTAAGGCATACAATCCTCCACCCGGGGCTATGATCACCGCGGTCCCGGTGTTCTTTTCCGGACTGGGACGGAAGACCTGAATTGTCGGTTGGGAGACATTCGTAACTACCTGGGTGGTCCAGACCGGTGAAAAAAACGCTTTTTCCGGATTTTCCCAGGTAATGGTATTGTCTTCTGTTTTGGGGAGTGAAATAATCTCCTGGGCAGCAGTGTTGAGCAAAAAAAAGCATAGCATGAAGAATAAGAGCGCTTTCATGAGATCAGGTTTTCTATAAAAATAGAGATTTCCGGGATGCAAAGCTCAGCATGGGGGCATCAGGATATTCCGGATCAATCCGGGCTTTGCTTCCAATGGCGTACACCTTCTTTTCCCATCACTCTTTTCCTAAAGACCTCGGGCTTTTTTGCATTGAGCAATCGTAGCGGTCCCTTTTCCTTGATCAATTTCTCAAAATGCTCCTCCCGTGACGTGTATTGTGTTTCATCGACATAGGTGGTGATCAATACGATGTGATAGGGCCCCGTTTCATCAAAAGGGGTTTCCAGCAGTTCATAGGAATGGATATAGGCGTTCTGCAATGCCATTTCCCGAAGTATCTTCCAATTGTTTTGATAGTAGTAATCGGCTTCGGCCTTGTTATTGTTCAGGATTTGAACAAACTCCACTGTTGAAATGCGATTATCAAGTTGTGCGGCCCCGAAGCCGAAAAAAAACAGACTTAATACTGTTAGTGTTATTCTCATTGTTGCTGTATTTATTTTACTGTGCTTTTTCATTTGCAGTTGCAAACAGTATAAAAGTAGGCCATCGCATGGGGAAAGAAGTCCTAAAAGATCGGCAGTAACAGAGTTTTAACTACTTTGATCTTTGTCGTGCCCTATATTGCTCTTGTAGTCCTTCTCCTTTCATAATCTTGGGCAAGCATTGTTCGATTCGTGCTATCCGGGTTGTGGATTGTTTCGGTTGGGAGAAATGGATCAGATATCCCCGTTGTTTTCCGGGTGTAAGGGCATCAAAGGCCACCCTGAGTTCCGGGTCTTTTTCAAATAGTCGTTCTAATTCGTCCGGGACGGGCTCGGGATTCTTTTTAAAATCTACCTGTAGCCCCGCCTTTTCCACTTCAACGGCCTGATGAATATAGGTTTTGATAACAGCTTCTAATTCCAAAATCTCTTCAACTTTGGTAAATCGAAGTTGCCGAGCCGCCTGACTCCGTTCGCCAGGGGTGACCAACAGGCCATGGGTATCCTTAAGCAAGGTGCCTTTAAAAAAGGCCAGGGCTGCATAGTCTCGCAAAGCAGTGACAATGAGCACATTTTTGTTTTGCAGTGTATAACAGGGTTGTGACCATTTGTAGTCTTCTCGCAAACCACAATCCAGGACAATTCGTCGCAATTGTTGCAACTCCTCTTCCCAGGTATGCACTTTGCATTTAGGGGTCTTGTAATATTCACAGCGCCCGCATCCGTCTATCAAATAGCTGTCTACTTTTGGGTTCATCTGTTTGGTTTTTTATCTATTTTTTCTTTTTCCTCTTTGGTTTGGGTGGAGGCAGGGCTTGAACGGTGATCTGCACCAGTTCACCAAGCCATTCCCTGTTTTCGAGGTTCTCTTCAATCAGGAAACTGGGTTTTGCCCCGGGATAGGGGGGAGCTTCCACCACCTGACCCATAAAGGCACGCCCTTCTGCCGTGGGTTTGATGAAGAGTTGATTATCGCAGATCACGGCAAAGAATATACCATCGCAATACAGGCCGTATTCCCCGAAACCTCTTTTTCGCCAGGATATCTCCGGCGGGTTGCAATTGTTCAACGACAAAGTCGACAAAATTCTGATCTGAAGCCATGTGTATTCCTTATATACGTTGTTTACAGATGTTATATTGGGTTCATTCTTTCTATATTCCCTGAACGCCAGTGAGTATTGCGGTAATTTCCCATGTTTGGTTTACTTTTTCATGGCTTCCATTCGCATCGCTTCGGGCATTTTCTCAATGGCATATCGCAAAGCGGTACGGGGCATTACCATTTTTTTGGAAAGCACATATTCAAAAACATCCTTTTGATGTGCTTCACTCGCAGCTTTAAGCAACCATCCATACCCTTTTTTCACCAGATCGTCCTGATCCGGTAGTAGTTGGTCTGCAATTTCAAAAATATCCTTGAGAAACCGGCCTTTTCTTGCGGGCAGGATCAAGGTCACCGCAGCCGCTCGTTTTACCCAGCGGTTGGAAGATCTGGCCCATTGCTTGAGTTCCTCCACGTAGTCGGGATACATCATGATAAAGGTGCCCACAGTGTGGTTGCACAGGGTGTCGCAAGCTGCCCAATTGTTGACATACTTTTTCACCCAACGTTCAAAAATGATAAAATCGTAAGGAGTGTATGCTTTGTGCAACGCCTCCGACCAGATACAGGCGACTATGGCCTCTTCCAGGTAGTTGGATTGCCACAACGCTTCACAAAGGTCCAGGATCGTTTCTTTGGACCATGCTTTGATCCGGGAATAGAACGCCTTCCCAATTTTGCGTACCTCTGCTGTTTTTACGCCGTATACCGGTACTGCTTCTCCTTTTTTGAAGAAACGAGGGGAGATCGCCAGTACTTTTGGATCAATACTTTCCTTTAGGGCTTTACGTACTTCCCGGAGCAGGTCTTCTTTTCTTACCGTATCGTTCATGCTTTTCTAACGGTTTGGGCAACGCCATTAGACGAAATCGCCAGAAAGTAAGGGCATTTACTTCTGTTTGTTGCCTTTAAAACTGCAGGCGTTAGGCCAAGTTCTTTTTTTTGGCTTCTACTATTGCTTCACCCGTATCGGATAGGCCGGTCTGGGTGGATAAATGGAAGGAGCGTTCTTAAGTTCTTCCAGGATGACCTCAATGGCTTTTTCCAGTTGCGGGTCCCTGCCCTGCATTACTTCTTTTGGCCATTGTTCTACTTCGATATCAGGGGCTACTCCCTCATTTTCAATGCGAAAACCATCTTCATTGTAATAAGCTACATTAGGCGCCGTAACCGAACCCCCATCTATAAATTCCGGAAATCCTAAAACGCCCACTAAACCGCCCCAGGTCCGTTTTCCAACAAGCTTGCCCAGGCCAAACCGTTTGAACATCCAGGGGAGGTAGTCCCCTCCTGAGCCGGCGGTTTCATCGATCAGCATCACTTTAGGTCCCTGAATAGAGCCGCTGGGAGCTCTCAGATCTTTTCCGTATCGGAAGTTCCAGGAGGACTGATACGGCTTTTTGAGATGGTCAATATAATAATCCGCCAACTGCCCGCCGCCGTTGAATCGCTCGTCTATGATCACCGCTTTTTTATTCACCTGCGGAAAGAAATAGCGTTTAAAATATTCATGCCCGGCTGTAGTGGTATTCGGTACATAGACATAGGCTACCTGGCCGTCTGTGGCTTCATCTACTTTTTTGATATTTCCTTCGACCCAGTCCCGATTTCGCAACGCTCTTTCATTGCGAACAGGGACCACATTCACTTTGCGTGCATTTGATCCGTCCGAAGAAGCGCTCACAGTGAGTTCCACAATTTTATCGGCAGTACTTTCAAAAAAAGCGTACAGGTTTTGATCTGCAGTCACCGGATTGCCATTTACTGCAATGAGATAGTCTCCCACATTAACATTTACTCCAGGTTCCGTAAGGGGGGAACGCAAACCCGGATTCCAGTTCAACCCTCCATAAATTTTGGAGAATTGGTATCGCCCGTTAGCTACGGTATAGTCTGCCCCCAAAAGTCCGCCTGTCACCCGGTCAGGCGTATTTAAACGATCGCCTCTACCCGAAAACCGGTGATGTCCTACGGCCAATTCACTGCACATCCACTGCATCACCCGGTAGAGATCGCTCCGGCAGGAAATGTCTTGAAGGAATACGTTGTACTTCTCTTTCATAGCATTCCAATCCGCACCATGCATTCCCGGGTCATAGAAATAATCCCGATTTACCCGCCAGGTTTCGTTGAAAATATTGGGCCATTCCTGCGTCGGGTCAATCTTAACTGTAATAGCACCGGTGCCAAGCATGCCGTTCTCCGGTGGTTTTCCTACCGTGGTAATACCCCAGGAACGACCCTTGCGGAACAACATTTTTTTACCGTTTGCCGCAATCTCAAAGGAATTGGCTGGCATGACCTCTTTTTCTTCCCGCTCTTTCAGATCATACAGCATGAGGGATTGCGGGTCAAAGAATCCGCTATTCGGTTTTCTGGAGATATAATATACCTTACCTTCCTCCGGACTGGCTAAATTGTAATAGATACCGGGGTCTACCGGAAGATCAATTATTCTATTGAAAATGCCGTCCCAATCAATACGTAGGGTTTCCTCTTCCTTTACCTTTCCTTTACCTTTTTTCTTGTCTTGTTCTCCTTCTTCCTTTTTGGCATCCCCATTACCCATTTCCAGGTCATTTTGTTTTGCCAGGGGGGAGAGTTCGTCCTTTTGAAGTGTGATCAGGTAAATGGAATTGCTCGTTTGCATGTCCTGATTGGATTGATCAAACCAGTTAACCACTGGGCCTGCGTCGGTGGAGGCCAGCATATACAGGTATTTACCGCTGGCGTCAAAAATGGGTTCCGTAACATTGGAAAGTCCATCACTTAGCGCATAGGATTTGTTTTGATCCAGGCTATAAGCAAAGGCCTGCTCAAAATTGGTTTCTGTGATTACCGTATAGCTGATCCACTTCGAATCTTTGGACCAGGACCCAAACAGTTCCCGGAATACCCCGGGATAGTAGAGTTCGTCCGAGGCTACTTTGGTCGTTTTTCCAGAGGAGATTGCAGTACAATACAGGGTTCTGCTATTGTCTACAAAGGCTACATTTTTGCTATCCGGCGACCAGTGGATATAGGCGTAAAAGCCAGCGCCATCCAAAGCGATCTTTTTAATCTTCCCACCTTCCAGGGTTTTGATATGCAAGGCATACTCTCCGGAGGCGTCCGAAAAATAGGCCAGGTGTTTCCCATCCGGTGACCAGGCAGGATACTTTTCATGAACATCCGGGGATTGGGTATGATTGACCACATCGCCTTTCTTCTCCGGGATGGTGACAATTTCACCGCGAAAATCTAAAACAACACGGGCTGCCGAAGGAGATACCGAAGCATAACGGATGTAGCGGTCGCCCGAAACAAAACGGGGACGCAATTCCAGTAGGTCGGTGGCAATACCTACGGTGATTTTGGTATTGGCTCCTGAGCTGGGATTGTGCCGGTAGATATACCCGGCATATTCGTAGACCAGCGTATTCCCATTCCCATTTAAGCTTAGCACCCCAAAATCCGTATTGTCGGTATGTTGGGTTATGGATTTGGAATTGACATCGTACGAAAAAAGGTTGAATTCCCCATTGCGATCACTTCTGAAGTAGACCCTGTTACCCACCCATTCCGGATCGGCTTCATTGCTACCTCCGGCAGGTTTTGGAATCTCCGTCACCTCCTTAGTTTCCAGATCCATGATCCAGATACGTCCCAAGGTTCCGCCACGATAGTGTTTCCATTGGTTAAACACTTCGTAGTTAGGCACATAGGCCAGGTATTTACCATCGGGGGAATAGGTCCCTTTAAAGCCCGTGGGTATAGGCAGTTCCGTAGGCTGGCCGCCACTGGTTTTTACCGTATACAATTTGGAATACCTACTGGTAAAGGTGGTACGCGGCGAACTAAACAGTACTTCTTTTCCATCCGGGGTAAAGCCCAAAACAATATCCCAGGAAGGGTGCCAGGTTAAACGTTGGGGAACACCTCCTGTGGAAGGAACAATAAAGACATCGCGGTTGCCGTCGTATTGGGCACTAAAAGCAATCATGCTACCGTCAGGAGAAAAAACCGGATCGGATTCCACACCTTCATCAATAGTGAGTCTTCTGGGATTGGCGCCATTCCTATCTGCTATCCATAGATCTTCGGCATAGATAAAGGCGATATGGTTTTCGCTGACGGCAGGGGTATGCATCAGGCGAGTGTCTTTGGTATTTTGAGCGTTGAGGGGGATACAGGAGATACTTATCCCCAGCAAGAGTGTAAAGCGCATCATACGATGGATCATGGTTTTCATTTTTTTGAATTGGAAGTAGGGGACGCCCCTTGAAACCTCCCGGTTAGTATGACGACGTCTTTTTAACTACTGGTTCTAAAAGTAAGAAAAGTTTGTGGGCTTTGCCAGTGAGAAACCTCGAACCTATTTGAACTACTCCAAGCAGCTGCAATTGTGGTTCGCATTCCAATTTAAGGTCACAAAAATAGAGTGTCCCCGAAAATCCAGAGATTTTTCGGGGACACTCCGTTGCTATTCGTTCTAACAGTTCTCCTGGGATTTTTAATATTCAAAAACAGGCGCTCCGTCTTCGCAGCGAACCGAACTGGGCTCACCAGGCAGGGAACAATCACTGATTACATCCCACTTTTCATTGAACGCTTCCTGCGCCCTACGGTGTTGCGCTACTTTTTCCAGGAAACGTGCCGTATCCATGTTGGTGGAATACGCGATATACCCTACAGGACCGCCACAGGCTTTATTCCCATAGGCAGTATACGTCCAATCGGATGCATCCGTACAGTCAACACTTGAGGCCATTTCCTGTATCTCTACGAGTAAGGCATTTAAATTAGCGCTTTCATCGTCCCGGGTGGCGTCATCGTCATCACTGCAGGAAGAAATAAGCTGGATCATAAGTAATGCGGTAAAAAAAAGAAATTTATTCATTGGTAAAAGGGTTTATTAGGGGAATGCCAAAAGGCGAATTTGGTTGCGTTAAAGTATTCCCAAAGCGGGTTTCGTTATGCATTAAGGCGCGTGTGTTTGCTGTCCGTGAATCACATCAGGCCCAAAGGTCAGGGAATTGCCAAGGCGACTTTCCTTAACCACTATTTCTTATAACTTTCGGGTTTCTTCTACGCCTCGAACGTTTAAAATGGAACCAACCCAACCTTTTTTGTGGTGTTCGTACCTGGTAGCCGAGCTATCGCCTTATGGAGCACTTATAGTATCATAAACCTCATTTTAGAGGTTTAACCTAATCTTTTCTTTCAGGATTGTTTTTGCTGCCAGGGCATTGATCTCTTGTTGGGCTATTACGATAGTGTTGCAAGAGTAATAGAGTGATTGAAACGACATTTCGAAAAATAGGGTGTTGTTTCTGGTTGTCGCTTATAGGATACAATTTCCACGGCAATGGCAAAAAAGTACAACTGATTTTAAGGTTGATAACTTCCGGATTCTTTTTATCAAATTACCGCCCCCTTCTTGGCGTACTTCTTACTTTTGGAGGCACAATTTTTTCGACATGAACAGCAGGAAAGCACAACTGGAAGCATTGGATCGTTTGTTGACCATTATGGACGAATTACGGGAGCAATGTCCCTGGGACAAAAAACAGACCTTACAATCCTTACGGCATTTGACCATAGAAGAAACCTATGAACTGGGGGATGCTATTTTGGATAACGATTTACAGGAAGTAAAAAAAGAGTTGGGCGATCTGTTATTGCATATTGTGTTTTATGCACGGATCGGTTCGGAAACCGGGGATTTTGATATCGCTGATGTGGCCAATACCATCTGTGAGAAATTGATCAATCGGCATCCGCATATCTATGGCGATATTAACGTAAAAGACGAAGAAGAGGTGAAGCGCAATTGGGAGGATCTCAAGCTAAAGGAAGGGAAAAAAAGCGTGCTGGAAGGGGTGCCCAATAGTCTGCCTGCCTTGGTAAAAGCCAACCGTATTCAAGAGAAAGTGGCCGGAGTGGGCTTTGATTGGGAACAACCCGAGCAGGTGTTCGAAAAATTAAAGGAAGAGCTGGCAGAATTGCAGGAGGAAGTGAAAACGGCAAATTCAGCGGCGATAGAAAGTGAGTTTGGGGATGTGCTGTTCTCCATGGTCAACTACGCCCGGTTTTTGGGGGTCAATCCGGAAAACGCCCTGGAACGTACCAATAAAAAATTCATCGGTCGGTTTCAATACCTGGAAAGCCAAGCCAGGGCAAAAGGAAAGCGCTTGAAGGAAATGACCCTGGCCGAGATGGACGTGTTTTGGGAAGAAGCGAAGATCCTTGGAGGTAAATCACAATAGTCAAATAACAAATTCCAAAAAGACCGGATGAAAGAAGAAAGAACAAAGAGCAAAGAAGAAAGAACAAAGAGCAAAGAAGAAAGAACAAAGAATCAGGAGAAAAGAGAAAAGAACCTAGAGAATAGAGTAAAGAAGCAAGAGTAAAGAACCTGGAACCATGAGCAAACAACCAACAACGAACATCCAACATTCAACCAAGAACCAAGAGACAAGAACCAAGAGCTAAGAGAATAGAGGCAAGAATAAAGAACAAGAAACCACGAACCACGAACCACAAACACTAAACATTCAAACTAGAACAAAGAGTAAAGCGCTAAGAGAACGGAGCCAGGAACCACGAACACCAAACACCAAACCACAAACCTTGTCATTACAGTACTACACCAAAGAATTTCCCTATAACTTAAAACTGGCGGCCCCGGTAGTGCTGGGGATGTTAGGGCATACTTTTGTGGCTTTTGCCGATAATATCATGGTGGGGCAATTGGGTACTGCGGAACTGGCAGCAGTATCCCTGGGGAATAGCGTAGCCTTGATGTTTATGTATGTAGGCATCGGGTTTTCTACCGCGATTACCCCCCTGGTGGCCGAAGCGGACGGAGCGGGGAATCCTGGTGAAGCTAAAAAGGTGTTAAAACACGGTATTTTGCTTTGTATTTTCCTGGGACTGGGGCTGTACGGATTGATCCTGGCTTGTAAGCCCTTATTGTATCTGGCCAAACAGCCTGCGGAAGTGGTAGAATTGGCCATTCCCTATCTGAATCTGGTCGCTATTTCTATCATCCCCATGATCATTTTCCAGGCCTTTCGGCAGTTTTCGGAGGGTATGTCCCAAACCCGATTTCCCATGTATGCTACCCTGCTGGCTAACGTACTGAATATCCTGCTCAACTACTTGTTGATCTTTGGCGCCCTGGGTTTCCCGAAACTGGGTGTTGTGGGCGCTGCTATCGGCACCCTGGTAGCACGTTTTGTCATGCTGTTCTATCTCTATTTCCTCCTCTTTTTTAAAACGAAGTTCCGCAGTTTTGTAACCCAATTCAATTTCAAACGGATCGAACGAGATATGATCAAAAAATTAATTGATTTAGGATTCCCTTCTTCCTTACAGGTCTTCTTTGAAGTCGCCATTTTTACGGCAGCCATTTGGTTGAGCGGGGTTTTGGGGAAAAATGCCCAGGCTGCAAACCAGATCGCTTTGAACTTGAGTAGTATGACCTATATGGTAGGCGTGGGGCTTAGTGTGGCCGCTATGGTACGGGTAGGGAACCAGAAAGGACTTCAAAATTTTCCGGAATTGCGACGGATTGGGAAATCGGTGTTCTTCCTCACTTTAGTTATCGAATTGGTTTTCGCTGCTGTTTTCCTTTTGGGAAAAGATATCTTGCCGACCATCTACCTGGATGTGGGCGATCCGGCCAATCAAAAAGATAACCTGGAGGTGATTGCCCTGGCGGCCCAATTGCTGCTTGTGGCTGCTTTTTTTCAGATTTCCGATGGGATACAGGTAGTAGTATTAGGTGCCTTGCGGGGTATTCAGGACGTAAAGATCCCCACCCTCATCACCTTTATTGCCTACTGGCTGATCGGTTTTCCAATTTCTTACTTCCTGGGGCTGCATACCGGATTAAAGAGTATGGGAATATGGATCGGTTTGCTCACAGGTTTAACGGCGTCCGGACTTATGTTGTATCTTCGATTTCATATCTTGACCAAAAAATTGATCTTGAACTAAACCCTATGGAACTACCCAAATTTTTACTGGGCGATAACACAGATTATCCTAATGGGATCTATATTGTCCATACGGAATATCCCCGTTTTATCATCAACCTGGAAAATGATGAGGTGGAATGGTTAGAAGAGTTTTCCCGGGAAGATGAGGAAGAATTATCTGCCGAAGCGGAAAACCTTATCGAAGCCGCCACTGCTTTTTACGACCGGGAAGTTTCCAGATACGACGCCTGATGCTTTTAGAGGACCTCATACGACTGGATGAACAGGTTTTCCTCTTCCTGAATGGTTTGGGTACCCCTTCCTGGGATGGTTTTTGGCTCTTTATGACGAAAACCAGAAATTCCTTTCCGCTTTATCTCCTTTTGTTGGTTTTGAGCTACCGGTTTTTTGGCTGGAAAGGTACAGCGATCATCCTGGTGGCTGTAGCCTTGCTGATCACCTGTACGGATCAACTCTCCAATTTCTTTAAATACGGGCTACGGCGGCTACGACCCTGTCATGATCCGGACATCAGCGAAGTGATGCGCCTGGTGAAATCGTATTGCGGCGGTAAATATGCTTTTTTTTCGGCCCATGCGGCCAATTCATTTGCAGTAGCTTCTTTTTTTACCGCCTTATTTTCCAGGCGATGGCCTTTTTTTACCGGATTTTTGGTCCTGTGGGCACTTCTTGTGGCCTATAGCCGTATTTACATCGGGGTGCATTTTCCGCTGGATGTCATCGTTGGGGCACTGGTTGGGTCGATGTTTGGTTGGGTATTTGCCAAGTTGTATATCTTTGCGCTTCATAAAATTGGGGCATGATTTCCACAACCCGGTACTGGTTTTTAGTGGCCTTGGTGCTTTTGGTGTATATCGCCGGAATGTTTGTCACCCTTTTTGAGAATGATTCTGCTCAATTTGCCGTCATGGCGATGCGAATGGTGCAGGAAAATGATTTTCTACACCTGTTTAAAGGCCCCGAAGAATACCTGGATAAACCCCATCTTCATTATTGGTTGGCGGCCTTATCCTTTAAACTTTTTGGGATATACGATTGGGCCTACCGCATCCCGGGAATACTGGCTACTTTCCTGGCTACTTACAGTTGCTACGGACTGGGCAAGCTGTTATACAACAAGGATGTCGGGAGGTTTTCTGCGCTTATTTTTCTGACCAGCCAAACTATTATCCTTGGGGCCATTGATATCCGGACGGATGCCGTGTTGACCGGTTTTACCATTTTTTCCATTTGGCAGTTGGTGGCGTATATTAAAAAAAACACGCTGGCAAATATTGTTTTAGGGGCGCTGGGTGCAGGGCTGGCGTTTTCTACCAAGGGTCAAATTGCAGTGTTGGTTATTGGGATCTGTATCCTGTGCCATTTAGCGTACACCCGAAAATGGAAAAGACTCTTTAACTGGAGGGTGCTGGTGGCGCTTACGGTTTTTGCCCTGGCCATCACCCCGATGCTCTATGCCTATTATCAGCAATTTGATCTGCATCCGGAAAAGGTGATCCGTGGGCGTAATAATCGGAGCGGGATCTTTTTTATTTTTTGGGAGCAAAGTTTTGAGCGATTGAGCGGGGAAGGGGTAGGTAAGAACAGTAGCGACTACTTCTTTTTCTTTCACACTTTTTTGTGGGTGTTTTTGCCCTGGACCGTGTTGGCCCTGGTAGGATATTGGTGGCGAGCCAAAGCCTTTATCAAAATGAAGTTTGTGTACCATCCCAAGTTTGAGTTTTTAACCCTGGGAGGTATCACGCTGATTTTCTTTTTGATCAGCTTTGCACAATTCAAATTGCCGCATTACATGAACATCATGATGCCGTTGTACGCTATTTTAACGGCATCCTATGTACACAGCCTGCATCAATACACCAAGAAAAAAGAGATTCACTTCTTGCTGGGAGTGCAGTACTCTATTTTAGCGGTTGTCTTTATCTTTTCGTTGTTGATCTGTTTTCATGTATTCAAGTTTGGAAGTCCCCCCGGGTATATTATCCTTATTGCTACTCTGCTGGTGATCGTATATTTCTGTTTAAAACTGGATCCGCCCTATGTGCGTTTAATTACTATTTCGGTATACGCGTCCCTATTGCTTAACGGGATCATGAACCTGCATTTTTATCCGGAACTCCTGCAGTACCAGGGGGGCTCAACTATGGCGCAGCGAGTGGAAAACACGGCGATACCTGTAGACCGTATTTATAAAATATCGGATCGCCATACGTGGGCCCTGGACTTTTACAATCGGAAACCGGTTCAGATCACTTCTGTGGAGGCATTACGTGAAAAAAAAGACGTTTGGGTCTATGCGAATGACCGTGAACTCCAACAGCTTCAGGAGGCCGGTGTGGCTTGGGATGAGCAAATAAGCGTGGACCAATTTCGCATTACCCGATTGCAAGTGAAATTTTTGGAACCCAATACCCGGCATAAAATAGTAAACCAAATGCATTTGGTGCATTTAAATCAATGGCGCGAGTCCCCCGAGGACGAAGTTGAGCACTAGTATTAGAAAAGGAAAGATGACGCTGCCGCCGCCCCGGTGATCAGGCGGTGGCATGATGGCATATCAGGAAATATCCAACTCCGGTTTTTTAAAGTGGTACCCAATCCCAAAAAAGGACACCAGGGCCGTGATCAAAAAGAAAACAAAACTGATGCCTACTGCGGTACCGGCATCCAGTCCCAACCATTTGGCACCATACAGGAAGGTAACCTCCCGGCTGCCAATTCCACCGATAGTTAAAGGAATTACCGAGACGATGGAGGAGATCATAAAAACAAACAGGTAACCTATGGTATTTCCCTCCACATTCAAGGAGTGTATGATGCAGAGCACGGTCAGCAATTGTACACCCTGCAACAAGGCAGAATATCCGCAGACCTTCCAAAACACCGGTACGGTATAGGAGAATCCTTTTTTTGTGATCCACCAAAACACGAAGGTTCCAAGGGGAATGGCCACCCATAAAAGGGGCCTGAATTGTTGGAGTAGGGGATGGGGTAAAACAGTGGCCAGTAAAAGGGCATAGATCAGGATAAACAGCATTCCGTTCAATCTGTCGAGCAACAATACGGCGACTACCTTTTTAGTACCCGAGGTAAACCGTTTTTGGATCACATAGCCTTTATAGGCATCTCCGCCGATACCTCCCGGTAAGAAGAGATTGTAAAACATACCCAACAAATACAACTTCAAATTGCTGAGTTGTGTCAAAGGTGCGGAAATGGTATGAAAAAGAAGGTTTAGCCGAAAGGCATTCAATACTTTGGAGACTACAAACAACAAAAAAGCAGCCAGTAACCAAAAGGGTTGTGCAGTTCGGACCACCTGTACTACTTCAGAGAGATCAATTTTGGTAAAAATAAAATAGATCAGTAGTGCACTGACGATAAACTTCAGTACAGTGGTAAGAAGTTTACGTTGTTTTTCCGTCACCAATAGTAATTTTCTTAATACGATAGGGACGTTTGGACTGGGATTCGTAGTAGGTACGAATCAGCAATTCCATAACAATACCAATAGTAAATAACTGAATGCCTCCCAGGATGAACATCATTCCAAAAATCAACAACGGTCGGGTCCCAATGTCCTGGCCAAAGCCAAACTTCAGGATGAGCAGGTAGATCTCTATGAACACCCCAAGGATAAATAAAAAGACCCCGAATATTCCGAACAGGTGGATGGGCCGCTGGAAGTATTTTCGGATAAAAAGCAGTAACATCATATCCGCTACTACCTTAAAGATACGTTCCAGCCCATACTTGGATTTTCCGGCATGTCGGGCATGATGTTTTACGGGCACCTGTTGTATTTGCGCCCCTTCCAGATGTGCAAGAAGTGTGATAAACCGGTGCATTTCGCCATACAGGTTTAGACCCTTAGCGATTTCTTTGGTAAATACCTTGAGAGCACAGCCATTGTCCTTGATGTCCAGTTTGGTTACTCTGCGCACGAGGAAATTAGCGATTTTGGAAGGTATTTTTTTGACCAGGGAGTCTTTTCGTTTTTGTCGTATTCCCGTGATTAAATCGTATTCCCCCTGCACCGCTAATTCCAGCATCTTAGGAATATCCGCCGGATCATTTTGCAGGTCGCCGTCCATAGTAATGATATACTCCCCCTGGGCGTAATCAATCCCAGCTGCCAAGGCCAGGCTCTGACCATAATTTTTTTTAAGCTCAATAAGCGCTACTTTATCATCATTTAGGGCTTTAACTACTTTTTTAGTAGTATCACGGGAAAAATCATCCACATAAATGATCTGGTAGTTGTATCCCTGAAGTGTTTCATGGATTTTTTGAGTGAGTAGCGCTACATTGTCTTCCTCATTGTACAACGGTACTACGATGGAAAGCGGGGCATTGGTTACCGGTGACATGCTAGCTGATTATTTCCGCGCAAATGTAGCGTTTTTTGATGGGTTAGGATCGCTTTGACCGGAGCAATTGCCGTGCAGCCGCATAAGGCGAGATCTCCTTTTTTTCTATTCTTTGTAGCAGTTCTTCTGATCTCTTTTTTATCTCGGGGCTTTTGTAAAATTCGCGCTGCAGTAGGGAAGCCACAGTTTGATGAAACCAATTTTTGTTTTGCGCCGTGCGGTTTTGTTCAAAATACCCGTTAGCTTTGGTTTTTTCCAGATACTGCAGCAGCATGTCCCATATTTCCGTAATACCGGTGTTTTCCAGGGCAGAACAACGCATAACCGGCGGATTCCAACCACTTGTTTTTTCCGGGTAAAGATGTAACGCATGCCGAAACTCGGTCATAGCCCGTTGTACTTTTTCTTTGTTGGTATTGTCCGCTTTGTTAATGACAATGGCATCTGCCATTTCCATGATACCGCGTTTAATTCCCTGAAGCTCGTCTCCGGCACCGGCCAGTTTTAGTAACAGAAAAAAGTCGACCATGCTGTGGACGGCCGTCTCACTTTGTCCCACCCCAACCGTTTCTACAAGTATAACATCAAATCCGGCAGCCTCACATAGTAATATGGTCTCTCTTGTTTTTCGGGCCACACCACCAAGCGCATCATTGGCCGGGG
This sequence comes from Croceivirga sp., assembly GCA_028284285.1. Classification (GTDB taxonomy): domain Bacteria; phylum Bacteroidota; class Bacteroidia; order Flavobacteriales; family Flavobacteriaceae; genus Croceivirga. The sequence goes on from JANQSA010000001.1 coordinate 390,317, forward strand.
AGGGCCGTATAAAGGCGTTGGGGTGTTTGGTAAGTTGTTCCATTCGGGTTTTGTCGCCTAAAATACTTCCCCGTGTGAGAGAACTGGAAGGGTCTACCGCAAGTACAGCTACTTTTTTACCCTCGTTGGCCAAATAGGTGCCAAACACTTCTATAAAGGTACTTTTACCCACACCGGGTACACCGGTAATCCCTATCCGGAGGCTACCAGTGGGTTGAGAAAGGCAAAGGTTCACCAATAGCTCGGCGGCTTCGGCGTGTTCTTTATTGGCACTTTCCACAAGGGTTATTCCTCGTGCAAGGGCGGTTTGATCTCCTTTCCGGATCCCCTGAAAAAGCTCTTCTGGGGATAGTGAAGTTTTCTTAAGAAGTTTTACTCTTTTAATGCTATTGGCCAATGTATTTGTATTTATATCCGCGCGTTGTTCATGATAATAGCACAAAAATAGGAAGTTTTGTCTGCAGTCTTTACGAATACTGTTGCTCCTTTTTCTTTTCCAGTTTTCACAAAAATTTAATGCTGCAAACTATTGGGGAACAAATGTCAAATGGTAATTTACTGCCTTCATAGTATTAATACGATTAGGATGCAAACTATTTTTGAGACAAGTGCCACGAATACCGGAGGACGGGCCGGGCACGTAGAATCGGATAACGGGGTTATTGATTTTGATATTCGTATGCCGGATCCCCGGGGCAATCAAAGGGCAGGCACCACCAACCCGGAACAGCTTTTTGCTGCTGCATATTCCACTTGTTTTGCAGGGGCATTGCAACATGTGGCCAAAGAACGAGGCCTGGACGACCTCGGAGATTTTCATGTTACCGCTACAATATCCTTTAATCAGGATGAGGACGGGTTCTTTTTGGAAGCTATTTTGGATAGCTATCTTCCCACTCTGGATAAAGAGAAGGGAGAGGAACTGATTAATGCCGCACATGAGATTTGCCCTTACAGCAAAGCCACGCGTGATAACATCACAGTGCATTTGAATTTACTGATAGACGAATAGTACGATTTCCAAACGATTCGAATACGCTATCCCACTCCCTGCGAGTGGGATTTTTTGTTAAAATGGGTTAAAACGTCTGTTTTTTGCCACATCGTATTTTTGGTATCGTCCTTTAAGTAACAACAAACCGACCATTTTGATTATAGAATTGGTAGAACAATGTAAGGCTAACGATCGCAATGCCCAAATGGCGTTGTACAATAAATATTGTGAGGGTATGTTCTGTGTGGCTATGCGTTTCCTTAAAAATCAAGACGATGCTGAGGATGTGCTTCAGGAAGCATTTATCAGGGCCTTTCAGCGGATACATCAGTTCAAGGGAGAAGTGACGTTTGGCGCATGGCTGAAACGGATCGTCGTTAACGGAAGCATTGATTTTTTGAAATCAAAACACCACCGGACCATTTTGTTGGATGAGAATTATATGCATGTGGCGGAGGACGATTGGGAGGTAGATGACCGTATTACAGTGGATGAAGTGAAGGAAGCGATAGAAGGTTTGCCGGAAAAGTACCGATTTGTAGTGCAGTTGTATCTGGTAGAAGGATATGACCACAGTGAGATTTCGGAAATATTGAACATCTCCGAAACAGCTTCCCGGACCCGGTTGTTACGGGGGAAAGGACAATTGAAAGAATTATTGAACAGTAAAAGTTATGGGACAGGATCTTAGAAAATTGTTTGAGGAAGAACGCAAAACGCAACGATTTAAAATGAATCCGGGGCATGAAACCCGGTTTCTTGAACGTTTGAAAGCCGAAATGCCGGTAATCCCCAAAAAGCGGCCGGCGTATTTATGGCTACGCGTTGCTGCTACAGTGGTGATCTTGATTGGCGTTGGGGCATTTTTCTTTCTGAACCGGTCTTCAGAGGAATCTCAGCTACCCGCTACAATTGTTGATAAAGGTGAGGCACCCTCCGAAAAAGAGGGTATTACCCTGGGCGATTTGTCCCCTGATCTACAAAAAATAGAGAATTACTATGTGGCGAATATTAATTATGAGCTTTCCTGCTTACAAATATCGGATGATAATAAAGGCCTGGTGGATGGGTATTTGGAGCAATTGGATGTGCTTAATAAGGAATATGAGGTACTCAATGAGGAACTGAATACCATTGGGCCTAATGACGAAACTATTTCGGCCTTAATTCAGAATTTACAATTGCGGTTACAGTTGTTGCAAAAGTTAAAGCAGAGTTTAAATCAATTAAAATCATCAGAAAATGAACAGGAAACCACTATTATTTAGCATAGCGCTGGCGGTATTGACGCTTAGTCCGGGGTTTTCCCAAAAAAAGACCAAAACCTACAAGGAGGTTTTTAATGTGGGAGAGGAGACCGTATTGGAGCTGAATACCAGTCATGCGGATATTGAATTTGAAACCTGGGACAAGAACCAGGTAGAAATTGTAGCCACTGTAACCCTAGAAGGGGCAAGTGATGAAGAAGTAGACGCCTATTTTGAATCGGATCCTTTCAGAATTGTGGGGAATAGTTCACAAATTGAAGTCGCCACTTCCGGTCGTCGCTCATGGAATCTTGGTTTGGGGGACACGGATTTCGATTTCAATGTTGACGTGGAGCCGTTCTTTCTGGATCTGGAAATCCCGGATTTACCGGAATTGGCGGTGATACCGGAAATGCCACTTTTACCCCCTATGCCTCCGATGCCTTACACGGGGTTTGATTACGGACGGTACAAAGAAGAGGGGGAGGACTATATGAAAGAATGGAAAAAAGAGTTTGAAAAAGGTTTTGATAAGGAGTACAAAAAACGCATGGAGGAGTGGGGGAAACGCGTGGAAGAACGTGCCAAGGCCTGGGAAGAAAGAAATGCCGAACGGTTAGAGGAACGGGAAAGGCGAATAGAAGAACGCGCTGCGGCTATGGAAAAACGCATGGAAGAGGTTGAGCGAAAAAGAGCAGAAGCTCTGGAGAAAAGAGAAGAAGCGATGGAACGAATGGCAGAAGAACGGGATCGCCGCATCCGTGAAGAACGAAGGATATTCATCTCCAGGGATGATGATGACAGCCCTAATATCTTTTTCTATTCTTCGGATGGGGATAATAAAAAGTACAAAGTAAAGAAGTCCATAAAAATCAAAATGCCGAAATCCGTTCGGTTGAAAATGAATGTAAAACACGGGGAGGTAAAGCTAGCCGCCACCACCCGGGATATCAATGCAAGCTTGCGGTATGCAAGCTTGCTTGCCTCCACCATTGAAGGTGACAATACCCTTATCAAAGCGTCCTACTCTCCGGTGGTAGTCCATAACTGGAACTATGGGCAATTAAAGACCGACTATTCCGAGAGGGTGAATCTTAAAGAAGTGGGTGAACTGCGGTTGAATGCGGTTTCATCCAATATCATCATTGACAAATTGAATGATAAAGCATTTATAACTAATAATTTGGGAAAGCTGTCAATTAATTCGATCCACCCCGGTTTTTCCGATGTGGAGGTTTCCGTTCAGAATGGGGAGGTGGTGTGTAAGGTGCCGAACAGCCCGGTATCCTTCTATTTGAATGGTCTGAAATCTACTATGAACTATCCGGACGATGTACAAATGGACAAAGTAAAGAATTGGGATAATATAATCCTTAAAGGATTTAAGGTGAAGGACAATTCCGGAAAACAGATCTCCATCAACTCCAAATACAGTCACGTACTGTTGGAGAATAGATAACCGTACTTGTAGTACCCCAATACCCAAATCGGAATTTTTTTTCTCTACTTCTTCTGCTATCTTAGGCTACTACCTACTTCTTAATGCGACTCATCTTCCTTCAAATACTCCCTGAAATTTTCTTTGAATCGGTTTAAACGGGGAATGGATACCGCCCGGATATAAGAATTATTGGGGTTTTTTCGCTCAAAATCCTGGTGGTATTCTTCGGCTTTCCAGAACTTTTCAAAAGAGACTACTTGAGTAACAATAGGTTGATCGTATACATTTTCAGACTCCAGGAGTTTAATGTAATCCTCAATCATTTGCTTTTCATCCTTGTTCTTGTAGAAGGCAATAGAACGATACTGTGCACCGCGATCCGGCCCCTGGCGATTTAGGGTGGTGGGATCATGCGACCCAAAAAATACCTGTACCAGTGCTAAAAAAGAAATTTCCCGTGGGTTGTAATAGACTTCCACAGCTTCAGCGTGACGCGTCCTGCCATAGGCTACCTGCTCATAGGTAGGATTCTCCTCTGGGCCTCCGGAGTATCCTGAAACTACCTCCTTAACCCCTTTTACGCTTTCAAAAATGGCTTCAACACACCAAAAACAACCGCTGGCGAAGTACGCAGTCTCGTATTGTTGCAATTGTTCTGGTGAGAAGACTTCTTTTTCTGTTGCCTGGTTTTGAGCCAGGTGGGGTGTAGTTTCCTTTTGAAATGTTTGGCAACTGATAAATAGTGAAAAGAGTGTTGCTACTATTGATAGTTTCGTCATAATCCTTCGGTTTCAGTCTTAAGTAGTAACAAGTTACCTTTAATTACGGTATTCCGGGTTAAAAAGTGTTAAGGCCTATATGGAAATCGTTTCTCCTATCCCTGGCAACAATAATTCCTTGCCTTTTGCTTCAAAGTGTTGTTTTGCCGCGGCCTGGTCTATGGCAATGGGAGGAAAGGTATCATAATGGCAGCCCAGTACCTTCTTACATTGCACAAAGTCGGCAGCCAGGGCGGCATCTTCATAGCCCATGGTAAAATTGTCCCCTATGGGTAATATGGCTAAATCCAGGGCAGGGCAGGTATCCGGAATGAGTTGCATATCCAGGGTTAGTGCGGTGTCGCCCGCTATATAGATACATTTGTCTTCATTCCAAATGACGAATCCTCCGGGATTCCCACCGTAACTTCCATCGGGTAAAACACTGGAATGAATGGCATTGACATATTTAACAGTGCCAAAATCAAACGTCTTCTTTCCGCCGTGGTTAAGGGGATGGCCGTTTAGTCCTTTCTTACCGAACCATTCCACGATCTCAAAATTGGAGATAATGATGGTGTCTGGGTTATTCCCGGCAATCTGTTCCACGTCCAGCACATGGTCCTGATGCCCGTGGGTCAATAAAATATAATCGGCCTTTAAAGCATTAATATCGATATGCGAAGCCTGAGTGTTCCCGCTTATAAAAGGGTCAACAACAACATGTTTTCCCTTGATTTCCAAATGCAAAGCCGAATGGCCCAGATACGTAATTTTCATCTCTCAACGTTTTTATTTCCTTCAAGGAAATTACAAAATTCAAAGGCTTTTCAATATCTTCCCTGTAACTTTTGAACACATTTTTTTGGAATGGTAGAGGATTTGTTGTTACAGTCAGGTGAAGATCAACCGTTCCGAATGCTTGACCCTAATATTCCTCTTACCCGGTATTGTCCAATACACCTTTCCTGGGATAACCCCCAACTCCAGGGTATGGATATTACCGATCCGGAAGCTTGCCAGGGCTATATTGATTCTGTTTTGGCTACACACAATGCTAGAGTGGCCTATGGTGGTTATTTGGAAAAAAGAAAGCTCTATACCAAAGCAGGACGTTTTGCCGGGAATTCTCCTCGGGATATCCATTTAGGGGTAGACTTTTGGTGTATTGCAGGAACTGAAGTGTTAGCTCCTCTGGAGGGTAGGGTGCACAGCTTTGCCAATAATTCAGATCCTGGAAACTATGGCCCGACCATTGTGCTGCAACATCAATTGGGAGAATTGAAATTTTATACACTGTATGGACATTTATCCTTGGAGTCCTTGCAAGGCCTCTATCCTGGAAAGGAATTTCGGAAAAGGGAAGTGCTGGCCACACTGGGTACCACGAAGATCAACGTAGGCTATGCTCCCCATTTGCACTTTCAACTCATTCTGGATATGGGAAGATACCAGGGAGATTATCCCGGGGTTTGCTCGGAAAAAGACCTTCCTTTCTACAAAAAGAACTGCCCGGATCCCAATTTACTGCTAGGGATGAAATGACCCACTATCGACGAAATGCACCTCCTTTCGGTGTGCTGTTCATCGAGTGAAAAACCGTTGTCGATGCTTTTTTACACTTAGTCCAGCTTTCGGTTTTTAATCGAAAAATTGGTGTTGGACAGCGAGTTAAATCAGGGCCAGGGCAGACCTGGAGATACCTTTACTCTGTAAAAACGCCCGAATCATGAAAGCAATCTTAACCTTCATCTTTATCATCTTCATCGGAACAACAGCTATGGCTCAGGAAGAAACTAAAGTTCCCACCCAACCTAAAAAAGTAACCTTAGACATTAAGATTGAAAAAACTACAATACAAGAAAGTAAAGTAGCCAGATTGTACCTATTTAAAAATTCAAGAGTAAAGAAAGAATTGGCATTCCGAACCAAGCGCAACAAATCTAAAATGGCGTAATGATGATAGGGCTTATTTTACTTCTGATTGTTTTAGGGTGTTGTTTAGTTGCTGTTTTTGATCGGTTACCCTCTGCTTTGCGTCCTGTAAGAGTGCCTCCACACTGCAAGTTTTAATACTTGCTATTTCGGAATCCGGATTTTATCCCCTAAAAAAGGCAACTCTAAAGTTGCCCTTTTCTGTTCAAATACATTATAGATAATCTGGATTTTTCACAATCACCAGGTATTCTTTGCCCGGCGGGAACAGCTTACCCATTGCCGATGCTGTGACGCATAAAACGATCAAAATCCTCAAAAAACCATCAAAAACACAGGAAATCGGGAGAATTTGCATACCTCCTGCCTACCCAAAAGAAATTACTATTCAATGTATTGTTTTTCAAAACCTTAAATCCATAAGTGTTTCTCTTTTAATACGTTGGAATAGAAAAAAGAGTTCTTATCCCGAAAACTAACCTTGTTTTACTGACAGGATAAGCGCGCACTCCAGGAATCCGTTTGATTAGGCGGCGTAGCAGTTTCTACTATTAACGTATAGTTATCCGTGTTCTTTGTAAATCTTAAATACCTAGCTCCTAAGGATAAAGACATGCCCCACGGACCAGGATAATTAGCAGTTCCAATCCAACCTGAATCAATAACACTATTACCATTACCGTCTTTTACTCTGAACCTGTTTGGGACAGTGGCAGGATTAACGAACAGCGATACGTTACCACCATTTACAACACAACTAACATCAAAGTCTTCATCAGGATATATGTGGTAGCTACTAGTAGTCAAGTGATTACCACTAAAAAGTTCTCCGCAATCATCGGTACAAAGCCCGCTTGCAGCTACAGAATTCAGACTTTCGAAAGCCTCAGCAGATTCATAATCTTCATCCGATGAACAGGCCACTGTAAAGATCAATCCATACATCAGGAAATAAAATTTAAAATTTTTCATTTGTAAAACTTTTGTTATTAAAAAAGATCAGGTTTTTTCGGAAATTGATAACTAGGTAACATATACAAATTATAAGTTTAATATAAAGTATATGTAAGAAAAATATTATTAAAATATTAATAATTATTTGGATACAACACGAAGTACACCGTTCCGGGTTTTGGTACTTCATTGGCGGATGCCCTATCCTTTTATTAAGACGTCAATCGGATTTGGTTTCGTTATGTGACCTGTTGATACGGTAGGAGAACTCGCTTAGAGATGCTTGGGTGTGTTCCTTGCTCGTATTGGTTGGCATTGCCCTAAGCTATGATTTGAGGTTCCGGATTACCGTATGGATTTCGTTGAAGTTGATTCAGCGGAAACTTTTGGTGGATTTGATGGTATGGTTATTTTGATCTTGTTATCCCCTTTCCAACCGCTTGTATATACTTTTATGTCTGTATTCTTGCCCGATTGAAGGCTAACTCCCTAATCCACCGAATTGAACTCTTCAATGACCTCCTCAAAAGTAACCTGATAATAAGTGCCTCTTTCGGTGGCAACACGCTCTACGTTTCCGCGAAGTTGTCTTGACAGATTATGAATGAGTTTTAGCCCCAGGGATTTTGTAGTTTGGGGACTCACTTCTTCCGGGAATCCAATGCCGTCGTCTCCCAAAAACATTTCGTAAGTGTTTTGCCCTACTTTTTCCAGGCTTATCTTGACTTCCCCCTTACATTCCCCGGGAATACCATATTTAAGGGCATTGGTAATGGTTTCATTAATAATAAGGCCTAGGGGAATAACCGTATCTATACTTAAGCTATAATCCCCCAAATTGAGTTGGGTGGTAATATTGTTGTTGTTTCCTTTTACTGACCGGATCAGATATTCACAGAGATCCTCCACATATGGCTGTAATTCGATCTTTGAAGAATAGTCGTCCCTTTTATACAACATTTCATGCACCATAGACATGGAGACCACCCTATGCTGGCTCCCTTTTATAATACTCTCTATTTTTTCGTCGGCCACGGTACGGGATTGTAGGCTTAGTAAGCTGGATACGGTCTGCAGGTTGTTTTTAACGCGATGATGCACTTCTTTAAGCAGCACTTCTTTCTCCTTTAATTTTTTTTCCAAAGTGGTAAGGGAAGAGGTATTGGCCATGGTTTTTTGAATCCACAGGGCATTTGCCAGCAAAATTCCCGAAAGCAAGAGCAGCACCACAAAAATGCCTGCCCCAAAACCTTGCCACCAGTAGAAAAGACCGAACACCAGGGAGAGGACACAAGCAATGGCGTTGAGCAGCAGGATAGTCTTTTTGTTAAATGTATTCTGTGGTTTTCCCTTGATAGCTGCCATTGTAAATCAGTGGTTAGTTATTGTTTGTATGGCATGAATTACCATAACACTGGCGATTTGGGGGTGCAAAACTGAGGTAAATCTAACTATGTTTTGGAACATAATCAAAAAAAGGCAACCGAATTCCGGTTACCTTTTGTCTTTATACAGGGATCGTGCTAGGCTTCATCTACCAAAACCCATTCTCCTTTATTTATCAAGGGTTCTGCCTGTTTGTATTTTAACGTCTTGCTTTGACCGGACATGACATGCTTAATGGTTACCCGTTCGTTACGGCCAATTTTTGGACGTTCACGAACAACGGTCTCCGTTTTTTGAGGCGCTTGTCGGGTCTGTCCGGCAGCCCGGTTTTGGGCAGCCAACTCATCGCTGTTTGGAATTTCTTCTTTGGTAGTTTGCAACTTTTCTTTGGGTCGTCGCACGCTTCGCGCTTCCCGAATCTCAGAAGCGTTCTCCGAAGGCAATTCTCCCTTAAACAAGAAGGAAATTACCTCTTTATTCACTTTATCGATCATGCTTTTGAAAAGTTCAAAAGCTTCAAATTTATAAATGAGCAAGGGGTCTTTTTGTTCGTGTACGGCCAACTGAACAGATTGCTTTAACTCGTCCATTTTTCGCAAGTGCGTTTTCCAGGAGTCATCAATGATCGCTAGTGTTATGTTCTTCTCAAAATCATTGATCAACTGCTTACCATTGCTTTCGTACGCTTCCTTCAAATTGGTAACCACATTTAGCGTTTTCACCCCATCTGTAAAAGGCACTACAATACGCTCAAACTTATCCGATTGGTTTTCGTATACATTTTTGATAACAGGGAATGCGGTTGTGGCACTGCGCTGCACCTTTTCCTGGTAATGTTCATAAGCCACGGTGTATACCTTTGTCGCAATTTCCTGGAAATTCAGTTTCTTGAATTCTTCTTCCGTTACCGGGGAAGTGATGGAAAAGTATTTGATGAGTTCAAACTCAAAATTCTTGAAATCATCAGCCATTTTGTTGGTCTCTGCAATAACCTCACAGGTATCATAGACCATATTGGCGATATCTACTTTCAGCCGTTCCCCCTGAAGTGCATGGCGACGTCTTTTGTAAATCACTTCGCGTTGCGCGTTCATTACATCGTCATATTCCAGCAATCGTTTTCGAATGCCAAAGTTGTTTTCTTCCACTTTCTTCTGCGCACGTTCAATGGATTTGGTCATCATGGAATGTTGAATAACTTCACCTTCCTTAAGCCCCATACGGTCCATCATTTTTGCCACCCGTTCCGATCCAAAGAGCCGCATTAAATTATCTTCCAGAGAAACATAGAACTGAGAACTTCCCACATCGCCCTGGCGCCCGGAACGTCCGCGTAGCTGCCGGTCTACCCTTCTGGAATCATGACGTTCGGTACCAACAATGGCTAATCCTCCGGCTTTTTTCACTTCTGTACTAAGCTTAATATCCGTTCCACGGCCGGCCATGTTAGTAGCTATGGTAACCACCCCAGGGTTTCCCGCTTCTGCAACAATATCTGCCTCTTTTTTATGCAGTTTGGCATTGAGGACATTATGAGGGATCTTACGTACACTGAGTAATTTGGAAAGCAATTCTGAGATCTCTACAGAAGTGGTTCCGATCAACACCGGCCTTCCGGCTTTGGAAAGATCTGTGACCTCTTCTATGATGGCATTGTACTTTTCCCGTTTGGTCTTGTAAATCAGATCATGCCGGTCATCCCTGGCTATGGGTTTGTTGGTGGGAATTTCCATGACATCCAGCTTGTAAATTTCCCAGAACTCACCCGCCTCCGTTACTGCGGTTCCTGTCATCCCTGCCAGTTTTTTGTACATTCTAAAGTAGTTCTGCAGGGTGATGGTAGCAAAGGTCTGGGTTAATGCCTCGATCTTTACATTCTCCTTGGCTTCAATAGCCTGATGCAAACCATCGGAATACCGGCGGCCGTCCATAATACGCCCTGTTTGCTCATCTACAATAAGCACTTTATTCTCAATAACCACATATTCTACATCCTTTTCAAAAAGGGTGTATGCCTTTAATAGCTGGGTGAGGGTATGAATGCGTTCGCTCTTTACCGCAAAGTCCTTAAAGAGTGTTTCCTTGAGCTCTGCTTCTTTTTCAATATCGAGGTTTTGATTTTCTATCTGGGCAATTTCCCCTCCAATATCAGGCATTACAAAAAAATCCTTATTCTGTTCCCCGGAAATGTATTCTACCCCTTTATCTGTTAGTTCTATTTGATTGTTCTTTTCGTCAATCGTAAAGAGCAGGTCTTCATCTACTTTAGGCATCTCCCGGTTATTGTCCTGCATATAAAAATTTTCGGTCTTCTGCAGTAGTTGTTTAACCCCCTCTTCACTCAAAAACTTAATCAATGCCTTGTTTTTGGGTAGACCACGATACACTCGTAATAGCTGGAATCCTCCTTCTTTGGTATCCCCTTCTTTGATCAACTTTTTTGCCTCGGCCAGGACACCTGTGAGATGCTGCCGTTGTTTTTGAACAATATCGCCCACTTTGGGCTTCAGCTCATTGAACTCGTGTCTATCCCCCTCCGGCACCGGGCCAGAAATGATAAGAGGCGTCCTGGCATCGTCAATTAACACAGAGTCTACCTCATCCACAATGGCATAGTGATGTGGCCGTTGTACCAAGTCGTTAGGAGTATGAGCCATATTGTCCCTGAGATAGTCGAAACCAAATTCATTATTGGTGCCATAGGTAATATCCGCATTGTACGCTTTTCTCCGTCCATCGGAGTTAGGTTGGTGCTTATCAATACAATCCACAGAAAGTCCATGGAATTCAAACAGGGGCCCCATCCAGGTACTATCCCGTTTTGCCAAATAATCGTTTACCGTTACCAGATGAGCGCCTTTCCCTGACAGGGCATTGAGATAAAGCGGTAGGGTAGCCACTAAAGTCTTCCCTTCTCCTGTCTGCATTTCTGCAATTTTTCCCTGGTGCAATGCAATTCCCCCTATCAACTGAACATCATAATGTACCATATCCCAGGTTACCTCTTTTCCGGCAGCGTCCCAGGAATTTTTCCATACGGCATTTTCACCTTCAAGCGTAACATAATCTGCGGTTCCTGAAAGCAACCGATCAAATTCCGTGGCTTTTACTGTTAGGGTTTCGTTGTGGGCAAAGCGTTTAGCTGTTTCTTTCATTACAGCAAATGCTTCCGGTAAAATTTCGTTCAGGGTTTCCTCGGAGATTTTATAAGCATCCTCATTGAGCTTATCAATTTCCGAATAGATCTCCTCATTGCGGTCAATATCTGAAGAGGCTTCAACCTCTTTTTGTAATGCTGCTATTTTTTCGTTGATATCAGCGCATTTTTCCTGGACCAGTGCTTTAAAAGCAATGGTTTTCTGCCGTAGTTCATCATGTGATAAGGTTTCAAGAGCGGGCTCAAATGATCTTATCTGTTTCACCAGGGGCTGTAGTGCCTTGACATCTTTTTCTGATTTGTCTCCAACAAAAACCTTTATTACGGAGTTTATGATACTCATGAATCTGTTTTGGTATTTTTTCGCAAAAGCCGTTCCAACAGGGGAAAGCGTTTAAAAAAAGTGGGTTGGGCTGTCAAAATTACATAAAAAAAGCCTCAAAGAAGAGGCTTTCGTATCTTGTTAACGTTCTGACTTTTAGTATTCATCTTCATTCCAGAGGTAATCTTCCTCTGTGGGATAATCCGGCCAGATTTCTTCTATCGATTCATAGATTTCTCCACCTTCTTCTTCCATAGATTGCAGGTTTTCCACCACTTCCAAGGGAGCCCCTGTACGAATTGCGTAGTCAATAAGCTCGTCTTTTGTTGCGGGCCATGGCGCGTCACTTAAATACGAGGCCAATTCCAGTGTCCAATACATAGCAACGGTATGATTTTAAATTTTTGCAAAAATAATTTTTAAAGCCAATCTGCCAAGTAAAAACTCTCTTATTTAAAAAATATTTTACTCTTGCGAATTCCAAAGGGCTCAAATTTCACTTTTAATGGTCCGATTGCTCAGGAATCCATTTTACCTCCCTGGCTCCTACATCCTGTGATAATTTCCGTGCCAGGACAAAAAGATAATCTGAAAGCCTGTTGATATAGGCGAGGAGTACATCGGGAACAGGTTCCCTTTCATGGAGGTAAGAGATCATGCGTTCCGCCCTACGGCAAACCGTTCTGGCAATATGACAGTATGACACCACGGGATGCCCTCCCGGAAGTACAAAATGTGTCATTTCGGGTAAGGCATCGTTCATACTATCCATTTCCTGTTCCAAAAGTTCAACATCGGACTTTTCCACCCGTTGTATTTTGAGGCGGTTGTGCTTTTTAGGTTCTGTAGCCAAAATAGCTCCAATGGTGAATAGTTTGTTCTGGATTTGGGCCAATACCTTCTGGAAGTTGGTATCAATGGCCTGGTCCCGGAGCAATCCCAGCCATGAGTTTAGCTCATCCAAAGTACCATAGCTTTCTATGCGAATATGATGTTTTGGGACACGAGCCCCCGTAAAAAGCGATGTAGTTCCTTTATCGCCCGTTTTGGTGTAGATTTTCACACGTTTAAATTTTAGTAATTACTTGAAAATATGTTAATTATAAAACCCGCCTGCCGGACGGGCAGGTTGAGAACGTGTGCAACCCTGCCTTTGCCGGCAGGCAGGCGCTACGCTCTCACGTTAAAAATTTTAAACATCCCCTTTTGTGAAAAAACGCTTAAAATTTATTAATGCTCGTGTCATCTGTTGTATTTAGTAATCAATTTTCCTTGTCATGCCTTCTTTTTCCCTCCATAAACTTCCGGGATTTTCTTTTTTTTCGACCCTGCTTATTGGAAAACAAAACCACAAAATAGATAAGTGCCAACAGGGCAAGAACAATGTAGAGCGTATAATCCATTTTTATGTTGTTTTAGCTAGAACCCGTCTTGAGTTCACAAAATTTGCTACAAAATCTTGTTTTTTCACTTAAATCCCATGAACTTAAGACGGGTTCCTAAAGTTAATTTTTTAAACCCTAATGTAAAAATGCTGTTTCACTTGTTCTTTCCGAATGAACATCACACCGCAATGGAAAAGATCTATACTCACCGTGACCTTGTGGTACTGGATTAATTGTCTCCAAAGGGCATAGTTTTTTTTGGATTGACGGATTTGGGCAACAAGTATCACGCTATCATTGTGAAGGGGGAATTGTGAAAAAAACGCTTCCGGGCGTATACCTTCCGGGTGCTGGAGATAGAGCAGATCAAACGGGGCAGCGCCCCATTGCAGTTTTTGATTTTTTGAAGCCAGTCGTTTTCTTAAATCCTGATTACCAACAAGATGGATAGTAGTGCAACTAAAATAGGCCAGACTTTTCAATAGAACATCCGCCGCTTTGTTCCGGGATCTCCTGGGGCCTTTATACAAGCATTGGGTTACATAGTTAAAAACAAATGGCGAATGCACTCCATGTGCGTTGGTGGACTTTATCAAGAAACTCAGATAAGAAATTGTCTTAACCACCTAGAGGCTAGATTCGTTTTAGCAAAAAGAGGTATCGCGTTATTAAAATTAACATCAGTAAGATGGTTATCGGCGAGAGCACTTGAATTCCGGATATCCAAAGGATGAGGGCTACCCCAAGCGCTCCAATAGCAAACCAAAGGTAGTTGGTAAGCCATGGTGCCCGGGTGCCATTGTTGACTATAAAGAAGGCTACTATGGCATTTGTAGGCAGGAGCCACAAAAAATTAAAATTTCTTTCCGTTACCGTATGATCCGTTGCCAACCATAGTAAAAGAATGGAGATCCCGGCAATCCCAGAAAACAGAAAAAGGAAAAAATCCAACCATCTGTGCCGTGTTCCATGTGTTTTGTCCAGGTAGGTTACCACCAATACAAAAAGAAATAATAGGGTAAACCAAAAGAGTGGGGAAGTCATAAAGGTACCATGATAAGTGGGCTCAGGATAGTCCAGTATCTTTCTTTCCCGTTTTACCAGAGGATTCCCGTCCTTTGTCGTATTTTGCATTTGGGACATCGCGTAGTAGGGCAAAAACAGATGCTCCTCTAGCGTAGCCTTTCTATCGGTAATGGCACCAAATGCCAGATCTATCCCAAAGGCCCCCCAGGAATTAGTGGGCAAAAATTGCCGTACCAATTGTCTAAAGGTGTATTGCTTTTCCAGATGGTCTCCGTTAAAGACCAGGGCATCGCCGAACTGCTCTTTTAGTATGGTCCCGGTAATATTGGAACAATTATTAAAAAGAGGGTCGTACAGGTAGTCCCTGTTTTCGGGACGGTAGTTTTCCTCGAAGAAGGCGAACAGGCGGTTTACCTCTTCCTGATTTAGATCCAATATTTGTTCCTTGATCCAACGCTTTTCCAGTTCATATTCATAAAGAAAGGTTTCAAAACTCCTGCGGCTAAGGGAATAGATCAATTTTCCTTTGGCAAAATTGAGGTAGAAATTGGGTTTTTCAAAATCAAATGTGCCATAGTTGTACACGATGTCCAATCCCAGAACGGAGTCTTGTACCCTGAAGGCGGAGTGCCCAAAGGCATAATAAAGCTCCTCTCCTGCCGCACAGGTCATAAGACTTATTTGTGCCTTCTCAGACAGTTGTGGCAACTGTTGGGCACTTATACCCGGCACAAACCATAAATGGATTAAAAATAGGAGTATCCTTTTCATATTTTCCAGGGGCAAATATCAGCAATATTGCATTTGCAGCGCGACAGTTAAAAAAGAAAACTTAAATTTTAGCGTAATTTTATCAAAAGCCAGAATAATGAAAAGACACCTTCCGAATTTGATTACACTACTTAATCTGTTTTGCGGTTGCGTTGCGGTTGTTTTTGCTGTAATGAATCGGTTAGAATTGGCGGCCCTTTTTGTTTTTTTTGGAATTCTATGCGATTTTTTTGACGGGTTGGTAGCCAGAAGCTTAAAGGTTTCTTCGGACCTGGGGGTGCAACTGGATTCCCTGGCAGATATGGTTACCAGCGGTGTAGTTCCTGGAATAGTGATGTTTCAACTCCTCAATATGGCGCAGCAGGGCGGCTGGAACCTGGAATTGTCTGGAACGCCTTCCAATGTTAACCTACTATCGTTTTTCGGATTTAGTATTACGTTGGCCTCCGCCTATCGCCTGGCCAGTTTTAATATAGATGAGAATCAGGTCACCTCCTTTAAAGGCTTGCCTACTCCGGCAAATGCGTTGTTGATATTATCACTGCCTTTGATCTTACTCTATCAAAATAACGAAGTGCTTAACGCGATCATTCTAAACCAATGGGTACTTATGGGGGTATGTATTTTAAGTATGTTCCTCCTAAATTCCAATATTTCCCTCTTTGCGTTAAAATTTGATAACTGGAGTTTTCAGGATAATGGGGTAAAGTATTTGTTTTTAATAGGGAGTTTGGTGCTTTTACTGACGTTAAAATTTCTAGCCATTCCGGTAATTATCCTTTTGTATGTTTTGAGTTCACTTATCTTTAGCAGGAGTTAAAAAGAACATCCTCAAACATTCCCTTTTTAAACATTTTGAAGCGACCCTTTTCTATTGTATTTGTGGTTGCAGAACGGTAATTAGAATTCCAGTTTCTTTTTCCGAAGTTCAAAATTCTGCCCCAGATATACCTTCCGAACCATTTCATCCTTGGCGAGATCTTCCGGAACACCCGCTTTCAGGATCCCTCCTTCAAACATAAGGTAGGAACGTTCTGTGATGGCCAGGGTTTCCTGCACATTGTGGTCTGTAATAAGGATGCCAATGTTCTTGTTTTTTAGCTGCGCCACTATACGTTGTATATCTTCTACGGCAATAGGGTCTACTCCGGCAAAAGGTTCGTCCAGCAAAATAAATTTCGGATCGGTGGCCAAAGCACGGGCAATTTCGGTTCTACGGCGTTCTCCCCCGGAAAGTAGGTCGCCACGATTTTTTCGTATGTGACCCAACCCAAATTCATCAACCAGGCTTTCCATTTTCCTATGTTGTTCTTTTTTGGAAAGCGTAGTGGTTTGTAAAACACTTAGGATATTGTCTTCTATACTCAGTTTACGAAATACCGAAGCCTCCTGGGCCAGATAGCCGATCCCGTTTTGCGCCCTTTTATACATGGGAAATTCCGTAATCTCCATGTCATTCAGGAAAATCTTACCACCATTGGGTTTAATTAACCCGACGATCATGTAGAACGAAGTGGTTTTTCCTGCTCCATTGGGTCCTAAGAGCCCTACTATTTCACCCTGTCTTACTTCCAGAGATATACCCTTTACCACTTTACGGCCGCGGTAGGCCTTCATAATGTTTTCTGCACGTAGAACCATAGCCAAGTTTTCAAAGCTAAGTAAAACCTCTTCTTCTGCGGACTGTTTGGGAATTCCTTAACCTTCTTTATTATCCAGTGCTTCCCAATACTCATACGCCCGTCGTAAATGAGGGATCACTATAGTACCCCCCACAAGGGTGGCAATACCCAGGGTTTCCATTACCTCTTCTTTTAGAACCCCTTCTTTTTTGGCGCCCTTCAAATGATATTTTATACAATCGTCACAGCGAAGTACTGCGGATGCCACCAATCCTAACAATTCCTTGGTTTTTGTATCCAGTGCGCCTGGCAGATAGGCATTGGTGTCCAGATTGAAAATACGCTTAATAAGTTTGTTGTTATCGGCCAATAATTTTTCGTTCATTTTTGCCCTGTAGGCATTGAACTCTTCTACGGGATCAGGCATTTTTCATCATTTTTTCTTTTTTTCTTTCTCTTTTCAACACCAGTTTTGAAATGTATATGCTCACCTGATACAAAATCAGCACAGGTATGGCCACTACAATCTGGCTGGTCACATCGGGAGGGGTGATGATCGCCGAGAGGAGCAGCACTATCACCAGGGCAATTTTCCGGTATTTCTTTAAGATTTCCGGGGTAACCAGACCCACTTTCGTAAGAAAGTAGATAACAATGGGGAGTTCAAACATAATCCCGCAGGCAATGACCGCTGTTCGTACTGTACTTACATAATTGGATAGGTCAATCTCATTAGTCACCTGTTCACTCACCTGGTAGGTTCCCAAAAAGTTGATGGATAAGGGAGCAACCACATAGTAGCCAAAAAGTACCCCTATAAAGAAGAGAAACGAGGCGGTTAAGATAAATCCCCTGGAGTGCTTTCTTTCTTTTTCGTACAGCCCCGGACTTATGAACCTCCAGAGCTCCCAAAGGATATAAGGAAAACCAAGAATTACTCCAGCCCAGATGGAAGTCCAGATATGGGCGGAAAACTGCCCCGCCATTAATCGGCTTTGTATGGTAAAGGGCAATTCATCGCCACAGAATTCAGAGGTTATCCCAAAAAATGTGGCCACATTACAAAAGAAGCGATAGGTGGGAAAGTCCAGGTTTTTAGGTCCGAAAAGTATGGTATCAAAAATAAACCCCCGCATGAAAAAAGCAATACAACCGATAATTACCACGGCCAAAGTAGAACGGATTAAGTGCCATCGTAGTTCCTCCAAATGGTCAAGGAACGACATCTCGTTTGGGTTTTTCTCTGTTTTTTCCATTAAGAAATACCTTCGTTTATCAAATTATGAAGATGTATTACCCCTAGATACACATTGCCTTCCATCACTAATAACTGCGAAATACTGTTCTTACGTAGCTCTTCCAGTGCTTTAACGGCCAGCACTTCCGGAGCAATGGTTTTGGGATCTGCCGTCATGATATCTCTGGCCGTAATTGTATTGATGTTATCATATTTGCTGAGCATCCTACGGATATCACCGTCGGTTACCACCCCAATTACTTTACCTTCCTCCATTACAGCGGTAACGCCTAACATTTTTTCCGAAATCTCAAGGATCACTTCTTTTACACTGGCATCGGCAGCAATTTTGGGCTTTAAATTGTTCCCAACTATATCCGCTACTCTTAGATACAAACGTTTACCCAAGGCACCCCCGGGATGATACTTGGCAAAGTCCTCGCTACTAAATCCCCTAAGCTTCAAAAGTGCAATGGCTAAAGCATCTCCCATTACTAACTGCGCAGTGGTACTGGTAGTAGGAGCCAGATTATTAGGGCAGGCCTCCTTTTCTACAAAGGTGTTTAAGGTGAAATCCGCTTGCCGTGCAAGGGGAGATTCCATATTCCCGGTTATCCCAATGATTTTGTTTTTACCTCGTTTTATCAGTGGAATAAGCATTTTGATCTCTTCAGTGTTGCCGCTTTTGGACAAACAAATAACCACATCATTTTGTTGTACCGTTCCCAAATCTCCGTGAATAGCGTCTGCTGCATGCATGAAAATTGCCGGGGTACCTGTAGAATTAAAAGTAGCCACAATCTTAGCGGCAATTACAGCACTTTTTCCTATCCCGGAAACCACAACTCTCCCTTTAGATTCCAGAATGCAGTTCACTGCGCCTTCAAAATGATGATTTAAATGTGGGATCAAACCTTTAATAGCCTCGCTTTCATTTTTAAAGGTCTGTTTTGCTATTTCAAGAATATTAGTGTTGTCGTTCAAAGTAATTAGAAAAAATTTGGGTTGTTTTACTAAAAGAATGTTTTATATTTAAGTCTACAAAACTAATTAAATCTATATTGTTCGCATAGAAAGCGCCACGATTAAACGCTGACCAAATACTCCCAACAACCATGGCGCTGTAATGTGGTACAAACAGAGATACTGAACATGGGTTTGACGAAGGATTTGCAGGGTGCATTAAAAAGGTACTTTGGTTTCGACCAATTTAAGGGGCTTCAAGAAGGTGTAATACAAAATGTACTGGCCAATAAGGATACTTTTGTCATTATGCCTACAGGAGGAGGAAAATCTCTTTGTTATCAATTGCCCGCATTGATGAAAGAGGGGACTGCCATTGTAGTATCTCCCCTTATTGCCCTAATGAAAAATCAGGTGGATGCCATACGAGGTGTATCCGAAGAACACGGTATCGCCCATGTACTTAACTCTTCGCTCACGAAGTTGGAAGTGAAGCAGGTGATGTCGGACATAGCCAATGGGGTCACAAAGCTCCTGTATGTTGCTCCGGAGTCCCTGACCAAAGAGGACTATGTTGATTTTTTAAAAACGGTAACCTTATCTTTTGTAGCAGTGGATGAGGCCCATTGTATTTCCGAATGGGGTCATGATTTTAGGCCGGAATATCGCAATCTGAAAAGTATAATTTCCCGTTTGGGGGAGGATATCCCTATAATTGGATTAACGGCTACGGCAACGCCAAAAGTGCAGGAAGATATTATTAAAAATTTGAGCATACAGGATGCAAAGGTGTTTAAAGCTTCTTTCAACAGGCCTAACTTGTTCTACGAAGTACGTCCAAAAACCAGGAACGTAGATGCGGATATCATACGTTTTATTAAGCAAAATGAGCGGAAATCCGGTATTATCTATTGCCTGAGCCGAAAACGTGTAGAGGAATTAGCCCAGGTCCTTCAGGTGAACGGGATAAGCGCCGTACCTTACCATGCAGGTTTTGATGCAAAGACTCGTGCAAAATACCAGGATATGTTTCTGATGGAAGAAGTAGACGTAGTGGTGGCCACTATTGCTTTTGGAATGGGCATTGACAAACCGGACGTACGTTTTGTAATCCATCACGACATACCCAAAAGTATAGAAAGCTACTACCAGGAAACCGGGAGAGCCGGAAGGGACGGGGGAGAAGGACATTGTTTGGCCTATTATTCCTATAAAGATGTAGAAAAACTTGAAAAATTCATGTCCGGGAAACCGGTAGCGGAACAGGAAATAGGACAGGCATTGCTACAGGAAATTGTGGCCTATGCAGAAACCTCTATGTCCCGGAGAAAGTTTATCCTTCACTATTTTGGAGAAGAATTTGATGAAGTGAATGGCGAAGGGGCAGATATGGATGATAATGCCCGGAATCCCAAGCCAAAAGAAGAGGCCAAAGATAACGTAGGAAAGCTATTGCGAACAGTAAAGGAGACTTCCGAAAAGTTCAAGACCAGGGAAATTGTTAAAACACTGGTTGGAAAGACCAATGCTTTAATATCCGCCCATAAGACCGATGAAAAAGAGGTTTTTGGCATTGGAAAGGATAAGGAAGAGCATTACTGGATGGCGTTATCCCGTCAGGTTATTGTAGCAGGATTGTTGCAGAAGGAAATTGAGCGTTATGGTGTATTGCGGTTGACTACTGCAGGAAAGGCATTTTTGGAACAGCCTACTTCCTTTATGATGACCAAAGACCATGAATATCCTGAAGAGACAGATGCTACTATTTCTGTTAACGGAAGAATGGCAGGTTCCGCAGCGGATAGTAGGTTGTTGAACTTACTAAAAGAGCTCCGTAAGAAGGAAGCCAAAAGAAATGACGTTCCCCCTTTTGTGGTATTCCAGGATCCCTCTTTGGAAGATATGGCTTTAAAATACCCCATTGCCATGGAAGAGCTACTTAATATACATGGGGTAGGTGAAGGCAAAGCCAAAAAATACGGTAAACCTTTTGTGGAACTCATTAAGGCTTATGTAGTTGAGAATGACATCCTTCGTCCTGATGATCTTGTAGTAAAAAGTACCGGGGCTAACTCCGGATTAAAACTGTACGTCATACAAAGTGTAGACCGGAAATTATCCCTGGAAGATATCGCAGCTGCCAAAGGATTGGAATTGCAGGAGCTGATCAAGGAAATGGAACAAATTGTCTTTAGCGGAACCAAATTAAATCTCGATTACTGGGTAGACGATATCCTGGATGAGGACCAACAGGAAGAGATACACGACTACTTCTTAGAAGCGGAAACGGATTCTATTACGCTGGCCATGGAAGAATTTGACGGTGAATATGAGGAGGAAGAACTCCGTATTTACCGCTTAAAATTTATGAGCGAGGTAGCAAATTAAAAGCCCCTCCGGATGAGGGGCTTTGTATTGTTTCAGAAATCATTGAATTCACCCGTGCTTATCAGTGCGATGATCACCCCAAAATATAGAATCAGGAAAACCAGCAGTATTAACGAAAGCGCTAAACCAATATAGGAGAGGATCTTTCCGGTTTTAACATTGCTGAAATCGCTGTATTGCTCGGGGTGCTCGTAGTACAATTTTTCTACCTTTTTCGCTTTTACCAGGCCAATAACACTAAATATAGCCGCAAACGGACCACAGCAAATTAGGGATCCGACTATAGAAAGAATTCCCATAGTAAGGACAGTACTCGCACCAGGAAGTGGTTGTTGGGTCATTTTTAATATACTTTACTCGACTTCAAAACCCCATTGTTCCATTAACTCTCTTGATCTTTCCATATTTTCTTCCCAATCTCCGGTGATTAGGACATAAACAAACCGAATGATCATCAGGATATTTAAGATTACGGCTATTAATGCTACGATTTTTCCGGTTTTTATCTGGCTTTGATTGTCGTATAACTCGGGATTTTCAGCATATATTTTTTCGGATTGCCGGGCTAAATAAAATGCAATGCCAGAAGGTATGATACCAAGTCCGGCAAAACAACAGCATAAATAACCAAAAATTCCCAAAACAATGATCAAAGTACCATTAGGTAATTTTTGTTGTTCCATAATCTATACGTTTAGTGGATTAGTTTTATAATATAGTTGATTAGTATTAACGCGACGCTTGAGATACTGAAGGTAATGATCAAAAAGCTGATAGATTTGGTTTTGTAAAACCGATTGATGACCACTAGCAGTAGTAACGGAATAAGCGTATAAATGGCAGGATACATTTTGAAAGCGGCTACAAAATCCCCATTGAACAAAAGTAGTACGGAACGTTGCAAACCGCATCCCGGGCATTCTACTCCAAAAAGCTTTTTGTTCATGCAGGGCATCATATACCTTTCCCCACTAACCCAAAACCAGAATAGTAACTTTTGCATTTTTGCCGTTGCTTTCCGTGCTGAAAATACTATTATTTTTGATTTCTTAACAGAATGGAAGAAGTTTTTTGTGCTATGGGAAGTATTAAGGTAGGAGATTGGGTAGAGGTAGTAGATGAGACCATTAAGGGGAAAATAATGTCGCTGGAGGGTAATATGGCCGTTTTGGAAACTGAGGATGGTTTTCTGCAGCAATTCGAGCTGTCTCAACTGGTAAAAGCTACGGAGGAGATCACCGTGAGCAATTATGAAGCTTATCAAATGAAAAAGCAAAAAACCCCTGAAGTAAAGAAAAAGAAACCTTCACCAAAATCTAAAAAAGATACTACCCCAAAGATGGAGGTGGACCTGCATATTCACCAACTTACCGCCAGTACCAAAGGTATGACCAATTTTGATATACTTAATCTACAACTGGAAACTGCGAAACGTCAGTTGGAGTTTGCCATTGGGAAAAAGATTCAGAAAGTCGTCTTTATTCACGGGGTAGGAGAAGGGGTGTTAAAAGAAGAACTGCATTATCTTTTTAAAAGATATGAAGGCATTTCCTATTATGATGCGGAGTTTCAAAAATACGGTTTTGGAGCTACCGAAGTATTTATTCGGCAAAACCCTTAATTGGCAGGGGCAGGGGCAGTGGTTGTCACAGTGCCAAAAACATAAGTTTCTATTACAGGAGCAGCACGGCCATTACTATCCTCCAGGATAAAATCACTTAACGTCAGGGTGTGATTAAACAAAGGAGTTTCAGGAGTGCTATCGGCATCTTCAACAGTGGTAACGGAAAGCGTTCCGGAAACCGTACGAAATTCATTTTCCAAATCGGAAAGATCCAGCGTTTCGGAACAGATGATGTCTTCAGTGATGATTCTTCTGAAAACTTTATTTGAAAAGGTTGCACTGGTATCGTTCACTATATTGTTTAACGCAATTGTTCTGGGGTCAGTGGTTACTTCGTTGATCAAAACCGAATTGGGAAGTTCAAAATCTATCGATTCATCATTTATGATCTTAAAGAGTTTGGAAGTGGTTGCTCCATTTTCACAGTTGGAGACGGCGATATCGGAATAATTGGAAAAAACAAGGTCAACGCTACTGTCCACTGTGGTTCTGTATATTCCAAAATCAAGACCTGGTTCATCTGTTATTCTTTCGTTGTTGTCATTGGTAATCGTTAAATCAATGATGCTGATCTCATGAGCATAGGTTTTTGTAGTTCTGGTTACCGTATCTAAGGATGAGACTATATTTATTATCCCGGAGGTTGCCTGGGTTTCCTGCAATACTGTAGGTGTTACAGGAGGGATTTCGTTGCAAAAATAATCGTCCGACACATTCTCTGAAAAAAGCCGGTAAACCAAAGTAGATTGCGTTTCTAAGTTACTGATTAGGGTATCAGCCGCAGTTTCATTAGCGATTAAACCGGACTGGAGATCTAGTATCAGTGCTTCATCTTCAATGACCTTAAAAAAAAGTGTTCTCTCGGTGTCGTCCTGCTCAAACTGCAAAGGGCAGAATTCGACTGTTCCGCCATCAAAATCTATATTTTCAATCTGCAAGTCTCCATCGCTACAGGCATACCCTAGCAGTAGTATAAAAACAATCAGGATTTTTTTCATAGGGCCAAATTTAAAGCAAATCCTACGTATGGGACTGTTGCGTCATATCCAATTTGGAATAAATTAACGTAAGAATAGCTATTTTTGGTGCGCTTCAAAATTAGAGTTATTCTATGCAAAAGGTTTATTTGGATAATGCGGCCACTACGCAGGTAAGGGAAGAAGTAATTGAAAAAATGCAGAAGGCGCTTACCCGGTTTTATGGTAACCCCTCTTCTACACACAGCTTTGGTCGTTCTGCAAAAACCGCTATTGAAAAAGCGCGTAAGACCATAGCAAAATATCTTAATGCCCAACCTTCCGAGATTATCTTTACCTCCGGAGGAACGGAGTCGGACAATATGATCCTGCGCTGTGCAGTACGGGATCTGGGGGTACAAACCATTATTACCTCAAAGATAGAGCATCACGCCGTGCTCCATACAGCCGAAGAATTACAAAAGGAATACGGTATTTCCGTGCAATATGTACAATTAGATCCTTTTGGAAACCCAGACTTGGCCCATTTGGAAACCCTTTTGCAGAAAGATGGCAGTAAAAAACTGGTGAGTTTGATGCATGTGAACAATGAGATCGGAAATCTCATCGATGTAAAAACTGTTGCCGCATTATGTAAAGAATACGATGCGCTTTTTCATTCGGACACCGTGCAATCCATCGGACATTTGCAATGGGATGTTCAGCAAACCCCCATTGATTTTTTAGCGGCAGCTGCTCACAAGTTTCATGGGCCGAAAGGAATAGGCTTTGCCTATATCCGTAAAAACACCGGGCTTAAGCCTTTAATTGTTGGAGGGGCGCAAGAACGTGGCTTTCGGGCGGGAACAGAGTCTTTCCACAATATTGTGGGCTTGGAAGAAGCCATGGTAGCGGCTTACGACCATTTGGATGAAGAACGGGAATATGTTCTTGGCCTTAAACGCTACTTTGTGGAAAGAATACAGGTGGAAATCCCGGGTGTTGTTTTTAACGGCCTTTCCGGAGATATGGAGAGAAGTACTTATACCCTGACCAATGTTCGCTTGCCTTTGGATGAACAAAAATCTGTACTATTGTTATTCCATCTGGATCTGAAAGGGATTGCCTGTTCCAAAGGAAGTGCTTGCCAATCAGGAAGTTCAGGGGGGTCCCATGTACTTCGGGAGCTTCTGGACAAGGAAGAACTTAGAAAACCTTCATTGCGTTTTTCATTTTCCAAGTATAACACTCAGGAAGAATTAGCGTATACTATTGAGGTGCTAAAGGAGTTTGTTCTGAATTGAATTAGGTCTTTTTTTTCCGTTTCTTCTCCTTGTCGTAGGGAAATTTCCTTGAGGCAGCCTTCATCATCTTGTCAATAAGCTCTGTAGTGTTCTTCCCTGATTTCTTGGTAATTTCTTTTTCGTATTTCCAAAGTAGTTTTCCTGTACTACCGTCGCTTATTTTAATCCCTATTCTACCATAGTTGGCATCTCCTCTCAAATAATCTAAAAAGTTAAAGTCCTTAGCGACCCCTTTTGAGAGTAGTACATTTAAGTCAAGGCTCCCACTAATAATTCCATCTACGCCTAACATTTTGGATAACTCTTTTACGGTGTAGATATCAATGTTTTTATAGGTTACCCCGTTTTGGTTCAGAATGGCATTGGTCTCTTCCACGTTTTGGAAGTCTACATTGAATTTTTTTCGTTTCTTTCTAATAGAAAAATACGTTTCCAGAGCATTTTGAACGGCATGACCTTCCCGCTCGGCAAGCTCTTTTAATTCGTTTTCGGAAACATCTTGTTCCAATTCCAGTTGTGTGATAAAGGGAACTATCGCCAATACCTCGTGCTGCATGCCGAGCTGATTGAAACGGCTGCTCTCGTAAATATCCTTTTGAGCTATAGCTGTCCAGTGGGAAACAATAAAAAAGATCAAAAAAAGGTTTCGTAAAAGCCCCATTAAAAACGCACATTAAATTTAAGGTTCAACACCCTGGATGTTAGAAAATTAGGTACAGCAAATTGTTGTTGACTATCTACATCTCTAACCCAGGTATTGGTAATAGCGTTTTGGTTATTGAACAAATTAAAAATCTCGAAGCCCACATCAAATTCCTTAAACCGGTGTAACCAATGTCCCTTTGGAAAAGCGGTTGTATTGTCCGCAAAAATATAGGAAATACCTAAATCGGCACGTCTGTAATCTCTTAATCTATTCTGAAAATTATAAGGATCGGCATTGTTCGGGGATCCTCCGGGAACTCCTGTATTATAGACTAGATGTAGAAACAGTTTTACATTGGGAATATTGGGCATATAATCCTGGAATAACATGGCAAACTTAAAACGTTGGTCCGTAGGTCTGGAAATATACCCCCGACCTCCGATATTCTCTTCTGTCCTTAGGTAACCAAAGCTCACCCAGGACTCTGCTCCCGGAACAAAGGTGCCATTAAGCCTAAAATCCATACCATAAGCGTAGGCTTCGGAAATATTATCCGCCCTATAACGAATCCTCACATCTTCTACGGTATAGGTATTTACATTATTCAACTTTTTGTAATACATCTCGCTAATGAGTGTAAAAGGGCGCTCAAACATGGAGAAACTGAATTCGTTCCCTCCGACAATATGAATGGACCTTTGGGCTTCCACATCCGGATTTACCCTACCTGTGGGGTCCCTGAGTTCACGATAAAAAGGCGGTTGCTGATAGCTTCCTATGGCTAATCTGAAAAGCATGTCCTTTTTCCAGTAGGGTTTGATAGCAAATTGCGCCCTGGGGCTAACTATAAATTGACGATTGGTACGAAACCCTTCCCCTGAAAGGGCCCAATATTGTGCTCGTACGCCAAGGTTATAGTAAACATCGTGATTTCCCCATTTGAACTGATTGCCAAATTGCATAAAACCGGAAAGCCTGTTTGTAGTTACAAAATTGCTGGCCCGGACACTTTCAAATGGCACGATGTCTGCTTCAAAAGGTTCCTGAGGCTGATTATTAACAAATTCCGGATTAGGGGGGCGAATAAAGAAACCGGCGGAATCCAAAAACTCGGATTCGTTCAACCTATCCCGAATGTCCTCATAGTCAAACCGCAATCCCCATTCCAATGCTTTTCCTTGGTCGTTCCATATCCCCCGGTGGTAGAGGTTAACAATTAGTGCATCCAGTTGATTTCTGGCCCTATTGAATTGGGAGCCAATTCCCCTGGAGTTGATAGGAGCTCCTACATTGTCATTCCCCAGATCTGAGACCACATCTCCCAGTTCGTATTCTGCAATGAGATCGGTAAACTCCTCTTCAAGGGCATGATAGCCGGAGAAGGTGAGATCAAGTTTTGTTTTGTCATTGGGTCTCCAGTCGGCCTTAACGGCACCCAATTGGGTCTGATACCGGGTCTCTTCTTTTCCCTCGTACCCCACAACCAGCGCCCTGGGTTCCTGAAGCGTTCCAAAGTTAGTCTGACGGGCAATAGGCTCATTCTGATAATTGTTAATACTGAAATTCGCCAAAAAACTTAACCCTAAAGTATTAGAGATTTGATAGGTCCAATAGCTCTGAGCATCTAAAAAGGTTGGGGTGGCTATTGTTTGTGTTTGTTGACTGTTAATAAACAAGGCATTGTTCCGATAACGTATCCCGGTAATGGTAGTGAAATCTTTGTTTTTGGAAATAGTCTCCATGGTAGTGGCAGCCCCTAAAAAACTTCCTTCTACTTTGACACTGAAAGTAGCAGGTATCTTATACCTAATATCTAAAACAGATGAAAGTCGGTCTCCGTATTTTGCCTGAAACCCTCCTGCGGAAAACTCTACATTTTCCACCATATTACTATTCACAAAACTAAGTCCTTCTTGTTGGGCAGAACGGACTAAAAAAGGTCGGTATACCTCAATCCCGTTAACATACACCAGGTTCTCATCGAAATTTCCTCCACGTACATTGTATTGCGTGCTTAACTCATTGTTAAAGGATACCCCCGGCAGGAGTTTCAGAATATTCTCCACACCAGCGTTGGCCCCGGGGATTTTTTGAACCAGGTCTGAGCTGATAGTAGTGATGCCCTGGGCTTTCTTTTTTCCGGTTGGGGTCACCTCCACACCCCCTATTTGGATAACGTCCAATTTCATTACCGGGTTAAATACAAAAGTTTCGTTGGTGTTCAGTAAAAAATCTTGCAGCACTACGTTTTGGTGCCCCAAATGGGAAAAAGTGATGGTGGTTTTTTTATCTGCCTGTATTAGTAAAAGGTAATATCCGTTGCTATTTGTGGTGGTACCGCTATTTTCAGAGGAAATGTTCACATTGGGGATAGGAACGCTGTTTTCATCCAAAACAAAACCTGAAATCGTAGCAGTCTGCCCAAATCCAAAAGATAGGGTGAAAAAAAAGGTCAGTGCCGCCCAAATAAGGTAGCGTAATGTTTTATTTTCTAAAAAAGGTTTCCTCAAAGATTGTGGTATTGCCTACATTATCGCTAACGACTACCTTAAGATCACATTGCGTTTGCTGTGCAATTTTATCGTCAAAATTATAGGTGATTGTTTTGGTCTTCGGTTCGTATTCCATTAATATCCATTGCCCGTTGATGGTTGCATTGTAGGAGGCTATCCCACTGTTATCATCTGCAATTTTAAGGGTTAAATAGCGGTAATTGTTCAACCATTGCCTTGGTTTAAAGTTTTTGGGGGTAATAACCGGAGCAACGGTGTCTTTTGCGAGGAAGTACGTACCCAGACTTCGTGTTCGGGTACTGAAGGTATTATCGCGTTTATAGGTTTTGGAATGTACCGGTTTTCCATTACCGTTCAGGCGGGCAATGAATAGCTGTTTTTTTTCTTCAGTGTTGTATTTTGTAACATCAAAACTTAGCGTGAAGTTCCGATGCACGGCAATGGAATTGTTGTGTACGACCACAGTATCTTCTCCCTTTTCCAAATGAGCATAAAAATCCTGGTAAAACGTGTTTTCGGGAAAATAGACTCTGGCTGCCTTTAGATCAAAAGTATTAGGTTTGCCGGCCACCAAAAAGTTCTCGGTGGTAGTAATGGTTTGGGGTATTTTTATTTCCTGTTGTTTTCCTTCTACAGGTATAATCAAAATTGTACTATTCCCCTCTATATCGGTGATCTCAATTTCTACGCTGTAATTTAACCCTGGCTGCACTTCTATTTTTCCTTCCCGGTAGAGCTGTTTGTAAATACTGAGCTTATTTCCTTCTTCCTTGAAAAGTTTTTGTATTCGCTGTCCATATTGTTCAAAATGGGCATAGTCAATTAGGGTATTTATGTATCGGGTCTCCGCAAAAGAGAAGGTCTCAAACAGGTATTCCGAATACACTTTTCCGTTAACCGACTGTTTTACCGAATACACGCCATTTTTGTTGGCGGCCATATCTTGTCTGTCAAAACCGTTAAACCCAAAGCCAATGGTCCCTGATGCGGTGACTTTATCTGCTAAAAACGTTCCATCCGGTTGCCTGGCAAAGCTTAATTGTATTTTTTTCTGGCTTTGGTTGATTTGTGCGTTTTTGGAAAGGGGGTAGCCATATAGTCCTAAGAGCGTAGGATTTGTAGCATCTCTCGCGGTAATTCCATAAAGCAAAGGATTGATGGGTTTTTCGGTAACACTGTTGCGGATCTCAAAATGAAGATGCGGACCGGCAGAGCTTCCGGTATTTCCGCTATATGCAATTACATTGCCCTGTTGTACTTGTAGTTCCCCGTAGTTTGGAAAAACTTCTACTTCATAAGATCTTTTGGTGTATTGCACTTTTTTGATGTATTCCTCTATTTCAGGACCAAACTTTTGCAAATGGGCGTATACGGAGGTATACCCGTTGGGATGGGCAACATATAATGCTTTGCCGTAGCCCCAATGTGACACTTTTATCCGGGTGACCGTTCCATCGGCAATGGCATATATCGGTAGTCCCTGGCGTAGCTGGGTCTTAATATCAATTCCTGCATGAAAATGATTGCTGCGAAGCTCCCCAAAGGTACCTGATAAGACTATGGGAATATCCATCGGTTTTTGGAATATGGCTTTGGGGGACTTTTCTTGTGCAAAGGCACCACATACGGCAAGTAGGTATACAATTACGATACATCTGAACATGAAGACAACGTATTTGTTCACGAAAGTAACCAATACACCAGGATATGAACAAATAGAAGTGAAAGTAAACTCCCTATAGCCAATGAGGGCCGAAGTTTTATAGTAAAAGTATTGTCAGGTTGCCAAAGGTTAGTTAACTTTGTTTGAATACGCATTGTGGTTTGCACATGGGTGAACTTGTTGATATTGTTGATTCTCTGGAGAATAAGGTAAGCAAGCTTTTGCATCGCTTGGAAGTACTTAATCAGGCGAATACTAAGCTTAAAAACGAACTTGCCTCACTTAGAGAAGAACATGACACTACTAAGGTGGCCCTTGGTACATGGGAAGAAAAGTACAATTCCTTAAAATTGGCAAACACATTGCTGGGTAGTGATACAAATAAAAAGGAAGCAAAGCTCAAAATAAACACATTAATTCGGGAATTGGACAGTTGCATCGCCCAGTTAGCTGAATAATGTTCAAATTATATGGAGGAAAAGCTCAAAATCAAGCTTTCCATTGCAGACAGGGTCTACCCTTTAACTATAGACCCTCGGCAAGAAGAAGGCTTACGGAAGGCGGCGAAGAACATAGACCAGCTAGCCAAGAAATTTGAGCAGAACTATGCAGTAAGAGATAAGCAGGATGTTCTTGCAATGTGTGCTTTACAGTTTGCCTCTAAAATAGAGCAAGGAGGAATCAGTGCGTCCGAAAGTATAAATGAAGCCAAGGAAAGGCTGAAAGCTTTGGATGAATTGGTACAGGTGAAGTTAGGATTAGAATAAGTTCTTTTAAATACAAAATTGTTACTACCCACATTGGTATTATTTTTTTGACAAACTCAACATTATTACAATTCAAAAGGGTGAGTTTAGATTGTAAAAGCAGGCCTTACTTGTATAAGGATCCTTGAGCAGTCTGTTAGCCCTAAACCTGTTTTTAGGAGTTTGTACAAAACCTTGGCCAATGTGGGTTTTTTTTTAACCAAACACAGGAAAAATGGATAGTACCGTTACACTAGTTATTGCCGTAATAGTGGGGTTGGGAATTGGTTTTGCAATTGCAAAAATGCTGGAAAAAGGAAAAGCAGCCAGGACCATTGCAAATGCTAAAAAAGAAGCAGCAGGCATTATAAAGGAAGCGAAGAAAGAGGGAGAGAATATAAAGAAAGATAAGATTTTTCAGGCGAAAGAAAAGTTTTTGGAACTAAAGGCAGAACATGAGAAGGTGATCATTGGAAAGGATAAAAAAATTGCTGAAGCCGAAAAAAGAATACGAGATAAAGAATCCCAGATAAGCAATGAGTTGGCCAAAGGAAAGCGGATCAATGAGCAATTGGAAGTACGGGTAAAAGCAGTAGAGCACAAAGGTGAAATCTTAGAAAAGAAAAGGGCTGAAGTGGAGAAGCTCCACAAAGGCCAGGTAAAACAGTTGGAAGTGATTTCAGGTCTTTCGGCAGAGGATGCCAAAAGCCAACTTTTAGAGTCCTTAAAGGAAACGGCAAAAACGGATGCCATGGCCTACCTACAGAGCACCCTTGAAGAAGCCAAACTCACAGCCCAGCAGGAAGCACGAAAAATTGTTGTAAATACCATTCAGCGAATTGGAACAGAAGAGGCCATAGAAAATTGCGTTTCCGTTTTCAATTTGGATTCTGACGACGTAAAAGGTCGTATCATAGGGCGTGAAGGACGTAATATCCGCGCCATAGAATCCGCAACGGGGGTGGAGATTATTGTGGATGACACCCCGGAAGCCATTATCCTATCCTGTTTTGATTCCGTACGTCGTGAAATAGCACGATTATCCCTCCACAGATTGGTTACTGATGGTCGCATACATCCCGCCCGAATAGAAGAAATAGTAAAAAAGACCGAAAAACAGATTAATGAGGAGATCATAGAGATTGGGAAACGCACCGTAATTGATTTGGGGATACATGGCTTACACCCGGAGTTGATTAAAGCCGTGGGCCGCATGAAATATCGTTCTTCCTACGGGCAGAATCTCTTGCAACATTCCAGGGAAGTGGCTAAGCTTTGCGGTGTAATGGCGGCAGAATTAGGACTTAACCCCAAATTAGCCAAGCGAGCAGGGCTGTTACACGATATTGGAAAAGTACCTAATTCCGAGGTAGAAGTTGAAACACCTCATGCTATTCTGGGAATGCAATGGGCTCAGAAATACGGCGAAAAAAAGGAGGTTTGCAACGCTATAGGAGCACATCACGATGAGATTGAAATGACCGGCCTTATTTCCCCGATTGTTCAGGTATGTGATGCGATTAGCGGTGCCCGTCCCGGAGCCAGAAGACAGGTTCTGGATTCTTATATTCAGCGTTTAAAGGATTTGGAAGACATTGCATTTGGTTTTAATGGCGTGCAAAAAGCGTATGCTATTCAGGCGGGTAGGGAATTACGTGTTATTGTAGAAAGTGAAAAAGTCAGTGACGACCAGGCAGCAGAGCTTTCGTTTAATATTTCCCAAAAAATACAAACGGACATGACCTATCCCGGACAGGTAAAAGTTACAGTAATCAGGGAGACACGTTCCGTTAATGTAGCGAAATAAGAATTCCCTGGGTAGCTCCTTGGTTAACCACTTAGGTTATTTTAGAGATACCGGGGAAGCTATCCCTTTAAAAGCGGTGGTTTTGGCACTATTGGGTTAATATCGTTAAGACTTAATCTGACTTGACATCATTCCTCTTCCGAAGTATCGGTATCGCTATCTAACTCCCCTTTGGCCAACTGATGTTTCATGATATTCAAGTTCTTCAATTTCGCATTCCAGGTTTGGAGGGCAGCCTTTTGACGCTCAATGTTCTTGATCACCTCTTTTACCAAGGGGTTATCTTCCGAAGCATTGGAAAAAAACTGTAGGTTATTCTCCAATTGTCGTATTTCGCCCTTGCTTTCTTCTATTTTCCGCCGGATAAAGGTACGCTCACTGCTAATGGCCCTTTGGTTATTGTCCGATTTCGCTAACTGTTTAATCTTGTCGCCATACTTCAGCAATTCGGATTCCTGTTTGCTAATGTCCAGTTTTTTGAACAAGGCGTCAATTATTTTATTGAACTTGCTGTTGATATGCCGTTTGTTGTAAGGCACATAACCGTAGGATTTCCACTCTGAGAGGAATTCCTTGATTTTGGACAGGTCTTTTTCTCTGTTACCGCTTAATTGAAACGTTTTAAGCCGTTCCAGGCAGTTACTCTTCAATTCATAGTTGGCAAACTCCTTTTTTTGTGCAGTGTTTTTTTCCGAATGCAGGCGGTCAAAGTAATGGTTGCAAGCTGCTTTAAACTCGTTCCAGATTTTATCCGAATATCTTCGCGGAACATGGCCAATTCTTTTCCATTCCTTTTGGATCCTTTTCATTTCCGGAGTGGCCATTTCGTGGTCATCACTATCCTTAAGCGCCTCTGCAATTCCCAGGAGGACCTTTTTTTTCTCCAGATTGTCGTGCTGTTCTTTTTTTAGTTCCTTGTAAAACTGGTTTTTCTTGCGGTTAAATGAACGCACAGCCTCCTTAAAACGCGACCAACAGTCTTCATTGGATTTGTGAGGTACTTTACCTGCTTTAAAGAATTGTTCACGCAAGGCCTCCACCTGTTGTATTTGCTGTTGTATTCCTTTGTGGTTATCCGCTACACTTTGAGAAAGTGTTGCTATGTTCTCAATGATTTCGTTTTTCCTTTCCAGATTTTTTTCATAGGTAGCCTCTAAGTCTGCAAAATGGTCCTGCCTACGGGTATGCATGGCTTTTGTAGCTGCGCTAAATCGTTGCCAGATGTCTTCCCGTTTTTCCTTGGCCACAGGGCCTACTTCCTCTTTCCAGATCTTATGTAGGGTCTGTAATTCCCGAAAAGCTTTTCCTAGATCAGGTTCTTGCTGAAGCGCTTCTGCACGCTCTATAAGCTTGAGTTTTTCTTCCAGATTATGTTTAAAATCCAGGTCTCGCAGTTCCCGGTTCAGATGTAAAAAATCATAGAAGATCTCTACATGATGGTGGTAAGTACGCCAGACATCATTATAGCTGTTTCTGGGAATAGGCCCGGCTTCGCGCCATTTTTCCTGGACTTCTTTGAAGTTCTTATAGGTAGTGTTAATATCCTCCTCTACATTGACCAAACCTTTAAGTTCTTCGATCAGGGCCAAACGGTGCTGTAGGTTTTGTTGTAGCTGATGTTCAAGATTTCGGTAATACGTATCCCTTTTTTCGCGATACTCCTTGTATACTTCGTTAAATTGTCTTTTGGTAACCGAATTGTACCTGAAATCTATTTCGTTTCCGCCGCCGGCCACAAATTCTTCTTTTTTATGTTCCAAAAAATCCTGGAACTTAAGATCAAATTCATGTTTGATAGCATTTACATGCTTGTTTATGGCCTGAACCTTTTCATTTTTTACCAAGCGCTGAAGTTCCCCCACTAAATTTTCCATGCTCATGGCATGATAATCCAGAAAGGGGATATGATGCCGCTTTTCATTGTCTAGATCCTCTGCATCTTCGGCATTTTCTTTTTCAATTTCACTGAGGACATCTTCTTGTTTTTGCGTATCTCCCGAGCTATTTGGGGTTTGTTCCAAATCTCCTCCTTCAGAAGTAGCATCTGTAGCTTCAATGTTTTCCTCAAGTTTTTGCCCCCCAGCAGTTTCCTGTGGTTTGTGTTCTTTACTGTCCATCCTTTTGCTCTTTAAAGGTTAGATTGATGGCTGTAGAAGAAGTCTGTTTTATTACTTCACCTCAACAAAAATAAGGATTCTTGATTTGTGATTCTTGAAGGGGCTGCTATTTCCATGGCTAAGAATTCCAGATCTGCCAGGCCCGTTCCGCTTGAAATTGTAACATGGGCAGCCCATTTTGGATAATCGCTCCCCGTTTTTTGCCTTCGGAAAGGAAAGCCGTTTCTTCCGGATTGTAAATAAGGTCATATAAAATATGGGTGCTTTCTATACACTCATATGGGATTTGAGGCTTATCTGTTACGTTGGGAAAGGTTCCTACCGGGGTACAATTAATAATAAGTTGAAATTCCTGGAAATGCGTTTTCTTAAGTTCGGAATACCCGAATTGCTCTTTGTTGGGATCCCTTGAGACATGAGTAAAATCTATACCCAAACGATCCAAAACAAAAACAACCGCCCTGGAAGCTCCGCCGGTTCCCAAAACCAACGCTTTTTTGTGATGTGCCGCAAGTAAAGGTGAAAGGGATTTTTCAAATCCGAAGGCATCTGTATTGTAGCCCACCAATTGGTTACCTTCAAATTTTATCGTATTCACCGCACCAATACGTTCCGCTTCTTTAGACAGTACATCCAGATATGGAATAATTTTCTGCTTATAGGGAATGGTTACGTTTACACCGTGAAGCACATTTTGTTGAACAAGCGCCTCAAACTCTGAAATAGCGGCTAAGTCAAAATTTTCGTAAGTATAACCGCTCAGGCCCGAATCGGTAAATTTTTTAGTGAAATACGGTTTTGAAAAAGAATAGGAGATGTTCCTTCCTACAAGTCCGTAGCGTTTTTTAGTCTTGTCTATTGCGTCCATACCAATCCAAACTCAATAATATAAAAATGCCAAAAATTATAAAGAAAACCGCACCCCAGTTTTCCATGTTACTGAAATCCGGCCAATACCGCTGGTAATTGGCAATAATAGGGTCTCCGTTGGAATCAAAAAGTGTATTACCCGTACTATCTACCTTAAAAATGGTCCTTTTCCATGGCCAAAGTACGCCCAAGGAACCGGTTATAAAACCAATGATCACTGAGGTAGTCACTTTTTTATAGTGTTTTAACAAGTACCCCAAAGAGTGAGAGAGTGTTACCAGGCCCGTTGCGGAACCCAAAGTGAAAACGGCAAGAATTTTTAATGTATTCAGGCGCTCTACATTTTGCAGAAAACTATAGTCGCCCTGGAATACCTCGGAGAGACTATCATAAAGGCTGTTAACAGAGTCTACAAGCAACAGGACATAGTTTCCCATGAGGATGAGAATAAATGAACCTGAGAGTCCTGGTAATGTCATGCCCGAAACACTGATAATCCCACAAAAAAAGATGAAAAACAGATTATCATTCTCTTTGGCAGGACTGAAAAAACTAATTGAAATGCCTATTAGAAACCCCACGATACCTGCTAAAATGGTCTTTCGGTTCCAGCCTTCAAAATCTTTGGAGATGTAATAAATAGATCCAATGATCATCCCAAAAAAGGCGGCCCAGACATAAAGCTCCTTTCTTTCCAGGAAAAAATCCAGCAGGCGGGATACACTAAAATAACTTATCAGCATTCCCGAGATCAAAAGAATTAGAAAGGTAGCATTGGTGTAACGATAAAAAGCTTTGAACCGACCGTTGAATAAAAGCTTTAGTGCTTTCAGATTTATTTTTTGTAAGGAATAGATGAACTCTTCATAAAATCCTCCAACGAATGCTACGATACCTCCTGAAACCCCGGGAACCTTATTGGCGGCTCCCATAAAGAGTCCTTTCAGGACCAGATAAAGCTTATCCCAGAATGTCCGCGATTTGTGCATGGGCAACCCCGGCTTCCTATTTTTTGGAAGCCATCCTTTCCAGGATAAAAATAAGGGAAAATCCGACGATGGCTAAACCAATAGCCCAGATAAGTTGGGGGTCACCCTCAAAGGTAAAAGGACTCACGTTTTTCTCTTTGATCGTTATGATCTTATCTTCAAAAGTCTTGGTTTCCAAAACGAGTTTCCAGGGCCATATTTTGCTCAGGGAACCTAAAATAAAACCCGTTAAAAGTGCCAGGGTGATCCCCCGGTATTTTTTGAACATCCATTTTAACAAACGGGCAAAACTTAGCAATCCGATAACGGCGCCCATACCTACCGTCGCCACCATAATGATATTGCGTTCATGGACGGCATCCAATATGGTTTTGTAAGAACCCAGAAGCACCAAAATGAAAGCGCCGGAAATTCCCGGCAAGATCATAGCACATACTGCCAAGGCTCCGGATAAGAGTAAATAAGGCAGGCTGTCAACGTTGTTATTGGGAGGCAAAGTGGTAATAAAATAAGCGATGGCCGTGCCCAATACCAGGCTTAACACTGTTGCCAGGTTCCATTTTTCAATTTCTTTTCCTACCAGAAAGATACTCGCCAAAACCAAGCCAAAAAAGAAAGACCACAACAGTATGGGCTGATTTTCCAGTAGCCAACTCAACACTTTTGCCAGCGAAAGTACGCTAATGAAAATTCCGAGAAACAACGCAAGAAGAAAATTCCCGTTGAGCCGTTTCCAAAAGGTGGGGAAGCCTTCCTTTTTTAAGACGGCGAATAATGGCAAATTGATGTTATTGATGGAGGTGATCAATTCCTCATAAATCCCTGAGATAAAAGCAATAGTACCGCCGGAAACTCCGGGAACTACATCCGCTGCGCCCATGGCCATACCTTTTAAGGTGATTATGACATAATCTTTTAATTTACGGGGCATGAAAAAAATGAGATTAAAAGCTGCTTCTTAGGTAGATGCCTTTTTGTTAGGTTTTATGCTCTCCTGAATCCATTTGATTGTTTCAAATTCAGGATACATTTTAAGAAAAACAGCTGATTTCTGTGGGTTTAACCGCAATGCTATTCCCATTTTCTCTTTAGCCATTGATGTGTTTTTTGTCTTGAGATACAAGCCTGAAAGCTGATAAAACAATTCGGCGTCCTCCGGATAAAATTCCAGTCCCTGAAGCAGTACCTGCACAGCTGATTCATAATCGCCTAATTGGTGTAATACCTTTCCCCAATTCTTCCAGGTATCCAGTTCGTAATTGCCCAGGTCTACCGTTTGCTTAAAGGCAAAGTCCGCCTCATCAAAGTTTTGAAGGGCCTGAAAAATTTCGGCATTTTTCTTCCAATAGAGCGGATTCTCCCCATCAATGTTAATCGCTTTATTAATGTAAAGAAGTGCCTTTTTATAGTTTTTGTTTGTAATGTAGTATTCTGTTATGGCAAGCCATCCTTTATCCAACAAGGGATCCTCGTGTACCGTGTTGTAATAATAGTATTTGGCCAGATCATTATTACCTAATTTTTCGTGACATTTTCCTATCCGTAGATAGGCATGAGAGGTGGGATCGTCAAGGGAAATGGTGGTTTCGTAACACTCGATGGCCTCATTGTACCTGCCCAGCCTTTCTAAAACCTTGCCTTTTTCAAAATAAGCACCTAAAAAGTTGTCATCGGAAATGATAGCAAAATCAAAAGCCGTTAACGCTTCCTGATACAGTCCTTTAGCGAAGTACATTTTACCGAGCTGGTGCCAAGCTACTTCAGAATACGGATTGCGCTCCAGATAATCATTGAGATATTGAATAGCACCGTCAAAATCTTCCAGGAACTCAAAACAATAGACTACATTATACAGCGAAGAATAATCACTTTCGTCAAACTCTACACATTTAATAAAACACCGCTTGGCTTGCCCGTAATTGTCCATAAAAAGATATTCCATGCCCAGAAGAGAATAGATATCAAAACTATTTTTAGCCATATGCAAGGCTTCCAATAGCATATTTACGGCGCCTTGATGATTGTCCTGTTTGGAGAGAATATTGGCGCGTTGAATATAGATTTCCGTGTTATTGGCATCTATGTCCTGAAGTTCATCTAAAATCTGTTCTGCATCTTCAAAATGATCTTCAAAGACAAGTACTTCCACTTGCAACAATTTTAATTCCGCAGAGTGGGGGTGTTGTTGTAGTCCAATTTGGATGGCTTTCTTGCCCAGGGAGACCTTGCCCAGGTTTAAATAATAATGAATGATATCCTCAAAATCCTCAGCATCAAAGAAATAGACATCGTCCGTCTTGAGCATGGATTCAAATTTGAGAATGAATTCGTCAGGTCTTTCGCTAGGGTCTAACGCCATAGAAACGGTGTTTGGTTTAACTATGGACTTAAAATTAGCCGTAAAACGGCGTCATTCATGTCCTGGATTTGGGTTTGTTATCAACAAATTAGTTAACAGTCTTGTTTATGTTATTCAGTATTTGGACGATTTTTTTGCATCCTAGTTTAATCTCTTCCTCGGAAATTGTCAGGGGTGGGGAAATCCTCACTGCCCTGGGCTCAAAAAGCAGCCAGAACAAAATAAGCTGCTGTTTTGCTGCTTCCAGTACCAGGGTATTGGCTATTTCCGGAGTGTCAAAAATCAAGGCCAGCATTAATCCTTTGCCTCGTATTTCTTTGATCAAAGGGTGTACCAAAGATGCTCTGAAAAGAGATTCTTTTTTTAGCGTGTCTTCAATAATATGATTTTCAGTAAGTTCCTTTAATGTGGCCAAAGCGGCTGCCGCAATGACAGGATTACCGCCAAATGTGGTGATATGTCCTAATTTGGGATTGTCCCGTAACAGTTGCATGTGCTTTTGAGAGGCTACAAAAGCCCCTACGGGCAATCCGGAAGCCATTCCTTTGCCAATAACCATAATATCGGGGATACAATCAAAGTGTTCAAAGGCAAACAATTTTCCAGTACGTCCAAATCCGGGTTGTATTTCGTCCAGAATCAATAAAGCCCCTACCATATCACAGCGTTCACGTACTTTTTGAAGATATCCATTTGTGGGCAAAATAAAACCTGCTCCTCCTTGAATTGTTTCCAGGATTACGGCTGCTGTTTTGGTGGTGATACGGTCTAATTCGGCTACATTGTTAAATGCAATAAAGGAGACACCGGGCATTAACGGGCGGAAGACGCTTTTTCTTTCCTCAAACCCCATGATGCTTAAGCTGCCTGTGGTATTTCCGTGATAGGCATTATGGGCTGCGATGAATTCCGATCTTCCGGTTACTCTTCGTGCAAGTTTTAACGCCCCTTCCATTGCTTCGGTACCGGAATTGACCAGATACGTGGTCTCCAGGGGTGCGGGCAGGAAGGAAGCCAGGAGTTTGGAATACTCAACAGCGGGCTGTTGGATGTATTCCCCGTAAACCATCACATGAAGGTATTTTTTTAGTTGTTCTTCAACGGCTTTTACCACCCTTGGGGGACAATGGCCCAAACCACAGGCCGAAACCCCGGCCACAAAATCCAGGTGCGCCTTCCCGGTGGTATCAAAAATATAACTTCCCTTGGCATGGGAGACTTC
Organism: Croceivirga sp.; assembly: GCA_028284285.1. Classification (GTDB taxonomy): domain Bacteria; phylum Bacteroidota; class Bacteroidia; order Flavobacteriales; family Flavobacteriaceae; genus Croceivirga. Next base: position 430,719 of record JANQSA010000001.1, read on the forward strand.
CAATCCTAAAGGATGAGGAGTGGTCTGTGCCTGATATTTAAAAAAATCTTCTTTCAAAAGATATAATCCGTCATGTTTAAAAAGGAGATCAAGACCATTCCAAATATAAGGGGACAGGTATTACCGGCCATTATCTGATTTTTTTACTATTGGCGTTTTGGGAAGTATAGCTTGTGTATTGGGTGGACCTGGTGGTGATCCCTGATTTTCCCCTCCACTGCGTTCCCGCTCTTCCTGATCAATATCAATAGAGGTATCAATTCCCCTAATCCTGACCAGTTCAATAGTATTATCGTCTTCATCAAAAATATCTTCTTTGGATAGTATACGCTCATCACCCCTCCAGATAAAACCTTTAAGCTTTCTGCTCTCTTGCGGTAAATCCTTTTCTGGGAAGATATCGCCGTCAGGATTTATAAAAAAAGTAATGTCCTCTATATCGTTATTCGCCATTTCCAAACGTATCTTACTGCAGATAGTTTTGTCTATACCAATAAGTTCGTTTTCATCATTATACATATAATAGATGACCTCCGTGTTTTTCACAAGATCCACTATCTTCAATTCGTTGTCAATGAACTTTCCAAACAAATCTTTCCCTTTGGCCTGATTGTACCCCGTTTTACCAATAGTATCAAAGGCTATGATAAATGCGTTGTCAATGACCCTTAGCGAATCCAATTCTTCGGTTTCCATATTGGAAATCAAGTGGATGCTATCCCCGGTCATCTGGTTATCCACATTCCACATGATAGGATCTGTGATCAATTGGGTGATTCCCGTTCTTTCTTCGGAATGAATGGAATCACATTTGCCACTTAGGCCGGTTTTGAAAAACTTTGCATTTCTAAATGCCCTCAACACCCTGGCCTCCGGTTGTCCCGTTACCATTAACGTATCACCATGGATGTACAGGGAGTCCTGCTCCACCAAATTAATCGCTACCGCTCTTTTTGTAGCAAAGACCGAGTCTTTTTCTTTAAAGACTTCCGCGTAATGCGCTCGAATAACCCCTTGGTTTATAGTATCCGTAACCTGGATATTATTGGTGGCTGACGCAAAAGAAGCGACCTTGTCAAAATAAACACTATCCCCTACAATTATTCTGTTACCGTAATTGATTTTTGTATTCTTTACGCCGTATCCCTGTTCTATTTTAGTGTCGTAAAAACCACGTTCACAATAAATAGTATAGTCTTCTCCCACTATGGTAGAGGGTCCGTACATATAGGCGTTTTTGGACACCCGGTAATAATGAAGTTCTTCGGAATCAATGATGTATTCAGGATTGTCTATGTGAACACTGTCCTGAAATTTCACTTTTTTTATTTCCATAAAATACGTACCTATTTTACTGGTAAGCACGTTCACGGAATCTACCACTTTACCTCCGGTATTGTAAAAAGACTGTTGTTTCTCACGGTCAAAATATAACGTATCCGTGGTCAGGGTCATTTGGCCGTCCGAAAGATCCACATTTTCAAAAGCCCGGGCCAGCCGAGTATTGCCTTCGTAATCCAGTTTTCCACTATTCATCTCGATGGAATCTCCCTGTTGTAACCGGACATTTCCAATAGCCTTTAATTTGTTTTCCTGTGCATAAAAAACGGCCACATCACACCATAAGTCGGCACCTTGATGTTCAAACTGTACCTGGCGTTCATCGTCTTTACTAAAGATTGAAGCACCGGGAAATTGATTTTCATCTTTGGTAAAATTAGCGCCGTAGACAATGTTGATCTGTCTGCCTTCCGGTGCTTCTTGTTGCGTCCAACCGGTGAATACTGAAAAAGTTGAAAGTAAAAAAAATACTTTTTTCAAGATTCGCAATTTGGGTTAAAAGTAGGGTTTTTGTTCTTTGGTGTGCAACATCATTAGTAAACCTTTAGTACTGTTCACAAGCTGATATTAGCCATAGGTAGCATAGTATTGGGGTCAAAATCCAATAGGGCATTGATGAGTTGAAAACCTTTAAAAGAAGAAAGGTCCTTTAGAAGAATGTTCTCTTCTTTAATCTGTCCTAAATCCAAAAGACGAGCTCTACAGGTACCGTTGAGCAAAAATGTAGCGGGAGTAACCCAATGGTAACCATCAAAAAAGACAATGTTGGCGTATGAAGTATCAGTTATTTTTCCGTTTTTTAGGATCAGGATGTCATCACTATGCTCCCTTTTTTTGAAAAGAGCGTCTAAATGGCTCCGGTCTTCCCACTTTAAAGCGTAGTCAATGCCATTATCCCTTACAATTTTGAGACGTTTCACCTCTTTTTTTTGATATTTCCGGAAGGCATAGTCTTTGCCGTTCTTTCCGTAAGAGATCCTCAGTTTTACTCTTCCCGACTGGAATTGGAATGGGATGTCAATTTTTTCAAGTAAGTTATATGTTGGAAGATGGTGATAAAGGACGGTATAGGCGGCCTCAAAACGTTTAATGTGATAATCTTTATTGAGGATCTCACCATTTACCACACTGAGACTCTCAAAAAGTGGGTATGTAGATTTTTTTAATGAGTTCAACATATTCCTCTTTTACATTGCTTTGATGGGTAATACCTCCGCCACTTTTATACCAGAGTGCACCATTCTCCTTTTCAATAAACCGAATGGCCACGGCACTATCAACAATTTCACCATCAAAAATGCCAAAAATCCCCGTATAAAATCCCCGATCATAGTTTTCTACCTCGTCAATGATTGCCAGTGTCTTTGGTTTTGGAGCCCCACTTATGGAACCGGCCGGAAGCATATCCAACAGGAGACGTCCAAAATCTTTCTTCCAATCTTTAGAAAGCTTCCCGCGAATTTCAGTACTGGTCTGTAAGATCTCGCCCTTGACCGACTTGATTTTTTCCAGATACCGGAATTTGGTTACAGTTACTTCTTTGGCAATCCGGGAAATATCGTTTCGAATGAGATCAACTATGGTATTGTGTTCCTGTTCTTCTTTGGCATCATTCAACAGGATATGGGCAGCGTTGTCCAAACTTGCGTCAATAGTGCCTTTCATAGGATATGAAAAGATATGATCATCTTTAATTTTAATAAAGCATTCGGGCGAAAAGCAAACAAATTGATCCTTGTACAATAATTTGTATTTCGCGTGAGCAGCGTAGAATGTGGAAGCTAAATCAATGGGTTTAGAAAGTTTACTGGGGAAGGTTAAATTTACCAGAAAGCTGTTTCCCAACTTTAAGTGATGCATTACTTTTTCAAATCCTTGGAGATAGGATCCGAAAGAAAACGGCTGTACTTCTATGTCATGAGTAGCTGCAGTTTTTGTTGAAATGGATGAGGATAGATTATTGATTCCATTAAGGTTAAAGATAATACGCTGCTCAAGGGTCTCCTGAAATGAGTAGGCAAACATACTACTCTTGTCAAAATTAATGATAAAGAAAAAAGGTTCCTTCTCCATGAGAAACCTTGAAGTCCTGGTTATAAACTGCTTTGCAGTCATCTATGAAATTAACGATGAATGGTCTGTTTCCTATCGGGCCCTACCGAGACAATTGTAATGGGAACATTTAATGCTTTTTCCAGGAAATCAATATACGCTATTAAAGCGGAGGGTAATTGTTCTGCTTTGGTCATTTGGGTAAGGTCTTTTGCCCAACCTTTAAATTCCTGATATACCGGAGTTACATAAGCACTATCTATATCATACGGTAAATGTTGAACTTGTTCTCCATTATAACGATAAGCCGTACACACCTTTATCATGTCAAATCCGCTCAGCACATCTGCTTTCATCATCATTAAGTGGGTAACACCGTTAATTTGTACCGCGTATTTAAGCGCCACCAAATCCAACCAACCGCATCGTCTGGGTCTTCCGGTGGTAGCTCCAAACTCATTTCCGACACGCCCCATAGTTTCTCCGTAACTATCAAATAATTCCGTGGGAAACGGGCCACTGCCCACTCTGGTGGCATAGGCTTTAAAAATACCAAGGACCTTCCCGATTTTTCCGGGGGCTACCCCCAATCCGGTGCAGGCGCCGGCAGCAGTGGTATTGGAAGAAGTGACAAACGGATAAGTGCCAAAGTCAATATCGAGCAATGATCCCTGGGCGCCTTCCGCCAGAATTTTTTTCCCCTGTGCCATCGCATCAAACATATACGCCTCACTATCAATAAAAGTCAGTTTTTTAAGTGTGGCTATACCTTCGCAAAACTCATCTTCCAGTTCCTGAAGGTCGTATTCTATATCTACACCGTGGAACCCTAAAAGCGCTTCATGTTTATTGGCAAGGGTGCGATATTTTTCCTTCCAGTTATCAAATTCCAGGTCCCCGATACGCATACCGTTTCTGCCGGTTTTGTCCATGTAGGTTGGGCCAATTCCTTTTAAGGTAGAGCCTATTTTTGCTTTTCCTTTGGAAGCCTCAGATGCGGCATCCAACAATCTGTGGGTGGGTAGAATTACGTGTGCTTTTCTGGAAATCAGTAGTTTGGATGTAATATCAATAGCAAATTTTTCCAGATTGTCTAACTCCTTTTTAAAAATAACGGGATCGATTACTACGCCATTTCCTACTACATTGATCGCATTTTTATGAAAAATACCCGAAGGAATGGTATGCAACACGTGCTTTATTCCATCAAACTCAAGGGTGTGACCTGCATTTGGCCCCCCCTGGAATCGCGCAATAATATCATATTCCTTTGTTAAAACATCTACAATTTTTCCCTTCCCCTCGTCGCCCCATTGGAGCCCAAGTAATAAGTCTACCATGTAGTTTGGGTTAGTCAGTTACCTTTTCTTCTTTGTTTCGGGTGCCATAGAAGTACAAGGAGTGCGTATTGATCTTTATATCAAAAACTTCCTCTATGGTCTTTTTGATGGACTGGATTCGTGGATCACAGAATTCCACAACCTCTCCTGTATCCGTGAGAATGACATGATCGTGTTGGCGATCGAAATACGATTTCTCGTATTGTGCCTGGCTTGTACCAAATTGGTGCTTTCGGACGAGCTTACATTCCAGCAACAGCTCTATGGTATTGTATAAGGTGGCCCGGCTTACCCTGTAATTTTTGGTTTTCATTTTGATATACAGGGACTCTACGTCAAAATGATCATCGCTGTCATAGATCTCCTGAAGGATGGCATAACGTTCAGGGGTTTTTCTATGCCCGTTCTCTTCCAGGAAGGTGGTAAAAACGTTTTTGACTATTTCCTGATGTTTATTTTTATCCATTTTGGCATATACATTCCTATGGTGCAAAGGTACATCGAATTTATTATACCCTAACTACCTTCTCAATCCCTGCGATCTGTTTGAGATTGTTAATCAACTTTTTAAGTATGGTATTGTTTTTCACCACCAGGGTGATCTTTCCCGTGAACGTACCACCCAATGCACTAAAGTTCAAATTACGCATGTTCACGTGCATATTGTCCGAGATGATGTTGGTGATCTCATTTACAAGGCCCAGATTATCTATTCCGGTAATTTTGATATCCGCAGTGAATTCTTCCTGGGTAGAGTCTATCCATTTTGCAGAAATAATGCGATAGGCGTAGTTGGATTGCAATTGGATGGCATTAGGGCAGTCTTTTTTATGGACTTTTATGCCATCGTTAACACTTATAAAACCGAATACATCATCTCCTGGTATAGGATTACAGCATTTGGAGAGCTTGTAGCTCAGTTTTTCTTCCTCACTCCCGAATACCAACATATCATACTTGTGGGTAATCTCCTCTTTGTTGATATCTTCGGAAACCTGTGTTCTTCTTATTTTGCTTTTAAAGAAGTTGATGAATGCGTTATTGTAGGAAGAAGCGAAATCTTTTATTTTTTGATTGTCAATGGCTCCGTGTCCCACCCGGTAAAACAAATCAAGACTGGTTTTTAACTTAAAATAGTTCACCATTTTGTTCACTACATCCTCGCTAAGCGTAATTTTCTGTGATTTTAGTTTACGCCGTAACATTTCCTTGCCTTCCTGAGCAATCTCTTTTTGTTCTTCCCGAAGTGAGGACTTTATTTTAGCCCTGGCGCGGGCAGTTTGCGCATAATCCAACCAGTTTTGATTAGGTTTTGCTATTTCGGAAGTGATAATTTCTACCTGGTCGCCGCTTTTCAGGGTAGTATTCAGCGGTACTAACTTGCCATTAACCCTGGCCCCCCTGGTTTTCATGCCAACTTCGGTGTGTATGTGAAAGGCAAAATCCAAAGGAGTGGCCCCCTTGGGTAAAGATTTTAATTCTCCTTTGGGGGTGAAAACAAAAATTTCTTTGGAATAGAGGTTAAGTTTGAACTCTTCCACAAAGTCTACGGCATTGCCATTAGCACTCTCCAGAGCCTCCTGCAAACGATTTAACCACTGCTCTATACCTTGTTCATTCTGATCTCCATGCTTGTATTTGAAATGCGCAGCGTATCCTTTTTCCGCAATCTCGTGCATTCGCTCGCTTCTTATTTGCACTTCCACCCATTTACCACCCGGCCCCATAACTGTAATATGCAGGGCTTCATAGGCTGTGGACTTGGGGGAAGTAATCCAATCCCTGAGTCGAACCGGATTTGGAGTAAAGTGATCCGTAACAACGGAATAGATCTTCCATGCGAGGAACTTTTCATTTTTACGATCGGACTTATAAATGATACGGATCGCAAATTTGTCATACACCTCTTCAAAGCTGATGTTCTGTGCTAACATTTTTCTCCGAATGGAGAAAATAGATTTCATCCGCCCTTTGATATTGTAGTTCAGGCCTTCTTCATCCAGGGAGTCTTCTATTACCTTAGAAAACGCGTTAATGTAGGCTTTCTGTTCTTCTTCGGTATCCTCAATTTTGCTCAAGATATCCTGGTATACCTCGGGTTCGGTATATTTTAGGCTTAGATCCTCTAATTGCGATTTAATGTTATACAGTCCTATTCTATGTGCTAAAGGGGCATAGATGTATAGTGTTTCGGAAGCAATTTTCACCTGTTTCTGCTCTGGCATGGCGTCCATGGTGAGCATATTGTGGTAACGGTCGGCTATTTTAATAATGATAACCCGAACATCGTCATGCAGGGTAAGCAGCATTTTCCTGAAATTCTCTGCTTGCTGACTTATGTTTTTGTCCTTTTTGAGGTGCGCAATTTTGGTAAGTCCGTCCACTATACGTGCTACCGTTTCCCCAAACATCCGTTCTATATCGGCTAAGGTATAGGGCGTATCTTCCACCACATCATGAAGCAAGGCAGAGGCAATGGAAACTGCGTCCATCCCAATTTCTGAAGCCACAATTTTAGCTACGGCAATAGGGTGGAAGATGTAGGCTTCTCCGGACTTTCGTCTTTGGTTTTTATGCGCATCAACGGCAACATCAAAGGCAGAACGTATCAGTTGCTTATCTTCCCGGGTAAGCGTCTGATAACTCACACGGAGCAACTCCTTGTATTGCTTTGCAATTTCTTTGTTCTCTCTTTCTATTGCCGTTTGGGTCATAGAACTCATTTAAACTTTTTCAATTGGCTAAAAAACCATCCTTTTTCACCTGCTTTTTGTCTTTTTTTTCCTTCCGTAACTCTGCTATGCAACTCAAAAAAGCCTTCAACCGGGCAAAAAATGACCGGTTTTCGCTTCAATCAAAAAAGATTAAGTGAGTTCATAGTAAATTAAAGTTACCACAATCTTTCTTTGAAAACAACAAAAACTATGCCTTAAGGTTTTGGATGCGATCCAGGAGCGGTGGGTGGGAATAGTGTACAAAAACATAGGCAGGATGGGGAGTCAGATTGCTCAGGTTGTTTTTGGAGAGCTTTTTTAGCGAACTGATCAAGGCTGTGGCATCAAAGGTTTCTTTAGCAAAATTGTCCGCCTGAAACTCAAATTTCCTGGAAAGGAAGTTCATCAAAAGACCGGTAATAGTGGATATGGGGCTGTAGAGTAGCAAAAATGCCAAAAGCGCAGCATGGTAACTAGGCTCTTGCACGCCCAAAGCCAGTGAAAGTTGAGGGGTAGTAATGAAGAGGGATAAAATATAGAGCATAAGACCCGTGAGTAGTATGGAAATCAAAAGAGTATACACAATATGTTTTCGTTTGTAATGTCCTACTTCATGCGCAAGTACGGCAACGATTTCTGTTTCGGACAGATCGTTGATAAGGGTGTCAAACAAGGTCACTTGTTTTTGCCTTCCCATACCGGAAAAGTAGGCATTAGCTTTGGTGGATCGTTTGGAACCGTCAATCACAAAAATTTTCTTCAGATCAAAACCTACTGTATTGACATATCGCTCTATGGATGTCTTTAAACTTCCGCTTTCCAGAGGAGTTTGTTTGTTAAACAAAGGGACAAAGATCTTGGTGTAAAATACGTTAATACAAAGGGTTAAAATAGTAAATGCACCCCAGGCATACCACCAAAAATTTGTACCTGCAAGCTGTAAGAACCAGATGAGCAAAGCGAGGATCCCACCCCCTAAAACAAGTGTCAATAATCCGCTTTTTAGGATATCGGTGAAAAATGTCCGCTTTGTTGTTTTATTAAAGCCAAACTTTTCTTCTATCGTAAAGGTTTGGTAATAGGAAAAGGGGAGAGCGATCCAACTATTTCCCAAAAGCAGCAGGCCAAAAAAAACCAATGCCTGGACAATGGGATTGGGCGTCATGCTTTCTGCAAATCCGGCTATCCAACCAAATCCTCCTAAAATCAAGAAGGCGAGTAATATCGCGAGGGATACACTGTCTTTAACTACGCCAAATCGATAGTTTTCCCAATGATACTGTTGTGCTTTTTGGTATTCTTCGGTATCAAAAATGGTATTTAGTTCCTGGGGAACAGTATGGGAAAATCGTTTAGCATTTAAATAGTCCAATAGCATATCAATACCATACTGCACCAACAAGATTCCGAGGATACAATAAAACAGAATATTCGGCATAACCAATTAAGCTTCGCGTTGACGGATAGCTTCAAAGATAAGTATTGCTGCAGACACGGATACATTCATGGAATCTATCTCCCCTCTCATCGGGATACGAATGTTTTGATCGGAATGCTCCAGCCAAAGGGGGCTTAACCCCGTGGATTCTGTTCCCACAACAATAGCCGCAGGTGTTTGGAAATTGGAGTTGGTATAGTTTTGGGAAGCGGACAAAGTTGCACAAAAAATGGTAATACGATTTTGTTTTAAAAAACGGATGACCTCTTCGGAGGATCCCATCCCAATTGTGGTGGTAAAAGCACAACCTACACTGGAGCGTATAATATTGGGATTGTAGAGATCACTTCGTGGATTTGCGATAAGCACAGCGTCTAAATTGGCAGCATCAGCGGTTCGCAATAATGCTCCAATATTCCCTGGTTTTTCGGGAGCTTCGGCCACCAGGATCAACGGGTTGTCGCTGAGTTGAATAGAAGGGAGATCGTGCTTTTTAGCATTTGCTATAGCCAATACCCCTTCGGTAGAACCCCGGTACGCCAGTTTTTCGTAAATCGGTTTTGAAAGTGCTATCCGGGGAAGATGGGAGAGCTCCGTTTTGATCCCTGGAAAGATATCAGGGCATATTAGTAATGTTTCTATGGTATACCCCCCTTTCATTGCTAACACCAACTCTTTTAGGCCTTCAATGACAAAGCGCCCGGTCTTTTTTCGCTCCCGGCTCTTTTCCTTTAGCAATCGTATTTGCTTAATTAAGGGGTTCTGTACACTGGTGATGATTGTACCCTGGGTCATGGTCTAAAAATAGTGAAATCAAAGAAAGCCGGAGGTCACATTACGGTATCCAGCGCAATACGAATCCTATTGCCAACTTCCATATCTTTTGTCGTAGCACTGGGCAAAGTGAGTTGTAAGGTCTGTCCCTGGACCTTCACACGGACTACCGATGTATTCCCTTCTACCTCAATTGATACTATTTCTCCATCTACCTGTGATGCGACGGTCAAGGTTTCCTGAGGGGAACCCTGAGTGATGAGCCGTCCTTTTTCAAGTACCATGACGTAATTGGCTAACTTTTGGATTTCATTAGCATCATGACTTACCATAATGGTGGTGATTTCAAAATTCCGATGCACATCCAAAAGACAATCCTGAAGGCGTAGTCTTGTAGAGGGATCTAAAGCTGACAATGGTTCATCCAGTAGCAGCAATTTAGGGCGTTGTGCCAGTGCCCGGGCCAGGGCTACACGTTGTTGCTGCCCTCCGGAAAGTGTTGGCGGTTTTTGATCGGCTAATTGTCCCAATTCCATAAGCTCTAAAAGCTCGGAGATGTGTTGAGGCTGTTTTTGTGCGGATGCAAATTCAAGGTTTTCCCGCACGGTCATATGCGGAAAAAGCGCGTAATCCTGGAACACAAAACCCAATTGTCTTTGCCGGGGTTTTAGGTTGATGTTCTGTTGTGCATCAAACCAAATCTGATCATTTACCGTGATGTTACCACTATCCGGGCGCATTAACCCGGCTAACATCCTCAATACTGAGGTTTTACCGGCACCGGAGGCACCGTAGAGCGTTACCAATTGGTTTTTTTTGATGTTGAGGGCAACATCCAGAGTCATTTCACCCTCCGCTCCCTTTAGCTTTTTTTGGATATGCATTGCTATCATTTCCAAAATTGTTTTAGGTACCCCCCGTTCACAAGATATACCAATAGTAAAATGGCGAAAGTAATGGCAAGAAGTATTCCGGAATAAAAATTGGCACTACCGTAGTTTAAAGCCTCTACCTCTTCATATATCGCAATAGAAGCCACTTTGGTTTTGCCGGGAATACTGCCTCCAATCATTAAGATTACCCCAAACTCTCCAACCGTATGCGCAAAGGTGAGTACTATTCCTGTGAGTAGCGAAGGTTTTATATTCGGCAGCAGCACTTTAGTCAGGGTGGTCCAACGGGATTTCCCCATAAGGTAGGCAGCCTCCTTTAAGGAGGAAGGGATCCCGGTTAGCCCTGATTGAATGGGATGCACCATAAAGGGTAAACTATAGATAATTGAAGCCAGTACCAGACCTGAAAATGAAAATACCAGGCGCACCCCGAACCATTGGTCCAGCCAATTACCAAATGTATTATTTGGACTAAAAGCGATCAAAAAATAAAAACCCAACACAGTAGGGGGAAGGACCAGAGGCATGCTTACTACAGTTTCGATTACCGGTTTTATCCTTGACCTGGAATACGCTAACCAGTAGGCCAGAGGGATAGCCAGCAAAAAGAGCAGAAAAGTAGTAAGCAAAGCTAATTTGAACGTTAAAATAATAGGACTCCAATCCATGCTAATTCGCTGAAGAATACCCAAAGTTCTCTAAAATTTCTTTTGCTTCCTTAGAAAATAGAAATTCCTGAAATTGTATGGCTTTGGTTTGGAACCGACTTTTATTCTTTAAAACCACTACGGCCTGGGCAATGGGTGCGTATTGGTCAGTATCCAAAACTGTCCATTTCCCGGTTTGGGCCAGGTTTGGGGACAATACCACGGATTTTGCCGTGAACCCGATATCTGCGCTCCCGGAAATGATAAACTGATTGGTTTGCGCTATGCTTTCGCCATATACGAGCTTCTGTCTAACCGTTTCCCATAGATTGTTTTTTTGGAGGAACTCCGCCGTGGCTTTACCATACGGAGCGATTTTAGGATTAGGTAACGCAATATATGCAACGTTTTGTGAGGTTAGTGCTTTTACCTCAGGCACAACTCCTGCTTTTGTTGTCCACAGTACCAGGTGGCCGTAAGCATAGATCTCAGGAGCTGCTATCGTCCGTTCCTTGTGGTAGAGTTCCAGGGGATATTTATGGTCCGCAGAAACGAAAATATGAAAAGGGGCTCCTTCCTGGATTTGAGCGGTGAGTTTACCGGAAGAGCCTACTACCATTTCGCAAGCAACATCGGATTGTTTCGAAAACTCCTTGATCAATGCTTCCATAGGATATTGCATGTTGGCCGAGGTAGCTATGATCAACGTATTGGGGTTCCTATTGGGAATGCAAGCATCAAATGCTACTAGTATTAGTAGGAATAGCAGCCATATTTTAAGTTTAAATTTCAAGGAATATTGGGAAAGCACTCCTGGGTGATTAAGGCTACACCAGGCCAAAAAAAGACGAATGCCAGGAGTCTCATTTTCATATAGGGTTGTAATAGTAATTCGTCAGTTTTTAAAGGTAACAGAATAGCAAGGATTTTAAAAGAGTATCTAAAAATTGTATTGTTTGTGATAGTTAACAAGCAGCCCTACCACCCGGTTATAACTCTGGATCCCTTCTTTTTGACTGTTCGCTTTTAAGTAGGCGTTAAATATGGATTTAAAAATCGGTTCGGTCGGGTTTTCGTAACGTTCCCAAAACTTACGGATTTCCTGGTAGTTCTTTTTGACCCCTACATTTACCTCCTCCCAAAGGATATTGAATTTAGAAGGGTCTTTCCGTCTAAGGTCGGATAAACAATAGGCCAGGGCATGGGAATAACCGGCATACCTGAAATAGGGATCTGTATTCTTAGCACTGATCAAAAACCCTAAAAAATTGGTAGCAGCTTCTGAGGAATATCCTACCTGATGTCCAATTTCATGAGTGCTCACAGTTGGATAACGGACTATCGGGATCTTTCCATTCACTTGAGCTTCTCCGGTAAAAGGGTTAAGGTACCCCCCATACCCCATGTAGGTTAATGCTAAACTATACAACGATTTTTTAATGCTAGGGTTACGGTACGCAAAAGAGGGATAAGTGTGTTCTATCTCCCGGTAGGCAAAAATAGATTTTTCAAAGATCTCTGCTCGGGTATAAGGGACTTGAACCGCTTCCGAAACGTCCTTGGTAATAGCTACCTGGCTTTGGTTGGCCTGGTGCACAAGATAGGTGGTAAATACTTCCAAATCCGCTAAGGTGTATTCTTTTTCCATACCTAGTTTTTCTTCTAGTGGAAGGCGATAATAATTCAGGCCCCATAAGAAATGGAATATGAAGTAGGCGATGGAAAGCACTATTCCCAGATGTGTCAAAAAAGTAATCGGCCTTTTCAGGATAGATCTTCCATGCAAATACAAATATCGTATTGCCGAGAAAATCAGTAAGGTGTAAAAAAGATCGCCTACGGAGAAGGGGATCCAACCGAATAAAACCCGAAGGAATTGTGAAATGTACGGGTAGATTCCCTGAGCATAATAGGTTTCCACCCATTCGGGATGGTTGCCCAGCCATTTCACCAAAACAATTTGAGGGATTATCGATAGGGCCAGTATTCTTTTTGTTTTTGTATTCACTGTTCTAAAGTAGCTATTCTGTGATTTCCCAATAAAAAACTCCGACGGAAAGTCGGAGTTTGTTTGACAACATAAATCGTTTTATTGAATTCCTGTGATCTCAAGATCAAAAATGAGGGTAGACCCTCCCGGAATAGGGCCGTAATCATTATCTCCATACCCTAAATGCGGAGGGACAAACAGCCGGACTTTATCTCCAACTTTCATGGTTTGTAAGCCTTCCTTGAAACCGGGGATCATTTGTGCTTCCGGGCTGTAATCCATAGGGAGTGGTTGATAAAGCCCCTGATCTCTTTTACCTGCATTGTATTTATCAAATTTCTCTTCTATTTCCGGAATATTACTGTCAAATAAATTGCCGTCTGTAAAGTATCCGGCGTAGTTTACCAATACTTTTTGTCCTGTTTTTGGTTTTTCCCCGGCCCCTTCCTGTAGGGATAAGATTTTAAGACCACTGTCCAATTCCTTGGCTTTTGTTTCCTGAGCGGCAAATTCTGCAGCCAGGTCCTCCTTCATTTTTTTCATGGCGGCAATGCTCTTTTTTTCTTCCTCAAAGTAATCCGTCATGATTTGGACGGCATCAAATTTTTTAGCTTCTTTCCCTTTTCGGATGATTTCCACCTGTTCCATAACTATATCTACTTCGGGCTTGTCCTGAGGCACTACTTTTACATTCGCAATGGTATCTACAACTTCAATGCCTTTCACTACTTCACCAAAAACCGTATGTTTCCCATCCAACCATGGCGTAGGTTTATGGGTGATGAAAAACTGACTCCCGTTGGTCTTTGGACCGGAATTGGCCATGGAAAGCAATCCTTTCCTGCTGTGTTTTAAGCTGTCTACAAACTCATCCTTGAATTTGTAACCGGGATTTCCTCTTCCCGTGCCGTCCGGATCACCACCCTGGATCATGAAATCTTTGATCACCCTGTGAAATATGATACCGTCGTAATAGTTTAGATCCTTGTATTTTTCATCCACAAAAGGGTTGTTACCTTCGGCCAGGGAAACGAAATTGGCTACGGTTACCGGAGTGGCCTCGTGATAAAGTTGTACAACAATATCGCCTTTAGTGGTCTGAATATCAGCGAAAATGCCTTCATCCAAATCCGCATACTTTCCTGTTTTACAACCGAATAGCATTAGTAATAAGGCGCTAAAGCCAAAAAGGATTCTTTTCATGGTTCTTTATTTAAATTGCTACTGTCTTTTTGTATGTCTAACAAAGCGAGACTGGATTTCAAGGGAATGTTAGATCCAATCTTATGGTTATCCCCTTTGTATCCATACCCCTGGCTGGACGGAAAGAGAAAAGTGGCTTTTTCCCCTTTCCGCAATAGTTTTATGGCATTTCTAAGTCCCGGGAATAACTGTGATTTATCTATGGCATGTTGTACCAAACCAATATCTTCGGCCGGGTAGAGGGTATCACCGGAAAGTGTCATCAGGTTGTAGGTCAGGAGCACCACATCATTGGTTTTTGGTTGATATCCTGCCGTGTCTTCTTGTGTTTCATAGTAGTACCAGAAACCAAAAGGACTTGAATGATAGTCCTGAAGACTATCTCTTTGAATTATTTCCAGAATTTGTTGCTGTTCGTATTCCAATAGTTTTTTGCTGCGTGCTACCGATGCTTTCATAAAACTACCGGATCGTACTTGAACAGGTCTTCGGGGTTCTGGTTCTCCACAGGAGAACAAAAGCAACAATCCGATCAAAAGGCAACCGTGTTTTCTCATTCCTGTAGTTGGGATTTGTAGTGTGCTAATAAAGAAACAAATCGCTTAGTGGTCTCCTCCAGGTCAGTGGTACTCCGTCCCCCGGCGGCATTGATATGTCCGCCTCCATCAAAGTGAGACCGGGCAAAATCATTGACCGAAAACGCACCGGCCGAGCGGAATGAGATTTTAATAATTCCTTCTTCTTTATTCTCTATAAAGATCACGGCAAAAACAATACCTTCCAAAGTTAATCCGTAGTTAACAAAACCTTCGGTGTCGCCCTTGAGATAATGATGTTGGTCCAGTTCTTCCTGACTCAGCGTAATATAGGCGGTGCGGTACTCCTCCAGGATCACCATGTTGTTCAGAGCAACTCCCAAGAGGCGGAGTCGGGCTGGAGAATTCGTATCAAAAACCTGTTGATGGATAAGCATGTTCTCTGCGCCGCTATCAATTAAATTCGCTACCACCCGGTGCGTTCTACTGGTGGTAGAAGAGAATTTAAAGGAACCGGTATCCGTCATAATTCCTGTATAAAGGCATGTAGCGATATCTTTTGTAATTGCTTCCGTTTCGCCAAAAGCCTCTATAGTGTTGTATACCATTTCGCAAGTAGAACTCATATGTACATCCGAGTACGTCACCGTGGCATAGGTGTCCGGTTGCTGATGGTGGTCTATCATTACAAAACGGGCGCTTGCATTTTTGAGGACCCCTTCCATTCTTCCGGTTCGGGAGAGGTCATTAAAGTCCAGTGTAAAAATCAAATCCGCTTTTTCCAGGAGTTCAAGGGCCGTACCATTTTTTTTTTCAAAATTCAGGATGTCTTTACTGCCCGGAATCCATTTGAGAAATTTGGGATATTCATTGGGAACAATGATAATCGCCTTTTTATTTAGGATTTTTAGGAAATGCTGTAGTCCCAAAGAAGAACCTATAGCGTCCCCATCGGGATTTTTATGGGGTACGATCACAATATTTTCAGATTGCAAAAGCAGTTCCTTTAGCTTGGCGACATCTGTTAAATTCATGCGCCCAAAGATACAATAATATAACATTGCCATAATTTGGGGCGCATTAAATTTGAGGCACAATTCATATTGGGCAGCATGAAGAAAATTGGGCTTTTAATTACGGTATTGCTATTGGTTTTAGGGTGTAAGTCCGCAGCATTGTCAACCAATGCAACAGAAGGTGATCTTTCCGGGGGCACCTCAGGGACCAAAATGGTGGTGGCTTTTGGTTCCTGCAATAAGTATGATGAAGAAAATGTATTCTGGGATGATATCCTGGTACTGGCTCCGGATGTTTTTATCTGGGGCGGTGATAATATCTATGCGGATACTGAGGATATGGCTATCATGCAACATATGTACGAAGAACAGCAAGCGCTTCCGGCCTATGCAGCGCTGACCAAAACAGTCCCGGTAACAGGTACCTGGGATGATCACGATTACGGTAGTAATGATGGGGGGGAGGAATATGTGAAAAAGAAAGAGAGTTTACAATTATTCCTGGACTTTATGAAGGTACCTAAGGACGATCCCAGAAGAAGTCAGGAAGGGATATATTCTTCCCAATTCATTTCAAAACCTGGCGGAGGGGTAAAAATTATTAACCTGGATACCCGCTATTTTCGTACATCGTTGACCCAGAGCAAAGCAAGAGATATGCGTTACCAGCCGAATTCATACGAGGAGGGAACGATATTAGGGGAAACCCAGTGGCAATGGTTGGCAGAAGAGCTTTCCAATTCAAAGGCGGATTTTAATCTTATCGTTACCAGTGTTCAGTTTTTATCCAATGCCCACGGATTTGAGAAATGGGCCAACTTTCCACATGAAGTGGATAAAATGAAAGCGATGATCCTGAATTCCAAAGCAAAGGGAGTGATTTTTTTGTCCGGAGACCGTCATATTTCTGAATTTTCCAGGATGCCATTGGAGGGGCTTACCTATCCGCTTGTAGACTTCACCAGTAGTGGATTAACCCATTCCTATTCCGATTTCAGTGGGGAACCCAATCCTTTCCGGGTGGGGGAAGTAGTGTCTACTACAAGTTTTGGTGTTGTAGAGTTGGATTTGGAAGCTGGGGAAGCGACTTTTAAAATTATGGGAGAGCAGGGAAATGTCCTTCAAGAATTAAAACAGGCGTATTAGTTACAATTGTACTTGTTGCTTTGTTGAAAAGGCTTACTTTTGCGCAAAATTTTTAAGACCATGACAGGAAACAGAACCTTCACCATGATCAAACCCGATGCTGTGGAGAAAGGATACATTGGTGCTATCTTGGAAAAGATAACCGGGGCAGGATTTAAGATCGTGGCTATGAAATATACACAGTTGAGCCGTAGGGATGCAGAAACGTTCTATGCTATTCATAAAGAACGTCCTTTTTTCGGGGATTTAGTGGAATTCATGACACGAGGTCCCATTGTGGCAGCTATTTTGGAAAAGGATAATGCGGTAGAGGATTTCAGGGCATTGATTGGGGCTACTAATCCCGAGCAGGCAGCTGAAGGTACCATACGAAAACTATATGCCGCCAATGTTGCGGAAAATGCGGTGCACGGGTCCGATAGCGACGCCAATGCTGTTATTGAAGGCACATTTCATTTCTCCGGAAGGGAGGTTTTTTAAGAACTACTCCGATGCAATCTTGATAAAGCTGCCTTACGGGCGGCTTTTTTATTAGCGCAATACTAACTTTTTGACCAACTCCCGTCCCAATTCTTCATTAAGCATAGTAATAATCTTGGTCTTTCCATAGGAAAGCTCCTCCCGGAGTACAGAAGAAGAAAGCGCAACGTAAAGTACTTCGCCTTTGAGTTCAACACTTACCGTATAATTGTTTACGCCGTTGCCCATAAGGTTTTTCCAGGCTTCCCTGGCATCAACACCGTCCAATCCCTTTTGCAAACGATTTTCTTTTAAAAACTCGTTCAAGGCCTCTCCCAGATTTAAATGTTCACTGTGTCTCTTGGGCATTAATTCTGTGTGTTTAAGGGTTGATAACGGTTATAGCTGTAGGTAATATTTTCCGGGTTTTTTACCGAAAATGTATGGGGTGATACTGCCAGGAGTACCTCTTCCCAGGTAGTAGTACCGTTGCGGTATTGTATTAAAAATTGCCCGTCCTTTTCCAGAATAACAAACGGTTCGGCATCATTTGAGGTACGATAGGTGCCCGTTACGTTAGGTTGTACTTTTTTTCTGAAACCCTTCAAATCATTGATTTCAATAAAATCTATACTGGTGTTAACAGTGTATTCTTTCTTCCTTCCATCCGGGAACTTTACCTGTGATATTTCCCAATACCCGTTTAGATGATCAAGGTCTTCTTTTTGAATTTTGTTATCGCAACCTACAAGTACCAAAAGAAATATAAACAGACAGGTTCTTGACATACTACAAGGTAAAGATTTTATAGCTCTGGTGTGTGCTTTTTACCACTTTTTCCGTTCGCTGTGCATGGGTATCACTGATGAACAGTTGTCCGAAATGTTCGTTTTTTACCAGACTTACTATATGTGCTACCCTGCGCTCATCCAATTTGTCAAAAATATCATCTAACAACAAAATGGGTGTGGTCTTAGACTGTTCCTTTATGAAATGGAACTGGGCTAGTTTTAAGGCTACCAAAAACGATTTTTGCTGTCCCTGGCTTCCAAATTTCTTTATGGGAAAGCCTTCAATAGAAAAATCCAAATCATCTTTATGCACCCCAACACTGGTGTATTGCAGTGCGCGGTCCTTTTCTACAGCTTGTTCCAATGCTGCCAACAAGGAGTGTTCCTTTAGGTGGGATACGTATTTCAAGTCAATAGCTTCTTCCTTGGCAGCAATGTTCTGGTACTGGATTTTAAAAACTGGAATAAAAGATTCCAGGAAAGCCTTTCTCTTTTGAAAAATCAGGGTACCGTATTCATGAAGTTGATCATTGTACACGGAAAGCGTATCCGAATCAAAGGTCTGATTAAGCGCAAAGTATTTTAGCAGGGAATTGCGTTGCGCCAGTATTTTATTGTAGCGTATCAAATTTTGCAAATACCCTTTATCCGATTGCGAGATGACCCCGTCCATAAACTTTCTCCGGGTCTCACTGCCTTCAATAATAAGATCCCTATCTGCCGGAGAAATAATGACAACAGGTAAAAGCCCTATATGCTCAGAGAACCGATCGTACGGTTTTCCATTGCGTTTGATCACTCTTTTCGCTCCTTTTTTTAAACTACACACAATTTTTTCTGAGCGTCCTTCTTTATCAAACTCCCCTTCTATCACGAAAAAATCGGTACCGTGCTTTATATTTTGAGTGGCTACCGGATTGAAATAGCTCTTTCCGAAAGACAAATGATAAATGGCATCCAGAATATTGGTTTTCCCTATTCCATTTTCCCCCACAAAGCAGTTTATGGTGGGGTCAAAAATGAAACTCTTGGTTTCAAAACTCTTGTAATTAACTAATGATAAGTGTTTTAAAAACATTTCGAGCAGCCATTGGGATGAATTGAATTAAGGTGTCACCAGCGTTAAGCCTTCAAAAATAAGGATTAATTTACCTTTCGTTTTTAGTGGAAAACAATTACTTTTGCGCGACTAAAAAAGAACGATGGCCACTTATAAGAAGCGAGGTTACAAACCTAAAAATAAGGCAGAAGAAGCAGAGCTGGATAAAGAAAGTAGCACAACGGCCGAAGTATTCAGCACCCTGGATGAAAGTGCATCGAAAACCGAAGCATGGGTTTCCAAAAATCAAAATTATATTTTGGGAGGAATTATCGCTATTGCTTTAGGGGTTTTGGGGTATCTGGCCTACAATCAATTTGTAATAAAACCGAAAGATGCCAATGCGGCCAATGAGTTTTCATATCCCATGCAACATTTTAATGATGCTTTGGGTAACGAAGAGCAAAAGGATTCCTTGTTTACATTGGCCTTGAACGGTGCCGAAGGAAAATTCGGGTTTTTGGATATCATAGAGGAATACAGTGGAACACCTACCGCTAATTTAGCAAAGTATTCTGCCGGTATGGCGTATCTTAACCTTCAGCAATATGATGAAGCTATTATGTATCTGGAGGATTTTTCTTCGGATGACGAAGTGTACCGACCTCTTGCCTTAGGGGGTATAGGGGATGCCTTTTCCCAATTGGAACAACCGGAAGAAGCCCTGGAGTATTACGAGCGGGCAATTTCTGCAGCTGGAAAAAATGAATTCACCACGCCTAAATTCCTGTATAAAGCGGGTGTAGCGGCAATGGAATTAGGAAATCGGGAAAAAGCCCTGGGTCATTTCACCCGAATCAAGGAGGATTTTCCAGATGCCAATGAGGCGAATAATATAGACGCTCTGATTGGTTTTGCCCAAAATTAGCGGCATGGCTACTGAAAATAAGAACCTTTCCCACTACAATCGTGATGAGGCACCAAATGCCAAAGGCCTTCGCTTTGGGCTGGTGGTTTCGGAATGGAATGAAGAAATTACCGAAAACCTTTTCCAGGGAGCCTTAGAGACCTTGCTGGACTGTGGTGCCGAATCGCAGCATATTACGCGATGGAACGTTCCCGGTAGCTTTGAACTCATTTACGGTTGTAAAAAGATGATCACCACAAAAAATCTGGATGCCGTAATTGCTATAGGAAGTGTAATCCGTGGGGAAACATCGCATTTCGATTATGTCTGTAGTGCTGCCTCCCAGGGTATAAAGGATTTAAATGTAACAGGTGAAGTTCCTGTTATCTTTTGTGTACTAACGGATGATACTTTACAACAGGCAAAGGATAGAAGCGGGGGTAAGCATGGCAACAAGGGGACCGAATCGGCTATCGCTGCTATAAAAATGGCCGTACTGGGAAAATAAGGCCATCGTTCACAACGGATTCGCGATGCCCTCGAAAAAGGACAGTTCAGGATTTTGTACTGTTAACATTTTTTGTGATGTGCCCTTAAAGCCTTTTTTTGTTTTTAAGTACCTTTGAAGCTAGAGGAAAAGGGAGCATGCGTAATTTTTTAAAACTTCGTAAAAATCGCAGTTTTGAGTATAAGCCCAGATTCTACAAGGGTGAAGGTAATCCCTTTAAAATTGAGCATAAACTGGACAAATTTAGAACCACAGCCCAAAATCAAAGAGGATTAAAGAACAAGTTTTCCAATGCCTTTGAAGATTTGAAAAATGAGGGGGACAAAAACATGAAAATGCGGTTTTTGATTATTTTGGGTATTTTGATTTTGATATTTCTTTATATCATAGATTTTGATTTGTCCATATTCTTTGGGTTCTAATGGCAGACATTATCAAATTGTTGCCCGACCATGTGGCCAATCAAATAGCAGCTGGTGAAGTGGTACAACGCCCGGCTTCGGTAGTCAAAGAACTCCTGGAAAACTCCATAGATGCCGGGGCAAAAAATGTTAAGCTTATTGTTAAGGACGGCGGGAAGACGCTCATACAAGTAGTGGACGATGGTCTGGGCATGAGCGAAACAGATGCCCGCTTGTCATTTGAACGTCATGCTACTTCTAAAATTTCATCAGCTGAAGACCTGTATAACCTACATACCAAAGGATTTCGCGGGGAAGCCCTGGCGTCAATAGCTGCTATTGCTCATGTAGACTTATTATCTAAGACAGAACAAGCAGATGTGGGTACCCACATTAAAATTGAGGGTAGCGAAGTGGTATACCAGGAGGTAACCGTTACACCTAAAGGTACCTCCATATCGGTAAAGAACTTGTTTTTCAATATTCCCGCCAGACGTAATTTTTTGAAATCGGATCAGGTCGAATTACGGCATATTATTGATGAGTTTCAAAGGGTGGCCCTGGTGCATCCCAATGTGTCTTTCAGGATGTATAACAATGGGACAGAGTATTTCAATCTGTCCGGAGAAAGTTTCAGGCATCGTATTGTCCATATTTTTGGAAATAAGATGAGTGAACGTTTGGTTCCAGTGGAAGAGGAAACCGAAACGGCCAGGATTAGCGGTTTTATTTGTAAACCGGAATTTTCCAAAAAGAGCAGGGGAGAGCAGTTTTTCTTTGCAAATCACCGTTTTATTAAAAGTCCGTATCTGCATCATGCCGTGGTTTCAGCTTTTGAAGGGCTGCTTAAACCAGATACGTATCCCGGGTATTTTTTACAACTTGAAGTAGATCCCAAGGCGATTGACATCAATATTCACCCCACAAAAACAGAGGTTAAGTTTGATGACGAACACACGCTTTATGCCATTTTACGAGCTGCAATAAAGCACAGTTTAGGGCAATTTCATATTGCTCCGATAATCGACTTTGAACACAACCAAAACCTGGATACCCCCTATCAATACAAGACTAAAGAGGCACAATTACCTACAATTACCGTGGACGCCGATTTTAATCCTTTTCAGGAAGGGAATTCTCGTTCCGGTTTAAAGGGCTCCAGGGCGCCAAAGAGTACAGAAGGTTGGAAAGAGTTGTATGATTTTGAGAATAGTAGTTTAGGGAATAGAGGTGTATTGCAGGTGGAGTCCGGTGTAGTTTCTCCTGAAGTTTTTGAGAGTGATGAAGAAAACCTTACCGTACAGCAGACTACGTTTCAGCTACAGCGAAAATATGTGATAAGTACTGTAAAATCGGGATTGTTGGTGATTAACCAAAGCCGGGCACACCAACGTATTCTTTATGAACGATTTTTGGCGGAAATAACCGTAAAACAGGGAATAGTACAACAATTGCTATTTCCGGAAACCCTACAGTTTACAGCAAAGGAAATGGATACCTTACGATCCATGCAGTCTGAGTTATCCAATTTAGGTTTTGAAATGGTGTTTGATTCCAAAGAGCAGTTGAAGGTCACGGGAATACCTAATATCCTTAAGGATGGTATGGTTGCCCAGGTTCTGGAAGATCTACTGGATAGTTATTCCGGTGAAAAGGGGATAGATCAAGCGTTCTCCCAAACAGAATGGCTTTCCAGAACCCTGAGCAAGTCTTTGGCCATTAAAACGGGCCAATATCTGTCGCCGGAAATGCAAACAGCTTTGGTGAATGACCTTTTTGCCTGTAAAGAACCCAAATTAAGCCCCTTTCAAAAAACAATCTACGTCATTATTGACGGCAATGAAATAGCGAATAAATTTTAACCTATGGGAAGACTCACAGAGGCCATAAAGCATTTGATCATTATTAATGTGCTGTTGTTCATTGCCGGGATTACAGGCCTTGGAGATACGCTTTATCAATATTTTGCACTCTGGTTTCCGGAAAACCCCAACTTCCAGTGGTGGCAGGTGGTGAGTCATATGTTCCTGCACGATTTCTCTGGTTTTTTCCATATTCTGTTCAACATGTATGCTCTTTGGGCCTTCGGATCGCCATTGGAGCGCATGTGGGGAAGGAATAAATTTCTGTTCTTCTATTTCTCGGCCGGGATTGGGGCGGCCTTATTGCATACCTTGGCGAATTACTATTTTTTCAATCAAGGTCTGGATTTGATTGCCACTTCCGGACTTTCAAAAGAAAGCGTAATCGATATTCTGGCTTCCGGAAGGTATAGTCCGGACTGGTATAATTTGGCATCCCAAGGGACCATAGATCGTTTTATGGCTTCCTTTAACGCTCCGGCCGTCGGGGCTTCCGGGGCAGTATACGGTGTATTGGTGGCCTTTGCTTTTATGTTCCCAAGGGCAGAGCTTATGCTGATCTTCTTACCGGTACCTATAAAGGCAAAATATTTTGTCCCGCTTTTAATACTCGGAGATATTATTTTTGGATTTAGTAATGTAAACACCGGAATCGCTCATTTTGCTCACGTGGGAGGGGCATTGATAGGATTTATTATGATGTGGTATTGGAAAAAGAATCAGTTTAACAAAAATCGCTGGGATAATTAAATGGCAAACGGAGGATTACAGTATTATTTTGCCCGCTTGAGTATTTCGGAAAAGCTCATCGCTGTTAATGTGGCCATTTTTATTTTAGCAGGCCTGGCTGCTGCCTTGTTTGGCGCTTCAACAGATACCGTTTTGTATTGGTTTGAACTGCCGAAGGACTTTTTCGCTTTTCTGGGAAAACCCTGGACCCTGGTAACGTATTCCTTTTTTCATGCCGGGATTTGGCATATTTTCTGGAATATGATAATGCTTTATTTTGCCAGTCGTATTTTCCTTAACCTTTTTGATAATCAGCGTTTCATCAATGTTTACTTTTTAGGGGTTATTCTAGGTGGGCTGGTCTTTTTGTTAAGCTATAATATCTTTCCGACGCTGCTGGACAAAAATACTGCTTTGATCGGGGCTTCCGCCGGGGTAACTGCTGTATTGATTTTTATTTGCGCTTACATTCCCAATCAGGAAGTACGCATCCTGTTCTTTAATGTAAAACTATGGCATGTTGGTGCATTTTTTGTGTTGGTAGATTTGATCCAGATCCCTTATGGGGGTAATATCGGCGGACGGCTGGCACATCTTGGAGGAGCGTTTCTCGGATACTTTTATGCCCGCCAGTTGCTAAATGGTAAAGATATTGGTGAAGGGTTTTCCCGGCTCCTGACGGGCATTGGGAATTGGTTTAAACCAAGGCAAAGAAAAGGACCGTTGAAAACGGTATATAGAAAGCGTGCTAAGGGAAAAGCCAAAGGCGACATAAATTACGACAAAGAGACGCGTCAACGGAAAATAGATGCCATTTTAGATAAAATCAGTAAATCCGGTTACGAAAGCCTTTCCAAAGAAGAAAAAGACTTTTTGTTTAAGGCGGGTAAGGAAGACTGATTTTTTAAACAAAATGTAAATGCTCCGCAAGTTAATTATTACACTAAACCTTCTATTTGTGTTTTTAATGCTGGGAATTGTGATCGCGTCGTACAATTTTAGTGGAGCTTTCGGTTTTTTTTCTGTTCTCCAGCTTTTTACACCATTGATCTTTGTGGTGCATGTGTTTTTTGCCATTTTCTGGATGTTTAGGGAAAGGAAATGGAGCTTGATCTCTTTTGCCACTTTGCTGATTGCATGTGGTGTATTTGGAACGTTTTATAAGTTTGATCAAACTTCCAGCGTAAAAGGGGAATTCTCTGTAATGAGCTATAATGTGATGGGATTTAACAGGTTTGGCTGGATTCCTATACCAGATGCTGGTGACAAGATTTCTAATTTTATACGAGAAAGTAAACCGGATATATTATGTATTCAAGAGCACAGGAGGCTCCGTTGGAGAGATTTAACCCAATATCCCTACAGAACAGAGACTCCTTATAGGGTTTCAAGAAGTATTCAAGCCATTTTTTCTAAGTTTCCAATAATTGATAACGGATCACTGAACCCTCCAGGTACAGGGAACAACATAATCTATGCAGACATAGTGCTTCAGCGAGATACTGTAAGGATTTATAATGTACATTTAGAATCTTTTAAAATAGTCCCGTCGGAAACTGATCTGTCCCATGAAGCATCCACAATGCTCTATCGCCGAATGTTGTCCACCTTTAAAGCGCAATCGGAACAAGCCATGATGTTGAAAAGACATCTTCAAAGTTGTCCCTACAAAATTCTGATTTGTGGTGATTTTAATAATACACAATTTTCCAACGTATATCGGATATTAACTAAAGAGATGAACGATTCCTTTTTAACTGTGGGTAGTGGCCTTGGAAAAACGTATGCCTTGAATGGCTTACCTATGCGAATTGATTATATTTTAGCCTCGGACGCGTTTATTATTACTGCGCATAACAATTTTGATATCAAGTACTCTGACCATTATCCGGTAATGGCTACTTTGAAGTTGAAATCCGGAGAGTGAACAACAGCGTTTCGTGATTAAATGTCTGCCTACTCATCTAAAAAAGATAAGTGCTGCCGCTTGAGGTAGGTTAGTGCATTACCGCCTTCGTTAAAAAGTAAATCCAAGGTGCTGGTATTTTTAATAAATCCATGCCTATCCCCAAATACCTGAATGTAGGGGGCTTGTTCAAAATGGAGGTTAGTTTTGGCATTGACCAAAAATCTGCCCTCTACTGCCTGGTTAACAGTAGTGGCATACCCCGTTGTTTTAGCGGTAGTAAGGGATATTCCCATAGATTCCCATAGAAACCGTATACTTTCCCAGTTAAAATCGATAAGGAAGATAAACTGCTTTTCAAACAAAGGAGCTAAAGCGTCTTCATAGAATTCGAAAAAAGGCGAGGTCCTGTAAGCGGTTTGCAGGGTGCGCCAGTGTTGTTTTTGCCATGAATACGTATTGTCTACCCGAACATCCCGGTAGGTTTGTCGTCCATAGGCACCGCCTACATGACGGATAGGAATAATAAGCTTGTGAAGCCCACGGTCCGTGCAAATATGGTATCGGTTCCGGTAGGTTTGTTTTTGAAAATTATCGTGTATTTCCCAAAGTACTCCATGTTGTATCCCGGCGGACAAAGTGGCAACGTTTGGAAAACTGCTTGGATGGAGAAGGACAGGCAAGGTAATCAGGCAACTTTTTTAGCTTTTCTTTTTTTTCGGAAGAAATCAAATACAAACCAGCCTGCCAGGGCGATCAGAAAATACCGGAAGTATGAAACAGGTTCACCGCTTCCGCCAACGGTAGTGAATACCCTATCCCAACGCATTTTCTCATTAAATCGAATGCCGTCCTGGAAATTGTCAAAACTCAACCAAATGAAAACAGGTTTACCCACAATGTGGTCCTCTGCTACATACCCCCATGCCCTGCTGTCTTCGGAATGGTCACGGTTATCTCCCATCATCCAATAATAGTCTTGCTTAAAAGTGTAAGACGTGGCAGCAACACCATTTATAAATACGGTATCCCCGGTGACCTTCACTTCGTTTTTTTCGTAATCCCGGATGATCTTTTTGTAGAGCGGAATAGTTTTATTGTTGATAGCCACTGTGGCTCCAGCTTCCGGTATGAAAATAGGGCCAAAATTATCTACATTCCATCTATAGTAGGGACTCTGAGGAAATACGTTAAAGCCCGGATCTCCTTTGGGCTCAATCTCCATAACCACAGAATCAATACGCTGATCGCTTTTAAGCCGAGCAACCATTTCATCTGTGAGATTAGCAACACGTGCCCTGGAGGTTTCCTCTTTTAACCCAAGGCGAAGTTCCCGAATAACCTGAGTAGGGATGCCTTTCTTATCGGTATACAGCTCAATTTGTCCATCATCGCGTCGGGTAGCTCCTTTTAAAAAGGGAGTAAGTTGGGTATATTGATTTTGATTCAGCGCCGGGGAGATAAATTTCCGGTCAAAATTATCTGCACCTACTTCATTCAACAATCTACTGGATACCCCTTTACTACTGTAAACCACATAATTGTGCATCACTTTGGCCCGGTCGGAAAGTTGTAACTTCTCACCATTAATGTGAACAAAGCCGTCAATTATGGCTAGAGAGTCTCCGGGAGTGCCTACACATCGTTTTACGTAGTTGGATTTTTTGTCGATAGGCTTTTCAACACCTTCCTCTGCTTTAAAGAATACCCTCACCGTATCAGCAGGCCAGCTAAACACCACAATGTCGTTTTTCTTTATTTTTTGAAATCCGGGCAATCTGAAATACGGGATTTGTGGTTTTCGCAAATACGACCTGGTTTTAAGAACAGGTAAGGTATCATGCACCATAGGAGCGGCTACAGCGGTCATAGGAGCTCTGGCCCCATAATGAAATTTACTCACAAACAAAAAATCCCCAATGCGTAGCGTACGTTCCAAAGAACCAGTAGGAATTACATAAGGTTGTATAA
This sequence comes from Croceivirga sp., assembly GCA_028284285.1. Lineage (GTDB taxonomy): Bacteria > Bacteroidota > Bacteroidia > Flavobacteriales > Flavobacteriaceae > Croceivirga. The sequence goes on from JANQSA010000001.1 coordinate 458,382, forward strand.
AGTAGGTATGTACAAAGGTGGCAGCTACTATTGCAAAAACTATAGAACTCACCCATTCGCCCCATCCGGTTCTGGGCTTTAAACTGCGATCCGCAAGATGCTCCGCCTCAGTGGCATAGTTCACATAGTAGATATAAAAGCCAAACGTGAGAATGACTACCCACGTCTGCCACAATTTGCTATGGCCAAAACTTCGGATCGTCTCTACCCAGATTACCGGGAACATCAACAAATTAATTATGGGGATAAACAACAAGAAAACCCACCATTTGGGGCGATTGATGATTTGCATCAAGACAATGCCGTTGTAAATAGGAACTGCGGCTTCCCAGGCTTTTCTACCCGCCTTTACATAGAGTTTCCAGGTACCCAAAAAATGGATAATTTGCACCAATAATATGAATACAAGCCATTGTGTTCCGTCCATTTGCTTTTTGTTTTTGAGACGCTAATTAACGGCAATTGTTACCAACTACCCAATATTTAGCACGTCTTTCATAGAAAATACTCCGTTCTTTCCCAGGATCCATTCTGCTGCAATAATGGCACCCAGGGCAAAACCGTTCCGGTTATGGGCAGCATGTTGTATCACCAAATCATCTACAGCGCTGGCGTAGGTTATTGTATGGGTACCTGGGACTTCTCCCTCTCTTATCGCAGTGATAGGAATCTCATTTTCCGCGGCACCTACTAACTTCCAATTGATGTAGGCCGAATTTTCAATTATTCCTTCAGCCAGAGTGATTGCCGTACCGCTCGGTGCGTCCAGTTTCTGTGTATGATGAATCTCTTCCAGGGCCACCTTGTATTCTTTTACGGTATGCATCATCTTAGCCAAGTGCTTGTTTACCTCAAAGAAAATATTCATTCCCAAGCTAAAGTTAGAGGCATAGAGGAATGCGCCATCAAGCGTATTACACAATTCAACAATGCTATCGTACTTTTCCAACCAACCCGTGGTTCCGGAGACTATCGGAATCTGGTGTTCCAGACACCATTTTATGTTTTCAAAAGCAGCTTCAGGGGTGCTAAAATCAATAGCCACATCTATTGTTGAATAGTCGGTGGTGGCCAGATCCTGAGGGTTATCAATTTTAGCTATTATAGAATGCCCTCTTTCTGCTCCTGTTTTTTCGAGCAGTTGCCCCATCTTTCCGTATCCAAAGAGTGCTATTTTCACCAGTTAAAATTTAACAACTAATGCCAAACCAAAGTTGGGGTCTCCGGTTATAGCATTTAGATCTAATGCAGGTTTAATGTCAAAAGCCAACCTGTCGCTCACATTGTACTGTTTTAAATGAGCATCCACATTGGCGTCTATTATGTTCAACGCATAAAATCCAATCGTAACCACCAGCCAAAGATCCCGATTTCGTTGTAGACTTTCCTGGGCATTCTGCAGTGAAGAATCCGAGACATCCGGTCCGGTTCCATCATTGTTAATATCAAAAAATTCGTCATCTGTAAAACCTGCTCTTCTACGCTTAAAAGCGTCCCGAAAACGATTGTAATCTGTATTATTGATACTGTAATTGTAAATCCCCACCCCTATGGCTCCCCACACAAGGGGTAATTTCCAGTACCTTTTATTATAGATCTGACCCAATCCGGGGAGTATAGCAGAATAAAAAGCCGCCTTGCTTGGCGCTAAAGGATTTATCTCCCTTTGTACGGATATTTCTTCAACGGTAATGCCTTTTTGTTTTAAATCGGTTCTAAGAGAATCTGCGGGATTTTGCGCGGGAAGCGAATCATTTTCAACCTGGGAGAAACCAAAGACCGATATAAAGAGAAATACAATTAAAGTTAGGGGTGTGCTATTCACCGGACAATAATTTTCTAAGGCGTTGGAATTCTTCTTGGGAATGGAAGGGAATGACAATTTTTCCTTTGCCAGATTCCGAAGCGGATATTTCAACCTTGGCGGCTACATATTCCCGTATATGCTCCAGATGAGGAGATACAAAATTTGGAAGTGTTTTTGGAGCACTACTTTTCCTGGGACTACTCTTAACCGTATTTCCTTCGTGATAAGATCTCACCAGTTGTTCGGTTTCTCTAACGGACAGGCCATCGGCTACAATCCGTTCATAAATATCGATTTGATCCTTCTTTTTCTCAATACCGATAAGCGCCCTCCCATGCCCCATACTGATGAAACCATCTCGCATACCGGTTTGGATGATGGGATGAAGTTTCAACAACCTGAGGTAGTTGGTTATGGTAGATCGCTTTTTTCCAACACGATCACTTAATTTTTCCTGGGTGACTTGAATTTCTTCGATTAGTCTTTGGTAGGACAGGGCAATCTCAATTGGGTCCAGATCCTGACGCTGAATATTCTCTACCAGGGCCATTTCCAAAGACTCCTGATCATTGGCAATACGTATGTATGCCGGAATGGTGTCCAGCCCCACTATTTTTGAGGCGCGATACCGTCGCTCTCCTGAAACGAGTTGGTACTTGTCAAAATCAAGTTTCCGAACGGTAATGGGTTGTATGATGCCCAACTCCCTGACAGAGCTTGCCAATTCCTGAAGTGCTTCATCACTGAAATTGGTACGTGGTTGAAAAGGATTCACTTCAATGGAATTCAAGTCCAATTCCACGACATTACCAATAACTTTGTCGGCATTCTTATCACTTACCGATTTTATATCGTTTTCCGGATCTTTTAAAAGAGCAGAAAGCCCTCTTCCGAGGGCTTGTTTTTTTGTAGCCTTCGCCATCTAAACTTTCTCCTTGTTTTTGTTCAAAATTTCATTCGCCAGATTGAGATAATTTGAGGCTCCTTTGCTGCTGGCGTCATATTTAATGATACTTTCCCCGTAACTTGGGGCTTCACTCAGCTTCACATTTCTCTGGATAATGGTATCGAAAACCATATCGGCAAAGTGCTTTTTTACCTCTTCTACCACCTGGTTGGACAACCGAAGCCGGGAATCATACATGGTCAATAACATCCCTTCGATATCCAGGTCTGTATTATGGATGCGCTGCACACTTTTTACCGTATTCAACAACTTTCCTAAACCCTCCAGCGCAAAGTATTCACACTGGATTGGAATCATAACAGAGTCCGCAGCGGTAAGTGCATTTAAAGTAAGCAGCCCTAAGGAGGGAGCGCAATCAATCAAAATAAAATCATATGCTTCCCGTAAGCCACCAATGGCTTCTTTCATCATGTACTCCCTGTTGTCCTTATCTACCAGCTCAATTTCAATAGCCACCAAATCAATATGAGCCGGAATAAGATCCACATTTGGGGAATCTGTTGAAACAATGGTATCCCTGGCGTCCAGGGTATGTTCTAACAGCTGGTAAGTACCTTTTTCAACATTTTCCACTTCAATTCCCAGACCCGACGTGGCATTAGCCTGAGGATCGGCGTCAATCAGAAGGACTTTCTTTTCCAAAACTCCCAGGGATGCCGCCAAATTTACAGTCGTTGTAGTCTTTCCAACGCCACCTTTTTGGTTAGCAATAGCAATTATTTTGCCCATTCAATAACCTGAATTAGGTGTTAAAAATACGATTATTTGGCACGCTAAAAAATGGAATTTGTTAACAGGGGGTGAATAAGTGCCTCCCCCTGCGTTAAAGAAAGTTAAAGTTTAAATTATTAAATCCTTACACCAATGTGAATACGGATTATTCCCCCATGAATTGCAAAATTTCGATAGCTGCGTCACTTATTCTGGTGCCGGGCCCAAAAACCGCCGCTGCTCCGGATTCAAAGAGATAATCATAGTCCTGTTTTGGTATCACCCCTCCTACGATGACCATAATATCTTCCCTATTATATTGTTTTAACTCTTTGATCACTTCCGGGACAAGGGTTTTATGGCCACCTGCCAAAGAGGAAATCCCTAAAACATGCACATCGTTTTCCACCGCCTGTTTGGCTACTTCTGCCGGTGTTTGGAAAAGCGGCCCTATGTCTACATCAAAACCCAGATCGGCATATCCGGTAGCCACCACTTTAGCCCCCCTGTCATGTCCGTCCTGCCCCATTTTGGCGATCATAATACGGGGCCTTCTGCCCTCTGCCTCTGCAAAGACATCTGCCAATTCTCGGGCTTTTTTAAAGCTTGTATCTTCCTTAATTTCTTTTGCGTACACCCCCGATACGGATTGAATTTGTGCTCTGTGCCTACCAAAAGCTTTTTCCATGGCATCGCTGATCTCTCCCAGGGTAGCCCTTTCCTTAGCGGCAATCACTGCTAAAGCTAGTAAATTTTCACCGGTACCCATTTGCAACTTGCTCTTAGCTGTATTGGTAATATTTTCCAGGGCTTGCATTACTTTTGCCGAATCTCGCGTAGCTCTTACTTTTTTTAACCGTTCCAGTTGCTGTTGCCGCACTTTTTTGTTGTCTACTTCCAGGATCTGAAGTTCTTCTTCTTCATCCAAAACATATTTGTTGACCCCTACAAGCACCTCCTGTCCGCTATCCAACCTGGCTTGTTTCTTGGCAGCCGCTTCCTCAATTCTAAGCTTGGGTATACCCGCTTCTATGGCTTTGGTCATACCGCCTAATTCCTCTACCTCCTGGATCAATTGCCACGCTTCATCAGCAATTTCTGCGGTCAACTTTTCCACGTAGTGACTTCCGGCCCAGGGATCTACCGTTTTGGTAATGTTTGTTTCCTGCTGCAGATAAATCTGCGTATTTCTTGCGATACGTGCACTAAAGTCTGTGGGTAGGGCAATAGCTTCATCCAGGGCATTGGTATGTAAACTCTGGGTACCACCAAAAGCTGCTGCCATTGCTTCTATGGTAGTACGCGCCACGTTGTTAAAAGGGTCCTGTTCCGTTAAACTCCAACCGCTGGTTTGCGAGTGTGTCCGAAGCATTAAAGATTTTTCATTCTGTGGATCAAATTCTTTTATCAATTTGGCCCATAGCATCCTTGCTGCGCGCATTTTGGCGATCTCTGTAAAGTGTTTCATGCCAATGCCCCAGAAAAAAGATAGCCTCGGGGCAAAGCCATCCACCTTTAATCCTGCCTTTAATCCCGTTCTAATGTATTCAATGCCATCTGCCAGGGTATAGGCAACTTCCAGTGCAGCCGGGGCGCCGGCTTCATGCATATGATAACCGGATATACTTATACTGTTAAAACGCGGCATGTTTTGGCTGGTATACTCAAAAATATCGGCGATCAATTGCATAGATGGGGTAGGAGGATAGATATAGGTGTTACGCACCATAAATTCCTTAAGAATGTCATTTTGAATGGTCCCGGAAAGTTGATCCAGGGCAACACCCTGTTCCTCGGCTGCCACGATGTAAAATGCCATTACAGGGATTACCGCCCCATTCATGGTCATAGATACGGACATCTTATCTAACGGAATACCGTCAAAAAGAATTTTCATGTCTTCAACCGTGTCAATAGCCACTCCGGCTTTACCAACATCGCCCACCACCCTGTCGTTATCACTGTCATATCCACGGTGGGTGGGTAAATCAAAAGCCACAGACAAACCTTTTTGGCCGGCAGCAAGATTTCTGCGGTAAAAAGCGTTGCTCTCTTCAGCGGTGGAAAACCCGGCGTATTGCCGTATGGTCCAGGGTCTTCTTACGTACATGGTGGAGTAGGGCCCCCGTAAAAAAGGTGGTATTCCAGCTGCAAAGTTTTCATGGGAATATTTAGGTTTTTTACTATTGCTCTTAGAGCGGTTAAGCTCAATGTCCTGCACATCTTTTTTACTCATTTTCCAATCTTTTTTGTTCTATATCCTCAGCTAATCGTCTTTCAATAATGGGTTCCAATAAGGTCTTTCGCTTGTTCATTTCTACAAAGGGGCGCAATTCCAGATGGTCTTTCATTTGGTCTTCGGGATTCTGGTATTTGTTTGTACCTAAAAGCACCAGTTCACCGGTATCGAACAATTCTTGCTCTTGTGCCGCACTTTCTTTGATCTTCTTCTGTATACTCCCCTTCTTCAAGGCATTCAGGAATCCGCCTGAAGCTTCAATTTGTTTAAACAAGGCCAGCGCTTTGTACGCCAGTTGCTCCGTTAGTGCTCCAATGTAATAGCTACCTTCTGATGCCAGTAAGGCTTCATCAAAATAACTTTCTTCTTTTAACAGTAACAGTTGGTTCCTGGCAATGCGTTCTCCAAAAGAGTTGTCTTTATGATAAATGGCATCATAAGGTAAATTATACACCGTATTTGCACCGCCCAATACGGATGCCATACATTCCGAGGTGGTTCTTAGTATGTTTACATTGTAATCGTACAAGGTTTTATTCCGTTTGGAAGGAGAAGCCAATATGTGACAGTCTATCGATAATCCATAAGAAGAAGACAAGGATTCCCATAACCACCGCAAAGCCTTAATTTTAGCTATCTCAAAAAAGTAATTACCCCCTACGGCTACTTTAAAAGTAATGGGAGCAACTGACTTTAACAGTGCCGAATCCTTATTGGCAAAATAATTTAGATATTCGTTGGCATGGGCCATACCGTAGGCTAACTGCTGTACCATATTGGCACCGGCATTTTGATAACAGCTGGTATCAACTCCCAAAACCGAACCAATTTCCGCAGTTAACGCTTTAGTAGCGATCTCCTCCAAAATTTGGTGGTCGTTTTGGTAGTCAACAAACCAATTCCCGGTTTTTGCGAGCTGAACTATAGGATCCAGATTGAAATAGAGCTTAGCGGATTTTCCCTCAATATCCTCCAGAAGGCGAATGGGGGCGCTCGTTTCCAAAAATGGCATCTCCAAATAAACTGGAGCACTTTCCAGGGAAACTCCTGCGAATAGCTGTTGCCAGTCCGTATTTGCTTCCGGGACTTCCAAAATCACGGCTGTAGCCCCTTTATCAAGTGCCTCCCGTACTTTTTTGTTGGCTTGGGCAACATTGTCGCAATAGATTTTTTGTCCGATGTTCCAGGTGTGCTCTTCAGGGAGCGCATGGGACGGAATGTTTTCCAGGTCTTCACCGGTATAAAAAGGTTTTATGTGGATGCCTTCCAGACTTTCCCATAGCAGGGTGTCATTGTAATCCGCCCCTTTTAGATCATATTGTATTTTTTGTTTCCACTGTTTTGCGGAAACTGCATTAAACTCTGAAAATAGTGAAGGGTCACTCATGGGTTTAGTTTTTCGTTTTTACACTATCCTGATATTCTATTAAAAAGATTTCCTCTTTGTCTTTTTTCATGTAATAATTCTCTCTGGCATACTTTTCCAATTCCCCGGGATCTCTGAGTTGCTCCAACAACTCCTGGTCACGGGCAATTTCCTGCTGTAGAAATTCCCGTTGCTGTTCCAACTTATTGATTTCCTGCTGTAATTCCCTGTGGATCAAAAAGGAATTGGTATCAAAAAACGCCATCCAAATCACAAAAATGCTTACTACTAACACATAAGTATTTGTGAATATTTTGAACCATTTTTTTTGTGTTAGCGCCTTCCAACTCATTTCAGGCCAATTTTTCGTTTATTATGATGCGTACCATATCCACTGCCACCGTATTGTAATTATTGTTGGGGATAATGATATCTGCAAACTCTTTTGAAGGCTCAATGAACTCATTGTGCATGGGTTTCACCGCGTTTTGGTAACGGTATAGCGCTTTTTCCAGATTATGCCCCCTTTCTTTAATATCCCTTTGCAATCTGCGGATCAGGCGTTCATCGGAATCGGCATGGACGTAGATATTTATGTCGAACAATTCCCGAAGTCTGGGATTACTAAGCACCAATATTCCTTCAACAATAACCACTTTTTTAGGAGAGACCGTTGTGGTTTCCGCTAAACGAGTCTCTTCTATAAAGGAGTATACCGGAATTTCTATGGTATGCCCTTCTTTTAATGCCTTTAGTTGACGGATGAGCAGTTCAAAATCAATAGAATTGGGATGATCAAAGTTTACCTTACCCCGCTCTTCTTTGGTTAAATGCGAAAGATCCTTATAATAGGAATCTTGAGAAATAACAACAACTTCGTTTTCAGGAAGCTCCTGTACTATTTGGTTTACTACGGTAGTCTTGCCGCAACCTGTTCCTCCCGCTATTCCAATAATCAGCATCAACAATAGTTTATTCCAAATGTACACATTTGATAGCATCCTAAGAACTGATGATCTTTTATCTAGATGGCACATAAGTACGACTAAACGGGGGAGAAAAACATGACTTTTTTCATGAAATGGCCAAATACTGCAACTTAATTTTGATTGTCATTTTATCGGTAAACTATTATATTCGAAAAACAATTTTATCCAACCCTTTTATGGCCAAAAAATTTAAGCTCAAAGTCAATGGTCAATTTGAGTATACATTCAACGAAGAGGACCAGGAATTTTTAGATTTGGTTCCAACAGCGGAAAACGCTTATCATTTACTTCAAGACGGCAAATCGTTCAACATTGCTATCACAGCCCGGGATTTTGATAGGAAGACCTATCAGGTTAAAGTGAATAACAGTCCTTATGAGATTGTTATAGCCAACCCTCTGGATCTGCTTATTGATGAGATGGGATTTGCGCTTAATTCTGCAAGCCAGGTTAGTAGTATTGAAGCACCTATGCCCGGTTTAATCCTGGAGGTTTCGGTTACCGAAGGCCAGGAAGTACAGGAAGGCGATCCGCTACTCATTTTGGAAGCGATGAAAATGGAAAACATCATTACTTCTCCCCGAAATGGTACAGTCAAAGCCATCAGTGTAAAACAGGGGCAGGCAGTGGAAAAGAAGCATCTTTTAATCACCTTTGAATAAACCAGCAGCATGAAGAAAATATTGGTCGCCAATCGAGGCGAAATTGCAATTCGAGTGATGCGAACTGCAAAAAAAATGGGGATAAAAACCGTAGCGGTGTTCTCCGAGGCGGACAGAAACGCCCCACACGTAAAATTTGCTGATGAGGCAGTTTGCATAGGCCCTCCGCCATCCAACCAGTCCTACTTACTCGGGGATAAAATCATTGAGGTGGCAAAAGAATTGCATGTTGACGGGATTCACCCGGGATACGGATTCTTGAGTGAAAATGCCGATTTTGCCGAAGCCGTAGAAAAAAATGGGCTCATTTTTATAGGGCCAAAATCACATGCCATTCGGGTAATGGGAAGCAAATTGGCAGCAAAGGAAGCCGTAAAGAAGTACGATATTCCAATGGTGCCCGGCATAGATGAAGCGATTACTGATGTGGAGAAAGCCCATGCTATTGCCCGGGAAATAGGATTTCCCGTCCTTATCAAGGCCTCTGCAGGTGGCGGTGGTAAGGGGATGCGGATCGTGGATAAGGAAGAGGATTTGGAATCTCAGATGAAACGCGCTATTAGTGAAGCCACTTCCGCTTTTGGAGACGGTTCCGTTTTCATTGAAAAATATGTGACTTCACCGCGGCATATTGAAATTCAGGTGATGGCCGATACCCACGGTACTATTCTTCACTTTTTTGAACGGGAATGTAGTATACAACGAAGGCACCAGAAGGTAGTGGAGGAGGCTCCTTCCTCTATTTTAACTCCCGAACTTCGAAACGAGATGGGTATCGCAGCCACCAAGGTGGCGGAAGCATGTGATTATGTAGGAGCGGGGACCGTAGAGTTTTTAATGGACGCGGATCACAAATTCTACTTTTTGGAAATGAACACCCGGTTACAGGTAGAGCATCCGGTTTCCGAATTGATTTCCGGAGTGGACCTGGTAGAACTGCAGATCAAGATAGCCCGTGGAGAGGAAATAGGGATAAAGCAGGAGGACCTGAAAATTAACGGCCATGCTATGGAACTTCGGGTTTATGCAGAAGATCCGTTGAACGATTTTCTTCCCAGTGTCGGCAAACTGGAACGTTATCGCCTGCCGGAGGGAGAAGGTATTCGGGTAGACAATGGCTTTGAAGAGGGTATGGATATCCCTATCTACTATGACCCTATGTTGTCTAAACTGATTACCTATGGAAAGACCAGAGAGGAATCCATTGCTTTGATGCTCAAGGCAATCGAAGATTACGAAATTAAAGGCGTACAGACTACTTTGCCCTTTGGAACTTTTGTGATGCAGCATGAGGCATTTCGTTCCGGGAATTTTGATACTCACTTTGTGAAACAATACTATTCGCCGGAAGCTATTCATCAAAATCAGGAAAAAGAGGCCCGTATTGCAGCGATGGTGGCACTGCGACAGTATTTGAACGACAAAAAACAACTAAGACTACCCATAAACTAAGCGGAATATGGATCCAAAGATTAAAAAACTTGAAGAAAGGGTTACCCTTGCCCATTTAGGGGGTGGCGAAAATCGAATTGAAAAACAACACGCCAAAAAGAAACTAACGGCCAGGGAGCGTATTGATTATTTACTTGATGAAGGTTCCTTTGAGGAAATGGGAGTATTGGTTACCCACCGTACTACGGACTTTGGTATGGACAAAGAAGTCTATTTCGGGGATGGGGTAATAACGGGATACGGTACGGTTAATGGAAGATTGGTGTATGTGTATGCCCAGGACTTTACCGTATTTGGTGGGGCACTTTCTGAGACCCATGCCGAGAAAATATGTAAAGTAATGGATCTGGCCATGAAAGTAGGGGCACCGATTATTGGATTGAACGATTCCGGAGGGGCTCGTATCCAGGAAGGGGTAAAATCCCTGGGAGGGTATGCCGATATTTTTTATCGAAATGTACAGGCCTCCGGTGTTATTCCGCAGATTTCAGCTATCATGGGCCCTTGTGCAGGTGGGGCGGTGTATTCTCCCGCCATGACGGATTTTATTATCATGGTAGAGCAAACCAGTTATATGTTTGTAACCGGTCCTAACGTGGTAAAAACCGTGACCAATGAGGAGGTTACAGCAGAGGAATTGGGAGGCGCAAGTACACATGCATCAAAATCAGGGGTGGCGCATAAAACCTCACCCAATGATGTGACCTGCCTGGAGGATGTTAAGAAAATGCTGGAATATCTACCGCAAAACAACCAGGAAACTCCTGAGAAATTTCCTTATGAGCCCGGAGAGGAGCTCAGAGAGCAATTACGTGGGATTGTCCCGGATAACCCGAACAAACCGTATGATATGCATGAGGTAATTGAGGGTATAATAGATGAAGATTCCTTTTATGAGATCCATAAAGACTATGCGGAAAACATTATAGTAGGCTTTGCGCGCTTGGGAGGGAGAAGTATCGGGATTATAGCCAATAATCCTATGTTCCTGGCCGGAGTATTAGGGGTGAAAAGCTCAACTAAAGCGGCCCGTTTTACGCGTTTCTGCGATGCCTTTAACATTCCGCTGTTGGTACTGGTAGATGTCCCTGGTTTTTTACCCGGTACGGACCAGGAATGGACCGGGATTATCAATCACGGCGCCAAACTATTGTATGCCCTTAGCGAAGCTACTGTACCAAGGGTTACCGTAATTACCAGAAAGGCCTATGGAGGCGCTTATGATGTGATGAATTCCAAGCACATTGGAGCCGACTTCAACTATGCGTGGCCAACGGCGGAGATTGCGGTAATGGGAGCAAAAGGCGCTAGTGAAATTATATTCAGAAGGGAAATTGCGGCGGCGGATGACCCCGAAGCCAAACTCAAAGAAAAAGAGGCGGAATACGCGGAAAAGTTTGCCAATCCTTACCGGGCAGCAAGGCGGGGCTTTATTGATGAGGTGATCTTACCGGAAAACACCCGGAGAAAACTCCTCAAGACTTTTGCCATGCTGGAAACCAAACAGGTAGACACCCCCTGGAAAAAACATGGGAATATTCCGTTGTAGTTTTAACGGCTAGGTACGATTTAAAAGTGTAGGGGGATGGATGGTGTATCTCTAAGCTTTATAATTGAATAGACAACTCTCAGGTTCGCATATGCCTATTACATATTTAGGCAGATGAACTTTATTAAGTTAAGCACATTTAAGGGATGTCAGGTCGAGCGCAGTCGAGACCTCATCCCTTTTCCGGATCGTACTTATAATGCGTTGCATTTCTGCATTCCGCGAGAATTTGTAACAAATCAAAGTCGCCTCCGGCAAGTGCTAATTTCTTTTTTGCGCTCCATTTTTTGATCTTTTTCTCAAAATAAATAGCCTGTAGAACCTCGGTGAATTCTTGTTGGAAAACTAATTGAACTGGCCTTCTTTTGTAGGTGAAAGCCTCCTTGTTCAAGCCTTCATTATGTTCATGTAGTCTCCTTGAAATGTTGTCTGTGATTCCGGTATAAGTCCGTCCATCTGAACATAGCACTATGTAAACATAATACGATTTCATTTTATAGTATTGATAATCACTGCTTCTCGACTGCGCTCGAAGTGACAAAGATCAAGTTTAATCAACCTTGCTTTTCTCCAACTGAATGTGTTCAACATATGGCAAACCCAAAGAAGCAAGTTAACAAAACTATCACACCCAAAAATTCAGCAGTCCAAAGGGTCTGATTACATTTGCCCCATGCAAAGCAACACCCAGAATCCGAATTTTGAATTTGTAGCGTTAATGGCTGCCTTGATGTCTGTTGTGGCGTTGAGTATTGATACGCTGTTGCCTGCAATTTCGGACATAGGAGCCTCTATCAATAGTTTTGACCCCGCAGATAATCAAATGCTTATCACTATGATTTTCCTGGGTTTGGGTGTTGGGCAGCTTTTTTTTGGTCCGTTGTCAGATGCGGTCGGAAGAAAGCCGGTGGTATATCTGGGTATTTTGGTATTTGTAGTAGCCAGCGGTATTTGTCTGGCGGCTCCCAATCTGGAATGGATGATCGCCGGGCGAATTCTACAGGGCATTGGTTTGTCCACTGCACGGACCATCTCTATTTCTATTATTCGTGATATGTATAAAGGAGACGTTATGGCCAAAGTAATGTCTTTTGTTACCGCCTTCTTTATTTTAGTCCCCATAGTTGCTCCGGCTATAGGAAAACTGATCTTGGAATGGGCCAACTGGCAGGCCATATTTTACATACAGTTGGTATTTACTGTCCTCGTAGGAGTTTGGTTTTGGAAACGGCAACCGGAAACGCTGCGCCCCGAATACAAAATACCCTTTACCAATCACTTGTTTATGGATGGGTTGAGAGAGTTATTGCGTTTTAAGGAAACCGTGGCATTTACCATTATCTCGGGATTGGTCACCGGTTCTTTTTTGGTGTACTTAAGCGCTTCGCAACATATTTTTGAAAACCAATACGGGCTTAAGGAGGTATTTCCCTATATTTTTGCCGGCCTGGCCATTTCCATTGGCGTATCTACTTTTTTGAACGGTACATTGGTATTGCGTTTTGGCATGCGGAAGCTTTCCCTATACGCCCTCATGGCATTCTGTGGTATAGCGGGACTTTATGTGGCGCTGTTTTGGGGTTCACCCAACAATCCAAGTGTGTTTATTTTGGTAGCTTTCCTTTCCTTACAATTCTTCTGTCTGGGATTTATGTGGGGTAATTTTCGCTCTATTGCTATGGAGCCTATTGGTCATATTGCCGGAATTGGAGCTGCCATCAATGGATTTTTCTCTACCGTTATTGCGATACCTATTGCCTCAGTAATCGGCAGTTTTGTGGAAGAGCGTGTATTGCCCTTGTTTTTAGGTCTGGCCATTTGCGGATTGTTTTCCCTTGTCATTTTCTTGTTTGTGCGTAAACCCAACCCGCTGCCTACGGTACAATAGCATATCTTCCTCCTAGCAGGGATAAAAAATAACGCCACTGGAAGAATTCCGCCTGGCCCCGGTTACAGAAGCCAATACATTATCTTCGCCCAACTCCCGGAGTACACCCATAAATGCAAAAACCATCGCCTCTTTGTACGCAATGAATTTTTCAGGAGGTATAACTACCGTACAGACATTTTTTAGTTTTTCCCGGAGGGTATTCACAAAAAAGGTATTGAAGGCGCCACCACCCGTTACCAGGAGGGTACTGTCTGTCCCGGGATTTTCCTTTTTAATGATAGCTGCAATTTGTTCAGCATTATGATGGATCACCGTATGAAGCAGATCTTCCGGGGCAGCATGGGTGGTATCTATCAGTGGTCGTACCTTTTGGGAAAACCATTCAAATCCTGTAGACTTGGGGTAGGGGAGTTGATAGTACTCCAGAGCATTTAATTGTTGCAGCACCTCCGGGAGTAATTTACCTCTTTTAGCACGTTGGCCCCCAGCGTCGTATTTCAAGCCTATTTTTCCGGTGATATGATTCAAGGGCATATTCGCCATCCCAATATCAAACGCGAGGCGTTTCCCATCTTTGTGGAATGAAATATTACTGATACCCCCAAGGTTCAGGCAAAAACTGTAACGGGCAAGTAATAATTCATCTCCAATAGGTACCAAAGGAGCTCCCTGTCCACCCAATTTCACATCCAGAGACCTGAAATCACAGATTACTTTTTGTCCACTGGTGTTGGCTAGTTTTTGACCATCACCCAATTGAAAAGTATAGCCCTCTTCCGGACGGTGATGCGAGGTATGCCCATGACTGGCCACAAAATCAACGGTTAAATCGTGTGAATGGAGAAATTCTTTCGCCCTTTCTCCCAGCCAAACGCCATACTCCAAATGTAACTGGGAGTGTTCGCTTTCGGAAAGGTGAATGGCATTTTTTAATTTGTTATACAGCGCTTTGTTGTAGTTGATTGCGGTACATTGCCGGATCTCAAATTCCCAGGTATCCTGTTCCTGCCAGAAATGACAATACGCCATATCCAATCCATCCAGGGAGGTACCCGACATTAATCCCAGTACTTTAAACATCTTTGCTGTGCTTTTTAATTACAATTATCAAAGAAACAGGGTGTTTATGATCATCTACTACCTCTGTAATTTGAAATGTAACCGTTTCAAGTTCCGAAATCAATGTACTCCAATCTTCAAAAGTTCTGGCATACCAGGCATGACCGTTTTTGAAATTTCCCGGAAGTCCCTTCCAGGAATTGGAGAGCCATTGGGATTGATATCCTTTCCCGTTTTGAATTAAAAAATAGGGATGCAAGGTTTGAATGACCAAATGGCCGTCTGGGGTTAAAGCGTTTAGCGTGTTTTGTAATAATGGGGATAAACCTTCCTCCAAATACAAGCAAAAATTGAAAACGGCAAGGTCAAACGGAAGGTTAGGAAGCGGGACGCCATTGATTATGGCTTCAAACGTGAACTGATGGTAGGTTTCAGGCCCTTTTGTTCGGGCATGCTCAATAAGTGGTGCTATGGCTTCAAAACCATAGGCCGTAATCTCCCTTTTGGTCAATTCGCGGGTGAGCCACCCTTCTCCGCA
Organism: Croceivirga sp.; assembly: GCA_028284285.1. Lineage (GTDB taxonomy): Bacteria > Bacteroidota > Bacteroidia > Flavobacteriales > Flavobacteriaceae > Croceivirga. The sequence continues at coordinate 473,612 of JANQSA010000001.1, forward strand.
TCCCAGATCGGCAACTTTTTTAGGGCGTAGATTTACAATGACGTCCAGTACGGCTTGATTGGTGAACTTCCTGGAACCAATTTCCTGGTTTTGAATAACCTCAATCCATTCCGGGGCGTTCTCTTCCCAGGATTTTAATATTTCAGATTTCATGTGAAATGGTTTTAAGTTGAACCGGTAGCTTCCCCGAGGCCTTTAATTTTCCCATAAAATGAGCGTATGCAATATCTTGAAAATCAGTAAAATCCTGATATACTACGGTAACCGCTATGGCATTTTTCCAATTCAGCAGATTTAACACAAAAGGATTTCCAAAGAGATAAAGTATTGTGCGCTTTTTTTCAAGGGTATGATGGATTTTTTCTAATTCCTGAGGGGTAAAACCAAAATTATCTTTAGGTTTTACTTGTCTTGGAACTATGACCAGGAGTGCGTTTTCAGGATTTTTGGGAAAATCAATTACCGAGTTGCAAAAGGGTTGTTGCTGTTTTCCGATTAGGACGGTGTTAAACCCTTCGCTTCTAAAGGATGCCATATGGGAATCCGTACCTTTTAAAAGGGTAATGCTGGCTTTTGCAAGCGTTCTTAAAAAAGTGTCATGATCATCCGTGGAAAAACCGGAGGAACTATTTTCGGGAGGTGCAAAAGCCTTTTCTTTTAATTCCCATACCCGTTTAAAGCGTTGTTCAATAGCATCCGTACTCCCCTTTTGTGAAATGATGCGTATTCCCTCTTCGATATGTTCCGAAAAGCAAAGGATATCTGTTCCGGCTTCGAATGCCGCATATTCCAGGGCTCCTTTCCCTGGAAATTGTTTTGAAACGGCTCTCATATTGAGGGCGTCCGAAATGACAACACCATTCCAGCCCAGTTCTCCACGTAAAAAATCTGTTATGATCTCTTTTGATAGGGAAGCGGAAATTGTTTTTCCCTTGCTCAAATAAGGAACAGCCAAATGGCCTATCATTACAGCATCTACATTGGGTTGCTGTAGATTGATGAATGGATAGAGTTCGTTCTCCAGTAACGCTACCTTCTGCTTCGTAATACAGGGCAAATCCAAATGAGAGTCAATTGTCGTGTCGCCATGGCCCGGAAAATGCTTTATCGCATTCAAGGTTCCCGCAGACCACATTCCTTCCAAATAAGCCCTGGCATAGCGGGTTACCTGTTTTCTATCGGCCCCAAAAGAACGATATCCGATTACGGGATTTTCCGGATTTAAGTTAATGTCCACAACCGGGGCTAAATTCCAATGGATGCCGGCTTTTTTACAATCCAGGCCAATTCGCTTTCCAAGCTCAAAAATGAGGTCCTCTCCATTTTGTATAGCTCCCAGGGCAATAGCATAGGGGTACTGTGGGGTGTTTTCAATTCGCATGGCCAGGCCCCATTCGGCATCGATAGCTATGAGTAAGGGAACTTTCGCAGCGGTCTGATACCGATGGATCAGTTCCTGTAGCTTTTCGTAACTGGTATCGTTATATTCCGGTTGTTGTTTTGATTCAAAATTGGCGGCGGCGCTTGCACGGCTATGGAAGAAGCAGATACCACCTATGCGATACTTCCGGATAAGCGCTTCCAAATACCGTACTTCCTCTTCTGTATCATTGATAAAAGCGGCGGGCATGAACAATTGCCCGACCTTTTCGGATAATGACAGCTCTTTTTTTGCTTTGCTATATGGGATAATACTAGTCATTGGCACTTTCTTTTTTGCCATAATCTGCAGGGTACTTCAAAAAAGGTAATAAAAACAACGCCGGAAGTGCTCCAATGACCACCCAAATGAAGAAACCGCCGTAGCCCAACCATTCCTGTACAAATCCGCTGAGCATCCCGGGAAGCATCATTCCCAGTGCCATAAAACCGGTTGCGATCGCATAATGTGACGTCTTTGATCTTCCTTCCGCTATATAGATCAGGTACATGAGGAAAGCAGCAAACCCAAAACCATACCCAAACTTTTCAAACACCACGGTGGCAGTAACGGCAACAATACTGGTAGTCTTCGTAAATGCCAAGAAGGCATACAAAACATTAGGGATATTCAAGGAAAGTACCATAGGCAGCATCCACTTTTTGAGCCCATCCCTGGAAATTAAGATGCCCCCTAAAATTCCGCCGACAGACAACATAATAACACCAGCGGTACCGAAAATAGTTCCTAATTGTTCCGTGGAGTAACCAAGACCTCCCTTTTCCAACGGATCCAGTAAAAAAGGAGCGGCCATCTTAACAAGTTGGGATTCCCCTAAACGATAGGTAAGGATGAATGCCAGGGCCATACCAATATTCGGTTTTTTAAAAAAGGACACAAAAACCTCCAAAAATCCCTTGGGTTTGTCCAGTGGGATGTTGCTTGACGTCTCGTATTTTGGAGTAGCAAAAAAATTGCAGGCGGTTAAGATCAACATCAGTAGGGCGGTTAGCGTCATGGTAATACTCCAGGCTCGGGTGTTGTCCCCGTAATAATTCTCCAGAAAACCCGCCAGGATCACAATAAGTCCTTCGCCGGTGACCATGGCTAAACGATAAAATGTACTACGGATCCCTACAAAAAAGGATTGCTTTTTTTCGCTCAGTCCAATCATATAATACCCATCAGATGCAATGTCGTTGGTGGCTGAAGCAAATGCGGCCATCCAGAAACAGGCGAGGGTTGTAGTAAAGAACAGATTGGTTTGCAGGGAAAGGCCAACACCCAATATGGCCAGTGATATGACGAGTTGCATCGTCAGAAACCAGTTGCGCTTTGTGCTTTTCAGATCTACAAACGGACTCCACAAGGGTTTTAAAACCCAGGGCAAGTACAGCCAACTGGTATACAATCCAATATCGGCATTGCTAACACCTAACTTTTTGTACAGGATAACGGAAACGGTTACTACAATAACATAGGGTAGTCCCTGTGCAAAATATAAAACGGGCACCCATACCCATGCGCGTTTGTCCTTGGGGATTTCCGCCATGACTATAATTTCAATGCTTTAAAGCGTTTTAACATCATTATTTCTAGACCAACCATATGGATTATTTAAAATCGTACTCCTTAACGGGGATAGCATAGAATTCACTTTGGTTGCCATAGGCATCAACAATCACTACACCCAGTCCTTTTCTTAAACTTTTGGGATCAGCCTGGATGCTTAGGCAAGCACCGGATTGATTTTCCGGAATATACGCTTTTCCCAGGAGCTGGTCAGGGGTTTTGGTATTACGATTTTTAAGACGAAATAGTCCTACGAATCTCGGTACGGAATCATAATGTGAAATGCACAGTTCCAGTTGCGCTTTGAATAAGCTTTGTGAGCGTATTCCCGGTTGGGGGATGTTTCGTGTCACCTTTTGGGGTAAAGGTGGGGTAAAAGCCGGATACGTATACAACCTTTTCCTGAGTTTTTTAACCACGTCGTCATGTTGGTATAGCAATGACTTTGCACTAAAAAAGACATTTCCCTGTATTTTGGGAAGGGAACGGGAGAACGAGAGTTGTTTTGGCAACTCCCTTTTTCTATTCCAGGCCTTATCCGCGTTGTTCCGGATTTTGTAAGGACCATTGCCTATGTACAGGTTAGTGGTTTTCACCGTATCTGCCCACCATGTGGTTATTTTCCGGTGTGAAGCCCTGGGGTAGTCCATGCTCCAATATACCTGGGGGACCAAATAATCCAACCATCCCTTTTGTGACCAAAGAAGAGGGTCTGCGTATAGGTCTTCATAAGTTGTCTGACCAGCCTGAGTGTCTGAGCCCTTAAGGTCTGTACTTTTGTTTTTCCAGACACCGAAGGGACTAATACCAAACTGTACCCAGGGTTTTGTGCTTTTAATGGTTTTGTGAACTTTTTTGACCAGGGAATCCACATTACTTCTCCGCCAATCTTCAATTTTTTGATTAGGCAAACCGTAAGTCTGATACGTTAGGGTATCGTCAAAAACGGCCCCTTCTATTTTGTAGGGATAGAAGTAATCATCAAAATGAATGGCGTCTACCGGATAGTTCAGGACAATTTCTTCCACTACTTTTGAGAAATTTTCCTGAACTGCTGGTAACCCGGGATCATAATAGTATTTTTTGCCGTATTTCACCATCCAATCCGGATGGGTATAAAAATCATGAGAAGTTGCTAAGGATAAGGTATCGAGATCAAAAGTGGCCCGATAGGGATTTAGCCATGCGTGAAACTCCATGCCTCGTTTATGGGTTTCATGGATCATCCACTTCAGGGGGTCTTCAAAATCCTTTGGGGCTTCACCCTCTTTACCTGTAAGGTATTTGGACCAGGGTGCCAGTTTGCTGGGATAAAAAGCGTCGCCAGCCGTTCGTACCTGAACAATTGCCGCATTACAATTGAGTTGCTGATAAAAGTCCAGGATCTCAATGAAATCCTTTTTTTGTTGGGTTGCCTTATCGTTTCCATTCTTGGGCCAGTCTATGTTTACTACAGTAGCGATCCATACCCCTCTAAATTCATGTTTTGGGGTGGATTTGTTATATCGACTAGCGGTACAGCCGGCTATGAGAATACCTAAAACAAGGAGTAGGAAGTAACGCATAGAAAGGAGAAAAAGGCCTGCTATTATTTTCCTGCAGGCCTTATTTTTAATTATGGCTAACTCAAATTTTAAATTGAGGGATCCGGAGGAGTATTGGGATTACTGTTACGTTCAAGATCCGGATAAGGATAGAAATTCCTGTTCCGTTCCTCAGTAAAGTCCCTGGGCGCTCCGGAGGGTTCCGGCCTTCCGAATCTTCGGCTATCTTCCAAACTCATCCCGGTTAGAAAGAGCTCCGCCCTTCTGTTGCGATACACTTCATCTAAAAGCGCCTCAGCAGTGTTTGGACCGGAGTAGGCCGCTACATTGGCGTTCACCTCAAAAGGGTCATCCGTATCAGTGAGCACTTCATTTAAGGCCGTTGTGGCAGCTGCCAAATTAGGAGTACCTGTTCTTAGATTTGCCTCCGCAATAATGAGATTCATTTCGTCAGGAAGGTATACCGGGATCGGTTCTGTAACCTCATTAAAAAAACCGGAAACATCTTCAATAGGTAATCCGTTTGGGTTAGTCTCATCCAATGGAATAAAATAAAAGGATAATCTACCATCATCAGGATCAAAGACAAATTCTGCGGGGAGCCCAAAATTATCCCGGGGTTTAAAATTGGGCGCATCATTCTGAATGATCCTGGCCCACATTGGATTAGGATTTTGAACATCATAGGCAAAAATGGAGGTAGAGGTCAAGTCCACATTACCGGCCGCAGAAATTGCCGCATCGTAGTTTCCGGCAAACAGATTATAGCGTGCTGTCATGGCAGCTATGGTATTGGGCAAATCAATATTACCCAGCGTTACTGCATCAACAAATTCACCGGAAGGGGCGTTAGCAGCCAACTCCGCCGCTGCCTCTGCCAAAAGGCCCAATGCTACTTGAAAACCTTCTGTTCTGGACACAAAGGCAGCATCATTTTCATTACTGGTAGCAACAACGACTTGCTCATAGTTTTGTGCCAGACTGCCAATAGCCAGCGCTTTAAACAACTTGGCATGGGCCACTAGTCCACTTTGGGTCCCAGCTGCCAAGCCAATATTAGGTGCACTGGCTTCAATTTGCTCTGCAACTCTCATCACCCGTAGCATAGTAGACCAGAGTCCCTGTACATTGGAATTAAAGTTGGGCAAAGCGGTACCGCCGTCTTCCAACTCGATCATGTTCTGAAAGGTAGTAGTGATCCCTCCTTCACGGGTAGTTACTGCCGGAGTCTCTGCAATCCATCTAATTCCCGTGGTAGAATAGACTTGTTGCAATCCTACTGCCGCAGCTAAAATCCCTTCCCTGGAGGAAAACACTTGGTTTTCCAAAGCTGCGTTGGGAGTATCAAAATCGGTTTCACAGGAAGCAAATCCTAAAAGCAATGAAACAGATAGCATAAAATATTTAAGATAATTTTTCATCGTGCTTGTTTTTTTAATTAGAAACTTACGTTGATCCCTAATTGATAGGTTCGTGGAATAGGTACTCCCGCAAAATCGAACCCTCTTACCCCGTTACTTTGACCGGCAGTGTTGATTTCAGGATCCCATCCCGAATAGTCATCCCATGATATGAGATTTCGCCCTACCAGACTTAACTGGACGTTTTCTATGCCATCTATTGGAGGTTTAAAATCATAACTTAATGCCAATTCCCTAAGTTTTACAAAGGAACCATCTTCCACAAATTCCTCAAAGATATTAGCCTGTGCGCCTCCAAATCCTTTTGGGCGGTTACCCAGGAGTTCCTGCCCTACGTTAAAGCCGCCACCGAAAATCACATTATCCAAAAGTCTTCGGTTCCAGTTAAAGACATCAAATCCCTGTACGGCATCCAGTTGAATACGCAGTTTAAAGTTTTTATACGCAAACTCGTTAATAAGCGAACCGAACCAATCCGGATTGGGGTCACCAATAACTTTATTGAGAATGGTTCCACTGGGCTGACCGTCTGTATCCCTCTCGGGAACATTGGTAAGGGTGTTACCCCTTTCAGGTTGCGGATAACCGTCTGGTGTCAACAAAAGACTGCCATCATCATTTCGTGCATAAAATGCGCGATTAAAAACACCTAAAGGTTGTCCTTCTATCACGAAGTTGGTTGAAAAACTTCCTGGCAAAGCAAATTGGCCTCCTGCTACACGTGTGACGATATTTTCATTTTGAGAAAAGGTGGCCGTCACATCCCATGAAAAGTCATTGGTACGGATAGGGGCTCCTCTTATCAGCAATTCAATCCCTTCATTTTCCAGGTCACCTACGTTTTCAATTCGGGTACCAAAACCGGTTGAAGGGGCTAACTCCCTTTCCAATAGCAGGTCGGTCACGTTTTGTTTATAGTAGGTGAATTCGATACCCAATCGGTTATTGAACAAACCGGCGTCAAATCCTATTTCAAATTCTTCCTGCCGTTCAGGAGCAATATTGAGGTCTCCCTGCTGCGTGTCAGGAAGTAGACTTGGGGAACCATTGATTGAAGATGGATTAAAGAGTGTAAATCTTTGAAAAGCCGACAAGGCAGTTAGGTTACCGGCCTGTCCCCAGGAACCTCTGAGCTTAAAGGTATTAAAAACGTCTCCAAAAGTATTTTTCCAAAAATCTTCTTCGGAGATGACATAGGATAAACTGGCTTTGGCATATAATTGGTTACGCTCGTCTTCTCCAAAAGTAGACGCGCCATCCAGCCGTATGGCCCCATTTACATACAATTTATTTTTAAAACTAAAGGATTGTTGCAAAAAAGTACCCCAGTACGAAATCTGGTCCCTGTTTTCTCCTTGTGCAAACAAACTACCGTTGGCAGCTATCTCAACCACCGGTACCAATCCGTCAGCTTCAATACCTATTCGATCGAATTCTTCGTATTGCCAGGACCCACCTAAGGTAGTGGTTGAGGAAATATCCTCGTTAATGCGGGTGTCATAAATCAAGTTTAAATCGTTATTGTATTGAAAGCTGTTTAAATCTGCCCGTCTGGAAAATCCATCCCCGTTGGGAGAAGTATTGTTTGTAGGAATAAAGGCCGTAGCGGATTGGTTATAGAAATCCAATCCCAAAATATAACTGGCGCGTAATTTGTCAGTTATTTTAGCATTCAGTGCTAAACTTGTAATCACCCGATTGACCTTTTGACCAAAATTAAAGCGTTCCACGGCCTCCAACGGATTGGTCCTGGGAACCAACAAAGAAGTTACTGGATAAATACCGGATTCATCCGGACGGGGATCTATGGAATTGTCGCTAAACACGAAGCCTGTGATGGCACCATAAGGTGCATTTATCCCGCCATTGGGAATATCGTTACTCACACTCCTTACGTAGTTAAGGCCCAAATTGATCTCCAGCCAATCCCAGGCCTGCTGGGTAAGGTTGGATTTGAATCCGATTCTTTGAAAGTCCGTATTCTTTATAATGCCTTCGTTGTCCAGAAAGGATCCGGAAATGTAGTATTTGGTCTTTTCATTACCTCCAGTAACGGAAAGGAAGTTTTCCACACCAAAACCTGAAGTAAAAAACTCGTCCTGAAGATTAAAGCGCTCAACGGGTACCGTTTCCAGATTGGTCCTGTCAAAAGGATCTACCCAGGCTAAAGGAACCGTATTGTAATCAATCTCTTTTCTTAACTCATTCACCCGGACATTGGTAGAAAAGTTGAACTTGGGAGCTCCACTGCTTCCTCTTTTGGTAAAGATCTGTACCACACCGTTACTTGCCCTGGATCCATAGATGGCAGCAGCAGCAGCGCCTTTGATGATCTCTATGCGTTCAATATCGTTGGGATTTAAGTCTACCAGACGGTTTTGCGAGGTGCCTCCTAAGTCCACCAGATCATTACTGTTACTTGAATTATTTACAAATATTCCATCTATAATATACAGCGGATCAGAACTCCCTAAGACCGTACTGGGGCCTCGTAACCGGATACTGATCCCTCCGGCAGGATCACCGGAATTTTGTTGCACCAGCGCTCCGGTAATTTTCCCTGAAATGGCCTGATCTACAGCAATGGCCCCGTTGTTCACCAGTTCTTCTGCTTTTACGGAAGAAATGGCATTACCCAGTGTTCTTTTGTTCACCCCAACCGGATTACCGGTAACCACTACCTCGTCAAGACTTAACAGGTCTTCGAACAAGCTAACATCTGTGGTAATGGTGTAATTGGAACCTAATTGTAGTTCTAAATTTTGACTGGCATATCCCAAAGAACTGAAGGATAAAGTGTAGCTTCCTTCTTCCAGGGTAGCTGTAAAGCTATAATTTCCATCAAAATCAGTGATTGTCCCAAGTGATGTACCCTGGATAAACACAGATGCCCCAATAATGGGTTGCCCTGTACTGTTGTCTGTCACTGTTCCGTTCAAAGTATACTGACTTTGTCCAAAACTAAAACCCATTACCGCTAAAATGGCAAGGAGCGATAGGCGGAAACGGTTTTTTCTTTCATAATCATAACGTCTTCCCATAGAGTTGTTTAGTTTAAATTAGTATTGAGTTGATATCTCACAAAACCCTCGATGGCTTCATATTCAGCCATGCCCAGGGCATTGTATCGGTTAGCGGTCTCCTTGTTTCGTTGTTGGGCTCTTTGCCAAAATTCCCGGTCGTCATTTCCCGGAAACATAGCACTGTCTTTTTGCGATTGATGCTTGAATATGGCATTGATCTTTCGCATCATATCTTTGGGACCAATGGGAACGGCCATTTCCATATCCGCAATATCCCATTCCTGCCATGCTCCTCTATACAACCATATATAACAATCGTTTATCCAATCTGCGTTTTCGGCTACAAAGCGATCCAGGGTCTTGTAGATGATTTCCAAACAAACCCTATGTGTGCCATGAGGGTCGGAGAGGTCCCCGGCAGCGAAAATCTGTTGAGGTTGTAGTTCAGCCAATAAATCATAGGTAATTTTAATATCCGCCTCGGTATATGGCTTTTTCCGCACCGCTCCCGTTTCATAAAACGGGAGATTTAAAAAGTGTGCATTTTCTTCCGATATACCACAATATCGGCAGGCAGCCAAAGCCTCTCCTTTCCGTATGAAGCCTTTGAACTGTTGGATTTCCTGACTATCAATTTGCCCGGGCTTTTTATGGGCTAAAAATTCACGTACCTGGGTAAATTGTTTCTTAAGTATTTTATTATCCGCTTGCACATCGGTAGCGAAATCCAAAAATCGAATCACTTCGTCATCAAACACGGCAATATTTCCGGAAGTTTGGTAGGCTACATGGACCTTATGCCCCTGATCCACAAGTCGTAAGAGCGTACCTCCCATAGAAATCACATCATCATCAGGGTGAGGGCTAAAGATCAGGGAAGTTTTAGGATAGGGTAGGGCACGTTCCGGGCGCTGACTGTCATCGGCATTGGGTTTTCCTCCCGGCCAGCCTGTAATTGTTCTTTGTAATTGGTTAAAGACTTTAAGATTGATAGACTCAGCTGAACCCACTTCGGCTATCAGATTCCCCATACCGTATTCGTTATAATCTTCATTGGTCAGCTTTAGAATTGCTTTATGGAGTTTTTCGGATAACCAAATGGTGGCCTTTTTTATAAGTTGGTCATTCCATTCACATTCGGAAACCAGCCAGGGGGTTCTCACCCGGGTTAAAAAGGAGGAGGCTGCATCGTCCAGGATAAAATCGCAATTGGGATGATGCTGTAAAAATGTAGCAGGAACGGTTTCGCGTATAGGACCTTCAATGGTTTGTTGAATTATATCAGCCTTACCCTCTCCCCAGGCCATCAAAATAATTTTACGTGCACTCATAATAGTACCTACTCCCATGGTAATGGCCCGTAAGGGAACATTTTCTTCGCCAAAGAAATCACTGGCAGCATCAAGCCGTGTTACTCTATCCAAACGAATGAGACGCGTTCCGCTGGTTAAGGAAGATCCCGGTTCATTAAACCCTATGTGCCCTGTCCTTCCAATTCCAAGTACTTGAATATCAATACCTCCAACTTCTTCTATGGTTTTTTCATAGGCCTTGCAAAACTCTTTGATTTCAGTATTTTGAAGGTCTCCCCTGGGAATATGAATATTTTCTTTAGGGATATCTATATGGTCAAAGAGGTGTTCATTCATGAACCGGACGTAACTGTGAATAGAATCCGGATCCATAGGATAATATTCATCCAGATTAAATGTGATAACATTATGAAAACTGAGTCCTTCTTTTTTATGAAATTGCACTAAATACTCATATACCTTGGTGGGTGTTGAACCTGTTGCCAACCCAATGACCGCATGTTTACCAACTTTGCTACGGGATTGAATGAGATCGGCAATTTCTCTAGCTACATGAAATGATGCTCTCTGAGAAGTATCAAAAAGTAGGGTGTTTACTTTTTCATACTTCAAACCTTCTTCCGGAAAGGGATCGACAGATTTTGCTGATATCATAGTAATGCTCTCTTAAAGTTTAATTAAAAATAACTAAAAAATGGCAGGTAATAATATATTTTGCAATTTTTTGTTTATTATTTTTAAACAATTGCAAGAAATTGCCATTTTCTTTATTTTTATTTCTGAAATTCAGTTATTGCCTTATGCTTAAGGAGGAACGCCAGCAGATAATTCTGAATGAGGTGAGGATCCACAACAAAGTGTTGTTGACAGACCTTGCCTCATTTCTTGATGTTTCCACGGATACGGTCCGAAGGGATATTAAGGAGCTTGATACCTTGAAGAAGCTCAAAAAAGTACATGGGGGAGCCATATCACTTGGATTTGATAATCATCCTTTGGTGGGTGATAAGATCTATGCCCTGGAAAAGAAATCACTTATCGCCCAAAAAGCACTTAGATTGATAAAAGAGGGGCAGGTGATATTGTTGAGCGGGGGCACTACTAACCTGGAAATTGCCAGAAGAATCCCCAATAAAGTCAGGCTCACCTGTTTTACACCCAGTTTACCCATTGCATTTCAGTTGTTGGAAAAACCCAATATAGAAGTCGTTTTTATTGGAGGCCGACTTTCCAGGGACTCACAAATTGCTGTAGGGGGTAGTGCAATAAATATGTTATCAGACATAAAGGTAGATTTATGCTTTATGGGAACCAATTCCATTCATTCGATAGAGGGCCTTACCGAATTTGATTGGGAGATAGTGCAAATGAAAAAGGCCATGATCAAAAGCTCAAGAAAAGTAATCTCACCATGTATTTCGGAAAAAATCGGTTCTTTGCAACGCTACAAAATCTGTGGGGCAGAAGAAGTTGATATTTTAGTAACGGAGCTGGAGCCATGGGACATGAAACTCGAAGTATTTAAAAATAAAGATATAGAACTGCTATAATGAGTATTGAAACGCATAAGAAGATAACGGAGGCACCTTCCAATTATGACAACCTGGAGTTAATGGCGACCTCAGAAATTATCAGCGGGATCAATCAGGAAGATAAAAAAGTAGCGGTTGCCGTGGAGAAAGTGCTACCAAAGATCACAAATTTAGTAGATCGTATTGCGGAACGTTTTAAGGAAGGAGGTCGCCTCTTTTATATTGGTGCGGGAACGAGTGGTAGGCTGGGTATCCTTGACGCTTCTGAAATACCTCCCACATTTGGAATTCATGATCGGGTTATTGGACTTATTGCCGGTGGGGATGGAGCCATCAGAAAGGCTGTGGAATTTGCCGAGGACAATACCCTACAAGGATGGAAAGATCTGGAAAAACACGCTATTACTACTACGGATGTTGTGGTAGGGATTGCCGCATCGGGAACTACTCCTTATGTTTTGGGGGCGATAGAGGATGCGAAAAGGCATGGCTTGTTAACTGCTTGTATTACCAATAATCCCGGTTCACCACTTGCTGAGGCAGCGGAAATCCCTATTGAGGTTGAAGTAGGCCCGGAGTTTGTTACGGGGAGTACACGAATGAAAAGTGGTACCAGTCAAAAATTAGTGCTCAATATGATCTCTACCGCCTTAATGATCAAAATCGGTAGAATAAAAGGGAATAAAATGGTAGATATGCAACTGAGCAACAACAAGTTGTTAGATCGCGGTACCCGATATCTGGTAGAAGCATTGGATATTCCCTATGGTGAGGCAGAAAAAGCGCTTAAAAAATATGGCTCTGTACGGGCGGCCATCGCATATTTCAAACAAGGAAACACAAACGAGTAATACCTACCCGTGGTGAAATACGGAGATGAATTTCAGTCTCCGGGCCAGAAAGTTGTTTTTACCGATACTTTGAAGGTATTGGTATCGGATTTAATGAAGCGCTTCTCCCCTAGGACCTTACGCAAAACTACATGTGCTATTGATTATGCATGATTTCGAAAATCGTTTGAAAGGAGGGCATCCGAATTCCCTGGGCAACACTGTCGAAATTGTGGAAGAAGTGTTGAAGGCGCCTTCGTTATTTGAGGAGTTGTTCCGTTGTTATTTTAGCCGGGATGAAGTGGTTCGATTACGGGTATCTAATGCCATGAAACGTATTTGCAGAGCGGAGAAAACCCTTTTGTTGCCCTATCTGGACCGGTTTTTAAATGAGATATCCGGGATCAACCAGGCTTCTACCCAATGGACGCTGGCCCAATTATTCCTGGAATTGGGAAAGGACATGACTACAAGCCAAAAATTAAAGGCTGTGGAAATCTTAAAGCATAACCTCGAGCATCATCAGGATTGGATTGTACTTAACCAGACTATGGCAACCTTAGGAAAATGGGCTAAAACCGATAATGACCTGGAGGCCTGGTTACAACCGCATTTAGAACGGTTGAGCAAGGATGAAAGAAAATCGCTGGCTAAGAAAGCCATGAAATTGAGGAATAAAAAGTAAAACACCCAAGGCGTCCGTGGGTACCACCTGTTGTATGGTTATTTCGGTTCCAGTAGATAAATCCCTTTTCCCTCAATACCTGCATAGATATAGCCGTCCGGACCTTGCTTGACACTTCTTACCCTGCCCATACCATCCAACAGTTTTTCACGGTAAACCACCTTGTTGTTCTCCAGGACCAATCGCTCCAAATATTGAAAGGAAAGCGAGCCGGCCAGCACATTTCCTTTCCATTCCGGATATTTTTCTGAATTAAGGATTTCTAATCCGGAAGGCGCAATAGAAGGAATCCAATAATACACAGGTTCCTCCATGCCGGGTCGGGACGTCTCATCCGTGATTTTAGTACCGCTATAATTTATACCATAAGTTACCACAGGCCATCCGTAGTTTTTCCCTTTTCTAATAATATTCAATTCGTCTCCTCCCCGGGGGCCATGTTCATGAACCCATATTTCACCTGTAACAGGATGTTTTGCCATGCCTTGAGGATTGCGATGGCCATAGCTGTAAATGGCCTTTTTAGCCCCGTTCTTTTCAGTAAAAGGATTATCCTCAGGAATTTTACCATTATCATGGATGCGATAGATCTTTCCTCCATCTCTGGTAATATCTTGTGGATTTTGATCGCGATTTCCTCTATCCCCTATGGAAAAATACAAAAAGCCCGTATTGTCAAAAACAATTCGTGATCCAAAATGAAAAGGTTTACCCGTATTGGGGAGCCCCTTGTAGATCACTTGTTGTTCCGTTAATCGGTTTTCCTGGAGTTTGGCGCGCATAATGGCCGTATTTGCACCGCTTCCTGTCCCTTCCGAAGAGGAATAAGACAGATATATCCAATTGTTTTTTGTGAAATCAGGATGTAGTGCTACGTCCATTAATCCACCCTGACCCATGACCTTTACCTCCGGCACTCCGGAAATCAATGTCTTTTTCTCATCCTTAAAAAGGATAATCTTCCCGGATTTTTCCGTGATTAGAAGGCTGCCGTCAGGTAGAAAATCAAAACCCCAGGGAATCTCCAATTCAGGTACAATAAGTTTTGGAATGATCTGTTCTACTTCTGGTGTATTTATGGAAGTATCGACAGATTGCGCGCAAGATTGGTTGAGCAGTACAACGAAAAAATAGAGATGAAATGTACGCTTTTTCATAAATTTACGTTATAATGAAGGAAAATATAGACGAAATGCAGCTTCCTGTAGTTCGTTTTATAGGTAAAAATAAAAAGAGATTTTTATAGAATAAAAATTACAACTTGGAATATTAGGCCCCAAATCCCGGTATTCCCGACAAAACCGTACTTAACCTATGCCCAGGAAAAATACAAGGCGACTTTTGTATGCCGTGCTATTGGTGCTATCTTCCATTGCTGTTTCTTCGGCTTTTCTTAAAAGTGAAATCAAGGATGTTGTTGCTGCTTTCGATTTGTTTTCAGAAAGTCAAAAAACTGCAGCATCTTCTGAGCTTAATACCATTGCCGTATCTGCTGCTCATAAAGAAGAGGTAGCTACCGCAATGCTGAACCCCATGTTTACGACTATCCTCCAGGGCGCGGATGAAGAGGTAGGATGTAGCAATAACGGATTTACTGTAGCACGTTTTAACCTTTGCGGTGATTCCGATAACAGGACGATCACCTTAGCCGGAGGACCTTACAGCTCCGTGGAGTGGCAGCTACTGGGAGGTTCCTGTACTCCAGATGTAAACGAAGATTGCCCGAACACCACCACCTCATGCTACACTACAGTGAGCACCGGGCAGGCCTTTAACCTGGATGCCAGTACCGTTCCGGCAGGCTCCGGAGCAGAATTCAGAGTGGTGGCGGATGGACAGCAGTATTTCTTCAAAGTAAAGAAGAGTACTATTACCCAAACCCATGTGAAACGAGACTATATCTGTGGGGTAGACGGCCGTATACAGATTACTAACCTTTCCAGCGCCTACGAGTTTAGTATTGATGATGGCACCGGTTTTGGTCCCTGGCAACCTTCTCCCATCTTTGACGGGCTCCCTCCCGGCACGTATATCGTAAAAGCACGTTTAGAAAACACCCCTAACACCTGCGAATATCCCTACGATCCCATTGTCATTGAACAATTGGACATAAGCATTGGTGTTGAATTTGAAGATGCCTTTTGCTTTGGGGATACGGGTAGCATAGAAGTTACCGTAAACGACGTGCCCGGCCCGTACAGATATACGCTATTAGATGAGCTGGGCACTCCCATTGAATTTACCACCTTTATTACCGCTAATCCTTATACCTTTAATGCTGTAGGTTTTGGTACCTATAGTGTACAGGTAGAAACACAGCAGTGTACAGGTGATATTGCTAACGGTATCCCGCCTCCACGACAAGATTTGGATATAACCGGAAATCCTATTGTTATAGGTGATGGGATCATTGCATTATCCGCTTCTACCGAGGTGAATGAGAGTTTGAGTACGGTACCTGCCTGTAACCCACTTGGTGGGGTCAATATTATTTTAAGAACCTTAGGAGGTACTCCACCTTATACGTACACCGTGAATGGTGTGCCAGGGGGCACCTTTAGTCCACCACAGACATTACACAATGTAACTGCGGCAGGCACCTATAATTTCGTGATTACGGATTCAAGTGATCCTACGGGAGTCAACAGTTGTATTATTACGGCATCCGCTGTTGTGGAAGAATTGACCCCGCCCGATGTTACCGTAAGTGGTGTAGATGGTACCTGTACCAATGGAGGGGCACGTTTGAATTTCACAATTGTAGACGGTAAGGGGTATGATCTTAGTTTTAGGGCCACACCGGCAGATGCCTGGAGCACGAGTCCCAGTATCTCCGTACCGGCAGGTACGTATGGCAATAGTAATCCTTCCGGATCAATGCAAGTACTTTACGAACAAGGGAGTTTCAGTTGTATTCTTGAATTGAATACTGATGTCACCGTCACCGAAACAGGAGCCATTAATGGGACCACTCCCACGTTTACCAATCGCTCCTGCAATGCTTCAGGCGGTATAGACAATGGTTCCATTGAATTTCCCGGCACCTATTCAGGTGCTGGTGGCGGACCGTATCAATTCAGTATCAACGGCACTGATTTCTCTTCGCAACAGTTGTATACCAACCTGCCTGCAGGGACCTATACTCCGGCAGTACGGAATGCAGCTGGCTGCCGACGTGATTTTTCAGAAATTGAAATTCTTGACGTAGACCCACCCACTGATATTGCATTTACCCAAAGCAATACGAATTGTGCCGCTAATACTTCTGATGTACAGCTAACACCAACCGCTAGTGCTACAATTGACCGCTACGAACTTATCAGTCCTATTACATTAGACAATAATACAAACAACACCTTTACCGGATTGACCAATAATGTCAATCATGTCTTTAGGATTACCGACAGCAATGGTTGTACCTACGAAGAAAGTTTCACGCCTGCAGTGATCAGTTCCATCCGGGCACGTGTCAAATCAGGCGGTGATTTGAGGGTTTGCAACGGGCAAACTGACGGTTCGGGAACATTTATCATTGATGGTTTTGGATCTAATTATACCTATAATATTGATGGAGGGCCCGAAAGTGCTCCCCAAAACGATTTGGAAGTCGATGTGAACACGCTCGGTGACGGTTCCTATACGATTACTGTGACCGATGTGGACACGGGTTGCACCGATACGGCTACATTGACCGTTGTTGAAGCGGCACTGATTGATTTGTCAACAAGTGTGGTAACCCCAATGAGTTGCGCCAATAACAATATTGGCAGGCTCCGGGTTAACGCAACAGGCGGATGGGGTAATTATGTGTACACACTCCAACCTCCTACAGGTCCACCCATAGTTAGAACCGGTAGGAATTTTGGCGGTTTGACGCAGGCGGGTAGTTATACATTAACCGCTGAGGATGCCGAGGGGTGTACAGGAACATTTATGTTCACACTAGATCCACTCAATGCCCCTGTTTTAGCATATGATGCTGCTTCATCAGATCTATGTTATGTACCAGGCACGGGTGCTACTTTAGCCGTAACGGCGACATTGGGAGCAGGGTCTCCTGGTTTCCCTGCAGAACCCTACAGGATAAATGGAGGGGCATGGCAGGCGAGCCCTTCCTTTTCAGGCCTCCCTCCCGGGGATTATACCATAGAGGTGAGAGATCAAAATGACTGTAGAGATACTATTAATTTAACAGTTAATCCACAACTCCGCGTTTCGGCATCCTTAAATACAGAAATCCCATGCGGTGGTAGTCCGGGTACTATTGACGTTTCGGTCACCGGGGGATACACTACCGGGCCCGGGCCAAAACAATATGAAGTGAGCGCCGATAACGGTACTACATTCGGAACCCCTATACCATTGGCATCGAATAATTTCACTTATGACACAACTACTCCGGGTACTTATGTTTTTAGAGTAACGGACAATGAGGGTTGTGTTGCTGAATCCAGTCCATTCATACTGGACCCTCCCTCGAGCATCGCAGACCCGACCCTGCAATCTTTTCCACCCGTATGTGGAGAGACCAATAGTGGTAGAATCATTGTCACCCCAGATGCCTCAAGTGGCGTGGCACCATACGAAATCAGTTTTGATGGTGGCCCTTTTACCAGTCAGACGATTTATTCAGGATTGAACCAGGGGCAAACGTATGCGGTTCAGGTTCGTGATGCCAGAGGTTGTTTGAGTGCAGTGGTTTCGGAAACGATACCAACTGCCGGTACGGCACCGGATGCCACGGTGGTTGCCAATTTGGCGACCTGTACTTCGGGTGTAATTGAAGGTACGATTGACGTAACAGGTGTAACGGGAGGAACTCCGAACTTTACGTATATTCTTCAAGACCAGTTCGGAACCGAAATTTCCAGGATAGGCCCTACGGCCAGTACTACCGAGACATTTACAGGTTTAGCACCTGATACCTATAGAGTGATCACCTTAGATGCCAATGGCTGTAGCGAGACGGAAATTGTTACGGTTACCCAAAATACCCTGGATATTGTTCCCGACCCGGTGCCTGCACCCACCTGTGCGCCGGGTGGCTTTACCAATACGGTTCAGATTGTGGGGGGTGATGGATCTGCAGGTTTTGAGATTCGATTGGTGACCGATCCACCAAGCCCTTTCGTTCCGGTCAACCTCCCTCCCAGACGCCATACCTTCAGTGGGTTGCAATTTGGGGTTTCATACACGGTAGAAGTTCTTGACGTGGCTACGGGCTGTGTTTATGAGGAAACTATCGATCCGGTGGATGGTCCTTCACCGCTGGAAGTGACAGCAACGTCCACAGCCGGCTTTTGTGATGCTTCAAGAAATGGTCAGATAGAATACACCATAATAGGGTTCAATGTTGGTGATATTTTAAACATTGAAATCTATAATGTTGATGATGGTACTTTGATGGATACTCAAACAGTTACCACTGTTTCCGCACCACCCTATGTCGATACTTTCGAGACACTTCCCGGTAATTATCAGGTCATTGTTACGAACCAAACCGATTCTTGTAATGATGGGGCTTTGATCACCATTGATCAGAATCTACCGGCAATTTTTGTCCTTGATGATGTTCCGGCAAATTGTAATGCAGATGGTCAATTTACTGTAACCGGTTTTGGTGGTGCAGGGGGACCTTATGAGTTCGCTTTAGGGCCAACAGGTTTTACCCCTGATTACGACGGCACAGCTACGCCAACCGATCCTAGTGATGATTTCAGTTCCAATACAACATTTGGCGGACCCGCCGGCAATTACGATATCTATGTGAGGGATGCTGCCGGATGTATCTCTTTTGATATAGCAACCATTATCCAGCAACAGGTACCGCCCATTTTGAATACCCCTATCGTAGTCAATCAGTGTACTTTTGTGCCGGGTAATGATTTTGAGATAACGGTTAGCACGCCAAGCACCACGGATACCCCAAGATTTACATTGAATGGTACTACCCAGTTGGGCGTATTAAACGGCACAGGTACTCTTTATGAAGCCACCTTTATGGTTAGTACACCAGGAGACTATGATGTATTGATCGAAGATGCTGATGGTTGTTCAAGTACCGGTGTCGCCCAGGTATATGAATTTTTGTCCGCATCAGGGGATTTTTCAACCGTACCTTCTTGTAACAATGCTGATGGTGAAATCTCGATTACCACAAACGGAGGTAGTGGAGACTTCGACTTTGATCTTACCGGTACTGATTATACGGGTAATCCGGTGACTATTTCTCAAACAAACAATGCTGTTTTCGCAAATATGGCCCCAGGGACATACACTATCGTGGTAACGGACAATATTGTTTTTGACGGCTCGGTTTTTTGCAGCTTCTCTGTCAATGTTACTCTTGAAGAAGCCACTGTGCCGGTTATTACCCCTATTACAGAACAGGATATTACCTGTTCTGGCGATGGTGATGGAAGCATTGATGCCATATTACAGCCCGGTACTGATGTTGATGGCCCTTTTGTCTACACCTTATACGAGTCGGGCACCACTACTATAGAACAACAGAACAGTTCAGGGTCATTCACGGGTCTTGGGCCTGGCACCTATGATGTGGAAGTGGTTTCGGCTCGAAATTGTACGGCAAGGCAGAATGGTCTTATTATTGACGAACCCGATCCATTTGGGATAACGGCCAGTGCTCCTGATTTTAGTTGTGAACCTGGGATCAATACATTCAGTTCAACCATTATTACCGTGGAAGTGGATCCGTCCAGACCAGGCACTGCAGCCGGCGGGTACGAATACAGTATTACCGGTTTTGAAAATTATAAAGAGGGAAGTCCGGGGACAACCTTTGAGATCATTGATAATGGATTACCTCGGAATATTACGGTTTATGCAATTGACGGCAATGGTTGTCAGACCACTTTTACCTTGCCTACTATAAACCCACCCACAGATGTTGTACCAACATTAACTGTGGAGCACATATTAGATTGTGCAGATCCTGAAACCGTACGTATTTCTGTGGCAGGCACTACCGATTTTACAGTAAACACCAATGGGCCTGTTGCCGTTGCTTCACGTACGAATACTCCGGGCGATACCTATGTGGATATCAATTTGCCTGTGTCCGGCGACTATCTTTTTGAAGTTGTTGACAATATAGGGGGATGTACCTATCCTTTACCGGTACATCACGTAGATGAACCAGAGATTCCAAATGTTGTAATATCGGAAGCCACTCCGGTACGCTGTTCCGGGGAATTAAATGGGGCATTGAACATCGAAGTTACCAACTACTCAGGTCCGTATTCGTATGAGGTTTTTGAGGTAGACAGTGCCGGTAATGAAACTTCAACCGGTATTACAGCAAGTCTTCATACGGATGATAATCCTGAAACTATTCCAGGTGTATCAGGGGGTAGTTATCGGGTTAGGGTAACATCTACAGGAACACCATTTTGTGCAAACACCAGTAATCTAACAACGGTACGGGAACCTACTCCATTGGTACCTGATGCTGCTCAAACGGGTGAGGTGGGATGTAACAACACGGGTATCATTGAAGCAAGTCTAAGTGGGGGATGGGAAAATACTCCTGGAACACCTTATGAGTATCGGCTGCTGTACGATGCTGATAATGATGGTTTAAGTTATGAGACAGAACGCTATACCTGGAGCACCAATCCCCGTTTTGAAAACCTCTCAGGGGGAAACTATCAAGTAGAGTTTAGAGACTTTCAAGGATGTCCGACCTTTGTTCAACTCACCTTGGATAGCAGGGATCCCATTCAGGCAGGGATTCGTGAACCTCAGGGGCTGTTATGTCCGGGAGCCAATAATGCCGTTTTAGAAGCATTTGATCCAACCACCGGTGATGTTTTTACAGCAGTTCCAGGGGCAACAGGAGGTGTTCCGGGAGCAGGTTATATTTATCAATTGATCTACTACGCCGAGACGGATGCAAGTGCGGACCCCACCACCTTGACGGAAAGTTCACGAAGTGGTCTGCAGGATGATCCTACTTTTATCGGTGCAGGTGGTGTAGGATATATTAGTCAAGGCTGGTACGCTATCGAAGTGAGTTCAAGCTTCGGCTGTGTTGGGATTACAGCACCTTATTTTGTGGACCCACCTCCGGCAGTTATCCCTAATTTGGTGCAAGTACAGGCTCCTGGCTGTGGCGGACTTGGCCAGATGCGATTATCGGTCACCAACCCAGAGGCTGGTTTCGAATACGAGTTTAGACCATTGGCCACCATACCCAGCCATCCTGTCAATGGACCGGTTTCAGACGTTAATTTTACCAGATTTGAAGATGATTTAGGTAATCCCTCCACATCGATAGTTTTAGAGGGTACCGATGGTTTTTATCAATTCGAGGTAAGAAAAATAACCGTATCCAATCAGTGTAGCGCAGTTAATTCCAATGGCTTGAACCTAATTGATGCCCAGGATTTGGATCTGGTAGTTAACCAGCCCGATGACATTTCCTGTGCCAGCGAAATAGATGGTCGAATCGAATCTTTTTCTTCCGGTGGAGTAGGAAACAATACTTATACGTTATATCGTGGTAATCCTGTGGATGCCTTTAGTCCGGCAATGGGTGTGGTTTTGATTGAAAGTAACGATTTCGGAACTTTTGAAGGGCTGGATGCTGCGGATGATTACTATGTAGCAGTGATTAGTGGTAATACGTGTCAAGATATTCAAGGACCCTATGTGGTGTCAAGGCCAGAACCTATTGTTTTCAATGCAACGGCTACTCCAATAAGCTGTAGCGGAGAGGAAGATGGTACCATTACCGTTGAAGTAAACAGTGGTGGTGTTGGCTTGGTGCAATTTGCCATCAGCCCTAATTTTAATGAATTCTTCAGCGATCCGGATAATCCAGGTACCTTCACTTTTGAAGATCTGGAAGGAGATGCGAATGGCCGTTCCTATACTATTTTGATTCAGGATTCCGAAGGATGTTCAGAGACTACAGAAGTACTGATTAATGAACCCGATGAAATTGAAATCACCCAGGTTTCTACACCTGAGATCTGTCTTGGCTTTGCCGATGGTACCACACAATTGACTATCACAGGCGGGACCCCTTTCACAGACGCCCAGGGAATCCCATACTATGAAGTAGCCGTGAATTCTTCGGACGATGTCGATTTTGTAAGGAATGACAGCCTCTTCTTTGAGAACCTTTTAGGTGGCGAGACCTATGTGTATTTTGTACGGGATGCCAATGGTTGTGTGTCCAATATCATAGTTCCTATTGAAATTGGTGTGGATATTGCCGCAGAACCTATAGTAGAATATGGATGTGAAGGGATCTTCCCCTTCAATACGGTGCGTATTGAGTCCCAAAACGGCACTTCGTTTTCGGATGTTTTGTTTGCTTTAGATGTTGATGATATTGGCATAGCTACTACCGAACGGCAATGGGGTGATTTACCAGCCGGGGACCATACGGTGTATTTATATCACGCCAATGGATGTACCACATTTGTGGAGTTCACGATTGATCCTTATGAACCACTGCTCCTTGAAGCTTCTAAAACCGGTCCAAATGAGATTACCGCTATTGCTACCGGAGGATTTGGTGACTATGAGTATTTTTTCAATGGGGAATCCTTTGGCAGTACTAATGTGTTTACCATCAATATGGATGCAGACATTGCTATCATGGTACGGGACGCGGGAGGATGCGTAGCCAATATTGTGATGCCCTTTAACTTTGATGGGATGCCGGAGTTTCCCAATTTCTTCACCCCTAATGGGGATAACATGAATGATTTTTGGTATCCGGAGAATAGCGAGTTCTTCCCGGATATTGAAGTGAAAATTTATGATCGCTATGGTCGGGTCGTTGCCATTTTAGATGATGTGAAAGGTTGGGATGGTACATATGAGGGCAACCCCTTGCCTACGGGAGATTACTGGTATGTGGTGAATGCCAATGACAGGGAAAAACAGCAGTTTGTGGGTCATTTTACGCTATATAGGTAAATTCCGGATAGGGGTAGGATATAGCTGGTTTCTGAAATAATTTGTAAGAAGATTCATTTCAACATTTTTTTGTATTTTCATTGGCCGTCACCCGACTATGATAGCAGGCCTTTTGACACGGGTGATACAGGCTGTAATTTGCAGTCAATAAGAAGTAACACAAGCTATCTTTATTTAAGTATATTGGTTAATGAAAGACTGTTCCAAAACTGAATTTTTCTCCTTCCTATGTGATGGGAATCAGGAGTTAGATGCTGTTTCGTTGATAAAATTCAATCTTTATTTAAACACTACAGATCGGCGACTTAAACCTTACCAGATTGATTATAATATTCTGCTTTTGAGCTATCAAATGTGGAAAGGAAAGGATTTGGAAGAGTTCTGTGAAAAACAGACCCTGAGTTATTTTCTGTTTAATCCCCTACATGATTCGGCAGAAGCCCGGGAGGCCATGTATATGGATATCAGAGAGTTTTTAATTGGTAAATAATCCTTTCCCTACCTTCGGTCTTTTAATTAGAATTAATATGTATTTTTGCAATCCAAATTTCAAAAGGGGTTGTGGCTATACGTTATGAGGATTTGAAATTTAAAAAAACTGAGTAAAGATGCCAGCGCACCAGCTGGCCCCACGTTGCAAAAGATCTAGTAGACCTTTTGCGATCACTCGGTCCGGTATCCAGACTGCTAACTGCGGTAGACGGCTTTGAGATTTGGGTATTGTGTATTGAAATTTAGAAGTGTTAAAGAAAAGAAGCCAACGCGCCTGCTGGCCCGTTCGCTAAAAATGTCCACTGGACATTTTCTTAACGCTCCGTCCGGGATGTGGCCCCTCGGCTACGCTCGGGATAGACTCCGTCTGGTACCCAGACTGCTAACTGCGGTAGACGGCTTTGAGATTTGGGTATTGTGTATTGAAATTTTAAACAGTGAAAACTGTTTTTCGGGATGTGGCGCAGTCTGGTAGCGTACACGCATGGGGTGCGTGTGGTCGCTGGTTCGAATCCAGTCATCCCGACTCAACTGTTTTCTTTTAGTTGCATAACGTTGCAAATCGACTGATTTGCAACGTTTTATGTTTTTGAGGGTTTCAAAAGAAACCATCTGAAACCACATGAAAATGCATCGGGGGTGTCCAAATCGGGATTTTTGAACCACCTTATTTTTTGTACTTTGAAGTAGCTTTTGAAGGTAATTGGCCTAGTGTTTTTTACCATAATGTTGAATTATTAAAAGCTACATAATATGTTGGAAAACAGTAGATTGTCAGTCGTATTCATCACTCGAAAATTGAATTTGGAAAAGGGTAGCGTTAGGTTATATGCCCGTGTTACCATTGATGGCAAAAGGGCAGAATTCAGTCTAAATCGGGAATTGTCGGTGTCCCTTTGGGACGAAAAACGCAAAAGAGGCAGAGGTCATTCAAAGTACGTAATCTCTCTGAACAAGTATTTAGACCAAGTGTTTACGGGGCTTCACGAAGCCCATAGACAGTTATTACAAGAAGATGCCGATATAAGTTCAAAGGCGGTAAAAGCCCGATTCCTAAAAGAGGACGATCGAGGAAAGACCTTGTTAGACTTAATTGCTTACCATAACTCGACTATGGCAAATGTTCTTAGACCAGGTACAATGAAGAACTATTATAGTACTGAACGTTGCATCAAAAAGTTTCTTGAGGAAAAGCTAAAAATCGATGATATTACCTTAAAGAAATTAAACTATGGTTTTATCGTTGACTTTGAACAATATGTACGCAAGTATAAGCCTTCCACTCGAATGGGATGTGCCAACAATGGGGCCATGAAACACATGGAGCGCTTAAAAAAGATGTCAAGGCTAGGTGTTCGCTTGGAATGGCTCGAAAAAGACCCTTTCGTTAATTTCAAGCTTCGATTTGAAAAAACCAATCGTCAATTTTTGACGGAACGGGATCTGCAGTTAATTGAACAAACGACTTTTAAAAAGTCAAGTACAGAGCAGATTAAGGACCTTTTTATTTTTGCCTGTTACACAGGGCTTTCGTTTGTGGACGTCGAAGGTTTGAGGGTGAAGCATTTGGTCAAAGGTATCGATGGAAATTATTGGCTTTACACCAAAAGAACCAAAACGGATGAACCTCTAAGAATACCCTTACTGCCGAAAGCTTTGGAAATCATTGAAAAATATAGTACTGAGCCGAGAATAGTCAAAAGGGATGGTTTACTACCTAGGTATAGCAACCAAATGATAAATCGAACCTTAAAGGAAATCGCAGACGCATGTGATATTCATAAGAAAATGACCTTCCATACTGCGAGACACACCTTTGCCACTTCGGTAACCCTTTCCAATGGTGTTCCAATAGAAACTGTTTCAAGACTTTTGGGACATACCAAATTATCCACTACTCAGGTTTACGCCAGGGTACTAGAAAAGAAAGTGGGGGAGGATATGCGAAATTTAATGGATGTAATGGAGTCAAAAATTAAAAAGCAAACTGATTCTAGGGTGATTTCTTGAGGCATTGTTCGAAAAAATCAACTTAGATTGATTTCCAAATTTGATTTATTTTTAAGAGGGCCACAAAAGCGTAGGGCATAATAAAACATTACTGGGAGTAAATAACATTTTGAACAAATCTCATTACATGCGAAACTTTTGGAGGATGAAGAAAGGTCAATGTCGAAATAATCAGCAAGACGTAAATTATAAACTATGGCGAGAAGAAATGATAAAGCAACAGGACTACTGATTTTGGTAGGATTGGTTTTGTTTATAATTGTAAAACTCTTCGAGTTTGTCGTTGATAATATTGTTGTTGTCGGTTCAATTTTCGGAGTTGTTTTGGGCATTTTTGCTATTGTAAAGTTCATAGAACTTCAAGACTCAAAAAAACAGAAAGAGCTTAACATTCACAAAGCCATTTTAAAGGGACTCAATGAAAAACATAAAAGGCAAAAAGACAAAATTGAAAACGACAAAGAGAAAATACTTAATTCACTTCAACAAATTGAAAATGATTTAAGCTCACTTGAAAAGGAATCTGAAACCCTCAATAATTTTTATGACCCAATAAAAGCTATTTCTAAACTTCAAAATATTCTTAAAACAAGCACGATAAGCCAGAATGTAATATGGGATTTACTTTATGACCGCAAAGAATATAAATCTGTAAATCCAAATAAACTATTTCAGGAAAAAGTCAAGTTGATTGAGACAATTGAACAACCCCAATATTTTCAAGTCTTTGAAAAAAGGGATAAACTCTCGGAGGAAATTGAGCACAAAAAAAACGAGCTAAATCAAAGCCTTGAATCCGTGTATAATATTGCTCGGGATTGCATAGATGATAGAATTTCCGAACTAGAAGTAAAATATGCCGAGAAAGGAGAAATATGGAATTTGAAACATAAAAAATTTATTGAAAAGCAAAAGCAGACGAATACAGAAATTGACTTATTAAAAGCTGAATACAAGGAAAACAATGAAAATTCTATTGCAGAATACCATCAAAGAATATTACAAGAAATAGTTTACGACCAAAATTTCCAAAAATCTATTTCAGCGGACTATAATCAGGAGAATAGTATTCTTGTAATAGAGTATCTACTTCCAACAATTGAGCAGTTTCCTAAAACAAAAGAATTTCGATATATAAAAACCAGAAACGAATACAAAGAAATTAAATTCCCAGAAAGGGAACTCGATAAAATATATAGCGACGTCATTTACAGAATTGTTCTTGACCTCATAAACATTGCGTTCGAAAATGATATTACTAACGCACTTGAATCAGTTGTTTTTAATGGTTGGTCAAATGGAATCAACAAAGCAACTGGACTGCGAGTTAAGGCATGCATTCTTTCCGTCGTTTGCAACAAAAATGAATTCAAAAAAATCAATTTGTCAGAAGTTGATCCCAAAGAATGCTTTAAAAGTCTAAAAGGTATTTCTGCAAGCAAAATAAGTAATCTTACACCAATTCAGCCCATTATTACAATCTCAAATGACGACAGCAGATTTGTGTCATCTCAAGAAATCGGTATAGATTCTTCAACTAATTTGGCCTCAATGCATTGGGAAGATTTTGAACATTTAATAAGAGAAATTTTTGAGAAAGAGTTTAGTACTAATGGTGGAGAAGTAAAAGTCACACAATCAAGTAGAGATGGAGGGGTAGATGCAATCGCCTTTGACCCTGACCCAATCCGAGGGGGAAAAATAGTAATTCAAGCCAAACGATACACTAATATAGTAGGAGTTTCAGCCGTAAGGGATTTGTATGGGACAGTAATGAATGAAGGAGCGACAAAGGGAATACTGGTAACAACTTCTGACTACGGTTCCGATTCATTCAATTTTGCAAAAGATAAGCCAATAACCCTATTAAATGGAGGGAATTTACTTTATCTACTTGAAAAGCATGGTTACAACGCCAGAATTAATATTAAAGAGGCTAGAGACCAATTAAAATAGAAGCTGCGACACGTTGACAATGTAGGTGACTCAGGATTAATTTCTTAATCCGAATTCATTGCTATTTGCTATCTTCTGGAAAAGTTGGTAAACAAAAACAATATAAACATGGTAACCTAACTAGAACCCAATGAATGAATTTTATGTTTTAGATGTAGAAACAGCCAATGCCGATTACTCTAGTATTTGTCAAATCGGACTCGCAAGGTTTAAGGAAGGTGAATTAACCGAAAAATGGGAATCACTTATTGATCCAGATGATTACTTCGATGGATTGAACACTTCAATTCATGGAATTACTGAAGAAATGGTTCAAGGCTGCCCAACTTTTAATCAAGTTTATCCAAAGTTAAAAGAGGCTTTGGAAAATAAAATAGTGGGACATCATATGCCTTTTGACCGAATTGCTATCAATCGGGCTTGTGAACTTCATAGATTGGGTTTAATAGAAACGAATTGGCTTGATTCTGCCAAAATTGTTAGACGCACTTGGGAAGAATTTGCCTATTCCGGTTATGGACTGGCTAATGTCGCCGAATATTTAGGGATTGAATTTAGACATCACAATGCGCTCCAGGATGCTATTGCTACAGGAAAAGTAATGCTAAAAGCATTTGACAAAAGCGAAATGAATTTGGAGGATTGGATTTCACGAGTTAGAAAACCAATTAGCATTCATGCAAGTAGTTCAGGGAGTATAAAACTTGATGGAAATCCCAATGGACCGCTTTACGGAGAGAACATAGTTTTTACGGGAGCTTTGTCTATGCCAAGAGCCGAAGCTGGAAAAATTGCGTCGGAGTTGGGTTGTAATGTTGGGAACTCAGTGAGTAAAAAAACAACCATGCTTGTAGTTGGAATTCAGGACACCACAAAATTAGCAGGTTATTCAAAAAGCTCAAAACATCGAAAAGCCGAGGAACTAATAAATAAGGGAGTTGACATCAGAATATTGTCCGAAAGGGATTTCAAAGCTATTGCCTGTGATTAAAAAGGCAACGTTTAAAAGAATTCACAACTGTGATTTTTGCAGTTTGATTGCGTTTGAAACCATTTTTAACGAATGATTTAATGCCAACTAAATGAAGTTCAAGTACTCAAAGTTATCCGTTTTTGTGGCAGCTAGCTAATCCCCTAATAAAATTTGAAACAAAGACTTGTAATAAAAGGTTCTCTTATCACTTATGGACAAAAGTGGTATTTCGGTGAAGAAATTTTTTCGTCCATTTTGCTTTCTGCCTCTGAAAATTGGATTTCAAAAAATTACACACCCCAAGGAGAATTTATTAATGAATTAGAAAGCTGGAAACGTCGTTCATATGGAAAAATAAGAGCTTCAATTAATGCCTTTATTAGCGACTTGCACGGAATCTCAATAAACTACTCGTTACTTAAAAAACTGTCTGAAGATCAGGAAATAGATTTTCATAAAAGAAATCTATTTATAGAACAACTTTTAGAGCAATATTTTACAGTTATTAGAAGTCTTTATGATCACATGACAGGAATTATTAAAATTGGTCTTACTGATAAATCTTTGAGAATGCTCCCCGATAATGACTCGTTAAATAAGTTGGTGTCATTTTCACAAAATGAAAAAAACAAAGAAAAATTGCCTCAGAGGATACGTCAGTTTCTTACCTACATTGAGCCTGATTTGATGGATATTAGAAAAATTAGAGATTCCATTATTCATAAGGGGAAAGAAATCTTAGTTAGAAATAATGATGGGGAGTTGTTCATTAGAATACCTAAGACGGGTCCATATAGCAACGATACTATCTTACCAAACATTTTAAAGTCCAATTGTTTTGAATATCCAATGGAAAGCTATCTTCGAGAAATCACAAAGACACTCCTTAAAAACTCAGAAGACCTCGGAGTAATAATACTATCCGAAATGCTGGAAAGGGAAAGTTTTAATTGGAGCCTCCACTCAATAACAAATTATTGCATGGAAGATTTTACCGAATTCATATTAGGATATTAGCTAGCTTGGTGCAGTAATATAATATTCATTAGTTCATCATACAGAAAAAAATCTTATACTCAAGCCAGCATAGCGGTTCTATCAACTTGTTCAGCCTTTTTGAATACGGGATCTACCTTTCTTATTTCTTTACCTATTTTCCAAAATCCTGCGGAAGTCAGAAAACTTTTCTGGTTTTCTGACACCCTCGGAGCGGCACGAAAGCACAAGCGGTGAAAAACCGCTTGCGCTTTCTTCTCCCCAGCCACAAAAATTTTGCGTTTCCACCTAGCGTATAATAGGTTACATCGAGATTTTGGCTACAACCCTCCTCCTTTTGGTTATCTTTAAATAAATACCCTTTGAATTGATGAAGTTAATCGACACCATAGCCAGTTGGTTGGTCAACATCAAGTTGCGGAAGGATAGAATCGAGAATGATACGGACAGTTACCTCAAAAGAGGTAACAATGGCCTGTACGTATGGTTTTTGGTTTTTGGTGCCTTTTTTGTCTTCTGGGCCTTGGAGCTGTATGATGACTATGGGCTTCTTTGGGTCGCATTACTTCCAATCGCACTGTTTGTTTTGCTCATCATGGGGATACTTGTGAGGGAATCCTATAAAGAACAGTTGAATCGAAAGCATAGCACCCCTAGACTAAAACTTGTCGGCATCAATTTGGACTTTAATGAAAGAGTCCTAAGAAGGATTTACAATTCCCTTGTCCGTTATGAACTATTGGATGAAAACCTGACCAGTTTCGCCGATTTCCACTACTTTTTTGTTCTTGATTTTGAAGAACATGATTCCGAGCTTCATTTTATCTGCACACAACCCCAATTGAAATACATCCTTGAAAAGTTCAAACAGTTTAAAAATGGATTGCATTTAAAAACCTTTGAGCGTTCGGAGAAGGTCTATCACAAAGGCAACCTTATCTCCGCAAAGACCCTTTCCAAAAAGTATAGTGAGTTTCCCCCGGGCGATGAATTCGAAGCCCTGATCGACTCTTTCTTCGATTTTTTGGGGGACAATTGAATTTTCTTTGGGGGACATCTTCCCTTTTTTCCCTTTCCATCAAATATCATCTGCTTTCTTTGGCTCGAAGATTTGTAACACAATTGCCCTTTGTACATGGCAATTATTAGAAAATGAGATTATGGAAGCAGATGAAAATGTGGTGGAGCTTTTGAAAGACATCAAGCAGTTGCTATCCCACCAAAAGCGGATTATGAATGTCAATGACCTTGCCCGATATACAGGATTGTCGAAAAGTAAGATTTACAAACTGACACAATTGCGATTGATACCCATGGGTGGTAACAAGCACATTCGCCAGAAATTTTTCGATAAGGATATTATAGATGCTTGGTTAATGGGTAAACCCAACCTCTCCGATGAATATTTAGAAGCTGAATTTGAGCGAAGAATTTCAAAGGATAAAAAATGAATGCCAATTACTCTATCCTTATGACTTTGTATTTGGTAAGGAACGTTTTTCAAATGTTTTTGGGTTTATGGATAGGGAGATGAGAGGTGATATGGTTATGGCGTGGTATAAGTGTCTGAGTGAGAACTCAAGATGTGTCATTGTCATGACAAATCTTGCTTTTGCTCCCGGAGGTCGCAAAAGAAAAAAAGGATTATGAAACGGGAATTCGTCCAGTTTAGGTGCTCAGTATATGAGAAGAAACTGCTGAAAGTGAAGGCCAAAAAGTCAGGTCTTTCTATCAGTGAGTATTGCCGTCGTGCCGCATTTAATGATAGGATTATTGAACGTTTATCGGAAGATCAAATCGAGGCCTATAAGTTATTGGTAAAGTACCAGAACAATTTTAAACGTATCGGGAATATGTTCCGGAAACGGAATCCAAAATTGGCGGATGAAGTCTTCCAACTGGCAAAAGAAATTAGGGAGCACCTTTTAAGTTTTAGGGTATGATAGGAATGGGAAAATCCATATCGCACACATCGGCATCCATGGCCTATGGACTTCGGGAAGAAAAGAAACCCGAGATTATCCATAGCCAATATTTGGCAGGGGAAACCCCAAAAGAGATTACCCAAGAGTTCAGGACCATCCAACAACAGAACCATAATTGTAAAAAGAACACTTTGAGTTTTGTACTTAGTCCGACCATCAAGGATGGGCAAGAAATGAAAAACAAACAGCTCCAAGAAATCACGCAACGCTTTTTAAAACAGATGAAGTTACAGGAGAACCAGGCCATAGCCTTTGTGCACAGAAATCGGAAACACGTTCATATCCATTTGTATGTGAACCGAATCAATTTTCAAGGGCAAGCCTATAAAGACAATTTTATAGGGAAGCGGAGCCAACAAGCTGCGGAACGGGTTGCAAAAGAAATGGGCCTGAGTACAGTACGGGAAGTGCAGCAGCAAAAACTGGACAAGGCCAAGGACATGCGTATGATTCTTAAAAGAATCCACGAAAAGGTTATCAGCGAGGTTATGCCAAAGGACTTTAACCAATACATCAAGGCCATGGAAGCCTATCCTGTAAAAGTCATCCCCTCCATTAATAGACAGAACCAATTGCAGGGCTTTCGGTTTGAGTTTGCAGGGCAGAATTTAAAAGGCAGTGAGGTACACCGTTCCATGTCCATGAACAATATAGCTGAACAGATTGGTTTCAACAGAAATGTAGTGGAGAAAGCAAAAACCGAAAATGCAATGAAACTGATGGGCAGTAAAGTAAATCTATCTCCCAATCTTGTTGCTAAAATTGCTACAAAAGCAATTTCAAAAACCATCAAAAGAACAATTGATAAAGGGATAGGAATCGAAATAGGAATGTAATGTTATGGCAAAACTGGATGAAATAGCGGAACTGCTGACTGAGGAAATCAGGTCTTTCGGAAATTGGGTATTGGAACTTAAGGTAATGCTCAAAAATATCAATGACTTTGGTTTTGAGCCAGATACGTTAAAGATGGAACAGCTATTGAACGACCACCAATCCAATTTGAAAACCATTTCGGAAAAGCAGCATCAGGCTTTGGACAAAGTTCTAAAGAACATTGAAAAATCGAGGTTAATACCGAAATGGGAGCTAGCTTTAATTTACACAGTAATGATTCTGAATGCAACGGTATTCGGTTATTTCGGTTATCATTACATCCAATATGAAAAGCAAAAGGAAGCTGCCTATCAAGAGGGAAAGAATGAGGGATTATTTAAAGCGAGACAATATTTTGAAGACCACCCCATCATTTTCAAGGATTACCAAAAGTGGCTAAAGAAACAGGACATTATCCTTAACAAAAAGTAGATGCGCCCTATGGAATTTCTTTTATCCGCTTTTCTTCCCGAACGCGGAAGAAATTCCACAGGAACCACGCGCATGAAGGTTATGGTAAGATTTGGGGCAGCGTAGTTCAAATGTGGGTGCTGGACACCTTTCTACCCTTACTTTGTTACAAAATTTTTTAATCTCTACCCTTACTTTATTACAATAAATCAAAAAAATTACCCTTACTTTGTTACAAGTATTATTGTGATATGAACTTTAAAAGGCATGTTCTAAAAAATCTGGAAGCTTGGAAGGCCAGTAATAATAGGAAACCGCTAATACTACGTGGAGCAAGACAGGTGGGCAAGACAACCCTAGTAACGGAATTTGCCAAAAGCTATGATTTTTTTATTTCATTGAATTTGGAAAAAACTTCTGACAAAGAGTTTTTCGAAGCCTATGACGATGTTAATACCATTGTGGAGTCATTATTATTATCAAATAATATTACTCCTGACCAGCAGCAGAACACCTTACTATTTATAGATGAAATTCAAGAACTACCCAAGGCCATCCAGTTACTTCGGTATTTTTTTGAAGAAGTTCCAGAGCTTCATGTGATTTCAGCAGGATCTTTACTGGAATTTGCAATAAAAGAGGTAGAGAGCTTTCCAGTGGGAAGAGTCGAGTTTCTATATTTGTATCCTTTAAATTTTTCTGAATACCTACAAGCAATAAACCATAATGCGGCTTTCAAACATTTGGGAAGCGTACCTTTAAATCCCATAGCACATAAGATATTATTGGGACTTTTTCATAGGTATGCCATCATTGGGGGGATGCCCGAAGTGGTCAAAAGGGACATTGGAGATGGCAACCTGGCTAATCTTCCCAAAGTTTATGAAAGTATTTGGGCCACCTACAAGGAAGATGTTGAAAAATATGCCTCGAATGCCACCGAAAGACGGGTAATCAGACATATTATGGAAACTGCCCATCTCTACATAGACCAAAGAATCAAATTCCAGAATTTCGGAAATTCGAATTATAGGTCAAGGGAGGTAGGAGAAGCCATGCGCAATCTGGATGCAGCAAAAATCATACAACTCATTTATCCTACAACAGACATTGATCCACCTATTAAACCAAATATTAATAAATCACCTCGCTTACAGTTTTTAGATACAGGTTTGGTAAACTACACTTTAGGAATTCAAGCACAGCTTTTGGGGATGGAAGATTTGAGTAATGCTTTTAAAGGAGCTATCATTCCCCATCTCATAACGCAAGAAATCATATCATTGAATACCATTGGTAGTACAAAACCCCATTTTTGGATTAGAGAAAAAAAACAATCTTCCTCGGAAGTAGATTTGGTGTATCCCTACCAAGATAAGGTTATTCCCATTGAGATTAAATCGGGAGCAACAGGAACTTTAAAATC